>PPHI01000042.1 GCA_002901265.1 Rhodopirellula baltica | reverse complement strand
AGTAACGTCATCCGCGAACAAGCCGCAGAGAACACACTGGCCAAAGCACCGAAGAAACCGCTGGTAGTTCAACTACCGCAACGATATCACATGGCTGGATAAGCTTTGCTTGCTAAGCTACCGAAGTAACTTCGCTCGCATCACTATTCAGCTTTTCGCACAGAATCCTGTCAGATTTCGCTCTAATTCTAAATTAGCCAACGTGCTGGTCGCTTTCGCGAGTCAGTCGCTGGCAACGCTAATTCCAAAAGAACTTTGTAGTCGCCAAGTGGTTCGTTAAAACCGCTTGGCAGATTACTGATGCCAATTACCAAACAACCAAATTGTCAAATATCAATGTTCCGGCGTTCGCCCTTTCAGGCACGTCTCGGAAGACGCTGCTTATCCGCAGCCGAGTGAAGCACCGCAGTGCGTCACTCGGTTGCCGATCAGCGAGGCGGGAAGATACGGGCGACAGTTCGTGTCGTCAACCGGTCTTCTCGAGAATTTCAAAAATGTTTTTTAAAGCTCTCGAAACCGCTCCGTGAGGAGCAGGTCCCGTTTTCCCCGGGTCGGGGCGGGTAAGATAGAGACTTCCTTGCTCAGGTCAACTCCATCCTTGAAGATTCTTGCGAAGATTTTCGCTGTCGTCTCCGTGCTTCGGTCCGGCGTTTGCTGTCGATCGTTTCTGATCGGGCAGAGCCGTGAAGCGTGAGGATCCGCTGAGTTCAGCGGGGCGAGGAACTTAGTGTCTCGCCAGTTTCTTTGAAACCCCTGGTTCCAAAGAAAGGCTACCCTCTCAGTCTTCCTTCAGTGGAGGTAGACGGACTTGAACCGACGACCTCCTGCGTGCAAAGCAGGCGCTCTCCCAACTGAGCTATACCCCCTTCCGGAAGCTTGAAGTGCTTGCGGTTGTTTTGCGAAATTTACTCTCGCTTGTCAACCGGCTAACTTCAAAGTGGGCGTGCCAGAACTCGAATCTGGGACCTCGTCCTTATCAGGGACGCGCTCTAACCAACTGAGCTACACGCCCGATTCCTTGACGTCGTTCCAACAAGTGGAGGACATCTCGGTCGGCCCTCGCAGTCACATGTGCTGCGAAGCGAGGGAGAAGTGTACGCAAACGATGTGGTCTGTCAAAGCCATCTTGGCTTTTGTTGGACGAAATTTTCCCGAGGGATCGTTTCGCTGCGAATTCCACGATGTTTGCACCCGCAAAAATGGTTCTCGCGAGTGGTCCGAAGTGTGTTTCGGTTGTTGCCATCGCTTTCATTTGCTGCTGGAGCACTAATCTTCGGTCAGTGCCCCCGAATCACTTAAATCGACATTCCAATAAACTTGCAGGTTCGGGCAAAATAGTTTTGGTGGCGGCTCGGTTACCAGCGTTCGGACCAGCGTTCGGTCGGAATCCGACTGGCGATCGTTTTTCGACACCGAGAGTCCTACCTCGAGGAACCTCGGTTTTCGGTCACGTCCTACGATCCGCACAGCCGAAGTATGTGACCAACACAGCCCTTCAACTGGACAGTTTTGAAAATGATGGATCGATTGCACATCGGAAACTTGTTGTTGCCACGCCGCAAACGATGGATGGCACTGGTGGTGCCTTCGCTGATGGCAGCCTTTACGGCGTCAGTTCATGCCGCCGGGCCGTCGGTTGCCAAGGCATTGTCATTGAAACCGATTCAAGCGGATGCCGTTTATGAATCCGTTGAAGAGGCTGACTTCGACCGCTGCCAAGTCGTAACTGTCGACGAATCGGGCCAGTCGGGGTGGGAAGTGATCGGCCCCGAAGGGACGCTTCTTCGCCGTTTTGTCGACACTAACGGCGACAAAAGCATTGATGTGTGGTCGTATTACAACTTCGGAATCGAGTCCTACCGCGACATTGACGACGACGGAAACCGCAAGGCCGACCAATACCGTTGGCTGGGCAACGCTGGCACGCGTTGGGGGATCGACCGAAACGAAGACGGTAAGATTGATGCTTGGAAACGTTTGTCGGCCGAAGAGGTTACATCCGAGGTGGTCAGTGCGCTTCGCGAACAAGATGCAGCGCGGTTCGCGGCCTTGTTGATTACACCAGAAGAGCTCGATTCACTCGGACTAGGCACGGAGAAGTCTGAACAGATCGCTGCCAAAGTACGCTTAGCGAACCGCGAGTTCGGCAAGCTAGCACAAGCACAATCTGCAGTATCAAAAAACGCGAAATGGTTGCAATTTGCTGCGCCAGCACCCGGGATCGTGCCTGCCGGAACCGCCGGATCGAGCAAAGACGTTCTGGTCTATGAAAACGTTGTTGCGATGTATGAGGATGCCGGGCAAGGCGGGCAATTGATGGTCGGTACACTCATTCAAGTCGATGATCGCTGGCGATTGGTTTCGCTGCCGACGATCGGCGGTGGGGACGGGACGCTTGCACAAAGCCAGCCGATTTTCTTCTCGCCAGCCGCAGAAACATCCAGCCTGGGTGGCGCACTCGGTAGCGAAGAGATGCAAGCGTTGGTCGCTAACTTGGAGTCCATTGATAAAGAGTTGGCGGGAGCATCTGGCGCCGACGCGGCGAAGCTACATGAGTCGCGGGCAAAGCTTGTGGAGCGTTTGATCGCCCAATCGGTCACTCCCGAAGACAAAGAGTCTTGGGCGAGACAGTTGGTGGACACGTTGCGAGTGGCGGTGCAAAGTGGTCAATACCCCGGCGGCATGGAACGCTTAAAGACGGTCGCAAGCCGCTACGTGCGTCAGAATCCAGAGTTGTCTGCTTACGCGGACTACGAAGCGTTGCAAACCGAGTGGATTGTTCGGCAGCAGCAAGCCAAGGACGAAGAGCAGCCCGAGGTGCAAGAGTGGTACCACGAATCTCTCAACCGTTTCGTTGACGAGCATCAGCGTAGCGTTGAAGCCGCAAAGGCGCTGTTGCAACTGGCGCTTGGCAAAGAGTTTGAGAGCGATAGTGGCGCCGCCCTCGAGTACTACAAGAAAGTTCGCGACAACTACGAGGGAACCGACGAGGCGGAGAAAGCTGCTGGTGCGGTCAATCGTTTGGAATCGGTCGGTCGTCGCATCGAATTGACCGGAAAGACAATCGAGGGCAAGGAATTCAAGCTTTCGGAACTGCGTGGTCGGCCTGTCATTCTGCACTACTGGGCGACATGGTGTGGTCCCTGCAAGCAAGACATGAAATTGCTCAGCCGACTGCAAGCTCGCTATCGTCGTGAAGGATTGACGTTGGTCGGGATCAACGTCGACGCACAGCGAACCGACGCGGTCGCGTTTTTGAACGAGAACCGTTTGCCTTGGGTTCAGCTATTCGAAGAAGGCGGCTTGGAGTACAGCCGGTTGTCAAAAGCGTTCGGCGTTCAGACGTTGCCGACGATGATGTTGATCGACAAGACCGGAACGGTTGTCAGCAACAACATCGGTGCAAACGAATTGGACGAAGCGATTGACAAGTTGGTCAAATAAGCATCACGGCGGTGATTACTCGCGGTCTTCATAAGGCCGCGGGCGGAGCTGGTGAAAGAGAGCTCGCTTCTGATCGGGGAGCGAGTAATCAAATCCGCAGCTCTGTAGGAATCGCTCGGAAGAGCTGATCGCCATGATTTCCATCACGCCGAGCCCACGCGCACGCTCGACACACATGCCGACCAAACGCTTGCCAATGCCCGCATTGTGATAGTCCGGGTGGACGGCCAGGCACTGCAGTTCTGCCAATTTGGGGCTGTAGACCTCAACCGCGCAGAACCCGTAGCACCGCTGTGGCTTTGTTTCTGCGTCTTGTTTTTCTGACAACTTCATCGCGACGAAGCCGTGTCGCGATAGCTCGACGATTTCTGCTTGGGTTCTTGAGAGCAACAAGTGTTGCATCACATAAGGACGCATCAAGGCATGAATCGCTGGGACGTCACTGGGCAAAGCCTGGCGAAATTCCAATTGGTCGATGATCTCGGTCACGTGTCGTCATCCTGCGGCAGAAGGTCTCCGAAGGCCATTGGTACCCAACGGCCGACTTCGCAAGCCATTTCGTGCGACGCGTTAGTGGATTTGGACAGGGTTGGTGGCCTGTTTGATCGTTTTACGCATCAGTCTTGCTGGGGCATCTTTACCGGTAAATAACTTGTACTGGTAGGCGGCTTGCCGGACAAACATATCGATGCCCGTGATGATGCGACACTGGGCCTGTTGGGCGTACTTGATCAGCAGCGTGTTTTCCGGGTTGTAAACGGTGTCAAAGACCACCATGAACTGGTTCAAAGCAGACGCGTTGAACGGGGAGGTGTCGACGTTGGGATGCATCCCAACGGGGGTGCCGTTAATCAGCAATTGAACCTTTTGGTTATGGCGGTCTTCCCAAGGAACGGCTCGGCAGCCGATTTCCGAAGCGAGGTGCTGTGTCCGTTCTTCGTTGCGTGAGGTAACGATCACGTCGGCTTGGCGTTGTTTCAGTCCCCAAGCGATCGCGCGCGAGACTCCGCCGGCACCCAAGACCATCGCGGTTACACCTTGTAGCGAGTTCTCTTTGGGGGCATCGCCGCGTTCCAGAATTTCTACGATGCAGTCCATCGCGGCGCGGTAGTCGGTGTTGTAGCCCAGCTTTTCACCGTTGTGGAAAACCATGGTGTTGATCGCACCGATGCCATTGGCGCTGGCTTCGGCCTGGGTGCAGTAATCGAGTGCACGCTCTTTATGCGGAATCGTAATGCTGATCCCTTTGAGTCCGATTTCTTCGACCGAATCCATGAAGTGGTGAAGGTCGTCGTGTGGGACTCGCAGCGGCAGATAGCGGGCGTTGAGCTGCTGATCGGCGAACGCAGAGTTGTGGATCATCGGGCTGTAGCTGTGACTGACCGGGTCTGCGATCACGCCAAACAATTCGGTGTCTTGATCGATGCCTTTCACATCATAAAGACGCGTCATGTCTTTCCAGTTCAGCTGACCTGGTGCCATCTTTTTGTCCACGCTGTACGTCGCGTAGGTGAACGGCGATCCGAAACGGTTGGCCAGGATTCGCGTGAGCATCCCGATTTCGCCCATGCAAATACCAATCGTCGGAACTTTGGCTTCGCGAACCAGTTTCAACATGCGAACGTTATCGCGGAACGTGTTGGCCATCGTCGCGATCTTGACGATGTCGGCGTCTTCTTCCGCCATCGCCGCGTGCAGGTCCTCGAGGTTTTCGGGGGTGCGTTCGAAATCGTGGTAGCTGATGATTCGCTTGGTTGTCCCGTACCTCGGGATTTGCGACGCAATATCGGTTTCGATGTCGACGTATTCGGCGCCGGCGACGATTGCCGATCGCAGCAGCATCAGCCGTTCTTGTTCGCTTTTTGTCCAGCGTCCGCCGTCGATGCGCCGGCGGGCGGTGATCACCACTGGTCCCGGACGGTTGTCCATCAAACGTCCCAGATTGACCGCGCGGCCGATGTAGTCGACGCGCAGTTCGACCAACTCGGCACCTTGCTCAACGAGTTGTTGATGTTCGCCAATCATCCGTGCATGACGGCTGCGGCCGAGGCTAACGCAAATCATAGGGGCTCAGTTCAGGAGTAAACGCGGGGATAAATAGGTGGTCGATGCGACGTTCGATGATCGAACAAAATCGGTTGGGTGATCGGTTGATGGCCCAGAGGAATCAATTTAGCAGCTAGCTAATTGATGACTTTGCCAGGGGGCGAGTTCGCCTTTCAACACGGGGTCGTATAATAAATCGCCGATACTGCCACGAGCAGGGGGGGGCGTTATTTCCACGATATCAGGTGATCCGCTGTGATCCGCTTGATCACCACTGGTTTTCCGGAGTCTGCAGATGACCGCGTTAAAAATGAACACAATCCGCCGGACACCTGAGTGTGGGCGAGCCTGGACGCGATGTTCGAACGCCGCGATGAGCCGATATCGTCGCCATTTGGGGTTCGGCTGCTTCGCTTTGCTGTGGTTCGGCAGCCTGCTCACTGCCCCTTCAACGGGACTGGCTGAGGATTGGCCGTTTCCACGCGGCGACGTCCATGCATCCGGAGCAAGCCCCACGGTGCTACCCGATTCATTGAAGGTGACGTGGGAATTTAAAGCGGACGAGGCTGTCGAAGTCACCCCTGTGGTGAGTGGCGACCGCGTTGTCGTGGGGGATGTGATGGGGACGCTCTACGCTTTGGACCGAAAAAACGGGAAAGAGGTTTGGCGGCACGCTTATGACACAGGTTTTTTGGCCTCGCCCGTCATTGCCGGTGACAAAGTAATCTGCGGTGACATCGACGGAAATGTCTATGCGTTGTCGCTGCTCGATGGGACTGAGGCATGGAAGCAGTCGACCGACGGCGAAATCAGTGGCTCGGCAGCCGTTTACGAAGGCCACGTTTTGGTCGCCAGCCAAGACGGAAAACTGTATTGCTACGAACTGGAAACTGGTAAACCCGTTTGGACCTACCAAGCGGACGACCAGATTCGCTGCTCACCGACGATTGCCGGCGACGTCACGCTGCTCGGCGGATGTGATGCGAAACTGCACGGAGTGGACTTAAAGAGCGGCGAGGCAGCTGGGGATCAGTTACCGCTTGATGGTCCGACTGGCAGCACGCCTGCGGTTCGAAACGATTTTGCGATTGTTCCGGTGATGGACGGTGTCGTTTACGGATTCGATTGGAAAAAGAAAGCGACACTTTGGAAATACGAAGACGTCGATCAGTCACAGGAATACCGCAGCAGTGCGGCCGTCAATGATTCGGTCGCGGTCGTATCCAGTCAACGCAAGAACATCGATGCACTCGACCTGAAAACGGGCAAGCGGCTGTGGAGATACACGCTGCGTCGTCGCGCCGATGCGTCGCCGGTGATAGCTGGCGATGACGTCTGGGTTCCCGCGACGGACGGACGCTTAGTGCGACTGTCAATCAAAGACGGATCGGAAAAGTGGGTTTATGAAATCCGTGGCGGATTCGTGTCCGGCGTCGCGATTGCTGGCGAACAACTGTTCGTAGCCGATGACGAAGGCGTAGTTCGCTGTTTCCAGTAGGTCGTTCGCTGTTTCCAGTAGACGGTGTGGCGCGAGACCGTTTGGTGCGGCAAACGCAGGTAAAACCACGCCTTGTTGCGAACGTTTAATAGACGTCTTTCGGGTCGACCAAACGCTCGTCAGCGATTTCTAAGGACGCGCCGTCGTTGACGACTTTGCGGAAGAAGCAGCTTTTGTAACCCTCGTGACAGGCCGCTCCGACCTGTTCGACTTTCAGCAATACAGTGTCTTGGTCACAGTCAACGCGAATTTCGGAGACCTTTTGACGGTGTCCACTGGTTTCACCTTTGCGCCACAGTGACTTCCGACTGCGGCTGTAGTAAACCGCGTAGCCTTCATCGAGGGTCGCTTGCCACGCTTCCTCGTTCATCCAAGCCATCATTAGGACTTCGCCGGTGCTCTCGTCTTGAGCGATCGCGGGCAGCAACCCGTTGGTGCCTCGTGAAAAATCGGCGATGGGGTTGGAATTCAATGCAAATCACTCCTTCAATGATGGTGGCGTCAAGGTATGACGGTCCTGAGAATCGGGCGGGCTGCCACGTTTCGGGTGGCCCAGTATTTTGGGTGGGCTCAATTGGCCCCTGAATTATAGGCAGATTCGGTCTGTGCGGAACGTCCCGCGAGAGTTGACCGTCTCTTTCGAAGGCACGACGTCCGCAAGTTGAATTCGACGCCGTTGGTGCGTCGATAGCGTTACCAGTCGGAGACACCAATTCTCTTCAATGGGCGGCCGCGGCTATGCCAGATAGGATCTCGATCGTATTGCCGATCCGAAATCGTGAGCATGAAATCGCGAATCGGGTCGAGGAATTGATTCGCGGTCTGATGGCACTGCTCGATCCGGCTCCCGAGATCTTGCTTGTTGATGACGGCAGTCGTGACCGTACGCCCGAAATTTGCCAACGTTTGGCGCAGCGCTACGATTCGGTGCGTTATCTGCGGCACGATCGGCCGCGTGGAATGGAGGCTGCCGGGCAAACCGGTCTGGAGCGATCAGGTGGCGACGTCGTCTTTATTCAAGAAGGAGACGTCGAGCTGAACTTCATCGATCTGCAGCATCTTTTGCGACTCATCGACGACCCGAGTATTCTCGCCGCGCGGGCCGAAAGCCTTTGTGAGCCGGTCTCGGAGGCTCTGGTGCGAAGAGTCCGCTTGTGGGGTGTCGAGGATTCACACGCATTGCAGTCGCTGCAAAGTCGCGGCGCGTCGTGTGGGTTGCAAATGGTGCGACGTTCCAACGTCCAGCGATTGACCGCACATGGCACCGGGCAAGCGGTCGGCAAACGCTACCGACTCGAAGGTAAATCGAAACGCTTGGTCTCGCTGGCTCGTACGCAACGCAGGGTTTACCGCAAAGGCTTCGCCGACCTTCGCATCCAAGACAATCAGAACGTGCGGTCAACCGAGAAGTAAGCGATTTCGGTCAGGCATCGCCGCGAGTCTTTTTCCGGCAGGTTTGCGATTGCCGCAAGTGCACGATCGCGGTACTCGGCCGCGACGTTTGCGGTGTAAGCTTTGGCGTCGGACTTGTCGAGCAATGGACGAATGCGATCGACTCGCGAATCGGGGGCGCCGGAGAGAATTTCTAGGACAGACTGTTTGACCGTTGATGTCGCGGTCTCCAACAGCCGAATGATCGGCAGCGTGAGTTTGCCTTGTTGCAAATCGGTGCCCAACGTTTTGCCGACCGCACCGTCGTCGCCCCACAGGTCCAAATAGTCATCGGCGATTTGAAATGCGATGCCAAGGTGATCGCCGTACGCCGCGATCGCTTCGATGTCTCGTTCGTTGCGTCCCGCTTCGGCGGCAGCGAGTGAGCAGGCCACGCGACACAGTTCCGCCGTTTTGCCGCGGATCATCGCAAAGTAGGTCGCCTCGTCGAGTTCCAGCCAATCGCGATGCAGGACCTGGCGCAGTTCACCCTCGCAAACCAAACGTGCCGCTTCGCCAACCCATTGGCATGTCCGGGTGTTGTCCAGTGTCGCGGAGAGTCGGAAGCTTTGTGCGAAGAGATAATCGCCGAGCAAAATGCTGGTGTGGTTATTCCATTTCGCGTTAACGGTTTCGACGTGTCGCCGGGTCAATGCGTTGTCGAGCACATCGTCGTGAACCAGAGTCGCCGTATGGACCATTTCCAGGACGGTGGCGATCACGACGTTGTTGTTGGTGACTTCGCCCAAGGCATCGGCGAGCAACAAATGGATTGCGGGGCGGAGTCGTTTACCGCCTAAGTTGACACCGTGTCGCAGCAGCGCGGCGACGTCTTCGAAAGGACTTTGCAGTTCTTTGCGGAGTAGTCTTTCGACCGCTTCGAGAGGTTGTGTGATCGGTCCGTAGAGGCGATCGAGCAGGGACGCCGACGGTGAGTTCTTTGTTCCTTGCTTATTGGCGGGACGCGCGATGGTGCCCGGTTCACGATTGCCGTGATGATTTTGAACGCCATCGCCGATTTCGACCCCGCTGGAGGGCGATCGTTTATCAAACGTGTTGGAAGCGTCCATATCTCTCGGCGTTGGTGCAAGGAAAAGTCTGCAACGTCATACCTTCTATGCGGTAGCAACCGCAATCCGGGGGCGATCGCAACGACGGAACGTCGTTGTGTGGGTCACGATTCTCTTTCGTAGTCGCCGGTTGCCCCGCCGGATTTGTGTGTCAGCTTGACTTGGTGGATTTCGATCCCGCGTTCGACACTTTTTAGCATGTCGTAGACGGTTAACGCACCCACGGTTGCTCCGGTCATCGCTTCCATCTCAATTCCGGTTTTCCCGGTGGTTTGGCAAGTCACGCGGCATTGCAGTGTGTCTGTCTGATCGGAAGTTTCTTTCCAACTGAAATCGACGTCAACCGACTCGATCGGAATCGTGTGGCAGAGGGGGATTAGGTGGGCGGTCCATTTGGTGGCATTGATGGCTGCCAGACGGGCGACCGCCAGGACATCCCCTTTTTTGCTTGTCCCGGTGCGTACGACACCCGCGGTTTCGGTGGACATTGTGACGCAGGCGACGGCGACTGCTTTGCGGACGCTGATCGCTTTGGCGGAGACGTCGACCATGCGTGCGTTTCCCTGAGCGTCAAAATGGTTCGAAGCCACGTGGTGACCGGTGGGCTGGGCGGACGCGAACTTGGCGCGGGACAAATAAAAAACGCCACGCATTTGCGGGAAATGCGTGGCGTCTTTTTACGTTTGGTGGCAGACGAATCAAGAGGCGGCGAACCGCAGACTTGACGCTTACACCAATTCTTTCTTCGCTCCGACGAGCGTTCGCAAGCGTTCTGCCAACAGGTGGGCGTCGAACGGCTTCTTGAACGTTTCGTTGATGCTGCTTCGGTCGAAGCTCATCGGTTGTCCATCATCGGGCAACAGGGCAATCAAGATCACATCGGTGAAATCTGCATTCTTGCGAAGGTTTTGGCAGATTTGGACGGCTTCGATCTTGCCGATCGAGAAGTCCACGATGATGCAATCTGGTGTAAAACTCTCAGCCTGGATGCCGGCTTCAAATCCGCTGGCTGCGACGGCAACCTTGAAGGATTTCTCGGGTGGCAATTCACGCTTGAGGTTCTCGATCAAAACTTGGTCCTGGGCGACGATCAAGCACTTGGCCATCGCTTCGTCTTCCAAGTCACCCAATGGCATGCCGTGTTCCTTCAGGAACTTGATCAGGTATTCACGAGGAATACGACGATCTTGTGATCCTGGGATTCGGTAGCCTTTCAAACGCCCCGAATCGAACCATTTTGAAACGGTTCGGGGTGCGACTTTGCAAATCTTGGCGACCTGTCCAGTCGTAAAGACCTTCATATCAGGCTCTCCATAACGCCTCGTTGATTATTCCCTCGAACAATGGTGCGTCGGTACCCAATGTTCTCATGGCCTAGGTCAATCAGTCACACAAACGGTCTACCGAGAAAGACGTCCGATGCCGCGGTCCTGAACGCGACGAAGGTCGTTTACCCAGTTGACTTTAATGTTTGAGTTGCACCGAAAGCTGGGTCAGGCCACCCGGCTCACATCCTGTGACGCTTGCCGAACGGGATCACTTGCTAGGTTTCAAACGGTCACGGCCGAACGACGATCCGGCCGGTGGGTAGGGAAGAAACTTGGCGTCAGGCGACCAACGCCCAACGTTCCGGCGATCAAGGCTGCGAGCGTGATAATGGGTGCAGTATCACGTCGCTCCTCGTGCAGGAACGTTCGGCTATAGTCGCCATGCGCCCTCGAAAATAAACAGGCGTTGGCCTGCGTCAGATCGATTGCTAGCCCAGAATTCCCCCCTGGGTGGATCTCGATTCGACTGCCACCAGCCCTCTTGTTTCGAGACACCCGAAGGTGCTTGAGAGTAAGAGAACTCAGCCAAAATTTCTTGATCCGAGACTTAGTGTCGAGCAAAACCACCCCAATTCTTTAGGGCGTTTAGAAGGGAACAAGCACCACGACCACTGTGACAGTCCCTGACCGGATTAACCCGGACCTCAGGAATCAACCGGACAGAGCAAAACTCCCGTGTTTCTGACATTTTTGACGCCCACACCCGTCGTCGTGTCGCGATCGGATTTGCGAATTCGGCGAAAAAAAAACTTTTCATAAAGTCGATTTTGTCGGTCGATCAGCCTAGACATGGTCCGTTTTCGAAGCGGATCGCCGACTCAGTCGCGTTGTTTTTCCACTTGAACGCTTCCCGCCGGTTTCTACGGGCAATCCGCCAACGAGGGCTGGCGGACATCGTCGCCTGCTTTCGCACGCATTGCGTGCCGTTGCCCTGCTTACCTGTACTCGCGATCCGACAGGCATGGGGGGCTTGTCGTCCTAAGCCACCATGCGGAGTGTCCCACCATACAGCGTAACCCACCGTCTGGTCTCGAATCGCTCTCGACGCTCCGGTATCCTGCTTGTCAGACTTCTGGTTGCCAGCGAGCTCCTGGTTGCCAGCCAGGCGATCGTATTCATGGCGAATCCACTTTGCCCCAAACTCCACTCCTTTCCATAGCTGCGGAATGAACCACGAAGCGCGTCAGTTTTTCGAAAACGCAATCCACACCCCAAGTCCTTCCGGATACGAAGAACGCATTCAGCAGCTCGTCAATGACTACATCTCACCCCACGCAGATCAAGTCCGCATCGATGTCCATGGCAACCTGATCGCCCAGGCTGGTGACACGTCTGGTCCGCGCCTGATGTACGCCGGGCACTGTGACCAAATCGGGATGCTTGTTTCACACATCGATGAAAACGGGTTTGTGTACGCGCAGACAATCGGTGGTTGGGATCCACAGCAACTGATCGGCCAAGCGATGACGATTTGGACCGACAACGGGCCCGTCCCAGCCTTGATCAGTCGCAAGCCGATTCACTTGTTGAATGACGCCGAACGCAAGCAAGTCGTTGGGATCGACGAAATGTGGCTGGACATCGGTGCTTGCGATGAATCACAAGCTCGCGAGGACATTCGGATCGGTGACCCGATCACATTGGACCTGCGCATGCGGCCGCTGATGAATTCGATCGTTTGCGGCCCGGGGATGGACAACAAAACCGGCATGTGGACCGTGATCGAATCGCTTCGCCGCGCCAATGAGTTCACCAAAGGCAAACTGCAGTGTCACCTGCATAGTGTTTCAACCGTTCAAGAAGAGATCGGACTGCGCGGGGCAAAAACGGCTGCCGGCGGTATCAATCCAACGGTCGCAATCGCTGTCGATGTTACTCACGCGTCGGACTGCCCGACGATCGACAAAAACAAACAGGGGAACATCCGGCTGGGTGGTGGCCCGGTGATCTTCCGTGGGCCAAATATCAATCCTGCCGTGTCCAGACGCCTGATCGACTTGGCCGAACAATACGACATCCCGTACCAACTTGCCGCGATCGGGCGCGCGACTCCCAATGACGCGAACGTATTGCAGTTGCATGGTGCGGGGGTCGCTACGGGACTGGTCGCAATCCCCAACCGCTACATGCACTCGGCCGTCGAAGCGATTTCACTTGACGATATCGATCACGTCGCTGACTTGCTTGCTCGCTTCGCGGAGGCGTTGACGCCAGAAGATGACTTCACGCCGGCGGTCCTTGGCGGGCGCTAACGATGGCTGGGAAACGACGAAGCCCTGCGAAACGTGCACGGCCATCGGCGACTCGTCCGGTGGGAACCGCTGCTTCGACGCCGCAACCGCGTGACCCACAGGTGTTGGGAACGTTGGCCGGTGAGGTGGCACTCCGAAAGTTTGCGCCGCCACAGCGGGAAAAGATGCGGCGTCAGATTTACGACTACGTCTTGATGAGCAGTCGATGTCTGGACGGACCCAATTTTACCAAGGTATCCGTCGAAGACCTCACGCGGATGGTCCGGATGTACGACGACTTGTTTTTCGAGGGTCAGATCATCAAGGCCGCGTCCGCAGAGGGACTGTCGTTCCAACTCTCTTCGCGGATGACCAGCGTCGGTGGCAAACTAGTCACTCAATATCCCAATGGCTTTGCGTCGGGGGCGCGAAAGTTCGAACTGGTGCTTTCAAGCACACTGTTGTTTCAGACGTTTGAAGACGTTTCACGTCCGATCGAAGTCGCGGGCTGTCTCTGCAAAAACCGACTTGAGGCGATGCAGCGTGTCGCCGAGCACGAGTTCGTGCACCTCACCGAAATGCTGATTTGGAACGACGGCAACTGCAACGAAGCCCGCTTCCAGTCGATCGCCGGTCGGTACTTTGGTCATACCGATTACCAACACAACTTGATCACGCAGCGTGAACGGGCGGCGATCAAGTTCGACATACGCGTCGGTGACAACGTTTGTTTCTCGCATGACGGCCACCGTTTACATGGCCGCGTCAACCGCATCACGCGCCGCGCCACCATCCTCGTCCTCAACGCCAAAGGCCAACGCTTCAGCGACGGCAACCGCTACGTCAAATACTACGTCCCACTCGAGCACCTCCGAAAAGCCTAAAAGGTGTCAGGTACCTTTTAGGCAGAATAGGCAGTTTTGAAGTCGATCCGTGAATGGTTCGTGATACTGGAGCGTGAATGCTGAATTGCCTAAGCCTCCAAAAAGGTACCTGACACCTTTTTGGCGAGAGGGATGGTGTAGAGGGTGGAGAGTTGGGTTTGGTTGAGCGCGCCGGTGACGAGGACGTTGCGTAGTTGTGGGGCGGTGAGGTTGGGGGCGGCGGAGAGGACGAGTGCCGCGACGCCGGCGACGTGAGGTGCCGCCATGCTGGTGCCGCTCATCGTTGCGTAGCGTCCGTCGAGATACGTGCTGTAGATCTGCACGCCGGGCGAGTCGACTTGAACTGCGCCGCTGTCGCCGACACGATTGCTGAACGAGGCAACTTGCCCGGACGAATCAAACGCCCCGACAGAAATGACGCCACCTAATTGACTGCTCGACTGGGCCGGATAGCTGGGCACACTTGCCGACTCATTCCCGGCGGCCGCAACAACGAATGATCCCAGCGATGTGGCGTACTCGATCGCGTCGGCGATTTTCGCACTCGCCGTGCCGCCTAAACTGAGATTGATAATCTGCGCACCCAGATCGGCCGCATAGCGTATTCCGGCCGCAACGGTTGCGTCTGTTCCACGCCCTGAGTCATCCAGCACACGCACAGGCAGGATTGTCGCGCCGGGGGCAACGCCAGTCGAACCGATACCATCGTTTGCCGCAGCAATCGTGCCTGCGACGTGGGTTCCGTGGCCATTGCCATCATCGGCAACCGCATCAAGGTCGACGAAATCGTAGCCGCTGACATCATCGACGTACCCGTTGTGGTCATCGTCGAGGCCGTTATCGGGAATCTCGCCCGGATTCACGAATAAGCTGTGTTGCAGTTCGGGATGGTCCAAGTCGACGCCTGTGTCAATCACCGCAACCGTGATGCCTTGACCGGTCGAACCCGCCGCCCACGCTTCTGGCGCGCTGATCGTGTTCAAGTTCCAATCGTTGGCAGAACCAAAGTAGTCAACCTCCGGCAACACTTCGATCGGCGACTCCGCTTCAGGAGCGGTCTCAACGGCTGGAACAATCGTGTCGTTTTCCGTCGTCGTCGGGGCAATTGGTGTCGGTGCGATCGGTATCGGCGGTGTCAACGACTCGACGTCAAAGTTGATGTGGTACCAAGTCGTTCGCGTGGAACGAGCCGCGATCACGAGGAAGTATTCGCCGGCAATCAATTTGCCACGAATAGAGTCGGTTGAAGTGCCCGAGAGTTTCGACGAAGCAAGCTTCTTGCCATTGCGATTGAGCAGGTACAAGTCCGCATTGCGGGTAAGATGGTCGAGCGTCAAGTCGATGTGTGAGTCATCGAGAACTTCAAAGCGAACCACATCCAATCGGTCTGATTGACTGAGTTGCCCCAACCGAGACATCGTCCCCTGCACCACACCAAGGTCCGCTGCTGTTGATAAGGTGCTGCCAGCCGCATCGCTGGCCGCAGTCGCCGTCATTTCGATGCGGACTTCTTGTGAAAGGGATGCAGCTATGATCTCTGCATCCTGTGGAGGCGTCTCAGTCATCACGCCACACCAATCGCTGGCCATCATCCGTCGGCTTTCAAGCGATTGAAGACTCAACCGACGCCGCGAAGTAGAACCCTTTCGAGAGGTTGTCTGGTTCCGACGAGACAATCGCAAGCGGTGGATCATGACGCGCAGTCCGATACAGCGTGATGCAGTCAAACCACCGCGTGGAAGCGACAACAAAAGGAAGCGTTGTCGTCAAGAATCGGACGGTGGAGACAAGAGATTGGTGACAAGACAGTGCAGCGATCCTGTCAAAACCCAGTCACCGCGTCACGACCAATCTGTTGCGAAATGCAGATGCAAGCAACAAGTTTCCAGGTGTCCAGGTTGATTTCGCTTGGCCCACTACGGTGATGTGCGAATGCTCAGTTTGTAGCCGCCTTGATTGTTCCCGAGATCACCCAAGTAGTCGTTCACGCGAAAGAGCAACCAACAGTGCTGGTCGATCACAATCGTTTGAGTTTGGTCGAGTGTAAACGTCTTTAGCGGTGTCGCGTATTGATTGTCATCAGCGAGATTGGGCAGCATGCAACCGATCAACTGTCCGAGTGGACGCCCTTTCGCATAGTGGATCGTGATACCTGCCGGTTCGCTGATCCAAGGTTTGGGTGATTGGTTGACACTGCATTGGCCCGTCGCGGTGATGGTCAGCGTTGTGCCTGGGGCGAAACGAACACCTGTAGATTGCCAACCGCGATCGGCAGAAACGTTCAGGTTCAATTCGGACTGTCGGAACAATGGATCGCGAATCGATAGATCAACCTGCTCTCGCTGCAAATCAAAGCCATAATCAACCGTCTCGGTTAGCAAACGCCAGCGAGCGTTGATGATTGGCCATTGGGATTCCAACTTTCTGCGCATCGCTTGTGTGAACGCTTCCGGCAAATCGTTGGCATCGCGTGCGGCTTGTTGCCAAAGCGATTCATATTCGGGGTACTGATTGAACAGCAAGCTTACCAGCCAACACCAACCGTAGGATTCCACGTCACCACGCAAATCGGTGGGGAGTTCCATGACGGTTGCTAGGCTAGGGATCTTGGCATCGTTGCGAGCTTGTTCGATAAGTTTGAATCGCCCCCAATAAGGCACCTCGCTTTTCGAGCCGGGCACAGTGCCCAATTGGATAGTTCGGCCTTGATCGCGGTGGACACTCAATTGTTCGGCAACGCCTTCGGAGTACCAACTCGGGCCAGTGCTTCCGAATTGGTCGATGGCCAACGCGTGGACTCCTTCGTGCAGCAAAAGGTGTCGGGTATAGTATTGGCTCGGTTGGAGGCGGACCCACACGACGCCTGGCATCGCATAGCCGTGTTTGAAGTCCAACGTTTGTGGCAAGTCCCCGGATGCACGAAAGCGATCGGGCTGTTCCATCAGATACGCTCGGACCTTCCAATGATCAAGCGTTCCGGCGGGCAGCTTCAGCATGCGTTCCCACTGAGGGACAGCCGCATCAAAGGATTCCACCAAATCCTTGAGTGATTCGTCGGTGCCGACATCGCTTTGCAACGTGAGGTGTGTCCCACGAGCCACTTGATAGTCCGATCGACCGGTTGGGGGCGTTGCGGCATCTTGTCCCCAAGCTGGCCTGTTGGCGGCTAGGCCGAACAAGGCGAAGATGCTGGCTGCGGCCACTACAATCACGTGAGCGAATTGAGCTTTCAACAACGTTTCCAGGACCGACTTTCGAAATGAACATGAACGAATCATCGTTGTATTGTAAGCCACAACTCAGTCGTCGGCGATTCGTCGGTTCGTCGCTTCTGTTTTCGTCTGCCAGCTTATTGGGGGGCTGTGTCGCGCGGGCAGAGTCGGACATTGTGCTTTACTGTGCACTCGACGAAGTATTCGCCCGTCCGATTGTCGCGGCGTTTGAACGCAGTACCGAAAATGAAATCGGCGTGGTCGCGAAATACGATGTCGAATCGACGAAGACAGTAGGTCTGGTCAACCAAATCATTGCGGAGCAGCAATCGCCGGTTTGCGATGTGTTTTGGAACAACGAAATCATGCACACGGTCCGGTTGCAAAAACTGGGATTGCTCAAGCCGCGGAATTGGGATGTCGCAGCGGGCTGGCCGAGTGACATGATCGCCAGCGACGGGACGTGGTGTGGGTTTGCGGCGCGTGCGCGTGTCCTGCTTGTCAACACAGACAAGTTGCCGAACAAAGCGGATCGCCCGACAAGTGTCATGGACCTTGCGGACCCAAAATGGAAAGACAACTGTGCGATGGCGCGTCCGCTGTTTGGCACCACAGCAACGCACTTTGCCGTGCTTCGTGAAAAGGATGGGCACGACGAAACCATCGGCTTGTTGGAAAAGATCCATGACAACGCGGTAATCTTGTCGGGCAACAAGCAAGTCGCGCAAGCGGTCGCGTCGGGGCAGGTCGCATGGGGTTTAACCGATACCGACGACGCCGTCATTGAAAAGGACAATTTGCGTAAAGTCGAAATCGTGTTCCCGGACCAGCAAGTCGACCAGCCTGGCGCGATGCGTATCCCAAACACTCTGTCGATCTTGAAGTCGGCATCGCATCCGATTGCTTCGGAGCAGTTTGCTGACTACATCGTCAGTGCTGCGATCGAAGACCGTTTGGCGATGGGCGATAGCAGCCAGTTGCCGATTAGTCGCGACAGTAAATTCACACCACGTGTCATGCCGAAAGATCCGGTGCGGTGGATGAAAGTTGACTTCGAAGCTGCCGCCGAGGACTGGGAATCCTGGGCGAAGGAATTGATGACAATCTTTGAAGAGTAGCCGCTATTGGTGCAGTGTCATTTGCAGCACGTTGGTCACGATTTTGGCGGCGTCTTCGGTTTTATAGCCAGGGCACTGCACGCTGTTTTGACTTTCTAAGGCGCACGAAAGGTCCAGCGGTGAAAAGACGACTGCGACGAAACCGTCGAGCTCGGCGTACTCCAGCATCGGTGGGCCGACTTGTTTTCTTACCGGCATTCCACGGCCCGCGCGGCTGGGGCGACGGATCGTTACCGATCGAATGTCGTAGCCTAAGTACTGCCGTGTCAGCATCGGATGATCGGCTGGCATTGATGCGAGTTTCGTTTGGCCAAGGACTTGGTTGATTTGAGTTCGAAACGAATCGGCGAAGCCTTCGTCACCGCAAATCGCGGTACCCAGGATCACGCCGCCGTTGTTGATGAACTCGCTAAGTGCGTCACGTTGTTTAGGACTCAGCGTGAATTCGCGTCGACCATGCACCCAAAGCAGGTCGACATTGGCGAGATCCAAGGATTCAAATCCGACCTCGGAATCCGGGACCGCGATGTCGATTTGGGCCTGATTTCGGATGATGGTCGCGACGTTGGGCAGGGCGCGTCGTGCGTCGGCACCACCAGCGCCGATTGCCAGACTTGCGATGCGAGTGGATCCACGTGCGGCTTCGGAAAGCGACTCTGATTGCAAAACAATTTGTGCATCGAGTTTGTCTTTCAGTTCTCGTCCGGTCGCGTAGGCGATGATGTTCTGTCCGATACGAACGGAGTGATCGATCTGGCGACGAAGCGGATTGTCGGGGTCACCGCGTGAGAACAGTTTGTCTGATAGTTCCCAGCGGCAGGTCAGACTTTGCGGCACATAGAAAACGGCCGTGCGGCAGCAAGCTTGCACTCCGTAGACCCAGAAATTGGTGGGCATCGCGTCAATGTCGACTTGGCGTTCGGCGTTGAACACTGGGTGTGTCGTTGGCAGCCGTTCCAGAGGTGCATCGGGGTACCATCGTGAGCAGAGGTTGGCGACACTGTTTTGAAAATTTGTCGCGTTGCCACAGCCGAGGTCGCCGCTGGCGTCAAACAAAATCGTTCCACCTTGGTCGATGTATTCTTTCAAAAGGTCGCTTTGCTCATCTGATAAATTCAGCGATTCGCGCCCGCTAATCACCAACACTGGCGTCTGTAAGACGTCGACGACTCCGGCGTCTTTCAATCGCACCGTTTGCCAGGTGAGGTCTCTGCCCCAAGCGCGTTCGACGTGACGCACCAATTGTCGAAGCGAATCGGGGTGTGGCTGCCACTGTTCGCGTTGGTTGTCTTGATAGGCCAGTTGTCCGACGACAACTTGACGTTTTCCTTTGGATAAAAACAGCAGCGAAAACGATGTCGCGATCGCTTCGGGTTCCCAGTCGCCGCCCGACCAAAAACCTTGAAAGCCATCTTGGATTGACAGCAGTTTCTCGGCGCCCTCGCGATACCAATCGTGACCGCCAAAGAAGCGTCGTCCCGACAGTCGTCCCGTCCGCTCGATCGCGTAGAGGTAGTAAAAGTAGGTCGAGGCATGACCGTTCGGATTGTCTTCGACGATGAAGCGGCGAGCCAGCCACTCGAGACCTTGCTGAATGGGGTCGTCTTCACCGATCTCGCCACCACAGCAAACGATCTGGCCGTCTTCGATTCGCGAGCTCGTGTCACCCAAACGGCCCTGGGCGATGATCAACGAGGCGACTCCGGCGCACGTCATACTGCCCGTCGATCCGCCCCCGCTGTAGCTCCAGCCGCCATCAGGGTTTTGGAGCCGCTTCCAGTATTCGATCGCTGCGCGAAAGACCTTTGGGTCAACTTGGACACCATGATCCTGGGCGGCACCGAGGGCGAGTAAAGCGAATTGCGAGTTTGAAGGGTCGCCACGCGACATTCCCCTATCGCCATATCCCCAGGAGCCGTTCGGTTTTTGTCCTTGGACCAACTTGGTGACGTTGTTTCGAATTCGCGGCATGTCGCTTGCCGATCCGTATTGGCAAAAGACCAGTGTTTGTAGCGCGACCGAATAAGTTTGGCTCGTTTCGGTCGCTCGCAAGTAAAGCATCGCGTTTTTGATCGCGTCGTCTTCGCGCGAGACGCCGGCGTTGAGCAATGCCAACGTGCACAACGCACTTAGCCCGCAAGAGTGTCCGGCGTATTCGTTCCAGCCACCGGTTTCTGTCTGAATACCGCGCAGATACGCCACCCCGCGATCAATCGCACGGCTGACGGTGGGGGCATCGACAGCCGCCTTTGTTTGTTTGGGTAAGATGCACGATCCGGCGAGGATTGCGAAAGTGGCGAGTCTTAGCAGTCGGGGCATCGCAACCGTTCGGCGGGGCTGTTGAGGATTCATGTTTACATCAAGTGCGGTAGAGCGACGGTTGCCAGAGCGTTAAATTGCGAGGTAAATCGTTGCACGTTCCAGTTTCCACCATAAAGAGTTCCCCGCCAATCGTGAACGCGTCCACGCCTCCGCCACCACCGCCGGGAAAAGCAGGAAAACCTTCGTCTGGAGGGTCAGGTCGAAACCTTGGCGATGTGCTCCGTGAATTTGCCGACCACCAAGCAACCATCCGGTCGGAACTCTCGAAAGTCATTGTGGGTCAATCGGAAACGATCGAACAGCTGTTGGCTTCCATTTATACCCGCGGGCACTGTTTGTTAGAGGGCGTGCCGGGGTTGGCAAAGACATTGATCGTCAGCACCTTGGCCAGCATTCTGGATGTTTCGTTCAAGCGGATTCAGTTTACGCCGGACTTAATGCCTTCCGATATTACGGGCACACAGGTTCTCGAAGAAGACGAGCACGGCAAACGACAATTTCGATTTGTCGAAGGGCCTATTTTTACCAACATCTTGCTGGCTGACGAAATCAACCGGACGCCGCCAAAGACTCAGGCCGCGTTGCTCGAAGCGATGCAGGAAAGGCAAGTCACCGTTGGGCGAGACACTTATGCGCTGCCCAAACCGTTTTTCACAATCGCCACCCAAAACCCGATCGAACAGGAAGGCACCTACCCGCTGCCCGAAGCCCAGTTGGACCGATTCATGTTCAACATCAAGCTCGACTATCCTTCGGCTGCCGAGGAAGAACAAATCCTAACAGCGACCACCCGTGGTGAGACGCCCACGGTCAACAAGGTATTGTCCGCGCGTGCAATTTTGAATGTGCAGCAACTCGTCACGAGCGTCGCGGTAAACCCCTTTGTGATCCGCTATGTGACAATGTTGGTTCGAGCGACCCGTCCAGCGGATGCGACAGCACCCAGCTATGTTCGCGAGCTGGTCGACTTTGGTGCCGGTCCGCGGGCGGGGCAAAACCTGATCGCTGGTGCGAAAGCGATGGCCGCCATGGAAGGTAGATTTAGCGTCGATGTTGCTGACGTTCGCCGGATCGCGTTGCCTGTGCTTCGCCATCGGATCGGGACCAATTTTCAAGCCACCGCCGAAGGAATGAATTCGGACTCGGTCGTGTCACGGTTGCTTGAAGACATCCAGCCACCGAAGCCAGAAAAGTTGGCCAAATGAGTTCGCCGCTATCACCCGAGGCATTGCAGCAAATCAAACGGCTGGACCTCCGCGCCCGGATGGTGGTTCGTGGATTCTTGCAAGGTTTGCATAGCAGCCCTTTTCAGGGGTTCTCGGTCCAGTTCAGCGAACACCGTCGCTATAACCGCGGCGACGACCCACGACTGATCGACTGGCTGGTCTATGCGAAGACCGACAAGTACTTCATCAAACGGTTCGAATCGGAAACGAACTTGGTCGGTTACTTGGTAATCGACTTGTCCAGTTCAATGGGTTTCACTGAAAGCCAGACGATGACCAAGTTCGAGTACGTCACCTGCCTTGCGGCAGCCCTGACGTATTTGATGATCATGCAGCAAGACCCCGTCGGGCTGATGACGTTTGACGAGAAATTGCACGCGGCGTTGCCCGCGCGTTCGCGGCGCGGACACTTGGGAGACGTGATCGCGCAGCTATCGAACCTAAAGCCAAAAGGTTCGACACATGTACCCGCATCACTGACGCAGATCGCGGCGATGTTAAAGCATCATTCGTTGGTGATGTTGTTCAGTGACTTGTGGCCACCAGATGATCCGGATGCCGATTGGAAATCGCAAATCGACGAGACGATCTCGGCGCTGGCACGACTCCGTCACGCCGGACATGACGTGATCGTCTTTCATGTTCTCGATGCCGCAGAAGTCGAGTTCCCCTACGACGGCCCGGTGCAATTCACGGACTCGGAATCGGGACAGTCTGTCAGCGTCGACGCGACGGGGTTCCGTGATGACTACTTGGCAGCGCTCCAAGAGTTTCGCGATGCCTATAGAGAGGGGTGCAATAAGCTGCAAATCGATTACGTTCCGCTCGATACCAGCATGCCTTTTGACACGGCATTGACCGAGTACCTGACGCAGCGCCAGGGAAGATTTTAGACGCCAATCGGCGTGGCGCGATTCTCGACGCCTTGTATTAGGTGGCGGGAATAAGACGCGAGGGGATGAAAGAACGCGGGCCGAGTTCGAGTCAGCCCAGCGTTCAATCGCAGTGTCGCAAAAGATGCAACGACTAGTTGCCGTAGTTCTTCTTTTGTTCTTCTTGCATCATCTTTTCGTAGTTTTCGTTGTAGTCGATGTCTTCTTGTGTTTGAGCTGGCGACTCGACGAAACCTTCGTCGCTACGTCCGCAACCGGAGAAGCTCAAGGCCAAAGCAAACAATGTCACTGGTAGAAGCTTTGCAATAGACATGCAAATTCAATCCTGAAAGGGGAGGGGCAATGGTTTTTGAAGGCGGCAATTGTGTGATCGTTTCACAATGTAGTCAAGGATCCGCGCCCTTAACGATAGTGGTCCGAAAAGCCCTAGGGGGTATTCTGGAGTAAACGGAAAGCGCCACTTGCTCAATCCGTTTTTGGACTTTGTCGGTGACAGCTCGACTTGGGTGTGGCGAGAATATGCAGGGTGTATATTGTCGGATCCTCCGGACTGGTGCGTTGGGCATCCTAGCAGAGAAGTAGACGTTTGATCGTGAGAAGAAGTGGAGCAATGGGCGGCGTGCGGTTTTGGAAAGCGACAATGGCGTCCATGATGCTGGTCCTAGCATGCATGCATGTCGGCTGTTCGGATAAAACGCGGGTGAACGCGCCGGGCACAAGTCCGTCGGCGGAGGAGACACCTGCTGGGACAAGTCATGAACCGTCTCTCGAATCGACGGCGATGCGGACCCCCAATGAGTTCGTGCGTTGGATCGGGCAAGCGATCTCGCGGAAGGATTTGGCGACTGCCGAAACACGAGCTCGTGATTTTTTGATCGCCTATCCAAACGACCTTCGGGCGATCGAACTGAGTGGTGACATCGCTGCCGGACTTGGCAAACTCGATGCTTCCGTCGAGATGTATCAAACCGCTTTGGAGATGACGAAGTCGGCGAATCTTGGCTTGCTCGACAAGTTGACAAAACGTCTCGTACAGATGGGGCGCGTCTTCGATGCGACCGATGCACTTCAGTCATTCGTTGACCGGTTTCCAGACGAACCGCAGTCCCGCTTTGACTTGGTTGGTCTTGTCACGATGATCGGACTTCCCGAACGGGCGGTACCATCATTGCGTTGGTTGGCTCGGCGCGGAATGGGAGATCCGGATTCGTTGTTGGTGTTGGCGAATCCGCTGCGTGTGGAACCGGATATCGATTGGTGCCAGGAGTTATTGCGAGAACCAAACGCAGATGTGCGTCTGGAGTACTCGTTAGCTCGTTTTGACGCGATCAAACAGGATTGGGATTCAGTGCTAAAACGCACTCGCGGTGTATTGGATTCTCGTCCAGGCGAGGCAGCCGCGTATGTCCTGTATGGTCGTGCGTTGATCGCGACAGGCAAGCTTGATCAGATCCCCGATTGGAATCGCCAAGCCCCTTCATCGGTGCAGCGTGATCCGGAGTATTGGTGTGTGATTGGGAATTGGGCGTTTGAAACCGGACAGCAATCGCTCGCCGCGACATCGTTTTTTAATGTCCAAGGTCTGGCGCCGACGATGTATCCGGCGGAGCTCGCGATGTTACACCAAAGTCTGATTCAGCTTGATCGGGCGGAGGACGCGGATGTGGTTGCGGCGCAAGTCGTTCGGCAAGGCAAGTTGCTCGATGCCGTCAAGACGCACTTGGAACGGAAGGCGAACAGTCATGCAGCGGCAATGGCGGTTGCAGATGCGATGATTGATCTGGGGCGTGTTTGGGAAGCAGAAGCTTGGGCGCGAGTTGCAGTTTCCCTGCCGGGCGGGAAGTCACCGAACAACATCCAGCATTACCAAAACATTCGCTCACAACTCACTTCGTCGACTCCTTGGATCGAGTCCGACAAGTTGCTGTCCAATCGTTTGAATTTAGAAGGGTTGGCGAGCCAAGGTATCGCTGACGTCAGCGATCCGTCGAAGACACGATTCGATTTGGACGGAGCTGCAGATCTGTTCTTTACCGACCAGTCTCAACAACGCGGTTTTGTCCACACTTGTGAAGTCGCCCCCGAAGCGATCAAAGAAGGCCATTGGATCTATCAAAGCGTTGGCGGAGGCGTGGGGATTATCGATTTCGATTTGGACTCGTTCCCGGACGTCGCCATCACGATGTTAGATGGTTCTCCGATGAAAGCGGATTCGTCGCCAAACCGTTTGTTTCGAAATCTGGGAGATCGGTTTGTTGAGTTTGGGCAAACGGCGGGCTACGTCGACAACGGCTTTTCGCAAGGCATTGCGATCGGTGATCTCAACGAGGATGGATTCCCTGACGTGTTCGATGCCAATATCGGACAGAATCGACTGTTCATCAACAATGGAGACGGGACCTTCCGTGAAGCGGCGGTGCCGCTTGGTTTGAGCGATGATGCGTGGTCGACATCGGCATTGATCGCCGACCTTGATGCGGACGGAATTTCCGATTTGTTTGCGACGAATTATTGCGGTGGGGAAGCACCCTATCAGCAGTCTTGTCAGAACCGTGGGCGACATTCGACCTGCCCGCCATTGCAGTTCGAGGCGGCCAAAGACCGGGTCTGGAAGGGCAGCGGCGACGGGACCTTTTCGGACCGAAGCGATGTGTGGATGAATCAAGTCACGCCAGGACGTGGCTTAGGCTTAGTGGGTGGCTCGTTCGACGAGCGTCCAGGCGTTGACGTGTATGTCGCCAATGATATGACGGTCAATCACTTGTGGTCGCCCAATCGAAGCTCACCCAACGAGAACGACAAAGACCAAACGTTTGAATTAATTGACTTGGCAGCCGTGCGTGGTGTGGGGCTAAGTGGCCAGTCGCATTCACAGGCTTCAATGGGAATCGCGACGGCGGATGCCGACGGCGATGGCGATGTCGATTTCTTTGTGACGCACTTTGCCGACGACCACAACACGTTTTACGAACAGGTGTCCGGGGGCTTTTGGAAAGACCAGTCCTATCGCAGCGAACTGGGCGAGGTTTCCAATAAATTACTTGGCTTCGGAACCGAGTGGGCTGACTTTGATAACAACGGAACCCAGGAGTTGATCGTTGCCAACGGACATGTTGATAACGTCTATCGAGATGATGTCAGCTACTATATGCCGGCTCAGGTGTTCTATCGCAAGCGGTCGGGCGAGTGGGCGGAATTCGCACGCGACGGCTTAGGCGAGTACTTCACCAAGGACCATTTAGGGCGAGCTTTGGTAACGGCGGATTTAAATCGTGACGGCAAAGTAGACGTCGTGATTACGCATTTGTACGAGCCTGCGGCGATGTTAATCAATGAATCCGTCAGTGCTGGGAATGTCATCACGTTGGACCTAAAAGGGACGCGATCGCAGCGAGATGCCATTGGCGCGATCGTTCATGCCGACGTCGGTGACCGTCAGGTGATGTTTCCGTTGACTGCCGGTGATGGGTTTATGTGTTCGAATGAACGTCGGATTTCGATCGGACTGGGCGGCGAGATGAAAGCTCGAAACGTGACCGTCACGTGGCCGGGCGGAGAACGCCAATCCTTTTACGATCTCGATGCCGGCTATCATTATCTATTGATTGAAAATTCCGAGTCTGCTTTTCAGTTCAAAGGGTTCCAGTGAAAGTCCGCATCCAACTGTACGGTTCGTTGATGGTGTTGGCATGCATCGGTTGCGGTTCAGGCGGAACGGACCCCACGGCAGCAGAACTCCTGCGGAAACAGCAGAAAAAAGAAACGATCGAAGCGACGAGCGGGCGGACAGCTGCGGATCGGATCGTTGAGGCCGAATCGTTTCTAAGGCAACGCAACTATGTCGAAGCCGAACGCGTTTTGCGCCCGCTGCTGGTTGATCCGCCCGTGGATCCAAAAGTCTTGCTGATTGCGGCGAAATGCCAAGCCGCCGGTGGTGATCTCATTCCCGCCAATGCTTTGGTCGATCAAATCTTGCCCGAAACGCCAGCGATCTACATTCAGGCAATGATCGATTCGTCGGAGTGGTTAACCGCGGCGAATCAATTTGAACTGGCGGAGGGGCAATTGACCAAAGCGATTCCGATTGCCGTCGAACA
The DNA here is from genome assembly GCA_002901265.1 of Rhodopirellula baltica. Classification (GTDB taxonomy): domain Bacteria; phylum Planctomycetota; class Planctomycetia; order Pirellulales; family Pirellulaceae; genus Stieleria; species Stieleria baltica_A. The sequence goes on along the minus strand of PPHI01000042.1, from coordinate 177,319 downwards.
TGATGATCCGCGACTCAATACACTTCGTCATCGCTTGGCGGCGCTGTTGAACAACCAGGGCAAACGTATCGAAGCGGCAACGTATCTATGGCGACTGGCGAAATCTGGTGAGATCACGGAAAAGGAATTATTCGCCCTCAATACGCTCAGCGACGCTTTTGTCGACACAACGTTGCCGAAGCCAGAATTCGGACAGCAGTTGGTTCCCGCCGCACTGGCTGTGGCACAGCGTTATCGCGCGGATCGGAAACTGGATCAAGCCGCACGCTTGACGGAACAGCTGTATTTAACGTTTCCTGATTCGACAGCGATCGCGGCTTTCTTTTGCCGTCTGATGATCGAGATGAACCACGACGATTCATTGCGACAATTGTTGCCTGATTTGAAGAGTGAGATCGTCGTGCAGCCTTCGTACTGGTACAGCGCCGGAGTGCTTCTCCAACACGACAACCAGCATCGCGAGGCGGCACGATGTTTACTTGAAGCCGTCAAACTGGATCCTACCGATCCGCAAGCTTTCTTGGCCTTGTCCCGATCACTGGACATGCTCGAGAAATCGTCTGCTGCTACCGCGTCGCGAGAGTCATTCGAACGCCTTACCGAAGCGGCACAGATCGTCAGCCGGATCGGACTTCGTCCCGGAACTCATGACGAACTGTTTCGGTTAGCAGAACTGCTCGATTCCCTTGGCCGGCAATGGGAAGCGATCGCATGGTTGGAGATCGATCAAAAGCTCCGTCCGAATTTGGAGGAAACTTCGACGCGAATTGCTGACTTGCGACGGAAGGCCGAACATTCAACGAATGACTCAATTGCCGGAATCGAAAACGCAATCGGAATCGACGCCGCCAATTGGACGCGCCCCGAGCCGGAAACGATCGCGGCATTGTTGAATGATCGAGAATCGGACTCTGGCGTTGATGTGAATCGCGAGGTGACAGAGCGTGAACCAGAGAAGACGGTCGACATCGTGCTAGATGATGTCGCATCACAAGTCGGCCTGGATTTTTCCTATGACAGCGGGAATGATCCGGCAGCGGAAAGCCATGCGTTACACCAACTCACCGGCGGCGGAATAGCGGCGATGGACTACGACTTGGACGGTGCACCTGACCTTTACTTCGTCCAGGGAGGTGGTGAAGCATTCGATCCGACAGGGAGTCGGCCTAACGTGTTGATGCGAAATCTCGATGGCAAACGTTGGACGGAGGTCAGTCTTGGTGCCGGTGTTGGTGATCGTGGCTATGGGCAAGGCGCAACGGCGATCGATGTGAACCAAGACGGTTTTGTTGACATTGCACTGTCCAATATCGGGCCGAATGTTTTTTACCGAAACAACGGCGACGGTTCATTCTCGCGTGAAGTGATTGACCAAGAACCATTGCGCCCACTGTGGACTTCATCGATCCTGGCCGGCGATCTCGATGGTGACGGCTTACCAGAGCTTGTGGAAGTCAATTACGTTGACGATCCGACGGCGTTGACAACGAGATGCACTCCTAAGAACGATATATGCAATCCGAGCGGGTTTAAGCCTGCGCTCGATCGAGTTTGGCATTTGACCAATGATGGACAGTTCCAAATTTGGGACGGGTGCTTGGAAATGGATCAAAAACCGAACTTCGGCTTCGGCGGAGTCATCGCAAATTTTGATGGTGTCGCCGGCAACGATGTTTTCATCGCCAATGACACCGAAGCAAACCATTTTTGGCTGTCAGAGAATGTCGATCGAGACGAATCGGGTGGCGGTTCGTTTCGTTTGTCAGAGTGCGCACCAATTCTGGGGTGTGCATTCGGTGTACTCGGACAACGCAATGGATGCATGGGGGTCGCATCCGGGGATTTCGATCGCAACGGGTCGTTGGATTTGCATGTCACGAATTTTTGGAATCAGTCCGCCGATTTGTTCCTGCAACAAGATGGCGGCTTGTTCGCAAATGGTGCTGCGGCTGCGGGGATTTATGAACCCACTCGTTTGACCGTCGGGTGGGGAACTCAAGCGGTCGATTTCGATCGTGACGGGTTTTTAGATCTTGCGGTGCTCAATGGCAATTTGGTTGACCACCGTTGGAAAGGTCGGCCCTTTCAAATGCTGCCTCAGTTTTTTCGCGGGGATGGTGACCGATTCAATTTAGAAACGCCTGTGGGTGATTATTGGTCCAAGCCGACGTTAGGACGCATCATGGCAACGCTCGATTGGAACCTGGATGGCAAGGTCGATTTGGTATTGAATCATTTGGATCAACCGGTCGCGCTGCTCGAAAATCAAACCCTTAGCAGAAACGGCGTTCAGTTTCGATTGATTGGCACCGACAGTGAACGCGATGCGAATGGCGCGAAGCTGACAATCGAGTGTGGTACCGAATCGTGGACAGGCTGGCTGGTCGGTGGAGACGGGATGCTCTGCACGAATGAACCGATTGTGGATTTCGGGATTGCGGGGCATGATCAGGTCGATCGCGCCCAAATCACTTGGCCCTCCGGGTACGTTCAAGAATTGAAAGACCTGGACGCAAACCGATGCTACACGGTGATTGAAGGGCAAGGGATCGCTACGGAACTGCTCGAAAAGTAATCTGCGGCGAACCTGTTGAGACTACCAACGTGGTGCCAATTGGTCGTCGCCTTCGATCAGCAAGTAGCGTTGGTCAGCGTCGATGTCTGAAAAGCTTTGCGTCTTTCCCGACGGCCAGTCGATCTTGACTTCGTCGATCCGTGTTGCGGAACCCAAACCGATGTGGAGCACGGGCTCGTTGCTGCACATGTATCCGTCGCCGCCGGTTTGCCAAGCGTGCCATGTTTGAGTGCCTGATCGGACGCTGATTTCGGCGCCAATTGCGTCTCTTTCGCTTTCGACACCGATCAGTTCAAGCTGAAACCAATGGCCGGAGTCCGATCGGTTTTTTAGCAGCGCGATTGGCAAGTCCAAGTGGCTGCTGACCAAGTCAATTTGTCCGTCGTGCTGCAGATCCAGTACGGCGAGTGTTCGTCCGAGTTGCTCTTGTTGCCAATAGTCGCTGAGGTCTTCGTCGTTCTGCAATGCGAATCCGTTGGAACTGCCCCGGAACAATTGTGGTTTCATTCGAAACGGAACGCCCTCGGCTGTCGCATTAAAGACGTGACCGCTTAGTGCAGCTAGGTCAGGCCACCCATCGTTATCAAAGTCAGACGATTGAGTTCCGAAGCCGAGTACCGAGTAAGTTGGCTCAAACAATCCGTAGCGAACGGATTCGTCGGCGAAGAATCCGGATCGGGATTGCAGAAAAAGGTTGACCGGTTCGTTATGGAAGTTGGTGATCAAAAGGTCCAACGTCCCATTGCGGTCCAGGTCACCGGATGCGACGCCCATGCAAGCTTGGCTGTTCCCACCACGCCCGATGCTGCATCCGCGAATGCTTGCCGATTCGGCCAATTCATAGGGTGAGGTGTCGGTGCGTTCGTTTGGAACACTGACCCAGTAGTGGTTTAAGTCGCCGTCGTTGGCGACGAAGAAATCGTTGCCAAGTTTGCGATCAAAGTTGGCGATGACAAGCCCGAAGCCGTGCTGTCGAACGTCACGATGGGCATCGAATTGATCCCAAGCTGTAAAGTGGCCTTGGCCTTGGTTGACGAACACCCGGTCAGCAGCTGCGTTGAATCGTTGTGGTTGACACGTCAGGTAGTCTTCTTCGCAACGGGCGTCGAAGGACTTTGGGTCGTCGATGTAGTTCACCTCGATAATCTCTGGCAGATGGTCGCCGGTCACGTCCGCGATCCCCACACAGGATGTCCAGGCAGACTGGTCGTCGATTTTGTCTGCGGCGAGTTCAAGAAACGTCCCATCGCCTTGATTCAAGTAGATGTCGTTCCGCCCGATGTTGCCAACCACCAAGTCAAGAAAACCGTCTTGGTTTAAGTCGCCAGCCGCAACGCCTTGACCGAAGTGTCGTGAAGTAACGCCCGCCATCTCGGAAACGTCTTGGAATTGTTCGTCATGTTGCGAACGATAGAGACGATTGGGTTGACTCGCGTTGTCATTGCGTGGGTCGTCGCCAGCATTTGCGAAGTACAAATCATTCCATCCGTCAAGATCGAAGTCGATCACCGCGATGCCACCGCCGTTGACTTGGTAGGGATGAAAGCCCATGCCGTCGTGTGGGAATCCGCTTTCGAATGTCATCTGGATTCCACACTGCGACGCGATGTCGGCAAAGTCGATGCGTCTTCCTTCGGAAGCTTGGTTCGCGGTGTTATCCCCAGAAGGCGTCTGCGTGGAATCGGTGACGCCTTTCAAGTTAGGCAGCGGAATCTCGTTGATGTTGAAACCCAACAGGCTGTTCAGTCGAACGCTACGAAGTTGTTCTTCGCTTGCGGCGCTCTCCCATTGCTTGACGGCGTCGGCACGTTTTCCGATTTGCGGAATTCGCAGTGCCATTTGACCGGTGACTTGGGCATCATAGATCAGCCATCCGATCGATTCCCAAGGACGAGTCAGTTGTTGTAGTTGTTCGGCGATCCAACGCATTTGATCCGGATCGGCCTGCTTGGCAATGCGGAAGATTCGATCGAGTGTGACCAGGTTTTGTCTGGCCTTCTCCGCTTGGGTGTCGAGATCAAGTCGTGTCAGCACCTGTAGTAATTGACGTAGCGACTCGCGATCGGTGGGGTCACGACGTAGCGATTCTCCGAACGCTCGGATGGCGGAACGGTCTTCGCCACGATGGACCAACCAGTTGCCAATCGTGCTCCAGTATTCAGGTTGTTCGCTGGTGTTCTCGGGCAACGCATCGAGCCATTGAGCGAGTTCATCAAAATGCGCCGATTCGGTCAGAACGCGTCCTTGAAATGCCGCCAGAGCCGCATTGTCGGGGAACGCTTCACGCAGCTCACGCAATTTTTGGAGTATTCGATCGGGATCGACATTCAGTTTCGTGTACTGCTCACGAAGCTTGCCAAGCTGGAAAAGAGACGGCTTGTCAAGCGAAATGAACTCGTCGAAAGAGGCCAGGTAATAAGGTCCGGAGAGGTCGATCAGACTTAGTACTTCTGCAGGGTTTACCGCTCGAAGCCGTATCAATTCTCGCGCGTACTCGCTCGCTTCGAAGCGTCGGCCTTGGGCATTTAGAAGCTGTGCGAGTAAACGGTTGAAATTCACGTTGTTCGGATCGACCGCTAAACCGTCTTTCAAATTCTGTTCCGCGGCGGCGAAGTTGCCACACTTGATGTACCAATCGAATACGCGGAGGCGGATCTTGTCAGAGTTCTGTGAATCCAGATCAGCCAGCTTGCTTGCGAACTCCGCGGCTAAGCAATAGTCAGCGCTTTGGGAATACAGTTCGACTGCCAATCGAAGCGTGGCGATGTCCGTGGGGTCTTGGATCAACGATTGCTGAACCAAACGCATTGCACGTTGCGAGTTTCCCAGTCGGTGTTCGCGATAAGCCTGTTCTGCGAGGCTCGCATCCTGTGTTTCTGTTTTTTCGTTCGCCGCCGCGTCTTGTTTCGCTGGTTGGAAATTTGTTTCGCTTTTCTGCGGTTCGACATTTGAGCGATTGCATCCGGCGACCAACAGGAGTACGGCGGCAAAACAGCAGGCCAAGCAGGGAGTCTGGGGCCTCAACCGCTTGTGCACGTTAAGAGACACCTGCGTCGGCGACGGAATTTGAAAGCGTTGTTGATACATAGGGCGAGAAGTTGGGAAGAGCATTAGACAGCCGCCGTTCCTTTAAACGCCTGTCTGTCGCATCTCAAAATCGATGCCGGGTGTGGAGCATGATCAATCGGAAAAGCGTTTCTGTTTTCATTCACCGACGATCCGCCAAAGAATGGATTGTGAGTACACGCATTGATGTCGGGATATGTCACTGGTGACCGATTGCACTTCACCAGGTCAAGATCGTCGCAAATAAGCGCGTCGTGGTGCTGGTTTATCGGGGGACGTAGTTTTCGTTAACCGATGGGGAAGTTGTGGTCGAAAATGAACCAACTTTCAATTGTTGACATGTCAACAGAGGGGGCTTTACGAGCCTGCAGAATAAAACTCAACTTAAGTTTGTTTGAACGATTCGTCGTGCTGCACCGATACAGGAGTGCATAGTCGCACCATTTCAGTTTTTGTGTAAGAAATTGCAGGATTGGGCGAATCCCCCAAACGCTTATCTGGTTAGTATACCCGTCAAATCCCATTCTCAATCCGCTGACGTTTTATTTATTGCCCTGGTGGGCGGGTTGATCGGGGTACGGTTTAATCTTTTCTCTACGAGGATCTTATGCGACAGAGACGTTTTTCAGGACGTAAGAAGGCGTTCACGCTTGTTGAACTGCTGGTAGTCATCGCCATTATCGGAATCTTGGTTGGTCTTTTGCTTCCAGCGGTTCAAGCCGCTCGTGAAGCCGCTCGCCGTATGAGCTGCAGCAATAACTTCAAGCAAATCGGCTTGGCCCTGCACAACTATCACTCGGCATACAAGAACTTGCCGATGAACCGTGGTGGTACCTACCGCACCCACTCGCACGGCGACAGTGGTGACTTCAATAACTACTTTAGCCTGAGCTGGATGGTCGGGATTCTTCCGTTCCTCGAGCAACAAGGTATGTGGGATCAGATCAGCAATCCGCTCGACTTGAACCGCGACGGCACGCGCCGTACGGACGGTGGTAACCTGCCCTACCCAGCGATGGGGCCTGTGCCATGGAACGATAATTACCAGCCTTGGTTGACCCAGGTTGCCGCTTATCGCTGCCCCAGCGACCCGACCGAATCGGCACCTTACCGCCTCGGTTACACCAACTACTCGGCATGTGCCGGTGACGCGTACTTCGAGCAACACCACGGCGGTGTGAACGACGAAGGCGTCGCGAGCAGTGACGGTACTTGGGGTTCGGAAGCTGGAAGCCGTTGGGCGCGTGGTGTCTTCCACGCTCGCCACTTCACCAAGTTCCGCGACATCCGCGACGGTCTTTCGAACACTGCAATGTGTGGCGAAAACATCGTCGATGCCCGTGAGCGTTTGGTTGCGACGGTTCCTTACCGTGAAGCAGAAGCTGCTGACATGGCTCAAGCGCCAAACACTTGGGAACAGTATCTCGACCCAGAACGTCCACGTTACTGGTCGCCAACGTTGACCGATGGTGACCCAGGTTTGGACGAAGCAGACCGCCACGGTCGTGGTCGTCGTTGGTCGGATGGTCGTCCACAGTTCTCTGTGTTCAACACCATTCGTCCACCGAACAGCTACTGCGTTTACCGTGGTCACGGCGACTTCGGTTACGGATCGGCGTCCAGCTTGCACCAAGGTGGCGTTCACATCCTGATGGGTGACGGTGCGGTTACGTTCATCACCGACAGCATCGACACCGGCGATCAAACTCAAGTGCCTTACCACAACCTGGATCCGACCTACGGAACCGCAGGTGCAGGTCGTAAGAGCCCTTACGGTGTTTGGGGTGCGATGGGAACGAAAGCTTCGGGTGAAGTCATCGAGGAAGCCCTCGGTCAGTAACTTCGAAAGCATTCACTGCTAACGATCGATGCGAGGCTGGGTTCTGGAATCAGGACCCGGCCTCGCTTTTTTTATTGCAGGGGAGTTGCCTATCGCAGTCGCCATTTCCTGAGTCACAAGCGGTTGCGGTTTGCGTCATCAGCCGATGGATTGGAAGCCGTTGGATTGTCCTGGCGGCGTGTGACGTTCGAGAGTGAATGCCTCTCATCCATTGCCCAACAAAAAAAAGCCGCGTCAGCGAACTGACACGGCTTTTGTCTGCTTTGAATCGATTTGGCGTGGCGAGTTACGCGGCCACTCGTGCGCCGGCGCGATAGTAGGCGGCGATCCCGTCGACCACTTGCTCTTGTTCGCGAGCGGTAAGTGTTGGGAAGATCGGCAGGTTCAAAATTTCTGCGCAAGCTCGCTCGGTCTCCGGCAAAGTCGCCGAATCAATTTTCAGGCTCGCGTAGCACTCTTGGCGATGAACAGGAACGGGGTAGTAGATCTCGCTTCCGATACCGCGGTCACCGAGGTGTGAACGCAAAGCGTCGCGACGTCCGCCACCGACACGCACACCGAATTGGTTCCAGACGTGGAATGCGTTCGCATCGACAGTAGGCAAAACGATTTGATCGGGGCCAACCAATCCTGCATCGGTCAGCAAAGTCATGTAGCGTGACGCGATCGCTTGGCGTGACTCGACGGCTTCATCGAGGTGTCGCAGTTTGATTCGCAGGACCGCTGCTTGGAACGTGTCCAAGCGGCTGTTGATGCCGACTTCTTGGTGATAGTATCGCGGTCGCATGCCGTGTCCGGCCAATAGACGCAGGCGGTCGGCATAGGTTTCGTCGTTGCTAGTCAGCATCCCGCCGTCACCCATCCCGCCAAGGTTTTTGGTGGGGTAGAAACTGAAGCAGCCGGCCAATCCCCAGCTACCTGCGGGGCGGGAGTGATACGCCGCACCGATTGCTTGGGCGGCATCTTCGATCACAGGGATATCGTGTTGCGTGGCGATCTGGCAGATCCGATCGATTTGGGCGCACTGGCCAAACAGGTGTACCGGGATGATCGCCCGTGTCTTGCTGGTGATCGCGTCGGCAATGCACTGCGGGTCGACGTTGAAGGTATCGGGGCAGATGTCGACAAAAACCGGAGTCGCACCCAGTCGCGTGATGCAGCTGACCGAAGCGAAGAACGTGAAGCTTGGCACGATCACTTCATCGCCGGGACCGATGTCGAGTGCCATCAGGGCGAGCAATAACGCGTCGCTTCCGGATGCACAGCCCACGGCGAATTCGGCTTGGCTGTGTGTGGCAACTTCTTTTTCAAGGTCGACCACATCGGGACCAAAAAGAAAACGCCCACTGTCGACGACGGCGGTCAGCGCCTCTACGAACTCATCGCGATGTGGAAGATTGTCGCGGTTGATATCCAACAGCGGCACATGGGTCGAGCCAGTCATGGGAAAGCCTTCCTTGCTTTTTATCTGTTTGGCAATTGGTAGGGTGGCTGATCGAGGCGCGTGGGAGGTCCGGTCTTGCTGCCTCGCTCTGCTGATTCTTTGCGGGGAATCGTGTTTTTGATACCCGGTTTTCGCAGTCAGCGTCAATAGAAATCGATCAGCGGATCAGAAACAGAATGTTCGCCATTTGGTCAGGCTCTTCATTCAAACTGCCGTCAAGATCGGCAGCATTTGTGGGCAATTCGAGTGGCTGCCCCGAGCCCATGCTGGACACCATTGCGGCGGTCGTTGGCGTGATTGGGGCAAAGACTCGATCCCCGAATTCGTCTTGCCAAAGTCCGACGGACGCATCGTTGCCTTCGCCTACCAGAGGGGTGCTTCGGCCTTGGTGGCGAATTCGGGTGGGATCTGGAAGTCGAGCCGCATTCACCGCTTTCAGGATAGGAGCATCATGCTCCGCGTACAGCAAGCTGAACGAAAGTGATGCCACGTGGTCGCGATCATTTGCCAAGGCATTGACGAGCAAATCGAGTTTCTTTGCGGGTGACTCCAGAAGCAGCACCCGTTGCGGAGCCCCAAGGTCACTCTCACCAGACTCGCGATTGGCCGCGGCAGCCAAGTCGTTACCAACGGGGCGTTCTTCGCTCGTTTGAAACTGCAGGGTATTCGTCGCTTGACTGAACGAATCGGCAGTTCGTCCTGCTTCGGTCAATTCGACTTTGATGACCAAAAGGGTGTTCAGTGGACGTAGTGTCGCTGGCGATTGCTCCACCGACGCTTCGATCGGCTCTCGGTCAGGAGTGTCGATCGTTGCCGCGGACGACGGTGCGTCCATCGCGATCATCGGTTCTATTTCCGTAGTTCCGGCTTCGTCTATTGCCGGAAGGGGCTCTGAAGTGCTTCCCTGGGAATCGGCGTTTCCCTGGGATTCTGATTCGGCGAGCATTTCGGTCACAGGCGACGGGCTGTCACTCTGTGAGTGCTCGGCGGTTTCTTGCGGGGCGGGACTGTTCTCGGCGATTGCGGGGTGATCGCTTGGGGCAGGTTCACGCAGCACGCCGATGGCAAACAGCACTGATGCCGCCAAGGCGGCCACCCCGATTGTGATTGATCTCGCCGAGATTCGTGAATCAGAGCGACCGGCAGGACGAAGTTCCTGGTCGGCAACAAGCAATGGGTGGTGATCGATCCCACTTTGCGACTTGACGTGATCGATTGCCGCGGCAACAACATTGTCGGCAAAGTTAGCGGGCAAGCGATACGCGGTTTGCTGGTTACTGCGGGCGATCGCCTGCAGGTGTTCACGTTGCTCAATGAAGGCTTGGAACCGTTCTGCGACTTCTGGGTCGCTGTCGATCAACTGTTCGGCACGAGCGCACTCATCCGAACTCGCCGCACCATCCAGGTACGCCGACAGCAGTTCGTCGAGAAGGTCGTCAGGTAAAGCCATTACAACATCCAGCCCGTCGCCGGGTTGCTTGCGATTCAGTTCGAAGCACCGGCCAAGAGGATAACCTAGTTTTGCACTGTCAAGTCAAACCCAACCGTGACGGTCGTCAGGGGAGGGGGGATTCCCAGGGGATTCCTCCGACGCGTGGCGGTGATGAAGGCGTGCCACGGTCGGTATAACCTTCGGATGAAATGGAATCGCGAAAGTTCCCTATTTTTCGCGGTCCTAGTTCGGAAAGGGGCGGTAAACCCGTGTTTTAGGTTGTTTTTCCGTGACTCAGCGGATTTTTTTGGGTCCCCTGGCGGCTGACCGCTTTCCCTCTCTGTTTTCGATTGTCGGAATTCTCGCCTGCGATTAGGTTCAGCTGCTTGAACATTGGGGCTGTTTTGTCGACCGCCCGTGATGGTTCTCCCAGATCCCCCAACGTGATCAAGCCACGCCCGTGAGCGAGTTTCCACCGAACGATCGATCGCCATTTTCGGGAAATCGCCAACAGCAAGCGGACCCAGGCGTGCTTGACGCAAACCAGCGGGTTTACGACCGGATGGCTGCATCGGGTGATCCTCTTTGCCGACCGGCGACCGCTGAAGAGCTTTCGCGGCCGTTGTCAGTGGTTGATCAGGCGGGATGGCTTGAAGGCGACATCTCTGGCAAACACGTGTTGTGCTTGGCTGCCGGCGGGGGGCGTCAAAGTTCGCTGTATGCCGCTGCCGGAGCGAACGTAACCGTGGTCGATCTGAGCGGGGCGATGTTGGAACTTGATCGTCAAGTTGCGGCGAAGCGAGGCTATTCTTTGCGGATCTTGCAAACCACGATGGAGGATCTGTCCGGTCTCGCCAGTGCCTCGTTCGACATCGTGATTCATCCGGTCAGTACCTGCTACGTTCCCGACATACGTCCCGTCTTTGACGAAGTCGCTCGGGTCACGAAGCCTGGCGGCATCTATATCAGCCAGCACAAACAGCCAGTGAGTTTGCAAGCGGACTATCAACGTGCCGAACGTGGGTACCCGGTGCTGCACACGTATTATCGCAGCCAGCCCGTTCCTCCGCCGCGTCAAGCGACTGCGGCATCAAAGCGATTGCGGGAAAGCGGTGCGATTGAGTACCTGCACCGTTGGGAGCAGATCGTTGGCGGGATGTGCCGTTCGGGGTTTATGATCGAAGACTTGGTTGAACCGGTACATGCGAAGCCGGAGGCCCCAGCCAACAGTTTTGCCGACCGGGCAAAATTCATTGCCCCGTACGTGCGAATCAAGGCACGGCGCCGGGGCGAGGTCGGTGAGTCCAAGCCAAAAATCGTTCTGCTGTAACGTCGCGATTAAACGTCCAGCTTCTTCCACGCGGCCGTTTGTTTTTCGATACCGTTGCGATCGCTGATTTCGTTCCAGCGTTCTGCAACCTGATTGAGCGCCGCTTGCGGATCGGTTTCTCCGCCAATGCATCGGCGCACTTGATCGTCGAGAACTTGGTAGTATTCGGTGCCGTTCGGCAGCCAAGGGCCGCTGACGACGAGCGATGTGTTCAACTGCTCCTTCGCCCAGCGCGCGTAGCCGGTCAACTGTCCGCCGACGGTCGATTCGCGAGGCGTGCGTGTTGGCGAAACCAGCTCCGTTTGTTGTGTTAGCGTGGAGTGTGACGGGGTTCCTGAGATCCAGCCAACGAATCTTCGCGACGCCTCCGTTTGGCGGCAGCCGGTGCTGACGCATGCGATCAAGGTTTGGCGGCCGAGCCACAGACGCTCCGTTTCGGTTTCGTTGGGGCAAGCCGTTGCCGAAACGTCAAAAAACTCTGCGGACGCGTCCGGTGCTGCTGCCGTGATCGGCGTTTGGAATGCGATGCCACCTTTTAGCTCGCCTTGGCGGATGCCGTTGTAAATCATCGCAGGCGTCATCTCGGTCGATGCATAAAGCTTTGAGTCGGCAAGCAACGCCTGCAGCTGTTCGACATATTCGGGTTGATTGATTTGTGCTTTGAGTGTCAATCGATCAAACAACCATGCGCGATCGATTGTCAATGCGCACCGATTCAGAAACGAATTTGCCGCCCAAGACGTCGCGAGTGGTTCACCCGATTTGCCTTTTTTGTCGCCAAGCCAAGTGTGATAGTCGGCCCAGTTTTCGAGAGTCAAATCGGGATCCAGGGACAGTACCGCGAGTGGCTTGGCGCCAGCAGCGACGCCCCACCGCAATCCGTCGTAGCGGCCGAATGAATGTTCAAGTGCGGGAAGCAATGGTCCATGGTTTGACGCGATGTCATCCAAGACTTCTTGATTGATATCGACGATCGTTTCATTCGCGATCAATGTCCCAATCAAAGCGTGTGAAACGATAGCCACATCACTGTTGCGGACGGCGTCGATGATCGATTCAATCTGACCGGCTTGGCTGGAATCGATTGCCGTGATTTGTAGTGATTGTTCCGCTTCGGTTCCGTAAGCGCGCCGGATCGCCGCGGCGTCATCTTCGGAGCCATCAAAGACGATTCGCAAGGGAACGTCGCGGCGCTCGCCCGATGGCTTGTTGTCCGGAGTCGGTTCTGAGGAGCTACCGCAGCCGGTCACGGCCAAGGCTGAAAGGATCCCGATTGCATGGCGTCGGTTGAGGTTCCGGTGACTTCCGTGATCGAAGCTTGGCATCGTAGCGGTGTGATAGATTGAATGGGGAAGTTGTAGACGCGGTAATATATCTCCGAGGCCGAGCTTATTTCGGGAAAACAATTCGGTTCGGCCTGATCTGGAAATGACGACGCGGCTTGGCTCTCGGTACGATACGCAATCCCTTCGAATCCGGTTCGGCTTGCCTGTCTCTACAGCAGCACCGGGTTGAATCTTCATCCTACCCTCATCATCAATCTTCACCATGAGTCACTATCTAGGAATCGACGTCGGAACCAGCGGAACCAAAACGTTGTTGATCGACGAAAAAGGTGCGTTGTTGGCGGAAGCCGATGCGAGCTATCCGATGGAGCAACCCAAGCCCGGTTGGACTCAGCAAGACCCCGACGATTGGTGGGCCGCGACGGTTAAGACTGTTCGCGAGGTGATGAACAAGGCTCAGCTCAAACCGCAAGACGTCAAAGCGATTGGCCTGAGTGGTCAAATGCACGGCAGCGTTTTCTTGGACTCACAGAGCAACGTGATCCGGCCGGCGTTGCTGTGGAACGACCAACGTACCGCAGCGGAGTGCGATGAAATCACTTCGGCGGCCGGCGGACGCAAGAAGCTGATCAAGATGGTCGCCAACCCGGCGTTGACCGGTTTTCAGGCTCCCAAAATCCTGTGGCTGCGCAACAACGAACCCAAGAACTTCGAACGGCTGGCCAAGGTATTGCTGCCGAAGGACGAGATTCGTCGACGCTTGACCGGCGAGTTCTTTAGCGAAGTCAGTGACGCCAGCGGAACGTTGCTGCTGGACGTCGTGAAACGCCAGTGGTCAAAGAAGTTGCTGACGAAGTTGGATTTGGATATCGACTTGCTGCCTGAAGTCGTCGAGAGTGAACAGGTCACTGGGACTCTGACACAGGCCGCAGCAACGGCACTTGGATTGACGACCGATTGCAAAGTTGTCGGCGGTGCCGGGGATTGTGCCGCGGGGGCGGTTGGCAATGGCGTTGTCAAGAAAGGGGTGTTGAGCACCTCGATCGGAACCAGTGGCGTGATGTTCGTTCATAGCGACGAACCACAGTATGACGAGTCTGGACGTCTACATACGTTTTGTCACGCGGTGAACGGTGCGTGGCACATGATGGGCGTCAACTTGACCAGCGGCGGATCGCTGCAATGGTGGGTTGAGTCGATCCTGCAAGGCTTGTCCGGAATTGGCGACGGCGAAGCTTATGCCGCGGCGACCGCCGAAGCGCAAAAGGTCGACGCGGGCAGCGGCGGTGTCGTCTTTCTGCCCTACCTGAACGGCGAGCGTACCCCACACGCCGATCCCAAGGCACGTGGCTCATTCGTCGGTTTGAATTTGACGCACACACGCGGCGCGATGACCCGCAGTGTGATGGAAGGCATCACGTTCGCTTTGCGTGACAGTTTGGAAATTATCCAGTCGCTCGGCGTGCCTGTCAAAGAAATCCGAGCGTCAGGCGGCGGAAGTAAAAATCCGTTCTGGCGACAAATGCAAGCAGACGTGTTTGGAAAGAAAATCACGACCCTGAAAGTCGAGCAAGGTCCTGCCTACGGTGTCGCTTTGTTGGCGGCCGTCGGCGACGGTGCGTACAAGAACATTCAATCGGCTTGCAAAGCAACAATCGAAAAAGCAGAATCGACCAGTGTTGATCGCAAGGCAGCGGCAGCCTATGACAAGCTGTTCCCTGTTTACCGAAAGCTGTACAGTGATCTGGCCGATTCGATGCACGCATTGGCCGACTTCGAATAACCCCTTTGTATCAGGACGATGAGCCAACAAGTCGATATCAAAGTGATGGACTCGGTCGCCACAATCGTGATAGACCGACCCGATGCATGTAACGCGTTGAATGCTTCTTTGATTCATCAGTTGATCGAAGCGTTTGGAGACATCCATCAAGAAAAGAAGGTATCGGCCGTCGTGTTGACCGGTCGCGGCAATCACTTTTGCAGCGGTGTTGACCTCAAGGACTTTGCCAAGATCGCGACGATGGAACCGATCGACGCGCATCCCGAGTGGATGGACGCGTGGCGTCAGTTGACTGAGCTTTGCGAGACGTTGCTGCGTTTCCCGAAGCCGATTATCGCGGCGGTCGATGGCGATGCGATTGGTGCCGGCTTGGCACTTGCACTTTCATGCGACTTGATGGTGCTTTCCAAACAGGCTCAGTTGATTGCAAACGCCGCACAGCGTGGTTTAATCGGCGGGCTGACCGCACCGCTGCTTGAGTTCCGCTTCGGAGCTGCGACGGCAGCACGGATGTTGTTGACCGGTGATGCGATCGACGCTGCTGAAGCATACCGTTTAGGCATGTGCGGCGAAGTGATTGCCGCAGATCAAGTGTGGGTGCAAGCCAATGCGTTGGCAAAACGCTGTGGGCAGTCGCCGCGTGAATCGGTGCAGGCGACGAAGCGCATCTTAAATGAAGCGATCGGCGAAACGTTGTTGACCAATCTGGCCGGCGGAGCCGCAACAGCTGCCGCGCTATGCACGACCGATTCGGCCGCCGAAGGGATTCAGGCATTTGTCGAGAAACGCCCACCGGAGTGGCCATAGGCGGCCACTTTTATGAGACTCGCGGTTTGGAACGAGGCAGTCCAAACCGGATAGGGGCTAATAACGGATCAGTGCCGTGCCCCAGGCCAAGCCACTGCCGAACCCGCACAGCAAGACGTAATCTCCGCGTTCGATGCGGCCAGCTTTGAAGGCTTCGTCAAGTGCCAACGGAATGCTCGCGCCGGAGGTATTGCCGTAGCGATCAAGGTTGACCAGGACTTTGTCCGGGGTAACTTCGAGATCGGAAACGGCCGAGTCGATGATTCGTTGATTGGCCTGGTGGAGGACGACCAAAGAAAGCTCGTCGGATCCGATCCCGGCATCTTTCAAAACGTCTTTGGCGCTCTCGTCGAAGACTCGGACTGCCCATTTGAAAACGTTGCGGCCGTCCATCTGCAAGTATTGCAAACCTTGCTCTTTGGCTTCGTCGGTCAGCGACATGCGTGTACCCCCGGCTGGGATGCATAGCATTTCGCCGCCGCAGCCTTCGCTGCCCAGTTGATAGGACAAGATGCCAGACGGGCCTGCCGCATCGCCATCGGAACCTTCGGTGTCGTCAGGGCCGACGATCACCGCACCGGCACCGTCGCCGAAAAGCGGGTAGGTTTTTTTGTCGTTCGGGTCGATCAGGCGACTCATCAAATCGGCGCCCACGACCAAAACGCGTTTGGCGTTTCCGTTGGCAACAAATTGTGCTGCCGTCGTGAACGCGTACATGAAACCAGCACACGCGGCGCCAACATCCATTGCTGGGGCAAACGCACCAAGACGTCGTTGCAAGTGGCAAGCGGTGGACGGGGTGAAGTGATCCGGGGTGATCGTGGCGACCAGGATCAAGTCGATCTCTTCGATCGAAACGCCGGCGTCATCTAAGCACCGAACCGCGGCTTCGTAACACAGATCGCTGGTGGCTTGGTCGGGCGTCGCGTGTCGGCGTTGTAGGATGCCAGTGCGGCGGACGATCCATTCGCTGTCGCAACCCAATTCGGCCAGGTCCTCGTTGGTGATCACGTTGTCAGGCACAAACGCGCCGGATCCGAGGATTCGAACTCCGGGGACGCTGCCCATGCGGCCGCGTGCTGCTTTGGCTTCTGTCGATGGCGTCTCTTGCGATCGGCAGTCAATCTCGTTCTCTGATTTCATTTCCGCAGCAGGCGGGGTTTCTTGAAGGACTGTGGATTGGTCTCGCATCAGGCAGTTTGCAAATCCGTGTTGAACGGGGCGACGGCGAGCCGACAAGTATTGGGCTCGAACCGCGACCTTGGGAAAAGTCCGATGTGTACGTCGGTTGAGAGTATAACGAGAGGTGCGATCGAGCGTCAGCCGAATCGCGCACCCCGGCGATTGTCGCCGCAGTTCCGCCCCACCAAGGCGGATTGTTTGCCCCTCTTTCCCTGTCGTGTGAAGTTGTCGAACCGTTCAATTTTGCTGTGTATTGCCGGTTTTGTGGGACTCGTGATCGCAGTTTCACGGCTGGGGTTTCACGCCGGTTCGCAGCCCCCCGGTTCACTGTCTGCTGCTTCGCGGCCCCCCATTCGTCCGACAACTTTTGTCGTGCGTGGGCATTCCATGATGCCGACATTGCGGGACGGTGATCTGTGTCAGCTCGATCATCCGACTGGCCAGTTGAAAATCGGTGATGTGGTCGCAACTCGTTTCAACGGGGCAGACCATGTCAAGCGTGTGGCCGCGTTGGCGGGAGATCAGGTGTCGCTTGATCGCGGTCGGTTGTTGGTCAACGGACGACGTTTGGAAGATTGGTTTGCCGAGCGTCAAGTCGAGCTTGCCATTCCGCCAGGTAACGTCCGTGTGGCGACTTCGCCGGATGATTGGCATGTTACTGACGACGGCCGTTGGTTGGTGCTGACCACACGCAACCCGTACCGCGATGGGGCCGAATCGCCAGTGCTGGACGACTATCCGGGGAATACCGAGGTCCGCCGGGGACTGAATCCAGTCGATCGCTTGTTGTTGGTCGTCAATCAAGTTGATCATGACAGTCGCGTTGTTTTCTTCGTCGATCAGCACTTGCGATTCACTGAGGTGTTTAATCGCCGAGCGTTGTCGCGGTTCGGATCGCTCGCTGCGTCGAGTGATGGCAGCCTGCCAACGCTTGATGCCGCGCATCCCGTCGCGGTGGAGTTGCCACCGAGCAATGACGCGGTCGACGTAGAATCGCGATGGCCCCACCGGTTCGAGTTGTGGCGTGAAATCGAGTACCGCGATGACATTCCTCGTCGACGTGCGAACTACCCGCTAGAAGTCGAAGAAGGACAGGTTTTTGTCGTTGGCGACAATGTTCCTGTTTCGATCGACAGTCGCGAAGTTGGCTCAGTCCCCGAGGCAGCGATTTTTGGGCAAGTCAGTGCTGTCCGGTCACCAGGGATTGAAGCGTTGGAAGATTGATCTTGACCGCCGTGTTTGCGATGTCTTATCGCAAACGCATGATCGGCAAATTGAATCGCTATCTGCTGCAGGGTCTGCTGTGTTTCACGTTCGGGCTGTGCCTTGTGGTCGGATCTGGATGTCGCGTGACAGCGCCTGTGCATCGCTGGGTGCCGCCGGGATTGCATGCCGCAGTGGATCAGACCGTTGTGCTGTCTGAAATTGAGGGCCCCGCTGAGCTCGCCGCATCGCTTCGGCAACGGTTGCTGGATACCGCACCTCGTGACGAAGGTCGTAAACTAGCAATTATCGATGTTAACCGACTGCGGCAACAATCTTCCGATAGCGAAACCAACCCGATCGCATTGGTTTCACACCAGGAAAGCGTTGCGAGCGATGTCTCTCTGCTGCCGCTGGCAAAACGAGGTGATGTGAACTATCTGCTGCGTGGTGAGGTCTTGGTAGATCAGACCGCACCGTGGTTGGCCGACCGTGATCAACGGTTGGTGGTTTCCTGGTGTTTGACGCCGGTCAATTCTGATCGCGACTTATCGCCGGGCGATGACCGCCAGCAATCCGAGCACCAGCAAGCGCAGTACGGCACGCCGCTGACGATCAATCTTGCTGACGCGTTGAAGAAGTATCCCGACTTGGCGTGGCTGAACGACAAGCACGCTGCATTAGAAACAGCGATGGTGCGCGAGACGTTTGCGTTGCTGTCGCCGACCGTTCAGCGCGACAAGGTGCGGCTCGATAACCCGTTGCCCCTGCCGGGGAGCTGGCACACGGTGGCTGGAAACTTTTATGCCAAATCCGGGCGCTGGGCTGATGCAGAAACCCAATGGCAGCGTGCGTTGAAGTGGAATCCGTTCTCGTCCGCCGCGATGCACAACTTGGCGTTGGCAAAGTCAGCGAAGCAGGATTTCTCGCAGGCGCGTCACTGGGCCAGCCGATCGGTTGTGTTTGGACCCACGAAGCGCCACCAGCGCGCCGCGGTTTGGGTGGAGCAGGCGCAGCGGGACTACCACGAGGCGTTTGATCTCGCAGATCCGCCAGAGGGTTGGTCCGTGACGCGGCCAGTCGAATAAGCGACGGCAGCGTCGCTTATTTAGGCGAGAAGCTTTCGGTTTGGTCCGAGTTGTTGTTCTCGGTTGCGTCGGCGTCATCTGCCGCCGCGTAAGCTTCCAAGACTGTTTTGACGACGTCGATCAATTGGTCCAGGCGGAACGGTTTGTAAAGTCGAGCCTTGGGGTGCAAGCCGTTTTGCAATGCGTTGACAATCGAGTGTCCCGGGTCATAGCCGAAGCCGGTCATCAGGATCATCGGGACCGGATCGATCAGTTCCTTCAGCCGCATCATCAGCTGGAATCCGCTGTATTCGGGCAGCTTAATGTCGCTGATGATGACGTCGTATTTATTTTCTTCGCTGGCGTCACGAACCATGGGGACTGCTTGGACGGCACCGCGAGCGGTTTCGACGATGCAGCCGTAGCGTTCGAGCAATCGGTGGGCGTCCTCGCGGACGGTGGCGTCTTCGTCGACGACGAGGACGCGTTTGTCGCGAAGTAGGGCGTGTTCAACGGAGGAGATTCCCGGTGGCACAGCTTCCAGCGGTGTCATGCGTTGGCCGATCTGCTGGATTGTTTGCTTGATGTCGCGGGCGTTCTTTAGGATCCGTCGGATGCGGTCGACCATTTCAGG
Organism: Rhodopirellula baltica; assembly: GCA_002901265.1. Classification (GTDB taxonomy): domain Bacteria; phylum Planctomycetota; class Planctomycetia; order Pirellulales; family Pirellulaceae; genus Stieleria; species Stieleria baltica_A. Next base: position 157,670 of record PPHI01000042.1, on the reverse strand, counting down.
CGAGTGCCCGATGTAGTCTTCCATGACATTGACGGCGTCGTTCAGGATTTCGTCGACCGGCATCGCGACCGCACTGTGGATCGCGTTGCAGCTTTGCTGGGCCGTGTCTGCCTTTTGGGCGACCAGCAATTCCAGGGTGTTGAGCGCGTAGCTGATATCGCGGGCGAAGATTTCCAGGAACTGCAGATCGCTTTCGGTGAAGGCGGCGACCTGCGGGCTTTCGACATTGATCGTACCGAGGACCTGATCGTTCAAAATCAGTGGCACGGTCAGCGAGCTACGTGAGTTAGCGACGCCAGGGATGAACAGCGGATCGTTGATCACGTCGTAACACAGGTAGCTAGTTCCGCTGGAAGCGGCGTACCCGGTGATCCCATTACCGTGTGGATGGGCGTAAAGCTGGCGATCAGCGGCCTCTTGATCAATTCCCACGCTCAACAAAGGCAGCAGGTACCCGGTTGCTTGTTCGAGCAAGCGGATTTCGATCACGTCGAAGTTCAGCAGATCTTGTAGGTAGTGGCGAATATTGTCCTTGAGCAAGTCGATGCGTTCATCGACACCCATTTGGAAAATTTCGCTGGGGCGAAGGTCGGCAAGCTCACGGCCGGCGCGGTGAATCGCGGCCAGCTTTTGTTGCTGCAGAATTTCTTCGGTGATGTCGCCGACGGTAATGACGAGTTGTGTTGCCGGCGAGTGGTCACCAACCGGAGCGGCGCGAACTTGGTAGTAACGGCTGCTTTCCGTTTGGAAGGTGCCGCTGCTTTCTTCGCCAGTGGTGAATGCGGTGTGGAAGGGGCAAAGGTCCGAACCCAAAATTTCTGGGTTGCCCATCATCTCGTAGATCGTGTCGCCAACCGGATCGATGTCCAGTTTGTCGAACCAGCGTCGGAGTCGGCGGTTCGCCCAAAGCACGCGGTTCTTTTGATCCAGCAGTGCGGCGCCTTCGGGGAAGTCGCGGAGCATGAGTCCGCTTTGACAAAGACCGCGAAGTTCGCCCAGTTCGGGCAGCAAGTCGCGTGCGATCCAAACACCTTCGATCTTTTGATCGGAGAGTTGGTCAAGCACCGTTGCCGATGAATCCAGCACCAGGACATCGTCAGACGAGTAGTCTTCGGGCAGACTGCCGAGATTGCCGACGCAAATCAACCGTTTTTGACCGGTTCCAGGCTCCGAAGGTGCAGACTGATCTCCTTGGCTGACTTGATTAGCAGCATCGAAGGAGGAAGTCGATTGTGTCATTGAAGACGCCTCTGACCACGCGACACAACGAATGGAGCGGAGGGATTCTCTCGAGCCCGCCTGCTCGGTATGACCAATGATTGGAACTTTCATCCACGGGTGTTCATCGGCAACCGCTCACCATGAATGATAAGAGAAAACCGTTTCGGATACACCTTTACTCGGGACCGAATTTGTCCAGGAGTAATCATAGCGGAACAGTTTGCAGTTAGGCCCCGTTTGCGTCCATTCATCTGCCGCTAACAGGATCTCCATCGGATCGAAAAAAGCTTTCCTCCACCAGAAAACTTATTCGAGACCAAGAGACCCCTGGGTAAATTCACTGTAGCAGTGCGTTTTAGTTCGCTACAAAACGCACTGCCGAACGTTTCCGAGCCCTTCCCGCGATGTCGTGGCTGCATGTTCTTAGCTCTCAGATAAATCATTCGTCGTTCTGGGGCGAGAAACGGACGTCGGTTCATCCAATTCCGATCAGGCTGTCTGCCGATCGACCGCGTTGGTGCGTTTGGAATCGGACTCTGGTCCCCCGGCTGTCGGGACTTTCTGCATGAAACGTGCCGCCAGTTCGATCGCCGCTAAAAAAGTTACGCGGCGCGATTTCGTCAGTGGCGTGCAAATACCCGTTGCTGAGCTTGTTTTTCAAATTACCTGAACGAATGCACGGGTTTGATTTAAGAAAAACGCGTGCTTTGCCGGCACGCCTGGCGCACCGTTTGAATACGGCGAGCGTGCTGTTTAGGCAAAATTGCTAATTTGAGGAAACTGGTTCGAGCGGATTGTTGACAGTGTTTAGGGCAGGTCTACATTCAAGGGACAAGGGCATAGCCCAGTCTACGCAGCCGTTGCATTTTCTCGAAATTTTCCATTGACGAACATAAGCTTGCGGGCTGTGAAACTACCTGGAGGAATCACTGAATGTTGAAGAGTCTTGTCCGAGGCATCGCGGGCGTGTGTTCCGCGCTGTTCCTCGCTGCCAATCTGTTCGCCGGTTGCGGCGACTGCAGTGGCTGTGCAGCCGGCGCGGCGTGTGTCACCGCCGCCGATTGTGCACCGACCGTGTCGTATGAAGAACGCACGGTGATGAAAAACCAATGGGTCACCGAAACACGCCAAGTGCCGGTGACCAGCTACGAATGCGAAACACGAACCCGCATGCGCACCGTCACCCGACAGGTCGCCAAGGTCGAAACCCGCGAAGAGACCTACACGGTCAACGTTCCTGAAGTCCGTACCCGCACCGAATCGTACAAGGTCATGGTGCCGGTTTCGTACACCGAAGAAGTCCCCTACACCGTAACCATTCCGGTGACGACTGAAGTCGAAGAGGAATACCAAGTTTGTGTTCCTTACACCGAAGAAGTTGAAAAGACCTACAAGGTGTGCGTGCCTCAAACGACCGAAGTCGAGCAGACCTACACCGTTTGCGTGCCTTACAAGGAAAAGAAGCAGTACACCGTCTGCGTTCCTTACACCGAACAGGTCGAGCAAGAGTACACCGTTCAGGTTCCAGTGAAGCAGACCCGCACTGAGACCTACAACGTGTGCGTCCCCTACATCGAGCAAGTCGAAAAAGAGTACCAGGTCAAAGTGCCGGTGCGGAAGACTCGTACAGTTGAGTACCAGGTCTGTGTTCCTTACACCGACCACGTGACCCAAACGTACAGCGTCAAAGTTCCTTACACCGAACAGAAGACTTACACCGTTCAGGTCCCTACACCGAAACGGTTGAGCAGCCATACTCGGTCAGCGTTCCTTACACCGAAGCGATCGAGCGTGAATACACCGTTCAAGTTCCTTACACCGAGGAAGTTGAAAAAGAGTACACCGTTCAAGTTCCCGTCACGGAAACCCAATCGGCAACTCGTACGATCACCAAGTGCGTGCCAGTGACCACCACCAAAAACGTCACCGAAGATCACGGCAGCTATCAATGCCAAGCGATCGAGTCGGCACCGGCGGCTTGTGGCGGATGCGGGACGAGTGCTTGCGGCGGGTGTGGCGGATGCCAAACCGGTTGCGGAAGCGTGAGCCCTTGCGGATGCGGCGGTGCAGTCGTTGGCTGTGGCAATGCGTGTGCACCAGCAGTGACTTACAAGCGTGTTTGGGTTCCTAACTTGGTGACCAAGGAAGTCCCTGTGACGACTTACGAGCGTCAAACGGTTGAAGAGCCCTACACCTACACGACGACCCGCTGCGTTCCTGAAGTTCGTACTCGCAAAGTTTGCGTGACCAAGTACCGTCCCGAGACTCGTACTTGCACCACCAACGTGACGAAGTATCGCACCGAGCAACGCACCCGTCCGGTTACCGTTTGCAAAACTCGCACCGAAGAGCGTACCTGCAACGTCACCAAGTACCGCACCGAAACTCGCAGCCGCGAAGTGCCGGTTTGCAAGACTCGTATGGAAACTCGCACCCGCGAAGTTCCTTACTGCGAATACGTTACCGAAACTCGCACCTGCACCGTTCCGGTTCGCAAGACCCGTACGGAAGAGCGTACTCGCGAAGTTCAGTTTTGCGTCATGCAGCCTGAGACGCGTACACGCACGATCTGCGTACGCAAGACTCGCGAAGAAACTCGCGAATGCGAAGTCACCAAGTACCGCAACGAGACCCGTTCGAAAACGGTTCCCGTAACCAAGATGGTCACCGAGACTCGCACCAAGATGGTTCCGGTTCAAAAGACCCGTTTGGAAACCCGCACTCGTATGGTTACCAAGACGACTTGCACCACCGAAAATCGCACTCGCGAAGTCACCAAGACTCGTATGGAAGAGCAAACGAAAGAACGCGAAGTGAAGTACACCGTCTGTGTTCCAGAGGAACGCACTCGTACTTACAACGTCACCGTTTGTGAAACCGTCAGCGAAGAAGTTCCCGAGACTTATCAGGTTCGCGTTCCTGTCGAGTCGGTGAAGGAAGTTCAAGTTCGTGTCTGCAAGCAAGTTCCAACGACCGTCAAGGTTCCTGTGTACTGCTACGGCACGTCTGCCCCTTCGGCAGCCGGTTGTGCTTCATGTGGCGAAACCGTCGCTGAAGGCCAAGGCTGCACCGATTGCGGAAAGTAATCGAAATCCCAGCGGCGCGTCGCTGATGTGCTGCTGGTGAATCTGTAAACTGCGAAACGGCTTCGGAGCACCATTGCTTCGAAGCCGTTTTTCGTTAGCGTTTGCAACGCATTTTGTTTCTGCCTGTGGATCAATGACCAGCCCTATGACGGATGATATTTTTGCCGACCCAATGTCGAGCGGCCAACCACAGCGTTCCAGCGGAGCGTGGAAGTGGGTGCTTGTTGCGCTGTTGTCGGGAGTCTTGCTGACGGGGCTGATGTGCTGCGGCGGATTTCTGTTCCTCGCGAACTTCGGGATGGGGTTGGTCTCTCGGGAGATCGCCGAGCAGCTGGAGGTGACGCCAGAGTTTCAATCGCAAATCGGGGAGATCGTTTCGTTTGATCCGAACTACACCGAAAGCTTTAGCGAAGACGACGAGAACACTTTTGTGTACGACGTGGTCGGCAAGCTCGGTTCAGGCCAGGTCGTGGTCCAGCATCTGACCGATGACGACGGCAATGAGGTTGTCGTGCAAGCTTGGTTGGTCGATGAAGCGGGACAGCGATCCCCAGTGACATTGTCCACTGAATAGCGAAGTGGGCGTATGTGTCACGCTTCTTCATTCCGTTTTAAGATGACACTTCGCGCGACAGGTAACCCTCGCTTTGTGATAAGGGTTTGATATCGTTCCGCAGCTTGCTCCTAGGGAGTCGCGTGCGTTGCTTGTAGGAGCGATTCGGTCGTGATGTTGTCGGGACCACCCGCATCTGTACATTGCCAGCAGATGGAGCTTTTTGTCGGCGAACAATTGAATGTTATTCGTCGCGCCAAACGCATGAGAAGGTTTTCGGAGTATCGAGACTGTGTCCACGATCACCACCGCCATTTTGATTATCTCTGCTGTCGCGGTCAGCGGATTGGTCTTCGGAAGTCTGCGTATTCGCGGGATCGGGCTCGGTCCGGCAGGTGTGCTTTTCTCGGGGTTGGTCTTCGCGCATTTCGGCGCGACCATTAATCCGGAAATCAATCACTTTGCCAAAGAGTTCGGGTTGATCTTGTTCGTCTTTACGATTGGCATTCAGCTCGGACCAGGGATCATCCAGCTTTGGAAGCAGCAAGGCTTGCTGCTCAATGGGTTGACGTTGCTGATTGTCTTGCAGGGTTTCGGGCTGGTCGTGCTGTTTGGGTACTTGTACGGGTTTCCGGGAACGGCGGTTGCCGGTTTGTTTAGCGGTTCGACCACAAACACGCCTTCACTTGGCGCTGCCGAGCAAGCGGCCGCGATGATGGGTGATGGTGAAGAGTCTTTGGAGATGTCGTATCTGGCGTCGGCCTACGCAGTGGCGTATCCCGGCGGAATCTTGGGAATCATCGCGTCGATGCTGTTGCTCAAGAAAATTTTCAAGGTCGACTTAGATGAAGAGGTGGAGCAGTACCAGTCAAAGAACGGAAACGGGCACGAGCCAATTGAGCGACAAAGTGTGATTGTCGAAAACGCGCGTTTGGATCTGGTGCCGTTTGGCGAGATCCCCGGCATCGATGAAACCGGCGTGCGACTTTCGCGTGTTCGCCGCTGTGACGACACCGAGGTCGAAGCGGCGACCGAGCAGACATTACTTGGTGAAGGCGACGTGATCCAAGTTGTTGGGCCGAGGAGCGGCTTGGCACGGTTCGTGCCATTGATTGGGCGACGAAGTGACGAGGACTTGATGATGACGTCCGGCAATGTGACCTATCGACGGGTTTATGTGACCGAGACTCATGCGCTCAACAAGTCGCTGGCCGAGTTGTCACTGGACCGATTTTACAACGTGACGATCACGCGAATCATTCGTGGCGGGGTTGAGATGGCTCCGCGTGGTTCCAGTCGCTTGTTCTATGGCGACATCGTCCAGATCGTTGGTGACAACAAAAGCCTTGATCGCGCGACAAGCTTTCTGGGGAACTCCACCAAGTCGATGAAGGAAACCCAGTTCTCGCCACTGTTCGTTGGCATCGCTGTCGGCGTGCTCGCAGGGATGATTCCGCTGTCGATTCCCGGTGTGCCTTTTCCCGTACGGCTGGGGCTTGCCGGCGGCCCGTTGATCGCCGCAATCGTGCTTAGCTTGGTCGGCAGTATCGGTAGCTTCGTTTGGTACATCCCGTCGTCGGCGAACCTCGCGCTTCGTGAGTTGGGCATCATCCTGTTCTTGGCCTGTGCCGGTTTGGGGGCGGGTGAGACCTTCTTTGAATCAGCGATGAGTCTCAACGGCGCCAAGTGGATCTCGGCGGGGTTGGTGATCACGATGGTGCCGCTGCTGGTCGCAGGCATTTTGGCCAGGGTGGTCTGGAAGCAAAATTACTTGACGATCTGCGGCGTGATCGCGGGAAGTATGACCGACCCACCGGCGCTGGCGTTCGCCGGGTCAATGCGTGACTGCGACGCGAGCGCGACGGCTTACGCGGCCGTTTATCCGCTGACGATGATTTTGCGGATCATCGTCGCCCAGTCACTGATTTTCATTTTCGCCTGACCGTTGCGTCTGGCCATTCGCCGGAACGCAGCGCCGAATTCTCTGCCCACCCGGCCAGTTCTCTGGCAGCCTGCCCATTACCCGAGACGCCCGATTTCGATAGACTTCCGGGCAGTCATGTCACTGGTAATTCCCCTCTGGTCAGGTCACAACGATGCCACTTTGGCAAATCGACATTTATCCCGCAGAAAACGAGATTGATCGCGAAGGCGCTCGGACGAGCGAAGAGATCGGCGAACTCGGACTGGGCGATCAAATCTCTGTTGTTTTTGCCCGAGGTTTTCTTGTCCAAGGCGAATTGGACGCTGACCAAGCCCAGCGATTGGCCGCCGAATTACTGAGTGATAATGTCACCGAACGCAGCGTCGTCGCGCAGGTCGGTGACGCTGATCTGGCCGCTCCCCCCAGCGGTGCCGAATCGTTCCGCTTGGTCAACGTCATGCCTAAGGCGGGCGTGATGGACCCCGTCGCCAGCAGCACGATCAACGCCGCACGTGATATCGGCTTCGAAGTTGATGCTGTCCGCACGATGCGAAAGTACTGGATCGGAGAATCGGACGACGCAGTCTTTGATTCGATCTGCCGCCGTGCCCTGTCGAATGACTCGATCGAACAAGTCGTCGTCGGTCCTCTGGACATGGACGAGTTGGAAGTCGGCAGTCACTATGAATTCAGCTTGGTACGGATCCCAATTCGCTCGCTCAGTGACGAAGAACTGGAGCGTCTGTCCAAAGAAGGTCAGCTCTACCTAACACTGGTCGAGATGCAGACGATCCGTGATCACTTTGTGTCGCTCGACCGAGATCCCACCGACGTCGAGTTGGAAACGATCGCGCAGACTTGGTCGGAGCACTGCAGCCACAAGACGCTGGCCGGACGGATTCACTACCGCGGCATCGGCGCTGACGGTACGCCAGGCGGTGACGAACGCCAGTACGACAACATGCTGAAGGAAACCGTCTTTGCCGCGACGCAAACCATCCGCAAGCAACTCGCCGATGACGATTGGTGTGTCAGCGTGTTCAAGGACAACGCGGGCGTTGTGACGTTCAACGACAAGTTCCATGCTTGCTTCAAAGTCGAAACGCACAACCACCCCTCGGCACTGGAACCCTACGGCGGAGCGAACACCGGTATCGGCGGTGTGATCCGCGACCCGATGGGAACCGGGATGGGCGCCAAGCCAGTTTGTAATACGGACGTGTTCTGCTTTGCACCGCCAGACACCTCACCAGAATCGTTGCCGCCGGGTGTCTTGCACCCACGTCGCGTGATGAAAGGCGTTGTCGCCGGGGTGCGTGACTATGGTAACCGAATGGGGATCCCAACCGTCAACGGCGCCGTTTACTTCGACGAACGCTACCTGGGCAACCCGTTGGTCTATGCCGGAAACGTCGGCATGATCCTGTCGGAATGGAAGACAAGCAAGTTCACGCCGGCGACCTGATCGTTTCGCTGGGTGGCCGCACCGGGCGCGACGGGATCCACGGGGCGACGTTCAGTAGCGCCGAGTTGACCAGCGAATCCGAATCGCTGTCCGGTGGAGCCGTCCAGATCGGGAACGCGATCACCGAAAAAATGGTGCTCGACGTGTTGATGCAAGCTCGCGATCGCGGCTTGTACAACGCCGTTACCGACTGTGGAGCAGGTGGCTTTTCGAGTGCAGTCGGCGAAATGGGTGAAGACGTCGGTGCGGAAGTTTGGCTGGACAAGGCTCCGCTGAAGTACGACGGTTTGTCCTACACCGAAATTTGGATCTCCGAAGCGCAGGAACGCATGGTGTTGGCTGTGCCGCGTGAAAAGTGGGACGAGTTGCGTGAGCTTTGCGACAGCGAAGGCGTCGAGTCGGCAGTCTTGGGCGAGTTCAAGCCGACCGGCCAATTGCACCTGACCTATCACGGCGAAACCGTCGGCAACGTCAGCATGGAGTTCCTGCACGATGGCCGTCCACCGGTCATTCGCGATGCCGTCTACCAACCGCCTGAAACCAAGACGCTGTCACTCTCCGAGAACGCGTCGTCAGAGCATCACGGTGAAAGCCTGCTCAAAATTCTGGGCAGCCTGAACGTTGCCAGCAAGCACTGGGTGATTCGTCAGTACGATCACGAAGTCCAGGGCGGCAGCGTCGTTAAGCCTTTGGTCGGGCCAATGTGCGATGGGCCGAGTGATGCCGCCGTCGTGCGACCACTTTTGGACAGCCAACGCGGTCTGGTGATCTCTTGCGGGATGAACCCACACTTCGGCGATTTCGATACCTATCACATGGCCGCTTCGGCGATCGACGAAGCGATGCGTAACGCGGTCGCAGTTGGTGCCGATCCGTCGCGGATCGCGATCTTGGACAACTTCTGCTGGGGCTATACCGATCGACCCGAAACACTCGGTTCGTTGGTCCGCGCCGCGATCGCATGTCACGACGTGGCGATCGGCTTGGGCACCCCGTTCATCAGCGGGAAAGACAGTTTGAACAACGAGTTCAGCTACTTTGACGATGGTGGCGAAAAACAAACGATCTCGATCCCGCCAAGTTTGCTGATCAGTGCGATGGGCCAGATCGAAGACGTTTCCCATGCGATCACGATGGACGCCAAAGAAGCGGGCAACGTTGTGTTCCTGGTCGGCGGCACTAAAGACGAAATGGGCGGTTCCCATTACTGCTTGGTCAGTGACCTTGATGGCGGCCAAGTTCCCGTGATGGACGTCCCGGTTGCCAAAGCGACTTTTGCCGCCGTGCACGAAGTGATCCGCGGACGCTTGGTCCGCAGTTGCCACGACCTTTCCGAAGGCGGTTTGGCCGTCGCGGCTTGCGAAATGGCAATGGCAGGCGGCTTGGGCATGCAGGTCGACTTGTCGGTCGCGAGCGACCAAATGGCGATCGAATTGTCCGATACCCAGTGGCTGTTCAGCGAATCGAACTCGCGTTTCTTGTTGGAAGCTCCCGCTTCGGCGGCTGACGAGATTGCCGAGATCTTCCGCAAACACGGTGTTGCCGCTGCCCAGCTAGGTACAATGCAGGCAGAACCGGTGCTGTCGGTCAAAGGCCAGGACGGAACGTCGACCTGCCTTGAAGTTGCCATGGACAGTGCCAAACGAGCCTGGAAAAAGCCACTGGATTTGCAATGATTTCTGCCAACGTGCAGCCTGAAACCAGCACGAATTGGACGGTCGTAATTTCGAAAGGGCAATCGCGTAACCCTGTGAAGCGATCGCTCGAACAAGCCCTCGCCGACGCCGCCAGCAAACTGGATGGCGTTGCGGTGGTGGTGGTGCCGCACCTCTACGATTTGCCCAAAGGCGGCGAGTCGCTGACAACGCTGGCAGAGATCGATTCCAACATCATTGTTGCTTCGTGGATCTTTCCCCGGGCCGCACACTGGGTCCTCGATCGCAACGGTGTCCGCGGCCAATTCGTGGCCGTTGACGACGACCAAGATGATGACGAGGAGCCGTCCAGCGCGAGTGCACGTGACGTCGACCGAGTGGCGGATTTGTATCCGCGCCCGGATCGGGAAATTCACTGTATCGATTTGAAAAACGGCGAAGACCCACAGCGGTTTATCGAACTGTTGCAGCAGATCGTTTTGGCCGAACAAGCGGATCATTCGGCTGCTGATCGTTCGTTGCCGATCATCGGCGGGAAGCTCGTAGAGGTCGACGAAACGACTGCCCGGCGTTGGTATCCCGTGATCGATTTTAGTCGCTGCACGAACTGCATGGAGTGCGTCGACTTTTGCCTGTTCGGTGTCTACGGTGTCGACCAAGCCGAAACGATCTTGGTCGAGCAGCCAGACAACTGTCGCAAGGGCTGCCCGGCGTGTAGCCGTGTTTGTCCTGAGAACGCGATTATCTTTCCGCAGCACAAGGCGCCTGCCATTGCCGGTGCTGATATCGGTGGTGACGAAGGTTTTAAAATCGACCTTTCGAAACTGTTTGGTGCGCCAGACGGAGGCGAAGACGCGATCGCGACCGCGGCACGAGAACGCGATGAGCAATTGTTGTTGACGGGGCGAGATGCGGTCGGAATCGATGACCAATTGAAACGCCGTCAACGCGATGTCGCGCAAAAACCAAAAGACGATCTCGACAAGCTGATCGATTCGCTCGATGCCCTCGACCTCTAGGTCCGGTTCTTTAACAAGTTCACGACCCAGCGACGTCTTCTTGGTAGTGGATCTTGTCAAAGATCCGAGCCCTTTTGCGTCAGTTCTGCCGAAGGATCTTTAACAAGATCCACTACGTTGTGGGACCTTCGAGTTTTGCTGGCGGTGCTAGGATTCGAGGTCGACGATTTTGGTCAGATTGCCACGCCCGGATCGTTGGCAAGATTCACGACCCAGGGCGATTTTTTTGTAGTGGATCTTGTCAAAGATCCGAGCTCCCTGGTGTCAGGTCTGCCGAAGGATCTTTAACAAGATCCACTACGTTGTGGGACCTTCGAGTTTGGCTGGTGATGCTAGGATTCGAGGTCGTCGATTTTGGTGAGATTGCCACGCTCGGTTCGTTAACAAGTTCACTGCCCAGGGCCGTCTTCTTCGTAGTGGATCTTGTCAAAGATCCGGGCCCTTTTGCGTCAGGTCTACCGAAGGATCTTTAACAAGATCCACTACGTTGTGGGACCTTCGAGTTTTGCTGGTGGTGCTAGGATTCGAGGTCGTCGATTTTGGTGAGATTGCCACGCCCGATTCGTTGGCAAGATTCACGACCCAGGGCGATTTTTTTGTAGTGGATCTTGTCAAAGATCCGAGCTCCCTGCGGTCAGGTCTGCCGAAGGATCTTTAACAAGATCCACTACGTTGTGGAGCCTTCGAGCTTGGCTGGCGGTGCTAGGATTCGAGGCGTTTGATGCGTTCTTCGAGGTCGTCGATTCTGATCGTGACCGCTTCGAGACGTTCGATCAGCATCTCGATCGCGTCCTTTTGCTCTTCGCTGACGGCAGACGACTTTGCCGCTTGCTTCTCAACGCGAGCTTCTAAGTACTGGCGTTCCGATGGCGGGTACAGTTTGTGGGCAAACGTTTGGCCTCGGCCCGGTGGCGAGAGGGCTTCGACCAAGTCCTTCTCGATCAGCGACTCGAGCACTGACTTCACTGCGTCCAAATCTGGCAGCGCGTACATTCGCGAAGCTCGCGTGCGCAGCTCACCCATCGTTTGCGGGCCACGCAGTAGCAACTCGGTGATCACGGCGGCTTGTGGGTTATCCAGCGTCAACCAGTCATACGCCGAATGGCGGAACTTGTTGACGCGCCCGCTGCCTTGGATCTCCCTCGCCGCACCACACGCACGCAACTCGTCGAGTGCCAGAAGCACATCGTTTTCGTCGAGTGACATCTGCGGCGAGCGATTCGATTTTTGGTTGCATCCACTGATCAACGCGGCAACGGTCATCGGATAGTTGTCCGGCGTCGTTTTTGCTTTTTCGACCAAGACTCCCAACACGCGGCGGGCGTTCGCGGACAGGGGGACAACCGGTTTGGAATCTTCGCCGTCGCTTTCAGACATGGGTGGATTGATTGAATTCGTGCCGCGGGTGGATGGGGAAACGATCGCAGAAGTATAACGCTGTGGGCACCGTCTGGTTAACGGGGGCTTGTCAGCTGTCGCTCAGCGGATCATTCCCATGAACGTCATCCACAGCGAATTGCTTGGCACCTCGAGTTGGAAATACCACGAGATCGCCGTTGCAGTGACCAGCGTCGCGGTCGCTAGCCCCACCCAGCTACGTTGAAACCCACGCAGCCCGTTGGCCAGCAAGAACAGTGAAGTGGAGAACACCAAGTACTCGCCCACAAGTAGCAGCAGATAGGCTTGCGTCTGGCGCGAAACGTTTGCGATCGAATTTAGGTCCAAGCCGATGCTGGAGCCCCAAAGCAGCCCGTCAAGTGAGATCACCCAAGCGGCGATGAAACTGACGAAGACGATGAACTCGCGAACGTTGTTGATCAGCGTCGAGTGCGAAGGTGTTTCGTGAGCAAGGTCGTGCGGCGGTTGGTAGGGCGACGTGATCATGGCGATTCGTTCCGATACTCGTTTGGCAGCCACTTTCATCGTAACCGCCAGCCACCGCCGAATGTGAGAATTACGCCGATTCTCATGCGATCGGAATCGAATGCGACCGTACGGCTTGCTAGCCGAAATAGCGATTGAGGAACTCTTTGCGGTCGCCTTCTTCACCGGCAAACTGCACCATCGCATAAAGCCGCTGTTGGTCACGGCGTTTCTTTTCACCCAGTATGTCTTCGTCTTGCAAACCCGGGGGAAGATCCGCGATCACGTCGTAACATGCTGGCGGATGGGGGCCTTTGACCACGCCGTGACGATCCAGCATGGGCAGGGCAGTGGCCAAGCGATGGTCGTGCTTGCTGCGTCGCTGAAGTTGTTCGTTGATCCAATCGAAACCATAGGCATGGCACTGTTCACCGCGTTCGACCAGCAAGCGATGGAGTCGAGTGTAGAACGCCGCGTCCGGGTTCGACCACTCGATGAACTGCATCTGTGTCATCAAGTCTTCTTGGGCGTACAGCCAAACGCAGCGACTGGGTTCGCCATCGCGTCCGGCTCGGCCGATCTCTTGATAGTAGGCTTCGATCGATCCTGGCGTTTCGGCATGCACAACGATGCGAATGTCTGACTTGTCGATTCCCATTCCGAACGCATTCGTGGCCAGGACCAAGTCAGCGTCGCCGGACATGAATTCGTTCTGAACGCGGGTGCGAACGTTGCGCGGCAAGTCGCCGTGATAGCAGACGTGGTCGACGCCTTTGGAAAGCAAGTCGTCGCTGAATCGCTGAAGTGTTTTAATCAGCGAAAAGTAAACGATCACGCTGCCGCCGCTGTACGTTGGGTCGCAAACGATTTCCGGTAGCAGCGACAGTTTTTCGGACTCGTCGTAAACCGGTTCGACATCCAGCTTCAGGTTCGGCCGATCGATGCCTTCGTTGAACAGTTTGATTTGGTCCGCGGAAAGACCGATTTGTTGATAGATGTCGGCACGGCATTCACTGGTCGCGGTCGCGGTCAAAGCGATCGTGGTCGGGTTGCCGAGACGCTCACGGATTTCTGCGATCCGTGTGTAGTCGGGGCGAAAGTCATGTCCCCACTGGCTTACGCAGTGTGCTTCGTCAATCGCCAGCACATTGATGTCACGCTGTGCGATCGCATCGAGGAACTCTTGTTTGCGAAACCGTTCCGGCGTGACGTACAGGATTTGGTAGTCGCCTTTTGCCAGCCGTTCGTAGCGCTGGGTTCGTGTTTGCCGATCAAGCGACGAGTTGATGAAGGTGGCGTCGATCCCACGGTCGGTCAGCGATTGCGATTGGTCCTGCATGAGCGCAATCAGCGGTGACAGTACCAGGGTCAACGATCCAGGGCTGCGTTTTGCGTTAACGAGTGCGGGGATCTGGTAGCACAGCGATTTTCCCATCCCGGTTGGCATGACCACCATCGCGTGTTCGCCATGGAGAACGTGGTCGATGATCGCTTGCTGGCTGTATCGAAACGAGTCGTAGCCGAAGTAGTGCTTGAGAAGCTGTTGTGGGGTGTCATTACTCATCGCGTCAATTGTCACGCTGAAACGGTTCCGCGAAAGGCTTCCGCGGTAAAATTTGCACCACCCCGTGGGGCTGGTTTGGGTTGGCCAATCTGAAATCCACGGTTTGCGAAGACAGGCAGCAATTTTGCATCCACGGGATCAATCGCGCATATTAGGCGGGCCGAAAGCGAAGCGTGCATTGGGAACCGACGAACGACACAACGGGACGACGTAACTGTGAGTGATGATTCGAGGATCGATTTTCAGGAAGTGGATGAAGGTGCTGGCGAGATCGAACTAACGCCGCCGGAGCTGTTCGCCGCGAATTTGATCGAATGGGCGCTGGAGCGGCACGTGAGTGATCTGTTCTTGTCGGATGTCGATGGGGCGGTGATGGTGACAGTCCGGCGGCTGGGAAGAATCGAGCCGGTGCGTCGATTCGCGCCAGCTTACGGGCATCGGTTGCAAGGTCACTTTCGCGTTCTTGCCGGTGCCGACGCGGGCGAAGCGGTGCGGCCGTCCGAAGGCCGTGGGCGATTGACAACGCCCGACGGATCGACCGCCCACTTGCGACTCAGTTGTGTCCCAACGGTTTTCGGCCACGACGTTGCCATCCGTTTGTTTGATCCACGCCGTGGGCGACGATCGATTCAGCAGTTGGGGATGGATACCGTTGATGTCCAGGCGATCGAACGTCTGGTGCGGCGTAAAAGCGGTCTGATCTTGGTGACCGGGCCCGTCGCGAGCGGCAAAAGCTGCACGCTGTATGCGATGCTGGACTACCTCAACAACGGCACCAAGAAAATCCATACGATCGAAGATCCCGTCGAACATCCCATTTCGGGGATCATGCAATCACAGGTCAATACGAAGCTAAAGATGGACTTCGCAGATTTGTTGACCGTGGTGCTGCGGCACAGTCCCGACGTGATCATGATCGGCGAAGTCCGTGACCGCCAAACGGCCAGGACGGCGGTGCGAGCCGGCGCGAGTGGCCAGTTAGTGCTGGCGACGGTGCACTCACGCAGTGCCGCCGAAGCGATCGAGATGATGTTGCAATATGAAAGCGATCACAAGTTTTTGTCCAGTTCGCTGTGCGGTGTGATCAATCAACGGTTGATTCGGCGTTTATGTCCGGAGTGTCGTCAGCCGTTTGAAATCACCGATGTCTATGAAGTTCCCGATCGGGTTCGGACCAGAATGGGACAAGATAATCCGACAGTGTTTACCGCAGGTCAGTGCAATACCTGTCACGATGGCGGGTTCGATCACCTGATCTCGATGCCCGAAGTGATGGTGGTGGATGATCAAATCATCAACGCGATCAGCAATCGTGCGACAGCAACGGAGATCGAATCGATCAGCATCACCAACGGGATGTTGACGCTGCCTGAAGTCGCGCTCAGTTATGTGATGCGAGGTCTGACATCAATCGACGAGGTCAACCAAGTGTTGAACGACCCCGTGCTGGCCGGTCTGGGCCGTCAGTGGAATCGCGAGTAGGTGGGGCAGCGGCATTCTCGCCGCTAGCCGCCGACATAGCGATCCACCAACGAACGGGCGCGGGGTAATTCGCTGGTTCCGTTGACGATCACTCTGCCATCACGAAACAGCGTCAGTTGTGTTTCAGAATCAATTTGGACACGCACAAAGAATCGTGATCGTTGTGTCGTGCCGATCTGCTTCCAGCGTTCTTCCATTGTCGCCAAATCGACTTGGCGTGTTTCGGCGGGAGTGATCTGCACCGCGTCGCGTCCGCACAGTGCCAGTTCGGTTTGACGTTGTTGGTCACCATCCAGGAATTCGAACTTGCGCCCGACACAGGCAACACAATCGGGCGAGAGGTCTTCGGTCAGGCGGATGCGCCGCGTGCGGTTGTGCCAAAAATCGATCGCCAAGACGTCTTGGGAAACCGCGTCACGGTTTCCGCTCAGCCACTTGATCGCTTCGGTCACTTGTAAACTTGCGATCGCATGCGTTGCCGATCCTAACACGCCGGCGGTGTCGCAAGTGTCGACGGCATCCGGTGGAGGCGGCGAGGTGACGAGGCAGCGAAAGCAGGGACGGGCTGCACCGTCGAACAGCCGCACTTGACCGGCGGCGCCTACGCATCCGCCGTGAACCCAGGCGGTGCCCGTCGACAGGGCCCAATCGTTCAGCAGAAAGCGGACTTGAAAGTTGTCGGTTGCGTCGATGACCAAGTGGGTGTCGTTCAGCAAGCCATGAATGTTGTCCGCTCGCACGTCGGCCGCTTGGGCGTCGACGTCGATCAGGTTGTTGATTTCTCGAAGACGCGATGCGGCCGCTTCGGCCTTGCTCGCACCTGTTTCGGCATCGTGTCCGTCGAACAGCGATTGCCGCTGCAGATTACTCCACTCGACAATGTCACGGTCAATGATTCGAATTCGTCCGATGCCGGCACGACAGAGCAGCTCTGCAGCGACGGTGCCGAGCGCGCCGCAGCCAAGCACTGCAACGTCGGCATCTTGCAAGCGTTGTTGGCCTTCGTCGCCGATCGGCGCGAATTGTTTTTGTCGGCAGTACCGGTCGTGAGTGTCGTTCGACATCAATGGCCGTGGTATCGGTAGGCGTGGCGGGAAACAGGGAATCGAGAGTCGATGATCAATCTAAAGCATCTGGTGGCGCGATCGGAAACGTTGCGACGAACGCGTCAGTTTTTTGATTCGCACGGGTTCTACGAAGTCCAGCCACCATGTTTGTCGCGGGACTGTGTCGTCGATGCGTACTTGGATCCTATTTCGATTTCGGTGGAGCGGCTAGGTGTTGCCGGCCCCAAGTTGGCGCCAGAGTATTTCCTGCAAACCTCGCCGGAATCAGCGATGAAACGCATGCTGGCTGCCGGCGCGCCGTCGATTTATTCGTTGGGGCCGGTATTCCGTGGAGCTGAGTTGGGGCGAAATCATAACCTCGAATTCACGATGCTGGAGTGGTACGAGGTGGGCGGCGACTACGAGTCAGCGATGCGTTTGACGGCGGACTATGTCCGTCCAATTTTGAACTGCGAGCGAATTGATCGGATGAGTTACCAGGCCGCGTTTTTGCAAACGGCCGGGATCGATCCGCTGGAGGCATCGGATGCGGACGTGGTCGAATTGGCTCGCGAGTTGATGCCGGGGATGTCACTAGCGGATGACGCGGACCGAGATGACTGTTTGGATTTGATCCTTTCGGAAAAGGTCTCGCCGGCGTTGGGAACGGAGCGGCCGGTGCTGCTGACGGACTATCCGCTTGCCCAGGCGGCGCTTGCCAAGACGTCACCGGCGGACTCACGTTGTGCGGCGCGGTTTGAGTTGTTTTACCAAGGCGTCGAGCTTGCCAATGGATATGACGAGTTGCTCGATGCGGCAGAGCTGGAGACGCGTTATCAAGACAACAACCGCAAGAGGGCTGCCAGTGGTCGTGAGCCGCTGAGCTGTCGCACAACCCTTATCGAGGCGATGCATGTCGGGATGCCTCGATGCAGTGGTGTGGCGCTGGGGTTTGATCGCTTGTTGATGTTGTCCGTGAAGGCAAGCGAATTGTCCGAAGTGATTCCCTTGCCGTTTGACCAAGCATGACGATTCTGACTGACCGGCGCAGCCGTCCTGTTGTCTTCAATGTCAGTGTAAAATGCGTTGATTCTCCGCCGTAGATGCTCAATAACGGCTACAATAAACGCGTCTCGAACGAATAAGGAGAAGGCCCGATGAGTGATGCGGTTACGCAAGGTGGAACCGGGATGCCGGTCAACACATCGCGAACAGAGCAGCCACAGGTGCAGACGCCGCGCAGCGGTCGCTTGGGCGTCAACGCCGCCTTCTTGCAAGAGATCAAAGAGGACAACCGTCATCTGAAGGATCTTTGGGATCGTTTGTTACCGCTGCTTTCTCATCCCGAGACGTCGCTCAACCACTGGGGTGAAATCATCGCCGCATTGGCGGAGCTTCGCGATCAACTGGCGATTCACTTTTCGCTGGAAGAAGCCTACGGGTACTTTGACGACGCCGTCGATGTCGCGCCACATTTGAGTGTCGAAGCAGAGTCGTTGAAGGGCCAGCACAGCGGGTTGTTCGCGCAAATCCGTGACCTTGCGGACCAGTTTGCCGAAGTCGATTTGCAGCGCGACGGACAGGTCGATAAGGTGCTTCGCAAATTCCAAGCCTTTCAGGCCGAATTTCAATCGCACGAAGAATCAGAGTTGAAGCTGATACTGAATTCCTTCGACGATGACATCGGCGTTGGCGATTGAATCGGAGTTGCTGCAGGCCCGTAGTAAGCCGCGGTCGTTACGAACGATTGTCGATTTGGGGGTGAGCCCCTGCCCTTAGTGAGGTGCCAGCTGGCGATCAGTTCGGACTGCCCGGTTAGTCCCCTTTCGAGTGGCTGCGCGGTATTCGGAGCAGGCGACCAAGCAGTAGTAGCAATTGCGACTAGGTGGCGGGTGAGGCTGATTGTCGGAAAAACTGAAAACCCCGTGTTTGACGAGGTTCTAGCGGCTCCAGACGCCTCGCGACCCAACGCGAAAAATGCTAGAATCGGGATTCGAAATGCAGCCCTTCGGGCCATGCCCGACGCGGGTATCGGACCGGAGGTGCGACGACGATTTTCCGCCTCCTTGATAGGGTTCTATGAGCGACGCCTCCTCCCCAGAACCGGCCGATTCCGAACCGATCGATTCCGAACCGATCGATTCGACGCCAGCGTCCAATCCTGCGACCACGTCCACGCCTGCGGCGAACGAGCAGTACACCGACGAGGACTTGAAGCACCTTTCCGACTTGGATCACGTGCGCAAGCGTCCCGGGATGTACATCGGTGACACGTCGACTCGGGGGCTTCACCACTTGGTCTACGAAGTCGTCGATAACTCGATCGACGAAGCCATGGCTGGCTTCGCGACGAAAGTCTCTGTCGTCGTTCACACCGACGGTAGTGTGACTGTCGAAGACGACGGCCGCGGCATCCCCGTCACTCAGCACAAAGAGCTGTCTGTCGAAATGGGCCGCGAGGTCAGCACCCTCGAAGGTGTGATGACGGTCTTGAAGTTCGGCGGGAAGTTCGAAAAAGGTGCCTATCAAACCTCCGGCGGTCTGCACGGCGTCGGTGTCACCGTCGTGAACTTCCTCAGCCAATGGGCGGAAACCGAAGTCAGCCGTGACGGTTACACCTGGAGCCAGGAATACGAACGCGGAGTCGCTACCGGCCCAATTACCAAGGGACGCGAGACCAGCAAGACTGGAACCAAAACCACGTTCAAAGCGGACTCGCAGATCTTCAGCGTGACGAAGTACAGCTTCGACACTTTGAACAAACGACTGCAAGAGCTCGCGTTCTTGAACAGCGGCGTCCGCATCACGTTCTTGGACGAACGCAACGGCGAAGGCGGCGACTATCGCTACGATCGCGGGATCACCGAATTCGTCGAGCACCTTAACCGCGCCAGCGATCCGCTGCATGCGGATGTGATTTCGATCATTGGCGAAAAGGAAGGCTGCCAGTACGAAATCGCGGTGCAGTACAGCACCGAGTACACCGAAAACGTCCAGTCGTACGTCAACAACATTCACACCATCGAAGGTGGAACGCACGTCAGCGGTTTCCGGGCCGCGTTGACACGGACGCTGAACAACTACGGCAAGAAAGAAAACTTGCTGAAGAACACCGCGTTAACCGGTGATGACATCCGCGAAGGCATCACCGCAGTCATCAGCGTTCGTGTTCCTCATCCACAGTTCGAAGGGCAAACGAAGACCAAGCTGGGCAACAGCGAAGTCGAAGGCATCATTGCCGCAGGTGTCGGCGAACAGTTGGCCAAGTACCTGGAAGAAAACCCACGGACCGCCAAATCGCTGGTCCGTAAAGGTCTGTTGGCGTCGGAAGCACGTGAAGCGGCACGCAAGGCGAAGGACTTGCTCCGCAAACGAAAAGACGCACTCGGCGGTGGCGGCTTGCCCGGCAAGCTACGTGACTGCATCAGCAAAGACATGAAACGCTGCGAGTTGTACTTAGTGGAAGGTGACTCGGCGGGTGGATCCGCCGAGGGTGGCCGGATGCGTGACTACCAAGCGATTTTGCCACTGCGCGGTAAGATCATCAACGCTTACAAAAGTCGCGAAGACAAGGTTTTGGCCAACGAAGAAGTCCGATCGATGATCCAAGCGATCGGGACCGGCATCGGCAACGACCAAGACATCTCCAAGCGTCGGTACAACAAAGTCGTCGTCATGACTGACGCGGACGTTGACGGTAGCCACATTCGCACCCTGCTTTTGTGTTTCTTCTATCGTCAAATGTACCAGTTGGTTGCCGACGGGCACGTTTATGTTGCCCAGCCGCCGTTGTTCCGTGTGACCCAAGGGCGCAATAAGTACTACGTCCAAACCGACGAAGAAATGAAAGGCCAGTTGCTCGAACGCGGTTTGAATGACACCGTGTTCGAAGCCGAGGATGGACGTCGTGTCGAAGGCGACGACATGCGAAAGCTGTGCTCCGCTTTGGCCGCGATCGAAGACGCGATCATGGCACTCGAACGCCGTGGTGTTTCGTTGCGTGTGCACGCACTTCGCTTGGATCCTGTGTCAAACAAGCTGCCCGCCTGGTTGCTGACCTATGCCAACGAAGAACACTGGTTCCACAGCACCGACGAAGTTCAAGAACACCTCAACGCCAACGGTTTGGTGTTGGACGACGAGGCGAGTCAGTCGGAACCTGCCGAAGGCGAAGAGAACGCCGAAGCAGCTGAGACACAGGAACAAGAAGAGAAAAAGCAAATCGCTCATTTGGCCGAATTGCACGAGGTTCGCACGATCAACAGCGGCCTGAAAGATCTCGCTGTCCTGGCATTCTCGATCGACGATTTGATCCCTGCCGACCGAACCGGGATGACCACCCCGCGATTCGAGCTCGTCCGTGGTGAGGATCACCGCCGGCCGCTGGAAGACCTTCGCGACTTGCTGACCGAAGTCCGTGCGGCGGGTGAAAAAGGTCTGCAGGTGACTCGCTTTAAAGGACTGGGCGAAATGAACGCGGAGGAGCTCCGCGAAACGACCCTGGATCCGGCCAACCGAACCCTCGTCAAAGTGAACATGAAGGACGCCGGTGCGGCGGACGAAATGTTCCGCTTGCTGATGGGCGACAAGGTCGAACCGCGTCGCGAATTCATCGAAAAGCACGCGTTGGACGTCCGTAATTTGGACGTTTAGCGGAAAGAAAGTGTGTCAGGCTCGTTGCAAGGCACCTGCCTTGCAACGCACTCAACGAAGACTCAATGGCGGGTTCTGCCTGCCACGAAAGGACACGACGGGTACTTCTTTTATCAGGCCGATCGCCGCTTCGAGGCACGATGATCTGGCCACCGGTTACTGACGGCGGGCTTCGTTCAGCATGCTAACGATTTCTGCGTTGATCAGCGCCGATGGCAATGCATAGGTAACGACGCGACCGGCACGTGCGATGTTGATTCCGATCACATCGCCTTCGGAATCCAAGATTGGGCCGCCGCATTGGTTCGGGGCCAGCACGGTGTCGTGCTGGATCACTTGATCAAAGCCACTCAACCTCGCGTTGCGTGGGCCGTTGACTTTGGCGTCGTTCTTTGACTCCATCAAAATCGCTTGGTCTCGCATCCGAGCAGCCAGCTCGATGGTGTCGTCGCCGCGAAGGATCAGAAGCTCGACAACTTCGCCGGGGTAGAATCGCCCCAGTGTCGAGATTGCCGAACGCGATCCTTGCATCTGTTCGCCATTGATACGCAGGATTTTATCACCGTCTTGAAGTCCGGCATCAAACGCTCCGCTGCTGGGGACGACCCGTTGGACGATTGGCGGTTCGGTTGCACCATCATAGAACGTGACCCCTAATCGACCGCGGTGTCCGACGTGGCGAGCGCCGACGCCGAGGGTTCCAATCCCAATGCTGTTTCCGTCGTTATCCGGCGTGATGACGAAGCTGCCCGTTTGGGGCTCACTCGTTTCGAAATTTGCGGGCCGGATGTCCCAGGTATCTGGTTCGCTGCCTTCGAGCTTTAGAAGGGCCAGATCGTTTGCCGGTCGAACGGCCGAGACGCGGGCCGGGACTTTCTTGCCGCTGGGGACGCGAACAGAAATCGGCGCGGCGCTCAGTTCGCTGAACTTCGTAATCGCATAGCCATCTTCACTGACGATGGTCCCCATGGCCACGATTCGGCCACCGGAGAACACTTGGATAATGGATTGTTCGACGCTTTCGGAAAGTGGCTGAATCAGGCGCATCATTTCGGCGCCGTCACGCGATTCGATTTCCGGTTGGCGCGACGCCCAGCGATGTAGCCATGATTCTTGTGCCATCGCTTGCGACGACGTGAAGCAAAGCAGTGCGGTGGCGACGGCAGAAGTCCAGCCTTGGCGTTTCATCAGCATTCTGGGGTGATTGTCCATGTCGTACGAAAAAGACCTAACCTGTGAATCGGTCGAGCTAGTCACCGCTGCGTCCGATCTCTACTGTCATGCGAATGATTTGATTTTGTCGGCGAAGGACGATCAAAACACGTTCGCCAGGCATCGTGTCGTCAACGGCCTCCTTTAATGATGCGAAGTCGGTCAGCTCTTTCTCGCCGAACTCTAAAATCACGTCACCAACTTGGATGCCTGCTTTGTCGGCGGGTGAGCCTGGGGCGACTTGGCTAATCAAGGCAGTCAGGTCGGATCCCTTTCCTGAAACGCCAAGGGTAGGTTTGAAGTTTGGTAGGTATCCCCAAGCTTTTCCCTTGAGCATGCCTTCCCAAGAGGTGTCGTAGTGGTCGATCGGGACGTGCAAGTTGTCGGCGACGTCGTTACCGATTCGGCTGTGCACCGCGATTAGTTCACCAGCCAGGTTAAACAGCGGACCGCCACTGTCACCACCAATCAACGCACAGTCGGTTCGGATGACATCTCTGGAAACCTCAAGCAATCGTCCGACGCGGACAACCGCCCCTCTGGCGGCATCGTAGCCGCCGGGGTGTCCCATCGCGATGCACCACATGCCAGGTTCCAGGTTCTTGCTTTTTCCCAAGCTGGCGTAGGGCCATGGTGTTCCGTCGCCTTGATCTGGATCAATCCGAAGCATGCCGGCGTCGACCGAGCGGTTCATGCCAAGCGTGGTCGCGGTGACGCGGCGTCCATCGCTCAGGGTCACGATCGCCGTTTTTCCAGGTCGGATCGCCACGTGGGCGGCGGTAAAGATATAGCCTTTGTTCGAAATCAGCACGCCGCAACCCTGGGCCGCGCCGATGCGAATGCTGACGGTGCATTTTGCGGCCAGTTCAGCGACTAAGCGTTGCTGACGCTCCATGATTCGCAATGTTTCTAGCGAGCCGGGCGTTCCGCCTTCGTACAGCAGTTCCTCAAGGTCTTCTGGAACGGAAACTTGAGTTCCTTCCGAAGGCAGCTTGCGGACGAAGTGGCTGGGGGCGGAAGTGGACGAGCTGGCAGCGATTGGCGTCTGCTTGAGCGGCTGTTCGCCGAAACCGGGACGGATCGGGCCGATCGATGGCCTCGTGTCACCCGTTTGCTTGGGGACAGCTGGCGGGCCAAAAATGTCATCGAGAGGGGGTTGTTGGACGAGTCGCTGCTGGGTTTGCGGTTTTTTGTCCGTTTCAACGCTGTCCGATTCCCAACGATATCCTGCAGAGACGTTTTGGTTTGCCGATGCCGTCGATTGTGGCAGGGTCGATTGCGACAGTGCAGAAGACTGGGCGGATACAGACGGCGTGCTCGCCCATGCCGCCGCTAAAACCAAACATGCAGGCAGGGTTGCCAGGAATGCCCCGAGACCTGCAAACTGCCGTCTGAGTGAATTCTGTCGATAAAAAATCAAAGCGGTCCCTCGTGGGTGGCACCAAGGGCACCGATTTTTTCGGGCCCAGTCAAGTTTTCGCTCGCTCAGCAGCACGGATCGTTAAGGCCAGCGCGAACGGGTTCGGCATGGCCATGCTGTGCGTGGAGTCCCATTGTAGCCAACCTGTGTTCAAAGGCGAAAAACAGATGCAAATTGCAACGTCAAATGGCGAAAAGGACGTGCTGGTGGTTGGGGCAGGCTATCTAGGAAAGCGAGTCGCCCGACTGTCTCAACAATTAGGTTATCGCGTATTCGCGACGACGCGGCATCGCGATCGATTTGACGAGCTAAAACGGGATAGATTCCATCCGATTTTGCTCGATTGGAATGATTCCCGGACATTTAGTGAACAGGATCCCCCCCAGGGCGAAACGGTCACCATTTCCGGGCAAACTTTCGCCCCAGGATTGCGAGTGTTGGTTGCAGTCGCCTATGACCCTCGCGGTTTGGGGGCCAAGCCGGTATCACGATACGATTCCCAGGTCCTTGGGCTGCGACGATTACTGCGGCATTTGCCCAGCGACGCGCTGGTGTCCTACGTCAGCACGACCGGGGTGTATCACCAACGAAACGGCGAATGGGTGGATGAAACGTCCACGACCCATCCAACACGCGAGGCTGCGGCAGTGCACCTGCAAGCCGAGCAAGAGTTGCATCGTAACCGTCCGAACGGCAAGTTCTTGGTTTTGCGTTTGGCAGGAATCTATGGACCGGGGCGGATCCCGCGCGTGGCGGATATCGCTTCGGGAAAGCCGATTGAAGCAAATCCGGACACCTATCTGAATCTGATTCATGTGGACGACGCAGCAAAAATTTGTCTGCGTTCGTGGGATTACCTCGATTCGCACTCCTTTCAAGGGGCGTCGATGCAGCAACGATTGATGCTGGTGGCGGATCATTACCCCGTGGCGCGTGGCGAGTTTTATCGTGAAGTTGCTCGCCAAGTCGGTGGGCCCAGCCCGAGCTTCGTTCCGCCGGCGGCTACGACAAGCCCGCGGCGTCGCGGTGAGGCCAACAAGCGAATTTGCAATCGCAAAATGGCCCGGTCGCTAATGTCAAACTTGGCCTTTCCGGACTATCGGCAAGGTCTAGTAAGTGCGTTGGGTTGACCGCTACACTGGCCAGCCGACTGACTGACCACGTATCTTATCCCCTGCGCAAATTCGTTCCCTGCCGCCTTTTGGAATTGCACTTCCGTGTGGCGTTCGCGGTTGAACTGGAATTGCAATACAAAACCGATGCTTGAACGAAATCCGATCTATCCCGGTATCATTGAACTGAACTTCCAAGCCCGCGAAGTCTTGGGGTGCAACGTTTATCTTTTGTATGACGCCGATGAGTGGGCGCTTGTTGATATCGGATACGAAGAAACCGTTGATGATTTCATCGATATCATCCGCGAGTTGGATTTTCCGCTGTCCCAGTGCAAAACGTTGATCGCGACGCATGCCGACGTCGACCACATCCAGGGGCTGGCCAAGATCAAGAATATTTTGAAGACCAGTGTGACGGCGCACCCGCACGCGGTTCGTCCGCTCGCCGAAGGGGACACGCTGTGGACGCTGGCGGAGATCGAAGCCCAAAACCTGAAAATGGACATGCCAAAGGTTGATGTCGAGCATCAAGTCAACGATGGCGACATTATTAAAGTTGGGGCGTTGGAAATCGAAGTTTGGCATACGCCAGGGCACACCAACAGCCAGTTAGCGTTCCGAGTCGGTGACATGCTGCTAAGCGGTGACAACATCTATCGCGATGGCTGCATCGGTGCAGTGGATGCCCACCACGGGAGCGACATCAAGGCGTTTATTAAATCGTTGGAGCGGATTCGTGATAGCGATGTGAAGTGGTTGGCACCCAGTCACGGGCCAATCTTCCGCAACGACAAAGACTTTATGAATCGTACGATTGATCGCGTGCGTGGTTACCTGAAAATGGCCGACTTCGGAACACTCGCCGAGTCTTGGCCGCTGATGGATCAGTGGGACGACGAAGTCGCCGAAGGGATCTTGCCTGACGGCCTTCGTTAGTTTTGATCAGGCGTCCTTCCATCCGAAGGTAACGACACCTTCGGATCGATTTTTGGGATCACGCTCGACGATACCATTCGCGCTGTCAATCACCGCACAGCGTTGAAGGTCTTCGGCGTAACCGACACGCAGCAGGTTTCGTCCGCCGAGTGAAAGTCCGAGCGATTCCGCTAGCGGTTTGCCGGTCGCACAAGCCTGTTGCCAGGACGCCCAAGCCATTCGTGCCGAATCATCGACCTTGTTGGACGTGTCTCGCTGCATTAGCCCGTCAACAATTGCCCCGGCTAGCAAGACGTCTTCATAGCTGATTTGCCCTTCGGTGCCGGCACAGACGATCAGCAAATCCTGTTCATCTGCCACGCTATTGACCGTAGCGGTCAGGTTTAAAAACGATGCGATCAGCAATCGCTTCGCATGTTGAACCGCAGCGATCGCTTTGGTTCCATTGGTGGTCGTTAGCAGCACGTGACGGTTGGCAACCACGCTGGACGGATATTCGGCGGGCGAGTTTCCGAGGTCAAATCCCTTAATCGGCACACAAGCTCGCTCGCCACAAAGCAGCGGCCGCAGGTGCGGGGCAGTTCCATCGGCAAGCTCGCGTGCCAAGTCGACTTCGCCGCACGTCTGCAAGCTGGCGGCTCCATTTCGTCCCGCCGTCGTCATCACGCTTGTTGCACGCAACACGTCGATCACAATCGCGCACCGCAACGACTGTGTCTCGTCTTGTCGCAGATCTGAGGTGATCAATGAGGGTAGCAATGCGACCGAGATTGACTGTTTCATTAAACCATCCGCATCGATTTCCAGCGTCCGCTGATGAAACGCATTGCCATCGCGGCAGCAAGCGTCCAGATCCATGCGGTGATGACCCACCACCACAAGTACAACGAATCCTGATGGTCGTCGATTAGGATTCCGATTCCGATTGCCGAGACACTGACAATTGCCCCGGTCAGCAGCACAAACCAAGTATCACCGGCGCCTTTGAGGGCCGCAGCCAAGATCAGTTGGACCGCGTCGAAGACGACATACGCAGAGACGAACCCCAGCAAAGTGCTTGCAATCACGATCGCCGCATCGGAATTGGGATCGGTTGGCCCAAGCCGATAAAGCGAGAGGAGCCAATCGCCAGCGGCAAGGTACATCGCGACCCACGAAAGCGAATACGTCAGCGAGATTAGCAGAGCCGCGATTGTGGTTCGCATCGCAAACGCAGGGCCGTTTTGCAGCAAATGACGACCTGCCAAAACGCTGGTTGCAATCGCGACACCGACCAAGGGGATGAATGCGATCATGTTAAAGTTGATCGCCATCGTTGTCGCGCGAAGCGGGATGTCGCCCAGCTGTCCAATCTTTAAAACGATGATTGTGAACGAGCTCGCTTCGGTTAGATACATCAACCCGCTCGGCAGGCTGAAGTAGACGAAGTTCCACAACACTTTCATGTCGAAGCAAAAGCCGCTGCGCATTCCATAACGTTCGCGGTACTCCTGCTTGAAGAGGATCGCGGCATAGCAAACGACCTTGAACCAAAACGCCAGCACGCTGCCAATTGCTGCGCCGGTAATCCCCATCGCCGGAAAACCCGCGAAGCCGAAGATCAACACTACATCCAAGACGACATTCAGCAGGCCACTGGCAATCGAAACCCACATGATCACGGACGTTCGCTCGGTCCCGCTAAAAAATCCGCTGAGTGCCGATTCGATCACCAGCCCTAATCCGCCGAGCATCAGCCACCGCAGATACGTTGCTTCTGCGGGGATTAGCGTTGGGTCTTGCCCGGCAAACGTGAATAGGCCTTCGGCATACAGTCCGGCGACGACAAACCACGGCGACGTGATCAATGCCATCCAGAGAGATTGCCAGAGCAGTCGCCCGATCTTGTGTTCTTCGTTGTTTCCGATCAGTTGTCCGATCACCGCACCGGTCATCGAAGCGGCACCGACGGGAACACAGACCAATACCCAGAACAAATTTCCTCCGGCCATCGATGCGCTCATCGAGACGCCATCAAAAAAGCCAAGTAGCGTTCGGTCGGCAAACAGGACGATCGAAAACATCCCGGTGCTGACCATCAACGGCAGCGCCACCCGGAACACTTCGCTCGCGGCACCACGCATCGTCGTCGGTGCCGGTAACTCATCACGCTGTTGTGAGCCGTCCCGTTCAGACGAGTCGTCGCCGGGAACCGGTCGGTAGCCACTAACGGAATCCTTTTCGGTTGCCACCGTTGCTGGCTCGGAGGCTTGGGCATCGCCCGGTTGGGCGTTCACTGAGCTCACGGAAAGCGGCCTGGGTGAATTTTTGCAACACCCACGGCAAACAGCATCCCGGCAAACAGTCCGCCCAGGTGTGCGCCGTTGGCGATGTGATCGATCAGAAAAATACAGATCACCAAGTATCCGAGCAGGAACGCGACGTTCGCTGGCGAGATATCGATCGGGTAGCTTCGTGAAAGCATCGGCCGAATCCAAAGGTAACCGAACAAGCCGATCACGCCGCCCGATGCGCCGATCGCAGCATGCGAGCCGGCGAGACCATGCAGGATTGGGGGCAAGGATTCTTCGGGCGGGAGTGAGATTTGGAAAATCATCCCCGCCATCGCGCACGCCATGAAGAGGACCGCCAGGAAAACGGAGCCTTCGATGCGTTCGATTGCGGAGCCGAGGAAAAACAACGCCATCATGTTGAAGGCTAGGTGAAAGGTGTTTCCGTGCAGGAAGATTGGCGTGACGAAACGCCAGACTTCGCCTTTCTTGATCGATGCGTACGGATCCCCGTCGATCATGTAGTCGTCCATCGAAACGAACGACAATGCATTACGGACCGTTTCCTCACTGGAAGGTTCGCCTGGAATTCCGGAACGTTGTGGTCGGTCGAATCCGGTCGAAAAACTGGCCAGGACAGACAACGCAATGATGGCAATGACAACCGGAGTCGATTGCTGGCGAGCACCGAACGCGGGGCGGCCTCCACGTGGCGTAGAGTGTTCGACTTTTTTAACCAGCTTTTTTTTACGGATCTCCTCCGAAGCTTTCTCTTGGCGAAGTTGGTTGGCTTGGCTCGCAACCTTGTATTTTTCGGCTTGAGGATTGTCCTGGAAGGACTTCAGCTCCTCTCGGGCGCGGTCAACCTGTTCTTCATCACGGATCCAAAGCTCGCACTGCGTCGCCACCTCGTTTGCCAAAGATTGCGACTCGGATTGAGGTGGTTTCTCGATATTGATGCTGCAATCGATCGACTGGGTAAACAGGTAGTCGGCAAAACGACGCGCTTGGTCTGGATTCGTGAGAGTGCCGATACGGCGCATGAAAACTTGGTTGCTAAGGGTGTGTGGACAGCCACAGGAGGGGCTGCGGGGCCCCGTTGATCTCGGTTTTGCGGTGTCGAAACGCCGAATTGTTGTCGATCGTCACGGGGGTGGACGACGATAAGACTTGCCGCAGCAAGGGCTGCGCTGAATACTATGACGGGTAGTTGGAGCAGTCGCTACGCGATCTGCCGGAAAGATGTGGAATACCCTTTCCCGCAACTACACTAACAACGAAACATTCGATTCGTCCACATTACGAAGGTAACGCTGCCATGGCAGTCAAATTGAGCGAACGCGCCGCTCAGGAAGTTGAGCGATTCCGCCAGGAACACGATTTTGGAGACGACATGGTCCTCCGCATTGAAGTTGCCGGCGGCGGATGCAGCGGATTTGAATACCGTCTGAACTTCGACGACAAGTTTGACGACAAAGCGGACTCGAAGTACGAAAGCCACGGCGTCGCTGTCGTTGTCGACAAGAAAAGCGCCCTGTACCTCGATGGAACGACCGTCGATTGGTACGAAAGCCTGGAAAAGCAAGGCTTCACGTTCGACAACCCGAACGCAACGAAAACCTGCGGCTGCGGCAGCTCGTTCCAAGCCTAATCGGCCAAATCAAACTCCAATCCTCGTCCACGATTGCGTAGTGGACGAGGCGACGAGTCCTCCTCGAAACACCGTGGACGAGGCGACGAGTCCTTCTTTGCCCAACTTCTCCTGGGCGTCCCAGTTTGCGGTCAACAACCCGTGCTTAGCAAAGCTCTCATCGGTTTGATTCGCATCTATCAGCGGTACATCAGCCCGCTCTTCCCACCCCGCTGTCGGTTCCAGCCTTCGTGCAGCCAGTACGCGTTGGAGTCGATCCGCAATTGCGGCCCGCTGAAGGGTTGTTTTTATGCGGCGGTGAGACTTTTGAAGTGCCACCCACTGCATCCAGGTGGCCACGATCCGCCACCGCAAAAGTCGCCCGGAAAGTCGGCTGACTGACCACGTGTGATCCGCCGAGCGGCATTCGATTCTCCAAGCAGCGGCGTTTCACCGATGAATTGCGGCGTTTCGCGAAATCGATGGACTTTTGTGCATTCAGGGAAGCTGGGAATTTTGCGTCAGTTCGATTCACCGGTTCGCTTCGCCGGAACCATCGCTGTCGGTGGTGCGTCGAACGTAGCGTGTCAAAAGGTACCGGTTGTGACGGATTTCCTCAGCCCAAGCACGGTCGCTTGCCGAATGCCCCAACTGCAGCCGTGATGGAGTTGAAAAAACTTGCACGGCAGCTTTCCTAGAGTACCCGCTTAACACGTGTGCTCACACAACACCTGTACCCGCTGCCTACGTAGCCGCGTCACGGCGAGTTCCCCCTCAAGTCGATCCCCGCTTCAAGGCGAGCCTTGCTGTTTAGTTGAGCTTAGGACGAATTGGTTTCTGCCCGGTATTTGGGCCGCAGGCTGGTTAGTCCGCTCGTCGACGAATTTCACCGAATTTGGTTATCAAAGATGTCTAAAGGTCGCAACCAATCTGCCCGCCGAAACCAGCTTTCACGTTTGCTCGGCGATCTTATCGGCGCCTCGAAGCATGATGGCACCGCGCGACGCGGCGGTTCTGCAAAGGCGATCCCGCGGCCACGTCGCAACCAGCGTTTGGTACTTGAGGGTTTGGAGACACGACAGTTGCTCGCCGGTGACGTCGCAGGGCTGGACGAAAGCATCTTGGGGCCTGTCGACACCCGCGACACATCCGGTGAGGTGGCGTTGATCGCGAGTGCTTCGCTGACGACCAATACAGCCGCCGAAGGCGAAGCGGCACCCGACTTGGTTCAGTTTGCCAAAGACCTCACCGCGGCGGACGTCAAGTTTTTTGGCGCGAATTGGTGCCCGGCGTGTTCGGAGCAGAAAGCGTTGTTTCAAGACGGCTACAAATACCTACCGTTCATTGAGGTCACGAATCCTGACCGCACGATCGGGCAGATCGGAACCGACAACAACATCACCGCATATCCCACTTGGGTCTTTCCAGACAACAGCCGCGAAACCGGCGTGTTGACGCTGCAACAGATCAGCGACCGCAGTGGCGTGCCCATTCCGACAAGTGAGGATCCGACCTTCGCCGATATCGGTGATCAAACGGTGCTGATCGGATCTCCCCTGCACATTCCCGTTGACGCTTACGATCCGAATGGCGGGCCGTTGACCGTCACCGTATCGGTTGCGGACCCCAGTTTGTTGGACGCGACGGTACTGAGCGGCAACCGTTCGATTCGGATCGATATGGAAACCTATGGCGACATGGTGTTCCAATTGTTTGAACAGCGTGCTCCGCTGGCGACCGGCCGGGTGATTGAGTTGGCAGAGGACGACTTTTATGACGGAATCATTTTCCACCGCGTGGACGATGGCTTTGTGATCCAAGGTGGTGACCCGACGGGGACCGGTTCGGGCGGATCGACTTTGGGTGACTTTGACGACGATTTCAATCCCGAACTGCAACACAACCGAACCGGCGTGCTGTCGTTTGCCAAGTCATCCGACGACACGAACGATTCGCAGTTCTTCGTCACCGAAGTGCCGACGCGTTTCTTGGACTTCAACCATAGTGTCTTTGGCCAGTTGATCGAAGGCTTTGACGTTCGTGAGGCGATCAGCAATCACGCGGTCAATTCATCGGATCGTCCCACGACGGACATCGCGATCAATACGATCGACGTGTTCAACGATACCGAGAACGGGCTGATCATGTTGAAGCCGGTCGGGAATAGTGTCGGGACAACGAACGTGACAGTGACGGTGACCGATGGTGATGGAAACACGCACAGCGAGACGTTCGAAGTCGATGTCGCCAACGATACCGCGAACAGTCAACCCTACCTGAGCAATTCGGTGACCACTGATGCGGAGTATCCCGCTGGTCAGGCGGCGAATCTGCAGTTGGTGAGCGTCGATGTAGAAGGCGATGCGGTGACGTATTCGGCGCAAGTCGTTTCGACAGGGACGGGGGCAACCGCGTCGGTGAATCAAAGCGGTTTGCTGACCGTCACCCCTGCGCAAGGCTTCACCGGTACTGTTCAAGTCAACGCCCGCGTCCAGCCTGGGCCAGGTGTGACCGGTAACAACAGCGGCGACAACGACAACCAGGTCTATACGTTTAATTTCGTGTCCGGCGATGGCCCTGCGGCACCGTCATCGATCGATCTTCGAACCAGCAGTGACACCGGAAGCAACGGAACCGACAACATCACCAATGCCGGTACGTTGGCATTTACGATCGGTGGTGTGAGCAACGGTGCGACGGTCGAACTGATCAACACTCAAACCAACGCGGTCTTGGGTGCGGCAACGGCCAACGGGACCAGTGTCACAATCACGACGAATAACTTTGCGGCTTTGGGCGATGGCGTGTACACCGTTGCCGCTCGTCAGACCGTCAATGGCGAAACGAGTACCTTGTCGTCGACGATGCAAGTGACGTATGACACGACCGCGCCTGCTTCCGTAATCGGTGGTGTAGCGACAAGTGCGAATGTCGGTCGTCCATACACGACGGATCTAAACAGCGCCGAAGAGGGTTCAGTCGCTTATGTTCTGACCCAAGCTCCGACGGGCGCGACAATCAATTCGAGCACCGGCGTGATTACTTGGACGCCAGACACCGGAGATATCGGAGACAATACTTTCACGGTGCGTACGACGGACTTGGCTGGCAATGCGACGACGGAAAGCTTTACCGTTGGTGTCGCGGACGAGCCGCTTGCCGAAGTGAAACTGGTGGCCCGTGATACCGATGGAAACATCATCACCAGCTTGGAAGTCGGCGAAGAGTTTGTATTGGAGTTGGTGGGTGTCGATGCCCGTGGCAGTTTTGACCGCGTCGGGGTCTTCGGTGTGTACGCGGACATCCTGTTCGATTCTGACATCATCGAGCCGGTCAGCGGTAGTTCGATCGAATATGTGGGCAAGTTCACGCTTGGACCAACTGGCACGTTCTCGGACGGCTTGATCGACGAAATCGGCGCGTCTGCAACATCGACGACCGCCTCAAACGAAGCGGAATCTTTGATCGCTCGCGTTCAGATGAAGGCCGTCGGTAGCGGGACGGTTAACATCCGTAGCGAAGAAGCAGACGGAACGGAGAAGGTTCTGCTGTATAACATCGATGACAACATCCCGTCAGAAGATGTGTTTTATGGAAGTTTGAGTTTGGCTGTCGGATTGACGTTCACCCTGAACGATGACAGCACGACCATCGCCGAAGACTCCGGCGCGGCGACGATCGACGTACTGGCCAACGACACGGCGGCAAGCGGGGACACGTTGTCGATCTATTCAGTCACCCAGCCTAGCGAAGGCGGCACGGTCACGATCAGCAACGGCCGCCTGGTGTTCACGCCGACCGCAGACTTTAGCGGTACCGCGACCTTTACATATCGCGCCGGAACGAGCACCACGACCCAGGATGTCGCGACTGTCACGGTAACTGTGACGGGCGTGAACGATCCGCCAACCGGCGTCAACGATTCGTTTACCGTCGATTCGAATTCCAGCAACAATTCGTTGGACGTGTTGGCAAACGATTCGAGTGCACCTGATAACGGCGAAACGTTGACTGTCACCGCGGTCAATTCCAACACCAGCGGGGCGTCGGTCTCTGTCGCATCCGGCGGCACCCGAGTGAACTATACGCCACCGACGAACTTCACCGGAACCGATACGTTTACCTACACGCTCAGCGATGGGACCTCGACCCAAGAGGTGACGGTCAGTGTCTTGGTCACGTCCTCGGACGATCCGCCAACGGCAACCAATGACAGTTTCAATGTCAACGAAGACGCTGCCGAAGCGACCTATAACATTTTGGCGAACGATCAACGCGATGGCGACAACCAATCGTTCGTGATCGACAGTGTCGCGACGCCTAGCC
The DNA here is from genome assembly GCA_002901265.1 of Rhodopirellula baltica. Taxonomy (GTDB): domain Bacteria; phylum Planctomycetota; class Planctomycetia; order Pirellulales; family Pirellulaceae; genus Stieleria; species Stieleria baltica_A. The sequence continues at coordinate 123,230 of PPHI01000042.1, read as the reverse complement.
AAGGCGGTACGGCACGAATCAGCAGTGACGGAAGTACGTTCTTCTATGAACCTGCGGATAACTTCTTCGGGACTGAAACTGTTGTTTATACGATTCGTGATACTGGCGGCGGATTGGCAAATGCGACTGTGACGTTCACTGTCGCGGCGGTTAACGATCCGCCACCGGTGTTGAATGACACCGTCAGTGTGAATCAGGCCAGCACACCAACAATCGTTCTGCGTTTATCAGACTTGCCAGAAAATGTTGATGGTACTTCCGAAACATTGACATTTACCAATCTTGGGACGCCAACCAATGGCGGTACCGTCGCGATCGATTCGTCCGGGAACATCACGTACCGGCCTTCCAGCGCTTCGTTCTCTGGAACAGACACGTTTACTTACCGGGTCAGTGACGGGACGACGACTAGCACGGGAACGCTCACCGTCCAGGTCGAAAACTTCGCGGAACGTTCGATCCGTGTTCGCTTCAATGGGTCGAATGCACTCTCGGTTGTTGGAAGCGTGCGGTTGGTCGGAACTGATACTCTTGGTAACAGCGTCGACATCGGAGCGAGCCTCGACAGTGCGGACTCGTTGTTGTTTGACTCGGTATTGCCTGGTGACTACGCGATCGAGATTCCCGCGGTGCCGTTTTACCAGGGGGCTGAGCAAGCCCAACGTATTGAGTTGACGAGTGCACCCGACGATGGTGACACCGTCGTCGAAGCCTCGTTGGGACGTATGAAGGCGAAGTACCTATCGGTGCGGGATTGGTTGCGATCGTCACCAAAGCAAGCGGCGTTCATTGCCGTTGAACCTGGCAAGACGGCAGTGTCGACAGAGCTATCGGAAGGGGCGTCGGATTCGATCACCGAAGCAGAATTGTCGCTCAATTCTGCGGGAACTCAGATCACCATCACCGGCAAAGACAGCTCCGATGATGATGTGACGGCGACCGTTTCCACTTCGCGCCGTGACTTGGTACAGCAGCGTGGCCAAATCGGAAATCTGCGGTTCTATCGCGTGAACGTTGATGACGCGGTCCTCAACTACACCGAGGTCGCATCGGCAAGTGCGGTTGCAGCGTCGGGAAGCGGTGAGGGCGAAAACATCGCCGCATTGTCCGCAGCGGACGCGGTGACGAGCGAGGTCGTCTCGGGTGAAACACAAACTGCCGCGTCGACGCTCGCCACCGAGAACGAAGCGGAAGCGGAGGGCGCCGCGGCGGCAACTTCGATCAATGAGGTGTCAGCACCGATGCTGTCACTCAGTAGCGTGAGCGAGAGCGACGTGGTTGAGAACAGCGAAGTTGAACCCGAGCCGGAAGATACCCCAGTGGAAGCTGCGAATCGATTCGCGAGCATTGCGGATCGATTCTTCCGTCGTCGTCGTTAAACCGCGGTTTTTACGAAATATTCGCAGGAAAAATCGTGGGCGTATTCGGTGCGCCGGATCCGTCCATTTGGACCTCGGAAACAGCGTTTTTACCGCTAAACAGGCGGTTTTTGGGCCCAAACCGTCGGAAAACTGGCTAATTCCGGGGTTTTTGGCCCCTTTTTGCACTTGAATCGGCCAGTAACTGACCGGCTGAAGGTACAGTTCCGCGTAGGCCATAGTCGCTAAAACCCCGTTATTCGCGGGTTTTTTCGCGGATGCCGGGTTGCATCAAAACTCGGCGACGCATAACACTTGGCCCCGTCAGAAACGCACGGGATCATCATTCCCGCTCTAACCCTTCCTGCATAAGCAATCAGAAAAGGTTCTCGCAAATGGCTAAAGCTCCGCCGAAAGCACCCACCAAGACTCAGATCATCGCAAACATCGCTGAGTCGACCGAATTGGCCAAGAAAGATGTGGCTGCGGTCTTCGATGCACTGACTGACGAAATCGCACGAGAGATGGGCCGCAGCGGCTCGGGACAGTTCACCATTCCCGGACTTTGCAAGATTCAACGCAAAGATGTTCCCGCCAAACCAAAGCGAAAGGGACGTAACCCAGCCGATGGTTCGGAAATTTGGTTGAAGCCAAAACCGGCCAGCAAAAAGGTCGTGATCCGTCCTTTGAAAGGCCTGAAGGAAATGATCTAAACAGATCGTTTCAAATGTGAATCGACAGACGACACGCCAGATTCTGGTGTGTCGTTTCTTTTTGCGCTGTTGCCACTCACGTGACGTTCCGGGAAACGCTACTTGGACGGACTGGCGAGCAAGCGTTTTAGATCGGTAAGTGCTTCTGCAATCTCGTCGGAAGCCTCAACCCGTTGCCCGCCATAGCGGCAATCATTGAACGCATCGGTCAACACTTTCAGCGGCGGATAGTGCACGCCAACACGCTTGGCAAATTCGTCAGGCGTTTCGAAGTCATCACGCTCAATACCGGTTCTTCGTAACAATCGAATTGCTTCGCCATAGAACGGAATCGAAATCTCTTTCGCTCGATGCTTGCGTCGCCTTCGAAATGGAAACCCAAAGCTGGGAATTGAGATTTTCGAGACCACATAAATTGCCATCGCAACGCAGACGGCTAACAGAATCGCGACCAGATACCTGCGATCAAGTGAGAACCGTTTGTCGGATCGCTGCGAACTGAGTTGGCTCATGTTCTGTTTCATCTGACGCCAAAATGTGTCATAGGTCGACTTCATTTGCTGGTACTGGGCAGCTTGTTGGATCGCATCGTTTTGTCGGTTGCGATTCATGTCGACGACATAGTCTTCCCAGATGTTATTGGCGAGGTTCATCAGACCTTGTGCACCTTGGCGATCTTGTTGCTGTTGAAACAGGCTTGCCGCCGGTGTCGGGTCCAGACGCAACCAGTACCAACGCGACGGTTTTGATCCGGCCGGGATTGCAGCTTGTGGAAATTCCTTGCCTTCGACAAGAGCTTCGACCCAAGCATGGGCGTGTTGCTGCCTTGCGATGTAGTAGCCGCCAATTTTATTGAATTCGTCGCTGCGATAGCCGACGATGACACGACTGGGAATGCCAACGCTGCGCAACATCAACGCCAACGCTGACGCAAAGTATTGGCAGTGGCCGCGTCGATCCGTGGCAAGAAACTGTTCGATCGGGTCGACGTTCGGCAGCACTTTCGCCGACAGGTCCAACGTGTATTGGAACTGCGGATCCGTTGCCAAGTAGTACGCGAACTCTTTTGCGATTCGGGATGCGACGCGTTCTTGGTCGGGGATTGTCTCGAGGATCTGTTCGGCGAGTCGTTCGGCACTCGGCAATCGATCTCGATCGAAGGTCAATAACTGACGCTGGTATTGGCGAAACTCACGGGAGTAGTAATCGTCCCGTTCGGCGTTGCCAAATGAATATGGCAAGCCGCTACGGTTGTAAGTTGTTGACGTGCGAATCGGGCGCGGGGTCAGTTCGGCTTGGACGCCTTTGTAGAACGAGTTGGTGAAAAATCGGTAGGTAAGTGCGGGGAACGGAGGGCTATCGGTGTCTCGCGTTAGCGTCCAGCGATCGACCGCATGCAATATTTCGGGGTTCAGTTCATCGCTGTAATAAGGCGCGACGGCAAACAAAGCTGGACGCGACATCGATTCGCAGGTGATCTCGACTTCGACCTTGTCGTATCGCAGTCGTTGCGCGCGGTCGGCTGGAACGTATCCGGCCGGCAAACGGCTGAGGACTCGTGGTGGCGATGTCGACGACACCCATTTTGCGATGGGCTGCCCTCGCGAATAATCGACATCGTAGCGTTCCAGGACTTTGCCACGCAGATACAACCCGTGTTGCAATTCGTAAGGAGCGCCGGTGTCTGCATTGGTGAGTTGGACCTTCAAAGCCCGCGCCGAGTTTTGCATCACTTGGCCGAGTTGTTCCAAGCGAATTTCGTCGTCGAATCCGACCATCGCCGGTCCAGAAAGCGACGACCTTGTCGGGACAATGCGACGTGGCAACAAGTAGAAAAACGTCAACATGACCAAGCAAATCGCAGGCGTGGAAACCAACAACGGAACTTTGGCCCAACGCACTGCCGATTCGTCCACGATCGCGGCAGTCGACGGCGATTGGATGGTGACGCGTGAGTTCGGTGTCGACGGCTTGCGAACGTATTCGGCAATGCGTCGTAAAACACGTGCGAGGCGAGTTTTGGGTTCGGCCGCAGGCCGGAGAGGTAGGTTCGATTCAAGATTTTCGGCAATCGTGACCACACCAAGCAAACACAACGCGCTGGCGCCGATGATCGAAATCGGCAACACCATGACGCCAAATCCGATCGCATCATTGAAGATTGCGGCAACCACCAATTCCAACAGGCAAAAGACAGCGAGCTGTTCCAGGATCCTTCGCGACTTGCGTTGCATCATCAAGATGCCTTGAACCAACACCAACAACAAGGCAACCGAAACCATTTGGGTTTGGCCGCGTTGTTCCAGCAGCCAGAAATCCTGGATGCAGTAGGCTGCCGAAAGTCCCATCGCGATGTACCCGAGCAACTGTGGCAACGCGATCAAACTGAGGTAGTCGACAAACAAAAATCCGAACACCGCAAAGAACACGGCCAGGACCGCGATTTCGTCCGCGTCTTGGCCGATGCCCAGTACGACTCCGCCGGCAGCGGATAGCAACGCATAGTAAAAATACAGCTTCGTCCGCGCACTCGGCAGCGAAGAAAACGGCGCCTTCGAATTGCGTCGAAGCGGTGCGGTAGAAGTGTCGCCGTTCACGAATTCACTGCCGAAGGTGGAGTATGAGCCGAAGTGGGCCGAGCCTGGCCAGCGTTCTCACGAGGGAGTCGCGCGTTTTCTTGTGTGAACTGTACGTACTCCTGGGAGAACTGTACGTAGCGTTCGGTTTCCTGGGAGAGGATATTGATCCAGGACAAACGCCCGCTGCGTGCCAAAGAGAGCCAATCTGGCGAACGCCGATGTTCTGGCATTCCACCCTGTCCAGTAGGAAGCATCACGTCACGAAACTTGCGTTGACTGATCACGACCAAGTCACGTTGTGCCAACCTCGACGCATAACGAGTTACCAAATCGACAAGCGGGTCAGGAAATTTGGTTTGCTTTGGTTGACTGGCGGACACGGAGCCTTGTTCGCTGAGTGCGAGGCGTTCGAGCAGCGGTCGGCAGTCTGAACCGGTAACCGTCAACAAGGGTGATTTGCCAAATGTTTCGCTGACGGCGTCACAAACCAACAATGAGACCGGGACCGACATCTTGGTCAACTCCGAAATGAACGTCGCGGCTAGCGACAGAGTTTTTTCAAAGTCGGCTTCGTCACTCGGTGTAGCGTCCTGATTGGGGTTAGCTAAGGAAGGAATCACTCCGTCGACGATGAAACAGATTTGATGTCGATGGCGTTGTTCGAATTGACGTACGGCCGGCTCACCAACCTTGCGGTCGTACGCCAATGAATGTGTCGAACATGGTCTCCGGATTGCCAAGGACGCAGGCCATAGAACTCGCCTTGGTAGTTGGTCCCGGTGGTAGACCGGTCGCCATCACCGCCGGGACGGGGCGGGAGCAAGCGTTGCCAATGTCGCTTCAGAGTTAGCAGGCTCGGATAAACGTAAATCGTTTGTTCGCTGTTGACGGTCTGTCGTTCACTGACACTTAACGCAAACGGAAATGTTGTCGAAGCGATCAGCGGGCCCAGTTGGAAAGCCCCGCGTGTGGCGAATCGACATTGCACCGAGGTCTCGATGGACTGTTGAGGTGCGACGGAGCCGGTCGCCGCAAAGACCGACCATTTCTCGTCGTCGTCAATGGCATCTACAGGGACAAGTGATTCTTCGATTTGAACGAATGCGGTCGGAAAAAAACGCGACAGATTTCGGACGCGATAACGTATGTGAACGTCGTCTCCCACATGTCCGCCGGACAGCGGTTGTCGGGACAGGTGCACTCGTCGGATCGCCGTGTGTGCCGTACGCCACTGGACGATGACGACACTGATTAAAAGGCCTGCCAGCAGCAACAGCAGGTTGAAACCGCGCAGCGATCCGCCAATGATCGCGAATAGGGCGACAAACAAAAAATGCAGCCCCAGACGGGAAAGGCGATCACGGTACCGAATTCTTGTCCCGTTCGTCCGGATCGGTTCCCGTGTCAGGCCCGGGAGGCCGTTGGGGGGCGGTGTCGAGGACATTCAGGGTTTCGCTTGCCAGGGAGTTAAATCAAGATGAGGGTCGTCGCCTGAGACCAACTGTATTTTATGCGATTTTGCCAATCCCCCGAAGCGGAGTTTTGATCGCTTGGTGAGATGGCGCGCAATCCTAAGATTCTGAGACGTCATGCCGGATTCGAAGCGGAACTATGATTTTGTTGTTATCGGGGCCGGGATCGTGGGGCTTGCGACAGCGTCCGAGTTGCTGACGCGATACCCGGATTGCAGTCTCGCGGTCGTCGATACAGAAAATCGTGTCGCCAAACACCAAAGCGGTCATAACTCAGGCGTCATTCACAGCGGGATTTATTACCGACCGGGCTCACAGCGTGCGACCACTTGCCGGCGTGGCAAAGTCCTGATGGAGGCGTTTTGTGATCATCACCAAATTCCGTGGGAGCGGTGTGGGAAAGTCGTCGTCGCCACAAACGCGGCCGAAGTCGAATCGCTACAGCGAATCTCCGAGCGTGCCGAAGCAAACGGTGTCGAGTTCAAAAGGATCAACAGCGACGAACTGCGGGAGATCGAACCGCAAGCGTCCGGGATAGCCGCTTTGCATGTGCCGGAATCTGGAATCGTCAACTACGCTCGCGTTTGTGAGACGTTGGCGACGCTAATCCGGCAACGTGGTGGCGAAATTCGTTTCCTGGCTGAGGTAACATCGATTCAAAATCTTGCTTCTTCCGTCGTGGTCGGATTGAAATCGGGGCTGTCTTTGTCGACGGGGTATTTGATCAACTGCGCGGGACTGCAATGTGATCGGGTTGCCCAAATGGCTGGCGTGAAAACCGATGTCCGAATCGTGCCGTTCCGGGGGGAGTACTACGAACTTGCTCCCGGTCGAGAGCACATGGTTAATCACATGATTTACCCCGTCCCCAATCCTGAATTCCCCTTTTTAGGAGTTCACTTCACGCGGATGATTGATGGCGGGATCGAATGCGGACCGAATGCCGTTTTGGCCCTGGCGCGCGAAGGTTACCGTTGGAATCAAATCAGCCTGCGTGATATGAAGCAGACCGTTGTCTTTCCAGGATTCCAAAAGTTGGCTTTCAAACATTGGAAAACCGGATTGGGCGAAATGAATCGTTCATTGCGAAAATCAGCGTTCGTCTCGGCGCTGCAAAAGTTGTTGCCGACATTGCAGTCATCGGATTTGGTCGCCGGTCGAGCGGGAGTTCGTGCGCAGGCGGTGTCTGCCGGTGGTGAGTTAATCGACGATTTCTTGATCGAGTCGGTGGGGCTGTCCACACACGTTTTGAATGCGCCCTCTCCGGCCGCTACGGCGTCACTCGCGATCGCGGAGTTGATCGTCGATTCGATCCCGAAACCAGACCAGTGCGCGTAAGTCACTAAATACATGGATGATCCACTTCTAAACGAGTCGTCGGCGGTCCGCTGTGACGGCGTGACCGTCGCCTTCGATCAACAGGTTGCCGTCCGCCAGGTCGATTTGCTGGTCCAGCGTGGTGAGATCGTTTCACTGATCGGGCCGAGCGGGTGTGGAAAGACGACGTTATTGCGCGCGATGGCGGGGTTGCAGTCGGTGACAAAAGGCACGGTGACCATCGACCCGCCTGCCGTTGCCAAACAGGGCCAGATCGGATTCGTATTTCAAAGCCCCGCTTTATTACCTTGGGCGACGACATTGCAAAACGTCACGCTGCCGCTGGAGTTGATTGGCTGGGGTAATGCGAAGGAGCGATCCGAAAGGGCCCGCGACGCGCTCGCATCGGTGCAACTGTCGACGGTAGCCGATAGGATGCCGCACCAGCTTTCCGGCGGAATGAAAATGCGGGTCTCGATCGCTCGGGCACTCGTCAGCGAACCGAAACTGTTGCTGCTTGACGAGCCATTTGCCGCGCTGGATGACATGCTGCGCAACGAACTGGGGCAGTTGGTCCTGTCACTTTGGGAGCAGCAGCGATTTACGGCAGTGATGGTCACGCACAACATTAGCGAATCGATATTGCTGTCCAATCGGATTGCGGTGATGCGTGCAGGCCGGCTCGAATCGGTTCTTCAAAATCCGATTTCGTGGCCGCGACATCCCTCGCAAATGAGAACAACGCCTTTCGCGGAGTTTCTCGGTGTGGTCAGCGATCGCCTACGCGGTGAACCTGCTGTTGTGGCGGATGGCGCGACCGAGAGAGGGTTGGCATGATGTCGAACGACCGTGAATATGAACGTTTCGCAGGCGAAACAGGAAAGCGATTCTGGCGGCGTGCTCTGGTGACTTGGACGCCGGTGCTGGCGGTCGCGATGGTGACGTTGCTAGTGTGGTGGGGAATTGTTCGGGCGTGGGATTTACCGCGAGCCCTGTTGCCGCTTCCGAGTCAAGTATGGGACGCGGTGCTGGTGCATCGGGTCGAGCTCTTTCGCGGGTTCTTGACAACCGGTTTGGCAAGTTTCGCGGGCTTGTTGTCGGCTGTCACCCTAGGTTGTTTGATCAGCGTTGGGTTTTCGCAGTCTCGTCGAATTCGTCTGGCGTTTTTTCCCTACGTCGTCTTTCTGCAGACGGTCCCGATCGTCGCGATCGCGCCACTGTTGATCACTTGGAGCGGCTACGAATTTCGGACGGTGGTGATCGTGACGGTCATCGTTTGTTTGTTCCCCGTTGTTAACAATGTCACCGCGGGGCTCACCATGATTGACCATGCTTGGGGGGATCTGTTTCAGTTGTACGGTGCGTCGAGAACTCAGAAACTGGTCAAGCTGCAAATGCCGAGTGCGATCCCTTCATTGGTGATTGGCGCGAAAACAAGTAGCGGTTTGGCCGTGATCGGTGCGATCGTGGCCGAGTTTTTCGTCGGGAACGGGAGCGGCAATCAGTACGACGGATTGGGGACCTTGATGACGCACTGGCAGGGCTTTGTAAAAACCGATGCGTTGATCGCGGCGGTGTTCGCGTCCACGTTGTTGGGATTGTTGCTGTTTGGTTTAGTGCATCTGATTTCGATCACGTTGCTGTCTCGGTGGATGCGGCTTGAGGTGCCTCGTTCGTAAGCGTGGACCGCTGACTTTGAAAACAGCCGAGTTCGAAATCTGCCGAAAAGTCCGATCGCAGCACCTTAAAAAACTATATCGTCGACTCCGTTTGTGCCGATTAACTGAAGCGCGAGAGGTCTGCTTTTAACCCCGGTTGATTGCATGTCACTCGCCGCCGGTGAATCAATTCCCGCTGTCACACCGGCTTTTCGCTGCGCAATTGATCCGAAAGCCTGTGACGACGTTCAGAATCTTCGCCAATCAAAAGTCCGCCACGATGAACCTTCGCGTCGGTTCGAGACTTGGGAAATACCGTCTTACCAAGCGATTGGGGGAAGGCGGATTCGCGACCGTCTTTGCGGCTGCCGACACGATCGAGGGCCGCCATGTCGCGATCAAAATTCCCGATACCCGTTACATCAGCAACTCGCAATCACTTGACGATTTGCAACGCGAAGTGCGGATCATGGCTCGCCTGGAGCACCCCGGGATTTTGCAGCTGAAGAACGCACAATTCATCGACGATGTCTTCGTGATGGTGTTCCCGATCGGTGACGAGTCATTGGCTGACCGTTTGTGTCGACGGATGTCACGAGCGGTTTGTGTTGACTTTCTCGTGCAGATGGTCGATGCCGTCGCCTTCGCACACGAGCATCGCGTATTGCACCGCGATATCAAACCGGAGAACTTTATCCTGTTTCCAGGAAACGTGATTCGGCTGACGGATTTTGGGCTCGCTCGACTCGAAAACGTTTGTCATGACGTGTCGGCATCCGGCACGCTGGGGTACATGGCGCCTGAGCAGGCGATGGGACACCCGAACTATCGCAGCGATGTATTCTCGTTGGGGCTGGTGCTGTATCGATTGCTGTCCGGCGAGCTGCCTGAGTATCCGTTCGAAGCCCCATTGCCGGGATACAATCGACTTCGGCGCGGACTGGCTGCTGACTTGGTGTCGTTGATTCGAAAGTCGATCGACCCCTCGCCACGAAAGCGGTTTCGTGATGCGGTCGCGATGCGAAACGCACTGACGAAAATTCGGTATCCGCTTTCGGATCGCAGTGTCGTGCAACGGGGACCCGAGTTGCGTTTGCATCGCCGTTCGACGCGCAATGTCGCGTAAGGGGCTTCGGCCGGTGGTACTGTCTGCATTTCGCAGAGCGCGATCACTTCATCGCCGCAATAGCTAGCGGTACTTGCTTGGGGCCCGTGGGTTGGCGTACGTTGGGTGTTGGTTTAGACCCCACCTGACTTTCTCGCATCGAATTGGCCAGCCCCGATGAAGCAACTTCCCGGAATCAAACTATTTGACTTGTCTGACCGCGTGGCAATCGTCACCGGAGGTTCAAAGGGGCTTGGGGCGGCCATGGCAGCCGGTTTGGCATCGGCTGGGGCAAAGATCGCGTTGTGCAGCCGCAATGCGGACGAGGCCCAGCAGGCGGCCGAGGAGATTGCGCAGCAATATGGTGTTGAAGCGATTGGTATCGCCGCCGACGTTGTCGATGCTGACCAAGTTGCCAAGTTGGTCGCAACGGTTACCGAGCGATTCGGCGGGATCGATATCCTGATCAACAACGCCGGGATCAACCTAAGGGGTTCGATCGAGGAGCTGTCCTATGATGACTTTCGAAAAGTACAGCAAGTCAACGTTGATGGCGTTTGGTTGACATGCAAGGCAGTTGTGCCTGAAATGAAAAAACGCGGCGGTGGCCGTATTGTCAATCTGGCGAGTACCTTGGGATTGGTCGGGCTCGCCAACCGCACACCGTACACCGCCAGCAAAGGCGCGATCGTGCAAATGACACGTGCGTTGGCATTGGAATTGGCTGAATCGAAAATCACCGTCAATGCGATTTGTCCTGGGCCGTTCTTGACCCCGATGAACGAACCGATCGCTGATTCCGAAGAGGCAAAAAAGTTTATTGTCGGTGCGGTCGCGATGAATCGCTGGGGCAACCTAGAAGAGATTCAAGGTGCCGCGATCTATCTTTCGAGCGACGCATCAAGCTTCACCACTGGAAGCATGCTTGTCGTCGATGGAGGCTGGACCGCACGTTAGTGCTGAGCCGCTTGCCAGCTGATCAAGGAAAAGCTCGGACGATTTGACCGAGTTTTATCGCGACATCGAGATAGTCGCGGGTGATCTGCTGTTCGATTTCGGAAAGCTCGATTGGCTTTGGCGTCGATGACTTGGCTGTTCCCCGTTGAAAGCGTTGCAAGAATTGTTGGATCGCATTCGGAGCCGGTTTCTTAACGACCGTCGTATGTGCCTCTTCGAGTTTCCGCCGAGCGGTACGAAACTGATGGTGCATTAATTCAATGCTCTTGTCATAGATCGATTCGAGCAGGGGCTGCAATTGCACGTCTTTGAATGCCGCCCCGTCGTCACCGATTTCCAGTTTTCGTAGCTTGCGAACGAGTTTCAACAGATCAGTTGCTTCTTGTTTGCCTAGCTTTTCGTTGACCGAGGTCCATCGGGCGCGGAAGCCGTTTAGGTCAAGGTGATGGTATTGTGACAATGCGTAGTGATGATCACGCATTAATTCTTGTGTCGGGGAGATGCGATGATTTGCTTGGCGGACGAAATCTGAAATCGTCAGGTCGGAGCGTTTGGATTGCGGGTCCACGCGACGAGCTGGTGCAACGCCACTGAGGACGAATGCGAGATCGCCAATCCGATCGCTATCAATGGAAGGGCGAATTGCGGCAGCGATAAAGGGAAAGTACTTACGTGTCGGTAGCTCTTGCGTGAGTTGTTGTGGCGCGTCGTCGGGGGATTCTGCATCGGCGGTCACGACCGTGTCTTCTTCGTCGGCGACATCTGATTCGGAAGTTGCCTGCGTGAGATCACCGGCACTGCTGTCGTGTCCGGTTCCTTCTAGCCAGCCGAGTTGCTGGACCGCATTGAAGACGAAGTTTGCTGCGGCAAGGTTGATGTTTCGCTGCGGTAGTGCGCAGGTGTTTTTGCGGAACTCACTGGCAACTTCGATCGCTTCTTGCCGGCTTAGCGTCACGGGCTCGGAGTAGTGTCCTTCGTCCATTCGATAGACGATGACACAACGGCCGTCACGATAGATTTTGGAGCGAGACTTGCTGACACGCATCGGTTCGGTTCCGCCAGTCACTAAGTGCGGTGAAAAAATTGAACCGCGATTGATACCAGTTCGGCGCCTCTGTGATCCGCGTTTCCAAACTTCTTGGTACACAATTCACTTAAACTGAACACGTTCCAGGCGGAGGCTTTAAGATCCAGCCGGGGGGCGAAGAAGTTGCTGTGAGTGAGATTCCGGCCAACGGAGGATGAATTCTCCCGCTGAAAAATCTCGTTCAGGAGACGGATGATGCCAGTTTGAACGGTGACTCGCGCTAACGGCGCTACTGTCCGGTTTGGGATTTCGCCTTTCACGACAGTTGTCGTCGGTCAATAATGAAGAACTCGGCCGTATTCTGGCCGGCATTCACCCATTTGCCATCTGACTGATCCACACGAGCAATTTGCCATGGCCCTGACCATCATGCGCCGCATCAAGTTTTGCGCCGGACACCGATTACTTCATCATGGTGGCAAGTGCGAAAACTTTCATGGCCACAACTATGTTGCCGATTTCTTTGTGCAGGGCGAGCAACAGGATGATGTCGGTCGTGTGATCGACTTTTCAGATCTGAAAAGTCGCGTCAAAGGTTGGATTGACGAGAACTGGGACCATGGATTTTTAATTCACCAAGACGACGACAATGCGCGAACGGCATTGGAGATGGTGACGCCATCTCGGATTTTTTTGATGCCTTACAATCCGACCGCCGAGAACATGGCAAAGTACTTGCTCGAGGAAATGTGCCCGGCGGCCCTCGATGGCTCAGGCGCGAAAGCCGTCCGCGTACGTGTTTGGGAAACGGACGAATCGTTTGCCGAAGCAAGCCTTGATCCGGTCGGTGGATCAACCAACCTGTATTCCGAAATGGCTGTCGGACAATAACTTTGCGAAGTGGCGCGATTGCTACTTGAGCAGCGTCACTTGTTCAACGCCGGTTAAACTTCCAGACCGGCGGCTTCTTTCGCGAGCGAGATTGCTCCATAGATCCCGGCGTCGGCGCCTAAATCAGAACACACGACGCTGACGTCGTCCGTCGGAAACATTCCGACGTGGCGATCGATTTCTCGCTTGACCACCGTCGTCAGCAGATCGCCTAGCTTTGACACGCCACCCCCCAAGACGATCGTCTGCGGGTGTAAGATCGTCACGACGTTGGCCGCCCCAACCCCGAGATAGATCGCGGCACGCTCGATCGCTTCGGCGATCAGCGGATCGAATTCGGCGGCTTCGGCCATCGTTTCCGGCGACACGCGGTTCATATCTCCGCCAATGATTCGGCGCAGGTTTGGTGCCAGTCCCGATTGAACCAAGCGAATCCCTTCGGCCGTGATCGCCGGTCCGCTTGCCAGCGTCTCCAGGCAACCGTGATTGCCACAGCCACAACGTGGGCCATTCGGAACCATCGTTTGATGACCGAGCTCACCTGCGGCACCGAGCGGCCCTAGACGGACTTGCCCGTCGATTACGACGCCTCCGCCAACACCGGTTCCGATGGAAAAGAACGCGAACGTTGGGTTGTGTTGAGACTTTCCAATTCCGTACCGCAATTCGCCCAGAGTTGCCGTACGAACATCATTGCTGAGCTTCACAGGGCAGTTCAGTGGCTGACCAAGCGTTGATGCGACCGGAACATCGCGCCACTGTGTTGGCAAGTTGGGAAGAAATTTCGTCACGCCAGCTTGGACGTCGATCAAGCCCGGGATTCCCATCCCAAGTCCTGCGAGTGAGCCAGCGGGAACTGAATTGCTCGTCAGCAAACGTGCCACCGCGTCAAGGATCGAATCGAGGACTGGCGTCGGTCGCCCATCGGCTTGGGTGCAGACGCTATCGCGGGCCAAGATCATCCCATGCTGATCGGCAAGAGCGATCTTTGCGGAGGTCCCACCGAGGTCGACGCCAATGAAGAAACATTCAGTTGCTCGATCAGGCATTGTCACTCACCTTAACCCAGGCTTGTTCGCGATGGCTTTTGAGAATCGCTTCACAAATCAATATTTCGTAGTGTCCTTCTTCAAAGGTTGGGAAGGGACGTGCGGCTTGATAGTCGCCAGCGCTGATGTAGCCATAAAAGCTGCGGAAAAGTTGTTTGAAGGTGTCTGGGAAACCTTCGTTGTGCCCTCCCGGATACGACGTCGTTTGCAAAGCAGAAGGGGACAACAAGGCAGGGTCCCGAATGAGTGTTTCGCTCGCCTTGTCGCGATGCCCGATCCACAATGTATTTGGCGATTCGCTATTGAATGCCAACGAAGACTCGCTTCCGGCGAGTTCGAACCGCAAGCAGTTTTTGCGTCCGGCAGTGGTTTGTGAGACCCACAAGTTTCCGTTCGCGCCATTGGCAAAACGGAGCATCACGGATCCACAGTCTTCCGTTTCGACCGCGATGTCTTCCGTGTTCGTAGCCGGCGCAGCGTCTCCGGAAAACGTTTGGGCGCCACCGACCGGGCGTTTTCGAATCGGATGAACGGTTCGCAAGTCGGCGCAGACCTCGGTAATTTTTTGTCCGGTCACAAACTGAATCAAGTCTAGCCAATGGGTGCCGATGTCGGCGATCGCGCGTAAGGCACCGCCGTCTTCTGCCGAGACACGCCAATTGAAATCGGTGGGTTTCAGCAACCAATCTTGAACATAGGATCCGGTGACATGAAAGAGGTCACCGATCCGTCCGTCGGCAACACGTGCGGCGGCTTCATGGCAAAGCGGATAGAAACGAATGTTGTATGAAACGCCAGCGACTGTGTTCGTGTTGCTGGCCAACTGGACCAGTTCACGAGATTGTTTCGAATCCATCGCAAGCGGCTTCTCGCACATCACGTGTTTGCCAGCTTGCAAGACCGCTTTGGCTTGTTCGAAGTGCAAGCGGTTGGGGGAGGTCAAGTGAATGCTATCGACGTCATCTGATTGCAGTGCTTGCTCGAATGTGGTGATCGATGTGGGCAGCCCCAATCGCTCTGCGGCGGCGACTGATTTTTCTGGGCTCGATCCCACCATCCCGGCAACTTCAACGCCTGCGCGGCGGAGTGCTTCGACATGTACGGGGCCAATGAATCCGGTTCCGACAACGATGGCTTTCATCTGGTCAATCGTCAGTGGTTTGTGCAGACGGGTGGCGTGAGGACGCAAGTTTGAGCGCGGTGTTGCAGAAACGCAACCGCCGCGCCGCGGGGTTCATGCGAAGTGTAGCGAAGTCGGCGAACCCTCACGTTGAGCACTCAACGTCATGAGTATTCACCCTACCCCTCCTGTGTCCTCGTACCCGCGTCGGTTTTCCCTCTCATGAGGGTTTGACACTTTCCTTTGTCGGGAGCCCGACCGAGTCAAACACACGGGCGTGTTTGACGCTGTGTGTTCTGCGCTTGCGTGGGACACACGCGCGTAACACACGCTATCGCGGTGAGTGAGGGCGAACGCTCATACAAGCCGATGCAACTGCTGGACGGAGGCCTTCCACATTCGGGTGTGGAGTACCCCCTCTAGTCTTTCCACGTACCTTCTGGGGTTTGAACTGATGATGAATCATCACGAATCTTCGATGGGCTATCCACCAACGCCATTAGCGCAGGTGCGACCCGTCGTCTTTGCCGCAAGCAAAGATTCAGCTTGGCTTTCACGAGTCGGGCAAGCAGCGAGTGCCGAAGGCTATCGCTTTCAAACGTCTCCTTCGATCACGTCTTTGGTTAACCAAGCGGCGTCGACTGAGGAGATCGCCTGCATCTTCCTGGACTATGATCCCAGGATCCAACAATGGTCGAGCATCGAGCAGTTGTTGTTCGAAAAGAACGTTGCCGCACCGGTCGCGTTAGTTTTGGACGAGAACAGCGGCATGTCGGCATCGGAAGCGGTCGCACGTATCGCTCACGTTGTTTCCTTCAACACTATGGAAACACACGAGATCGTCGACTCGATCCGCGACGCGGTTGCCTTGAGCAGCTTGGTCACGCATCAGTTCGATGTCTTGCGTTGCCATCGGCTCTATCAAACGCTTCCCGAGCGTCAGCGAAAGATCGTCGATTTCGTCGTCGAGGGAGCTCCCAACAAGCAGATCGCTACGAAGCTCAAGGTTTCGGTGAAAACGATCGAGCGTGAGCGTCAGAAGGCATACCGTCACCTGAACGTTCGCAGTACCGCCGAGATGACTCGCGTGGTAATTCTCGGCGGGTTGCACGACGTGATCTTCCCGGTCGCACGTGCCCGCAACGGTTTCGTTGATCGTCGAATTGATCAACGGTCCCTCGAACCTTCTAAGGGTTCGTCGATTTCGCCGACTGCTTCCATGCCGTCCGTGATGAACAATCCTTCAATGCCTTCGAGTAGCTACGGTTCTATTTGAGTGTTCGGATTGATAGGGGAAGGCCCCTACGGAAAACGATTGCGACGCAATCACAGAACAAGTTGTGGCACAGCACAATGAGTTCGCCCGCACGAAAACAAGAGCGTGCGAGTAAGACGTCACCGCCAGGTTCCTTTCGGTGTCGTGTGGAAGACTTCCACAAAGGCTTGTCGGGCCGGCCGTAAACCCCGAGGCGGTCGAAGCCCCGATCAACCAAGCCAACAATCTCGTCCGGATTTCCTGTCCGGAAACAATTTGATTTGCAAGTCAAAACGCACAAACGTTGCCCGCGTTTGGGTGTTCTTCAATGACCTTGCCAATCCGCGTGAGCTGGCAGACCGTATCGATGCGTCTTGCCACGAGTGTCAGTCTGCAATCATGCAGGCGATGGCGTATAATGCCGCTCAAGTTCTCTTTGACGAACACTCCCGCCTCTCTCCGAAATCACTCTGATGAAACGAATCTTATCCCGCCTGTTGATGTTGTCCCTTTTGACTTTCGCTGGTCAAGCTTCTGCTGCCGACGGTACCACCTCATTGTTCGACGGAAAAACACTTGACGGGTGGTCCGTCAAAAGCGGCTATGCGACGTACAAAGTCGAAGACGGTGTCATTGTCGGCAAGACCGCCGAAGGATCGGGAAACACCTTCCTTTGCACCGACAAAGAATATGGCGATTTCGAACTGACCTTTGAAGTCAAATGTGATGCCGGGCTCAACTCCGGCGTCCAAATCCGATCGAAACTGAAAAGTGAAAAATCGTCGGATGCCTACGGCGGGCGTATCTATGGCCCCCAGGTGGAGATCGAAAATGGTCCCGGACAAGCGGGGTGGATCTATGGCGAATCGACCGGACGAGGCTGGCTTTCTCCCGAGCCACAATCAGATGACGCCAAAGTCAACCAACATGACTTCTACAAGAACGGCGAGTGGAACGAGTATCGCGTTGTTGCCAAGGGAGCCAACATCAAAACGTTTCTCAACGGCCACGAAATCGCTGACCTGACCGATGAAGCGATTTTCGAAACCCACCCACAAGGCGTCATCGGTTTGCAAGTTCACGGAATTGGTGCGAACTCGGGCCCATTCGAAGTCCGTTGGCGCAACTTGGAAATCAAGTCGCTGTAATCGATTGAGCGATGGCTTAGCCTTCTTCGGCGATCAACTGTTCGATCGTCTCGCGCATTTGCTTTTCACCGGGCGTCTCTTTCCAGTTCATTTCGCCCTGCCACCACCGCCGTAAGTAGCCTTTCTTGTCGATCAGGTACACGGTCGGCCACATGGTGTTGGACCACTGCTGCCAGTTTTTTGATTGAGTATCCATTAGCACCGGATACTCAATCTGTTCGTTCTTGATCGCCGCTTTGACCGCCGATGGGTCACGCTCCCGCGGCGTCTCGGGTGTTTGGATCCCGATGATGACAAGGTCTTCATCTGGGAAGTCGGTCCGCCATGCGTTGTAGTGCGGCAGATTTCGTCGACAGTTAATGCACTCGAATGCGTAGAAGTGAACTGCAACAACCTTGCCACGAAGGTCTTTCAGTTCGATAGGACTTCCTTGCAGCCATTCTCCGCCTTGCAGCGTCAACTCGGGAGCAGAGGGATAGGTCCGTTTGACTTTGGAAAAGTCGAAGCTCTTGCCAGTGACATCGACGAATTTAACTTTTTGCGATGCGGAGAGCTTGTCCATGAACGATGTTCGTTCTTCGTGCTGAAGCCGTTGGATCTGCTTTGCCGCCGCCTGTGAATCCAGTTCACCGGCGCTGACTTTCGATTGAGCGTCTTGTACCGCAGCATCTGTCTTGCGGAAGGTGTCATACAAGGATTGGCGGTCTCGCTCCGTCAATTCCAGTGTGTCCGCGACCGAATCGCGAACAATCATCCGGGTGCCTAACGCCTGGTTGCGAAGTTGGTCAACGCGTCGGAGTTGTTGGTCATCGAGGATCTGTTCCAGTGACGTTTCAAGCTGACGAGTGAGTTCTGCGATTGTTTTGCCACGTTCGTCTGCGGGACGAATACGGACGCGAAACCAGGGTCCATCAATCGCTTCAATGGCGACCCGAATCTGTTGGATTTGATCCGGGGTGAGGTCGAGTTCTCGGTGGACCGCGTCGTCCCGAATCATCTGCAACAACACCGGATTGGTCTCCGGCGGTTGGGCATGCGATTGCGGTGCTGCAGCGATTTGCGCCGCAACAACCGATGACGACCAGTCAATGGAAAACAGACCGGCCGCGGTCAACGCAACCGTCGCCAGCGTCGTTCGGAAAAGCATCGGACATTCCTGTGGAAACAGATTCGATCGGCGGAGCAGAAAAGGAGGCGACTCAACCTAGTATGGTTGATTGCCGATTCTGTCCGCCATCGAACTGCCGAATTCGCTGGCTGAAATTCAGTCGAGCAAATCGAAATCCAACAAGGCCGCATCGATTTCGGAATCACGACTCGGATCTTCGTCGTCGACAATCAAGCTGTCGAGCAAGTGTGGCTCGACCGGTACCAACGTTCCGGTGGCGACAATTTGATCGACTGCGGATTCCATCGTAACGGAACCGTTGTCGGCCGGTACGTCACCGAACGGAGATTCCGGTCTCTTCGTCGGGGCACCAATTAACGAACTGAGCGGTGTCACTGACGTGGCCTCACCTTCGCCAGATCCGCCGCCGGAATTCTGTCTGGCGATACTGTTGATCACGTTCAGAGCGTCCAAAGGACTGATCTTCAAGTCACCATTGACGTCAAAGTACCTCGGCCCGACGGCGTCATCGGGGACCGGGATTTGACCGCCTGTACTGGCCTCTGACCCGATTTTGTTGATCACCAATAGTGCGTCCAGTGGCGCGACTTTTCCGTCAGCGTTCACGTCATAGTTCGACAATGGGTTTTGTAGGGCACTCGCAACCACTTTGATCGTGATCGTTGCCGTATCGCTCTCAAAACCACTCGCGTCGGCGACGGTGAAAGTGATCGTTTCTGTTCCGACAAACCCGTCGTTCGGCGTGTAGCGAATTTCACCGGATGTCAAAATCTGGGCTTCACCATTATTGGGGCCGGACTGAATGGTGACCGAGCTTGGCTCTGCTCCCACCACACCCGCAATCGGATCCACCGTAACTGCGCGTCCCCGCGAAGTACCGGCGAGAACCGCCTGTGGTTCCGGAGCGATTCCGACTCGAAGCGTCACCGTCGCTTGTGCACTCTGTTGTCCGAGTTCGTCGGCGACGGTGTACTGGAACGAGTCGGTTCCACGGTAGCTTGCGAGCGGTGTATAGGTGACTGAGCCATCGTCAGCGACGACCAAGGCGCCGTGGCTAGGCTGAGTCGTGATGATCACAGTTGAGGGAACGATCGTGCCATCGACGTCAACGTCATTGGGATAGATATCCAAGGTTGTCGGCGTTGCTGGTGAAATCACGAATGTGTCATCCGTCAGACGCGGTGCGTCGTTGGTACCCGCTACCGTGATCGATATTTGGGCGGTCGATTGGATTTCGCCGTCGGTCAACGTGTAGGTAAAGGTGTCGATGACTGAGTCGCCTGGACGCATCGCATCAAGAGTCGACGAACTGGTCGGATCGTAAACGATATCGCCCGTCACGCTGTTGAATGTGACCGTCGCACCGAGTGTCGTCGTGAATTGCACTGGCATCATGATCGACAGCACTTCATCGTCGTACGGAGCTCGGTTGTTTAAGTCAGGATCGATATCGTTGGAAAGAATGTCCGCTGACCGGATGGTCTTGATCGAGTCTTCATCGCCGCTGATCGGATCGTTGTTAGCGATCGGAGCGTCGTTGATATTCTCGATTGTGATCGTCAGATCATGCGACGCGCTGGAAGCTCCTTCGGAATCGATCGCTCGAATCCCCAGGACAACTCGTCCTGCCGCATCGTCGGCCGGTGTGAAGGAGAGGAATCCATCGGGAGAAACCGAAGGTTGAACGCTGAACAAGTCTTCCAATCCGGGCGGAACAGTAACCACGAAACGATCGATGGACTGTGATACTTCACCTGGACCGGTGGAAATATTGGTCGCCCAGGTTTCGGAGTAAGCACCGCTGTCTTCGAGAACGGAGACACTGTCAGTGCCCTCGAAAGTTGGCGGGTCGTTTACCCCTGCGATCGAAATCGTAAACAGGTACGACTGACTGGCGTCGTCTGACTCGTCGTTTGGCGTGCCGCCATCATCGGTCAAGATGACTCGGTAAACCGCATCACCGAACCCATCCGGATCGGCTTCGAAGGCCAACGAGATACGGTCACCGGTGAGTTGCACTTGTGGTGCCGAGGTGAAGACGAAGTCGCTGCTGACCGCTTCGAGGGTCGGTTGTTTCAGCGTTTGGCTTTGCAATTCATCGACCGCATCGAAAGGCCCAACAGTGGCACCGAGCATCCAGTTCGCGTCGAAGTAGGCCGGATCGCCTTCGGTCAACGAAACGTTCAAGCTGGCCGGATTGTCGTCGGCACTGGATACCGGCGGGTCGTTGATCGGTGTGACGTCGATCATCACCGTCACACGCGTGGTTTTGGGATCGTCGATCGGCATCAGACCGGCACCGATTTGGACCGACTGGCCATCATCTCGAATGGTGTAGACGAGTTGATCCATGCCGCTGTAGTTGCTCGGCGGCGTGTAATTGAAGCCGATCACATTGTCATTGGCATCCAAGATCGGAGTCAGCGACACGCCGAGTTGCGTGGTCGCCGGGAACGATGCCAAGTCGACCGAGATCGATTGCCCATGCAGCGTCTGGCTACCGAAGGTTGTATCGCTGTTCTCGTTGTCTGGACCGCCAGCAAACGCCGCGAGCAGGTCGTAGCCGCCAAGGTCCATGCCGAATGACAGGTCCATCGAACCGTCTTCATCGACGACGATCATCGGGGCCGGATTGCCATCGCGAGTGGACGGCGGATCGTTCACCGGAAGGATCGTAATCGTAAACGTTTGACCTTCCGAACGATTGACGTCACCACGGTCCGTGGGACCTTCGGTGCCGATCGTGCAGTCCGGATCCAAGTTGTCCGTCAATCCGTTGTCACACAAGTGGGCAACGAATTCGAACATACCGAATACGTTTGGCGCCGATTGGTAAGTCAGCGTGCCATTCTGTGAAATTTGTGGCAGCTGTGTGAACAAGGCTGCGACTTCGGTGTCGCTGAGGTTTGCCGATCCGACATGGAACCGAACGCTTTGGGTGCTTTCGTCAGTCGCCTGGGTTGGCCCACCGGCGATGTTGGTCGCGAATCCAAAGACGTTCTGCACGCCCGAGTCCTCGCGGACTTCGGCGGGATTCGCAGCGATGTCGAACACCGGAGCGCTGTTGACCGGTTCGATGCTAAACGACACGCGGCCAAAGATCGTGCGCGGGTCAGGCCGCACTTGTCCGTTGATGAACGAAGCGCCGTTGTCGCTGACTGTGTACCGGAAAGTATCCAAACCGCCGATGTTACGGTTGTAGTCCGCGGCGGGTTGATACTTCAAAGCGATGATGTTGTTCTGGGCATCGCGTACGGCATCGATCGATCCACCCTTGTCGGTCGTCACGGGACCATTGGCGAACACGTCGACAATCGACAATGTTTGCGAACCGCCTTCGGAGACGTCGTAGTTGCCCGAAATCTCATTGTCGGGGCCCGCGATGAACGGGTCCAACAATCCAGGTGCTTCGTAGGAACTGGTACCGAGCGACGAGAGGAACGCCGGGTTGGTCAGAGGGATGATGTAGTCGGAAGCATTGCCGCTCGCGTCGACGTTGTCTTCCTTCATCGTGAATGTGATCGAACCGTTCGGCCCAATGCTGTAGGCGGCATCGGTTGGCATCGTCGGATCACTCGCCGATTGGCTGGCCGCCGCAGGGTTCACACGCGGCGGATCATTGACCGGACGTAGGTTGATCGTGATCGTTTCCAACCGTTGTGGATTAACGAACGCAGGGTCGCTCGGCAGGTAAACCCCGTCGTTCGCTGCAACCACAAACGTCGCGGTTCCGAATTGATCGGGTGCCGGGTAGATCTTGATCGTGCCATCGAACGGATCCAGTTCGGGAGCTTGATAGAACAGCGATTGAGGATCGCTGAAACTTTTCATGCGGAAGTGAACCGCCTGTGTGGCTTCATCAAGAGCCGTGACTGGTCCACCAAGAATGTTGGTCGCCCATTGGAAGACCGTCGGTGATCCGGTGTCATCACGTTCAAGAATGTCGACGCGCGGTGTGGTGAAGCTCGGTTCGTCATTGACCGGAGTCAAACGCAAACTGGCGACACTCGGCGTGCCTTCGACCGTCGACAACACTTCGCTGCGGTCGGACGATTCACCAAAGAAATCGCCACTGCCGGGAAGCTCGACTTCGCCGTCATCCGCAACGATGTACTGGAACGCGTCAATCGCGATCAATTCGTTGTTGTCGGGAGAGGTGGATGTGTACAAGCCATCGACCAATACGCCGCCGGCGAAATTCAACGCCAGAGTCCCGTGGGACATTTGGATGGGGCTGCCGGCCGGAGTGCTGGTTCGGTATTGCTGGCCGTTGTAAACCACCGCAACGACACGCAGGTTCGCAATTTGTTCGGTCTCGTCGAATACGTCGTCGCGAGTGGCATCCGCACGAATCGGCAGGGTCGGTTGGCTGCTATTCATCGCCAACAGATCTGCGGCGGTGAATGGTAGCGGTGTGTCTTCGGTACCGATCAGATCACGATTGAACGAAACGGGAGCATCGTTTGTCGGATGCAAAAGCACGTCGACCGTTCCGATGCTAGTCAGCGGGGCTGGCGTCCGTGCACCGTCGATGTTTTCGTTAACGCCGCTGTCGGTGGCCGAGTACTGGAACGTGTCGACACCGAAGGCGTCTTCCGGAGGCGTGTAGCGAATAAACCGTTGGCCTTGTTGGGTCACCAATTGAACCGAGCCACCAAGTGCGGTCGTCGAAACTGGTAACGCGAATTCCAGCAGTTCGCCATCGTTGAGCGGCGGATTGCCTTGGTTTTCGTCTGCCGCCGTTGGCGGTCCGGCGAACGCATAGTTATCGATGTAATCCAACGGGATCAGGATTACGTTAGCGGATCCTTCGCGTGGCACAGGGATCTGGCTGGTATTGTTGCCGTAGTAGGCAGCCCAATCGGATCCGGATTCGTCGGTGATTTGAATCGGTTCCAAGAACGGCGCGTCGTTCTGTGGGGTGACCAAAATGTCTGCCGTTCCGGTGCTGGTCAGCGAATCGACTTGACGCTGTCCGCCTTCGGGCCATTCGGCAAAGCTGTCGTCTTGGACGACAAAGCGGAACTGGTCGTTCGTTCGCGCGCCACCGGTTCGCGGGTTGTCGGCATTGAAGTCCTGCGATTGGACGTAAACCAAGTGATCGAGATAGCCATTGGCGAAGACGACTTCGATCGTTCCGTGCGGCGTTTGATACGTGCCATCGCTGACGATCGTGACGTCGATGCCTTGTCGGTTTGTGGCGATCAGTGCCGAAATTCGCAGCGTCTGGCCGGACTCGTCCTGTGGAACTCCAATCGACGGGTTCCCACCATGTGCGACGGAACCTTGCAGCAAGTCGCTCGCGGTGATCGTTAGGTCTTCGCTTTCACGGATCTTGAATCGACGATCTTCCGATGGAATCATCGAATCGTCCAGAATCTTGTCTTCTGCCAAAGGTGCATCGTTGACCGGATAGACGACTAAGCTGGCCGTCGCACTGGCATACTTCGCATCTGGAGTTGTCGTGCCGTTCGCATTCACGGTGACGCCTTGGTCCACGATGAAGTATTCGAAGCTGTCGACGCCGTAGAAGTCCGCAGCAGGCGTATAAACCAAGTTGCCGCCCACCAGACTGACCCGACCACCTTGGGCAGTCGTGATCGGGAACGCCGACCAATTGCTTGGGAAGTTCGGCGCCGCCGAGAAGGTGGTCACGATGGAAACCGGACCGTCGTTGACGCCCGACGCTTCGTCATCGGACGCGATGCGACCGGCGTAGTCGTTGCCAGTGAGCATCGATGGTGTGATCACGTAAGGCGTGTCCTCCAGAATCAGTCCCGGATACTGGTCTGTTCCAAGGACGTCATCATTCGCTGTCGGTGCGTCGTTCATCGGCAGCACACGCAGACTGACCGTCGCGTCGAACGTTTCGGCCGCCGGCATCGGGTCGGCGGGGTTTCCGTTGGGCAACGTGGTTTTACCGTCGTCGCTGACGGTGTACACGAACTGGCTCAGCGACGGGTTGCCGCCGAGCGCAGGGTTGTCTTCGTTGTAGTCTTCGTCTGGTTGGTAGACGACTTCCGTGACGATGCCACCAGCAACGGTCACGGTGACTTCACCAGTAACGGTGCCAAGGCCGTCGGCCAGATGGCTCGTGAGAGTGTAGTCGCCATCAGCAGCGTTTGCCGGAACGATCGGTGTTAACGTGCCTGACGCGTCGTAGACCGAGATCTGCACCACGCTGACCGACTGTTCTTGCTCGTTCCATGGTGGCAACCGCAGCAATGCATCGTCTTGTGGCAAGGAGCCGGTCAGCAGTTCTGCGGCGGTAATCGTGACCGCAGTGTTCGTGTTTGTATCGGTCGGTTCGGACGTCGTACGCGAATGATCCAACGCAAATGGCGCGTCGTTCACTGGAGCCACATTGATCGTTACCGTCGCGGCTACTGTGCTGCGGACAGGAACCGTGACACCGTTGACGGTTTGATTTCCCGTGAGGCGGTAAACAAACGTGTCGACGCCGAAGAAGTCTTCTGCCGGTGTGTAAGTGAATTGGCCGGTGGTTGGATCCAGCGACAGCGTACCGTTGCGAACGCTTTGATTGGGATCCAATTCGAATCCGATATTGGTCGCTCCCTTGAACTGGTCGCCATCACTAACGCTCACGACTGAAGCGAACGGTGTGTCCTCGACCGCAAAGTAGGTGTCGTTGTCCGGCACTGGCAACTGAGCGGAGATGATCGAGACTTGGTAGTCCTCGACTTCACCGCCGATGATTGCGCCTTCTGGCAATGTGTTGCCTGTGGTGCTCAATCGGAACCGTGCCCAGGTTTGTCCAAACCCGTTCACCGAAACCAGCGGAGCTGGGTTGTTTGGCGTCAGGATTCGTACGGTATTGCGTCCGTCGACCAGCGTTTGGTTCGACAAAACTTGTTCATACGGATCGTTGAAATCGCCGTCGCCGTTGAAGTCGATCCAGGCGTCCAACAATCCGCCGCCGGTCGTGTCGATCACCAAGTCAGACCCTTGTGGCGACAGTGGGTTCAGGTAACTGAGCACGGCGCCGGTTTCTGGATCAAGGAAGACACCGTCGAGAGCACCATCGCTGCCGATCCACACGCCGTCTTCGTCGTCGATCGAGTCGATCGTAAAGACGGATTCGCCGTTTTGGTGATTGATACTGACGCGGTACGTCGTGGTTGACAGGTCATCGGCAATCGCCGCGGCAATGCGTTGAGCCAACGCATCGGCCGGTTCACCTGGGACGACGATCACACCAACATTGTTGCCTTGTGGGACGGTGCCAGCGAGGATCAGTTCGTAAACACGAACGACCGAATCGATGGTGACTTCCAAGGTGTCACCTGGAGATGCGGACGCGGAATCGACTCCGATCTGGCGACCGTTGACGGACACGCCGATGGTGAACGCGTTGCCGGTGGCACTCGCGTCGACCGTCGCTGGCACGTCGTCGGCATCAGGCCAAGCAAAGGCGTCGACTTCGGTGTCAACGTGGCTTCCCAATCGCGGCAATCCGAGTGGACTGACCGTATGGCGAGCTCCGTTTTCGTCGAACAGCGTCAAGTACCCGTTGGCACTGTTGGAGCGACTTGGTGCATCGCCATAGTCAAGACGCACGCCTGGCATCAGAATCGTGAACTGAGTTTCGCGATTGACGCGATTGGGTTCCAGTGTGTTGCCAGCTTGATCGCGAATCGAACCTGCCAACCCGCTTTCCGCACCGATCACATTGGCCGTGTTGTCCAGCCAAACGGTTCCGCCGCCAGGGGCGAACGTTGTCGTTTGCATTCCACTGGCTTCGATTGCGGCGATGACTTGACCGACCATCGCATCAGCGGTGAAGTCGATCGACGGTACAAATGGGATCGCGACGATACCGCCGGCGATGCCAGATTGTGTGATTGATGTCAGGCTGACATCAATCGACGTGTTGATCGGCGAGCTACCGGGACGTAAGAAGTCAGGTTCACCAAGTGTGATGACATTGTCTTCGACCGAGGATCCGAATCCGGGGAAGCGTGCTTGAATGCGTCCGCGCAGTGCGGCCGCGATTTCGTTGGGGCCATCACCTGGAAGCAACAGCACCTTGTCGCTGGTTGTCGTCACGGACGAGTTCGTGGTCAACAAGAATGTTACCGTGACGCCGCCACTGGTGATCGTTAACTCTTCGCCGTTGACGCCTGCGGCAGTTGCTGCTGGTGGCACCACCAAACTCGCTTTCGCGGTCGTTTGTGGAGTCCCCGTTAATTGCAAACCGCCGGAGCTGACGTTCAAGCGATCACTCGATTTACCGCCCAAGTAGATCACACCGCCAAGCAAGCCGCGGGCGTTGAGCCCCAGGCCTGCGTCCGCGACAATTGCCGCCGCGCGGTCCGCCAACGCTTGCGGCGTATCGGTCGCCGAGAATGGGATCACATGGGTCGTCGCAGGGTCCAAGTTGCCAGGAACCGAGAAGGGGTCGGCAAGGCCCGAATCATCGAACTCAAATTGGACGGTGATGCCGCCGCCCTGGGCATACAGAATCGTGTCGCCATCAACGATCCCGCTGTCAACACCGGTAACGGTCAGTGGGTTCAGTGTGGTATCGACCGAGGCACCGCTTTGGCTGCCAAGTTGGACTTTGTCATCACCGACGCGAACCGGTGAAATCTGCAATTGGCTGGCAATCGAAGGCTGCGACAACACGCCGAAGATCGCGTCACGGACGTCGGTAATCGTGTCGGCGGATCCGATATCGATCGCGACATTATTGCCGCTGACTCCACCGATCGTTTCAAATTCGAACGTCAGTGTCGTTTGACCATCGGGGGACGTGATCGAGAACGTATCCCGGTCGATGAATTGGTCAGCCGCACCGACCACGTTCAGTGTCAGCGTTTGTTCGATTTGCAACACGTAGCCACTGTTGAATTCGAACGTCGCGGTATTGCCGGCGTTGTCTTCGACGACGAATTGATCACCGTCGGCGGTATTCAATCCGTTGTACATATTCAGCACATAGCGGTCACGGTTGTTGAGCGTGATCTCATATGCCGATTGTGGATTCCATACTCCGCTGGCTGCCGTCAGGATGATCTGGTTGCTGGTCGCAAGGTACGCGAATGTGTAATCCACACCAGGAATCAAGCGTCGCCCGTTCTCGGTCAACACGACCGTTTGCGCGGTCACTGTCGAATCGTCAGGGCCACTGCCGTCGACGTCGTCCAAGCGAACGACGAACTGTTGTTGGGTTCCATTGACCAAACGGACGTAGGTGCGGAACGGATCTTGATCGCGTCCGTCAGCCCCGTTGTCGAGCGGATCAGACAAGAATGCTGTAGGACCGACGAAGTCGCTGCGGTCCAACGCACCACGGTCGATGAAGACAATTTCACCGGTACCCGATCCGTTATTGACCAACGGATCGTCGACACGGGATTGTCCGGTCAAATCACGGATCGGAGCAATGATGGGTGATTCGGCGATCCCAAGGTCACGCCGCAAGTTTTCCAGAACGGCGCGATCGTCCAAAGCTCCTAAGCCGCTATCGATCAAGGCCGACAATGCGATCGGATAAAAATTACCATTATCTGGATCCGTGAATAGGTTTGGATCCAGTGGAGTCAGCGGGAATGCGCCCAGGCTGGTACCGGCCGCGTTGGTCCCGTTCATGGCATAGATCGTGCCGAACATTTCCATCGCGTTGACGCCAGCGGTCACGTTCACGCCGGTTGCCAAGTTAACGACTGCGTTGTTCAACAGCGTCGGTGCGGCACCGGCATCGACTTGGATACCGACGTCGCCACTGCGATCACCATAGATCGTATTGTTGACGATGCGGGCAAAGATCTGCGGTGCATTGACGCCGCCCTGTTGGTCGCCGGAAATACGAATGCCGCCCGACCCGTTGGTATTCAGGATGTTGTTCATCACAACCACACCCGGTACCAATTCGTCCGGTTCTTGAGTGACGAAATTCATCGCCGAACCGGGACGCGGCAAGGTGTTTGCAGATCCCGCGGCAACGTTGGTGCGGTCTCGCGACCCGGCGTCGACCACGATGCCGAATTGCGAACTGTCGCTGATGATATTGTTTTGCAGGATGATTTGACCCTGCGGGCGGAAACGGTTTTCGTCGCCACCTTCTTCACCCGGACCATCGACAGCGTACTGAAGCACTGTCAACGGGAATGAAATTGGATCGGCCGAGAAGTCCAGGCGTCCGAACAGATCACTTGCCGCCGGACCGTGCAGCAGCACGGTGTCGGAGGTTCCGTTATTAACGCCAGGTCGAACTTCACCGGTGTCCAGTGACGCGCTGACTTTGAAGAACGATTGGACCGCCGGTGAGTTGATCGCGTCGCGAATCGCCGCCGCGATGTCCGTCGCTTCCATGCCGACGGTGAATTCGACCGGCACGTTTCCGTTGGTAAATCCGGTACGCACAACCGGGTTGGAGATGTCTTCGAATTCCAAATTGATCGTGCTTTCGCCATCGCTGATGCGGATGATGGTTCCGTCTGGAATTCTGGCACCCGACAGCGGCAACCCGTAGATCGCATCCTGCAGTTTCAATCCGATCGCTTGCGCACGCGGGATATTCGAGTGCTGTGGCGTACCGCCATAGTCAGCACTGAGGCGAACTTCCAATTGGTACTGGCCAAAGTCGACTTCGGGACGCGGGGCAGGTTCACCGGTCTGAGGGTCATAGATTGTGATCGCTTCGAAATATGGATTCGCAACGAACTGTTGTGCCGCGGTTCCACCATAGACCCGCTCACCACGTTCGCTGACACCGATCACCAAGTCATCGATATAAACGCCTTCAAAGGCGTTGTTTTCCATCCGACGAGCGCCATTAATCAGCGTTTGGCTGGTGCTGTTGCCTTGTTGGTAGTAACCGAAATTGGATCCTGGCAAGACGCCATCGATCGAGGGCGAATCAACGATCGTCGGAAGTGTACCGGCAGGGTTATAGCCACCGAATGCAACAATAGGTCCAGGATCGACTGCGTTAAATCCGAACAGACGCAGCGTTTCGTTGAAGACTTGATATGGCTGCAGGGCGCCCGCATCGATACCACGGATTCCCAATTCTGGTTGTTCGACGGTGGACACCACCGGGCGAACAGAGATGGGATCATCGTTCACCGGAGTGACTTCGATGTCAACGCGAATGGGGCCGTCTGTCGCATTCGAATCAGTGAGTTCGTACTCAAAGAAATCCGGACCGTTGTAGTCGGGGTTTGGGGTGTAAAGGATGTAATTCCCGACGACCTGGACGGTACCAAACTGCGGTGCCGTAACGGCGGCGATTGGGGCGACACCCAAGGTATGGACATCACCAATTTCTTCTGGCGTGTCATTGTCCATGACGTACAAGCGTTTGGCCGTATCTTCGCGAACCTGATAGAAATCCGGTTGACCGACTGGAGCGTCGTCTTCGGTTTCAATCGTGATCGTCGCGGTGTTGGGGACGCGACTGCCCGCGCCATCGATCACATAGAAGTTGATCGTGATCACCGGATCGACGGCATCAAAGTAGATGTCGTAGGCGTCGGTGTCGATGATGATCGAACTTGTGCCTGGAATAAATGTCAGGCCTCGATCATCCCCGATGATCTCCAAGCTCTCGATCGGTACGCTGACCGTGCCACCTTCAGGATCAACAACGCCTTGAAGCAACGGCAATTGCTGAATGCCAGTATTCTCTTGATACGTTGCGGCAATCGGCGCGACACCCGTAGGAGTCTGATTGTCCGGATGCACCGTCACAGTCACGGTCCGAACAGGCGATTCGCTCAAACCGTCGGTCACGTAGTACTCGAACGTATCCGTTTCGATCCCGGTCGCCCCGAAACCTGGGTTAGGTACGTAGCGGATGGTTCCATCGGGGTTGACTTCGACGCGGCCATTCAGCGGCGGGGTGCTGACCAGCGGAGCGAAGAAATGCGGGGTCAAGGAATCCAATGCGTCGACGTCGTCATCATTGAACAAAACATCGATGATGACTTCTTGGCCGGGCAACAACGGATCTGCGTTAGCTTTCGTCGCGGCAAAATCAACCGCCGCAGTCGGCGCATCTTGTGCCCCGATCACCTGAAGCCGAATGGAGCGTGGATAGGAAATGCCGTTACTTTCGATCACGTTGTACGTGTAAACGATCTCTTCGATTTCGCCACCGGCAAGATACTGGTAGGCATTTGGATCAACATCCAAGCCACTACCAGTAAAGCTGATTCCGGCATCATTTCCCTGTTCCAAAACAAGGTCATCGACCGATAACGGGCGGAATTCCAAGTCGTCGGTTTCGTCCAACAAGTCAAAGAACGTCGCATTTTCCTCTTCACCGATGCTGTAGTCGAAGTGGTCAGCGGTGACCGAGACCGTGACGTCGACTTGCGCGGTCGCTTGGCCGTCCGAAATCGTGTAGGTCAGCATATCGACGCCGACAAACCCATTCCTTGGGACGTAAGTCAGTCGCGTGCCTCCGGCTGTGATGGTCACCGTACCGTTAGCGGCGGTGGGCACACCGACGATGCGGTGGTTGTCACCGTTGTCGGGAAGTGAATCATTCGCCAGCACATCAATCACGATCGGAGTGCCCGGTTGTGTAATCGCAACATCTTTGGTTCCGAGTGGAGCCGTTTGTGTGCCATTGATTTGGATCGTTCGATCGCGAAGGGCGACTTGGCCGACCTGATCACTGACCATCCAGGTGAAGCTGACCAATTCTGTTTGGCCGGCATTCAGATACGTGTAGTAACTTTGGTCGACGATCAATTGGTTGTTGACCGGATCGAACTGAATCCCGCCGGCATCACCACTTTGGTGTTCAAGCTCAACTGCAAAGAACTGTGGCGGATCAAAGTCGGGGTCAACAACATTTGCCAACATGTTGACGTTGGCAAAACCGTTGCCTTCGGCGGTGACGAAGTTTCCGATCGGGGTCGCGACGGGCGCGGTGATCGAATCCGTCGCGGTGTCGGAGTAATTGTTGACATAGACAATCACTCGTTCAGAAATTGACTCGGTGACGACTGCCGCGGCGATACCGGACAAGCTGACGGTGTTGCCACTCGCACCGGCCGACAATCCGTCACCCGCAAGAACGCTCGCAAGAGCCGTTGCGATTTGGTCGGCCGTATCACCCAAAGAATAGGTAACCAACAGATCGGTCGAGTCTGCCGCGACACCAGTGGTGTTGAATTCGACCACGACGGAGCGGTCCGTATCGGTCGTCAGAATCACCCGCTGGCCATCGACCATCGTCGCGCCATTGACCAACGTGATCGCGGTCTGGCTGACGCCGATCGGAGAAGTGTCGGTCCGGCCATCGGTGACGTAGTATGTAAAACTATCTTCGATGTAGGGCTCGCCGTCGGGAACATCCAAATTGGATTGGTAACGGACTCGTCCGCTTTCCACGCTCAGGATGGCGCCCAGTTGACTGCGATCTGACGGCAGCAAGATTTGCAACGTATCACCATCGGCGTCGTAGTCATTTAAGAGGACGCCAATGTCGATCGTTTGGCCTTCAATGACACGTCCACGGTTGGTAAAGCCGTGGTCGGGAACCGCAACGGGTTTGTCGTTTTCGCCAGCGATTTGAATTTCGATGCGGCGTGCAAGTACACCGCCGTTACCGTCGATCACGTCAAAGTCAACGTAGACCTGCGAGTTCACCAGGGCCATCAGTGAATTCAGCTCGTCAGGATTGATCTGCAGTTCACCTGTGGTCGCATTCAGCGATAGTCCTCGTGGGGATGCACCGCTGAATCGGACGTTCGAAACCATCAACGGATCCGATTCAACGTCGACAACATCTGCAAACAGATCTTGTGTAAATACCACATCGTCTTCGCTGAGTGTGACGGTGATCAACGCGTCATCTACGGTTGGTGCGTCGTTAACCGGGGTGACCGTCAGGTTGACCGTTGTCGGAGCCGATACGGTCGTTCCATCGTTGACTTGGTACGTGAACGAATCGCTGCCTACAAAGTTCTCTGCCGGCACATACCGAACACGCCCATTGATGACATCGACCGTACCACCGGCGGTGGTCGTGTTGGATGCCAAGATGATGGTCAAGTTGTCGTTCTGATCGACATCAGCATCGTTGTCGAGTACGTCCAACATCGTCAGTGTGTCTTCGACGACTTCGATGTTGTCTTGGTTTGTGACCGTCGGATCGTTGACGCCACGGAGCGTGATGGTGGCGACTCTCGCGACTCCGTTTCCACGGCCATCCGTCACGTTGTAGCGATACTGGACCGTTTCAAGTTCACCGGCGGACAATCGTTCGTACGCATCCGTCGAAACTTCAAAACGCGCGTTCAGTCGATTGAAAACGATTCCCGTGTCGTCACCCGATATCTTAAAGACGTTGGTCACGCCCAATCCGTCGCCTTCGGTTTCACTCGCACCGGCAAGCAAATCGACAACGTGGTTGCCACTGTTTTCGTCGAACGTCGGGGTCAAATTCGCGCCAACGATCGGCCCAGCGTTGTTCGGATAAACACGCACATTGACCAACACTTCGGTCGAATCAATCGTGCCGTCGTTGATGACATAGCCGAACGAATCCGAGCCTACGAATCCGGGTTCCGGTTCATAGTGAATGACATTGTTGATCAGTGTCACCGTTCCAGAGGCAGGCGGACGAGTTCCGAGCGCGACCGTCAGTACATCCGTTTCATCGGGATCCGAATCGTTATCAAGAACATTAATGTCGACACCGCGGCCGACGACCGTTTCGGCGGAGTCAGACACCGCCGTTGGGCGGTCGTTTAATCCGCGGATCGTCACCTGGGCCGTTTGAGGCGTGACGCCGCCGTTGTTGTCGTTGGTGTCGTAGGTATAGACAACGGTCATCGTTTCGCCGGCACCCAGACGTGTATAACGCGACGGGTTCACGGTCAGATAACGCACACCGTCAAACGCGATACCGGAATCGTCGCCTGCTGTGACTTCAAGGTTTTCGACAACAACGGTGTCGTTCAGGTCGGCTTCTTGAGTGTTGAGCAACAAGTCCAAAACCGGATCAGCGGTTGGCGTTACGTTGTTGTATTCGCGTGCAACATAGGCTTGCATCAAGTCGCGAATTTCGATGGTGGTCGCATCAATGCCAACCGGAATCTGCACTGCACCTGTGACGCCGGGACGTTCGACGACCAAGTTTTGCGTGACGAAGCCGCTGGCGCCGCCGATGTCCGGAGTCCCATTGCCTTTGATGCTTAGACGCTCGGGGTCTTCCGGATCGATGATGACATCAAAGAATGGCGTCAATCGGCCGGCAAACTCGAGTGAGATTTTGGCGGCGGTCATGTTCGTCGTGTACGGAATCGTCAGCGCACCATCGGTCGGGTTCGGGCCGTTCTGATCGCTGAAGGTATACGTGATGCTGGACCCATTTGCGGGATCAACCACGGTGATCGTGCTGCCGTCGACCAGGGAGCCGCCGCTTGGCATCTGCAGCACCAAGCCGTAATCGAACTCGAAGGTTCGCGTGCCACCGCCCGAGTTGATGGTGTATTGGAACGATCGATTGTCCAGCATGTATTGCGGCCGAACGGCTCGCAGTTCCAAAGCGTTGATTTCGGTTTCACCGGCAGTGTTGAAATCGAATCGGAACCGCACATCCGTGTGCCCAGCCCACGGTGCGAGGGAGACCTTTGCTTGACGCCATGAGGACGAGTCGTGCAGTGGCTGGACGAACTGATAGATGGGATCACCGAACGCATCCTGATCAAAGTTCTTGACATAACCCGATGCGTTCAAATCGAACTCATCCAAGTTGTCCAAGAAATCATTGCCGGCGACGTCGGTTGCGACGTTGTTGGTCGAAACCAAACGCCAGGTGCGGTCCTGCTCGCTGGAGACGAAGACACGCATCGCGTCACCGATTTTTGCGGTGGTGTTCGATTGCGCGTTCGTGTCTTCGGTATCCAGGAAGTACGTGAAGTACAGCGACGGTTGGTCTTCGTAAGCGTAGCCGCGAAGGTCAAGGGCATAGCTTTCCAGTTGTCCCTGCGCACCGCCCAGGAAGTTGTACCCGCCGCGTCCTTCGTAGTAGTTCGTCGGGACACTCCCATTGACAATGTCGTTGTCCAAAGTTGGGAAGCCGAAGTACAAACTGACGTCTTCATCGGTGGTCGGATCCAAGTCCAAGTCGTTTGACCCGACGTCATCACCACGCTGTGTCGTTCGGCCCCACAAATTGGAATCCAAGTTGGCGAATCCGATCCCGTGGACGGCCGTGTAACCCAGTGACACGGAGCTCTGTCCGGCGCCCAAGACTGGCACAAAGTTGCCGAGTTCATCGAGGGCATACAGGTTGCCCGCTGTATCGGTCGCGAACAGCAAATCCGCGTACTCGGGGATGTTCGCAGGCCCCGTCGTCAGACTCGAAAACCGCAGCGGGTTTCCTCCTGCTGTGGTGAATGTGTTGACCAGCGTGCCAACGATATCTCGGGCCGGCAGGTAAGGGAGATTTGGCGGCTGCGCCAATTCGGCAGCGCCGAAACTGATCAAATGGCCTTGGTCACTCACCGCGTAAAACGTGTTTCCAAGTTGCGTCAAACCGGTCACGTTCCAATCGGGATAATCGGACGGCTGTGCGAACCGAGAAAATGCGTTGCGACCGTCGGCACCTTCAAAGGTTAGACGTGCGATTTCACGGCGATCGGTCCCCGCACCCTCCGTCGCATCGTTTCCGCCACGTGTTGTATTGTTGGCATCAATGATATCCCCGGTGGCCGGATCAAGTCGGTAGATGAAGTTTTTGGCTGGTCGCCACTGCATCCCAATGGCGTTGCCATTGTTTGGGTTTCCAGGCAATGGGTCGTCATAAAAAACGTCTCGGAACGCGCTATTTCCGCCGCCTCGGCTGGCAACGCCATACAGATTTGGTGTGTCACCAGCGGTAAAGGTCAGGGCGTTGAATTCCAAGCCGCTGAAGCCTGCCGCATTTGCGGTGATGCCAATGTTGCCATTGTTTACTTCGCCATGCGATGTGGTGTAGTTGGTCTGGCCAATCTGGACGATTGTATTCGTCGCAAGGTCATACGAATAGAAAAGACCATCGACCCCATCGCCATCCGCTGATCCGCTCAGCCCAGGTTCATTGACGGAGATACCAACCAACAGTCCGGTGTCGCTGACGTCGATCGCACCGAGTGTCTCTGTTGCCGAATTGATTAATGCTTCGGCATCACCAATTTGCGCGTTGTGAACCG
This sequence comes from Rhodopirellula baltica, assembly GCA_002901265.1. Taxonomy (GTDB): domain Bacteria; phylum Planctomycetota; class Planctomycetia; order Pirellulales; family Pirellulaceae; genus Stieleria; species Stieleria baltica_A. Next base: position 87,275 of record PPHI01000042.1, on the reverse strand, counting down.
TCACGCCCGGTTGAGCACCGCCACCGGTGTTCAAGCTGAAGTGTGACGAAACGAAGAGATTCAAATCCCCAAGGGTGAATGGGACACGGTTTTCTTCGCCTTGAATGATGGCGTTGTCTGACGAGCCGATTTCAAAGTTTTGTGATGCAAAGCGTGTCGTGCTATCGACTGGGTACAACCGAATGTTTTGGTTGCTACTGCCTGGGTTGTAGTACTGGTCCAGATCCGTCGGGGCTTCCATGTTCGTCGTGACGACCAGGTCGTATTGGCCCAGCGGAAGTTCGACGGTTCCCAAAAAGGCGTCTTTGAATCCGGCCGACCCGCGACTGAGATCATCTTGGTCAACGCCCTGATTGGGGCCCGATTGATCCGAGGAAATGTTCGAGTCATTCGCCACCATGTACAGCGTTGGCGGGCCAGCATCTTGGTGTTGGTAGATGTACAAGGCCGTGTTCGGGCGACCAACGACATCGGCGTAGTCGATATCAAACGTGACCGCGATGGTTCGGCCATCATTGTCCGTCACACCGGCGATTTGCTGGATCGAATCACGCTCGACGGTAAACGTGAACATGTTCTGCCGATCGGTATCGGTCAAGTTTCCGCTCAAGCTGATTGACGCACGTTCGGTGTTGCCGAGGTTGCCAAGATCAACCACTTGCCCCGGAACCGCCGAACCTTCGCCGACCAACGGCGAGTGCAACGGAACACCGCTTGCCGTGATCCCAGTCGTCGCATAGCGGATGTCCGCGTAACGAACCGTTGAGCCGCCAAATTCTTGAAGCTCTTTCAAGCGAACTTGCGACTGGTAAACACCAGTCGAACCGTTCTTGCCGCTGATGCGGATGTAGTATTCTTGTTCGACGCCGTTCACACCCGGCAATTGGATCCGCAGACCTGCATCGAGCGGATTAAGCGTGTAGAGGTCTTTCGAATTGCCATCCGGGTTTCCGAACGTGTTGTCGAGCGCGAACGACGACTGTTCCATCGGCAGTGCGACCACACCGGGCGCCACAAACTCGATCGCGTCCGCTTGGCTTTCGGCAAACGAATTATCACTCGACGCGACGACGTTGCCCAAGCCATCGATGATGTCGATTCGGCTGTCCAGCGAAGACTCGGTTTGATCGATGTCAACCCAAACGGTCGTACCCGCGACGCCTCGGAACGAATACGTATCGATGTCCCCGGCGCTAGCGATATTGCCATGGATGGTCATCCCCAATCGCAAATTCTCATCCGCCGATTTCTCGTTGGCGGCCAATTCGCCGATCGCTTGAGCGCTCGCTTCGGTACCGTTGACGTCGCCATCGCCGCCGATTTCGCCTTCGCGTTCGATGACGGTTTCAACGTTGCGGTCGTGGCTGAATTCCAACAACTGGATACCATCCCAGTTGCCGGGGCTGCCGGTCGATGGCCCATTGCCATTGGTATCGACCAAGGGATTGCCAAGCGGATCCAAACCTGCGCCAACACTGTCGTCAGCCAAACTGGTCAAGACGACTGGGAATCCAGGGCTTCCGATGACGTGCACGATGCCACCGATTCGATCGTTGATGTCCAGCGGGCGACCGTCTGCGATCAAGCCGCTGCCGTTGGTGAACTTCACAACCAAGCTTTCATCCACTCGGCTTTGAAGTCGTAGCCCGCCGTAGGTATGCAAATCGGGCACAACGATGTCGCCGCTAACGACATGCACGATGTCGGTGTCATCAAATGCGACCGCAGTGGTCAGAATTTCGGCACGGATGCGCATTCCCGCGATACCACTTGAATCGATCAAGTTGCCGTGGACGACTGGGCCCAGGTTATTCGACGGAGCATCGGCAACATCGATGCGTCCGGTTTGCCGGCCGTAGTCGTCGAGCGGACGGTCCTTCAACGAATTACTGTTGATGCTGATCGCGGCGTTGTTGGCGCCAAAGTTATTGACGAAGGTGTTGTCGACAATGATCGGCTGAGCACCGACGACATGAATAATCGACTGGTCATTGGGGCCACGTCCCACACGCGTTGGCGAGTTACCACCGACGCCGCTGGCGTTTGATTCGAACCTTGTGTTGGAGATCCGGCCATCCGCTTGCAACAAACCTATCGCATTGAATCCGGCGCTCGTACCACCGACGCTGGACAGACCGCCGGCGTGCGCAATCACGGCTTGGTCGATACTCACGCGGCTGTAGGGGTTGGCAAAAATACCGGCCCAGTCGCCAGCGTTCCCCGTAGATTCGCCGTTGTTGGTCGTGTCAAAGGTTCCGCTACCGCCGTATCGATCGTCGCTTCGGCTGGTAAAGACAACCGGTCGCCCCTCGTCACCTTCGGCAATCAGGTTCGCACCAAAGCCAAGCTCGATGCGGACCCCGTCGCTTTTAACCGTCAATCCCGGATCGATGATCAATCGTGAATCCGGCCGTGCCCGAATACTGTTGCCAAACAGCGGCACCGGGTTGACGTTATCGGCAACCAGGCCGGTATCCGAAAAGACAGTCGTGCTGCGATTCAGATCGGCGATCAGTTGTAGCGGTCCGCCATTGAATGAACGGTATAGACGGCGAGAAACGAAGTCCCCGGTCGCGATCGGCAAGTCGACCAGCCGAACCGACTGGTTGTTCGCGACCAAAGTCGGATTGGTGGGATTGGTCGATGGCGTTTCAAAGCCGAACCGGTCAACAAAACTGACTGCGTAGGAGTAGTTGCCGCTGGTAAACGTCGAAGATGCGTCGGCGGTCACGTTCACTTGCGTCAGCGTCAAATCATCCGGACGCGTCATCTGTGGCGTGCCACCGGCGTTGCCTTCGATCTGCAAGTTGTCGCCCAGGACGTGCACGACTTCTTTGTCATCGAAGCGGGCCGGAACGTTTAGCTTTTCTTGCACACCGCCCGCTTTCGTATCGATTCGAACCAGGACACCGTTGATCGAGTTGTTGATCAGGGTGTTGCCGTAGATCACCGGCCCGACGCGGTCGTAATCCGGAACGAAAGCTTCGTCACGTTGGTAGCGTACCGAAGTGAATTTGGTTTCCTCGAAACTGGCCGGGTCAGCTGAGATCGCCGCGTCCGCATTCATCGTGATGCGGTTGTTGATCAAGGTCGGGCGGGCGTCATCCAAACGGATGGGCGCGATCGGATTGATCTGGCCGTTGATCAGGACGCCACCACCGCCGTAGCGAATGTCGGCGCCACCGACATAGTTCAGGAAGATGCCTTCTCGCTCAAGCTCACGCCGCCCCTCGGCACGGTCGGTTTCATTGCGGAAATCGATCCCGCCCCAGTCCCCCGCCGCCGGTGCGACCAACAATGGGTTTCGTTGCAAACCCGCGCCCGGATCGTTGAAGCTTGTAAAGAACACCGGCAAGTGCGGCACGCCTAGAACTTGCAACGCACCATCGCTGGCGTCGACACCGGAATTACCGCTTCCGATGGCGATTCGGCTGCCATGCATTTTAAATACAGCCCCCGCGTCGATCATCACCGTGACACCACGTGGGACGATCAAGTCACGGCCGTCATCAAGCGTTTGGTTTAACGCGCCGACCCGACCGATTTCATACGCCAAGTTGTCATCATTGGCGATGTAGTTGTCGTTGGGCAAACCGATGTTTCCGTCGTCGCCCTTGTTGCCGACGATCCGCACGATGTCACCGGGTTGTGCCGCGGCGAGTGCCGTGTCGACTTCGCGGAACGGGTTCGCTTCGGATCCATCACCGGCGTTCGGGTTGGCAGCGTTGACGAACAGTGTGCCATCGGTGTCCGCCGTTCGGAACCAGAAATCAAAGGTGCCGCCAGCGATACCGTCTGCATCGCCATCGATCGGCGTTCCCGCGGCATCAAGGATCGAATTCGCGGCGGCCTTCGTAAAGTTGACCATCAACTCATACGCACCCTGGCTGGTACCACCACTGCCTGTGCCTGCGTTGTTGGGATCAAAATCTTCGTTGCCCTTAGCCGTGACACCGATGAAGTAGATCTCGCCGTCCTTGACGTTCCACTGTAACCCCGAATCGGAACCTGTCAGGTCATCGTTGGCTGACACCTCAACTGGTCCGTTGACCGTTTGCTTGTAAAGCGAAAGGTGAGTGTCGAGCAAGCTTCCGCCGGTACGTCGCTCGGCAAACGTCTCGACCTTTAGCACGCCGTCATTGGGCGCGTCGAAGCGGTACAGGTCAACGTCTTTGTTATCGGGGCGATAGAGGTACTGGCCATGCACGATGTCATGGTCACCGGCGAACCGCCATTCGCCAGCGTTCCCGTAATACTCGCCTTCGGAACCCATCACCGTTCCCGGCGGCAAGTCATAGGTGTGGCCAAGGCCGATGGAGTGACCGATCTCGTGTAGGGCGACGTTAAAGAACCCGCCGCCGTAAACGTTGTCCCAGGTCTCGGCGCTATCCATCACGACCAAACCGGCACCGCCAAGTCCCGCGACGCCACCGGGACCGCTCACACCGCCGGCACCGGCTAAGTCGCCGACGACGACTTTCGTTCCCGCGTTCTCTGTCTCGACAAAGTCAATCCCGAGTTGCTCGCCCCACAGATCATAGATCTCGCGCACGCGTTGCATTTGCGCTGGGTTGATCGTCGTGAAGAGCGGGTTGCCGAAGGAGTCGACACCAAACGGTTCATTCAGCGAAAAGTTGTACGCCCTTGTTTCGATGCCGCCAGCACCGTCCGACCCGCCCAAATGCGCCTCGTCCAAAACGTCGCGACCGCCTGGTTCCAGATTCGCACCGGGGTAGTCGAATGGCAAACCGCCGTCTTGGATCGTTTGTGAAATCATCAACGTCGACGCGGTGCCCAAACTTGGCAACGTGTACGCCAAATCGAACGTCGACCCCGGGTCGGCGACAGAGAATGGCTGCACTTGAGGCTGCGTCGTTGATGTCGCGACCGGTTCACTCGCACCAACCTTCAATCGGAACGCACCGCTGCCAGGAAGGTCATCCAGGTCTTGGGCGAATTCCAACACCACGCGGTTGACTTTGACCGTGACATCGGTGGTCGACGTGGGGTTTTGTGGATTCGGAACCGCTACCGTCTCGGTCGCTTCGATGCGAACCGCTGACGGGATGTATCGCGAGTCGTCTCGATTGGAAACCGAATCTTCCGTACGGATCAGTTGATAGAACGCCGGGTTCTTCAGCGACTCGGTGCCGCCACCGGCGAACAAGTCATCGTCATCGAAATAAACGTGAATGATATTTCGATTGCTGGACTGGTCGACCGTGCCATCGTCTCTAACGGTCACGGGCTGCGGTACGACTGCCAAGACCTTGGCGCCAAGTTCCAATTCAAAATCAACGGTATCGCGATCCGTTCCGTTGACGTAGGGCTCAAACGCATCGCCGTTCAAATCGCGGAGCGCCGAAACGCCCAAGTTGGGCAGGTCGCGACCAAAAACTTCGACGCGATAGCGACTGTCGGCAAGTGGTTCGGAGAAACGAATCTTGACGATCCGCTCTGACTCTCCAAACCCAACCCATCCAGGTGTGATCACGACGTCATCAAGCGTACCTGGGACATCGTCATTGCCCGCACCGCTAACACGGATGCCTTGCATCAGCGTGTCAGGGTCAATCGCGGCGTCACCACTGAAGCGGAGTGTCAGCTCAGTCGGCGAGACGTTTAGAACGTTGTAACCATCGCGACTGAAGATGTCTTCTGAGTTCGGGTTGACGCTGACGAGACGCAAGTCGCCATCGTTGCGCGCAAAATCAAAGCTTCGTCCGACTTGCAAGTTCAGGTCGTACAGCTGCGCTGACGAGCCACCGGCGCCATAGACTTCGACGAAGTACACCCCTGGTTCGGCCAGGTCAAGTTCGCTGTTGCTCTCGTTCAGGCCCACGCCGTTCGCATTGACGTCCAGTAGTACCGCACCGGTATCGGATTTAATTCGGTAACCCAAGTCGACTTGAGTTCGGCGATTGACTTGCGTGGCTGTTCCGCCTTGCGGACCGGCTTGGTAGCTGGTTCCCGCCGGTGTGAGGTCAACCGAGATGCCAGTACCGGTGGAGACTTCGAATCGGTAAACGTCGATGTCAGATGTCGCATCGTCGATTGAAACGTCATCAATGAAGACGGATTCGTTTCGTAGCAGACCGAGGTCATGAGCTTCGGGAAGCGAATCGTTACTTTCATACGCATCGCCATAGAGGATGTTTCCATTCCAAACATCGTCTTCTTGTGGGCCGTAGAAATTGAAGCTGATGATTGGTTCCATCAGTTTGGTTTGGTTGATCGGTTCGACATGCGCGATTCCGATGCCGTGGCCAACTTCGTGAGCCAAGACGTTGACCAAGCCACGGTTTTCGCCCGAAGGTCCGTTGGAGTTCAACAGGAACCAGGCGTCGGCGGTGTCAATCACCATGTCGCCGTCCGAACCAACAGTCCCACCGCTATTGGGGTAGTAGTTGAACGCGAGCGTGTTGTAGTCGCCGTCGATAAAGGTACCGCCGATCCGCATGTCAGCGCGCACGCCCGCGACGCCTGCCGTGTTCGCATCCGAAGACGCTACTGGCGCCCCGTCGTCGTTTGATTCATAGACGAAATTCAGGCCGGTCTTCTCGGACCACAGATCATAGATCCGCTCGAAGATTGGAAACCAAGGCTTGCTTTCAATGACCGGGTTTCCGCCGCCGCCATAGATGCCATCCATGAAGGCAACCAGATCGCTGGATCCAAGGTTTCCGGTGCCGCCATCGTTGATCGGCGTGCCGTCGTTGACGATCCCCCAGGTCAAGGTCATCCCGTCGCCTTGATTCGGCGAGGCATCGATCGCCCCGGTACGCCAGCGCGAACCAGCCAGTATCGGGTCTGCCCCGCCGTTGTTTCCCTGGCCTGTTGATTGATGGTGCTCCCACTGTTCGATGACTTCATCCGGAGTACCGGGTGCGAAAACCGCGTGTGCCAATTCGGCGGCAAGTAGCTCGCGTTTTTCAAGCGTCTCTAGGTGAACACTCTTCCGCGAGGGACGCGACGCAACCTTGCGTTTTGCCGGGGTCGAATGAGTGACGTTACGCGAACGGCGGGGGAACGATCGATGAATCATTTATCAGACTTTCAGATTGGAATTTCGCGTGTTTCGCTCAAATCTTTTGAGGGATTCCAGTCACACGCAGATGGGAAAGAATGAAGTCAAAAAGCGGTCAAGAAAAGTTGCTGACCCTTCACCATAAACACAGGCGGAAGGGAATTTCAATCGCCATTAATGCGGCTAAATCAGCAAATATAAGTCGCTAGTCTAAGTTCGAGCTTTGCGAATAGCCACAAACAATTGGTGATTCGCTCGAAGTTTGTCCAGGTCCGCAATCAGAGGAGCCCTTTCGGTCAATCCCCGGGACGTGGGGAGCGGGTGGTCTCTCAAACTGGCTAAGACAAACGGAATAGGCGGAACATTCGGAACCGCTTGCCGGTGGGGATGTTTGTTGTTTGGCGCAAAAATTGCAGTAATTCCGTTTGTCTCGTTTTTTACCGAGTGAGACATCCAAACGGGCTAACCGAAAAGAGGTGTGCCGATCGCCGTGGCGGTAGGTGTACGGCGTAGCTCCGACAGGTCGCCGCAAGATGCTCTCTCGCAGTGCGCCAGAGGCTAAAACCAAGCTGTTGGGTGGTTCGCGGCAAATCATCGCAATCGCCCCGCGGTGGGAGTGCGGGCGTTCGATTTTCGCCGTCAAAGAGTGCCGTCGCGGGCGCCCTGTGCAACAGCAGCCCGCTTTGGTTTGGTCCGCTTTCCGGTGGGATGAGTTGCCGCGCGATTTTAGATGGCGGCACTGCGATTGCGCGGTAAACCGGAGGTTGCTAGGCAGGCTTGGTCCAGTGCATCGTCCAGTGGCGATCGCTGGTCATCGAGATCTCCGCGTTGTCGAGGCCGCAGGTTTCAGCGATTGCGGCGATCTCGTCAATGGTCAGTGCCGCGTGCAGCGACTGGCGAAGTAGCTGTTGTGCAAACGGCGTCTCGGTGGAGGCGTGCAGTTGCACCAGTTCCTCCACCCGACTTTCTGTCAGTGGACGCGCGAGATCGCGAATGAACAGTCTTCCTCCACGAGCAAGCACGTGTTTTGCGCAGCGAAGCACCTCGGTCGGATCTGGGACGTGGTGCACCAGCGTATTGGAGATGACGGTGTCGGTCGAGTTTGCTTCAAAGTGGTCGAGTGCTTTGCAGTCGGCGTGTTCCAGGAAGACGCGTCCCTGTACGCCTCCCAGTTCCACTTCAAGACGGGCGACGTCCAGCATTTCGATCGCGATGTCAACGCCCATCACTTGGACGTCGGACAGGCGTTGGCAGAGCAGCACTGGGATTTCGCCCGTGCCACATCCAAGGTCCATCACCTTGGTGCCGACCGGTCCGCTGGCGATCAAGTCATCAACGAAGGCGTTGTTGACGGTCGCATGGTCCATCTTCAGGTACTCGCGCGCTTCGTCCTCGCTGTCCATCGCTTCGGGTTCAAGGGTGCGTGGGAGAGGGTGTGGGGGTTCGCCGTTGGGAGTGTGGGCGGTTGGGGGCATGGCTTTAATTCATAAGAGTTAGTGTTTGGCAAGGAAGCCTAGTCGTCTTTGCCTGAGCTTTGGGGGGCGGAAGGTGACATAGGTGTTAAAATCGTCTCAACTATTACCACATTCTGTCATTCGTTAACTACAAATAGTGAACACGATTCGCCGACTGGAACCGTTCGCTTTGATGACTAGTCTTGGGCGCGAGGACGGGTCAGAACAATCCGACGGTTTGTACGCCCAGAGGGTGAAGACAATTGTCGGATTCGCAAAAGTTTTGCCCGCATTTGGCAAAACACAATTCTTTCAATAGCGACGCACTAGGAACATGAATTCAAATGTTGTCGATCCAAATGAAGGCCGCAATGGTCGTCATGTTGGCCAGCGCAACGGTAGTCGAATTCGGGCGGCGGCTTCTCCAGTGCGCGATCGCGAAAGCGGGTGGACTGTCATGACGCCAGCGGATCTTTTGTGCTCGGCGCGAAAGCACTGGTTCTCTGTCATCGTTGTTGCTTTCGTCGTGACGGCGATGTCGTGCGCGGCGTTGCTTGTTCTACCGAACCGCTACGGCAGCGAGGGCATGTTGTATGTCCGATTAGGTCGTGCAGCAGTTACCGTTGACCCCACCGCCCAGAACGCGGGTGGCGCAGTTTCGATTCAAGAAACGCGTTCTGCCGAAGTGCTCAGTGTTGCCGAGATGATTACCAGTCGCGAGATTGCCGAGCGGGCGGTCAAGGACGTGGGAGCGGAGGAAATCTTGCAGCCTCGGTCTTGGATCGATCGGGCAAAGCAATCTTTGGCTGATCTGTTTGCCCGACCGTCCGAGTTTCAAAGCGAACAATACGCCAATCAACTTCGCCATGAAGAAGCGGTCGAACGCGTGCGTAGTTGGCTGAAGGTCAATGTTCCCAAAAACGGCTACACAATCGCCATCGACTGTGCCGGCCCCGACCCCTTCTTGGTTCAACAGATCACTCAGTCGATCCTCGATCAGTACAAGAGCTATCACGTCGAGGCACACCGAAGCGACGGATCATTGCAATTTTTTGAGGGTCAAGTAGCCGAAAGCCGCGAGGTCGCGACGACAGCTCGCGAGTCCTTGCAGCAGGCTCGCAGCGAAGCCGGTTGGACGAGTATCGAATCTGCCGAAACAACACTTCGCGAACGTATCGTCGCGATTCAGGTTTCGTTAGATGCAACACTAAGCGACTTGGCCGAGGCGCAGCAGCGACGTGATTCACTTGGTACACAGTTGGCTGGCACGGAGGAGTGGATTCCCATGGAAGTCACCCGTGGTGTAGCGAACGCGGCTAGCGATTCGATGAAGACGCAACTGTTTGACCAGCAAGTCGTCGAGAGTGAGCAGCTCGCAACGATCAAGCCTGACCACCCACGTTATCGATTGTTGCAACAGAAAATGTCGCGTAGCCAAGACATCGTCGATGACCAGTCGATCGATCGAGAGCTTCGCCGCGAAGCATTGAATCCGCTTTGGCAGCAGATCCAATCCGAGCTCGCACTGGCAACTGCCAAGGCCGACGGACTGAAACAGAAAAGCGAATCGTTGAATGGACGATTGGAGCTAGCGAAGAACGATTTGCTAACGCTCAACAAAGACGCCGTTCGCATTGCTCGCTTGAAGTGGGAAGCAGACATTGCCGAAGAGTCGTTGCTACGACATGCGAGAAGCCTCGAAGAGGCACGCATCATCAATGAACTCGATCAAAACAAGCTGTCCGATGTGACGATCATTCAGGACGCTTCGTTGAATCTCAAGAAGACGGGCCCACCACGAAGTTTGCTGGCAGTTGTCGGTGCCTGTCTTGGGGCGGCTCTCGGGCTGTTTCAAGCGATGCTTCGCCATCCGCTGGCCAGCGATTCGGACGCTCGTGTGCACGAGGTCGTCGAACGAAAGGCGGTGGAGGATTCGTGGAATCGGATTCACGCGGGCCACGGCGAGGATGCCCCCGAAGCAAACGGCCAAGTGGCTGATTCGGCAACGCCGGTATTGCCACGTTAACTCATGCAAGTTGCATGCGTTGTCTGGCGATCGAACATGACAAAACAACTGGACGAAGAAACGAACGCTGCTGAGCGGCATGCGTTCGCTGAAAAAGGGAGACCTCGACACCGCCAACGACTGCCGTTGTCGAGGAATTAGAGAGCATTGGATTGCCCTGTGATTGGCAAGTTATTAACCCGACTATCGATCTCCGCGAGAGTTCGCGATGGCAACTCGTTTCTGCTGACGCAGACGGAGTTCAATCGTGAAGTCACGCGTGAGCGTATTCGCGCCGTTCGGCGGGCGATTCCGTTTTGTGTTATCAGGATTCAGCTGAATGGACGGGAACAACTGCGACGCCGTCGCCGTCTGCTGATCCAGCTTCTGCATCGCCATCTGCGACTGACCGATCACAAGGCTGATTTTGGCGGAACACGTTTTGCCGTTCTGTTGGTGGATACTCCGGAAATGGGTGGCCGTGCGGCACTCGACCGAATCGAGGATCTCTGCGAAGTTCAAGGCCTCAACGCAAGTCTGACGCTCGAGGTGTATGATCCAGAAGGCTTCGATTCCGATGATCCCTCTGCGGCGTCTTCTGCGGATGGACGGCGAGCTGCTGACCGTAGTGTCGAGACCGAAGAAACGAATTGGACTCGGTTTGATTATCCCACACAGTCGCTCAGCCAAGCATCGCTCGATCAGGCGTCGAGTGTCGCTGTCGTGACTGATGTCAGTTCAACGGCGGCGATGCCTCGTTCATTTACGAAACGCACGTCGCTTACTTCTCCAACGCAGACAGCCACAGACAGACAGCCTTTGGTGCGGACGAGCGGTTCGGTGCCGGATTGGTATGCGGCAGACATCTTACGAGGGCCGTCGCCGGTGCGGCGGTTTGCAAAGCGATTGGTTGATATCGTCGGCGCTGCGGTTGGCTTGATTGTATTTGCCCCGGTGTTGTTGCTTTGTGCGGTCGCGATCAAGGTCACCAGTGTTGGACCTGTGTTCTTTTGCCAGGTGCGTGAAGGCCGTGGCGGTGTGCCATTTGTTATTTTTAAGCTCCGTACGATGACCGTGGATGCAGAGATTCGTCAAAGCGAATTGATTGCTTCGAGTCATCGCGACGGACCCGCATTCAAGATCAAGTACGATCCGCGCGTCACGCTGGTTGGGCAGTTTCTGCGTAAGACATGCCTGGACGAATTGCCTCAATTGATCAACGTGCTTCGCGGCGAGATGTCGTTGGTCGGTCCACGTCCGTTGCCCTGGAAAGAAAGCCGGGCATGCAGCGGGTGGCACCGAAGACGACTCGATGTCAAGCCTGGCATGACCTGCCACTGGCAAGTCAATAAGGCCGCCGCACCAACATTTGATGACTGGATGCGGCTGGATCTTCAGTACGTCGACCACGCCACCACATGGCAGGACTTGCAACTGCTTGCCCGGACCACCGTCGTTCCCTTGATGGGCCGAGGGAGTGATTAGTGTCTTCGGAATCCGTGACACCGATGCCAAGTGCAGGGGCGAATGATCGTGTAACGCGGCATCATGCCCCGCTTCCGGCACGCGTCGTTTTCTTGACGCACTATATTCCGCTCTACCAAGTCCGGGTTCTGGAAGAAATCGCCCGAAGTGTTCGTGACTTTCATGTGCTGATCAGTACCCCAATCGAACCCAATCGGCATTTCAAGCCGGATTGGGGAACATTGGATGTCACGGTCCAGAAAACGTTGACTTTACGCCGGCGCTGGAAACATCCCGCTAGCGCAAAATCAGGCGACGCGATTGGCGGTTTTGTCGATCCGTTGTACGTCCACCTTCCCTATGACACCTCAGCCCAGCTTTCGCGGTTGCGGCCTGACGTGGTGATGTCGTTGGAATTGGGGGCACGCTCGCTAGGTGCGATCCGCTATTGCAAACGCAACGCGGATTGCAAAAGCATCTTGTGCACTTACATGAGCGAGCATACCGAACAAAACCGCGGTGCGCTGCGATCGAAGCTGCGGGGATATCTGGTTCGAAACGCTGACGCGATGACGTTCAATGGTCCCTCCTGCGAACGCTATCTGCACAGTGTCGGTGCCGATCCAAAAAAGCTCTATCGTTTGTCCTATGCGGCCGACGATCGCACCGCCTACCAAGGTTCTGTCAGTCGGCGTGAATCTGATGTGCGATCAAAATTGCTGTATGTGGGGCAGCTTAGCGATCGCAAAGGCGTGATGCCGATGCTTGATCAGCTTGCCGGATACTGTCAGCGGAATCCGACGCGACTGGTTGAGCTGCGATTGGCTGGCAGCGGGCCCAATCGCGAGCAAGTCGATTCGTTTTCTGCCCCTGACAACCTACGTGTTTGTTCCCTCGGGAATCTGTCCGCAGGAGAGCTGGCTGGCGAGATGTCCAGCGTTGGCGCGACGATCGCACCGACTCTGGCCGACGAATGGTTGCTCGTTGTCAACGAAGCGTTGCAAGCTGGCTTGCCCGTTATCGGCAGCGTCTATGCCCAGGCGACTACCACGCTGGTTCGGGACGGGGTGAACGGTTGGCAGTATGACCCTTGCCAAGTCGACCCTGAGAAAACACAGTCACTTTCCAACGCACTCGATCAATACTTTGAGCTGTCGGACACAGCGATGGCTGATATGCGATCACGTTGCCGACAGTCGATCGCCCATTGCACGCCAAGGTGGGCAGCGGCAGGGGCGATTCAAGCAATCGCGGACTTTGTCGAGCAATGCGGCGGGGGCCGAGATGTCTGAACCGCAAACACGGTCACGGCGACCGCTGGCCAGCCTGTCGATCGATGTCGACAACAAATGGGCTTACTTGCGTGCCGCCGGGCGTGAAAATTGGGAGTCGTGCGACAGTTATCTGCCGATGGCATTGCGGCGAGTGACCGATATTTTGGGTGAACTTCGTCTGCCACTGACGGCGTTTGTTGTCGGTCGTGATCTGGAAAGCGAGGAGGACGTCGAGGCGATCGATTCGCTGCGGCAACTTGGCGACTGCGAATTGGCGAACCATTCGCTGAACCATCTGCCTTGGATGCACACAATGGATCCGGCAGAGATCGAATGCGAAATTGTTACGACGCACGACCGCTTGTTGTCCGCCTTGGATGCCGAAGCGGTCGGGTTCCGAGGGCCAGGATTTTCTTGCCCGCCCGAAGTCTTGGACGTTTTGTTGCGTCATGGGTACCGCTATGACGCATCCATCTTTCCGACTTCGATCGCGCCTATCGCACGGGCTGTTTTCTTGGCCCGGGCGAAGCTGAAAGGGGAGCAAAAAGAGAAGGCGAAAAAGCTCTATGGCGGTTTTGCTTCGATGCGAAATCCCAATCGACCTTTTGTCCGTTCGGTCGCTAGCGAATCGATCTGGGAAATTCCTGTCACAGTGATGCCTTGGTTGCGAACGCCGATTCACTTCAGCTACTTCACATTTCTGGCAAGCTTTTCGACAGCTGTTGCGAAATCGTATTTGCGAACGGCATTCCGACTGTGTCGTTCGACGGGAACGCCGCCGTCGCTTCTGTTGCATCCACCCGACTTTATGGGACGCGAAGATGATCAGGACATGGCGTATTTCCCAGGGATGAAAACCGCACGCGCCGACAAACTGGAGCTGGTCCGGTGGGCGCTCGCCTTGTATGCAGAAACCTTTGAGGTTTGCACGATGCGAAACCAGATCGAACGCTTGGATGAATCTTCAGCCAACCCATCGCCACACTTTTCGAATCGACGCGAACGATGATTGACCAGGGGAAACGCAACATACTTGGCATCGGTGTCAACGCGATTGACTATCAAGCCGCAGTCGCCAACGTCATTGAGGCTGCAAAGCAGCGACGCCCGTTTACGGTGACTGCATTGGCGGTTCATGGCGTGATGACTGGCGTCGGCGATAACGAACACCGACATCGGTTAAGCGACTTTGATTTGGTCTGCCCCGACGGACAGCCCGTCCGATGGGCGCTGAACTGGTTGCATCGATGTGAGCTATCCGATCGCGTCTATGGTCCGGAGCTGACGCTGCGATTATGCGCTGCCGCCGCTGACGAAGGCGTTTCCGTGTTTCTGTTCGGGGCAACGGACGAAATGCTGAATCGTTTTGCAGAGACACTGCAACGCAAGTTCCCCGGTCTGAAGATTGCCGGGATGAAAGCCAGCCAATTCCGGACGTTGTCCGAGTCGGAAACCGACGCTTTGGCGGACGAAATCAATTCCAGCGGCGCGGGGATTTGCTTTGTCGGACTCGGTTGCCCAAGACAAGAAGTCTTCGCCTTTGAGATGAAGGATAAGATTCAAATGCCGCAAATCGCGGTGGGTGCGGCCTTTGCCTTTCATGCCGGTTTGCTCTCACAGGCTCCTCCCTGGATGCAACGGCGTGGCTTGGAATGGCTGTATCGGCTGGTTTGCGAGCCACGACGTTTGTGGAAACGCTACCTGACAACCAACCCAGCCTTCGTTTGTCATCTGGGGTTACAAAAGCTTGGGATCCTGCATCGAATGCAAGAACGCGGTGTTCAGCCAAGCCAAAGCGTTCGCTACGGATAGTGCCCCCACCATGCATCGAAACAAGATTGCCGACAAAATGTCATCGCGGGGCGCGGTGGCCGCCCCAAAATCGTGTCGCAGTAGGCAATTGAGATCCCGCTTGATGAATGACGAGTCTGATTTGGCAACACCACGTCGCGCCTGCCTGGTACAGATTTACCCGGCTGATGTGGTCGACGGAATGATGCTGATTCGGGACGAAGCGTTGTTGATCGGCAGTGACGACTGCTGTGATTTGGTGCTGCAAGACCCGAGCGTTTCTCCACAGCATGCGAGGATCCGTCGCGTCGAAAGCGGATTTGAAATCGAGGATCTCTCCAGCGACAGTGGGACCTTTGTTGCTGACCAGTCAGTGCAACGTCATCGCTTGATTTCCGGCGACACCATTCGCCTGGGGATGTATTTGTTTAAATACCTTTCCGCCGGAAGTGTCGAATCAAAGTATCACGAGACACTGTATTCTGCGCTGACCCGCGATGCTTTGACCGGCGCGATGAATCAACGGTACCTTCTGGAGACTCTCGATCGGTCGATCGCGGCGGCCCGTCGGCAAGGCGTCCCGCTTTCGGTGGTGATGATCGATATCGATGACTTTAAAGGCATCAATGATCAATACGGCCACTTGGTGGGTGACGCGGTGCTGCGTGAATTCGGGCAACGGTTGATCGAAACCTGCCGCCCGGACGACCTCGTTGCCCGCTACGGTGGTGAGGAGTTTAGCTTGTTACTTGTCGGCACCGACGCGAGTGATGCGTTGGCGTTAACCCAGCAATGTTGGGAAGCAATTCGCAGGGATCCATTCCGTTCGAATCATGATCCGATTCCGGTTACCGCGAGCTTTGGGGTTGCCTGTTTACAACCGGACGCGGAAGAAACCGGCAACGCATTGTTGCGCCGCGCTGACGAACGGATGTACGACGCCAAGCGAGCGGGCCGCGATCAAGTCATGGGCCCTGTCGATGTCAAATAACTTCACCGCCTAGCAGGCCAGTATTAGGTCAGCCCGACTTGTCGGATCGTTTGCCGTACCGCATCAGCCGAGGCAAGAAACAATTGCTGTTCATCGTCGCTTAGCGGTGGATGCAGAATCCGTGTTACGCCTTCTCGGCCGATCACCGTTGGCAACGACAGGCAAACGTCGTTGACCCCACAGAACCCATCGACCAAAACGCTTAAGGGCATCGTGTGCCGCAGGTCGTAGGCGATCGAATCAAGAATCATGACGGTCGCCATCGCAACGCCATAGTTGGTGAAGCCTTTTAGCTGGGCCACCTTGTATCCCATGCCGACGGTTCGTTGGAAAATCTGTTCGGTGACATCATCACTGAAGAATCGCTCGCCTCCGGTCATGGCGACCGACTTCGCAGCGAATTGCGTGTCGCCGTGTTCGCCAAGGATATACGCCCGAATGTCGTCCGAATGGATTTGAAGTTTTTCGGATAACATCGCGCGATAGCGAACACTGTCGAGCAGCGTTCCCGTGCCGATCACACGCTCTGGCGGAAATCCAGACAGTTTGATCGCCGCATAGGTCAGCATGTCGACGGGGTTCGTCACAATGATCAAGATGGCATTGGGACTGGCTTTGGCGAGTCCCGGAAGCCACTCTCCGAGCAACTTGTAGTTATCCGCCGCGAGTTCGGTTCGCGTCTTCAGTGTCGCGCCGCCATAGGGAATCGATGCGGTAAAGACGATGACGTCGGATTCCTCGGATTCTTCGATGTCACCAGAGCGAATCTGCATGTTGGTGTTGCGAAGGGCGCTGGCGTGCAGCAGGTCCAAGGCATCGCCTTCTGCCTTGTCCGGGGTCCGGTTGATCAGCAACAGTTCCTTGGCAATTGGATTCATGACGCATGCGAAGGCGATTGCCGATCCCACGCGTCCTGTTCCAACGATCGTGATTTTCATCCTTGCTTGATACTTCCTAAAATCTTTCGAGGGAGCTCTTGCGGAGCGAGATAAGTTGCGTGACTTCGCATCAAGGCGTGGGCAGTTTGCCCTGGCGGCGATACTTGATGCGGTACTTCTCGGCCAATGTTTTATGTTTACTGCCCAAGTCGACTTCGGCACCCGCAACGAACGCGCGAGTGACGTTGGATTCGGTTTGCAAAATATCGCCGTTGCTAACGAACAAGGTCGCGTCTTTGCCGGGCGTGATGGAACCGACGCGGTCCGCAATCCCCATGATCTCACAGGGGGAAAGTGTGATTGCGCGAACCGCCTCATCGGCCGGCAAACCGTAGGCCACCGCGACTGCCGCGTGATAAGGCAGGTTTCCGGCTGCGGATCCGCCACCGGGGCTGCCAGATCCGGGGCCGCCAATCGCGAACGTCACGCCGGCTTCGTACAACCGCAGGGGCAGTGTGTACGGAGCGTCATAGGCATCGTCACGGCGGGCGGGAAGACGGTAAGTGCTATGGATGATCACCGGCACCGAACAGCGTTTCAGCATTTCAGCGCATTGTGGCGCGTCGTACCCACCGTAGATGATCGGTCGAATATTCTGCCCAACGCAAAAAGCAACCGCGGCTTCGATTTCACGACGATCATCGGCATCAACGATCATCGGGCATTTGCCTTCGATGACCTTGATCAGTGATTCCAAGCGAAGGTCCGTCGGCGTGGTTTCTGGCGACGCAGTTCGAGCGGCCGCATAGCGTCTAGCTTCATCCAGTCGGTCGGCAAGTTGTTGCAATCGTTCGTCGCGTTGCTTTGCGCGGTCGCCGTCGTTGCGGTTACCCGAGTCAAAGGCTCGCCAGGAAACAACCAGACCTGTATCGGCAGCCAGCAACATGTCTTGGTTGGTCCAGCCATCGAGTTGGATCACCGAGCTTTGGCCACGGATTTCGCCACGACGCGGTGCGATCGAAGCGAGCAGCACTCCGTTGGAGCGGGCCACCGGAATCAACTCGCTGTCCGGATTGACTGCGACATGCGGATTCAAGTTTCCGTTTTCGCTGCCGACTTCGTCGGTGTCGATCGTCGATCGCGTACTGCCGATCTCGCTCAAGCCCAGGTTTGACATCGACTCCATCAGCCCGGGATAGACGTGCTGGCCTTCGATTGAAATCGATTCGCAGTTTTCCGGCAGTTCGACATCGCTGCCGACAGCCGTGATTTTTCCATCGGCAAACACAACGATCCCGTTCTCAATCGTCTCGCCGTCGATGGTGTGAACGGTGCCGTCGACCAAAGCGATCGGGTGGGATTGCGGGGCGCCGGGGATTTGGTCATGGGCGGCGGCGGACAGACTCGCGAACATCATCGCGACTGCCGCAACGTTTGAAAGAACCGTTTTCATTAGAATGCCTCCGCGTGATCGCTTTCGTGTTGGTGCTCGGCATGGTCGTGATCGTGGTCATGACCGTGGCAGAATTCGTCGAATCGCAACCAGCGATCTTCTTCTTCAACTTCGTGTTCTTCGCCAGCGTCTGTTTCGGTGTCACCAGCCAAGATGTAATTGATCAGCGACGTTTTCCAGCTTTGGTCGCGTTCGCGTAGCTGCTGATCTTTTTGCAGCGAGAACATCTCGCGGCCATCGACCCATGTCTGTTCACAGCGGGACAGCGTCGAAAGTGGCGGTCCGCTCCAAACGACAAGGTCCGCGTCTTTGCCCGTTTCGATCGAGCCGACGCGATTGTCGATTCGCAATTGTTTCGCCGGGTTCAGCGTGACAAACTTTAACGCTTCTTCCGCTGACACGCCGCCGTACTTCATCGCCTTGGCGGCTTCAGTGTTTAGGTGACGGGCGAGTTCCTGGTCGTCGCTATTGAAAGACACGACCAAGCCGATGTCATGCATGATCGCACCGTTGTCCGGGATCGCGTCATAGACTTCGAACTTGTACGCCCACCAATCAGAAAACGAGGACGCCATCGCACCATGTTCCAGCATGCGATCGGCAACTTTGTAGCCTTCAAGGATGTGTTGCAGCGAACCAATCGTGATCTCGAATTCATCGAGCAAATCCAGCAACGTGATGATTTCGTCTTGGCGATAGCTATGGCAGTGGATCCAGCGTTCGCCGCGAAGGATCTCGGCGATCGCTTCGAGCTCCAGGTCGAAACGCGGCGGCAACGCATCACGTTTGCCTTCGCGGTAACGCTGCTGCGCGTCCATGTATTCCTTTGCCGCCAAGAATCGATCCTTCATGATTTCGGGAACGCCCATGCGGCTGCCGGGATAGCGTGTCGAGCGGTCGCCGCCGTTGCTGCGTTTGACGTTTTCACCCAACGCAAACTTGATCCCCGCTGGTGCCGATTCGAACTTCATCGCTTCCATCGAATCGCCCCAGCGAAGTTTGATGACCTGGTTCTGGCCACCGATCGGGTTTGCCGATCCGTGCAGGATATTTGAACTCGTTAAGCCGCCGGCGAGTTGGCGATAGATACTGATATCGGTGTTGTCGATGAAGTCGCTGATGCGGACCTCGGCGGTGATCGCTTGCCCTGCTTCGTTGATTCCGCCATCCGTTCCCATGTGCGAGTGGCAATCGATCAGTCCAGGACTGATGTGTTTGCCGCTGGCATCAACGACCTGGCAATCCTGTGGTGCGTTCAGTTCTTGCCCGATCGTTTGGATCTTGCCATCGACGACCAGAACGTCAGCCGATTCCAGAACGCCTTCTGGGCCACAGGTCCACACGGTCGCGCCGCGGAACAGAACGGACTTCGGTGAAGCCACCGCCGATTCGACGCCGTATCCTCCGAGCGGATAGTTGATCGCGATTTCCTTTAGCGAATGAAACGTTGGTGCTTTGTCCGCTTCTTTTTCGCTCTTTTCCTTCTCGTCAGCTTGATCGTCTTCTGGTTCGGAACGTTCCCATGTCGGATGAAGTTGTGTGCCGTCGGGCAATCGCAAGCTGGCAAACAGTGATGGGGCTTCGTCGCCCGGCTTCTGTGCAGTGACAATCGTCAATCGAGTCGGACCCTTGGGCAATCGTTCGTCAGCCTTTGAGAGGTCCGCCCAAGCGGTGATTCGATCCGTAGCGTGCGTCAAGCCTTTGAGGTCGACGCGTTTCGGTTCCGGCGTTTTGTCCGCTGATTCGTCCTTCGCGTCAGTCTCTTCGTTTTCTGATTCATCACTGTCCGATTCATCCGATTCTGGTTGTGACTCTGGCAGGTCGACTTGGATGAATTTGCCTGTCCATTTCTTTTTGTCTTGGACAAGTTCCATGATCAGCGGCACATCTTGGTCAGCGACAGAGAGGGTCGCCTCCCATTTGCCCGCCAATGCTTCGGCTTTTGTTTCTGGAGCATGCTCGTACCGGTTGCCGTTGACCCACGTTTCCAGCAGTTTGGATTGCTTGGCGAAGAGATCGCCATCGAAGATCAATAGGTTGGCTGCAAATCCGGGTTGGATCTGTCCGACAACGTGATCGATCGCAAGCAGTGACGCTGGCGTTGTCGTCATCGCGGCGAGGGCGTCATCGGGGGCGAGTCCACGTTCAACCGCTTTGCGAACGTTTTCAAGATAGGACTTGGCGTTGTCCAGCCCGTCGGTTGTCAAACAAATCGTGACGCCTGCGTCTGCGAGGCGTTTTGGGTTTTCGGGAGCAAAGTGCCAGTGCATCAACTCACGAAGTTCGACGTCATCGGCTGCTGCTTCGCTGGTCACATCAGGTGGCTTGGGGAAATCGACAGGGATCAGCAACGGCAATCCATACTTGGCGATCGCATCCGCATCGCGGTATTCACGTCCGCTGCCATGCAAGATCGCTTGCAGAGAAAACTCGCGAGCGATGGAGCCAGCTCGGATCGCCATACGTTCGTTTTGTGCGTCCAAGATAAAGACGCCTTCGGTGAGACTCTTGGCCAAGCACGCCAAATCATCGTTCCGAACCGGAGGCGACAGTTTTGGGTTTGCTTCCCATGCCTTTTGGGCGCTGACATACCAATTCGCATCGTGCAAGGTCTGTCGCAGCAACGCGACCGCTCCCATCGGCGAATTCGGATAGCCGTCGCGGCGACGATCACGCGGGATCGTCAACTGTGCGTGTTGTGCGACGTCTTCTTTCAGCAAGCTGCCGCCGTTGTCTCGGTCAAGCGTTACGACGCAGCTGGAACCTTTGATGATGCCGCCACGCGGGGCGACCATCCGAACCGCAATTCCTTGTTTGCGAAAGGCGTCTGATTGCGAGACACTGCTTGCCGCCGCGACAGCAGACCGACGTGGCAAGATGTAGCCGTTCCAATGTTTGACGCCATCGTCGGGGATTTCGTCGACGTCGATTTCACTGTAAGCGTCGATGAATGCAGGGTAGATCATTTTGCCGCTGCAGTCGATAACGAGGGCACCCGCCGGCGGCGTCAAATCCTTGCCGACCGCTATGATCGATTGGCCATCGACCAAGATCGAAGTTTCAGTTGCGACGCTGCCCGGCCGCCGAACGACCGTCGCGTTTTGAAGCAGCGTGATTTGCACCGGGTTGGTGCGTAGCCCGACCGTCGGACGGGCCTCTCGAGTCGTTTGGGCCTGAGTGGTCGGTGTGAAAACACACACGATCAAACATCCCAGTAAACAGCCAAAGCGTCGCATTGAATCCTCGCGGCAGTCGAAACGGCGATAGTCGTCAGTCAACCAGCCGCCAGGATAGTCAATGCAGAAACGGGATGTGGCGTCTCAATTGCAAAGGTCGACCAAGCGCCGAACGCTTGGCGATTGCGTGAATGCCTGCTCCGATGGCAAGCCTTTTTTGCGAGGATCAGCGATCGCACTAACGCCGTCGGTGCGGCTGATCACAGAAGTATTCCCCGCCCGGCTAGCTAGTCCGTAATCGCTTCGTAGCGACTTGGGATTTTGTAGCGGTCGCTAAAGACATGGACGCGGTTCGTCGCTTTGCCTTCCGGGGTGACCACCGGCAGCTCCGCACCGCACCAGCCCAGGATGCTGCCTTTAAAGTTCTTGACGTCGAAGCCTTCGTCGCGAAGTTGCGACGCATATCGACTGCTGCGGCCGCCACTCAAGCAATAAACGATGACCGTTTTATCTTTGTACTTCTGAGACTCTTTCTCAAACTGCGCTTTGGTAATCGCGCCGGGAATCATCGAGACATCGATCTCTTTATCTGATCGGACGTCGACCAGCACAAATGGCGATTTGACCGATTGGTTCTCCTCCTTGGCCTTGTCCTCGAGCGTCTTTTGCCGGTCCAGCTTGGCTTTCAAGTCTTTGACGTCAATCGTTTCGACAGGATTGAGTGCGGAGAACAACGATCCCAGTTGAGCGGAGGCCGTGGGGAGCGTCGCGAATGTCAAAATGCCAAATGTCATCATCGCGACGGAGGTGGAAAGCCAGCGGCGTGGTTTCATCGTTCAGTTCCTGTTGATGGGGATGCATTGAGTGGTGCAACAGTGCAGGGTAAGTGTCAGACGCAATGTTGAAAAGCGAAGAACTTCCGCCAATCGCCGCCGGCAATAGGCCAACGGAACCGCGTTCGGTGGCTGCAAAAATGGCATAACGAAGGTTTGGTACAATGTAGCATGGCAAGCTTTCGACTCCGGACAATCGCTATTTTTGTTCCGCTTTGCGTGGCGGCCATTTGCGCATTTTGGTCTGCACAATTGCGAAATCGACAAATGACCATTCGCAATGTCTTTGATCGCGCAGTGGAAGCAGACACATTGCTTCCCGTGGCCGAGGCGGAAGAATTGTTGCCAGAATGGGAAGTGAGGAAAATGTTGGAGCGGGCCGCTGGGGGCGGATCCATTATTTTCGACGGAGAGTCGAGGGTGGCGCAAATCCAGCCAGAGATGTTCCGATACGGTGACCGTTCTTTGGACGGTCTTACGTTGCATACGGTCGGCGATGGAAAGGGCTCGATGACGTTTCAGTTGCCGATCGGGACTCGAATCAAGTCAATCGCTTTTCTCGAAGACGCGTTGGAGGTCACGGTCTTTGGTGAACTGGATTTCCATGGCGACGTGCTGTCAATTCCAGAGCAGGCGCCGGAAGTCTATCAGCTGACTTGGCTCAAAGGGGATCCGCCACCGTACAATACACTGGACAAAGCCATTGAAACGCGAATGCGTAAAAAGTGAGTTGGTTTGAAGAGGTCAATCGCCTTTCTCACTGATTGCTGATCACGCAGTCGACCTGGTAATCCTCAAATGATTGAGTGAGATTTCATCAGTTGGCACCGAAGCTGCACTGCCTCGGTTGTCTTTAGCGAATAATGGACCGAGTCAGGTGTTTCCGGTGAATCGATTGGGAGTGGCTGGCGGTTTTCTCGTTCAGGTCCCGACTCAATCCCCCCACAAAAGAGAGAGCAATGAAACGTTTACTAATGGTCATGGCGGTTCTCGCAACCTTCGCTGTCGCCTCGGAAGCACACGCGCAATACGTCACCCTACGAGCGCCAACTGCAGTCGTTCCAATAGCCGGCCCCGTGGTCACGCCGGTTTACACGTATCCAACATACGGATACTCGTACCCGAGGTATGCCGTTCCCCCAGTGGTTGTGAACCGTCCCGTGGTCACGACGCCTGTCGTGACACGACCCTACGGTTTCTATTCAAACTACGGTGGCTATGAAGTTCGCGTGCCCGGACGCCCCGTCGCAAATACGTTGCGTGCTTTGATCCGCTAGTTCTTGACGCAACAGAGCGACTTGTGCCGCGGAGTTGCTCCCGTACTTCGCGTTGGTCAGCTTTGCCGTTAGGCTAAGTCGAGAAGTTGATTCGGCGGAATCAGTTTCTCGATTTGGTTCTAACACAAGCAGGCTGGCCGTATGTCACGCACACTTTTCCGAAATGCATCCATCGTTCTTCCAAACTCTGTAGTCCAGGGGTCTCTGGTCGTCGAGGATGGCAAGATTGTTGACGTGAACGCTGGTGATCATGCCTCCGCCGATAGTGTCGTGGAGTGTGATGGATTGCATCTCATGCCGGGTGTGATTGACGACCAAGTTCACTTTCGTGATCCAGGGCTGACGCATAAGGAAGATTTGGCAACGGCAAGCCGAGCCTGCGCCGCGGGCGGTGTGACTTCCTTCTTGGAAATGCCGAACACGAAACCGCCAGCCGTCACCGCCGAAGGCGTCCGCGCAAAGGAGCGAATCGCATCGAAAAAGTCTTTGGTCAACTACGGGTTCTATATCGGTGCGACCCCGGATAATGTCGACGAGTTGAACACGGTCAAAGACGTTCCTGGTATCAAAATCTTTATCGGCAGCAGCACCGGGAATCTACTTGTTGATGAACAGGAGGCCCTCGAGCGAATCTTTGCCGAGACGACGCTTCCTATCTGTGCCCACTGCGAAGACGAGACGACGGTTCGTGCAAATGCCGAGCGACTGGCTGGGACGACGAACATTGCAGATCACTCAAACATTCGTGATGAGAACGCTGCGATCAACGCCACGCGGCGTGCGACCGAGCTCTCTCGCCGCTACAAGCACCGGTTCCACGTCTTGCACGTTTCCACGGCAGCAGAGGTTCCATTGGTCGCTGACGGGGCGCCCTACATCACCAGTGAAGTTTGTTTGCATCACTTGTTTTTCAACGTGGATGACTACGCGCGTTTGGGTTCGCGGATCCAGATGAACCCGTCAATCAAAACAGCCGCCGATAACAAGGGGCTTTACCAAGCATTGCTCGACGGAAGCATTCAGGTCATTGCGACCGATCATGCACCACACACGCTCGAGGAAAAGTCGCAGCCCTACCCGCAAAGTCCATCTGGCCTGCCCGCTGTTGAGAATTCGCTTGCGCTGATGTTGAACGAAGTCAGTGCCGGCCGCTGCGAAATCACTCAAGTTGCATCTTGGATGTGCGACGCGCCCGCGCGTGTTTGGGGGATGGTTGGGAAGGGCCGGATCGAACCAGGGTACGACGCAGACCTAGTGCTCGTGAACTTAGCGGAGTCACGGACGATTCGCGACGCGGAGCAGCATACGAAGGCGAAGTGGAGCCCATGGGATCAAGTCACGCTACAAGGATGGCCGGTGGCAACGTATATTGGCGGGCATCCCGTTTTCCAAGCGTCAAAGGGGTTTGATGAGTCGTTTCGTGGGCAAAAACTGCGTTTCGATCATTCACGTGGTGGCTACTGGGCGACGCCGGAGGGTATCGGAAGCTAACGCCGCCAGCGGCAATGAATTGATCGCGGGAATGCAAGTTCCGCAGAAAACGAAAGGCAACGAGGGACCGTGGGATTCGGTCGCCCCGTTGCCTTTTCTGCTTGTGGTTCCAGCTTTGTAAGTACTCGCTGGGCTATTGCCCGATGTCTTCGTCGATGGTTTCTGACATTGCACGTGTTCCCAGCGCGCCCCAAAGACCATAAGGGCTTGGGAATCCGACTGAGTTTTGATTCGCGTTGTTGCGGAAATACGGCACGGGGGCGCGAGAGTTTCCGGCTTCGACGGAGTCTGACATGAAGACAACAGCACCGTCTCCCATCATGATATGTGCCCCGCCTTGGTGCCGGCTGCTTGGTGGCATTGCTCCCATGCCACCGTGGTTTGCAATGAGACAAAGTTCACTGTTCGGCGGGAGGATCGTCGCGATCGTGCTGTAGAGCGGGCGTTGGTCGGCCCAGCGGAAGCCTCGCATCGTAGCGATCCCTGTGTAATCGACTCCGGTGTTCGCCCAGAATTTCGGACGCTCGGGATCGATTTGGTTGTTGTCGTAGCACCAGCGAGGGTTGCCAAGCAAATTGTCTCGCCCGTTGGCGCGTGACCCTGTCGTTGTGATCTGGCGATCACCGAGGTCAGTATTCATTTCCCCGCCCATAATCGTGTTCGAGAGGCCGTCGAGGACGTCGCGGAATCGGCTGCTCTTACTTGGGACGAACATTCCACGGCATGACCCACGGACTTGGTTCATGCGAAGGACCGCATCGCCATAGTGCCATCGACCACCGCCAAGCCAGTTTTGTCCGTACTGCGTGCGAAACATGCTGTCACCATAGCTGCATCCATAATTGGTTCGTCCCAGTGCGGGTAGGCCGCGTCCGGGGTCGCTGGGACAGCGGAATGTTGGCACATCGACGTTCCATGCGCGAAAGTCAACGGTGTAGGGGGCCGGTCCGAAAGCAGGCCAATAGCGACCGTTCTTGTCGACATGGGCATTGGAAACTTCATCCCAGATCGCTTGCTGTTCGACGTATGGGGTGATGCCAACCAGGAAGCTCAGTAGGTTGCGGCTGTTCGCAACGGCGGGTGGTGAAGTCGGTCCCGTGACCGCGTTAGTGCAGCAATCATCGTTGTCGAACTGAGTCGGGCCGGTACCGTTTATCGGCATTTGTTTGAATGCCGAATGGTAATTGTGAATTGCCAAGCCGATCTGTTTTAGGTTGTTGCTGCAGCTCATTCGGCGGGCCGCTTCGCGAGCAGCCTGAACGGCAGGGAGAAGTAGTCCGACTAAGATTCCGATGATCGCGATCACGACCAATAATTCGACGAGTGTAAAACCTTGCAACGTTTTCCGGCGACTAGATCTATCCATGGAAAGGTCTCATTGGTTGCGAAAAGAGGTACGTTGAAGCCAACGCAAAAAAGAACATCAACACTGCTTGACCAGTGCTGCTCACTCGCTTTCGGTATCCGCTTCGTCCATTTCCTCCTCGGCGCCGTAAACCGCCTTTTTGTATTCTTCAATCTCTGCCTCGGTGCGAGGTGCGACGGTCGCTTCGTCGTCGGAGCATCCGCCTGTGATCGACAAGGTCATCAACATCGAAAATAAAAGCATGAATTGAAATCCGCGCATGCGTCATACCAATGATGCGAGTTGCAAAAATGAATGGGCATTGCATCTGCGCAGGGGCAAGCGTGTCGCACGATGCGAAACGCATCAGAGCAATGCAAGCAGCCATTGTTGGCGATTCAGCGTGCACACAACAACTTTTGCAACGCGAATTGTTCCTAACTCAGTTTTAGGCAAGGCCTAAACGCTCGTGGCAGCGGCGCAGCGCTGGAACGCGTTTAGTTGATCGCGCTTGAGACAATGAACTCACGAAACGCGATTTGGTGTTCGGCTTCGTAGCGATGGTTGCGACGGACAACCACAATCGATTCCGCACCGAACAAGCGTGACGCGTCACGGAATTCGAGCGTGTGTTCATTCGTTTGATCAGGAAGGGCCGAAAAGGTTTTGCTAAGCGGAACGATCGTGACACCAAATCCACTGCGAACAAATTGCAGTAGAACGTCTTTGGAACTCGTTTCACAAACCACGCGTAGCTTGTCGAGTAGCTTGGCGGATTCGAAGACCTCGTCGACTCTCGTTCGCGTGTTGGTTGAGTTGCTCGAATGTATCAGTGGGTGACGCGCGATCGACTTCACTGTCAAACGTTTGAGCTTCGTCAGTGGATGGTCCGGAGGACAGACGAGTTGAAATGGAAACGACGTCACGTGGTCAGCGATCAAGCCGGCGGGAAGTTTGTCGCCGAGCATGCCGAACACCGCGAGATCGACTTGTCCTTCACGCACCAGTCGCAACGCTTCGGCCGAGGAGACGTCCACTAGCTTGAGCTCGACATCAGGAAAAGCTTGGCTGTAATGCAGAATCGGTGACGGCAATTCGTGCAGCAGTAAACTGACCGGCGCCGCAATTGAAAGCTGGCGAGGTTGTGCTTGCGTCTCTTCGCCGAACTGCTCCAAAATTGAATCGAAGCCGTGGACAATTGGTTCGGCGAGCGATGCCAAGCGTTGTCCGTGTTCGGTCAGTCTGACCGAGCGACCTTCGGATTCAATGAGTGCGACTCCGAATTCGTCTTCCAATGCGCGGACTTGTTGCCAAACCGATGGTGTCGCGAGTTCGAGAGCTTTTGCTGCGGCGGTGAAGCTGTTGCCGTGGGCAAGTTTGACGATCGCTCGAAACTGGGTCAGCCGGACTTGCTTGTAGTATCGTCGCTTCATTCGCGATTCGCATTTCGGCGAGAGACGGTGTGCGGTCAGTACTCACCATCTTAATCAACACGCAAACCGCCCGTGGGGAGGTCACACCCCGACGAATTGTCCGGCGGTTGATGTTCTAGCACTCTGCAGTGAATCGCAAGGCGATTGTCTTCCAGGGGCGACTATGCGCCGTCTTCGACGACTGTCTGGCGGATACTGTCCGGCGGTTGTTACTGCCCGGAAGTTTTCTCGAGGGCCATCTGGACTTGGTCTGCTTCGTGAAGTCCGACAAGTTGTCCAACCATCTTGCCGTCTTTGAAGATTGCCAGTGTTGGGAGCGCGCGAATGTTGTAGTCGTAAGCGAGGTTTTGATTCAGGTCGATGTCGACTTTGACAAAGTCGAAGCCGTTGCCAATTTTGGCAGCAACTTCATCGATAATCGGTGCCTGCTCTTTGCATGGTCCGCACCAGGTCGCCCAGAAATCAACGAGCACGATGTCTTTGGAATCCAGGACGACTGACTGAAAATCGCTTTCGCTAATTTCGCGAACGTGGCTTGTTGAGGTGCTTCCACCGCAGCCAGCAATTAAGAAAATCGATGTGAGGAACAGCCAGACGAACTTTGTCAAAGCTTGTGGTCTCATCGCACCGGTTTGTCGTGAGAGTAGAGAGAGCGGATGGCACGGGACTCGAACCCGCAGCCCCTTACGGGGTACTTCAGTTCCAGTGAAGCTGCTCACCAATTCGCTTACCATCCGAATCGTCTGCAGATTGTATCGTGATGCGGACGCCGGTGACTAGGCGTCAGTTCACTAGGACTGACGTCAAATGTCCAAATTCGGGTCCGCACGAAACGGCACAATCGCTACAGCGTCGTTTTGGCTCCGCTGATCAGCTTGATGAATTCATCGTTGCTGGGGAATCGAGCCAACTGTTTGGTCAGTTGCTCCATCGCGTCGCAAGGGTGCATCGTCGAGAGCGTGCGGCGCAGCATGGTGACTGCTTCGTAAGTCTCTTCGTCGTGCAGCAGTTCTTCGCGGCGGGTGCCCGACTGGCTGATGTCGATCGCCGGCCAGACGCGTCGATCGGCCAAGCGGCGATCGAGGACCAGTTCCATATTCCCGGTTCCTTTGAACTCCTGGAAGATGGCTTCGTCCATACGGCTGTTGGTGTCGATCAGCGCGGTGCCGACGATTGTCAACGAGCCGCCTTCTTGGAAGGCGCGAGCGGTGGCGAACAGCTTCTTGGGAATGTCCATCGCTTTGATGTCCAGACCGCCAGACATGGTCGCACCGCCTCGGCCGCTGCGTCCAACCCATTTGTTGAAAGCGCGGGCAAGTCGAGTGATCGAGTCGAGCATCAGGAAGACGTCTTGGCCCATTTCGGCCAGGCGGCGTGCGCGGTCGACAACGAGCTGGCTAAGTCGGACGTGGCTTTCGACGTCCATGTCCAAGCTGCTGGCGACGACTTCACCACCGACAACGTTGCGTCGCATGTCGGTGACTTCTTCGGGGCGTTCGTCAATCAGCAGGACAATCAGTTTGAGGTCCGGGTGATTGGTCGAGATGCCGCTGGCGATGTCTTGCAGCATCACCGTTTTACCGCTTCGTGGCGGCGCGACGATCAGTGCCCGTTGGCCTTTTCCGAGGGGAGCAAGCAGATCGATCACGCGATTGGTGATCGGGCGTTGTCCGTGCTCGAGGGTCAGCCATTCTTCGGGGTTGATCGGTGTCAGCGTTTCGAAGCTTTTGACATCCGGATAGGACTCCGGCGGAATGCCATCGACATCCAGGATTTCCCGGACGCGAGGGCCTTGCTGACGTTTGGCCTGTTGCATCATGGCGTGGATATACACGCCTTGTCGGAGGCCGAAGCGATCGATCATCGTTCCTGGAACGAATGGGTCGCTACGCTCGCGGGAGTAGTTGTTATCGCGGCTGCGAAGGAACCCGTAGCCATTGGGGTGGAGTTCGAGAATGCCTTCGCATTCTTCCATTGGCGCATCGCTTGGGATATCCGCTGGCTCTCGATCGGCTTGGCCGTTTCCGCCGCCTCGACGTCGTCGCCGTGAACGCGGTTTGTTATTTCCGCCAGCGGATTGACCGTTGGGGTTCGGGCCGCGTCGCGTGGACCGTTTCTTTTTCGCCATGTTTCGTCCAGAAAACGTCGACGCGATTGGGGCTAAGCCAAGTCACTTCGAAATGAATCGGAGCGACAGGTCGACGCTGAAAAAATAGAATCCGCAGATGGAAACGTGAAAGGACCCTGTCGGGAAGCTGCGGACGTCGTTCCGCGACGGGTCGATCCCAAAAAAATTGTCGTAACCAGCGACAGGTGCGCAAGGTTACCGTGGATTGAATCGAATGAGATTCTCGCACAACCGAACAGATTGCCGGTTTGCGGGGCGGCCCCAAACTGTGTGGCGTGCCGCTAAATCCGCGAGCTAAGTTGCCATTTCCTGTGGCTAGGTGGTTTTTGATTTACCTTGGCATCGCACGCTCGGTGATTTGAACGTACCTGCCTCTTCCTTACTTTTCCGTGCTCCTCAACGATCGCAACGCAAACTGCTACGGTTGAGTCGAGATTGGAAAACCTGAGCCCAAAATCAATTCCGTCGCGGACGATCAATGCCACAAACTTGCCGGTTTGCGATCGGGGGTCTCGTGCAGCGATAAATTTTCGGAATTTGCTATTTTGATATCAGAACCTCACCACAGAAAAAAATCAATCCCGTTGGGACTGTCTGTGGGAGAGTTTCGCCAGGTGTCAATCCCGGCAACCAACAAATCCAATCTCAGAAACGTCGAGGAGCGACGAAGTGAATTGTGTTTGGTGCCGCCTTACACGTTTGTCGGAAGCACCAACGAAGCTATGACGAAATATACCCGCCAGCAGCAGCATGTCAAGACGATCCTTGAGAACCGGGCTCCGCAGGGGGGAGAGTGGCAGTTCACTCTGGCGTTAAAGTCCGCCTATTCTGTACTTTCCGTTTAAGCGGCAACTCAGGAATTGCCGATCAGATTTGACAACGCGTCGCTAGGAATCGGCGGCTGGTCTCATAAATCTACCTAAGGACGGACACAGGAACGCAGGATGCGATACGCCGCGCTTTCATTTGTAATGCTCGCAACAACTCTGGTTGGCTCTAGCCCCTGTAGCGCGCAAATCGCTTGGGAAGGCAAGCTCCGCGATGCCCACGACAAAGCGAAACAGCAGAACAAGTTGATGCTGTTGCACTTCTACACGGACAACTGCATTTACTGCGACCGCCTCGAAGCAGGCGCGTTTCAG
The DNA here is from genome assembly GCA_002901265.1 of Rhodopirellula baltica. Lineage (GTDB taxonomy): Bacteria > Planctomycetota > Planctomycetia > Pirellulales > Pirellulaceae > Stieleria > Stieleria baltica_A. The sequence goes on along the minus strand of PPHI01000042.1, from coordinate 56,113 downwards.
GATCCGACCGTTGCCGCAGCGATCAACGAAAACTTCGTCCCCGTAAAAGTTCACGGCGGGAAAAATCCCAAACTGGCGACGCTGTTCAAAGTCTCGAAATACCCAACCGACGTGATCGTCACGACCGAAGGCAAAGCACTGTCGCACTCGGTCAGTCCCCAACAATCCAATCGCTACGTGTCGATGTTGGCGACCACCTACGCAGGTTATGCGCAAAACGCCACGATGGTCGCTTCCGCGGCACCGCATTCAGCCGCGACACCGCAGCCAGCAGTTCAGTCACAAGTTGCCCAGCAGCAGGTTGCACAGCAGCCAGCGGCCCAGCAAGTTGCAGCACAGCAGCCAGCGGCCCAGCAGCTTGCCGCGCAAAAGCTGGCTGCAGAGCAAGCCGCGAAAGTCGCTTCGGCACCTGTCGCGCAGCCAAGTGAACCCGCTGCCACGGCGATGGGAATGCCCGCTTCGCAAATGGGCTTGCCGACCGGGGACTTGCCAGTTCAAGTCGCCACCTCGCAGCCACAAGCAAATCAATTCATGTTGCCACCAGCTGACGGAGTTGCCGCCGCAAAACGCGCCGCATCGGAAGGTGTCCCCGCAGCGATGGCTGCTGCTCGACTAGAGCAACCGGCGATCAAGCCAGCGGCTGAAGTCGCCAAGAAGCCAGAGTTGGCGATGGACGGGTGCTGTGCGGTAACAATTGTTGACAAGGGGGCATGGGTCGAAGGCAAACCCGAGTTGGGTGTCGTTCACCTGGGCAAGCTGTACTTGTTTGCCGACAAGGCCGCGATGCAGTCCTTCTTGGTTGACCCGATGTCGTACACGCCAATGCTGAACGAAATCGATGTCGTCAAGTTCTTCGAAGAAAAGAAAATCGTCAAAGGCAATCGCGAGTGGGGCGTCATCGACCCAATCAACAATCGCATGTACTTCTTCGAGAATGAAGAGTCGATGAAGCAGTTCAACGGTAATTTCACCACCTACATCAAAGCCGCCGTACAGGTGATGGACCACGCGGTAAAGGTCTCCAACCCCGGCGTCTAGTTGCCGGGGCTACCCGCCGTGATCACCCCATGACGCAGTCGTCTTGACCGGCTGCGTTAGTGAGCAGTGCTACTGACCAGTCTTACTGAGCAGCGTCGGCCGGAGTTGACGAAGGCTGGGCAAAGCCTGGCCGAATGCCGCGGGCGATCGATACGCCGGCGGACAGCGAGATCAACGCGATCGAAATCCAAACCGCTCGTGCGGCGGTCATGCCGTATCGATCGACGACCATCGCTATCGTTCGCAGCCGATAGGGTTCACGCCAAGGGCCGACGGCGACCGCAAAAGCCGACGCGGAGCCGAGCATCGCAACGCTAGAAACGAAGAGGTCGTTGTAGTTGATCATCGCGAACGGATGGTTGGTCGCAAGCTTTTTAGACGTCGCTGCGACGCATGTGGCGGCGCAAGGAGCGAAGCTGGACTCGGGCGCTTTCGTGGTCTGGCAAGATGTCCAGGCATCGTTCGAGTGATCGAACCGCTTGATGGTAATTGCCGGCAACCATTTGGCAACGCGCGAGTGCTTGCCAAGCGCCATAGTGATACCGGCAGCGCCACAGGCACGCGGTGTAGGCCTGCGCCGCTTTGGTGTGATCGTCGAGGCCCTGCCAGCAGCACGCGAGTTGGAAATGCGCTTCGGCATACATCGGTGCTTGGCCGGCCAGGATCATAGCCGGTGCTAGCGCCGCAGCGTACTCGCCGCCATCGGTCAAGTGCATGACCTTGAGCAGTTGTTGGTGATGCGTCGGCGATGCGTCGCGAAGCAGCAGTCCACGGAACGAATCATCGGCGACCAGTCGTACGCCGCGGTCGGCATCGCAAAGCGATTTGCCGAGAGCTTCGATCGAGCGAGTGTTGCCGAGCAAGCCTAATGCCATTGCGGCGGCACGGCGCAGTTCCACATCGCCTTGCGAGAGCAGACGGGCTAGCGTCGCTGGCGAGTAATGTTCATTGACTTCGGCAGCGTACTGAGGGGCATCGGAAGTGGTGAGCAATCGGCGATAGGCCGTGGCCAATCGGGGCGTTCGCACTAAAGGGGAAGTCACAATGGCGTCCGTCGAGTTGAGGAGCAATCCAGGTGCAAGTCGCGTGTTATACTAGGCGTGCCGGTTATGCGGGCAACCGAACGCGAGAAGATTTTCTGTATCTTCGGTGGAGCCAACGCTCCGGCTATGATTGCGTCATGCAGTGTTTGCGAGTGCGAGGTCGCGGTGTGTGTCTTGCTTCACGATTTCGGTGAATCCTTGACACTGCCCGGCGCTGGACTCGCTGCGAAGTTCCTTCGGTGCAGGTCTTCGGAGTCTAGTTGTAAGCGTGTCCGTTCACAACAACCCGGGACGCTTTCCGTGGCGAGCCAATTGTTGGTAGCCGGACATCGCGACTGTGCCACGTTTGCCGGATGGATGTGGGAGATTTCCGTGCATGCCACCCGATAGATCCCTTTGTATTGACGGACGCGATGATTATCAAAAAGTTCTTGTCGCATCTGCTCGCTGCGAACGCCCTGATTTTGTGCATGTTCGTCGCTGAAGTGTCCGGCGAATGCTTGGATCAGCGAAGCGAGTTCGTTTTGCGGTTACAAGAACCACTTAGTGGGCGAATTGATGGGCAATCACTTCGCATCGCCATCGACCTAGTCGCGGAGATCCCCAATCAGCCACACCGGCATCTGAATGTCTGGGTTGATCGCAAGGTTGACCCAGATGCTCCAGTTTCACCTGGTGAGCTCGGCCCGACTCGCTATCAATCGCTGGTCAAGATCGCCGAGGCGTCTGGTTGTGTTGTCTTTCCGGTGGACAACTGTTTGTTGTTTGGTCGGCCGGCTTGGGTTGCCGAAATGGCGGATAAATTGTTGTCCCAATCGGCGAGAATTAATCGCCAAAACGAATCAAATAATTCGTCACGACACCTGATCGATGTCGAGTGGCCTGATCTGACAACGCCAAAAGAAGCGGCGGATTTGATCCTGACGCAGATCCCGTTTTCGGCACCCAAGTCGCTCGTCAGCCAGGTTCGGGTGCAGATGCGAGGAGGCGACTTGCCGCACGATCTATGGCCGGCTTGCCGGTTGCAATCGGTGTCGCCTGTCACCGCAATTGCATTGGTTTATGGACAGTTTGCCAAGTTTCGCACGAACGCTGACGCACAATCGGCGTTCTCCGCTTGCTATCGATTTGCAGGATTGAAAGCGAAGCTCGAGCCGTTGGTGACATCCGACCCCACGATTAACGTTCGGGCGGAGCGTGACGGTACCGTGGTAACCGCGACGCTTGGTGTTCATCAAGAACTATGCGCCGCCGTTCTAGCGATCGAGCCCCGTGAGAAGATTGCGAATGCGGGGGCGAGCGAGCCCGATCCGCTGAAACGGTTGCAGGCCGACAAACGCACGTTTTCGTTGACCGTTGCCGATCAGAAGGCTGGCGCGGTGTTGGCCAAACTGTTTTCAACTGGCGGCGTCGAGTTTAAGTTCGACGCTTCGGCGAACCCGTCGCTGTCCAAGTTGGTCTCCTTCGAAGCCAAAGACCAGACGCTTTGGCAATTGGTCCACTTGATCGCAGAGAAGTCTTCGTTGAAGATCCGGGCTCACGAACAAGTCCTGCTCGTTACGCCTGAAGGAAACTGATTCGGCAGGATCGCCGAGTCGTTCAGCGTCTCTACGCACCACCCGGCTGTGACTTCCGCATGCCGATTCCCCACAAAGCAACATGGTTGAAAACGTACCTCTGATCTCTCATCACCATGACGGTCTGACGATCGAGGGTTATTCACGCGCCGCCGTTCAAACGTGCTGGCGGGTCAATGAGTTAAAGCTTCTGTTTGATGTCGGTGCCCAGCCCTGGGATTTTATGGGCACACCTACACTGTTCATCACGCACGCGCATCTCGATCACATCGCCGCGCTGCCGTCATACGTGTCTCGGCGCCGGATGATGAAGATGGAACCGCCGGTCGTTTACTTGCCTGACTCGGCGGTCGACGAAGCTTGGGGCATGCTGCAGTGCTTTCGTCGCCTTGACCGTGGCCCGATGCCATGCGAGTTGGTCGGACTGATGCCGGGAGACCAAATCGAATGTGGCCGCGAATACTTGGTCGAGGCCGTGCCAACGCGTCACACGATTACTTCACTTGGTTTCATCGTCTATCAGCGTCGACACAAGTTGAAAAGTGAGTTCACGCATTTGTCGGGCCCAGAAATCCGCGACTTGAAATTGGCCGGGACAGAAATCAGCACCGAGATTCGTGTGCCGGTGCTTGGCTATACCGGTGACACGTCACCACCAGGGCTCGACAACAATCCCGAGTTCTATCAGTGCAAAACGCTGATCACCGAAATGACGTTTGTCGCGCCGGAACACCGCAAGGAAAAAATCCATAAACACGGTCACATGCACGTCGACGACTATCGTAGCCGAAAGGACCGCTTCGAAAACGAACTGGTGATCGCCGGCCACTTGAGCACGCGGTACCACGATCGTCAGGTGAAGACGATGGTCGAACGGGCCTTGCCAGGCATGCTGGATGGTCGCATGAAGTTATGGATTTGATCGTCGCCAGATCAGCAGCACGCTAAATGCGATCGCAAACACCGCCGCGCTGACTTGGTAAAACGTCAGCCCGGCGATCGCGATCGGTTCTTCACGCCAGTATTCGCTCACGAAGCGAAATGCGCAGTACGTGATCAGGTAAATCAGCATCCATTGCTGTTTGATCCAGCCCTGCCCAATGCCGTAAAACGCGATCGCCGCGAATGAAAGGTGGAAGATCGACTCATAGAGCGGCGCGGGGTGACGCAGGATCGCGGCGTTGCCGGATTCATCGGATCGGATGCCCCACATGCCGTTGGTCGGAATTCCATAGCAACAGCCATTGCACAGGCATCCGAATCGGCCGATCCCAATCGCCAGTGCGACCGGGATAACAAAGCGATCGCCCGTTCGCTCGCGAACGTACAGCGACCACTTGGCGACTTCGACACCGGCGTAGCCACCAACCAGTCCCCACAGCACTGTCTTGCCGTCGCTGGTCCAAAGGCCAAGCCATCCGCCGTCGGCGCTGATCCCAAATGCGAACGGAAGTTTCGCTGCGAAGGTCGCACCAATGATTCCGCCAACAGCGATGCCCCATCGTTGTTCGTTGGTAAGCGACGTGGTGCCACCACCGTAACGCCGGTAGGCAATGCCGGCGGTCACCGTTCCCAGCACCATGAACGCTGCGTATCCGAATCGACCCCAGTCCATCGTCTAGCCTTCGCTTGGCTGGTGCTTAACGGCGGTCGCGAGTGGCGGCAGTTGTAAGTGCCCTGGCCGGTACAGTGTGTTGTAGGCGCAGAACGGGACGACGTGGCCGCTGGGCAAAACGTGGTGCGTGCAGCACTTCATCAATTGGCGGACGTCGAAGTTATACGCATCCAGGAAGCTGGTGATCGTGACGCGAAACAGATCACGCGCGGTTGCCGATTCGGTCAGTACGCGGGCGAAGAACTTATCGAGGACCGGATCTGTCGGTTTGGTGGACGGATTCGCCGTCGAGTTTCCAATCGCGCCAAGCTGGACCACATCACCGCAATCGCAATCACTGCCGCAGTGACTCGCGCGCGATAGAAAAATTTCGATCAGTTCCTTGGCTCGCTTGGGCGTAAAACTGATCCCGCCGGCAATCAAGTCCAGGTTTTCGGTCAAGGGTGCGGCATCGGACAGTGGCACAATTCGATCGCCTTCGCGGGCGGCCAACATAATCTGGTGGCAGTTCGGGTGTGCACACGGCAAAGGCGCAAAGTCGCTGGGGCAAAGCATGCCCGATGATGCGTCCGCAAGTCCCCGGATCACGTCTGGGAACGTCACGCGGTTTTCGAGGTCTTCGGCAGCAAGGTGCCTTCCGCTATAGGTCGCCGGTTGCAGGCTTAGTCCCGTGACGTTGGGTCGCGAAAGGGCTTCTTGAAGCAGCGTTTCGTAGAATCGTTCGGGCAACGGCGCAACCAGTGTTGCGACCAGGGTGACGTTCAGTCCCGCGTCCTGTAGTCGATCGAGGGCGCGGCGTTTTTGGTCGATCAGATCTTCGCCGCGAAGTCGGATCGTGGTGGCTGAATCTCCGCCGTCGAACTGTAGATAGATCTCCAGCCGATCGCGATGTTTCGCGAGGCGTTCGACGAGGCCCGCATCTTTGGCAAACCGCACGCCGTTGGTATTGACCATGACATAGTCGATCGGTCGGGCGAGTGCTTCGTCGACCACTGTTTCGAAATCGGGGTGCAACGTCGGTTCGCCACCCGAGAGTTGGCAAACTTCCGGCCGGCCTTCGCATTCGACCAAGCGATCAAGGCTTTTGATGATATCAGAAAGATCATGGTCTTTGCCGTGCGGATCGCTGCCGGCGAAACACATCGGGCAGGTGAGATTGCAACGATCGGTCAGTTCGACCAAGCCGATGCAAGTGTGTTGTTCGTGTTCTTCGCAAAGGCCGCAGTCATGCGGGCATCCTTTGCCGCTTTCGGTGCTGCGTACCATAGGCAGCACCGAAGCGGTGTGTCCTTCGCCGCGATCCCACCAGTCGACATCACTGCAAACGAAGTCTTCGCGGACGCCGTGTTCAGGGCATCGTTTGCGAAAGTAAACGCGTTTGCCGCGAACGATGATTTTCGCCGAGATGACTTCCATGCAGTCCGGGCAAAGCGAATCGGTTGTTCCCAGCATCACGTGCGATGCGCGTGGCCGTCGATCGAGATGGTTCATGTTTTTGGCTGGCTCGGTTGGTTCTCGACCGGCTCACCGTGGCGGCGATCCTGGCTTCTTGCGATCCCGCGAACCGTTAACGCAAAGATCATCAGGACGACGAGATTGGCGACCACACTACCAAAGCCAAGTCCCGCAATGTCCATGTTTGCGACTGCTAATGCGGGGATGGCAATGGTGGCGCAGACGGTGGCGTAGAGGGCAAAGAATGGAACTGCCAGCAAAGTTCCCAGCAATGCTCGGGCGATTTTCCGTGCGGGGGTTCCTGGCAAGATGGCCGAGATCAGGGCACAGGTTCCTGCCCAAATGACGACGAATAACAGGATGAAGCCTTCACCGACTCTGTCGGCAGCACTAAGGGAGCCGAGCATTAGAACGCTGCTGGCGATCGCGATCGTGATGATCGTTTTCCAGCGACCCGGGAAATCCAGTTGGTTGGGCGGAACCGGTGTCATTGCAGGCCCCGTATCGCTCGCCGACACTTGATATGGATTGGGAGGCTTTTCGGGTGTCGTCATGCCTGTCCTCACTTCCATTCACGCCAATTCGGCAAACCCAATTCATCGCAACGCGGTTGTTAACATACCATGTCGCTGAAATTCCGCAGTGACGCTAGTCTGTGTTCTTGCGGAAAGGGAACGCTGCTGGCCAAAACTTCGCTTCGGTTGTTACGCTAGTTGTTATGCCAAGACCATCGAATTCTCGCCCGGTGCGACGCGGGCCTACGACCCACAAGATCCCAACACGTCCCCCCATGTTGGATCGTGACGAGTACGTGGAGCAGGCTCACCTGTTCGAGTTGCTCTATGAACAAGCTGGCACGCGTTCGCCGATCCAGGATTTGCTGGAACAACTGCGGCACGAAGTGTTGGCGACAACGCGATTGCCGATGGCGATGGAGTATTTATTAACTGAGGTTCGGCATTCTGGATTGCTCGGACCCGCCATGCACCAGTTGTCGCATTACTTCACGCCGTTCCAAACGTTCTTGATTGACCAGAGCGAGTTGGACACGGGGCGATTCTTGATGCACACCGCATTCAAGGTAATGCAATCTGAAGTCGAGTATCGCGTCAAAGGTGCTTCGCAGGCAGGCTTGTTTTTCTACCAGTTTGAGGTGCTCTGCCGAAACCGATTGAGCTACGACCTGGGACTGACCGCGATGAGCGGCGACCCGCTTTACGATGACACCTGGAGCCAGTGGATCTTAAAGCTTCGCGCAGAAGTCGGCTTGATCGATTTCGCGGACCTTGTCTTTCTGGCCAGCGAAGACTATCGCAACCGTTTGAAGGCAGCGAAGAAAGCGGAGGAGGCACCTGTCACGATTTTGTTTGGTGAAAAAGAGGGGCGAATTGCCTTTGCCAATCGCCGCAAGGACCCGCTGTACCTGTTTAGTGCCTTGCAGCGTCATCTCGGTTATCCGCAGGTGCCTCGGCCAAAACCGCTGGACGAAAACAACGAGTTGATTCCGCAAATGGCGCGTCGTCTAGAACGTCTTGAAGCACGCATCCAGTTGATGGAAGAGGAACGCCGCCAGTCGCTGGACATCACCAAGTTCTACGAACAGAACAAGCACCGTTTGAGGTTTCCCGATTAGGTCACGGTCGCGCTGGTGAAAGTGATGCGGCGACCGCATAAGGGTTAATCGAGTTTGTTGGGCTTGTTTGAGCGCGGCGAGCGTAGTCCGGGTCTGACAGTTCGTATTCGGAACCGGTCGCAATCTGGTTAATGCGTTCGGCCAGTTGTTCCGCGTCCACGCGACGTTTTTTGGCGGACAGTCTTCCCCATCCGCAATCACGCAACGAAATCGGGAACTCGTCGGTGCCTTGTTCGGTGCGAACGAACACGTGCACGTAGTGAAGTTTGTGAAAGCATCCGGCCGGCCGAATCGTTTCAATCGTGGTACCCAGGATTGAAGCGGCAGGGAAGCTATAGCGTGCTCGATCGCCTTCCATCGTGATCCCGTCGGCATGGATGCGGATCAACGCGATATCCGAAGCCGTTTCGAGTTTTGGGAACAGTGTCGCCTGCATTGCTTCCCGCCGAACGTATTCGCACATTGGGGCCGAATCGATCCAGAACTTCATCGAGTGATCGGGAGACGACTGGAAGCGTTTCCGACAACGATTGCGCAGTCTTTGGTCCAGCCATTGGTTCATCGGCCATTCGGGAAAGCGCGTGGCCCAAATCGCAATGGAGCACACGGTGACTCCGACCGAAGTGCCCAGGACAATCAGGAAGCTGCGAACACTCAGCGAGCCCCAAACATTGACTGCAATGAACAGCGGTGCAAGTGAACCGACAAAGCCCAACGCCGTCGGCACGATTACTAAAAACACGTTGCTGATCAACGTGAATTGCAGCGAGAGAGCGCGTGATCCACGCTCATTCAGCGTCGTGATCGTGGCGAGATGCTTGGGGTCGGTTGCGTGTTCCATCGTGGTCTTAGAAGATGCGCGGAACGCCAGCCAGTTGTCTTTGCGACAGAGCCGTGGACGGACGTGGGGTAGCACGATTCGGCGACCTCTACGATAGCAGGCGCCGGCCGGAAAACATCAACTTTATTTGCCGAAGTTCCCTCAAGTCACAGCCCGGGTGGTTCGGGTTAAGCGGCGTCAGGGAAGTTTGATTTGGCGTGTTTCGTCGAATGAAGGCGAGCGTAACTTGGAACCAAAAATGGAACGAATGAAGCGGAAAGGAACAGTGCGATGGATTTAGACACACTTGCCGAACACCTTGCGAAACGTTTGTCCGAGCGGGGAGAACGGTTGGCGCTGGCGGAGAGCTGCACGGGCGGTTTGATCGCCGCGACGTTGGCAACCATTCCGGGGATTTCAGCTAATCTGGCGGGATCGATGGTGGTGTACCAAAACGCGACCAAGCAGTCGTGGTTAGGTGTCGCCGAAGACACTTTGGCGGAGCACACCGCGGTCAGTCCGCCGGTCGCGCACCAGATGGTGACGGGCGTTTTGCAGCGGACGCCACACGCGGAACTCGCCGCCGCGGTGACCGGGCACTTAGGGCCGGATGCGCCTGAAGGGTTTGACGGCGTGGTGTTCATTGCCGTTTGCCGCAGGGGCGACACCCCGCGGATCACGCAGGTCGACTTGGCAAAGCCCAAGCGTGTTGCCCGTCAGCGGGAGGCGGCGATGCGGGTGTTGGAATTGTTGTTGGACTTGTAATTTTCGATCACCTTGGCGACCCAGTTGAACCGATCAGGGAAGTTCGACAGGCTGTCTCAGGGTTCAAGCTGTCCACGACCCCGTACGCAAAATGCAAAAAAAGGCAAATTGGCGTTGACGGTAAGAGTGTGTGGACGCATATTCTTCGCTCCCCGGCAGGCCAGCTGTTGTGTTTGCTCGGGAAGTGGGAGAATTTGCCGCCGAGGCGTTTCCTCGGGCCCGGTGATTTTGCTAAAACCACCCGACCTTTTAACAAGGCTCGTGACCATATGGGTAAGAAATCAAAGCGGTATCGCGCCGCGCTCGCTAAACAACCATCCGCACTGTTGCCTCTTGACGAAGCCGTCAAGACGCTGAAGACGTATGACTCGACCAAGTTTGATCAAACGGTCGAAGTTCACATGCGTCTGGGTGTCGATCCTAACCAGGCCGATCAGATCGTCCGTGGTTCGCTGGTACTTCCGCACGGGATCGGCAAGCAACAACGCGTCGTCGTCTTTGCTAAAGGCGATGCAGCAAAAGCTGCAGAAGAGGCTGGTGCTGACGAAGTCGGCCAAGAAGACCTCGCCAAGAAAATCAAAGACGGCTGGACAGATTTTGATGTCTGTATCGCTGCTCCTGACATGATGGGACTGGTAGGTCCTCTCGGACGCGTCCTCGGCCCCCGTGGCTTGATGCCCAGCCCACGTGCTGGCACCGTCACCCCGGACGTCGCAAAGGTCGTCTCGGAGTACAAAGCTGGTAAAGTCGAATTCCGAAATGACAAGGGCGGCAACGTCCACGCAATGGTCGGCAAGATGAGCTTCGACGATTCGAAGTTGGTCGACAACATCAATGCGTTCATTCAGTTTGTCGACAGCCTGAAGCCTCAGAACGTCAAAGGCACCTACCTTAAAGGTGTGGCGATCTGTGGAACAATGAGTCCCAGTGTTCGTGTGACTTGTTAGTCGATCTGTCTCCGCCTTCCTTGTATCCGTGAATCGATTCGATGAGTAAGTACGTCAAAGACCTCGTGACCCGCGACATCAAGCGGCGATTGGATGGCGTCGAAGACGCCGTCCTGGTCAGCTGCGTGGGGATGGACGCGAACACGACGAACGAACTACGCGGTGAGTTGGCCGAAAAGAACATCACGATGTTCGTCGTGAAAAAGGCTCTCGCCCGCCGTGCTGCCGAGGGAACTAACCTGGCACCCGCCTTTGAAGGCGCAAACGGCTCCATCGCGGTCTGCTTCGGCGGCGAAGACTTTGTCTCGCTCGTCAAAGAAGTCGTCCGCCTGGACAAAGACGAAACAAAGTACGCCAAGTTCGCTGCCGAAGGCGGCGTGATGGATGGCGAACGTTTGGATGCCGACGGGGTCAAAGCCGTTAGCAAATGGCCTAGCCGTGAAGAACAAATTGCGACCCTTGTTGGCCAAATCCTTGGCCCAGGAGCGACGTTGTCTGCCGCCATGCTGGGTCCTGGAAAGATGCTCAACAGCCAGCTGAAAAAGATCAGCGAAGGCGAAGGCGACGAGTAGTTCGCCAATACCGAACCCTAACGTTTACCTACAACCGATTATTCGTTTAACAAGGGAAACCTGTCATGAGTGAAGAAGGTGCAGCTGTTGCTGAATACAGCGACGATACCAAATCGATGGGCGACAAGATCGCCGAACTGACCCTGAAACAAGCCAAAGAACTGAGCGACTACCTGAAAGACGTTCACGGCATCGAGCCAGCTGCTGGCGGAGCCGTCGTCATGCAAGGTGGTGGCGGTGGCGAAGCTGCTGCTGCAGAAGTCGAAAAGACTGACTTTGATGTCGTCTTGACCGGCTTCGGCGACAAGAAGCTGAACGTCGTCAAGGTCGTCAAGAACCTGACCGGCGCTTCGCTGATGGAAGCCAAGAAGATGGTCGAAGGCGTTCCTGCGACCCTCAAAGAAGGCGCTCCAAAGGAAGAAGCTGAGAAAATCAAAGCCGAGATCGAAGAAGCAGGCGGTTCGGTCGAACTCAAGTAGTTCGCCTTACCCCTCCGCTCGATCGCTCGAATTCCCGATCGGTTGTACATTCAAAGACCCCGCGTGGCGACGTTGCCAAGTGGGGTTTTTGTTTGCGCGCTTAAGATGATTTTTCGGCGGCCAGTTCCTGGACCGTTTAAACGTGTCGCTGGCGCGAAGCGGGCAGTTAGATACTGATGACGCGTTCTAGCTTCGGCTCGGCGTATGTCGCACTCGCCGTGTAAACGGTCAGGTTGTCACTGATACTTGCAACACCGCAGCTATGGGTGTGGCCGCAGTACACGCGAACGACAATCTCGGGATGCTCATTCGCATAGTTGCGCAGCACATTGCCAATGTGCCCGCAGACAAAAAACGGTGCCCAGGCGTCATCCGTCGTTTGGCCGTTGTACCAGCATGCTTCACGAAACGGCGGGACGTGTGTGGCAACGTGGACGGTGCGTGCTGTCTGCGGTAGGGAATCGAGTTTGGATTTCAGTCGCAACGCGGAATCTTTTCCAAGCTGCTCGAGCTTGCCCCTCCAGTGTGTCGGGTCAACTTTGTAGAAGTCCTCGATCAGTGCGAAATCGTTGAGCCGCACCGGGGAATTGTCGTAATCGCCAACCGTGGCGTCACCCCATCCGTCATCGCCTGTTAAGAACGAATTGGGGCTGAGTTCAACCGGCGCGCTGTCGGTCAGGTAGATCAGGTTGGGCTGATTCCGCGTCATCGAAGTCACAATCCGCCGAGTCGCTGCAACCGATGAGCCGTAGAAATCGTGATTGCCGAGGATGAAGTAGATCGGCAGGCTGAACGTTTCTGCGATGCGGCTGAGTTGAAAGTAGACGTCTTCTGCTTCGGAGAGGTCGCCGGTGATCATGAGGCCGGACAATTCCGGTTCGCCGTGCATTTCGATCCATCGATCCCATGCCGACAGGTTGGCATGATTTAGGTGGATGTCGGAGGACCAAGCCAATCGTGCTGACGTAGCGGGATCGCTGGTGTGGCGATGTTGCTCGGTCAATTTGGTTGGCGGATGCGGCATGGAATGGACGGTTTGGCCGCGATGCCTTCCGGGTGGCTCGCAGCGGTGGCAAAAGAAGAGATTCGGTTGGGCGTGTCGCTTTCCGAGGTCTGTGGTCCAAGGTTATACGAAGATTTGCCTTGGAGCGACAAGCAAGCGGCTGATGTGGCAGCTGGTAAATTCTGCCAATATGAAACTAGCCGGCGACGTCCGTTGGTTGGACGTCACCGGCTAGCGGTGGTTTTTCGGGGCCGGTTTCAGCCCCGTTGCTGATTTCGAGCTCGATTACTTGGCAGCAGCGGCAAGGGCGTCGGCCTTGTCGGTCGCTTCCCAGGTGAACGTGTCTCCTTCGCGTCCGAAGTGTCCGCCAGAGGTCGTGGCTTTGAACACAGGGCGGCGAAGTTTCAGGTGCTCGATGATTCCGGCTGGCGAGAGCGGGAAGTGTTCGCGAACCAGTGCGCAGAGCTTTTCGTCGGCGACGGTTCCAGTGCCTTCGGTGTCAACGTGGACGCTGACGGGTTCGCTGACGCCGATTGCGTACGCCAATTGGACTTCGCAGCGTTCGGCCAGGCCGGCAGCAACGATGTTCTTGGCAACGTATCGCGCCATGTAAGCCGCGCTGCGGTCAACTTTTGTTGGATCCTTGCCGCTGAATGCACCACCACCATGGCGGCCCCAACCGCCGTAGGTGTCCACGATGATCTTGCGGCCGGTCAGGCCGCAGTCGCCGTGGGGGCCACCGACGACAAACTTGCCGGTGGGGTTGATGTGGTATTTGATGTCGCCCTTGTCCAGTTCGGCTGGCAACGAAGGTTTGATGACTTCGTCGATGATGAACTTTTTGATGTCTTCGTTGCTGACATCTGGGTCGTGCTGTGCGCTGACCACGACGGTGTCGATACGAACGGGCTTGTTGCCAACGTACTCGACGGTGACTTGGCTCTTGTTGTCGGGGCGCAACCACGAAACTTCTTTGTTGAAGCGAGCTTCGGTGATGCGGTTGATGATGCGGTGCGACAACGCGATCGGCAGCGGCATCAATTCGGGGGTGTCTTTGCAGGCGTAGCCGAACATCAGGCCTTGGTCGCCAGCGCCGATGTCTTTTCCGCTGTCGCTATCGGAGTTCACACCTTGAGCGATGTCGGGGCTCTGCGTGTCCAGGGTGACCATCACGGCGCAGGTGTCGCCGCAGATGCCCATGTGGTCGTCGGTGTAGCCGACTTCATTGATGGTTTGGCGAACGATATCAGCGTAGTTGACTTTCGCTTCGGTCGAGATTTCGCCGGCGATGATCGCGACGCCGGTGGTCACCATCGTTTCGCAGGCGACACGGCTCATCGGATCTTGCTCGAAAAGTGCATCGAGGATCGCGTCTGAAATCCGATCAGCGAGCTTATCAGGGTGCCCCATGCTCACTGATTCGCTTGTAAACAGGAAACGAGCTTCGCTCACAATGTTACTCCGGTTGAGGCGGGCGAAACGCAGGTTCCCCCCGCGATGGCGGTGAGGGCTGTCGGGGCGGTGCGGCGGTTGTGAACCGAAGCGTAACCTTGCCCGTGCATTTTTCGCTGCCCGTGGTTGACGTTACAATGGGACAATCGAACGGGATAACCTAGTTTCAACGACGAATATTGAGAACCACATCAGGACCGGCTTGGCACGGATTTCTTGCCGATTTCTCATTCTTCGAGGTCTGTTAACCGGGGAACCGGTCTGTCTGCTCGGGATGTAGCTCAATTCGTGAAGCGATCAACAAACCTAACCGATTCTGCCAAGCCGCCGTCGAAAACTGTGATGCCGCCGCAACCACCAGGAAACGCCGAATTGACGTCGGTTCCAGAGGTGCGGACCAAGCAAGCACCGCCATTGTTGTTTTCTTTGGTGCTGCACCTGATTGTACTGGCCGCCATCGTTTTGTCGCTTCGCGCGGCACCTCGCGGTACGGGTGAAACCAACGATCGGGCGATTGGTTTGGCGATGGTTCATCGTTTGCCTGACAGGGATGCCTACGAAGAGGTTCAGCCACAATCCGACCAGACCACGGACCAGACGACCGCCGACGCGTCCGCGGCCTCTGCGGCTGCCGCACCTCCTGCCGATCTTTCACCGCCGATCGACTTGGCAGGTGTTTTGTCAGCGATGGAGTCGACTCCCGCACCGGTAAGCGGTTCCGGGGTTGCTGGCGACACGACACTGCAAGGCGATTCGGTCGGCCAGGGAACCGGTGGCCAACCGGTCGGACCAATGGGTGCGGAAACGACTGCCCGATTGTTTGGTGTTTCAGGCACTGGCTCGCGATTTGTGTACGTGTTCGATCGCAGCGATAGCATGAATGGCTACGGGGGACGCCCACTTCGTCGTGCAAAAGAAGAACTGATTAAAAGCTTGCAGTCGTTGTCGGAGTACCAACAGTTCCAGATCATTTTCTACAACGAGAATGTCAAGCCGTTTCAGCCTGCCGGGATGGCGCTGACGTTGGTAGAAGGAACCGAATCCAATTTGAAACGGGCGGAGCGATACGTCGAATCGATCCGAGCCTTTGGTGGTACCAAGCACAAAGGCGCGTTGTTGATGGCACTGCGGATGTCGCCCGATGTGATCTTCTTTTTGACCGATGCTAACATGCCTCGATTGTCGCATTTGGAATTGCAAATGATCGCCGATCGGGCACAACGAAACGGAACGACGATCCATACCATCGAGTTCGGCAGTCAGCCTGCATCGTCGCCAGGGACGTTCCTGAAGGAGCTAGCCGCAATGAACGATGGCGAGTATCAATACGTTGACGTCAATCGCTTGCAGCCCTAGCAAGTGACCTCGGGAAATCTTCGCCACCAACGGCAGCGTTCATGTCTTTGTCTCGTCAATGCGATCGATGGTTACCTCCGGCAACCACAGCGGGATTGGTGATGGCCGTCGCGTTGGTGATCGGTTCGCCACAGCTTTGTGCTCAAGACGTGCCTGAATCGCGCAGCGGCGTACGGTTGATTCTCGGACCGACCGAACGCGCAGTTAACAATGGCGATCCGACGCAATGGTACCCTCACGCATTGTTGGAACTGACCGGCCAGTTGCAGACGCTTGACCAAGATCAGGTGTCAATCATCACCGCAGGTCAGTCCGTGCCTGAGCGATACGCGGCCGCTCGGTTGGTTTCGGCGGAGTTGCTGCAGGTTCCCGATGATCAACAGCGTGCAATCCAATCGTTTCGTGATGGCGAGATGACAAAAGCGCTGACGGAGCTGGTGAATGTTGTCAGCTCACCAGACCCTCAATCGCGGCCTGCGGTATGGCGACAGCAGTGGTTGTCGATGTTGGCTTCGCAAGCGGCGATGCGAAGTGGGCGAGGCGAGATCGCACTTGAGTTGGTCAAGCAACTCGACAAGCGACCGCTACCGATGTTTGTCATTGCATTGGTACCAGTCGATTGGACGGGCGTTGCCGGCGACAATTTGTTCGAGCCTGCCGCCGCGATGGCTTCGTCGGAATCGTTGCTTGTCAAACTGGTCGCGGCAAGCTGGCTGATTCGGTCACCGAAGTATCGTGCTGCAGCCGAGGCGGCGCTGACGAGACTTGCTGCACAGCAAGATCGCCCCGTGGTCGCAAAGCTTGCCGCCCATTTGGCTTGGCGATCGAAATCGCCGACCGAAACGAAGGACACGTTTTCTCGTGAGAGATCCGTGGTTGATCAACTTCCGCTGGCATTGCAGACCGGGCCACTTTTGTCGCTTCTGGATGTAGCCCGGCGGACAAGTCAGCCTGATGAAGTGAAAGAATTGGAGCTCGCACTGCGCTATGCGGCCCCGACATGGCACCCGGATTTGCCGAAAAATCCGTGACAGCAGTGGCCTAGGAAACTTTTTCTAGAATCGGTTAAGGGGTGCGGGCGAGAGTCTCGCAGGTGTGTGTGAAAGGCAGCGACGTGTAAGTCGAACGCCGAAACTCACACACACTGGAAAACTCTCATGAAACGCATCTTCAAAACCATCCTGGCAATGTTGGTTGTCGCATCCGCGTCCGCCGTACTTGCCTCTTCTGCATCGGCCCAGTCGGCCGGATCTTGGGTTGACGTCAGCCGTGGACGCGTCGGGGCGGGGGCCAACGCGAACGGCCTGTTCAAATTTGGCAAAAGCCGCAGTAGCAGCCGCAACGGCGTGGATTTCGGACACGGATTTGCGGTCGGTGCGGGCCCAGGCGGGATTGCATTGAGCAACACCGTCGGCGTTGGCGGTGGTCCTTTGGGAGCAGCCCACAACGTCCAGTTGAACGTCGGTCGTGGCGGGGCGCACATCAGCCACGGCGGTGTGGTCAGTCAAGGTGGAAACCGACGCGTCATCAGCGGCGGGCAAACCGGCACGCTTCCAGGCGGCCGCGTGTTTGGCCAAAGCACCTCGACCGGCTTCGGCAATCGCACCCGTGCGTACTCCAAAAGCCGCACCCGAAACTTCATCCCCTTCCGTCGCTAAACCGTCCTCTCGGAAAAAAGGTGTCAGGTACCTTTTTTGCTCTGAACCGAAAAAGGTACCTGACACCTTTTTCATGGGTTGGAGATTGAACGATGAAAATGATTACAAAAATGGCTGTCGCGATTGCTTTGTTCGCTGGGTTTGTTGTTGCGGGAAGCGCAGAAGCACAGGTCACCGCGTCTAGTTTTTCGAGCGGCGGGACGGCGGTCTCAAGTGCCTACGGTCGTGGACGCACTCGGTTGCATGCCGGGGCGGTGGCAACACACGGCGGATACGCTCGATCGACAATGACGGGTGACGGTCGCAATGGTGGTTTTGCCAGTGGACGCAGTGCCGCGATCTCGCATGGTGGCGTCGCGATCAGCAACGGAAACTCATCGGCAAACGGCTGGGCCGCACGATCGCATTCGACCTCCGTCGCACGCACCGTCAACGGTTTTTCTCGCAGCGACAGCAACGCCATCGCAAATGGGAATTGGGCCAACGCACGAGCAAACGCCCAGTCGCGAACATGGGGGACGTATGGTCGGTCCTCGGCCGAAGCGGTCGACAACCGTGGCAACTCCGGCGGCTACTATCCCTCAGGCTTGACCACCGGTGCACCAAGCGGAGGAATCGTATCTAGCATGTTCCAGCGTTCGACACCGGGGAAAACGATCTTCCGAGGCCGCGTGTCCCGCAGACGCTAACAAAAACAAACGTTTTTTCCGAACGCATCGAATTCAAATTGGATGCGTTCGGTTCTTTTGCTGTAGTAATTAATGGACGATCGAACTTTCGAACACGACGAGTAGCTCTCAACATGCCGACTTCAGAAAACCAAACGCTTCAACAACTCGTTGAAGACCTAAAAAGCGGAAAGCTTGCGAGACGTGATTTTTTGCGCCGCGTTGTACTTTCCGGCGCGACGTCGGCGGCAGCCTATGCGTTGCTCAATCAAACAGAAGCGTCTGCCGACCCGCCGCGAATGACCACGATGGCGATTGGCGAGGAAGGTTCTCCAGCGAATCCGGCACCGCCGCAGCTGGACCCGCCAACCTTCGACCCACCAAACGTCGATCCACCGGTGCGATCGCCAGGCGGGCAGCAAGGGATTCCTTCCCAGCGTCCTCAGACGCCGACAACCGAGCGTATTGGCGAAGAATCCAAAATGACCACAATGGCAATCGGAGAAGAAAGCCGCCCTCCAAAGACGACAACACCGACCACCATGGCGGTTGGCGAAGAGGCAACCAACCCGAATCCTCCCAAGGTGACCACCAAGGCGATCGGTGAGGAATCAAAGCCCGCTAAACAAGTACCAATGACAACGCTTGCGGTTGGCGAAGAGGGGCGAGGGTGGGGAAAGCCAAGCATGCCTGAGCGGCGGCTGTTGCCACGGCTTTGGAACGGATTTCGTCGGTGGTAACGCGATGGATGTGAAAGAGTGTCGGTTGCTGATCATCGGTGGTGAGTCGGATCCAAATACCTGCCGTGTCGTCGATCAAGCACACCTGCGTGGGATCGACTACGTGTTTTGGGATTCGGATCACAGCGAATCGCGATTGATGGCTTGGGATTTCCAACGCCCGGTCATCGACCTCGGCAACCAAGCGTTACGCCCCTCCGCGATCTATCTAAGGCAAAACGTTTTCGGATCGGATTCGAGGCAAAGTCATGCGGTGTTTGACCTCGGTGAGTCGTTCGCGTTGGCGTGGCCCGAAATCAAAATGTTGAATCGTCGCACAGCAGGCGACGCGAACAACAAGTCCCGCAATTTGCGAATCGCTCGACAATGCGGGATGGCAATTCCTGAAACGATCGTGATCGGCGACTCAAGTCCTTTGGCGTCGCATCCCGATCCGGATTCGACAATCGTGAAGCCGCTTGCCGGTGGAGACCATGCCTACGCAATCGACCGGTTTCTCCAGGAATCGCCATACGATGCTCCGCTATTCGTTCAGCAGCGATTGGCTGGTGAAAACATTCGTGTGTTTTCAATCGGCGGTGAGCTGTTTGCATTTCATCTGAGAACGGATGCGGTTGACTATCGAACCGACGGATCCGTGTCGGTTCATGCGATCGACGTGCCCGGCGAAATCGCCACACAAACAACGCAATTGGTCCGAGAGCTAGGATTCGATTATTGCGCGCTCGACTTTCGTTGTCGGCACGAATTCGAACAGCCCGTGTTCCTGGAAGTCAATTCCTTCCCAATGTTCGTCGCCTTTGATGATGCCTGTGGCAATCGGCTCGTCGATGCGGTGTTGGAATTCTTGGTTGGCGAAATCGAAGGCCAAGGCGGCTAGATCGTCAGTGCAGCACTCCGGAGCATCGTTTATGCTCGTGCACTCACGAATGTCGCCTCGCGCGATTCGACTGCAAAGTTATCCGAACCGGAGTTCTTACGATGAATCAACCTCCGCATGACGTTTCGATCTTGTTGCGTGAGTTGAGCAGTGGCAACGAATCGGTCAAAGAGCAGTTGTTTCAGCAATTGCAATCGGAGCTTCGGCAGATGGCTTCGGCGTTAATGCGGCGTGAGCGTGCGGACCATACGCTACAAGCGACCGCGCTCGTGAACGAAGCTTGCATGCGATTGCTCGATTCGGATGCGATCGGCAATGCAACCGATCGGCGATATTTCTTTGCCTCTGCCAACCGTGCGATGCGGCAAATTCTGATCGACCACGCCCGCAAGAGAAATGCGGTCAAGCGCGGCGGGGATTACGAACGTGGATCGCTGGATATCGTTTTGGACAACTTCGAAACGAGCAACGGTTGCGCGTTCGAAGATCTCAATGCATCGTTGGATGCACTCGAGAAAGAGTCGCCGCGTCAGCGTGAAGTTGTCGAGCTGCGGTTTTTCTCGGGGCTGTCGATTCCCGAGACGGCCGAGGTGTTAGGCGTTAGCGAAGGAACCGTCGAACGCGACTGGCGTTTGGCAAGAGCAAAACTTTACCAGTTGCTCAAGGACTGATCGTTAACGGAGGATCCACCAGATCCGGCTCAGTGCCGCGGCTTCGGTGCCATTTTCGCGAAGTTGCTTGGCGACTTCGTTGATCCGTTCAGGTGTTTGTGATCCGCCAGCGAGGTAGACCAAGTGTTCGACTTTTTGGTCAAAGTCATCGATGGAGTGGATCCAGGAAACCGGCATTTCGGAATCGTCACCTGGGTAATCGATGCTGATACGGTCGCTTCGTGAGAGCGACGGTTTGCGGTTTGCCGAAACGTCTCGCGAGGTAGGGCTAATCAACAGCGGTTGAGCAAGCAATGTTCCGTCGTCGAGCAACCGTCCGCCACTGTGTTGCATCGCGACTTCGATGCGGTCACCGCGTGATGACGGAGGCGAATCGACTGCAGCCGCATAGGCCGTCACGAGATCAAGTGCACGGCTACGGACGTCGTTACTGGTGGTCAGGATTGTTTCCGATTGAAGCTCTTGCGGGACGCTTCGGGTCGCCATCGGCGAACTGATAATCAGCGACAGCGTGCGTGCAAGGTCGAACCCGCTTGCTCGCAAGTCATCGGCGAGTGCCCGGTGAAGCTCATTGAGCGAATCATCGATCGGTGGTGCGAACGCGTCGACAGGTGACGGTTGCAATGGGCGACCGTGGACCAGCTTCCAAAGCGAATCCACCAAGCTTGATGAAAGTTGTTGGCTTCCTCGCAGCGTTTGCGTCCAGGCTTGGAAGTCGTCAATTGCGACTTGTCCGGTCAGGTGCTCACTTGCGTTGGGTGTGGCCAGTCGTTGACGTCCATCGATCAATTCGAAAAACGTAGGTACCGGATGGCTTTCGTCTCTCACGGTCCAGCGATCGTTATCGCGATGCACGTAACTGCGGACCATGGCAACGAACGACCAATAATCGTCTTGCGTCCCATTGCGTCCAATCATCGAATCGTGGCAGCGGACGCAGCGAAGGTCGGCGTTCATCGATAGGCTTGCCAGGCGACGCGCGATGCCTTCGGAGCCGTTGCGTCCGATCGTTTGATACCAAGCGCCGGAATGTTCGCTTTTGCCTGAAATCAAACTGACAAGTGTCGTATCAATCGGGCGATCCCCCGAAAAACCTTGCGACAGTTCCTGGATCAAAGCTTGGTTTTCATCGGTGTCGACCGCGGCAACACCCCAGCGGCCGATAGAGCAAGCCAACGTTTGGCAATCTGTTGGGTGTGGTTTGGACTCGCCAATTCGAGTCGCATTTGCTGCGGATCCGAGAATGCCTCCTCGGATAGTTTGACACCAAGTTGTCGTTCGATACGGGCGATCAAGTCTTGGTTGGGGGCACGCTGAGTCGGCTGAACGCCGATTGATTTCCAATATTCGCGTGCGATCGATTCGGTCGTTGTGGCGATCCGTTCGATGTGACCGACAACGACATTTTCGGTCGAGGCGATCGTGTTGCTGCTGCTCGGAGGTTCAGCGTCGGCAACCGCGGAAGGGCCGGGCGACGGTTCAGGATCCAGCCGGATGCCTTTGAGTGGTCGATCGTCTGGTTTGGGATCGAGTGAAGGTGATTGTTGTTGCGGAGACGCCACCGCAACGTTCTCTTCTGGGACCGGCTTGGTAATCGCGGCGAGTGGCGCCGATGTATTTTGAGTTGGGTTCGGTGGCTTTGTTGCCGAAGGGCCAAGGAAGACGACGCCAGCCACGCAAGCCGAGATCGCGACGATCGCGGAAAGTGTTTTGATCAGCGACAACCGCTCGCGTCTAGCGCGGGTGACCGGAGTGGTGACCAACGGTTGCTTCAGCTGAGACAGGATGGCCGCGGTCAGGTCTGGCGGGCAGCTGCGTTTGCCAGGATCGACGGAGATAAATTCTTTCAGCAATGAATCGACGACCAAGTCGGATTCGTCGGCAACTTCGCCTTGGGCATGGTCCTTGTCAGGTGTCACCGTGACGGACGATCCGCTGTGAACTGGGGGTGCCAAAGGGCGACCGTCCACATCCAGTCGTCGTCGGCCATTTGCGGGTTTCGGCAACGGCGGTTGACGGTTCGAGCTATCGGCGGCGAGTCGTTCCAGAATTGCGGCGGACAGATCTGGTGGTTCGCGTCGTCGGCTGGGATCACCCGAGATAAATTCGACCAACAATGCGTCGATCATCGGATCGGCATCATCGGGATTCGGTAGGGTGTTGTTTGAAGTCGCCATCATTCGTCCAGCAATTGCAATTTTTCTTCGACGCAAAGCCTCAGTTGTTGTTTGGCTCGCTGCATTAAATTTCGCGCCCCGTGATCGGTGATCCCGAGAGCTTCACCAATTTCAACGCGACTGGAACTGGAGTCGAATCGCATTCGCAAGGCGATTTGTGCCCGTTCGGTCAATCGTTGAAAGCATTCTTGGAGGGCTTCAACGGCGGCGTCGCCGGAGAGGTCTTTGCCGGCCCAGCGGTCCCAGGTTTCGTCCAGCAACTCGGGCTCGGCGATCGTTTGCACACGCCCCAATTTTCGGTGGCGGGAAACGAGCAGGTTGTATGCGGTGCGCCGTAAATAACCTGCGGTTGCCCCGTCATTGTGTTGAACAAAGTCGTCTCGGCGAAGGACTCGCAAAAACGTCTCCTGCGTCAAATCGTCCGCAGTCGCTTCATCGCAGCCGAGCATGCGAAGGTAGCGCCACACGCCACGTTGGTGGCGGCGGACGAGTTCGCCGGCTTGCAACTGATTGCCTTGCAATGAACCTTCCTTGACGGATTGCGACTGCCTCGATGCGGTCGACATCACCCTGGCACCCTCCTCATCGGAGTTGGGTGTTGAGCGTTTGGGATCGTTTGACTGAGTCATCGAGAACGTCTTCGGCCCAGTCGAGTTCGGCGACAGGTCGCCCAAGCTGACTTTATCCACCGGGCGTTTAGGCCACCAGTTCGGTAATCACTTTTCCTCCGTTAGCGATTTTCATCGGACGGCGGTTTTTGCTCATAAAGGTGGTGTCCAAAGAGATACCCAGTCCTTCGCAAACCGTCGCCATCAGGTCTTCGCTGCGGAACGGTTCTGATTCTACCTCAGTTCCGTCGCTGTTTGTTTCGCCGACGCCCAGACCGCCTTTGATTCCGGCCCCGCCGACAACGCACGACCAAGCTCGCGCCCAGTGGTCGCGTCCGGCGTTTTGGTTGATATTTGGGGTACGGCCAAACTCACCCATCCAGATGATCGCGGTGTCTCGCAGCAGTCCGCGTTGTTCGAGGTCTTCGACGAGTGCACTCATTGCCCGGTCAAGCTGCGGCAATTTGTTGTTCGACAGCGTTTGGTGGACGTTGTTGTGCAAATCCCAGCCGCCGAGGTCGACTTCGACAAACGGCACACCGGCTTCGACGAGGCGTCGGGCTAGCAAGCAACCTTGGCCGAAACCGTCGTTCCCGTAGCGTTCTTTGGTTTTCTCGTCTTCTTTCTCGACCCGGAAGGCTTCCATTTGGCTGCTGGTGAGCAGGTCAAACGTTTTCTTTAGGACTTTGCCGTGTTCAGTTGCCGGGGTGTCATTGGTGCGATTGGCGAATCCGGCTTCGATTTCTTGCAGGGCTAACATGCGACGACGAAGGCGGCTGTCGTCCAGGTTCATGTTCAGGTTGCGAATTCGTCCGTTGCTGGTCACGGCAAACGGTGACCATGCCATGCCAAGGAATCCAGGGCCGCTGCTGGCACCGCCGATGGTGACGAAAGGTGGGATTTCTAGTTGCGGACGTTGGGCCATCAATTCGTGCGCCACGACCGAACCATAGCCGGGGTGCTCGATGTTGGGGTTGGGGACAAACCCGGTGTGCATGTAGTAGCGGCCGCGATTGTGGTCGGCTTCGCGAGTCGACATGCTGCGAACGATCGACAGGTTGTGCATTTGCTTTGCGACCATGGGCATGTGCTCGCAAATTTGCACGTCGCCAGTGGTCGAGATCGGACGGAATGGCCCCCCGGTTGGTGCGCCGGGTTTGAGGTCCCAGATGTCGATCGTCGGAGGCCCGCCACCCATCCAGAGCATGATGGCTGACTTGTGATTCTTTCGCATCTCGTCTGCGTTGGCCTGGATCGCGTTACCCAGGGTCATGGCAGCGGAAAAGGCGGCGGAACTTCCGGCCATGTGGTTCATGAAGTGCCGGCGGGTCATGCCGTTTGGCGTTTTCCAGTTCGAAATCATCGCGAGTGGCCTATCGAAAGAAAAGTTATGGTTCGGTATTAGATGAACGTCTGAGATCTTGAATTGAACCCAGGCAGTTGTTGATCAGTGCTGCATGATGAATTCGTTGCTGTTCAGAATTGCCCACCAGAGGTCCTGCATCATTTCGGCTTCATCACCGCCGTTGGCGCGGTACAAATCGCCTGCCAATTTGGTTTCACGTTTGGTGGGGCGGCGGGCAAGTCCGGCGAGGTACAGCCGGTTCAAGCGGTCGGTGGCGGTTTTCCCGCTGGTTCCGATTTCGGCCAAGAAGCTGCCCGGTTTGGTTTGCGTCGCGTTCTTGGTCAAGTCGCCGTTGAACAGCATCAGTGCTTGTGGGATCGAACCGTCAAACGTAGTCGCCTCGTCGCCTTCGTCGGTTCCGAAGGTGACAACGAACTGACGCATCCATTCGCGTCGCTTTTGTTCTTGTTGTTCGTAGGTGCCTTCGGCGTTACCGCCCGACAGTGTGAGCAGCGACTGGTACAGTTGTTCGGCGCTGATTTGACGCAAGTAGAAACGCGAAAACTTTGGCGTTTCGCCGACCGATGGGTCATCGATCGTGTTGTTGCTGCCAAGCGTGGAAGCCAGCGAATACGGCTTGCTGAGCGTCATCCAAGTAATCAGTTCTTTGATGTTGTAGCTGGACTTGCGGAATGCAGCGCCGAGTTCTTCAAGCAGTACCGGGTGTGACGGGTTGGTGTGTGGACCCATGTCGTCAATTGGCCGTGTGAAGCCGTGTCCAAAGAACATCGACCAGTGGCGATTGACGGCCATTAAATCCAACGCTTCGCTATTTAGCATCAAGTGGCCAAGTTCGACGCGTCGGTTGACGTCTTCGACAAATCCGCTGCGGCCGATTTCGGTGCCATCGGTAAACACCGGATAGGCGACACGCGTCAGTCCGTTTCGCATTTCGTAGAACACCAATGCGTCGCGAGGGTCACCCGCTTCACCGGCAAAGTCCTCGCTGACCAATTCAGCGAATTCGATATCGCGAGTCCCGTCAACGAAACGACGTAGGGCACGCGTTTGGCGGAAGAACGAATTGAACTCCCAGAACTTTTGTTGCTTCCAATCGTTAAACGGGTGGTTATGGCACTGGGTGCATTGGACTTGCTGGCCCAGGAAAATCCGTGACACGCTACTGGCTGCCAAAACCGCTTTTTCTTCGTTGACTTTGTCGACTAAGAAATTCACAGCACCGTTGAAGCCTTCGGTACCGGGTTTGGTGGTGCCTTCGGCGGTGACCAGTTCAAAGACCATGCGGTCGTACGGTTTGTTCTCGGCGAAGCTATCCCGCAGGTACTTCATCATGCCGTCGCGGTTGGTCAGGTCTCCCCGATCCATCCCGCCACTGCGGCCGATCAAAAGATTGGCCCAAACGGTCGCCCAGTGATTGGAGTATTCTTCGGTGTAACGGTCGTCATAAAGCAGGCGTTCGACCAGCTTGGCATGTCGCTCCGATTTTCGGTCCGCCATAAAGGCCTGCATTTCTTCGATCGTTGGGATACGACCAATGATGTCCAAGTAAGCGCGGCGACACCAAATCAATTCGTCGGCTTCTTTGGCAGGACTGATCTCGTAATCCGTCCAGCCCTGTTCGACGTAGTAATTGATCATCTCAATTGGCGAACGCGATTGAGTGGTCTCGGCAGTCGTCGACTCGAGCACGGTATCGGGCGTCGGATCGGCAGCATCGGAAGTGGTGACGCCAAGGTTGCAGAACGCGACGAGATTGACGAACGCCAGTGCGGCGGCGTTGTGTCGAGTAAGGAAGCGAGAGATTGCCATCGAGACGTTTCCAAGTTCCAGAGAAGGATCGATCAAGGCGACGCCAGTGTGATGGCGCTTCAGAATGCCTATTTCTCGAACGATAAGTGGGCCGGATGGTACCTGACCGAATACCGGGATTGTCTATCAATCTTAATGCGCGAGATCTTTCACGCACGTCATATCCTTCGCAATCCGACCAAGCGGATGCACAAGCCTGATCACGCGTGGGCAGTGGTTCCGGTCATCGAGGTCGTGAGGTCTGTCAAACGCCGCAAAATGACGCTCCGGACGACGTTCTGGTGAATCGAATCCCCTCTGTTGATACCGGCCCGTGCCGCCCAGCAACCACGTCAAGTCGCCACCTCTCGCGCCTGACCAACGGTGTCACGCGAATCGCCGAATCTGAGCCCAGGCAAGTGGCTTTTAAACACGAGGTTCAAAAATGGTTCAAGCAACAGATTCGCTGGGAAAGACAGGTTGGTTGATTTCACGAATGCGTCCAAGGACGGAGTGGCAGTCGTCGGAGCAGTCAGCTTCGATCATCGAGTACCTTCAGATTGCGACTGGACAGTGGGGGCCAGCCGAAATCGCGACATGGTTTCCAACTGAGTCGTCGGCAAACGTCTATCGAGAAGATTTCCAGGTGAGGAGTTCGTTTCGCCTGTTGTCTGTCTTCCTCTGCATGGATGTCGGGCAGTCGAGTTCATCCGTTGGCAGTGGGCGGGGGATTTTTGAACAGGTTGCAATCCCCCGTTTTGGTTGTCCGGGTAAGTTTGTGGCAGGTTTTCCCGCAAAATGACCGGTCTGCTGCCATTCTGAACTTGCACATCACACTCGTTTAACCGTTTCTTAATGGAGTGCCGGAGATTGGCATCAATGATGCATCACGGCACCGTCGCTTGGCTTTGTGATTTTGAACTGGCAGCGGAAACGGGTATGTAATGGATCTTTGGGTGGCAATCGCGTTTATCGCTGCGGTTTCTGGACTGGCATTTATCGCCGGGTGGAAGCTTTCGCTGTCGGTCTATCGCACCCGCCCGCTGTTGTTGATCGAATGCATTCTTCTGTTGCTGGTCTTCGCATTCGGTCTCGCGAATCGTCTTTTTTGGGCTAGCGCCATTCCTAATCCGGCGGCAATGTGCTGGTCGAATTGGCTGCCAGTGTTTCTGTGTTTCGCAGCCGGGTTAGCGACTCATGTCTGTGCGTTGCGGCCAAGTTGGCGAGGCGTCACCGCGCTTGCGATGCTGTCTTTGGCGGTAGCGTTTTTATTGCAGCCCGTCATGCGTCCCAATCTGTATCCGATCTCAATCGCCGAAGAAGCTGATTGGGATCACAACGTTTGTTTGCAAAGCGATGGAGCTAGTTGTGGCCCCGCCGCTGCGGCAACGCTTTTGCGTCACCACTCGATGCTTGACCGAGCGAAACGACAGCTCGGATGGGAGGGCCGATCATCAGAAGCAATGATGGCGAACCTCTGTTTGACATCCAGCCAGGGGACATCCTCACTCGGTTTGGTGAGGGGGTTACGATTGGCGATCGATGGAAGTCGGTACAACGTTTCGGTTGCCAGTGACAATCCGACGACTTGGAACGCGTCGGGGCAGTTGCCAAATTTGGCGGTTGTTTGTTTTCGGGGTGGCGAGCGAAATGACCCGGTTCGACGTTTGTTAGGAACCGATGGCGAAGCTCATGCCGTGATGGTGCTTGGCCGAACGCCACAGGGACTTTGGAAAATTGGCGATCCCGCAGTGGGGTGGCGGCTGTATACCGACGAGTACTTCCGTCGCATCTTTACCGGTGAAGCGATCTATCTCGCGAAACGCTAGTCGCACACCAAATTGATGCGGTGATTGCCGCTGAATTTTGGTTCAGCGAGCTCGATTGGAGTGCAGTGTGATCACCCCAATTTGAAAAGATTGCTCTACCGCGCAGACGGGGGACCTGTTAGTTTATCTTTACCGCGTCGCATACCGGCGGGCGGGTCGGGAAACGTTAGAAACGCCACCCCGATCGCCGGCGTGTGACATGACCTGAATCAACTTCGGGGCGGCTGCCGGGGATCGATCCTCTCTCACCAGATGCTTCCCTGGCGGTCAACGTACGAAGCCGATCGATTCAGTCCCTGTCAATCTTTTCGTTGCCATTTCGTCATTGCAGATCATCCGTCGGTTATCGAACCGTTCGGACGCACCCTGACGCTCCGTTCAACGACAACGTTCGACGCGTGTGATTTGAGCTTTCGTTCGTTTCCACGTGTATTCTGATAACGTTGTCTGATTCTCAATTCGACGATTTAAAATCGGCTGGCGATGCTTCGTCTGCACGCCCAAATTCCGCAGCGGCGAATGACGCCGCCGCGAACCAAGCCGATCGGTCCGCATCGATGCATTCCGATGATGTTACCCCCGCGGCAAAGGCTTCCGCCGCAGCGGCTCAGACTGCCAAGCGGCGTTCCGGTAGCGAATTGGCCTCTGCGATTGATAGCGATGGTGAACCAAGCTGACGCCCAATTTGCGGCAGCTGGACAGTGATTCAGAGCATGGTGACAAGATCTTACGATGTCAGGAATTGATCGACTATCAATTCAAGGACATCGAACTGCTTCGGAATGCACTCACTCATGCTTCGGGCGCATCGCATCGTTTAGCGAGCAACGAACGATTGGAGTTTCTCGGTGATGCCGTTCTCGGTTTTGTCGTCTGTTCCTGGTTGTACGACGAATACCCCGACTACAACGAAGGCGATTTGACAAAGATCAAGTCAGCCGTTGTCAGCAGGCGAACATGTGGCAAGGTTGCTTGTCAAATCGGTTTGGACGAATGCCTGATCGTCGGACGCGGTGTAACGCGAAATCGAAGCTATCCGCGGTCACTCGTTAGCGACGTGTTTGAATCGATCGTCGCCGCGTTGTATTTGGACGGTGGTCATCAAGTGGTGCGCGAGAGGTTGGTGCGGTGGTTGCGGCCTGAGGTCGAAGCTGCGGTGCAAAGCCAAGGCGCGACGAACTACAAGTCGACGTTACAGCAACGC
The DNA here is from genome assembly GCA_002901265.1 of Rhodopirellula baltica. GTDB lineage: Bacteria > Planctomycetota > Planctomycetia > Pirellulales > Pirellulaceae > Stieleria > Stieleria baltica_A. The sequence continues at coordinate 26,769 of PPHI01000042.1, read as the reverse complement.
GCCCAGCGCGATATCGCATGCACGCCGCAATACCGTTTGAAACGCGAGATGGGCCCTGATCATCGCAAGTCGTTCTTGATCAGCGCGGTAATTGACGGCGAAGAATTCACGGCAGCTTGGGGCAGCAACAAAAAGGAAGCGGAGCAGAAGGCCGCCGCTAACGCGCTCGCCGAAATGAGCGGCGAAGCGATCCCGTTTCCCTTGACCGAAGACTTCACCGTTGGCGAATAAGCAGGCTTAGCATCCCGTTGAATTTCGAACGCCGCCTTCCATGCTTCGAAAGTAGCGTTCTCTTCCGTTGCAGTTGCTGAGCAGAAGGCGACAGAGGGACAGAACGAATTTGAAAATCAACAGGCCGCTCACTTGCACGCGGTTAGGCGTCCTGCTTCGCGATCAAGTCACTAAGGGCTAGGAACTCGGCGGGCAGTTTCTTAGGGCGTCCTTCGGGGTCAACGCAGGCGATCGTCGATTCCGCTTCGGCAAGCACTAATTCGCCGCGCGAGACTTTGTAGTGGTGTTTGATTCGTACTTTGCGGATCTCTGTCGTTTCAACAACGACTTGCAAAAGGTCATCGAAATCAGCCGGGGCAAAGTAGCGGACGTTCATTTCGGTGACGACCAGCAAACGTCCGGAGTCCTCGATGTCCTTGTAAGGCATGCCGCCGGCGCGCAACATTTCCACGCGAGCGTCTTCGAAGTAGTTCAAGTAGTTCGAATGGTGGACCCGTCGCTGCCCATCGGTCTGATGGTATCCCACACGAAGCTCGTGGGTGTACTTTAAAAGGGCGTTGCTCATCGCTTGGTCAGTCTGTTGTGAATGATCGAATGCGGCACAGCATAAAGGCGATGTGAAAGATCGTCACCACGTTTGACCGCGAGTGGCTACAATTGGCGTCGAGGACGCTTGTCCGCCATAACTACCTACCATTTTTGTGATTGATGATGTCGAAGTCTGTTGTGTTGTCGTGCTTGCTGTTGGTGCTTTCCGGTGTCCCCGTCGCCGCGGTGGAACCCGTTCGTATGGGTGCCGGCGAGATGACATTCGAAACCGTCCCCGGGTGGGGGCTGCGTCCCGATGGGAATTCGGCGACCGGCGCGACTCATGGTGGAGTGGTGATCGATCGTGAGGGCAATATTTATTTCAGCGCTCACGCGGGTGTGTTTGTCTTTTCACCAGAAGGCAAAGTAATCCATTCGTACCTCGGCGGTGACTACACCAATTTGCACGACATCGAAATCCGTGAGGAAGATGGCGAGGAATACATCTATGGCGCTCGAAACAACGACGCCGAAGGCATCAAATTCCGCATCAAGGGCGGCGAAGTCGTTCTGCGTTTGCGATTCCCAGAAGAGTCAGGCCTGGGGCTAAAACGCATGAGCCCCACCGCGATCACCGTCGCGGCCAACGGTGACATTTACCTGTCCGACGGTTACGCGAGCAACTACATCTTTGTGTACGACAAAAACGGCAAGTACCTGCGTCACTTCGGCAAAAAAGGCAACGGCACGCAGGAGTTCAACACCGCCCACGGGATGACAATCGATACCCGCTATGAACCCAACCGCTTGTTGATCTGCGACCGAAATCACCAACCCAAAGGTCGGTTGGTGCACTACGACTTGGAAGGAAACTTCATCGAGGAAGTGATCACCGGTTTGGGAATGCCGTGCTCATTGTCGATCAACGGAGATTTCGTATCGGTGCCCGACCTGCACGGCCGTTTGGTGATCTTGGACAAGACCAATACGATTATTTCCGTGTTGGGAAACAATCCAGATCGTCAAAACGGACCGAACTTCAACATCCCCCAATCTGAATGGTTAGAAGGCGTTTTCAGCGGAACGCACGGCTCGTTCTGGGATAAAGAGGGTAATCTGTACGTACAGGACTGGAATGTATCGGGGCGTGTTCGAAAGTTGGTACGCGTACCACTACAACCGAATTGACCTCCGCAAAGTAAAACACGTAAACTTTTCGGTTTCAGCAGCGGGTCGATTGGCAAGACAGTTGGTGTGGGCAATTGAAGTCTTCTTAGCCAACGGTGTCAGATAACCCACGGAGTGCCGAAGAGACGAGGCCGAGATGGAATCAGATCAGGGAAGCGGATCGGGAACCAAATTTGAAACGATGCGGGGACGTAATTTTCCCGCACTTCGTCAGTTCACGATCTTTTTAGAAAACCGCGTTGGCCAGCTATTAGAAGTCGTGCGTCGATTCGAAGGCACCGGCATACGAATCTGTGCACTATCGATTAACGATGCCGCCGAGTGTGCGTTCGTCCGATTTTTGGTGAGCGATGCAGATCGTGGACGCGAGATCCTCGAACGCAGCGGATTGGCGCTGATCGAAACGGACTTGATCGGCGTCCAGTTGCCCGAAGGGCCGCAGCCGTTACTGCGCGTCTGTACGGCGCTGCTTCAGGCCGAGTTGAACATTATCCAGACCTACCCATTGATCATTCGTCCTCACGGCAAACCTGCCGTCGCGATCATGGTCGAGAACATCGAGGTGGCGATGGAGACCTTGAACGAAAAAGGGTTCACGATCATCACCGAGGGGGATCTGGACGATAACCCCACGATGGATCAATAGCGGCAGACGCTGGCTGGCGTTCTGCCCTGACGATCAAGCCTCACCCTATCTTACAGGGTATCAGCTTTCGAATCGACTGCATGGCGACCGAGACTGTGATGTTCGGTCGCCTGGCAGGGCGGGCTATTCGCGCGGCGGTTTGACGTCTTTCGTCGCAGCCGAACTGGTTTGCGAAGCACGACGGTTCTCGCGTTGGATCGCGTCGTAAACTTCTTGACGGTGCACTGGGATGGATTGTGGCGCCTCGATACCCAAGCGCACTTTGTCGCCACGGATATCAACGATCGTGACAACAACGTCGTCGCCAATCATGATGCTTTCATCGCGGTGTCGGGATAGGACCAGCATGTTGGCCTCGACATCATTGAATACAAGAGGTAACGGATTTAGCTATATACGGTGCTGCGGGTCGACTGTAGGAGGATTCACCGGAGGTAAATCACAGTCATCCGCAAAGGTACGACGAGTGGCCAGCACTGAAGTGGCCCGTCGCCTGGGGTGTTCATCGTCGCAAGTGACACTGAATTTGATATCGTTTGCCAGAAGTCGGCAGATACCGGTCGTGACGGTCGCTCCCTCCAACCCGGTTGATTCGAAGTTCGTGCTTCAAACGCCACCATGCGTCGGTTTGTTGCGGCACAAGCGGACCAACCCATGTAATGCGACCGCGTTGGCGATCACAGCACATCACGTCCCCCAAATCGAATTCGCCAGTCGAACTTCAATCGGTAACGCTGGCGTTTCGCCTATCCCAATGAAGTCGGACAGAATCGCGGGTTTGTCACGAGTGACAGAGTCGCGTGGGGCGACTGGTCGCCGACAAATCCACTGTCGTTTAGGCAGCGGATTTCTTTGTTGAGGCGAACAGGCCAGCCGCGTTCTTGGTGAATGCCGGCACTGGGTTTCCGGTCGCAACAATCGCCGCGTCGGTTTGCTTGGCGGCAGCTCGCGGTGCAACGAGTTCACGGACCACGTTTGACGCACCGGCAAACGAGTTGACCGGCTGTTGCAGTGGGTATTCGTTGTCGGTGATGATCTGGCAACCCAAGCGTCGGCTTAGATTCAAGACGATCGGCGACCGCAGGTTCGTGGTCAGCTTGCCAGAGTGTCCTGAAATGGTGGTCAGGACGTATGTTTCCGAGCCCGGTTTAAGATGTAAGCTGGTCAGCTCACGGCGTGAAACTTGAATCCGATAGTCGGGGAAGAACGCCCGGGGACTAATCAAGGGAAGCGCACGGTCACCACGGGAGGCACTTTGCAGCCAAGCGACTGCTTCGTTTTCCAGATCGGGCAACAGTGCCCAGTCTCGCAGGGATTCCATGCCGATCAGGCCAGCGGGAAACAGGAACAATTGATCTTGATCCAGCGAGATCGTTCCAAATCGTTGTGTTTCGATTCGCATCGCGTAGGCTCGGACGCTTCAGATGTTTTTGGATAGGTTTACAATATCGTTATCGGCGGACGTATCGCACGAATCGACAAAATCGGTAAAGAAGGACCAAGATCCAGAGTGCCCCTATGATTCTGATCGGAACGATGAATCTCACGCGGACACGCGACTCGGGGCAGTTCTATTGCCCGGGGTGCCGATCCAATCAAGAGTTCCGGCTCCGCGCCAGGAGGCCATTCTTGACGTTGTATTTCATTCCTGTCGTTCCGATCGGCGGAGCTGAGTTGTTTGTTGTCTGCAGCAACTGCCGCGAAAAATGGGACCCGACGGTCTTGCAGGTTGACCCCAAGGGGAGCGAACAGGTTCAGCGGGATCAGTTTTGCGATGAAGCTCTAAAGAGCGCGATCTTGGTTGTGCTCCATGACGGATTTATCAGCGAAACGGAAATCGATGCGTTGATTCGGATCGGCAATCATCTGCTGGGTCAACCGATCGATCGTGAAGTCCTCGGCGAGATGTGTTCGATCGCCGAACAAAACCAAATCCGCGCATCGAATTACGTGACAACCGTTGCCAAGCGTTGGTCACCCGATCAAAAACGCGAAGCACTCCAGGCAATGTTCTTGGCGGCAACCGCCGAAGGCACGCTGGATGATTCGCAAATCAAGTTGCTTACCGCAATGAAGCAAACGTTGGAATTGGATGACCGAACGTACCAGGCCGCCATCGATGAGGCTTTGCAATGGGAACATGTGTAGTGCGACGAACCGCGTTACTGATTTTGCTGGTGAGCGTCGTTGTCAGTGGCGGGTGCACCAACAATCGAACCGACCTGGACTACTCGTACAACATCGAGCAACGGATTCCGAATGATGGCGATCTGCCGGGGGACATGATTCAGTTTGAGCAGGTGTTCTGGGAGCCGAGTGATTCGGCGTCGCTCCGCAAGTTGATTCGAGAAGACTCCATTGCCCAAGGCAGGCGGGTCTTAGAGATCGGAACCGGAACCGGGGTGATCGCGCTTACCTGTGCCGAACACGGCGCCAAGCAAGTGATCGCGACGGACATTAACCCGGCCGCAGTTGCCAACGCACGTTACAACGCGGCCAACTTAGACTTGGAGCAAAACCTGGAAATCCGCCAAGTTGACGAAGCTACGCCGGGCGCGTTTTCCGTTTTGCAAGGTGAGCCACGATTTGATTTGATCATTTCAAATCCGCCTTGGGAGGACGGCGACATTAAACGTCCATTGGACTACGCATTCTACGATCCAGGTTTCGAATTGATGGATTCGATTCTTGACGGCCTGCCAAACCATCTGAGCCCCGGTGGTCGTTGCTTGCTGACATACGGTCATGTCCCGGCGATCGAACGGTTGCAAGCGGAGGCCACACGCCGTGGCTTGCAATGCAAGGTGCTCGATGACCGAGATCTCAAAGCGTTGCCGAAAGATTTCTTACCTGGCATGTTGGTCGAGTTGCGATTGGGGCGTGATCTAATCCCCAACGATGCCGCAAGTCGCGACGAGTGACCCTCAATTTCAACAGCGTGGTCCTGGACCACAAAAATGCTTGCGGCGCCGAGTTTCGCCCTATTACCATGAACATCGTTGGGAACGCGACCGTGTCGAGTGAACAACGCGAATGCTTGACGTGAGTCCTGCATCGAAGTGAAGCTGGTTCTACCTTGTCTTTTTTGTAAACCAACTGATGTGAGTCGGAATCGCCTATGATCCACTACACTTGTGATCGCTGCAAACGCACGATCGATCCGGAAACGGAACTGCGATACGTTGTCGAGATCGACATTCGTGCCGCCTGTTGCCAAGACCCCAGTCAATCGTTTCATCAAGAAAGCGATGAAGACGAGGTGGATCATTTGGCCGAACTGCATGATCAGTTGCAGCGGGAATTGAATCCCGATTTCGATGCGCCGCACAGTTGTGCTGATGACGAGGAGTTCGTTGACACAACCGAACGGTTTGATCTCTGTCCGCAGTGTCATGAGATCTTTGCCAGCAATCCACTCGGGCGTGATGTTCCCGTCGGTCTCGGCTTCAGCAACAACTGAATCGGAGCCGCGCGTCGATACGATCGGAGTTGTCGAATGCTCCCAGTAAGCTTTTCGAACCCACGAAAAGTCTTGCATTCTTGATGGCGAAGCGGGGTGGCGAGATAGGATGGCGATTGAAAGCCAACTATGCTTAAACGTCCGCGAAGGCTCCCCCGCCACACAAGCGTTTCGCTTCCCCGCCAGTCTCCCCACCTCCAACGGCTACACGTGTGGCACGGCCGTTGTCTAGATTTGCCCAATGACCGCCCGCCAGTTTACCTGCCGGTCTGTGCTGCTCGTCTTTGTTAGCAGTCTGCTTTGCTGCCCTGTCGGCACCGCACTTTCCCAAGAGCCGGCCGCCGAGCGTCCCCTAAAGCCGGTGACCGCAAGCGAACTTCGAACCGGCCTCTCAAAGTCCTCCTATCAGCTGTTGGGGACGATCACGCCCAATCGCCGCTCGACCTTGGGCTATGCCGTTGCCGGCCGAATGAAATCGCTTAACGCCCGTCGCGGTGATCGCGTCCAATCCGGTGAAGCGATTTCACAGTTGCAGACCGATGTGATCAAGCTCGAGATCGCTGCCGCCGAAGCGGAATTACAACTTGCCCGGCAGCAACTCGCCGAGTTGGAATCCGGTTCTCGAAAGGAAGACATCGCGGAAGGGAAAGCGCGAATGGATGCCGCTCGCGCGGTCGCTCGCAAATCCGCCGGCCAACTCGTTCGTATGCAGCGGCTTGTCCAATCACAAGCGGCGTCGGCAGACGAGCTCGACGTCGCGATCGCCGAAGCCGATTCATCCAAAGAGTTGCTCGCGGCAGCCAGCATTGCGTACGACCGCTTAGTCGCCGGCCCACGAAAAGAGCAAATCGCCCAAGCCAAAGCACGTGTCGATTTGCAGACCAAGCAAGTCGAACTGCTTCAAGACCGTCTAACCAAACACACCTTAAAAGCACCGTTCGATGGATATGTCATCAACGAGTTTACCGACGCCGGTGCTTGGGTCAGCTCAGGTGACCCGGTTCTTGAGATGATCGAACTGGACACGGTCAAGATTGAAGTGGCCGTGCCTGCATCGCAGATTGTGAATGTTCAAACCGGGCAATCGATCCGCGTGCAAAGCGATGATCGCAAGGATGCTTTGATCGTTGGCAAAGTCGAACGCATTGTTCCTGCCGCTGACTCGCGTGCGCGAACGTTCCCAATGTTGGTCAAAGTAAACAATCAATTGGTCGGCGACACACCGATGTTGTTGAGTGGGATGGTCATACGGGTGTTCCTTCCAGCGGGGACTGCATCCGAATCAATGTTTGTACCGACCGATTCCATCGTTCTCGAAAGTGGTGGGCAATCGGTATTTGTCATTGATGTGGAAGGCGATGCCGATGCCGACAGGGCTGCCGGCGCTGGCCGGGACGGTGTATCCGAGGATGGAACGGTAGTCGGTACTGTTCGCAAAGTCCCTGTCGAGTTAGGCGTCGCTGACGGCGAGTGGATCGCGGTGCGTGGACGTCTACAAAATGTCCGCTGGGTTGTTACGCGCGGCAACGAAGGCTTGATCGAAGGCGACAAGGTGGAGGCGGCCGCTTCCCGCGGCTGAGACCGATGTTTGAATCGCTGATCCGGAATCCGGTCAAGGTCTATGTCGGGGCCATCTTGGCGGCGCTATTCGGAACGTTGTCTCTGGGGCTGATTCCAAAGCAATTGGTCCCCGAAGTCGAAAACCCGGTGTTGACGATCCAGACGTCATGGCCGGGGGCGAGCCCACAAGAAATCGAACGCGAAATCATCATTGAACAAGAGGAGCAACTTCAGGGCGTCGAAGGCCTCGTCAAAATGTCGTCCAATTGCAGCGTCTCGCGAGCCGAACTGACACTGGAATTTGAACTGGGGACCAACATCGACGATGCGTTGGCTCGTGTGAACACGCGATTGCAGCAGGTGCGTGAATACCCGCTCGACGCTGGCGAGCCGGTGATCGAAGCGTCAAACGTTTCCGATCGACCAATTGCCCGGTTTGCACTCACGCCTCGTCCTCCCACGGCCCAGCAAATCGCCGCGTTTCAATCCGAGCATCCGGATCTCGCCGAAATGCTTGAACCATCGCGGTTGGCAAGCAACTCGGCGCTGCGAGTGTTTCGCTTGAACCAATGTATGGAGCAAAACCTGGAACAGTTCCCTTCGCTGCAATCGCTGCAGCCGCCGCCGATTGATTTGGAACAGCTTCGCAAGTTTTCCGAAGACTTTGTCGAACCTCGCTTGGAACGTGTTGCCGGTGTGTCCAATGCGGAAACCAACGGCGGACGTGAAGAAGAGCTTCAAGTGATCGTCGATCCGGCAAAACTGGCCGCCAGCCAGATCACGATCGGTCAGATTCGTGACGCGCTCAATCGCCAGAACAGCGATACGACGGCGGGCGATATCTTTCAAGGCAAACGCACTTGGGTGATTCGGACTTTGGGGCAATTTCGTGATCCCAAGCAGGTCGAACGCCAATTACTAGTCAGTGAAGGCAACACGCGGGTCTATGTTGGCGATGTCGCCGAGGTCAAGCTTGGCTACAAAGATCGCGACAGTATCTCGCGTCGCTATGGGACCGAAAGCATCGGCGTCAGCGTGAGTCGCGTCACGGGCGCAAACGTCTTGCAGGTGATGCAGGGCCTGCGCCGGGCCGAGCGAGAATTGAATGAAGGTTTCCTGAAACGCGAAAACCTCGAGCTGTTTCAGTACTACGACGAAACCGAGTACATCGAATCGGCAATCGAGTTGGTCATCCGCAACATGCTGATCGGTAGTGCGGTCACGATCATTGTGTTGATGTTGTTCTTGCACTTTGGCCACGAGACGTTGTTGGCGGGGACCGCGATCGGTGCCACTGCGCTAGCATCGGTCTATGTGTCACCATGGTTTTATGTCGCCACGGTGTTGCTGATTCTGTTTGCCGGTTACCGCTACGCCCGCGGGGCGCTCGTCGCGGCGATCGCAATTCCGATCAGTATTTGCGGGGCGTTCCTTTGCATGACGATGCTGGGGCGTTCTTTGAACGTGATTTCGCTGGCCGGTATGGCATTCGCCGTGGGCATGTTGGTCGACAACGCGGTCGTTGTGCTTGAAAACGTCATTCGTCGTCGGCAATTGGGCGAATCCGCATTTCGCGCGTCCTCACGCGGCGTCGGCGAAGTCGCTGGTGCAATCGTTGCCTCGACGTTAACCACCATCGCGGTGTTCTTGCCGGTCATCTTTGTCGAAGCGACGGCGGGGCAATTGTTTCGCGACATCGCGCTTGCAATCAGTTGTGGCATCGCGTTTTCGATGTTGGTTTCGTTTACCGTAATTCCAACTGCGGCATCGCGTCTGTTCAGTCAACGCAAAGGTCAATCAGAGCCGGTCGTTCCAGCACCGCGAAAGCCCTGGTGGATCGAGCGGATGATTTTGGGAGCTTCGTCAGGTTTGGTGTCGAGTGTTGTGAATTTCAACAGCTGGATCTTGAAAGCTCGCTTCCGATCCGTTGCAGTCGTCGTCGTGATGACCGGCGTCTCTATATTGCTTAGCTACCTGCTCTGGCCGAAAGTCGAGTACCTGCCCACAGGGAACCGGAACTTCGTCTTTGCACGGTTCTCAGTCCCGCCGGGATACAATTTGGACGAGTTGTCTGACATCGGTGCGATTGTCGAAGACCGCTTGCGCCCGTACTGGGATATCGATGAAGGCCAAGGTCCCAGCAACGGCAGCGACGCGCCGGTCGTCGATTATTACTTCTGCGGGATTCGCGAACGAAGTTTGTTCATGGGGTTTCGAGCCCGAAATGAAAGCCGCGCCGCCGAGTTGATCCCGTTGATACTTGATGCCGGAAAAGGGTTGCCTGGAATCCGCGTGATGGCGAGCCAATCCAGTCTGTTCGGCCGCGGGATGACGGGGGGACGTACAATCGATATTGAAATCTCCGGCCCCGAACTCGAACGGATGGCGGAAATCGCCGGGCGTGTATTGGATGATGTCGATCGCTTGATGCCAGGTGCTCAAGCGTCGGCTCAGCCGAGTTTGGAACTGGCCAGCCCCGAAATCCATCTGCGCCCGAAACTGCTCGCGACTTCGGAAATGGGAATCGACACCACCAATCTTGGTTACGTGGTCGATGCATTGGTTGACGGCGCCTACGCGGGCGACTACTTCGTTGGCGGCGACAAGATCGACATGACGATCAAATCAAACACCGACGCCGCGAAGGACCCGCAATCGTTGATGTCGCTTCCGTTGGCCACTCAAGAAGGCGAGATCGTGCCTTTGCTTGCGGTCGCAGACATGAAATATGGTAGCGGACCGGAGCAAATTCAGCGTCGGGAACGGCTCCGGGCAATCACAATCCAGGTAAGCCCGCCGGACGACATGCCGCTCGAAGCAGCGATGGACATGGTCAACAACCAAATCGTCAACCCACTGGTCGACGAGGGAGTGATCGGAAACGAATACTTTGTTGCACTGTCCGGGACGGCCGATAAGTTGCGTCAGGCCTGGGACGCCCTGCAATTTAACTTTCTGCTCGCGCTGTTGATCACTTACCTGTTGATGGCGGCGCTGTTCGAATCGTGGCTGTATCCCTTCGTCGTGATTTTTAGCGTGCCACTCGGTGCGGTCGGAGGGATCGTGGGATTGTGGCTGTTGAATTTTTTCGTCAATCAGTCCTTGGACGTTTTGACGATGTTGGGATTCATCATTCTAATCGGGACAGTGGTTAACAACGCGATCCTGATCGTTCACCAGTCCTTGGTCCATATGCGAGAAGAACATCTCGCACCGATCGATGCGGTGCCGTTGAGCGTGAAAACGCGAATTCGTCCGATTTGTATCACGACGCTAACCACCGTGTTGGGTTTGTTGCCGTTGGTGCTATTTCCCGGTGCGGGCAGCGAGCTTTACCGTGGATTGGGCGTCGTTTTCCTAGGCGGCATGGTCATTTCCACTCTGTTCACTTTGATTTTGGTTCCGGTCGTGTTTGTGTTGATGATGGATCTGCGTCGTGCTTTGAAGTGGTCGCCAGAGTGGGAGCTTGGTCCAGCTCTGGCAAAGGATCCCGCGATGGTCGATGAATCGGCTGCTACGCCCTCGTTGCAATCGGCAAGCTGATGTTCCCGTTACGTTGTTCGGTTCGTGGATGCCAGGGTTCCTTAGAGCGTCAGGACCGATCGCTGCGCTGTCCGGCGGGCCATACGTTTGATCTCGCCCGCGAAGGTTACTTTAATCTCACGCAGCCTCAGGATCGCCGCAGCAAGAATCCTGGCGATAGCGATACGGCCGTCCTGGCCCGTCAACGTTGGGTCCAGCGAGGGCACATGCAAGGCCTGGTCGAAGCGATCAAGGCGATCCTTGCCGAGACGTCGCTCGCAATGGCAGCGGCGCCAACGATTGATCTCGGTTGTGGCGAAGGCAGTTTCGGCAAAGCGATTTTTGCCGACGCGCCAGAACAGTTCTGTGGTTTCGATTTATCGAAGCGTGCGGTCCGATTGGCAGCCCGTCACTGGCCAGAAGCGAATTGGGTTTTGGCCAACGCCGATCGAGTTCTGCCGCTCGCAGATCAATCTGTTTGCCGAGTTATTTCGCTGTTTGGGCGACGACCAGCCGGCGAAATTGTTCGCGTCCTCGAAGATGGCGGTCTCTGTTTAATCGCTGTCCCTGGTCAAGACGACTTAATCGAATTGCGTGAGCAGGTTCAATTATCTGGGCACCGTCGCAGTCGCACCGAAGCGATCATTGGCGAGCTAACCGATGCTGGGCTTCAATTGGTCGAGCATCGCTGCTGGACGCACGCAGAGCGTCTGGACAAGGATGCGATCGAAGACGCACTGGCGATGACGTATCGAGCTGTTCGGAACTCGCAGAACGCTCGGCTCGCAGAGGTTGATGCGATGATGGTAACGCTACACGCGGACCTCTTGTTGCTGCGCAAGTAACGCCGCATGAATCGGCGATCCCAAATCGCATTAAAAAACCCTCTTGCCGAAGCAAGAGGGTTTCGATTTTTGGTCGTGCCGTTGGCGATCAAATCGCCCTTGGCGGATTACTCTTCCAAGGATGCTGTTTCTTTCGAAGCACGCGTTCCCAATGCTCCCCACAATCCATAGGGACTCTTGCGGGTCTTCGCGCCACCGGTCGGCCAGTTCGGAGTGTTGGCACTTAGGTTTCCGGTGTCGATTGACTCAGTGATGAACGTCACCGCACCGTCACCCATCAGCACGTGTGCGCCACCAGGGTGCCGACTGCCGACGGTAAACATCCCGTCTGAACCGTCACCCGACCACGCACAGCTGACTTTGTTTGGTCCCATGATCGTTGTGATACTGGTCATCACTGGACGACCATCGGTCCAACGCATCCCTTTGTTTTGTGAAACCGACCAGTTGTTTACGTTCGTGCCTTCCAGGTGGAAGTTCGGTTCTTGCGGGTCGATTGTGTCTTCGCAAGCAATTGGGGTGATAAAGAAGTCGGCATTCGAACCACGGTTAACGACGGTCGCGCGAACTTCAAGTTGGTTGTTGTCAACGACGATTTCGCCGCAAGCGATCGTGTTGCTCAAACCGTCCAGCATGTCGCGGAATTTGGTCACCCGGCGTGTTTCGAAGAAGCCACGGTTGTGGCAGTTTCGTCGTGCCGGTGCACACCAACCCAGCTCTTCGCCACGCTCACCGCGACAGGAGTGGTTGTTACTAGCGACGCCGTCACCAAGGCTTGCCGCATAGTTGGTGAAGCCTTCAAAGTTGGCCGGTGGTTGGGTCGGATCACTTGGGCAGCGATACGTGCTGATCTGCGTCACCCAAGGCGTGTAGCTTCGGTCCCATGGTACCGGTCCCATCGCCGCAAACGGTGGTACCCGATCGCTGCCGTCATGGTTTACGGCACGTGGGCTGGAAATCATGTCCCACAAGCCCTGCTGCTCGATAAACGATGTCAGCGGCACCAAGAAGCAAAGCAGGTGTCGGTTTCCGTTATTCGCATTGCTGCTGCCGGAAACGAACGTACCACCACTTTGAACCGGCAACTGTTTGTATGCCGAGTGGTAGTTGTGCAGTCCTAACCCGATCTGTTTGAAGTTGTTGCTGCAGCTCATGCGGCGAGCGGCTTCTCGAGCGGCTTGTACCGCTGGGAGTAGAAGTCCGACCAGGATTCCAATGATCGCAATCACAACCAGCAATTCCACCAGGGTAAAACCCTGTCGAACGCGCGTCGTTTTCATAGAGAGAGATCCCGCGAAAAGAATGGATGAATGCGTGACGCTGACGGGTAGCAAGGCGGAATAGCGTCACGTAAGCAATGTGATGATGTTTATTTCGCCAAAATGCGTCTTTAGCCCGACACCACCAAGTGTGGGCGTATGGGGCTGATCGGACAATGGAATATTGCGCAGAATTGATGCAAAATTTCTAAAAAGGGGCCTGCCTTGCCCTCTGACGGGGAGGTCTTTGTGCCGAATCGGACGGGGATTGTGAAAGTCCCCGGTCGGCGCGTCCCGAATGGAAGAAAACTTGTGCGACAAGCTTGTGTTGAGTGCCGAACCTAGCGGCGATCGCGAACGGGCTTCGCGGCAAAAAAATGGGCGTTAACGCACTAATGTCGTTAACGCCTGTGCAGTTAATCGTTGATCTATTGATCGCTTATGCGTTCCATCTCTGAAGCTTCGACTTCCTTGAAGACGGCAAGTCTGCCTTACTGGCTCTGCATGTCCGAAGCGTTTTGCTCTGCCATCGATTCCATTTGCTCATCGGTGTGGACAACGCTGTTGTCGACGCCGGTGGAAGTTGCTTTGGGTTCGTTACCGCATCCGGCGAAGGAAGCGACCGACAGCATAACAAGACCCAAGCCGATGAAACGTTTCATGTGATTCCCCGTAAAGGAAGTAAGAGATGGAGCGAACAAATCTAAAACTGTGTTGGTGAAAATCAAGCCCCAGTCAATGCCTCGCAAGAAGGCTTTTCATCGTGGGAAGTGAACGCGCTGACACACTTTGCCGGTTATTCGCAATGGAGACTTCGATCTTGATTCAAAAATCGAATCAGCGAAAAATCATTCCGTGCTGCAATCCAATTCGACGTTCTGGATCCACAGGTATTGCTGTCCCGGTCGCAAGCCGTCTTTGCGTTCGGTCTGACCGTCGGGCCAACGAACGGTCGCCACAATACCATCTTTACCAAGCTCGGTGGCGCGACCTGAACATGCAAATCGAAGAATCGTCTCATTGCTGCACTGATAACCGTTTCCCGCGAGTCGGTGTTTGACCACAGTCCACGCGTCTTGTTGCAGCGTAACGATTGCACCAACTGCATCGCGGTGGCAATGTGTTCCGACCAATCGGATTTCGATGACTTCGTTGGCTTGTTCGGATTGGTTGATCAACAATGAAACCGGGTCAAGCAAATTGGCAACCAATGCGTCGGTTCGACCGTCGCGATTGAAGTCAGCCAACACCATCGCTCGCCCCAATCGCTGCTCGGTAAACGCGCTGCCGACGGAGTCTGCGGCAACGAGCTCGAAGCGTTTCGTATCGGTTTGCCGAAACAGCTGCAGTGGCATCCGATAGAGTTGCCCCGTGTGCGTGAAGTCATCGACATGACCATTGGCAACCAACAATTCCATCATGCCATCGCTATCCGCGTCAACCCACTGCGTACCATAACCCAACGTACGAATCGTCGGTTCGGATAAACCAAGTGCACCCGTTTGATCCGACCATAGTCCCGGGTGGACTTGCATGTATGCGGTGTTGTAGTCGTCGCTAAAATGCGTCACATAGAAGTCGAGGTCGCCATCGCGATCGGCATCATCGGCGGCAATGCCCATCGATGCTTGTGACAGGCTTCGCGCGTTGAATGCAAGCCCGCGGGCGGCACCTTGTTCATGAAATCGTGTCGACGAATCGTTGTTTGCCGGGTCGTTGTTTGCCGCATCGTTGCTTTGTCCAGACCAGAAATGGTTGGCTGTCATGTCGTTGGACACGTAAATATCCAGGCCCGTTTCACCGTCGAGTTGTCCCACCACCAATCCCAAGCCGCGTCCTGGATCGGTAGCGTCAAGCCATTCGATAGATTTGTCGTCGTATCCACCGCTGGCTCGTCCGGCGAAGACGCGATCGTTTTGTGCGGGAAAGACCAGCGGGCCACAAGACCGATGTTGTGGGAGTTCATCTGGAAAGCACTTTCGTGTGATCACATCATCGCCACTGACGTATTGCACCGCGAACAGATCGGCGATCGCATCCAGATTCAAATCGGCGATCGCGACGGATGTTGTCCATTCGCGATCGCCACCTGCGTTCCAGGATTCCGTTGCGTCTTCGAACGTACCGTCGCCACAGTTGATCAGAAGTCGATTGAGGCCAAACACGCCGACATAGATGTCTGCGAATCCGTCGCTATTGACGTCGCCTACCGCAACGCCCTGCGAGTAACAGTGATCGACGCACCATGCGATCTCGGTTTTATTTTGAAAGTTTCCGTCAACGTTTCGGTAGAGCTGATTGGACGACGAGTCCGTTTGCAGCGGATGGCCGTCACAATTGGTTAAGTAAACGTCCGGCCAACCGTCCAAGTCGTAATCGATCGTCGCCGCGCCGCCCGCGCCGGATTGGTAGATCCACATTCCGGCATCACCGTTCGCGGGAGCTGCGATCTTGCAAGCGTGATTTAGTCCCCGCTGTGCTGCTTCATCTTGAAATCGAATCGGCAGTTTTGATTCAGTCACGACAACGTTTGTTGGCGACGGGGTGTTGTTGCCTTGAGGAGTGTCCCAAGCAGGCTGGGGAAGTTCAGACACATCGATCTTGTTTGCGACAAGCGTTTCCGGTTGTTGCCATGGGGTTTTCGAAGTCAGTTGTGCACGAATCTGTGTGAAAACCTGTTTGGCATCTGCATCGGGATCCTGCGTCATCAAGACGGCCGACTTGGCCCAGTTGGCTGCCTCCCAGACGCGTCCCAGTTTTTGCATCGAGAGGGCGATTTGTGTTGCCGCACGTTGCGAATGTTTTCGCCAGTACAATAACGAGTCGATGTGGTCACGCATCGCAGTAACCGCTTGTGCCCGGGCCGATGCCAGCGCAGCTTCGTTGGGGTGTCCGACCTGTCCCAGCGTACTTGCCAAACGGTTCAATGCTTCGCCATCGTTTTCGTCCAAACGAACTGCATTCCAGTACGCATGGGCAGCCTGGTCGATTCTGGATTCACGTTGGGACCATAGGCCAAGTGCGACCCAGTATTGTGGTTGCTGTTTGACCTCATCGGTCACCGTCTCAAGCCATTCGGTAATCCGTGCCTTCGCATCAGAGGTGGCGGTTTCGACAATGGCGCGGCCGTAGTATGCCGAACCTTCTGGGAACTCCGGGTGACGTTCCCAGACCTCACGCAGCGTCCCAATCGCTTCGGCCCAGCGGTTGTCGTAGCATGCTTGCCGGGCGACTGCATACGCGGGCCGTCGGTCGTCCGGATGGTGCTCGAGAGCATAGTTGCAGATAGCTTCATCGGTTTGCGGGCGCGACAACTCGGACAAGATGATCAGTTCTTCCACGCCCGCCTGATTCCGCTGCACCAAATAGCGCAAGTGTTCCGCCGCACGACGTTCAAGCCCCAGGGCCGCTTGCAGCCCGGCCAAGTCACGTCGTGTCGCAGCACTGGTCGGATCGAGCACAACCATTTGCTCCAAGATTTCGACCGACCGATAAGGCTGGCCGAGTTGCATCCACTGTCGTCCGATCTTATCGAGCAGTTCGATCGAAGGTTGTGTCCGCAGTTCCGTTGCCGACCGGTATCGTTCGATCGCGGTCGACGGCTGTTGCAACGCGACGGCCACGTCGCCGGCAAGTTCGGCGAGCTCGGCGTCATCGGGGAACTCGATCAACGCCGTGCGAAGTTGCTCCTCGGCTTGTCCGAATCGTCCGCCGCGCGCGTAGGCGACGATTTGTTGACGGCGCTGCGTTGCGGTCGCGGGAGCCCTGCCAGGCGTATTGCCAATCGTTGGAGTTTCGTTGTTTTGCGTTTGGGCCGTGCCCACGTCGGGGGCGACCTTTGAGGGGCCGCATCCGAAAGTCGGCAAGACAATACAAATGGCAGCCAGCACGATTGCGTGGCTGAGGCGATTGCGGCGAGTCCTGCGCATGAATTTTGGCGAGTGACTTGGCGAGAGATTAGTGGGTTCAGTTTTCCTGGGACACACGTCGGCGTTCCTTGCGAAACGCACCCGGTGGCTGGCCCACGGCCCGGCGAAACGCGACCGACATGTACTCCTGGTTTTGGAAACCTGTTTGTCGAGCAATCTGTGAGAGCGACAAATCAGTATTCGCCAGCAAGTACTGAATCTGATCGATGCGACGCCGCAAAATTTCTTGGTGCGGTGTGCGACCGAGGATTTCACGAAATCGACTTTCCAGCATCCGCCGCGAAATCGGAATGCGTTCGAGCAGGTCTTGGACGTTGATCGGTTCGCAGTAATGGTCGCGGATGAAGCGGACTGCCTCCGCAACATCTTTGTCGCTGATCGCGACGATGTCGGTGGACTGTCGTGACACGATGCCTTTCGGCGGCAGCAAACGCATGCTGGGATGATTGCCACATTGTCGGCGTGGCTTGTTCATCATCGCGTCAAGCGTTGCCGCGGCAACACGTCCCGCCTGTTCGGCATCCGGGGCGATGCTGGTCAGTGGCGGCGTGCACAAATCGCAAAGCAGTTCGTCATTGTCCACGCCCAGCACGGCGACTTCCAAAGGCACCTTCAAATCACATTCACGGCAAGCATCGAGCACCTCTTGTGCCTTGATGTCGTACGTCGCAAAGATGCCAATCGGCTTGGGCAGTTGATGTAACCATTTGACCAAGCGTCGACGCTCAGCCCCCGGGGCGCGGCGACTTTGACGTTGGTCAACAAACGTGCTGCACGGGAATCCGTCTTCCTCGACCCGTTTTAAGAAAGCCTTTTCGCGATTGGTTGACCACACGAATCTCGCGTCCCCGCAAAAGCCAAACGTTTCGAAACCGCGTTCTCGCAAGTGTGTGTACGCCAGGCCGGCGATGGCTTCGTCATCGGTTTCGACACAAGGAATCTCGGGAATGTGCCGGGCTGCGCTGACATCGACCACAGGAATTTTTAGGTCCTGAACCACTTGCGCCGTCGCTTGGTTTTCGATTCGGGCGATGACGCCATGCCCGTTCCAGTCTTGCAGCCACGATGGGGGCAAGCTGCCGCGTTCTTGTTCGGTCAAAAAGATCGACCACTGTTCATGCTCGTGAACATAGGACGCGATCCCACGCAAAACCCCACGTGCGTAAGCATTCGAAGTTTCGATCAGCAGTGCAACAGATTTTCTTTTCTTTGCCATCGTGATCCTCGCCATCTTGGGGTTGAAGGAACCAACAGCTGTTCTCAGCGAGTCGCGGCTCCTCGCGTCAACCGCCTACTGTAGTACATCTACCGAAGGGGTGTGCAAAATCGACCTGCGGATTATCGGTGAAGTTAAAAAGCGCATCAACTATGCGCGTATTCACATTTAGGGGATTTGGTTAGCAGCTATACTTTTTTTGCGGCACGGCGGGGCATCTCTGCGTCTGCACGCTCGATCGCGCCATCCTACCCAATCTCTCCTAAATTTCCCCTCCACTCGGATCGCTCAGGAATCACATGACAGACGAACGTAAAGTCAAAATGGCAATGGTCGGACTCGGATTTGGTTCCGAGTTCATCCCGATTTACAAAGCACACCCCAATGCCGAAGTCGTCGCGGCGTGCCGTCGTAACGAAGTCGAAATGAACAAGATTGCGGATCAGTTCGAGATCCCCAAACGCTACACACATTTCGAAGATGTCCTCAGCGACCCCGAAGTCGAGTGCGTCCATATCAACAGCCCCATCGGCGACCACGCCTGGATGTCGCTCAAGGCTCTCGACGCCGGCAAGCACGTCATGTGCACCGTGCCCATGGCTACCACGATCGACGAGTGCCGACAAATCGTCGAGAAGGTCGAAGAGACGGGCTTGAAATACATGATGGCCGAGACGGTCGTCTACAGCCGCGAGTTCTTGTACATCAAGCAGCTCTTCCAGTCCGGCGAGCTCGGTGACATCCAACACCTCGCCGCCTCGCACCCACAGGACATGGACGGCTGGCCTGAGTACTGGAAAGACATGATCCCGATGCACTACGCGACCCACGTCGTCAGCCCCTGCTTGGGATTGGTCGACGGGTTGGCCGAATATGTCAGCTGCTTTGGATCCGGCCAAGTTCGTGATGAGATCGCTCAGCGTAGCGGCAACAAATTCGCTGTCGAATCGTGTCACATCAAGATCGCCGACACGGATCTGACCGCACACGTTTGGCGTGCCCTCTATGACGTCGCACGTCAGTATCGTGAAAGCTTCGATGTCTATGGCACCAAGAAAAGCTTCGAGTGGACGCTGATCGAAAACGAGCCCCACGTGATGCACGTTGCCAAACGCCCCGAACACGAGATCGCCGAAAAGATCGAAGTGCCTGACTTCGCCAACCTGTTGCCTGAACCGATCCAACGCTTCACCCAGCCACAGGAAATCCATGACTCCGAACACCTGTCCTTTATCCAAGGCGGCGGACATGGCGGGTCGCACCCACACCTCGTGCATGAATTTGTCAGCGCGATCCTGGAAGACCGTCAGCCGAAACCGGACGCAATCACCAGTGCCAACTGGACCTGTGTCGGAATTTGTGCTCACGAGTCCGCGATGAAGGGCGGCCAGATCGTCGAATTACCTGAATTTACCCGTCGACCGGCACAGACCGTCTGATCGGACACGCCAAATTAGCTCGCCATTTGAAACCGGCATAGAATGAATTGCGAGTTCCCACCTGCCTACCTTCTTTCGAAACTCACCGCCACGTTTGCGACATGAAACATTTCCTGTTCACAAGAGTTCTCCTGCTGGCCGCCATGTGCGGCTTGCCCCTGACGGGCAACGCGGACGAACTCAACGCGCTCTTTTTGGGTGACCAAGGTCATCACCAGCCGGCCCGCCGTTTTTACGAATTGGCGCCCGCCTTCGAGTCGCGCGGCATTCATCTCGAATACACCGAAGATGTCTCCAAGCTGACCGAAGACAATCTCAAACAGTACGACGCGCTCGTTCTGTATGCCAATATCGACAACATCGATCGGAAATACGCCGACGGGCTGATGGCCTATGTCAAGCACGGCGGTGGCTTCGTGCCACTTCACTGTGCGTCGTTCTGCTTCCGCAACCAAGCCGACTTGGTCGCCCTGATGGGTGCCCAGTTCCAGTCGCACCAAACCGGTGTCTTTCGCACCGAACCGGCCGATGTGGAACACCCGATCATGAAGGGCTACGGCGGTTTCGAAAGCTGGGACGAAACCTACGTGCATCACCTGCACAACGAAAAGAACCGCACCGTCCTGGAATATCGCAAAACCGATTCCGGCCAAGAACCTTGGACCTGGGTGCGAACCGAAGGCGACGGGCGAGTGTTCTACACCGCTTGGGGCCACGACGGACGCACTTGGTCCGACCCCGGTTTCCAAAACTTGGTCGAACGTGGCTTGCGCTGGGCAGCCGGTGATGATCCCGCCGAAGCGGGCACGTTCATGTCCGACCGTGACTACACCGTTCCCGAGATGACCAAGATCACGGGCAGTGACAAGGACTTCGAATTCGTCGACGTCGGCAACAAAATCCCCAACTACACGCCTTCGAAGCAATGGGGAACGCAGGGCAAACCGCTCAGCCAAATGCAAATGCCTTTGTCGCCCGAAAAATCGATGAAGCACTTCGTCGTCCCCGAAGGCTTTCATGTCGAACTGTTCGTCAGCGAACCGGAATTGCAAGGCAAGCCGATCTTCATGACCTGGGACGAAGCCGGACGGTTGTGGGTCTGCGAAACCTATGACTACCCCAACGAACTGGCCCCCGGAAACAAAGGCCGGGACAAAATCCGCATCTGCGAAGACACCGATGGTGACTACAAAGCGGATAAGTTCACCGTCTTTGCCGAAGGCCTCAGTATCCCGACTGCGCTGACGTTCACCGCACAAGGCGTCTTGGTCCAAAACGGCAACGAAACCTTGCTGTTGACCGACACCGATGGCGACGACGTCTCCGACAAAAGCGAAGTCGTGATCACCGGCTGGGAACTGGGCGACACCCACGGCGGTGTCAGTAACTTCCAATACGGCTTGGACAACTGGGTCTGGGCGATGCAGGGTTACAACAACTCGCGTCCCGTCGCCCGCGGCAAAGAACAAGGCCGCTTCCGCATGGGATTCTTCCGTATGCGTCCCGATGCCACCGAAGTCGAATTCATTCGCTCGACCAACAACAACACCTGGGGCTTGGGCATCAGCGAAGAAGGGTTGATCTTCGGATCGACCGCCAACGGTAACCCCAGCATCTACATGCCGGTTGCAAACCGTTACTACGAATCCGTTCGCGGCTGGGCGCCTTCGTTGACCTTGTCTTCGATCGCCGACACAAACGACTTTGAACCGATCACCGACAAAGTCCGCCAAGTCGACCACCACGGGGGCTACACCGCCGGTGCCGGGCACGCGCTCTACACCGCCCGCGAATACCCACAGCAGTACTGGAACCGTACCGCATTCGTTGCCGGGCCAACCGGTCACTTGGTCGGTACCTTCGTCCTGCAACCCGACGGTTCGGATTTCCATTCGACCAGCCCATGGAACCTGATCGCCAGTGACGATGAGTGGTCCGCTCCGATCATGGCCGAAGTCGGTCCCGACGGGAACGTTTGGGTTGTCGATTGGTACAACTACATCGTCCAGCACAACCCGACACCACAAGGTTTTGACACCGGTCGCGGTAACGCTTACGAAACCGACCTGCGTGACAAGAAACACGGACGCGTTTACCGAATCGTTCCTGACGACAAATCGTATGCACCTGCATCCGATTTGCGAAAACTGAGCGACGTGGAACTGGTCGCGGTTCTGAAGGACCCAACGATGTTGGTTCGCAAGCACGCCCAGCGTTTGTTGGTCCAGCATGGCAGCCGCGACGCGGCGGTCATCGCTGCCTTGGTCGACTTGGTAAAGGACCAAAGCACGGACGAGATCGGCCTCAACGCCGCCGCGATCCACGCGATGTGGACCTTGCACGGTTTGGGTGCCCTCGACGGATCCAACGCAAACGCGACCGCAGCGGTTGTCGCGGCGCTGCGTCACCCGTCCGCCGGTGTACGCCGCAACGCGATCGAAGTGCTGCCCAAGAACGAGCAGAACTTCCAAGCGATCGCGGACTCGATGATCTATGACGACATCGACCCGATCGTACGCTTGGCAGCGCTGTTGGCGATCGCCGATGGCGAATCCGATCAAGCTGCCGGGGCCGCTGTCCTGCATGCTTTGGCTGACCCGCGAAACCTGATCGACCGTTGGATTCCCGACGCGATGACCAGTGCCGCCGCTGCCCAAGCGGACGGCTTTTTGTCGGGGCTCGGATCGTTGCAGCTCAGCAGCGATCGCCGCTACCGTGACAACCAGCTGGAACTGATCGCAATCGTCGCGGATCACTTTGTCCGTGGCGATGATGCCGGCCAGGCTCCCGCGATTCTGGCCAGCTTGTCGAATGCCGATTCGGACGTTTTGCAAGCCGTCGTGACCGGGATGAATCGTGGCTGGCGAAATGACAGCGAAGTGACGTTGACCGCCGACGTCGAAGCGAAATTGGAAACCGTTTTCACCAAAGCCGACACGTCGACTCGCGGACAAATGGTCCGCTTGGTTGAACGTTGGGGCAGCGAACGGTTGGCCAAATTTGGTGACGAAGTTGCGGACAAACTGTTGGAAAAAGTCGTCGACGAATCGTTGTCGACGCAACAGCGACTGGGCGCCGCTAAAGAGCTCGTCGATTTTCGTCCCAACAGCGATGACGTTGTCGAAGACCTGTTCGAACTGATCACGCCACAAACGGCTCCCGATGTCGCTGCTGGCGTCTTGGCAGCCGTTTCGCAAAGTCGCGCCGAAGCGGCTTCGGAGATCATCGTCGAAGAACTCGCCGCGATGACGCCTTCGCTTAAGGCTGTCGCCATTCGTGGCTTGCTGTCGCGTCCGACCTCGACCGTGGCACTCCTCGATGCGGTCGAAGACGGCAAGCTGCCGTTGACCGATTTGGCTCTCGACCAACAGCAAGCTTTGGCTTCGCACCCCGATCGCCAGATTCGTGAACGTGCGGCAAAAGTTCTCGCCCAGGGCGGCGCACTGCCAAGTGCTGACCGACAAAAGGTGCTTGACGAGTACGCCGTAGCGGCCGAGCACAAAGGCGACGCCGTGGCCGGAAAGCAGCTGTTTACCAAAAACTGCGCCCAGTGCCACAAGCACAGCGGCGAAGGCAACGCGGTCGGTCCCGACTTGACCGGCATGGCCGTTCACCCCAAAGAAGAACTGTTGGTTCACATCTTGGACCCAAGCCGCAGCGTTGAAGGCAACTTCCGCGCTTACAGTGTCTTGACGGTGGATGGGGTGATCATCAGCGGGATGCTGGCATCGGAATCCAAAACCGCGATCGAACTGTTCGATACGCAAGGCAAGCCACAGACGGTCTTGCGTAGCGACATCGAAAAGCTTGTCGCGTCGCGAAACTCGATCATGCCTGAAGGCTTCGAGAAAACGTTGTCGGTCGAGCAGATGACGGACTTGTTGGAATTCCTGACCAAGCGTGGCCAGTTCACGCCGTTGGATTTGCACAAAGTCGCAACCGTCGCGAGTGACAAGTCGATGTTCGTCAATCCGAACGCCTGGGAAGAACGCATGGTCTTCCGTGATTGGTCGCCGAAGACATTTGAAGGTGTTCCGTTCGTGTTGATCGATCCGGAAAACCAATCCGTTCCCAACGTGGTTGTGCTGTATGGTTCGAGTGGCCAGATCGCTCGCAAGTATCCCAAGAGTGTTTCGTTGCCAGTCAGCGGACCGGTGAAAAGCATTCACATGTTAAGTGGTGTTGCCGGCTGGGCTTACCCATATGGTCAAGCTGAGCGGCCGGCACTTGTCGTGCGTTTGCACTACGCAGACGGTCAAACCGAAGACCACACTTTGGTAAACGGCCAGCACTTCGCGGACTATATCCGCCGGGTTGATGTGCCCAAATCGAAGTTCGCGTACAGCACAGGCGGAGGTCAAATCCGGTACCTGTCGGTCATGCCAAAGCGTTCGGAGCCATTGTCTTCGATTGAACTGCGAGACGGCAGTCCCGAAATCGCCCCCGTGGTGATGGCGATCACTGTCGAGCAGTAACTCGAACTCTGGCGCACAGCACCGCGTTTGAACCTAAAACGGCTTTCGTCCCACAAGGCGAAGGCCGTTTTTTTTGCGCCGCAAGCCAATGTCGCCTTTCGCTCCACCTCCCACCTCGTGACAAGGCTCCCGCCTTGTCACGCACTGCACCGCAGGCTCCCGCCTGCCCATCCACAACCGCCCTTCCAGCCACCTCACTCAATAAACCAATGTCGCCTTTCGCTCCGCCGAAAGTAGCGCCCTCCACTGCTGGTTTTGTGCGGCCGAGGCCAGCTTTGGAAGACATCAAATCTCAAAACCAACTGCCTGCCGAGCCAGCCGTCAAGCCTGGACTCCGAACACTAAAACACGAATCTTTTGACCGTCATCAAAATGCGTGGTTGGGATTATTCTCGCATCAACGACGGATATTCCCTACGATATCCGCCTACGAAGTACCCATACTTAATAGTTCGCCGAATTTTACACATCGGAATCTTGCTTGAACCCTAATCCGTACGAGCCGTCCGAATCCGAAGTGACTTCAAATCGTCACTGGCTCAAACTAAATAGATTTGCACGAGGTGCGCGCGACGCACTGATATTCTCAAGCTTCCTGCTTGCGTTCTTGATCCCAATGCTCCGCCACTATTACGATTCGTTCCTGTCGGTGGCAATCGATACGTTGTGGATACCCGTGGTATGGATGCTTGCTGCAGGTACCGTCGCGGAGATAAAGAATCGGAGAGATGTGACTGATCCGTCGAAGCGGTCATGGGTGTCTCCCAACGATTACGTATCCGGTGGCGGGCTCGGCGAACCAATCGATCGCTTTAGGTCAGAAGTCAAGAGGATAGGCGGCAAGCGAGCCGATTCAAACTCAAACATCGCACGGCCAAGAAGTGTCGATCGAAGCGTTGGTCGGAGTTCTACCGCTACCTGGACCGCTTTCCGCTTGTTCAGCCGACGCGTTTGACGGACTTGATCGCGATGTCGAGGGCCAATTCGATGGGAGGCTGAGCCGAGTGTTGGCTGGGAGCCGGATGCGTTAACAGCGCACGTCCGGTTCTGAGAGGGGCCGAGGGTCAATGCGGCATGGTAACAATCTTGTGACACCACAATCGGGAAACCGGTGGCAAACAGTGAACACAAACCGTAACCTAAACCAAAGAGACCTCGGTCTACTCGCCGGGAGAACGGGTGCCGTGCTTAATGGTCTGCTTGCGAGTCTTTCGTCCGTTCCCCGTGAATTCTACCGTTATCCCGCATAAACCGTGACTGAACATTCTAAATCTTCACTAATCGTTGGCGCTGTTCAGCAAGCATGGTCTCCTGTGATTCGAGCGCTCCAGCCCGATTTCGATTTTCCGATCGACGGCGACGGTGCAAACTCTTTCTTTGCACGCTTGGTGTACCTACTTCGCTGGTGGCACTCGTCCCCGGACAACGAACTCACGCGTACAAATCGGAAACAACATCTCGAATACCTGCATCACCTGAAATCGCGAATTGCTCAAGAACTATCCGACGCACAAAACGCCGGCGAACTCGCAGTTCGTCCACAATACTACGACGTAATTGACCGTTTTGTGGTACCAGACCGAAACAAGAATGCCAGCTTTATGTTGGTCAATACAAATTGGGACACGGTGGCAGACGAGGCCACACGTTCTCACTTGAATAAGACTCATGATGGTGAGGTGTATTCACTTCACATACATGGTTCTGTTGATGACCACCGCTTGCTTTACCTGCCATCCGAATTGACAAAGGAACCCTATCGGACCCCCGACGAGGATCAGAGAATAGGTGGGATTCACGGTTCAATCATGCGTGGACTTGAAGGTGCAAGTCGCGTCGTGATCTATGGCCTGTCGCTTTCGCCACTCGACGCCGAACTGCTGCAGACACTCGCTGCGGGATTCTCAAACGACAATCTTGAAGAGGTTCACGTTGTTGTTCCCGACCACGAACTGGTTGCGGGACGCGTCAGATTGCTTCTTGATCCACGAAAAGCGGTAAAACTCATTGGCCACGACATTAATGATCTCAGCAAAGAGACCGTGTATTTCCCCGCGGAAGTCACGGGAAACCAGTAAGGATTTGACTTCGCGAGCTTGCGAGTCGAAGCTCAAGTCTTCTGTTCAAGAAGCCCTTTGATCTTCTTTGGGCCGTCGCTTCAGGCTTGGGATTCGCTTCTCTTGGCTGTTGCTTTCCGATCCCTTTTTGCCGTCTCGATTAGCTTGCTGTGGGGCGAGATTGGGGACGACTTCATCGCCGATCGCGTCACGTAGGCGATCGACTTGCCCAGCGTGCTTGTTGTTTGGCGGTTTAGATGCGTTTGACTGGTGTGTGCGCGCACCGGTTCTGTTCGCCTCCCCGATGACGTTTGCTTTTTCACGGTCGTGGGCATTTTATCGATCAACCGTTGCCCTTTTTGAAGTCGATTTGCGGTGGTCCGCGTGGCAGCAGCATCGGATCGAAGGTGATTG
>PPHI01000059.1 GCA_002901265.1 Rhodopirellula baltica | reverse complement strand
GCGTGTAGAAGAACTTGACTCCCGAGAGTGCGACGCGGAGCGAACCGTAGGCAAAGCCACGGTCATTCTTGAGGTGCAAGAAGAATTGTCGAAGTTGATGTTCAGTGATTTTGTCGGGGGACTTCTTGGCAAAGTCAGAGAGCTGCCGGATGGCACGGATGTAGCCATCGTGCGTCCGCTTGGACATTCCAGAAAGCTGGAGATCTTCGCTGAGTTTCTGGCGTAGTTTTTCTGGAAAGTAGGCACCACGCTGAGGATCGTTTTGCGAAAGGGAGCGGCGATTGTTAGACTTGGACATCGTAGGGTCCTGATGGAAGGAGTGTGCAGAGCGGTTCAACGTGAACCACTCCTTCCAACAGGATTGCTTCCCAAAATCAACCGCCGCGTAGCGGCTTACTTGAACCATCGAGTGCACCCGAGCACGCGAGCCGAGCGTTTCGA
Source organism: Rhodopirellula baltica (assembly GCA_002901265.1). Classification (GTDB taxonomy): domain Bacteria; phylum Planctomycetota; class Planctomycetia; order Pirellulales; family Pirellulaceae; genus Stieleria; species Stieleria baltica_A. Next base: position 4,256 of record PPHI01000059.1, on the reverse strand, counting down.
AATTGAGAATTTTCCGCGCGTGCCGGGTGACGCGTAGCGTTCGCGCTGGTAGTTGTTACCGCAATGACCGACGCCTGTCTTCAATGCTGCTGATTGGTGCGAAGCAATCATGCCCAGCGGAAATCACGGAACCTCAGTTTTCTATTGATCGCAACTGAAGTCACGGTTTGATTGGTGCGCGGTCGACTCGGCCGAGGAACGCAATCCGCGGCTGGCATCCGATTACGCGTACGTGCACTGCGCTACTGAGCACGAATCAAGACAATCCGTCGCCTGACGCGCCGACTTCAAATTCGCTACTCGTTACCCTTCGCAATGCCAATCGAGTAAACTTGTCACCAGCGGCGAACTGCAAACTGTCGTCGTGGGGACGCCGCGAACTATTCGTTGCACGCGAAGGCACGGAGTCCTCGTCAATTGATTTACTACAAACTCGTTCGCCGTGCCTCGGTGAACGACGCCGTTATGCAGTTAAAGCGAAATGACCCTGCTTGTATCCTGGATCGGTGTTGATTCGCACGGAATCGCCTCTATCTACATCGCGTCCGACAGTCGCGTATCATGGGGCTCCACGTGCGCTTTCGACCAAGGGCGAAAGGTGTTTGGCTTCAAGTCAACTCCCGACATAATAGGTTACTGTGGGGATACCCTGTTTCCATCGATGGCAATAGATCAAGCGATTGAACTAGCCGATCACGGTCTATTGTTTTCACATACGAATACCTGCGAGGAGCGATACAATGCTCTTGCCGGTCAGCTCCAACAACATCTCGCCAAATACCCAACAGAATACGGTGTTCTAGCCGGCGACATGTTTCAGGTGCTTTTTGCGTCTCGTGAACGCGGAGACTCAAAAGTCTTCAAGTGTTTCCTGCTCGAATACCGCAACAAGAGTGGCTGGAAATCAAAGGAGATCGAACTACCGCAAAGCTCCACGGTCATTGCTGCGCTAGGATCTGGCAAGCCGCATTTCATGAAAAACTACGAACGGTACCAAGCAGGGCTGAACAATTCGACTAGTCGCAATGTGTTTCACTGTTTTTGCGACACGATATTCTCCAATGCTGACCCTCTGTGCGGAGGCGCGCCTCAGCTGGTTGGGCTCTACCGTAAACCCGATTCGTTGCCCAAACAATTCGGGGTCATCAGAAACAGTTGTCGGTACCTGAACGGGATGCAGATCACAGAATCGCCGACGTTCGAAGGCGTTGAGTGGCGCAATGACCTATTTGAACGTTGCGATGGACGGACAATGTTAAGATTGCAGGACGCTCAACCACAACCTGATAATTTGCGGACCTCAACATAAGGCAACTCCTCGGCGCTCCACTTCCCAGAACGATCATGGGGTGGGCGAGGTGCCGGCAGGGACGCGGACATTCCAACTCCCTGCTCCGAGGTCCCGCAGAACTTCCCTGCATAACCAGTAAGGATTTGACTTCGCGAGCTTGCGAGCCGAAGCTCAAGTCCTCTGTTCAAGAAGCCCTTTGATCTTCTTTGGGCCGTTGTTTCACTCTTGGGATTCGCATTCGCCTGGCTACTTCTTGCGGATCCCTTTCTGTCGTCTCGGTCAGCCTGCTGTGCGGCGAGATTGGGGGGAACTTTATCATCTGTCGCGTCACGTAGGCGATTGACTTGCCCAGCGTGCTTGTTGTTTGGCGGTTCCGGTGCGTTTGGCTCGTATGTGCGCGCACCGGTTCTGTTCGCCTCCCCGATGACGTTTGCTTTTGAAGGTCGTGGGCTTTTTGTCGATCAACCGTTGCCCTTTTTGAAGACGATTTGCGGTGGTCCTCGTGGCAGCAGTATCGTATCGAAGGTGACTGCGACCACGCGCAGTCGGCTTCCACAGTGCTTGCAGTGTGGATGACTCGTCAGCGGTTCGGGCTGCTTCGCATGACTGCTCGCCAACAAGTATACCCAGCCCAACTGCATCCAGATCAACAACTGGATCTCGTCGAGACGGATCGACGAATTGGCACTCATCCAGCCATAGTGCCGAACCTTTTGGAAGCGGCTCGGCAAGATGTGCTGGGCGAATCCCACCTCAAGCCGGCGTCTGCCAACCGATCGCGAGTTTGAGCAGCGCGTTGCTGAGCACGAGCACGATTAAAGGCAATCTGTCGCCTGACGTTCCGGCTGCTAGTTCGCAACTCGTTACCCTTCGCAATGCCGATCGGGTAAACTTGTTGCAAGCGGCGAACGGCAGACTGTCGTCGTGGGTAAACCGCGACCCAATCGATGCACGTGCGCTGCCGAATTGTGTTCAATGAAGTGGTCAGGCGTTTGCGGCGGTCACGTGATCGTTACCGTAATCTTGCTGAGAACAACTGAATGCGAGTCTACAGCCTAAACGCGAAGCAAGGCGACCCGCGTTATCTCCAAGCTGCCCAGGGCAACTATTGGTTCTGGCAACGCGGGTACGACGTAGTTGGCTTTGAGCGTGAACAACTCAATGCGGGTGAACTTGACGCTGATCTTATCGGCGATCCCGAGCATACGTTGGTGTACGGTTCTGTGGCTGTTGTGCGTGATGCGGTCATTCGAGCAGGCCGCCCTGAACCTCCGAATCTTGATTTCCCAACATCCCTTGTACGATTCGTGGGGCGTGAGATTTTTGAAACGACCATGGCGCAAGTTCGAGATTGGGAATCATCTCAACCTGACCGTTTACCCGTTCACGTCAAGCCTCGCGACCGCCACAAACTTTTCGCTGGGAAGGTCGTAAACGCCTATCGTGACTTCATTTCGCTTTCTGGGGTTCCACCTGAAGAACCTGTGATCGTTCAAGAGGTCGTTGGGCTGGCCACGGAATGGCGTGCTTCGATATTGCGAGGCAAAGTCTTGAATTTATCTCATTACAAGGGCGACCCGCTTGTCGTCCCCAATGTTGATACGATTCGCGATGCGATAGACTGCTTTGAAAACGCTCCGATCGGATATGGAATGGATTGGGCGGTGACTGATGATGGGCGTACGATTCTGGTTGAGGTGAATGATGGGTTTGCTCTCGGCAATTATGGAGTGAGGGGACATCACTACACTGCGCTAATTGAATGCCGCTGGCGGGAGCTGATGGGCCTTGAAGACAATGGAGTCGGCTTGGAATGGTAACGCAACAAGCCAAATGACCATCGCATCCGCGTGCGGATTGGCAGTGGTTTGAAGGCAAGCGTGGGGAAGCGTAGCCTAATCCAACGAGACCTCAGTCTACTCGCCGGGAGGACGGGTGGTGCGTTTTCTCGTCTGCTTGCAAGTCGTTCGCCCGTTCTTCGTGATTTCTACCGTTATCCGACTGAAATGAGAAAATCGCCGCGATTCTCCTTGTCGTCACTACTGCTGGGCCCCGCATTCTTGGCGGTCGTGTTTGCGGTCGGGATGAACTTTGGTGCGTTTGGACTGCTTGTGTCAGCGGTATTAATGCTCATCCTGTTATTGATCTTTGCAGTGAGCAATCTTATGAACGAGCGTTCGCGTACCAGTTCGCTCCTGAAATCGGTGGCTAAGCTGTTGGTGGCTCTCTATTTTGCCTCGTACGGGCCTGCCACCTGGCTTTTAGCCACAACACACACCTACGAGTTCCGCTCCCCGAAGCTGTCGCAATTCACTATAGGATTTATTCACCGGTAACGCGTTGCATTGTAGATTCCCCGGTTAAAGCGATTAGCGATGTTGGAGCATCCTATCTGGAATGGTGGCTGCCTGTTGATGTAGAGTTCCACCGCCGAGGCCGGTACATTGGTTGGTACTCGGACTCCAAGCTAAATCCATCCAATGGTATTTCCATTGGCATCACGCCACCGCTGATTTCCGAGTAGCGGAAAACCCTTCATCCGCCGAAGGACTGCATCACGCGTTTGCAAATGGAAACCACATTAGCGGTCCTCGGTGATGACCGCCGTTCGCGATGGTAGGTGTGGCTACAATGGCCAGCGTCTCGTGGTCATGTCCGTTTCTACTTCGTGTTCTTCGCGAACTTCGTGGTTTATCTGTTTTGTCGACGGATTGAATGGTGCGTTCGAAGGTCGCGCAGCGGATTTCACGAAACCTCTGCTTCCTATTGATCGCTCTTGATGTCGCGGTTTGATTGGTGCGCGGTTTGATTGGTGCGCGGTTTGATTGGTGCGCGGTTTGATTGGTGCAGATGTTGTCTACTGGATTCTTGATCCCGACCGACTGTTGCACTAGACGGAAAGGGCTCGCGATAGGCGGCGAACCACGGTTGCAATGGAGGTCGCGAATTGGCGTTTCTTGAAGTG
>PPHI01000047.1 GCA_002901265.1 Rhodopirellula baltica | reverse complement strand
CAACCGATTGCGAGTACGAGCACCGCGTTGCTGAGCACGAGCACGATTGAAGACAATCCGTCGCCTGACATGCCGACTGCTAATTCGCAACTCGTTACCCTACGCACTGCCGATCGAGTAGACTTGTCGTCAGCGGCGAACTGCAAACCGTTGTCGTGGGGACGCCGCGAACTAATCGTTGCACGCGAAGGCACGGAGTCGCCGTCAATCGATTTACTACAAACTCGTTTGCCGTGCCTCGGTGAACGACGCCGACTACTATGAAGTCCGAGGTTTGCAAGTGGCGGTCGCCACTGTTTTTTGAAAATCTGATTTTACATTGGTGATCGGTGTGTGTTCGCGACAGAGAACTGTGCGGAGTGGTCTCCTTCGAAGTACGCCCGATCCGATTTGGCAAGGATGTTGATTAAACGACTATTCGAGGTGTGAACGCACTTTGACTTCTGGTAGATCCGCATGGCTGCGGACTGCGTTCCCTCATTGATCCGTTACACGGTTCAACGATCGCTTGTGCGAGAGCGTTTTGGCGTGATGGATGAAGCTTGCCTGGAGGCTTCTTTGACGACTAACGTCAGTGAGCAGCAAGCTACCTTCCGGCGGTGCGGCACATTCTTTAGGGCGACGTGTCTGATGATTTTCCGATCTCGTTCTCGAGATCGGTCCTAACGCAAATCACTAGCGTCAACTTTGGTCGGTGCTCACACACTTGGGTAGGTCTTTCCTTGGTTGATCGATCGGGTGGCTTTCGTTGGGGCTCCTTCAAGCTCGCGTGGTGTATTGGTGACGATGGGTTGGAGTGAAAAGTCAGTTGAATAAGAGCGACAAGGTCCGATTCGTTACGCCGATGTCAAACGCATCAGGCGTCTGGTGCTGGTTGTCCTTGCCGCTCGAAGATAGATGCAGCGAGCAGGGCTGATTCGTTACGCCGATGTGCAGGGCATCAGGTACGCGGTACTAGCTTTCCTGCTCGCCGTGGTTTGGGTTGAGTCTGTGTTGTTGATTGCTTTGGCTTGCGATTGGCTGCTTTCGGTTTAGTGGATCGGTTCGCTGTTGTTGACGACGGCTCTCGGTGGTCTTTGTTTGTGCTGGTTTTGGACGTGGGTGACTTGGAGGCTGCCTTTGCCTGGCGCGCCTCTCGTCGCAAGCGTGCCTTCCGTTGGTCGCTGTTTTCCTTGGGCTTCATGCTCTGCAGGGACTCCTTCAGCTTGGCCGGCATCGAGCCATAGGACTCCGTCACTTCAATCATCCGTTTCGGTTCCCAGCCCTTCTCGTCACGTAGCATCGCCCATGCGATCACCGCGATCTTACGTGCCAGTGCGATTGCGGCCTTCTTTTTGCGTGTCTTTTGTTTGCCACAGATTCGCTCATAGATCTCTTTGGCCCAAGGGTTGTAGCGAAGTGCAGCCCACGCGCACTCGACCAGGATCGTGCGAGCGAGAGGATTGCCTCGCTTTGTGATCCGGCCATTGCGATCGGTCTCCCCAGACTGATACTGGCGTGGGACCAGCCCGAAATAGGCGGAGACTTGACGGCCATTTTCAAATCGATGCGGATCGTCGATGCAGGCGACGAGGATCTCGGCGGTCCTTGGGCCGACACCGGGAATCGTGCGTAGACGCTTAATGCGTGCGTCGATCTTGCCGAGTTGTTCAAGTCGTTTGACAATCGAGCTGAGCTGTAGCGACAAGGAATCGAGTATCGTTAGTTCGATATCGAGTTGCCCTTTCCAGAGCTCCGTCGCCGTGCAGTCTTGGATGGGTTTTCGGAATGAGTTGATATGCTCGCGTCCGGTGTGCCACGCTTTGTCGATCTCGATTCCGTGATTGACGAACCAAGCACGGATCGCGCACTTAACTTTGTTGATCCGTCCGTCGAGCGTTTTGCGATACTTTACCAGCGAACGAAATTCACGATGCTGAGGCGAGGGCATGTGAACACCTTTGAGTTCGCCCATTGCCGTCATCCGAGCCAGTTTGAGTGCGTCGTCCTTGTCGGTCTTTCGTTTGACGTTTGCCCATCGCCAGGCCTCTTCGTTGGTCGAGCAGACGAGTGTCTTGAGGCCGTGCAACTGAGCGAGGTCGTTGATCCATCCGGAAGGCCCGCAGGCTTCCATGACGACGACGTCTGCGCCGCAGTCTTCGAAGATACTGGTAATGTGTTCGAGCTTGGTTGGGGTTGTGAGGAACTTTGCCTTTCTGGTTTTCGGGTTGTAAAAGCAGCAAACGGAATTGAATTTACCGAGGTCAATGGCGAGAATGATCATTGCTACTGAGTCCATGGTATTGGTGGGTGGAGCAAATGTGACAGGTAGTTCCAAGCTGCTCAGATCACGGGTCCGAGTCGCCAGTTTAACGACAAATGACTCCCACCCACCAAACCTCGGACTTACATGGATTCTTTCGTTGTGTGAAATGGGGCCATCTGAACTGATGCGATTCATCATCCATTTTGGGCTATCGGTCATCGGCTCTGTATTGATTGCCGGAATAGGTCTCTTTCTACTCGAACCTCAAGGTTGGATTGTTTTCTTACTTCTTGCAGGTGGAAGCCTGCTTGGATTGTCTGTTGCACGCTTGTTTTATCGCTATGTTGACTGTCGTCGTACCGCAAGTCCGAGTTCGCGGACTAAATGCATTGGCCAATCCCACCTACCATTTGGCGATCGACTTCGACGCTTTTCCGGCTTCGATACCCCAGATCACTCGGAAGACTTTATCTCGAACATGCCGTTCTGGTCACGATATAAGTCTTACGAATCAAATCCACCGAAATCCTCGCTCTTGATCCGCCGCATCCTAATTCGCATCCGTGCTATCATTCGGAATTCGTCGGGTGTGAGTCGGAGTTTAAAAACAGACGAACAACTCGATGCACGTGAGCCACCGAGTTGTGTTCATTGAAGTGGTCAGTCGACCGCGGCGACCACGTGATCGTAATCGTTACCCGACCAAGCTTATGCGTCACATTGCATCCATTGTCGTACTCGCATTGTTGCCATTTGCACTGACCTATAGTCGCGCCCAGGATGCAGGAGGTGCAATCACCACTGGCAAGACCCAGCCCCGAAAGGCACCCGCAAGTCCTGAGCTAGAGTGGGCGATCGAAACTATCGCTACCTTTTCGGACCGAGACGCAGTCAACGCGGCTGATGTCAGGCTGCGTACTGGCGGGCTGCCTGCCATTCGCGTACTGGTTAAACATCTCACCGACTCGCGACGACCTCCATCCAACTATCTGACTCGCGCGGTATCGGGAGAAGTCGACATGGGCGACCATTCGTTCTGGCTGATCCAGGACATTTTGGAATCGCACACTTCGAAAATGGACGCATCCTATTCGCCGCTAAAAAAAGCGAGTGTCGAGAAATGGCTTGCTGACCGCGAAGGAATGACTCTAGCACAACTCCGACGCGAAGCGTGCATCGGGGCGTTCGCCAAAATATTAGCGATGGGAGAGAAATACCCGGACTTTGATGTGCGACCCGCGATAATGACTTGCGCTAAACGGCTCGTCGAACTTGACAAAGCAATCCACAGTGGCGGGTAACCATCGCGTGCACCCGAGTACGCGAGTCAGGCGGTTTGAAATTTACAATCTCTCGCGCGTGCCGGGTGACGCGTGCCGTTATCGAACCCAGGAACCGTACTCGTTCAAATCGAGATCCACGTGGGAGATTCACGACATATTTCGATGTTCGAACTCGTCGTCTTTGCGACTGTCTCCGCATTAGTGTTCGCAGTGTGGACGATGCAGAATCCGCCGACCCTAATCGCAGTTCCCGCTCTCTTTCTTCCCGCGGCGATGATCGCAGGACCGATCGGACTGTTTCTTGGAGGACGCAAAGCCTTTTGGCCAAGCGCCTTTGCCGGCGCTGCTGCAATGTATATCGTTCTGCTGATCCTCGCGAGGAATGCAGTTCGATAGCGATCGGATGTTACATTTCTATGCATCCCCATCTACTGCCCGCTGGCGACTGCATTGACCAAGTACGAACCTGAAAATACGGGCGACTTTCGATAACCATCGAATCGCTTTAGGTCAGAAGTCAAGAGGATAAGCGGCAAGCGAGCCGAGCGGTTTGGCAATGGCAGAGTCGTTCGCACTGGTAGGTGTGGCTGCAATGACCAGCGCATCGTGGTCATGCCACTCTCATATTCGTGTGCTTCGCGAACTTCGTGGTTTAAATGTTTCGTCAACTGCTTGAATGGTGCGCACGAATGTCACCCGTCGGAGCTCACGGAACCTCTGTTTCCTAGTGATCGCTCTTGATATCACGGTTTGATCGGTGCGTGGTCGACTCGGCCGAGGAAGACTAGCCGACGCCTGGCAACCGATTGAGAGTATGAGCACCGCGTTGCTGAGCACGAGCACGATTCAAGACAATCCAACGCCTGACGCCCCGACTGCTAGTTCGAAACTCGTTACCCTTCGCAATGCCGATCGGGTAAACTTGTCGTCAGCGGCGAACTGCGGACTGTCGTCGTGGGGGCGCCGCGAACTGTTCGTTGCATGCGAAGGCACGGAGTCCTCGTCAATCGATTCACTGCAAACTCGTTCGCCGTGCCTCGGTGAACGAAGCCGTTCTGCAACCGACTATTAGTCTCGTAGGTGAATTCGCTTGAAGACACTGCTTCGTCGATTGCGCCCATGTTTCTCGCTACGTGCATTGCTCCTTTTACCTGTGATGCTTGGAGTGTACATATCGATGGGAACGGCCAGTCGAAAGTACGGTCGTGCTGATGTGAGTCGTGTTTTCGAAGCGGAGCACGACCGTGGTCTCCCGGGTTACGTGTGCCCGTGTGTTTTCGAGAAACTGCGGTTGAAGGTTATAGGCGGTCAGAATGCATCCCCAAACGTCGAATACGAAGCGCACTACTATATCTGGCTCTTCGGATTCGTTTTTAAAACACCGTACGTTCGAAGCCAGCGCGATACCTTAAATCGAACGCGGGGATGGCGTGAATCGTTCGATGACGTATCCTGGGCGTCTTACGACTACCGTCACTAGATATATTTGCAGAACCATGGCATGAACGCGGAGTCGCCGGACGCGCGTTTTCAAATGGAGCATCAACTGCGGCGACCCGGTTATGCCGAACGTTGAACGTTGAACTTAATCGCAGCAGTTCACGCTACTGACATCTTCGTGCGATTGTCTTTTATTGCTGATGGCGGGGCGTTCGTTTGTCCTTTTCTTTTCGACGCGCTTGAAGCGGTTGGCGGATTGTAGACGCTGGTTCGTTTCTTGGATTTTCCTTGGTGTTTGTTCGGCTGGTTTGACTTGCGCCAAGCAACCGCGGCGGCCCACGTTTGAAGTGAATGCGGCGAGCAGATTGCTCGCCCTCATCGTTCCGTTTTCACTTCAAGGCATCTCTCCGATGACGCCTCATCAAAAACGCCGTTGCGAACTCACGCAACGTCTCGCCGAAGACATGGTCATTCGCAAGCTGGCTTATAGCACGTTCAATCAAGCCGTCTGTGCGCTACGCTTTTACTATCGCCACACCCAGCCCATGCCGTGGCCCGTCACTGCCGTTCCGTTCGGTAAACGTCCCAAGAAGCTGCCCACCGTTTTGTCGCGACAAGAAGTCGACG
>PPHI01000058.1 GCA_002901265.1 Rhodopirellula baltica | reverse complement strand
GTGATTGAGTGCGGGGCCGTTTGGTGTGGGGACACAGATCCAACCGCATGCGTACTTGGCACCGGGACTGGTGTGATCGACCAGCGGTTTTTGAAGATGGTCGAAGGACGCTTGGGTTTTCAAAACCGGTTCGGGTTTGCCACGCAGCAGCCACTGGGCGTATTTCGCGTGATCTTCGATGTTTAATCGCACTGTGCCGGCTGCGGCGTAGACGCTTGGATTGTCTGCGCCTGCGGTCCGAGGATCGATGGGAGTTCCGTCGGCTTTGTGTCCCCAGACGAAAGGCGGCCGCATCTGTTTCGCCGTTTTTAGCGTGCGAAATTCGGCGGAACGCATGCCAAGCTGATCGAACAGGTGTTCCTGCATTAGCGATTCGAATGATTGGCGTGCGCGGGTTTCCAGCATCGCCGACGCAACCGCATAACCCATGTTCGAATAGGCAAACTTGTTTTGTGGTTGCGTGGGGGCCGACGCAAGGGCGACGCTTAAAAGCTGCCGACGTTCCAAAACGGGAGATTGAGCTTCTTTGAAAAAGTCTGACCACGCGGCTGGGTCCAGCTCGGAAACGTTGGCTGCCATGCCGCTTTGGTGCGAGAGCAGTTGTTCCAACGTGACCGAACGAAGTTTCGGATGCAGGTCCTGGCTAGATGCTTTTGGCCAGACATCGCCGATTGTGGTGGACCAGTCGATTTTGCCTTCGTCGACGAGCACCGCTGCCAACGTCGCGGTCATCGATTTGGTATTCGAGCCAATCGAGAATTTATCATCGATGGAAATCGGATCATCGAAGCCGCGATGACGAGTTCCGACACATCCGGACTGAACGGTTCCCTGGCTGTTGACGATTGTGAACGCCATACCCGGTACGTCATGCCGGTCACAGATCTCGGACAGTTTGGACGCGAGCTCGTTGCGTGCGGATTGCGCTTTGCAAATCCCGGTACTGGCGACGACCAAGGTCAACGCAATTGTCAGTTGAGGCAGGTAGTTCATTGGGGAGGTGTTGCAGGCGGGGGATGACTAATCAGCGTTTGATTCATGCCAGAGCCGATCGCAATTGGCGTAGGTCATTCGTACGGTTCGCGTTTCGAGTGTACCTGGCTGTGATTCGAGTTCGAGTGTAACGATTGGTTTGGGGACCTGTCCCATCTTCGAGAGCACTTCGACGAGGTCTTCTGCAAATCGTTTCTGTGCTTGTTTGCCAAACTGTTTTTTCGCAAACGTCATGATTTGATCGGTGGACGTGCCGTCGATCGAGAGCAGAGGCATCCATTCATCGACGATGCGAACAATGGGAAGGTCATTTTGCCAACGGACTCCGGTGAACGGTGCCAGCTTTGCGTAGCCGTCGTCGGTGACCAATCGGCGATTCTCAATCGGGACGGAATGTTCCAGCAGTCTCCGGCCAAACGGATCAAGTGATGGGCCGCCGCAATTGGTGAGCATCACCACCCCAACTTGATGGTCGATTGAGTAGCCGATCCAGGCGCGGCAATTTCCCCGACCGCCGTTCTTTTCCAGACATCGTCCAACGCCAAGCGAAGCATTGATCGACCAGCCGAGTGTATTGCGGCTCGACGTTCCATCCGCTAGCGGTGTCGCGGTTCGGAATTGTTGCAACTGTTGTTCAGAAAATGGGCCTGGCTGCATTTGGGAAATCAGGAATTTGGCTAAGTCGTCAGCGCTCGCGATCAAGCCTCCCGATCCGGCCAGACGTGTTGCCAACGAATGCGATTCGGGGTCACCACCACGGCTTTTCGGCTTGTATCCGGTTGCCGGATGCAGGCGTGGATTGCCTTCGATGCCGGTACCGGTTAGCTGAAGCGGTTGGCAGATCATTTCTTGAATCAGTTCATCGAGCGACTTCTGGGTGGACCTTTCCAGCACATGCCCCAGCAGACCGAAACCGAGGTTCGAATACGCTTCGTCGGTGCCAGGTTGAAACTCAAGTTTTACCTTTGCCAGCTGCGGGTAGAGCAGGGCGGGGCGGAGCTCGTAGCGTCCCGAGGCGGTTTGCACAGGCCCCGGAATGCTTCGTGGGAGTCCCGAGGTGTGTGAAGCGAGCTGGCGTAGCGTGATCGTTGCACCGACCACTGGCGTGTTGCTGATGGAGATATCCGCGGGAAGGTATCGCGTTACGGTGTGGTCCAAGTTGACGACGCCTTGGTCGTGTAACATCAACGCGATCGATGCGGTGAAGACTTTCGTGACCGACGCGACGTGATACTGAGTTTGCAGCGTTACTGGTTTGCCGGTCTGTTTGTCTTCGACACCAAACACGTCTTGGATGACGACCTTGCCGTCGCGAATGACGACGACGGCAAGACTGGGATAGTAGGCGGTCGCGAGCTGTTCAAGCCAGTCGTGGGTGTTGGCAGTGTCAGCTAAGTCAGTTTCAGCCAAAACGATCTCATCAGCCTGCACGTCCTCGACTTGTTGGTCAGATCGGAGCTGGGACACGATCACCCCGCACGCGGCCGTCAGCAGGACTGCGGCGAGAAGACGCTTGGTATTGTGCGAGGGCATCGGGTGGCTGGACGCAAAAGGTAGAAGCAATGTCTAAAATGGCGATCTCCTATTGTTACCACGGTGAAAGCGGGACTGCATCAGAGCGGAGGAAACTTTTACATTCCGTTCACTATTGTCGAATCGTCCAATCTGGGCGTTTTTGAGTTAACAAAGCTTCTCCCAGCGATAGGATTCAAAGCGGAAGGCGGCGTTGATTTCGAACAACCTTTGATCTGAGAAAGAATTGATGAAAAAACGTGACTTGGTCCTCGCCCTCGTTTTTGCGTGTACCGCCAAGTTTGCTGTTGCTGAAGATTGGCCGCAGTGGCACGGCCCGAATCGGGATGCGATGTCGAAAGAGACCGGGCTGCTGCAGCAGTGGCCGAGCGACGGTCCTGCGTTGGCTTGGAAAGTCGAGGGGATTGGGACTGGCTACAGCGCGCCATCGGTCGTCGCCGGAAAAATGTTTGGGTTGAGCAACCGTGGCGAAGACGAAGTCGTCTGGGCGCTTTCGGAGTCTGACGGCAAAGAATTGTGGGTGACGAAACTCGCCCCGGCACTGACCGAAGGCATGCCACAAGGAATCGAGGGTGGTGGTTGCACCCCAACGGTTGAAGGCGATCACATGTACGTGATTGGGGCAGGGGGCACGATCGCATGTTTGCAGGTTGCGGACGGCAAGATTGTTTGGCAGCGAAGTTTGCAAGACGACTTTGGCGGGATCCTGCCGACTTGGCGATACAACGAGTCGCCATTGGTCCAAGGTGACTTGGTGTACTGCACGCCAGGCGGTCCTAACGCGACGATGGCGGCGCTCAATAAGAAGACGGGCGAAACGGTTTGGACGAACCAGTTGATTGCCGAATCGGGAGAAGCCGCGCCGGAACGCAGCGAAGGACGTCGAGGCGGGGGCCGCGGACGTGGACGCTCGGGACCGCGCTCGGGGGCCGGGTATGCGTCGCCGATTTTGATCGAAGCCGCTGGCAAGCCACAGGTCGTTCAACTGACGGCAAAAGCGATGGTGGGTGTCGATCCAACCAGCGGCGAATCGCTTTGGCAATACGATGCCCCAGCAAACCCTATGGGAATTAACTGTTCGACACCGATTTACAAAGACGGACTCGTGTTCGGCGCTTCAGCCTATGGGAACGGCGGCGGGGCGGTTGAGTTGCAGAAGTCAGATGACGGCGAGATCACGGCCGAAGAGGTTTACTTCACACCGAAGATGCAAAACCATCACGGCGGGATGATCGCTGTCGACGGCGCGCTTTATGGTGCGAACGGTGGGAACGGCGGTGGCGTGTTGACGTGCCTGGATTTCCACACCGGTGACGTGTTTTGGCAAGACCGAGCCGCACAGAAAGGGGCGTTGTTGTTCGCCGATCAACGGTTGTACTTGCGAACGGAAGACGGCACGCTGATTTTGATCGAACCGAACAAGGACGAGTTTGTTGAACGCGGACGCTTCGAGCAGCCTGACCGTACGAAGTCACCTGCTTGGACGCACCCTGTGATTGCCAATGGCAAGCTCTACATTCGCGATCAAGACACGTTGTATTGCTACGATATCAAGGCAAAGTCGTAGTTGAATTGGGTTCGTCGGCGAGTTCCAATAGGCCCAGTCGCCAAGGAATGTCGCCGTAGGATCCGACGCCGTATTCACTGTCGCTTGCCCCTTGAAAGACCATCTTCATTTGGTCCGGGGCAATCGACAGATGCTGGTCGTTGGATTCACGCAGCAGTTCACCGTGGCTGTAGGACTGTGCCCAAGACGTCGATTGGTTGAGCACGTTGGCTGGGCTGACGAAAGGCATCTTGTCGCTATCAGCGAGCGGTGCCCAAACGCCGGCGAGATTGTCAGCGAGGTAGGCTTTAAAAAATCGTCTTCGTCCCCGTTGGGCTTCGACAAACGTCAAGTAGCGTCCCGTGTTGCCAACGCGGTAGGTGTGGCTGGCTTCAAAGATGTCAGCCCGCAGAGCAACCTCTGGATCGGTCCAACCTTTGTCGGGAAAATTGGCGAGCTCCGTTTGGGCTCGCCACATCGTTCCGTCGAGTGACGTGAAAAACAGAAACGCAAACTGGTCGTCACAAATCACCCAAAAGTCGAGGCCGGCTTTGTTGCCTGCTTTGACTTCGTAGAGCGGTTTTGGAAGCGTCCAGTCCTGAGGTTCGGTGATGTCTTTGTTGGTTGAGTAACAGGGGCCGTATTTCAGGCCGCGAGTGCTGTCGACGGCTTGATAGATCAGGTACCAAGTTTGCTGCGGGGCGAAGTAGAAAACCTGCGGGGCGCCGTGGTATTCCTCCGTCAGGTTGAGCAGCTGCCAAGTCGCTTCGTTCGCCTCGTCCCACTGCGTGAATGACAGGTAGCCGATGCGGATGCGTCCGTTGCCATCGATTTTCTTTCGCAGCGAACAGAACAGGTGCCAGCGTCCGTCGTGCTGCACCACAGACGGGTCTTTGATTGCGATCCAAGGATGCTCGGAGGAGTCGGGCAGTTTTCCGTCGTTTGTTGACAGGAGCGTTTGGCTGACGCGCCATTCGAATCGACCGTCGAGCCAGCTAGGGAAATTCGCGTCAGGCGTTTGGGCGATGCAGGCGGTCGAAAACGCGAGCGTGGAGAGGAATCCAATGGCCGCGAGTGTGTAGCGGGGCAGGGCAGTGGAGTTTCGAGGAATGCGGTTGAGGTGCATTGTCCGCTCGCGTTGCGGGTGTGGGCTCGTCGTCGCAGCCAAAATGTTTACGATTGGGGGCCATCATAAACGATTTGTTTCTCCCCTACCGAGGCTTCCCACCATGGCTCGATTGGCCCACCACGTCTTTTTCACGCTGAAAGATAAAAGCGACGACGCAGTTAACAGCTTGGTCAACGACTGCAAAGAATATTTGGACAACCATGACGGCGTCGTCGACTTTGCCGTGGGACGACGTGACACCGAACTGAGTCGCGAAGTGAATGTCAAATACGACGTCTCGCTGCACGTGATCTTCCAAGACCGTGCGACGCATGACGTCTATCAAACCGCACCTCGTCACTTGACATTCATCGAGCGTCAGAAACCAAACTGGGCTCAAGTGCAAGTTTGCGACAGCTTGCTCGAAGACTAGTGCCGCAGATTCTAATTCCTATGCCACTAGCGCGAGGATCTGCTGAGTCTTGGTTGATTGCGTTTTTTCACGCCAAGTTCGTGGGCGTTTGAGCCTCTCGGATTTTTTCCCTGTTCCGTCATA
>PPHI01000021.1 GCA_002901265.1 Rhodopirellula baltica | reverse complement strand
GTGTTGGGTGTGTTTGGGTTGGGTGGTGATCGCGGCGGGCCACCCGGCGGTGGTCGTGGCGGGTTCGATCCAAGCAGTTTCCTCAGTCGCTTGGACCGCAACGGAAACGGCACGATCGACCCAGACGAACAGCAGGGGCCTGCGCAGTTCCTGATTCAGCGTTTGCAATCGGCCGACTCCAGCATCAAACCTGGACAGCCAATCTCGATCAAACGCGTCACCGAAGCGTTCCAAAAGATGCGCGAAGGCGGCGATCGCGGTTCGTCTCGCGGGGGTTCACGCTCTAACGGCGACGAAGGCCTGACACCGGAGTTACTGGTTCCAGGGTTCGGCAATGGGCTTGCCGAAGGTGAAACAGCTCCTTCGTTGCTTGGGTTTGGCCCCGCAGCGGAAATGATGTCGGTCACCGTCACCGAAGAAGACCGTGAAGAGGCTCGAAACAACATTCGACGCTACGATCGCAACCGCAACGGCGTGTTGGACAAGAACGAGATCTCGAGTCGCTTTTCCGGAAACCCCTTGGACTTTGACCGCAACAAAGATGGTCGTCTGACGGAAGGCGAACTCGCCGTGCGGTATGCCCGCCGACGCGAAACCGCCGAAGACTCGCGTAACGACGATCGTAATCGCCGTGATCGCGATCGCGGGGGCGACGTGGAAATGGTGGACGTCTATGGAGGCCGGAAATCATATCGCGTCTTAACCGCCGACGATCTGCCGAAAGACCTGCCAGGGTTCTTCGCCGAAAAAGACACCAATCGCGATGGCCAAATCGAGATGTCGGAGTTCGCTGAAACCTGGGACGACGAAACCGTTGAAGAGTTCTTTAAATCTGACCTCAACCGCGACGGTCACATCACGATTGCCGAAGCCTACCAAGCCGTGGAAGAGCTTGCGGCGACGCGAGCTTCCGGCGCGATGGCATCCGTTGGTTCATCCGACCGCGGTGGCTCTGATACCGGATCGTCCGCATCAGCTGCTCCTGCGGCTGGTCCCGTTGGCGAGGTGGACGACAAGATGATCGCGTACGCCGAACGAATCATCGGCCGGTACGACAGCAACAACGACAAACAGCTCGTCAAAAGCGAGTACGAAAAGATGTTGATGAGTCCGGTGGCTGCGGACGCAAATCGCGACGGAATCATCACCGTCAAAGAATACGCATTGTGGATGCAATCACGACGCCGCTAACCCGCAAGTTGGAGTCTAGCCTTTAGGCGATTCTTCCATCCCGCACGTTGGAGTCTAGCCTTTAGGCGATTTCCGATCCCCAACCTCACAGATACACCCCCGCCCCGCCATCAACGCGGGGCCCTGTATCGACTGTTCCCAGCACGTTCAAACGCAAGCGAGGTTGGCATTTACCAAGCCAACTGCCGACCAAGCTGCCGCGACTACAGCCTTCTGTGCCGCATAGCCACTCAACAAGAACGCTACTTTCGCGGGAGCGAAAGGCGACAATAGAAGACACCGTGCTTGTCTCAAGAAGGATCTGCCGAAAACATCTTTGCGGCAAATCAAATTTTGTGCTGCACGTTGGAGGCGACCCTCACACAAAGCTACATCGCTTATGGCTGCTCCAGTTAAGTCCTGACCAGGTTCACGACTCACAGTCGCAAGGGTCGCCACCGACGCACAGCAGGCGAATGACAGAAGCGAAGATTCAGCTCTCTCGTCAATCGGGCCAGAAGCTTAACGTGAGCAACACAAGTTGGAAAGGCACGATCGCAACCAAGTTGGCAGGAAGCGGCAGATTCGCGATCGCGGGTGTCGATTCAATCGTCAAACCTTCTTTCAGCCGCATTGACGCGTTGAACAACAGCGTCCCGACATCCGCTGCGTCGGAATCGTGCCTCGCCGATTCCGCTGTTACGGGGGGCGGGCACGAGGCTTTCTCCTTGGCGTGGAAAGATTTGTTGTCCATAATGCGGACTTCCCGCCTCGACAGCTTGCGGCCTTTCAACGGAAACGTCTGCTTTCGCAAGCCAGCCTACCAACTTGCCTAGCATCGGAGCCATCTGCGATCGTGAAAACCCTTTTCTTATTCCCACTTCGACTACTTGTCGGTTGGGGAATCTCACCTCGGATCCTCGGAATCCTTGCGATAACGATGCTGGTCCTGCTTCGGCTGACAATCGGATTCCACTTTCTTAGTGAAGGCAGCGACAAGGTTCGCAAAGGCGACTGGGACGCAGCCCCGTTCTTTGCCAACGCAAAAGGCCCCTACGCGGAGCACTTCCACAGTCTGGTTTGGGACCGACGTGGCGAATTCCGTATGGATCGCAAAAACCACGAGTGGTGGCTCGGCGAGTACTCCGATCGGGCGGCCGATTACTACCAGTTCGGTGACAAAGAGAAAAAGGCAGCCAAGGATGCCTTGAACACGACGCTGGAGAATTTCGATCTGATTATGGCGACCTACGCCGATGACATCCGCGAGTACAAGCTGGGTGTCGCACAGGTCGCAAAGCTGAGCAGTGACCCGGCACGTCAGGGTGTCGAGAGCTTGGCCGACCAAGTCGAAACGGTTCGCAAAGAGAACGAAGCGAAAATCAAACCGGTTCTGACTGAGATCGATCAATTGTGGAGCGCGTACGAAGCGACCATCAATTCTCTGGCCGCTCCAAACCAGCGTGCCATGTCGCCACCGATCAAAATCCAGCGTCCACGTCTGGAACGAATCGATACCTCCGTTCTCAATCGGGTGGTGCCATACTTTGACGTCGTGATCGGTTGGTGCCTCCTTCTGGGACTGTTTACTCCACTCGCGTCGTTGGCCGCGGCCGGTTTTCTCGGTTCAGTTTTCCTGAGCCAGTACCCGCCTGCGACCGGACCGACCAGCAGCATCTACCAGATGGTGGAATGCTTGGCGTGCCTCGTATTGGCTGCCACAGGTGCCGGGCGATTTGCCGGCTTGGATTTCTTCTTGCACTTGATCGTGCGAAAGTCCGTCGCGAAAACCGCGACGGAGAAAAAGTAAATCCAGATAAGATGAAGGGACGCCGCCCAAGAGCCGTCCTTGTCGCATTTCCCCACACAACAAAACAAACCACCGTTTCGAGGATAGATAGATGGTCGACAAGCTTTCTGCAGACGAGCGCACCGTCGGTGAAGCAAACTATTACAACGCCGTTTCCAGCTACTACGACGTCAACCGACGCGACTTCTTGCGTGGAATCGTCGCCACAGGTGCCGTCAGTGGCGCCGGCCTTGGTGCCGCCTACTTCGGTTACGGCGAAGTCAAAGATCCCGTCCGCGTCGCAGTCATCGGTACTGGCGACGAAGGCAACGTTTTGCTGGGCGGATGTAACCCTAACTACGTCGACGTCCGCGCAATCTGTGACATTCGTCCGTTCAGCCAACACCGCGCGTTCCACGGTGACTGCAGCAGTGCGTCTGCTTTGGTTCGCCGCCCCGGTCTGATCCGCGTTTGCGGTTACAAAGACGAATCGGAAGCTCGCAAGCACGTCAAGGTTTATGATGGCGTCAAAACGGGCGGCATCATGGAGTGCTTGGACGATCCCGATATCGAAGCGGTGATCATCGCGTTGCCACTGTGGTTGCACGCTCCTGTTGCCGCCTTGGCGATGGAACGTGGCCTGCATGTTCTGACCGAGAAGCTGATGGCTCACAACGTTGCCCAGTGCAAAGTGATGAGCCGTATGGCAGCTGAGTTGAAGGACAAAAAGAACAACCCGATTCACTTGGCCACCGGTCACCAGCGTCACTACAACGTCAAGTACGAAAACGCGGTTAACTTGATCCGCTGGGGACTTCTGGGCCAACTTCACCACATCCGTGCCCAATGGCACCGTGGCAACTTGCCCGGACGCGACAGCTGGTCGATGCCGATCCCCGGAGGTGAAATTGACGAGAACGGCAAGCTGTTCGATCGCATCGCCAAAGACCTCGCACACCGACGCAACGCGCTCAAGAACGCAACCTCGCCAGCAGACATCGAACGTCTGCAAGCCGAAGTCGCCCAGTGGGAAGCGTGGGACGCCGACAAAATGCTCAACGACCAGTTGGCAAAATTCGGCTATAACGATTTCTCGGTCAAGTTCCCAGGTGGCAAAGAAGAGATGTTCTCGGCCGCCGAAGAACTGCACCGCTGGCGTTTGTTCCAACGGACCGGTGCTGGTCTGATGGCCGAGCTGGGAAGCCACCAACTGGACGCCGTCAGCATCTTTTTGTCCTCGTTGCGAAGCGATGGCAAAAAGGTCCACCCGTTGAGCGTTCATGCTGTTGGCGGTCGTCACATCATGCCACGCGATCGTGAAGTCGGTGACCACATTTACTGCACGTTCGAATTCCCTGGCCCAGAGTATGCCGAGACTTTCGATGTCGGTTACCACGATAACATCGAAGGCTATCCCAACGGTGCCGTGCCAGGTTACGAGCAAGACCCGAACAAGAAAGTTGTCGTGACCTACAGCACGATCAACGGCAACGGGTTCGGCGGCTGGGGCGAAGTCGTGATGGGTTCCAAAGGCACCTTGATCTTGGACAAAGAGCAAGACGTGTTGCTGTACCGCGATAGCGACACCAGCAGCAAAGTCGGCGTCAAGAAACAGGACGGCGGCGGATACGCTCTCGATACCAGCGCCAGCGGTGACAATGCAGCTCCCGTCGCACAAGCCGCGTCGTCCGGTCCGGTTAGCCGCGGATACCGCGAAGAGATCGAGCACTGGGCATACTGCATCCGCAACCCTGATCCAGACAACCATCCACGCTGCTACCCCGAAGTCGCAATGGGTGACGCCGTCATCGCGTTGGGTGCAAACCAAGCACTCAAGAACGCGGCTGCCGGAAAGGGCGGGTACCTGCAGTACAAGGAAGAATGGTTCGACGTCAATAACGACGCCACGCCCGACGGTAGCGATATCGCCGAGCAAAAAGCGTACATGCTGAAAGACTTGAGCTAGTTCTCACTCAAAGCATGTCCAATCAAGCTGCTCGTGGACCAAGCGTCCTCGAGCAGCCTGCGAACTTGCGACTTATTGCTCTGAACACTGTCGCCTTTCACGCCGCAAAAGATGCGTGCATCTCTCTAAGCAGGCGGATCGAAACGCTAACTGTTGATCTCGCAATAGACATCAACCTCTCACTCGACCGTCCGCGACTCTTCCGGCATTGACTGCCAATTGCGCTACCGGCCGGGATTCGACTACTTCGTTCGTTCCGCCCCAGTTGCCATCATCCTCTTAGCCTTTCCATGACTGCGATCTTTCGACTTTCCGAACTGACTGTGCTCGATATCGTCGGTGTCGACGCCGCCACGATTTTGAGCAATTTGACGACCAATCATGTTCGCCAGTTGGAAGTCGGCTCGGGCTGTGAAACGTTTATCACCGACGTTCGCGGTAATACGCTCGGGTTCGTCGACGCTTTCCGAACCGCCGAAGGCTATCGGCTGATTGGTGCTCCTGGACAGGCAGACGCAATCACGGCACATGCCGATAAATACACGATTCGTGAAGATGCCGTCCCGGTCGACCGATCAAGCGAGCTGACCGCGTTTGTCTTCGCACCAAATTTTGCGAGCGGTTTGGCTTCCGAAACCGATTGGTCGCAGTCCAATGCCAATCGCTATGACGTGCGTTGGTTGGGTGAAGGCTCGTTCGTCGTGCTAACGGAAACGCCTGGCGCGGTGGAGCAAGTCATCCAAACGGTTGGCGAGTCAATTGGTGATGACGAAGCGTTTCATCAAGCTCGCGTGGCCGCCAATTTCCCGTGGTACGGCGTCGATTTGGGTGTGAAGAATCTTCCCCAAGAAGCGAACCGAATCGAGCAATCAATTTGTTTCACCAAGGGCTGCTATCTGGGCCAAGAAACGGTCGCGCGTCTCGATGCACTCGGCCAAGTGCAAAAGCAACTGATGCGTTGGCGGATCGAGGGCACGATTCCGGTTGCCGGCGCGGAAGTCAAATCGGGGGATAAAGTCGTCGGCCGACTCACTTCGATTGTGTCGCTAGCGGACGGCACGGGATTGGCAATTGGTGTAACCCGGCGATCGCATTTTGATGTCGGATCAACCGCCGAAGGCGATGGCTTTACGGCAAC
>PPHI01000032.1 GCA_002901265.1 Rhodopirellula baltica | reverse complement strand
TTGTTAGACTTGGACATCGTAGGGTCCTGATGGAAGGAGTGTGCAGAGCGGTTCAACGTGAACCACTCCTTCCAACAGGATTGCTTCCCAAAATCAACCGCCGCGTAGCGGCTTACTTGAACCATCGCGTGAACCGGAGCACGCGAGGCGGCGTTTTTGAAATGGACAATCTTTCGCGCGTGCCCGGTTACGCGTGTCGTTCGCGCTGGCAGCTCTGACCAACGCCTCATGGTCGTGCCCATCTCTTCTTCGTGTGCTTCGCGAACTTCGTGGTTTAACAGCTCGTCGACGGCATGGATGGAGCGTTCGAATGTCGCCCATAGGAGTTCACGGAACCTCTGTTTCCCGGTGATCGCTCTTGATGTCACGGCTTACTTGGTGCGCGGTCGGCTCGGCCGATGAAGGCAAGCCGACGCCTGGCAACCGAGTACGAGCACCGCGTTGCTGAGCACGAGCACCGCGTTGCTGAGCACGAGCACCGCGTTGCTGAGCACGAGCACCGCGTTGCTGAGCACGAGCACGATTGAAGGCAATCCGACGCCTGACGCGCCGACTTCAAATTCGCTACTCGTTACCCTCCGCAATGCCGATCGGGTAAACTTGCCGTCAGCGGCGAACTGCAAACTGTCGTCCAGGGTAGATCGCGAACCAATCGATGCACGTGAGCCGCCGAGTTGTGTTCATTGAAGTGGTCAGTCGTTTGCGGCGGCCACGTGATTGATATCGTTATCCGATCGAAGAAGCTGCCACCGCAAATTGACGATGTCCTCAGACGCGGATTGGCCGACAATCGAATACCCGGGAGTTGCTGCGTTTTGCATCCCACCCAATGCGACGCACGAACTAATCGACGATGATTGCACGATCTGCATCTCGCACGAGGCCACGGACGTCCTTGCTAGCCTTTTTCCGCTTCGACAATCACCAGCGGCATCCCCGCAATCACTCGAACTCGAATTGCGCGACTTCACTGATCGCTGTGTCCGGCCCCGTGCCGACGTTACCGAGGAGTCGTACGAACCGGCGGTCGATGTAGATTTTAAGGGAGTCACCTGTATCCAATCCATCCTGATGATTGGATTAAATAGGATCTGGATTGCGCGTGCCTATGCTCGCATTGGTGGAGGCGAGCTGTTACTGGTACATTGGAATGGACCTCGACGACTAGCGTCCGGTTTCCCGATGTCACTGTTTGTTTCACTTGTTCCATTGTTCGCAATTGAAGGCGACGGGTAACCAGCGGATCCACGACGAGTCGCTGCGTCGTGGTTTTTGAAGTGGATAATCTTTCGCGGGCCCGCGTGATCCGTCCCGTTACCCGACAGAGAGACACGTGAACGCATGGCTCGATCTCAGAACGCAACTTTTCGCGGAGACGAGCCCGAATCTGTTGGCGACCGAATACGTGGCGAGTCATTTGCTCGGCGAATCGCTGATGGACTAGGATCACGCGGTTGGTCGATCGGTGAGATTGGGGATTGGAGAGACTCTGGATTCTTGATTCAGCTCGTTCACGAAAACGCACACTTCGACATCGTTGTTTCCCAATACCACGGCGATGACCGACGATGGATACTCCAAATCGCGCCGGCGCGATATCCCGGTTGGATTCGTCGATTCTTCGGCTCGGTGATGGTTGCGACATCGTCACAAATCCAAGAAGTCGCGACTGCCGTCCACGCGATACTCGTGGACGGCAACTACTCTGATATTCTTTGGTGTTGGGATGATTTCGCGGACAGCGACGACTGTGATCGTGTGCCAATGCCTTATCGTCGATTATGAATGAATGTCCTACCGGCAAATGACACCCAAGTCGGGTAACAATTGCGTGCACGTGCGGACTGGCAATGGTCTGAAGACAAGCGGGTGGAACTCCCGTCGAAGTAACTCCTAGCCCGAGGCTTCGTATCGAGTGTTGCAGCGTTCGTAGAAGAGTGTTTCTCGAAGTCGAACGTTGAAGCGTACGCGTAAAGGACGTGGGGGTAAAAGCACCAGGCGTGGTTGTCCGGTTGTGGATGGTGTTGAGCTCCGAAATCATTGTTCCTGTTGGATCCTATCCAAGGTGTGTGCCTGCCTGAAGGCAGCATCGACGGTCGCGTCATGGCAAGTGACTGTCGGAGGCCTGGGCCGCGCAGGGCGATTCAAGCTCAAGCGTCGCCCGGCCAAGAAGTGTCGCTCGAAGAGTTGGTCGGAGTTCTTTCGCTACCTGGACCGCTTTGCGCTTGTTCAGCCGACGCGTTTGACGGACTTGATCGCGATGTCGAGGGCCAATCCGATGAGAGGCTGAGCCGAGTGCTGGCTGGGAGCCGGATGCGTCAACAGCGCACGTCCGGTTCTGAAAGGGGCCGAGAGTCAATGCGGCATGGTAACAATCGTGTGACACTACAATCGGGAAACCGGTGGCAAACCGGGAGCGCAAACCGTAACCTAAACCAAAGAGACTGCGGTTTACTCGCCCGGAGTCGGCGGTCGGGTCGGTTATGAAATCAACGTGTCTCGCGCCGGCCCGCTGATGCGTAGCGCTACTTGAGGAAAGAATGAGATGGCATACGGAATCCTGCTTTACGTGAGCAGCGTCAAGCATGATGTACTTGTAGGCGCAGAGTTGGACGAGCTTGTAATTCCACCGCTCGGTCTCTCTGTCACTGACGACTTGAAACTTCGCCTTCCAGTATACGGATACTCAATCGAATCCGAGACGCCGGTGTGCACCGAGTACATTCACAAGAATGCGAAGTGGGCTATTCAGATCGCAGTTTTCAAGACTGAAATCGCATTTATTCAGATCGCAGTCTTCAAGACTGAAATCGCATTTTCAATTCCCTATTGGGAAGAATCCGAGATTGCTATTGAGAACGCGCTCGAAACTGCCTATGAAATTGCCGATAGCCTTGACTTGGTTGTATATGATCAGCAAACGGGTGATTGGAGCGAGTAGGGTCATGTAACCTTGAAATCCACGTGACGGCGGGAGTCGCGGTTTGAGGTCTACTTGCACGTCGTTTTTCCCTCCCATGTGATTTCTACCGTTATGTGCCACAATTCACACTTCGTCGTTTGTTTGCTGCTACTCGTTGTGGCGACGAGCGGTTGCGGCAATTCCCCGCAGCCACAGGAGCCACAAATGTCCTCTCCCAAGTCGGATGACTTCCAAGATCTGCTCGATGTCAGCATGGAAGAACTGCAGCTCAAGACCGAAGCTCACAAGGCATGGGGACTGGGCACGTTCGACCGATGGAACATCGATCAAGATGTAGGCGACCTCGTATTCTCGAATGCGGATGGCGCAAAGGCGGTTGCACCGGCACAGATCATCGGTTCGTTCAGCACCAACGACAACTCCTGGCTATGGGCTTGGGATAATCCGTCGATTTCCGACGACCTCAAATCCCATGCGTGGAAATTGAAGGAATATGGGGAAAAGCACGGCATTGAAAAACTGACTACGCGAAAATGGACTGGCACTGAAGGAGATGCTTGGGCGATGGTCGCCCTCGCGGTAAGGCTATGTGGCGCTCAAGGTGCTTATCGCGGGCCTGCCGGTCCGTCCTACGTGTTCATGACGTTCGGCGAGGTCCAAATCAGCAAGCCCGAAGATGGCACATAACAGTCGGTTGAAAGTGAGCGGCAGATCACGTCGGATTTAAAGTCAACGGTTTCTGGCCGCCGCCACGTTAACCGCCACGTTCGCGCATGTAGCCTAGGCTGCAATGGCCAACGCCTTATGCCCATCCCCATGACATCTTCGTGTTCTTCGCGAACTTCGTGGTTTAACTGTTTCGTCGACGACTTGAGTTGGTGCGTTCGAATGCCGCCCAGCGGAAGTCACGGGACCTCTGTTTCCTATTGATCGCTCTTGATGTCAAGGATTGATTGGTGCGCGGTCGACTCGGCCGGTGAAGACATCCCGACGCCTGGCAACTGAGTGCGATTACGAGCACCGCGTTGCTGAGCACGAGCACGATTCAAGACAATCCGTCGCTTGACGCGCCGACTGCTGGTTCACAACTCGTTACCCTTCACAATGCCGATCGGGTAAACTTGTCGGAAGCGGCGAACTGCAAACTGTCGTCGTGGGGCCGCAGCGACCTATCGGTTGGACGCGAAGGCACGGAGTCCTCGTCAATCGATTCACTACAAACTCGTTCGCCGTGCCTCGGGAATCGACGCCGTTCGCCTAAATCAAATGATGAAACGCCCCAACGACGGTGGCGGCACAACACTCGTCCTCGCTGACAGCGACGACCTAGATTCCGTGCTGGACTCGCATCGCGACATAATCACCGCTTCCGTTCGGGATGCGTTCCGCGATCCTGCGGCGTACTTTTCTGAACTGGTGTCAGAGGCAACGATTCCGAACCTACGCAAGTATTTGACCAACTTTGTCGCTGACGGTCGATGGACTTTGCTGCTCGCAGACACATACATGATGGATCGAGCGACGATTGCAGCATTCCAATGGTTTCACCCTGTCCAATACCCTTGCATGCTTGGCACACCAACCGCGGACTGTGGCGACACCCGTTTTGCTTCGTTCTACGATCTCCTGTCAATCGCGCACTGGGATTCGATCGGTTTTGCTGGCGGGATCTTTCCCTGCAGCAGCCACATTTCGGTCGACAACTACGGGACACCATCGACAAACCCAACATTCCCTGCCGACACAACGACCGTATTCGGTAACTCATCCCGTGGCGACATAATGGTCTGTAACTCGTCCGGCGACGCCGGTTATTTGTCTCACGAGAATGGTGCGTCGTACGTTGTTGGATCGTTTTCGGAGATGCTAGAATGGATTTTCGGCGAGCTGATTCACAATCGAACGCCTGAGTTTGACTATTCTCGCTGCTGACAAAGGTGGGCGAACCAATCGATCGCTTTAGGTCAGAAGTCAAGAGGATGGGCGGCAAGCGAGCCGATTCATCGAGCTCGCGTTATGCCGTTGCGCTTCAGGCGGTTGACGAGTTTCGGGAAGTACATGTCGACGCACCTGTGGTAGTCGGCTCGAATTTGTGACTGACGAAATGGATTGTCGTCACCTCGCCGCTGTTGCCTTCGTCTAGTACTTAAGCTTGTTCAATTCACGTTTGGTGGACTACCTGTCGTTCAAGTTCCGCTTTCGTGCACGAGCCTGGATTTTGAAACGAAAGCGGCACCCCGCATGCTCACGCCCATGTCGGGCGTACACATCGACCGAAGGACGCGCGCGTCCTCGGTGTTGTCTGCCGTTACGTCTCAGAGGTTAGCCGATGATTTGTGTAATCCTGGTTACCATCCTTTGCGCGACCTCAGCAATCTCACGATTGCATGCGCTAGAACCACCGAGGCGTGAATTTCGTGCACTCACTGTTGAATCGGATGCGGTTTGTCGCGCTTGGCTGATCCCTCGTGGCGAAGCCCTCGCCGAAGAACGACTGAAATCGAAACAACTTCCTGCTTCGTATATCGAAGAACTTGGTGTAATTCGTCTAACGGGTCGAATGCGTTACAAGGCCGCGATCACATTTGACGAATTGTTGCAGTCCAAAAAACTCGACGGGCTGGATCTTTCGTACATTGACGTCCGGGAGGACGAACTTGCACGCATTTCAAAATGTCGAACGTTGCGTCATCTTTACATTTCCGGTGTGCGACTATCCGCTACGATGATCGATTCACTTGGGAAAATGGATCGCCTCGAATACCTGAATCTGTTTGAGACGAACCTCACGGCCAAACAAATTGAAGAGCTGTCGACTCGTCTCCCAAACACAAAGATTGAAGCCATGAAGTCCGACGGGCTTGCGGCTGCATGCGATGGCTACATTCACCTTGAACTACGCAAGTGACTCAACAACCGCATGCAACGGAGCCGCGGTCGGTCTTGAAATCAACACGTATCACGCCGGCCCGCTAATGCGCGACGTTCCCCCCAATCAATTTGGATGCCAAATGCGTCGCGTATTTTTGATCGCATTGGCTCTTCTCGTTGTCGGTGTAGGTGTGTGGGGAGCCGATTTGCAAGTGAGGTTATCGGAATTTCACGCGAGGCGTATGCATCAGATTGGACGGCTATCTTCATCATCGAACACATCCGAACATCTGGTGACTGGCCAACTGGGTGGCGCGATCTGCACGACGAATACGATCGACTTGCAGTGCCCCAGCATTACGCTTGGACGTTTGACGAACTTCAAACACTCATCAATGTGAATTGGAATTCGTCGATCGACGCGATTCGGAAATCTGATGTGCCACTAGAGAACGTTCGACTGACGAGTAATCGGCAGGTCAGCTACAATGGCGACCCCGACATGCTAATTTATGACTTCGTGCACACGGGGAACGATCCACACCAAATTCGACACCGTATCGGTGGGTAGTCGGAACCAGTAAGGATTTGACTTCGCGAGCTTGCGAGCCGAAGCTCAAGTCCTCTGTTCAAGAAGCCCTTTGATCTTCTTTGGGCCGTCGCTTCAGGCTTGGGATTCGCTTCTCTTGGCTGTTGCTTTCCGATCCCTTTTTGCCGTCTCGATTAGCTTGCTGTGCTGCGAGATTGGGGACGACTTCATCGCCGATCGCGTCACGTAGGCGATCGACTTGCCCAGCTTATTTGTTGCTTGGCG
>PPHI01000006.1 GCA_002901265.1 Rhodopirellula baltica | reverse complement strand
GTGTTCTCGACAACCTTGACAGACGATAAGCAATTGATTCACTGTTGAGAATGATTTTCAATAGCTTTATCTGTTCCAAGCAAGTCAGGTGTGTTTGGTGTTTGGTTGAAGATCCGAGCCGGAAATCGCTCAGGACCCAAGTGTCACTCCAATGTTTCACGCGATAAAAGGTAGCGAATCGTTTGCGTTTCACGATGCGATGTTGAATTTTAGGAGCCGCTCACGAAATCTAGACCATGAACGGGACCGGCGTGCGATCGCCCCGCTGCTGACGTGGCTGGTCACACCGTGTAATGGGCCGGCCCACTCCCCTTTTCAGAGCAGAAATTGTCATGGACGAAACGGTTGTTAACACCGACGCGAGCATCGCAGCGGATCTTGATGCGATCATCAGCCAGCTGACAGCCACCGATCGCAAGTTCCCTTCCGAAGCGATGAAGGCGGCCTTGGAAAATCACGATGCGATCACGCCACGTCTGATCCAATTGATCGAAACCGCGACGGAGCTTTGCCGCCAAGGATGCGTTGTCGAAAACGACGGACATTTCTATGCGACGTATCTGCTCGCGGAACTCCACGCCAGTGAAGCCTGGCCGGCAGTACGAGCCGCCGCGACACTGCCAGGCGAATTGCCATTTGAGCTCTACGGCGACGCAATCACGGAGGACTTTGGCTTTCTATTTGCCGCTCTCGTCGGCAACCGAATCGATGCGTTAGATGAAGTCATGGCTGACCGGCAGGTCAATCCCTACGTGCGCCGCAAGGCCTCCGAAGCGATGCTGCACCTGATCCTCAACGGAGCGATGACACGTGAATCGGTCATCGAAAAGCTGACGGGTCACCTCCGCCAAGCCATCGATGACGGCGACGAATTTGCCGAAGGGCTGGTGTACCACTTGGGCAATCTCGGTGCGGAGTCCGCGTTGCCGTTGATCGAGACCGCATTCAATCGCGGATTGGTTACGCCATACATGTTGAACCTCGAAAGCATCCGAAAGCAACTGTCGCTTGGCGAGGAAGCAATTCATCAATCCGGTCAGTTATTACGGCGTCCCAACGATTTGATTGCCTACCTGGGCAAATTCGCCGCCGGTGTCTATGACGATGCTGGTGCGTGGCCCAAGACAAATCCGGCCGAATCGGTTGCGTTTGAAAACGAGACCAGCGATTTGGAGTTTACGACAACCAACGAACGCACGATCCGAAACGAAGGAGCAAAGGTAGGACGCAACGATCCCTGCCTCTGCGGAAGCGGCAAGAAACACAAAAAGTGTTGTGCAAAAAAGTAACGCTCGACCCAAGTGACACCTGTAGTGGACGAGGCGACGAGTCCTGGCGTTTTGGTTTCGTTGCCTTGTTTGTTGTCGGCTTAGCGTTGTGATAACGTGTGATTCGAGCAACCGCTCTCTAGCGCGAATGCGGCTGATGGGTGGGGCGATTGGTCAAGTCGGTTGAACGAACATACTGCCAATCCTGAGATCACAACGTCTTGTCGTCATCGGTAGTGGACGAGGCGACGAGTCCAGTCGCTCTGGTTTCGTTGCCTTGTTTGTTGTCAGCGAGTCGTTGTGATAACGTGCGAATCAAGCAACCGCTCGCTAGCGCGAATGCGGCTAATGGGTGGGGCGATTGGTCAAGTCGGTTGAACGAACATACCGCCAATCCTGAGATCACAACGTCTTGTCGTCATCGGTAGTGGACGAGGCGACGAGTCCCGACGCTCTGGTTTCGTTGCCTTGTTCGTTGTCGGTGAAGCGTTGTGTAACGTGGGATTCAAGCAACCGCTCGCTAGCGCGAATGCGGCTGATGGGAGGGGCGATTGTTCAAGTCGCTGTTGTGTTGCAAGGAGAACGTTTCACTGCTCGTTTAGGCGAGAGGGTTCTTGGGGCAACCAATTATCTGACACACACTCCTGCGTTTTCCATACGTTTCATCTCGTCGATTGTCTCGGCGTAATTCTTGTCGGTGGACAGTGGCAGGCTAAAAACTCCTTCGGAGGCGTTGAACACCGAGAGTTTCTTCAAGAGTATTCTCCAGTAGCTGAACGGACCGATGCGTAACGTCTTCCAGTCAACGTCCGTTTTCCAGGATGCATTGACGAGAACATGCCGACTGGAATCTTTGACGATCTTGCTTCCTGGCAAACCGATCACACACACGCTCCCATTGAATCTGGAAACGTCGAGCTGAAAATCATCGTTGTCTGGAGACTGTACAACAAGATCTCCTTCCGACTCCGGCTGAACCACAAGTGATACTGGACGGTCCCCCGCGACGATGACTCTCCTGAATCTCACTTTCGAACTGATCGTCAGCGAGTCACCGCAATCGAGATTTGAGAATACAACTGAGTCCAAAACGACGTCGCTTGTAATGACACAAGTCCCTGGTCTCACTTCGCAGTCGATGAACTTGACGTTCTTCAAAACGACGCTCCGGCCCTGACGCGGCATAATTGTCAAGTCTGGAAAGACAGCTTGATGAAATTCTTCGTCGGCTAGTTGAAGGTTGCCACTTCCGTCATCTTCAAAACCAACTTGTGTCATCGCTGTGTCTCTCTGTGTTTAGTCATCGACTGTTTCTTCACCTTCACAGTCAGTGATTCGATGCCGTCAACGACAACACCACGGACGGACTTTTCCAACGAGCTCGAGCGGAATGTCTTTACCGCAGAGGACGCAGTGGAACGCGGAGCTTATCAAAACTGGATGTGTCGGTTTGGAGTTTGGCGATCGCCACTTTCACTCTTGGGCATGAAAGTTTCTTTGACACCGATCGGGTGCTCATCCGTAGGGAACAAACGGTACAATTTCTGGCCGACGCAGTTTTCTTTGCAAACTTTTCCATCGTCCTTTCGCATGAGGCAGCAAGATGATCATCTACGGATCACGGATGTACTTCCAAAAAAACGCCGTTCAGTCTTATGGCGAATGTGGTCACTGCGGTCGCTATGCCAAACAGAAGAGCTACCAGGCACGGAAGTTCGGGCATATCTATTTCATCCCGCTGATCCCCGCAGGCCCGACGTCGCAGGTCCTCAATGAATGTAGTGCCTGCAACATGGGGTCACACATTCCGCTCGATCAATGCGGCCCGATGGTCGAATCATTGCGTGAAAACTTCAAAGACTGGATCATCAAAATCCAAGATGGCGAAACCGAAGTTGTCCCTGAACCCGGTGCGTCCCCGGTCAATATCGGCGTCATGATCGCCGGAACAGTCGAAAGCCTGTTTTGCCTTGGCGAAATCAAAGATGTCGATTCGATCGTCGAAATCCTCGACGGCAGTGGCCTGGAGTTCGAAAAGTACATCGTGCTCGGACGTTGGAATGAATTGCGTGGCGATCTTCCCGCCGCTGTGACACACTACCGCTCCGCAGCCCAGAAACGCCCCGATGATGGCGTCGGCTGGTACCAAACCGCCAAGGCCGAATCGCTACGCAGCAATGCCGCAGGAGCCGAAGAAGCTTACAACCGATATCTGCAACTCCATCCCGATGACATCGGCGTCGTCGCTGAACTGGCGAACCTTTACGAAGCCCACAAGAACCATCCAAAAGTCGTCGAATCGTACGACAGACTGTACGCAATGAACTCTGACTTGTTGGCCAATAAACAGATGAAAAAGGTCTACAAGAAAGCGTGTAAAAAGTCGCAGGTCGAAGGCCAGTTTTTGAAGCAGATGTAGAGACCGCGTGGCTGTCTTGGGATTGGTAGTGGATCTTGTTAAAGATCCGGCTGGTTTGGGACGCTGGAGGTTGGGAGGATCTTTGACAAGATCCACTACCTGGTGGCGGTTTTGCTTGGGTGTAGCACGTTTTGTGACGAAGACCGGTGGATTGCAAATTGCAAAATGAACCTTGCAAATTTGGGATTTTGATGTTGGTGCTGGGGGACAGGGATCTTTGACAAGATCCACTACCTGGGGCTTTTGTGGGCCGGTTTGTGGTGATGGCGGTTTTGCTTTGGTGTTGCACGTTTTGTGATGAAGACCGGTGGGTTGCAAATTGCAAAATGAACCTTGCAAATTTGGAATTTAGAAGGTGGTGCTGGCACAGGGATCTTTGACAAGATCCACTACTTTTTTGTTTCGTGGTTTTGCTTTTTGAGTTGGTCTGCGACTCGGCGAAGGATGCGTTCTGCGGTTGGGCCGGTTTGGTTTGAGAACATTGGCAAGTCAGCTAAAGGTACGCCCATGCGAGCCAAAGCTACTCGCCACATGTCGGCTTCCTTCGACAGACTCATAATGGGCGATGGGCGCCGCAGAAACAGTTCACGAATTCGATCGATTGCCGAAGACGCTCGGGGACCAAATCGAGTGTATGCCTGACAGACGGCACGCATCACCTCGCGCCGCTGACGTGTTTCTTCGATATCGACGGAGTCATCAAGAATCACCGCAAGGACCGCCACCGCTTCCGCTGATTCCACATCCGCCAGTGACTCGATGAAGGCTGGTGCATCACGATAGAGTTCGGGTGTTTTCCAAATCAGCCAATGTGTCGCGGACGGATCGGCAAACGTGCCGCGAGGCATCCCGGCCAAACACTCCGCCAACCATTGACGAAGCTTTGGTGAAGAGTGGTTCATCGCGATCCGCTCGGCGAAGGCATCTCGCATTCGCAAGGGAGTTTTCTTCGTCGAATAAACGTTTGCAATCACCTCGTCGAGTTGGCTGATTCGATCATCCACGACGATTCGTGAAATCAGTCGGTCGTCGGTTTCGGTGGTGTCGAAATGGAAGAGGTCGAGGTATCGATTCGCTAGGCTCAATTGCATGTCAGTGGCATTGGGATCGTCCAGCGCCTCGGCGACAGCTTCGCGCAGTTCAACGATTGCGTCTTGATCGCATCTGACTTGAGGTCGATCGAGTGTGCTGAGTAAGGTTGATTCAGGACGAAACTCGATGTCACCGAACGTTAGGTTTTGTCGCCCGATGTGGAATGAGGCGCCCGAAATCGTTCCTGCGCCGGGATGGATTCGGTAGCCGAAGTAAAAGAATCGCGAAGGAACGGTTTGCTCATAAAACGTCTTTCTGAATCGTGTCACGCCTTCGGAGTCAACGATGGAAACGCGTCGAAGTGACGATGTTGGGTAGTGCCGTCGCTCCTCCAATCGAATGGTCCAGTCGGTTGGCTTTGCGAATTTCGGATCAACTTCCTTCAATCGTTCATCGCCAGCCAAACGCATCGCCCAATCTGCTTCGACGGCCATGGTGGCGGATCGAAATTGTCGCCCCGAGTACTTGCGAGCCAATCCTGGGTCCTTTCGGATGATTTCGCCTGGTTGAACTGGCACAAGTCCCAATGGAGTGTTCTCGGCGGCAGAGACCAGCTTGTACGTCGCCAGTCGCTGTTGACTCGCGCTCGATGTCACCACGGTGACGGAGTCAACGTTTGGGCAGTCCAAGAGTGCCAAACACAGGTAGTCGCACTGCGGGTCGCTGTTTCGGTGGGGCAATTCGATTCGTACGTGCCCATCGAGCTTGAGCGGATTGCCTAACTCGATGTCGGGTGTTGCTTGAGAATTAAATTGTGCCAGCCACTTCATCCGCGGAGGCTGCATCACGAGCCAGCCGATCGACAGCGCGATGGCAAGCGAAAGCGTTGTGGCTGCCCATGGCGATTCAATCGGCAGCACGCGGCGAATCGCCGCCGTCGCGAGTGAGTAAACAAAGACCGTGGGAGCACAGGTCAGGACAAGCCCTGGGATGATCAGGAACAGATATCCCACCGCAACGAGCATCGGACAGGTGATCGCGATGGCGGCAAGCAGTCCGGTAGCGATTAGAAAGTACTTCAAGGGAGGCTCCGCATCGCGTTGGCCTGAACGCGCAAAGGCAAATCAGGTCGATTGATTCGCGTAACCTCTGCAATCGTCGCCCTTCGTTAGTGAGCACCATTCGTCTCACTGGGCATCGGTACGCTGTTAGCGAAGCTTAGCTCAGCGGTTTTGATTGTGTCCGTGATTCTTGGGGGCCATCGCCGCTGTTGAACTCTTCGTAGTGGATCTTGTTAAAGATCTTGCTCGGCAGGGTTTGGGATGAGCCGAGGGATCTTTGACAAGATCCACTACGTTGGGAACTGGTTCCGAATGTGACGGTCAGCGATTCTGAAGTCGTCGTCGAACGAGTAAATCGTTCAGTTCGCGACGGGCCGATGGCGTCTCGGGAAGTTCTGATTCCTCGCAAGCTGTCTCGAGCTCGTTTGTCAGTCGCTCGTACTCGCGGGAATAGAATTCCAGGTCAGCGACGGGAGCGGTCCTTTTTCAGGCCCGGTTCGCTTGCAGTCGATCAGCTCGTCGATGTACGAAAGCTTTGCGGATTCGTTGAGCGTTGCGAGGTTGGCTTCGACTTCGCCGGTCTGCATCAAATGGATCCCGGTCAGTAGCACGCGGTAGACGTACAACAGTGGCTTGACGCGCGGAGGCGACTCTTTTGCAAAGAGCTTCCACTGGGTCGCGGCAAACCCGAGGTAGTGATGCGCGTGGTGGCGCGTGATGCAGTTCGTTGCGATCGATTTTAGTTCTTCGTGCTCGGGCGTGCTGTGCACAACGAGCGGCGAGAAGATTTGCTCCAGCACGTAGCCGTTCCGTTTCAGCATTAGCCGAAAGAACTTTTCGGCATCGTGTGTGACCAAGTCGATCTCAAGTCCGTCGTAGATGCCTTCTTTTTCAACGGTTTGATCGCCCTCTTCGAGCCCCACGACGGTTTCCAGTGGCAGCAGGTGAACGCCGCGAAGATCGAAGTCGGAATCGGGAGAGGGGAAACCGTAAAGGTGCGCGCCACTGATCGTCGCGAAGAGCAGCGGGTAAGGGTGCGACTCAACGTGCCGCATCATCTTTTGGTAATCAAGTTGCATGGTAGTGGATCTTGTTAAAGATCCTTGTTCAGAGTCGCGAATGAGCCGAGGGATCTTTGACAAGATCCACTACGGAAGAGACTTCTCCGACGCTCGCTGGCGGGCGTTGATTAGAAATGCGTTTGCTTGTTCGTAGTGGGGGCGATCGGGAAGGTTGGTGGTTTGGAATGCAGATTCGAAATCCCGTTGCAGTTGCTTTCGCCAAACATCGGCTTCGTCGAATGGCATTTCGCCTCGTTTGATCGTTAGCAACCGATCACGATACTGGCCGACTTCCACCATCATCTCACCTTCGCGGAGCACGTGGGTTCCCGAAAGCAGCAACCGAATCAGGTGCATCACGTGCTTCCATTTCACACGGCCTTGATTACGGATGTCGGTTTGCATCTTCTTGAACTGCGAGGCAACGTATCCGGAAAACGTTTGAAAGATCAGCTTCGATAAGAACGCCGATCGCATCGCAATCAGTTCGTCGCCCAGCGGAGTCGTGAACTCAACGAGTGGGGAATAGAGGCACTCGAGCACGTTGGGGTTCGCCTTGAGCGCGAGCACAAGGAACTTTTGCAGTTCCCAGTAGACCTCTTGTGTTTCATCGTTCTCCAACTGTTCCGGAACACCGTACAGCGACCAATGCAGCTCTGCTGGTGGCAAGTAGATGCCGCGGCGGTCGGTGTCAGAGGCTTCGTCATCGAGACCATAGGCTCGCGATCCGATCACGCAGCGAAAGATGACACGATCGTAAAGACCCGAGCTCATCAATGCAGTCGTTCCCGTGAGTGAAGCTGGTGTGGAAGGATCCACTACGCTGGGGAGGCGTTTGAATTCTGCTAGTCGATTGAGTTGGTCGTGGCGGATTGGGGCTTCGAATCCGTCGCTGAATTTCACGCGGTAGGCATGCGAGCGATCGACTGGCGAACGGACGATCACACCGACTGCGCCGGCTGGATGTGCGATGCGATCATTGACCGTCATGACATCTTTCCGAGCGACAACTTGGGTGCCGGGTGAATAGATTAGTGGTGTGTCAGACATTTCATGCGACTGGACGTGAAGGACATCAGAAGCTTGCGTGACACGACAGTAACCGGTGACGTTCGGTACGTAAACCGATTAAGGGTTGGTAGTGGATCTTGTTAAAGATCCGGCGTGGGTGTTGTGAAACGGGGTGGAAGGATCTTTGACAAGATCCACTACGGAGAGAGGACCAGTGAGATCCAGATTGGGGTCGTGGGTTTTGTTAAAGATCCTTCCCGGCAAACTTTCCACGCGGCGGGTCTTGCAAAGGCGTCGTCTCGCTATGTCAGTCGACTACAATTGATGGATGGATATCGTGACGCATGCTTTGATCGGAACGGCGAGTGCCGCGGGCCTTTTTTCTTCTCAACCGGCACTTGCCGTCGGCCTCGTGTTGGGAAACGTGGCCCCAGACTTGGACGCCTTGTCGCGAATTGCCGGCAAGCACGCGTTCCTTCGATTCCATCAAACTTACACCCACTCGGCCGGTGCGATCGCCGTCGTGCTGGCTGTCTCGGGCGGATTGCTGATCGCGGGACTCGCGATCTGGGCACAACTCGCGATCGGGTTGGCAATCGGAATGATGATGCATGTCGGACTCGACCTCACCAACTCGTATGGCGTGAAATGTTTGTGGCCGCTGTCCCAGCGACGCTTCGCGATGGACTGGATTTTCTTTATTGATGCTTACGTGATTGCCCTTTGTGCCATGATGTTGGCGTTGCAATTTGTTTTCCGATCCAAGGAAGACGTGGTGACCGGGTTGTCGATCGCGTTCGTCGCGATGCTGCTTTTCTATGTCGGTTTGCGACGTGGGATTGCGGCAGGTGCGAAACGCCGATTGGGCTCGGCAAATGCCCTATCAGCTTCGACATCCGTCATCCCGACGACGGGGGCACTTTTCCGATTCTTGGTGTGCCGTAAAACAGACGGCTTCGCCGAAACGTTTACGTTCGACGCTCGATCTGGTACCGAAACGGAACGACGAGTGGTTCCCATCTTGGACGAGGATGTTCCGGCCGCGATCATTGGCTGCCGCGAGTGGACTGTGATGCGGTCTCTGTCCGATTTCTATTTTTGCGTAGAAATCGACGGCAACACCTACGTCGGTGAAGACCTTCGGATCCGAAATTTTGGAACCCATTTTGGCAGGCTAGAATGCCAGTTGGGTGCGGAAGGGGAACTTGAGAAGAAGCGATGGGACGTTTGATGAACTTGAATTGGAAACATCACCCGACACACGGATTTCGTTTTTCGAGCACGGACGCCTTTGCGATCGTCGTTTGCTTGATCGCAACGATCTGGGGCCGGCGAACGATCGGCGATCTCGCTTGGTTGTTCCCGTTTGTGCTCGGGCATTTCTTTCTATTCTGCAATGTCTTCCGAGTCCCGCGGAAGCCCGAGTTGGTTTGGGCAGGATGCTTCTTGGTCATCGCGACGGGGTGCCTGATCGCGGAGGCTTCGATTCTTTATGCGTTGTGGATGGTGCTACCGATTACCGCAGGAATTCTGGTCTACGCGATTCGCTTGCCAAGCTATCACGGTATCGGGGCGATTCGTTCGGTTGAGCGCGATGAAGATCCGGCCTCGTGATGGTCGTGGATCTCGTTAACGATCCGGCTTGGGTGTTGTGAATCGGGGTGGAAGGATCTTTGACAAGATCCACTACCTGTTGCTTGCTGGGAGTTGGCATGCGCTTGTGGCGGTTTTTGTTCGGAGTAGCGTTTTCGGATCTCGGAGCGGGTGGATTGCAAATTGAAAATTTAGATGGGGGTGTGAGTACAGGGATCTTTGACAAGATCCACTACGTTTCGCTTGCTGGGAGTTGGCACGCGCTGGTGACGGTTTTTGTTCGGAGTAGCGTTTTCGGATCTCGGAGCAGGTGGATTGCAAATTGCAAAATGAACATTGCGAATTGAAAATTTAGACGTGGGTGTAGGCATAGGGATCTTTGACAAGATCCACTACGTTTTGAGGTTTTTACGGTTAGAAATGCTCGGGGAGGACTTTGCCGGTGCGGGCGTCGACGCGGTGGAGTCTGGTGCGCTCGCCGGTTTCGCTGTTGCCGGTTTTTAGCGAGACCAACCAGTAGGGCTCGTCGGGAACGTTCGCGGCGACCATGTCACGACGGATCGCTGGATCGTACACGCCGTTTTCGCTGTAAAGCTTGGCGTGAAATTCACGCTCGCGGCGAATTCGCTCGGCGTCAAAGAAGACGGCCGAGCATTTTGTTCCCGGCTTAATGTCACCGAAATGTTCGATGACGATCATGATCGCCGCTTTCTGATCTATCTCTTGCACGACTTCTCCGTTCGTTAATCGGTTTAAGAAGGCTTCATTGTCGTCATGCCGCGATTCAACGCAAGCGAACGCGACTCGGTGGGCGACCTCGCGATCGCAGATGACTCCGTAGTGGATTTTGTTAAAAATCCTGGCTGTGAAAGAGATTGCCTGCGGAAGGATCTTTGACAAGTTCCACTACTCGTTGTCGCCGAGGGATCTTTGACAAGATCCACTACTCGTTGTCGCTGAGGGATCTTTGACAAGATCCACTACTTTGGGATGGAGGCTTGTTTGGTTTGCCCCCGGGTGCTTTTGAATCGTTAATAATCGTTGAACGGCAGTTGCAGTCTCAACAGGATTTCAGGAGAAATCGATGGCGGTGAAGGAAGATGACGTTGCCTGGGTGGAAGCGGAAAAAGACTATGCGGTCGGTTTGGCAGACGGAAAACTGGTTTGCCGTAACCCCAAAGGTAAAACGCTTGCTTCGGTACCAAAGTGGCTGAAAGAAAGCGAAACGGGCGAATCACTAAAAGCACTCGCCGAATGGCTGAGCGACCATGAGCTGGAGTGCCAACACACGGTCGAACGGTGGATGCTCGGTTCGTTGGTGATCCCGCGTGATGTGTTAAGCGAAGTCTGGCCGGATCCCGCGTGGCAACTTGCACTGCGTGACATGGTGATCGCACCTGCTAATGCCGCGGGAAAAGTCGACTACGAAAAAACGGGGCTGCTTCGAGACGTCGACGCGAAACGCGGCATGGGCGTGATCGATCTTGATGGCGAAACGCAGTGGCATCGTGCGGCCAGTTTCACCGTGCCGCACCCGATCTTGATCGCCGACCTCGACGAACTGCGTGAACTCGCCGGTGACCTGAGTATCCGACAAGTCGTTGACCAACTGTATCGCCCTGTGGCACAGCCAACCGCCGAGCAAAAGGTGCTCAAGCAAATCAACGATTATGCGGGTGGCAAGTTCGAGCAGTTGAACTTCGCGTTATCTGTCTGTCGGCGACTGGGCTATCCCGTGCGTGGTGGATACGCGACATGTCGTGTGTTTGAAAATGGCCAATCGGTCCAAGCACGCTATTACGTGGGCGATGAATATCCCGAGTCAGAAACCTGGACCGGCGCACTTGTCTTTGTTGACGAATCGGAACACGCCATCGCGATTGGCGACCTCGGCGCGGTGACATTCAGCGAAGGCGTTCGAATGGCTTCGGCGATCTATGCGAAACGAAAGGTTGAGGACGATTCGGAGGCGGCATCGTGAGCAAGACAAAGAAGAAAACGGCGACAGGCACGAAACTGTTGGACGCCCAGTTAATCGCGGGTGGAATGGTCCATGTCGATGCCAAAGTCGACGAGGCTGCGACCGAGCACGTTGTCGCACGGAAATACGTCGGCCCGGCGATTGGTGATCGCGTCGTGGTGCGACTGGGTGCCGACCGACTTGGCCCGGCCGAAGACTTGGCCATGGAATTTCTGGGGCTTGCTTCAGCCGGCGAAAGCAAACCGCTGGCCAAACAAAGTCGGCGGGCACTCGGGTTTGCCAGTTGGGCATTGATCACGCATCCCGAGAATGCCAAGTACGCACTGAGCTTGGTCAAACGGATGAAAGCGGCGGGGCGCAAAGCGAAGTCCAAACCGGGGCATGCCTGGGACCAATACGCCGAAATGGCGGACGAATTGAATCGTTCGGTCAAGGAGTTCTTGCCACCGTTTTGGGAGGAGACCGGGCGAACGTACAAGGAATACGGCAACACGAGTTATGCCGGCCGTGCGATCGGCAAAGCATTGGAAGCCGAACGCGTTCACTCGCTGGACGTCGACAAAGAACGTCGTCGCGACGCGGTGCTGGAGTTCACACTCAGCGGATGTTTGTCCGGCAAAGCGCTCACCGAATACACCAAAGACCTCGAACGTCAGTTCGAACCGGAGGAAGCGTTCGAGACGCTTCGTGATTTGCTGGTGCGGCGAACGATGGGCGGCATGCCGCCGTTGGCGACTGCCGGCAAAGACTTGGCGAGGTTCGCGAAGGCAGCGGGGCGAGATCCCGATGCCGAAGTCGATGCGGTGCTTCAACACATCATCGCATCGCCGTCGATGGCTCGCGCACCGAAACAGTTTTGGAAGTCGGTGACAAAGAACGTGGCCCGGTTGGCAGCGTCGGACGAATCATTCGCAATGTGGTTGCTGGTGCACACCAATTGCGAACCATCCTATTACAAGGACAGTGCCGTTTGGGATTGGTTGGATTTACTTGACGAGTGGAATGTCCTGCCGCTGCTGGGAAAACCGGCCGAAGAGCTTCCCAAGGACGTGATGATTCCCGGCGGGCGGGCCGGCTGGATCAGTCGCTTGATCGCGGTGGAGTCGTGTCCCAAACCACGGCTGTTCGACTTGATTGACTTGGCAGCAGACGCGATTCGTGAAGAAGGCGAACCGTTGCGGTTGGGCGAAGGCAGCTACTACCGCAGCAATCTGGATGTCGATGTGATTGAGCACCTGCTGGATTTGGGGCTTGAAATTGCGGATCCCCCGGACCGGCGATCACTCGATTTTTCCGGTTGGCTGTTGGAAACCGTCGATCACATACGACGCAATAGCTCGCTGAAAAACCTTGCCGCCGATGATCGGTTTTATCGCAAACTGCTGGACCAAATCGCTGACCTCGTCAAGCATCGTGGCAACTCCAAGTCCCCCGCTTATGGGCGCAAACTGCCACCGACGCGGTCGTTCGAAGCGGCGGCGGCTGACAAGCCAGCAATTCATGACGTCTGGTGGAATTTCCTGGACAAGAATCTGCAAGCGCTCGAATGCGGTGGGCTTCCAGATGCAGAGAACTCGCTCAATTTGCTTGTCGATTGCGCCCGCGAGACGACCGGGAAGCAGTTTCCGGAGTTCGTCAAACGTCTGCGTAAGGTAGACCTCATCAAAACGCTGCAGCGGACTCTGCAAGCAGGCGTCATCGACGAGTACGGCTGGGATGCTCTGGATGCGGTTGACGACGAAGAACGGCTACCACGATTTGCGAACCGTTCACAATCACAAACGTTGTTGATGTTCCCTTACGTAACCGTTCTTCGCGAAGGCAAAGCGAACTGTGTCGGCAAGGAAAGTCGTGTCTTGGGGGAATTCAAACTCGGCAAAAACGAATCGCCGGTCGCCATCATTCCTGTTCGAGACGATGCCGTCTTGCTGTATCGCGATGACCACTACAGGGATTCTGCCGTATGGTTGAGTGATCCAAACGAATCCTTTGAGCCAAGCATTTCCTACTATCAGCTGGACGCGAACGGATTGATGGAGGTTGATAGCGGCGTGTTCTATGGCTCGCGTATCCTTCAATCCGGCGACCAATCGATCCCGGCATCGCGGCATTGGTACAGCGATGGTCAGCGGTACTGGGCACTGAGCGAAACCTATTCGCACTGGAATGAATTTGACACGCTTGCGAATCAAGATGATTCGCAACCGGTTCAAAAATCGTTGATCGAAATTGATCCTGCGAATGGACAAAAAGGACGAGCCAGTGTGCCGGCTTGGTTCGAGCAATTCGCTACTGCGGGGTCACGGATCGCTTGGGCGACCAGCTCGCTGATGCCGGTACCGGCAGGTTGCGAATCCTCGCCGCTTGGAGTGAAAGACGGCTTGATCGGATGGTGCATCACACGTCAACGCGATGGAACGTTCAAGAGCCAAGGCATTGACGGTCGAACATACACGAGCCCCACGGACATCGGCGATTTGCACTATGGAATGCCCTGCCTTGCGATGGTCGACAAGCCGGCTGGCAAAGGACATTGGTTGGTTTTACAGAACAACTCGGTCGTCGATTCCGAAACCGGAATCGGATTCGCGGGACCGAAAGACCGGTACCATTTCGGCCAGCCGATCACACTGCCGATTCAATTTTGGAATTACTTCCGCATACGCTGTGTGGAATCGTCAAAGCAACTGCGTAAGTTGAAACTGGCCGACGCCAAAGCGTTCTTTGACGCCGGAAAAATCGAACACGAGGCATTGAAGGTCAAAGAGGACCCGAAAAAGCCCGATCCCAATCGCGAAGCCGCATCAACGGCAGTGCGAAAGGTACTTGGCAAAGCACCGGACCGACTGGTCAAAGGAATCAGCCGTGTCGCGAGGCTTGCCAGCACCGAGCAAATCAGCTTGGACAAGTTGATCTCTGTGGTCAGCGGCGAAGCTGCCAAAGCGACCACCAAGGCAAAGGGACGCGTCGACACGTCTGCCTTCACCGATGAACAATGGGATGACCTTGGAACCGAATTGACAAGTCTTGCGATTCCGCTGGAAGGCCTCGAGCGAAACCTCGATGGTCACTACGGACAAAGATCAATCTCGGCAAAGCACCTGCTGGAAGTCGCCGCATTCTTTAAACAAGGAAAAACGTACCTTGAACATTCGCCGGCTGAATCCAAACAGGGCAAAGGAGTTCAGTTGACGAAAAGCAGCGTGAACTACGTCGGGATGCTCGATGACCCGCCGTCGGCTGCATGGCAAGCATTTTGGAAGAGGATTCATACCGGTGCGGACGATGGGGTTGCCGTTCCGAAACGTTTGGCTGGCAATTGGTTGAAAGCGTTTGAATTCTTCGCCGACAGCGGCCTGTTACAGCTGCAAGGGACGATGGCGCTTTACCTAACGGAAGATTTGAACCGCGACACGTACAACGAGCTGAAAAAGAAGCATGGTCTTCCTGAAAACGATGCGCCCGTTGCCTGGGTTGTTGGCAAACAGTGCTATGTCGTCTATTCGATCAGCAGCTACCTCGACAGTTACTTCGTTATCCTGGGCTATGCGTCGTCCGGCACATTGAAACCGCCGTCCGGTTTTAACTTCGCGACGACGATACCGATTCGAAAACGGTGGATGGCAACATCGCTCAAGACATTTGCGGAAACGGTGCCGAAGGTTGAAATGCTTCCGCTGGTCGAACAAGACGACCTCGACGCGGCTGCCGAAAAGCTAGGCCGGTCAACCATCGAAGTCGCCTTGGCGTGGATGGGTAATTACCGCAGTGTCCGTTACGGACAAGAAAAACTGACCAAGGAACTTCGCTCGCACTATGGATGGAAGGTGGCAGACATCAAGACCGCGGTCACGGCATTGGATGCCGATCCGCCTGCCGCATCGGTTCTATCCGAAGCCGCCCGTTTTGATGCGACGGGGGCGATGACCACCAAGGTCGCCCGCAACTTTCGGGCGATGGTCAACGCTTGGGCGGAGTCCTCGAAACAGTCCGTCACGATTCCCAGTGACGTCGCGACAGTGCTGCAAAAAGTGCTTCCGAGCTATCGAAGTCTGAACCAAAAGCATCTCGCCGATTTCCTTGGCGAACCGGAGAATTTCTGGCTTTTGGCAGATCGAACCGTCACGTTCGAATTAAAAAAGCAAGCTCGCTATTCAAAAGCGATTGCCGAAACGTTAGACCCGCCTAGCAAGCTTGACGAAGACGCCACCTACCCGGTGTTGTGCAGAGTCATCTGGGTGTTGAACTACGAATGCCCGGCCGCAAGCGAACTGCGCCAGTTGCTTCCCAGAGCGATTGAGTGCTTGCGAGATTACGTCGCCCGCAAAGGCACTTCGCTGCCGTTCGGAGAATCTCGTACCGTCATGGGGTATCCCGATGAGGAGGTTGATATCGAGGGAACGGTGGAGCGGTTCACTGCGGTGGTCGGTAAATGCAAGCTTGGCAAAGACAATCTCTATCGGTTCGACAACGGATTGATCTTTGGTGCGATGCTTCCCCCAGCAGTCGAACTGCGATTCCGTACTGCCAAACTGAAAACGGATGCCGACTACGATGCGTTGATCGCGGCGGCTGGTCAAACGTTTGGCTATGAATCCGACGGATCCGATTCCATCAATCAGGCTCGCTTTGTCGCCAGCATTCTGAGTGGTGAAATGGATGCCATCATCGCGAACAACCGCGATAGCTCTGTCGAAGCTGGACAGTGGGACCAAGATCCGCGA
This sequence comes from Rhodopirellula baltica, assembly GCA_002901265.1. Taxonomy (GTDB): domain Bacteria; phylum Planctomycetota; class Planctomycetia; order Pirellulales; family Pirellulaceae; genus Stieleria; species Stieleria baltica_A. Next base: position 193,302 of record PPHI01000006.1, on the reverse strand, counting down.
AACTCCGTCCCCAAATTGGTCAAAGAAGTCAGCAAGAAACGCAAGGTCAGCGAAGATGCCGCGGTGTTGTACTTGCAAGTGTTGGCATTGCATGACCCCAATAACAACAACCTCAAGAAATGGAACGGCTGGACGACGAAACAGATCAAAGCGGCAGCGGCTGAGCTGGTGACGGCGGAATTGCTGGTCACGGCTAAACGAAGTCGTGCCGGTCGCGAGTTTTTCTTGCCTGGCGGTTGGGAAGCGTTGAAAGCGCCTAACCCTCCGATCGAAACGTGGAAATTGCCGCTGTTTGGTTACGAAAACACTGACGCCTTACGCGGCAGTTACGGCGACGTGATCGTTTGCCCGCGCGCGGTCCATCGTCAATTCGAAGTGGCTTGGGAACGGGTTTGTTCCGGCGACGTTCCCAGTTACGAAGAAGCGAAGGTTTGACGATGGCAAAGAAAAAGACATCAGCCAAAACGGATCATTCCATCAAGCCCGCCCCGCGGATGCAGTTGCAACCCGCCGAGATGCGTTATGCCGAAGAGCTGCGTGCACTCGCCGAATCCGACACTGCGCCACGGCCGGAGAACTGGTCCTTGTCGCCCGGGGCGGTGGTCGATTTCATTTGTGGGACCGACGGCGTCAAGGTCGGCAAAACGAAAGCGTCCTCACGTGTCATCACCGAAAAGTTCGTCGGGTCTCGCAATCTGATCCAGCGCTGCGTCGTCACGCTTGCTGGCGAACGAGGCTTGATGCTGGTTGGTGAACCGGGAACCGCGAAATCGATGCTGGGTGAATTGTTGGCCGTTGGGATCAGTGGCACCGGGGCGTTCGCCGTGCAAGGGACGGCAGGGACCACCGAAGACCAGATCCGTTACGGTTGGAACTATGCGATGCTGTTGGATCGTGGACCGTCGCCGGAAGCACTCGTTCCGTCGCCGGTGATGCAGGCGATGCAAACCGGCAAGGTCGTGCGTTTCGAAGAGATCACACGTTGTTTGCCAGAGGTGCAAGACGCGTTGATTTCGATCTTGAGCGAACGACGGATGATGATCCCCGAACTGGGTGATGAAGATGCCAGTGTGTTTGCGACACCGGGCTTTTCGGTGATCGCAACCGCGAACCTTCGTGACCGTGGCGTTTCGGAGATGTCGGCGGCACTGAAGCGTCGTTTCAATTTTGAAACCATCGCACCGATCGCCGATGAAGCCCGCGAACGTGAATTGGTCAACAGCCGAGCCACCGCGATGCTGCAAACTGGCAATCCGTCTGGCGACCGCGTCGAGATCGACGAAGCACTGGTGAAACTGCTGGTCACGATTTTCCGTGACCTACGCAGTGGCCGCAGTAACGAAGGATGGCAAGTCAATCGCCCCAGCACCGTGATGAGTACCGCCGAAGCGGTCGCAGTGGCAACGGCGATCACACGTGAAGCCGTTTTCTTTCCGTCGGGATTCGATCCGATTTCGCGACTGCCCGGCCACTTGTTGGGCGTGGTGATGAAAGACGAAGCGAAAGACCGCGAACGTTTGCTGGGGTATTGGGACGGCCCGGTGCGGCGACGCGCCGAAGATGGCAGTCCGCTCTGGAAACGATTGTTGGAATTGCGTGTCGTACTGGAAGGCGAAGAGCCGGGGGCTTGATCGAAGGTGATGAAAGCTCTCGAGCCGATCATTCAATCTCGCTCGCCACTGCTAATTGGCGTGCGACATCATTCGGCGATGCTCGCGCGGGCGATGCCGCAAATTTTGCAAGACTTCCGGCCCGAGTGTCTGTTGGTTGAGCTGCCCGAGGACCTGCAAGATTGGGTGCCGTATCTCGCGCACCCCGATACGCGTGCCCCTGTCGCGATCTCGGCCGTGGATCCGCAAGGTGGTTTGTTTCTTTACCCACTCGCCGACTTTTCGCCCGAGTGGGTCGCGATCCGTTGGGCGTTTGAAAACGGTGTTCCCGTCAAAGCATGTGACTTGTCGATTGCGAGCAAAGGCCAAGCTGTTGAATCCAATGCAGCTGAGAACGCGGTACCGACCGCCCTGGATCGGCTGCTTCAGCAAACCGGCGACGCGGACACCGGTGAGCTTTGGCAACGGTTGGTCGAAAGTCCCGGTTGTGATGCGGCGGCGGAAAACTTGCGTGCGGCGGCGTTGACGTTTGGCTGGCTGGTGCGTCAAAGCACGCCGAACGTTTCGTCATACGATGTCCTGCGTGAATCGGTGATGCGTCAAGCGATCCGTGAAGCACCCGATCACAGTGTGGCCGTCGTGGGTTCGTTCCACGCACCGGCGTTGACTCCCGAAGAAGTCCACAACAATCGCGAACCAGATGCCCAGAGATTGGCTGGGCTCCGATCGGAACAATCGAATAGCACGACAAAGTCTCAAACGGATCGTGAGATGGGCGTTTCGTTGATCGCGTATTCGTTCGAGCAACTTGACGAACGGAGTGGCTATCCGGCGGGCATTCGTGATCCGGTCTGGCACCAGCGGATGGTCGAAGCGAAGGACCATGACGCGATGGATGCGGCGGCACTCGAATTTGCCACATCGATTTGTCGGCGACTTCGCCAAGCAGGTCATGTCGCCGGGACTCCCGACGCGACCGAAACCATCCGGATGATGCGCGATCTCGCTCGGATGAGGAATCTTGCTTCGGCCGGACGCGGTGAATTCGTCGAAGCCATTCAAAGCTGTTTGGTTCAAGGCGACTTGATGGGCCGCGGTCGCGCGGTCGCAAGCGCCGCGGCGGATGTCCTGATCGGCGATTGTCGCGGACAGGTGACGTCGACCGCACCGAGATGTGGACTTGCGGTGCACATCGATAAGCTGTTCAAGGAGTTGAACCTTCCTGGCCCGGAGTCGTTGACAACTTCTAAAACGGCAAAGGATCCCAAAGAGATCAAGCTAGACGTCCTGCGCAAACCGCGTGATCGAGCCCGTGCGGTCGTGCTGCGGCGACTGTGTGCCGCATCGATTCCTTACGCGACCCGAGTCGACACCGTTGAAACGGAGCTGCGTGAGAATTTGATCGAACGCTGGCAGGTCCAGTGGCAACAAGGCACCGCGGCAACGATCGAATCACAATCACGCTTGGGCGTCACGTTGCCCCAAGTCGTTGAATCGATCGTACGCTTGGCCGGTCAATCCGATGGGGAAGCGTCTGGCGATCTACCCACGACAATCTTGCGGCGGTTACGAATCGCAACGCAATGCGGACTGGTCAGGCTGGCCGGTCAGTCGCTTGCCGAGATTGATGGGCATTTCCGCAGCGTCGCCAGCTTAAGCGAATTGGTTGGTGCGATCACGATCGTCGCTCGCGTCGCCGCAGGGCATTTCCCAGGTTTGCCAACGCGTCCAGAAGACACGTACCCCGCCGTGGTCGCTGTGTTTCATCCGCCACACTCGCTCGCTTCGGTCAACGAGTTGTTGTGTACTTGTTTGGATCGGCTTGACGGCTTGGAAGGGTCACGAGACCCGAGCGACGTACAAGCGATCGTCGACTTGGTGGACTGGTTCGGAAGCGATTTGGCAGTGAATCTTGCTGAAGCCGAAAAGACAGTCGAAGCGTCTGGGCAACCGGCTTCCGACACATCAAGTCTATCCGTTGCAAATCAACAAGCACGTCTTGTCCATTGGTGTCGGCTGACGCTGGAACGGGGAAGTGATCGGATGCGTGGTGCGGCGGCCGGCGTGTTGTGCCAACTGAACGCTTGGCCGAGTTCCAAGTTCACTTCGCTGACCGAGGGTTGGCTGGATGCCGCCGTCCATCGTGACGGACGAACACGATTAACGGCGGCGATCTCTGGCGCGACACAAGTGATGTTGCCTCTCATGCAAAGCGATTCCGTTTGGCTGAGTGGTCTAGGGCGTGGCATCGCGATTCGACAAGACGCAGACTTTTTAAAGCGACTGCCTTCACTGCGAGCCGCGTTTCATTCGTTTTCGCCTGCGGATCGACGGCGATTGCTGGATTGTCAACTCGCGACAATCACGGAACGCGGATCACAGCTGAACGCCGTGGTCGACGAGGATGGCGAAGCAAACGCTGACGTGATCACCCAATTGCGGCAAGCGGACTTGGCCGGCCGTGAAGCCGTACTTGCTGTCTTTCCTGAAATCACCAAGTCGCTTAAGGAGCTGCACAACGCTCCGTCGACAAACCCAGCTTCCGACAAGACCGCTTCGGTTAAGTTCGAATCAAAAGGCGACTTGTCGCTCGCCGATCGCTGGCGGTTGGTCTTCGGTTTGCCTCCCGACGATCCGCCGCCCGTCTACTCGGGCTGTGCGTCTTCACTCGATCAACTTTATGGACGCGGTCGTGGCGAGGGCTCACGCGGCGGATTGGGAAAACGTGGTGCAGGAGGCGGCACCGGCCAGCCAACGCCTTCGACAACCGAGTGGGCGGAAGACCTCGAAGCGTTGTTTGGAAGCGACGTTTGCGAAGAAGTCCTTGGCGAAGCTGCAGCCTCAGGCAACGTCGCCGCGTTAACGATGCTAGATCCAGACACCGTGACGCCGTCCATCGACCTGCTGCAACAAGTGCTCTCGCTTGCCGGCGCGATGCCGGAGTCCAAGACGGAGCGACTTCGACGATTGGCCAAACGCATCACCGATGCACTCGCCGAAGAACTTGCCGTTCGGTTGCGTCCGGCGACCAATGGGCTGTCCACACCACGTCCGACTCGTCGTCGCAGTCGCCGGTTGAACTTGCCACGGACGATTCGCGAGAACCTTTCCAACGCGTATCGGATGCCTGATGGACGAGCTTCGATTATCGCCGAGCGTTTGATCTTCAACGCTCCCGCACGTCGCGAGATGGATTGGCATTTAACGTTTGTCGTCGACGTTTCGGGATCGATGGATGCGTCGGTCGTTTACAGTGCCTTGGTCGCCGCGATCTTGGACGGCTTGCCAGCCTTGTCGGTCCGCTTTTTGGCCTTCAGCACCGAAGTGATCGACTTCAGCGACGAAGTTGCTGATCCGCTCTCGTTGCTTTTGGAAGTTCAAGTCGGTGGCGGAACCGACATTGGGCTGGGGCTGCGTGCCGCTCGCGCTGGCATTACCGTTCCGTCGCGCAGTCTTGTCGTGTTGGTGTCTGACTTTGAAGAAGGCGTTTCGGTGGGCGGGATGTTGAGCGAGGTTCGTGCGTTGGTCGATGCGGGTGTGAAGTGCGTGGGCTTGGCGGCGTTGGATGACTCCGGCACCGCTCGCTATCACCAAGGCTACGCACAAATGGTCGCCGCAGCGGGGATGCCAGTCGCGGCGGTCAGTCCCGAACGATTGGCTCGCTGGGTCGGTGATCAAGTCAAACAGAGTGGTGGCGCCGGCGCGCATGCGACGCTTAGCGGGGCGTCCAGATGAGCGATCGTCCTTGCATTGTCGCCGAAGCGGTTGCCGCAATCATCGCCGCCGCACCGGCACGCGTTCGTAAACGGCTCGACCGACAACCGACTGCCGCACAGGATTGGTCCTGGCAGAAATCGGATTCGCAGTGGCTGATCCGGGCGGGCGAAGAAACGGTTGCCTTGACGGTCGATGCAACCAACCGAATCGCGGCGGCAGCGGACGTGACCTGCACGTGTTTGTTGTCGCCAAACTGTTTCCATGTGCTGGCATGCGTCTCATCATTGGTTTGCGTTTCAGGGACCGGCAGCGCTTCAGTAGCCGGCACCGAAAGTGTTGCCACGGAAGAGCTAGCTTACGCAGAACAAGCGAATACTGACGCCGCTGACATCGAAGATCAAGTGGCGATCACTGCGGAGATGCGTTCGGCCGCCCACCAAACCATTCACGCTATCGAAAACGTGCTGACCACGGGGGGGCGAGCTTCCGGGTTGGTGATTCAGTCATCGTTGTTACGAGCTGCGCATCAATGCCGGGCCCGTGGCTTGATCGATTTGTCGAATACCGTCATTCGAATTTCCGAAGGCATTCGCAGGTTGCGAGCGGATGACGATGATACGGATTCCGGCGCCCTCCGCCGCGACATCGTGACCGCGATCTTGAACGCACGCGACGTCTTGCGGCACGAGCAACTCTCTGTCCAAGTCGTCGGGCAAGTTCGGCGTTCGTTTCAGCCCGTGAAGCTGTCTCGGCTGACCGGCGTCATTGCCGAACCGATCCTGACACTCAGCGGTTACGCCGGCGTGTGCGTGCATTTGATTGCCCCCGATGGCCGCTGGTTTCAAGTCAATCAGTTGCAACCCGGTGACGCAGCATTGATCGTTCGAGCCTATCGCGGCGGTATCGACTTGGGAGCCTTGACGCTTTCGGCAGAGAAACTCAGCCGTGCGAGCTTGGACGTTCAAAACTTGACGGCTTCCGAAGACGGACGCTTGGGAAAGGGGACGAAAACTCGCTGGGCCGTGAGGTCCAACAACGGCAGCCCCGAAAGGTCCGGGAAGCCGCTTGATCGCTGCGAGCGTTTAAACAGCCCTCTTTCGGCGCAGGTCGACCGCGCGTTTTCCGATTCACAGCGTCCCGGTGATGACTTGGTCTGTTTCGTCGGGCGGATCGCTGGTCCGCAAGGCGGAACGCTGTTGATGACAGAAGAGACGACTTCGGAAACGTTGCGTCTGGGGATCGCGATCGATGACCAGCACGTTGCCTTTCGGAAGAATCTGCAATTGTTGGCGCGGGCACCGGGGATGAGGCTGCGCGTCTATGGCCGATTGCGACACGACTCGGCGGGATTGATCGACGCGTTGACGATTGAGCCGGTGAATGATGACAGTGATTCACCGCGACTGGTGTTGCCAGACGAGTGGCATGAACGTTGTCATCTAGGACTGGATACGTTACAGCGACATCACATTACTCGTACCGAACGTTTCGCAAGCGAAGTCGAGTTCGGCGAATCGACTTCGGCCGCGAACCAGCCGGTCGTGGCGCAGCCACTTAGCAGACGTACCTTGGCGATGGTCTTGGGAGGCCGCCGAGCGGTTCCCCCCTTCACGTCCGACTCGCACCGCCGCGACAAACGGCGACTGATTCAGCAAGCCCAACCCACCGCCGCCGAGTTGTTGGACCTGCTAGCGATCTCTTCGTCGAGTGAAACTCACGAAACGCATTTCAGGTCATTGACCCTAGCGGCCGCCGAGACCTATCTCGCCAGTGCGTTGAAGAGTTTTCAGCATGATGGGTGGAGGAAGCGGTTTGTTTCCGAGGCCTCGAGTGAGACGGAGGATCTTTGACAAGATCCACTACCAATCCCAATCAAGCATTGCGTAGTGGATGTTGTTAAACATCCGGCAAGCATTACGTAGTGGATGTTGTTAAACATCCGGCTTCTCGAAATACATCGTCCCAACATCCTTGCTCGCTACCCGCCCTCACCTGCGAAACAAACCGTTCTTCTTCAAATACGCCATCACGCGATTTAACTCGTCCCAAAAGCCGTCTTCAAACGGCCGCAACTGCGGATAACCAGGGACTAAACATCCCGTGTATTGATACGTTCGATACCCGTCCGGTTCCACCAGCCTCTTGCGTTCTGGATTCCGCGCCACGTAATCACAAATCGCAAGAAGACCTTCCTCACGCCGCTCGTCGTTTTGAAGCACGTGATCATACGCTTGGTCCTGAAGGTCGAATCCTATGCGATGCAGCGATTCGTTCACAGTCTTGCGAAAATGCTTCATCGCAAGCAGTTGATTCGATTCTGTGAACAACCCCATCCACACCATGTGGAAATGGTCCGGCATCAAGCAAAAGATCGGAGAAGCGATCCCGTAACGGAATGCGGTGTGTGCAAGCAATTCACGGAATCGATAGTACGAAATGCCGTTCAGCCAACCGGTCTGACGACCGGAGATTGTCGTCGACCAATGAACAATCGCGTCGCCGCGATAGTATTCTGGATCAAGACGTTTCAAGTGATTACGTCGCGTCATTCAATTGGCCTCCGCAGGACGAGCGAAACGAAAAGAGCCAACAATGCCCACGGTAGTGGATTTTGCCAAAGATCTCCAGCATCGCTAACCGAGGGCCGTGGATCTTGTCAAAGATCCTTCGGTCATCGTGACCCGAAAAGCCGGATCTTTAACAAGATCCACTACGTGAAAGGCACCGTTTCCCGACAGGCCGGATCTTTGACAAGATCCACTACTTGAAGAGAGCGGCCTTCCGTCGCACAGCTTCCAAAACCGGTGTCCTTTATTGAGTTGATCGTTGATACTTTGGCGAAGCAGCAACACGTTTCACGAAGAAACCGAAGTCCGATGAGTGAGCTCCGTCCTTTAAAGTTCAACGACCTTTCCGATGCCGTCGAAGAAGCTCGGCAATTGCTTGCCTGCGGCTATGTTCGACACGGCAATTGGTCGCTCGGCCAGATCTGCCGGCACTTGGTGTTGGTGCAAGATCCCAGTGTCGATGGCTATCCGATTTGGATGTCGCTCTTTGCTCCGCTGCGGCCGTTGGTGCGACGACTGCTGCTGCCCAAAGTGCTCAGTGATGATTCGCCGCGCGGTATCCGTACGGCGCCGATGTTTGTCCCATCCGACAATCTCGACGATGCAGCTGAAGTCGACGCGTTTGCCGCGAGCGTCGAACGATTGTTAGCGCATCCGGGGGCGTATGCGCCTCACCCAGGCTTCGGCCGATTGCCGCGCGAGAAGATCCTGGAAATCCATGCCGCGCACGCCGCCCATCATCTTCGTCACCTACAAACGTAGTGGACGAGGCGACGAGTCCCTTCCTTGCGTTGGGATTTTCAGCGAAGCCGGATCTTTAACAAGATCCACTACCTTTCCCATTATCCGGCAAGCTATAGCCGAATGTCTCGCCGCGTTCCAGCATTGCGATGAACTCGGCGACTTTGCGTGTTTTCGTTTCGGGTTTTTTGGCGTTGTGGATTCGATAGTAGAACGCGTACTTCTTTGATTTCGTCAGCGTCGCGTAGAACTCACGAGCTTTCTTGGACTTCTTGAGCGCGGCCAAGAACTCTGGCGATTCGACAAAGGTCGAACTCGAGGCGTAGGCGGCGTCCCAGCGTCCGTCGGCTTTCGCCAGCTCCACCGCCGCGATCCCGGCGGGTTGCATGCGACCCTCGCGGGTTAGTCGTTCGATGTGCTGCTTGTTGACTTGCGACCAAACGCTGCGTTTCCCGCGTGGTGTGAACTTGTGGATCCACGACACCTCGTCGCCTTTGCGAACCGGACCATCGATCCAGCCAAAACAGAGCGCGACTTCGAGTGCTTCCGCGTAGGTGACGCCTTTCAGTCCGCTATCCTTTTTAAAGAACTGCATCCACACACCGCCATGCTCGGCATGATGCTTGTTCAGCCACTGTTGGAAGACGGTCGGCGTCGAAAACGCGATCACGGGCTTACCATCCGGCGACGGAATCTCAGCTGGCGAAACCGTACGTTGTGAAGTTTTTTTAGCCATCGAGTCCAAACGGAACGCATGCCAATTCGAGTCAGGAAAGTCTGCCGCGTATGATAGAGGTAAGACTAATCAATCCACAGCCCCTACTGCGTTTGGGAGCGGTGCGAGGTGAGTGCACAAATTGATCATTTCAAAAGGAACATCGAAGGGGAGATACGGCAGGTAGTGGATCTTGTTAAAGATCCGTCGCTAGCTGTAATCGGAAGCATTGCGAGCAGAAGGATCTTTGACGAAATCCTCTAGTGGGACTGCTCACGCGGTTTCTTCGCGTACCGGTGGGCAGCTTTCCGCTTTTTCGGCGTTCAGTCGAATGAATCGCTGCCATTCTTTGGGGACATCCTCTTCGTGGAAGATCGCATCGACGGGGCATTCGGGAACGCAGGCGTAGCAATCGATGCAGTGTTTCGGGTTGATGTACAGCATGGCTTCGTCCTCGTGGAAGCACTCAAAAGGACCCCCAACCGTAGTGGATGAGGCGACGAATCCCTCTCAGTGTTTTCACAGTCTGTCAAACTTCAGACAAATGTAGCGGTCGTCAATTCTCCAATCCCAGTAAGTTAGGTTGGAGTCAGGCAGTGGATTGGAAATCCAGGTGGTTCGTCACGTTGACTAATATCTGTTGCAACAGGCATTTGTGGTTGCTAGGATGATTCTGGATTGACGGGTGGGAGATGGAGTGTTGTTGGACTTGGGAGGTTCGTGATGTTTCGACGTGGGGTACTTGCTGGGATGGTCATGGGGTCGTTTGCGGGTGGTCGTGGTGGATTGTCGGCTTTGGAAGCGTTGGCGGAATCGCTGCCTGTTTCAGAGCGGATGCCGGCTTTGTTTATTGGACATGGCAGTCCGATGAATGCGATCGACGAGAATTCGTTCGTTCAAGGCTTTCGCGAGATCGCCAAAACGATCCCGCGTCCGAAAGCGATCTTGTGTGTATCGGCCCACTGGTTCGTCAGAGGCACGAAAGTCACCGCCATGCAGACCCCGCGAACCATTCACGACTTTGGAGGCTTTCCACAGGAACTGTTCGATGTCCAATACCCGGCACCCGGTAGCCCTGAACTCGCGCGACTGACCGCCGAAATGGTCAAGCCGCAGCAGGCTGAATTTGATCAGTCCTGGGGACTGGATCACGGGGCCTGGACCGTGGCGATGCACTTGTTCCCAAAAGCCGACATCCCAATCGTCCAACTGAGCGTCAATCGCGACTTGCCTCCAGAGAAGCACTTTGAACTTGGGCGGCGACTGAATGGGTTACGTGATCGCGGCGTCTTGATCCTCGGCAGCGGGAACATCGTTCACAATCTTCGACTGGTCGATTTCCAGGGGCTTCAACGGAAGAATTATGGCTTCGACTGGGCGGTGGAAGCTCGTGAGTTCGTCAACGGATGCCTGAAACGCGGTGACTACCGGCCGCTGTTCGAATACGCCAAACAAGGGCGTGCGATGCAGCTGGCCGTGCCGACGCCCGAACACTTTCTGCCGCTGTTGTATGTGTTGGGGCTGGAGCATGATCCCGCAAAACATCATCTGTTTAACGACGAGCTGCTGGCAGGCAGCTTGAGTATGACTTCGTTACGGATCGGTTGATGCGGGAAGGACGCTCCTTTCACGGCGTGAAAGACGACATTGGGCGAAACTTTTGAGAGCGGACAGGCGGTGATGACGCGTAGAGTGAAGCAGACTTCGGCGGTCGACGGGATTGCTGGCGAGATCGGGATGGCCAATCCGATTGATTTGCCGGAACGCGAAGTGTTTTTGAATCTGGCTCGAACTTATTCGGTGTTGAGCGATCAGGTGCATGCGCTGATCAAGCAGCATGGTCTTTCGGCGCCGCAGTACAACGCCCTGCGGATCCTGCGGGGACATGGGAAGCCGGTCTCGATATACCAAATCGGCGAGCAGATGGTGACGCGGCAGCCGGACATGCCAAGGTTGATCGAACGGCTGGAGAAACAAGGGTTCGCGTCACGGGAACGTTGCGAAACAGACCGGCGAGTCGTTTGGGTTTCGCTGACGAAGAAGGGCAAGTCGGTGCTGAAGCAGATCGATGCGCCGTTGGATGAGCTGCACCGCGATCAGTTGCAACACCTGAGTGAGAAGCAGATGAAGACGCTAAGTCAATTGCTGGTGAAGGCTCGTCGGCCGGAAGGGTGAAGCGGTAGTGGATCTTGTTAAAGATCCGGTGGTTAAGACGAAGGATGTTTAACAACATCCACTACGGGGAACTGCAGCTATTGGTAGTGGATCTTGTTAAAGATCCGGCAGTCGGTTCCGTCTTTCAATTTTCAATTTGCACTGTTCATTTTGCAATTTGCAATCCACCGTTTGTGTTCTGCGGCGGATGGGCCAAGACAGGGATGTTTAACAACATCCACTACTGAAGTCTTGCACGAAGGATGTTTAACAACATCCACTACGGGTGGTTGGTGAACATTGTGGTTTCGTTTTGTGTCGTTCCGATTTGAATCCGCTCACTAGGAACTGCCATGACATTTGATGACGATACAATCCGCGACAACGATTGCGAGCCTGGGCCCGAAGTCACTCCTCGATTATTTCGCCAATGGCAAGCGGCGCGACGGGGTTCGCGGATGGCCGAAGAAATGACCAATCCGGTTTGGGCCTGGTTGTTCCGCGGTCGTATCGATCCTTATCACGCGAACGAGCGATACAAGTCGTGGCTCAAAAAGCGTTTCGGCCAAGTCGACTATCCGAGCGAGCCACGATGGGCAGGTTGCCGGCTCGGGAGAACAAGGACCGAGCTTTCCGATGGCCGAGTGTTCTGGATTGCAGGTGAGCACGAAGATTTTTACGACCCAGATTTCTTCATCTATAACGATCTGATTGTTGAGCACGCAGACGGGACGGTGCGAATCTATGGGTATCCAGTATCTGTTTTTTGCCCGACCGATTTTCATACCGCGACGTTGATCCATGACGAGAAAACAGTCTTGTTGATCGGGAGCATTGGTTATTCAGATGAACGGGAGATTGGGCATACGCCGTTGTATGCTCTCGATACAGAAACGCTCGCGGTCAAAGCGGTCGACGCGACAGGCGATTCGCCGGGATGGATCAATAGCCACCACGCGACGTTGGTCGATAGCGGTTCCGCGATCCTGGTTTCTGGTGGCAAGGTGATGACGGACGACGGATTCTTGGAAAACATCGATGAGTGGTCGCTCTCGCTCGACAGCTTTTCCTGGACCCGCTTAACACAGCGAAAATGGATTCGATTCCTTGTCAGTCGGACGGATCAAGCGGGATTGCACCTTTGGCAGTACGAAATGCGATCGTTCGCGTTCAATCATCCTGGTGTTGGTTTCGATCAGTTCGATGAGTTGGCGGAAGAACTTGGCGCGGAGCCGAACATGGAGGCGTTCGGTGAACTCTATCGTCCGCCGGTACCTTTCCAAGCGATGAAGAAATCGGCAAGCGACGATGACGATGAATGGAGAACGACTCGGATCAATGTCGACGGCCTGACCATTCGATACGTTCACGATGTGGACACTGTCGCGGTGACGGTCGAGGGTGATTTGCCGAAATCAATGAGCGATTTGATCGCGATGGATTTGAGAAAGAAGCTTGCGCTAGTGGAAAACGCCGAATGTCAGATCAAGTGGATCGAGTAGTTGAGATGTGATGGGAGGAGGCGGAGGATGTTTAACAACATCCACTACGGGGAACTGCAGCTATTGGTAGTGGATCTTGTTAAAGATCCGGCAGTCGGTTCCGTCTTTCAATTTTCAATTTGCATTGTTCATTTTGCAATCCACCGGTTTGGTTTGCAGGGAGTCGTGCGTTGAAGTTGAATCGCCGATTGTGCAAGTCGTCTGAAGCGGGAATGGTGAGGGATGTTTAACAACATCCACTACGACGAGGGGCTGCTGCAGGTAGTGGATCTTGTCAAAGATCCGGCAGGCGGTTCTGTCTTTCAGTTTTCAATTTGCATTGTTCATTTTGCAATTTGCAATCCACCGGTTTGGTTTGCAGGGCGTCGCGCGTTGAAGTTGATTCGCCGATTGTGCAAGTCGTCTGAAGCGGGAATGGTGAGGGATGTTTAACAACATCCACTACGAAGAGGGGCTGCTGCCGGTAGTGGATCTTGTTAAAGATCCGGGGACCAGGTGAGGGACGATTGACATCATCACTACGGGGAGATGGGGTTGGAGTGTGGGGTGTTTGACAACGTCTGCTGCGGTCGATGTAGAATCTGCCTTGTTGTCGTACATCGGTGTTTGGAGGAGATTTTGATGCGTGTTGCGTTGTTCGTTGGATTGCTAATTGGATGTGTGGGGTCAGTGCAGGCGGGGCTGACGAAGCGGCAGGCCGAGGCAGTGATCGATGGATTATGGGAATCGTACTCGAACGTGGAAACCGATTCTCGGCAGGAAGAAATCGAGAGCGGCGAGATAAGGCTTGGCGATCATACGATGCCATTTTGGTACAAGGTGTTCGGCCAGAAACCGGAAGGTGGACGGAGTCTGTACATTTCGATGCATGGTGGTGGCGCGACGGCACCGCCGGTGAACGATCGCCAATACGAGAATCAAAAGCGGTTGTACGAGCCTGCCGAGGGTGTTTACTTTGTCCCGAGAGCGCCCACCAATACGTGGAACTTGTGGCACGAATCGCATATCGATGATTTCTTTCAGCGGATCATCGAGAACATGGTGTTGCTGGAGGACGTGAACCCCAATCGTGTTTACATCATGGGGTACTCGGCCGGCGGCGACGGCGTGTACCAGCTCGCGCCGCGGATGGCAGACCGCTGGGCGGCGGCGGCGATGATGGCGGGACATCCCAACGAGACGACGGCGGAGGGGCTGCGCAATCTGCCGTTTACGATCCACATGGGGCAGCGTGACGCGGCATATGACCGCAACAAGATCGCGGCCGAGTGGAAAACGAAACTCGCAGCGCTGCATGCTCAGGATCCCGGCGGCTACGTCAACGAAGTTACGATTCACGAGGGACTCGGTCACTGGGTCAATCGTAAAGACGCGGTAGCTGTTCCGTGGATGTCGAAATTCACTCGTCAGCCGTTTCCCGAGTTGGTGGTCTGGAAACAAGACGACCGGACACACAATCGGTTCTACTGGCTTGCCGTTGACGACGAGCACGCGAAAGCCGGGGCGATTGTCCGTGTTCGACGAGAAGGTCAAACGTTCGAGATCCAACACAGCGACGTCAGTGAGCTAGCGATTCGCGTGAATGATGACATGATCGATTTCGACAAGAACGTCGTCGTGACATATCGTGACAAGGTTCTCTTCGACGGAAAGCTCGAACGACAGCAATTGGTGATTGAAAAGACGTTCAACGAGCGGCACGATTTGAAGAGCGTTTTCAGTGCGGAGCTTCGCGTGGTGATTCCGCAGTAGCCGGAAAGCGGAGCAGAAAACGTGAACTGCATCGTCTTTGGCTCAGCTGGGGGGTGAGTTGAGGGCCGGTGCATGGATAGGCCTTTCAGGTGATTTGCTGCCCGACTATTATTCTGGTAGTCAAGCAACACCAGCTCTTGGAAGGTTCTAAACGTGAATCGCACTCGCGATGGCGAAGCGTCCCAACCAACGTCTTCTGGCGGAAGCTCCAGTTCCGGCCACGACGCGGGTGACTTCTCGGTGTTGCCGTTTTCGCGATTGCGGCATTTTGAGTTGTTGCGCGTGCTGTCGAGCGGCGGCATGGGAGTCGTCTATGTTGCGCGAGATTCGAACACGGGGCAGTTGATCGCGCTCAAGCTGGTCCGACAAACGGCCGCAAATCAGCGACGTCGTGAACTGCGACTTCAGCGGGAGTCTCGTGCGGTCAAGGCGTTGAAGCATCCGCATATCGTCCCCATCATCGATTTCGGTATCGAGTCTGGTGTCGTCTTTCTTGCGATGCAAATGATTGATGGAATCGCGCTTGATTGCGTGATTGAAGCCCTGCGACTTGATGGTGAGTTGGATGCGAGCGGCAAGACGACGCAGGAACTGCCTCAGCCCGATGGAATTGATACGTTGAGCGGAGACGAGGATTGGGGGACGACTCCGCTGACGGACAGTTCGGCGAGTTTGTGTGTCTCGGGTTTCCGCCATGAAAACTTTTTCCAGCTGATCGCCGAACGGTTGGCTGACATTGCGGACGCGGTGCACAGCGCGCATGGGTCTGGCATCGTGCATCGCGACGTGAAGCCATCGAATATCTTGTTGGATATCGACGGGAAGGCTTGGCTGACAGATTTTGGGTTAGCATCGTTCGAAGAAGAACTGACTGAACTGACGCAAACCGGTGAATTGATTGGCACACCGGCTTATATGAGTCCCGAGCAGGCGAGCGGCCGGGGTGACCAGATCACACACCTGTCGGACGTTTATAGTCTCGGCGCGACGCTGTACGAATTGGCAACGCTTCAAAAACCGTTTTTGGGTGACCGTCAGCAAATTCTGCAAGCGATCCTTGACGGTAGATTTTTGCGACCATCAAAAGTCAGAATCGATTTGCCGAAACAGCTTGAGGCGATCATTTGCAGGGCGATGGCGCTTGAGCCTCATGAACGCTATGCAAGTGCGTCCGAATTCGCGCAGGACCTGCGTGACTTTGCCAAAGGGTTGCGGATTCAAGCGACATTGCCGACACCGCTACAAAAAGCGTTGCGATGGTGCGAACGAAACAACGCCAAAGCCGCAGCCATTTTGGCGATGATCATCTTTTGCATCGTGGTGGCGTTTGGGGTCCAGTCGTACCATTCTTGGTCGGTCGGGCAATTGAATGCTGAGTTAAGCGAGGCAAACGAAGAGCTGATCATTACGTACGAAAAGCTAGACGCGAGCCAACGTCGGTTGCAGCGTGAATTACATGTGGCGGACTTGAGGTCGGCGTTCGCGGCATTCAACGAACGCGACGTTCAGACGGCAGACGAGCAACTAAAAACGATCGCCCAAACGGATGGTGCGGTCAGTCTCTTGGGGACACCTTATCGGTTTCTGGAACCGTTTGTTCGCGGCGATCAGTCCCGTACGATTAGCGAACATCGCGGTGCGGCAACTCAATTGGCGCTTTCATCCGACGGGCGGTTTGTGATTTCGGCAGGGCATGATGGTGTCGTGCGTCAACACGATTTGGACGGACGTGAAATCCGAACCTTTCCGTTGGGCGGCAAGCTGGATTCGCTCACACTGTGCAGCGACGAGAGTTTTCTGACAGGCGTCAACGGTTTGGAAGGCGGCAACCGAGTCCGGCAATTGTCGTTGGAGTCGGACACCGATATTGCGACCGCTGTCAGTCAACGCAACAGCGTGGAATCCGTAGCGGTTTCGCCGAGCGGACGTTGGTATGCGTCGGCCGATCGCTATGGTGAAATCTTCGTTTTCGATGCCGACGGAATTAGGGCACGTTGGGAATCCGAATCGCGGAACGAGTCGCTCGCATTTTTAAACGACGATCAGATGCTGGGAATTTTTGATTTGGCGGATGGGGCACGAAATCTCTATCTGTGGGACATCGTGTCGAATCAGAAGGAGCACATCAATACCAACTACAATTGCGAGTACTTCGCTCTCGCGCGGCCAAATGGAGTGGAAGCTCCCGTCCGAATCCTAGCGGCGGCGTCAGATCACGTCGCCTTATTGACTTGGCCTGAGCGTGAGGTCATCGCGGCACGCGAGAAGATTGGCGGACGCATTCGCTGCGTTGATATCACCAGCGATGGAAACCGAATCGCCATCGGAACCGACCAAGGTACCGTGCTCACCTGGGATGTCAGCCAACCGCCAGAAGACGGCAAGCTTCCATTGCCGAGAGTCGTCGACGCATGCAAAGAACGGATCACTGACATCGAACTGTTCGACGAACCCGAGTCAGAAGAGAATGGTTCGGAATCGGGTACCGTAGAGTTTGTGACGAGTTCAGAAAGCGGGGCGGTAAAGTGTTGGACCCTTCGACAGAAAAATCCGTTGGTGAAGTTGGATATCAAGGATTCCAATCCGCAGCGGTTACTCAGGCCATTTCGCGAGGGCTCGAAAGCGACGAAAATTTACCTGCCCTGTTTGAGCGGAAAGCTGTTTTGCCTTGATGTTGAATCGCTAGGCATCGAATTGGTTTGTGAAATTCGGGACGGCTTTTTCGGATCCGGAGTTCACGCGGGTAACCGGTTCTACATCCCGATTTCGCGTGGTGTTGCCGAAATCGATGCGGTCACTGGAACACTGAAACGGCAATTCAATGTTTCGGTTCAGGACGAGTTTTGTAAAGGCTTGGTGCGATGTAAAAACAAGCTGGTGGGGGCTTGGGGGAACAAACTCGCTGTCTTCGATTTGGATCGTTGGACACTTGATGGGATTGAAGAATTAAGTGACGAATCGGCGCGGAATCTGGTCGTGTTTCCTGACGAAACAGGAGTCATCGTTCAAACTGAGAAGAATATCTTCCGCTGGCAGGACGGTCAGACGCAATTGTGGAAACAGGCCGAAACCGCTGGGAACAGCTTTTTGGAGGTCGCGTTCTCGGGTGATGGCAAGTCGATCGCACTGCTTCGTGAGCAAGGGATCGACATCTGTGATTTGAACGATTCAAGCGAAATCGTCATCGTCGGTTCCATGCAACGCGGGTCGTCGATTCATTTCATCGACGATGACTCCAAGCTACTGGTGACTTACACCGACGGGGCTGTTCGATTTTTGGATCTCGCTTCGCTGAGAGAAATCGGTCGATTCGAAAACACCTTTTGCTCTTGCGACTTCGTCATGCCATGTTTGAATTTTGATCGACTGATCAGTTTTCATTCCGCCGGGGATGTTGCGTGTTGGTATTTGTCAAACCCTGAGATTGCTTTGACGCAGTCTCAATAAGTTTGAAGCGGCAAGCAGCAGGTTGATTTCCCGATTGGCTCTCGCCCAATCTCGTCTTTTGCGAAGCGAAAGGTGACACTGGTAGATCAACTGTTCGCTACGGCTTGCACACGCTATCGATCTTGTCTTGTATCGTTTGTTGCCGGTCCGTGCGGGTGCCGACTTTGATACTGGTGGTGATTCGCGGCGCACCCATTTCGTGAACGCGTTCGTGGCAGCGTTTGATCGCGGCAAACACGGCGTCCCAGTCACCTTCGATGTTGGTCCCGTAGGCGTGAAGCTGATGTTTTAAGCCGGCTTCTTCCAGCACCGTTTGGCATTCGGCGACGTACTTGCTGACCGACACGCCAACACCCATTGGCACGACACATAGATCGACGATGACGTTCATTTTGGTTGTGACTTGCTGGGTTGGTGATGCTCGGCGGCGAGTTGTTGGAGCGCGGCTTCGGTGATTTGGTCGGTGTAGTGATTCAATTTCCAGTGGCTGGGGGACCAGCCGGACAGAAAGCGACAAAAGTCAGCCCACGCGAGCGGATAAAGCTCACGCCATTCGCGTTCCAAGGCCGCAAAATCGAGCTCGATGCTGCGAATTGATAGGGCATCGCGGAGCTGGCGAAAGTACAGGTCCAGCAACCGGTCTTGTTGTTCGGCAGCTTCGTCATCGTTTAGGCAGCTGCTGATGAAGTACGCGACATCCTTCATCCCGCAGCCTCGACCGACGTATTGGAAGTCGACGGCGGCGACTTGGTCACGATCCTGATCGGAGAAGCAAAAGTTGGCTAGCTTTGCGTCGCCATGGACCAGCGATTGGAATCTGGCACCGTTCAATCGCCCGTCCAGCTGCTTTGCCGATTGCTTGAGCGGACCCGATGGCATCGCGGCATATTCATCCGGACGTGTCTCCAGATGCCAATACGTTCCCACGGGCCAAAGGCCCTTTGCCGGATCACCGAGAAACGTCGCATGGAAGTTTGCCAGCCATGATAAACAGGCTTGGATGTCTTGTCGGTCGACGTGACTTTTGCGGCGGTCAAAGCCGATCGCGTCCAGGTCTTGCAGCACGATCACCCAGCCGCTTTCGTCCGCTTTTTCTTCCGCGGCGATGAACGCGGGGATTTGGCACGTGCGGTCACATCGATTGGAAAAGCACTCGTAAAACGTCTTCTCGACGTGATACGAGCGGACTTTGCGTTGATGCGATGTATCGCCGCCCCAGCCACGGCGGTTGGAACGTGCACGCGACAAGTCGATGTGTTTGATGACGACATCGCGTGCAGCATCGTTTTCGCTGACCAGCGTTGCTCGCTGGATCACCCCATACCCGCTCCACAAACTTTGGATCACCTCGCCAAGTTCGACGGACTTGGCACCGGTGATGTTACAAACGAGATCGGAGAGCGGGTTCATCAATGGCGAGCGAGTTAGTTCTCGGGTTCGAATTCCAGCTCGCCACCGACGATGGGCAGGCTGAGCTGAGTTTGTTGCAGATCGATCGTCAACTCGGTACCTGGTGTGGGATGCAGGGTGAAGTCACGGTCGCTGGACATGATCATCAATCCGATCTGCTGGCCTTTGGCGATGACTTGGTCATCCGGTTGCAGGTCGAATTCCATGTCATAGTACTGGCCGGGCACGAGTGGCTCGGATTCGCGGATGGATTTGATGTTTTGGGGGTCGGCCCAACCGCGTGTGATGATGTTGTCGGTGATCTTAGCACGTCGATCGGTATTCCACGGCAACGACACCAACCAAACGCTCAAGTTTGCGGCGGGGCGATCGCATGCGAGACGCAGTTTGATGCGTGGAGCTCCGGACAGGTGCGTATCCTTGGCAAGTTTTGGTGTGGTGTAAATCAGGCGGTGTTCGGTGAACTCGGCTTGTGCCAACGCGTCACCAGAGAATGAAAAGTTATCGACAAGCGTTTCGGTGCTTGGCTGGTCGATCGGCGTCGTTTGCAGTTTTCCTTGTTGCGGTGCGCCGGCGACGGGATAAACGACCACGTCTTCGGCATCGGGGTTAGGGTAATCTGCGTATTCAGTCGGTTTGCCACGGTCGTCGTTTTCACGAACGATCCATGCTTTCGAACCGTTGGGGACACCGTTGTCGACGTCGAACAAGTAGTGCGTGAACCAACGATTCATCATGTCGATCGGCGGTGGTCCACCGTGGCCGCCTTGGTGCATGAACAATTGCGTTTCGATGCCGTTCTTTTGCAACGCTTGGTAAATACGAATGCTGTGTTCGGGGACGACGTTCCAGTCATTGAACGCGTGGGCCATCAGCACGGCTGCTTTCACACCATCGATTCGGTTCAAGTAATCTCGGGTGTACCAGAAATCGTTGTAGTCACCGGTCGCACGGTCTTGGTTGCCGTGCATCAGTTCGTCGCGAACGTTGCAATCGCAGTATTCTTGGATGGCTTCGTCGCCACCGCTGTGGATGAAGTCGTACAGGATGTCGATGTCTTCGCCGAGGTACCCGCCGGGGTGACGGACCAAGCCGTTGGATCGGTAGTAGTGATAGTACGACGTGTTGGGGGCGACAGGGATGATCACTTCAAGGCCTTCGACGCCTGTGGTGGCCGCGGCCAACGGAATCGTGCCGTTGTAACTGGTCCCGGTCATGCCGACTTTTCCAGAGCACCAGTACGCTTCGACCGGTTCGCCACCGACGGGTTCGGTGAAACCCTTGCCGCGTCCGCAGAGCCAGTCGATGACGGCCTTGGGTGCGAGGGCTTCGGGGTCACCGCCGAC
This sequence comes from Rhodopirellula baltica, assembly GCA_002901265.1. Lineage (GTDB taxonomy): Bacteria > Planctomycetota > Planctomycetia > Pirellulales > Pirellulaceae > Stieleria > Stieleria baltica_A. The sequence continues at coordinate 172,341 of PPHI01000006.1, read as the reverse complement.
GGTTGGGCAGCCTTGTGAAAGGCCGGTGCCTGGAGCACTGGAGTGGACCACGACGTAGCCGCGTGGCAGCCAGTCGCTGATGTGCCGTTTCGAAATGATCGGGCGAGTACCTTCGCGTTCGATGTCGGGAGCCGCAGAACGATTGGGTGGTGGGTCACCCAATTCTTGGCGAACGTCCCAAAAATAGTCGTCGTTTCCGGTGGTGCCCGCAAAGTAGGGGCTGGAGTTATAGACCACGGGAAGTTTCAGCGACTGGGTATCGGTTTGTCGCGGGCGTGTGACCGCGACGTGCATGCGGTCGAGTTTTCCGTCGCCGTCTGTATCAAACTCGGTTTCCACCCACAGGTCATGCCGAATCCAGTAGTCGGAATCTTCCAGTTCTTTGATGACCTGTGCTTCGCCGTCTTTAATGACCGGGATCTTGACTTCAGCTCCCCATAACGGCGAGTGCACGAAGATTAGGAACGCGATCAGGGGTGAAGCGAGTCGATTCATTGTTGCGGTTACCAAAGTGAAATCGTTGCGAGACCTGCCCAGCTTAGTCACGCCGATAAACGCACTTCAAGCGACCGCCCCATCAGGAGGCTGTATCGAGAGACGTGAATTCCGTGAGGCTGTAACTGAGCGGTTATTCCTGCCAGTATTGTTTGGCGGGGAAGTCCATCCACTTTACGAAAAACGCCCGCGGCGGAGGGATCCGGCGCGGGCGTTTCATGAATTGACGATTCGTGTTACAGCAGGTTCATGACTCGATCGGCGAGGCCTTTTTCGCCCAGTACGATGTTCAAGTTCCCGCTGGTTGCGATCGTTTGCAGGACTTCCAATTCTCGCAAACGCATCAACGTTGGGTTATCAGCGAGCAGCTTTGCGGTGTTCGCTTGGCTGCGGATCGCTGCGGTTTCTTCGCAACGGGCGATCAAGTTGGCTTCGGCGGCTTTCTTGGCCTCGGTCACCTTGTTCATCAAATCCTTCATGTCGCCTGGCAGGATCACATCGCGAATTCCCACCGAACGGACATCCAGACCGAGGGCTTCTGCGGCGTCGCGGATGCTTTGCTGCAGTTCTTCGGTCAAGTCATCTTTACCGGCCAAGAATGCGTCCAGGTCACGTACACCAACGGCACCGCGAAGTGCCAATTGGGCTTCACGGTAAAGCGATTGGCGGACGTCGGTCGAACGGCTTACCGCACGACGCGCGTCTTTGATCGCATACGTGATAATCGCGTTCATGCGGAGCGTCACCTTGTCGGCCGTCATGATTTCCTGGCCGCTGATATCGACTTGCGATTCACGCAGGTCCAGTTCCACGACCAATGCATCGGCCGCTTCGCGCCAAAACGCGTACAGGCCTGGACCCAATTCGCCGGCGAATCGTCCGTCCAGGAATAGCACACCGATGTGATCACGATTGATCGTGCAGATGTCCAACAAGCGTGCCGCATCGTTGGAGCGGGCAATCGCGGCAAGGCTCTTGTGTTCGAAACGCGCGTTCTCGATCGTGACCGTTTCGATACGGACATCACGAACGTCATTCCAGTAAACGTACAAGCCAGGTCCCAGGACGCGATCAAATCGGCCATCGATCCAAACGAGAGCACGCTGGTGGTCTTTCAAGTCGACCACTTCTGCATGCCCTTGCAAGGCACCTGATTTGACGATCACGTCCAACTGGTCATCGATCAGTTGTGGTTCACGTTTGCTGACGACGCGTACGCGAACATTTCCGAATCCCGTGACGATGAAGTGCTTCCCTGGTTTGATCAGGCCGGTGAATTCGCCATCGCGGAATCGCAGGCCGACTTCATAGCTGCGTACATTGATTTTTTTAAACATGATTGATTCCGTCGATCCTTAGAAAAATTGGCCTTTGGGCAAACGATCGTTCGCAGTCATCACATCGAACATTCGCGGAAGGACACTGCAAAGGTTGTCTGCATCGCGGGCGTCGACCGGCTTCGTCGTAAGGACGCACGTCACCCGAAGGCAGCGGCGTAGCTTGAAACGAACGTTCCGTCTGTGCCCGGGTTGCTCGAACGTTTGGCTTGTGAGCTTGCAAGGCGATGTTTGGTGTCGCCAACGACAAGGTTGCCACGATTGCGGCTGTGTTGTCGTTGGCTGATGCCGCAAGGCAACCGAATGCCCGCCAGCTTCATGTGGGCGCCCCGTTCGTTGGAACATTGGACGCCAAGCGTTGGTGCGTGACGGGATTCGAACCCGTGACCGTCAGAACGTTCGTCTGATGCTCTATCCACTGAGCTACTTCGTCCGATGTTCGTGTAGAACCCGTTGCACGGAACAAGGAATGCCAAACGCAGCGAAGCGTGGCAAACCGTGCCGCCGGAACCCCATCGGCCGATCGCACCGTAGTGACACTTTCGAAGAAACGCGGTTCGCATTGGTTTCGCATCGAGTGTTCAAATTTCGCCAAGCAATTGACCATGATCGCTTGAGTGATCCCCTATAACGATGCACGAGTCCGGATGCGGTATGATCCGTGTTTGGTTCATTCACTTTGTCGTAAGGCGGCGATCATGGGGTTGCAAAAGATGGGGCTGGATGTTGTCACGGTTTCAGACCAGCAAGCTTGGGAGCTATTGCCTGAGCCGGTTTCAAGGGTTTCCCAAGCGTTGCCACTTTGGGCACGAATGTTGGCAACCGATCTTCCCAAAAGTACTGCAGCTCTCCTGCAGCTTGATTTTGCGCAGCGAACGGCGAGTCCTGTGGATCCGGTCTTGCGAGCCGCGATGCGTTGGACGGCGGCAGATGCCAATCAATGTCACTACGCCAAGACGGTCGCCGAAAATGATGCGTTGGAAGCGGGGATCAGTCCGCAGACGCTTGAGGAATTGCGCTCGGGCGACCTGACTGGCTGGGCGGTTGGTGATCGGTCCGCGATTTCGTTTGCTAGGCAGATGAGTCTTGATAGTGCTGGGACGAGCGATGCCCAATTTGGTGAATTGGTCAGGTATTTTGGGGAGCGTCAGGCTGCATCAATGGTTTTGTTGATGGCATACGCCAACTTTCAAGATCGTATGTTGCGTTGCCTGGGTATCGCGGATCGGGTGGAGCCTGCTCCTTTGAAACCTGTCGAGGTCAGGTTCGATTCGGAAAGTTTGCAAGTTCATTCGCCAACGTCGTTGGATGGTGCAAGCGATGTCGATGATCGAGGCTTGGAAGTCGAACCGGTCGAGGTCGGTGCGGACTGGTTGGGAGTCGGCTATGAGGTTTTGCAAGATCGCCTGCAACAGCAAAGAGAACGTCCGACACGTCTACCGATTCCAGATTGGGAGACTTGTGCGAGTCAGCTTCCCGAAGGGTTGATGCCGCGACCGAGTGAGATTGTTTGGTATCGAATCGTGTTCGGCTATGCGCCCGAACTGGCGGTGCCATTCGAAATTTACATGCGGACATCGGGGGCCGAGACTCGGCCGCACTACGACCGGATTCTGGGCGGAAGCTTGTTCTGGATCGTCACCCGTTCGGTGAACTGTCCCTACTGCATGGGGCATTGTGAGATGAACTGGGAAGTTGCCGGAATGGATAGTGGGCAGATTGCCGAGCACAGTCGCCGGTTAGCCGAGGACTGGTCATCATTTTCGCCGCAATATCAACATGCGTTTGCGTTCGGACGCAAGCTTTCCGATACACCGTGGCTTGTTGATAAAAGCGACACAAAGGAATTGCGACGTCAGTTTGGGCACAAGCTCGCATTGGCGATCTGTATGCAGACCAGTCGGTACCACTATATGGTTCGGATTTCTAACGGATTTCAATTGACGTTGGAAAACGAAAACGTGTTTTACGATTATTGGAACCAAGTTCGACCAAGTGCGAGATCTGCTGATGATTTGACAGTCGAGTTGCCATCGGATGAGGAAGCCTGGAGACTTCTTCCCGAAGCGATTTCAGGGGCAGGGCAGCCACTGCCCAACTGGGCCAAGGCGGTCGCAACGCAGCTACCAAGAACTGCGGCTGCGATGCTGTCGCTTGACGCCGTTCATCGACTGAACAGTCCGATCGATGCGACGCTTCTCGCGAAACAACGCTGGGTGATTGCGAATGCGAATCGTTGCGATTATTCCAAGGCAGTCGCGTTGTCAGACCTGCGTGCGGCCGGGGCAAGTGAACAAGCAGTCGAAATCCTAGTCGGCGATCCGTTGTGTTGGCCCGAATCTGATCAACGACCGCTCGAGTTTGCGCGTTTGTTGACGTTGGCAGCACCGACGATCCCAGATTCGCTGTTTTCAGAGTTGCGGGCGGAATATGGCGATCAGCAAGTCGCGGCGATGGTGTTGTTGGCCGCGTATGGAAATTTTCAAGATCGGATACTGCATGGCCTGAACTGTCCTGTTGAAGAGACAGGTCCGTTGCCGCCATTGGAGATCGAGTTCGTTCCCGGAGCTTTGAGGCAATCAGCGATCATGCCGGAGGAAAACGGGAACGATGATTATGACCCGGACGGGGTGCCGGTGGTGACCGTTGATGAGGCTTGGGGAGCGGTCAGCTATGACGAACTACAACGCCGGCTGGACGAACAACGTAGTCGTACGGCACGACTGCCGATTCCAAGTTGGGAAGAAGTCAAAGCAAAGTTACCTGCAGAGATGCAAGCCAACCCAACACGGATCGTGTGGAGTCTGGTGAACTATGGGTATGCGCCTGAGTTGGCGATAGCTTGGACGACCACAACACGTACGCACTGGGACGAATGCCCCGGGGAGCGAATTTTGGAGGAGAGTTTGTTTTGGGTGCAGACGCGCGCGGTCGAGTGCAACTACTGCATGGGCCATTGCGAGATGTTGCTCGACGTTGCCGGATTGGACCAAGATTCGATCGCAAAGCGGACGCGTTTGCTGTCCGGCACGGATTGGTCGATGTTTCCGCCATCCCAGCAAAGGGCGTTCGCTTTTGCCAAGAAGCTGACTTCGGCACCATGGGAGATCACAGCGGCTGACTATCGAGAACTGGAAGACGACTATGGTCCGAAACAGTGGATGTCGCTGTTTTGGTGGCTGTGCCGGGGGCTCTATATGACTCGGATTTCGGACGGTTTTCAGTTGCCGTTGGAATCACAGAACGTCTTCCAGGTGTGATTCAACGAAGGCTGAATTGTCGGGCGGGAAATGATTCCGCAGGATGATGACGCATTAAGTTGACTGGGGGATGGCAATGAGGGACAATGTCACAGTCCCGTCGGTTCTGTTCCACGATCTTGTGCCAGTATGAATTTGGAGTCGTCATCGAAAAGGTACCTCTATGCGGTTGCGATCGCATGTTTGGTATCGATGGCGTCGACCCAAAATGCGTTCGCAAGTTGTGGTGATTGGCTTGCTGTCGATCATTCTGCTTCTGTAGCAAACGAAGTTCCCGCGGGTGATTTTCACATCGCATCGCCAATCGAACCAATTCCACGATGTGACGGGCCAACTTGTCGAAGCCAAGATCGACAACCGGTGCCCGCTCCCGCGACAACCGATGTTTGGAAGCTCAGGACCGACGTCGTCATCGCCGGTTTATCGCTTGCGACACCTGAATCCGAGCCTCGCTGTTTGATGGAATGGCAAAACGCGATGGCATTGGCAGGCTATCCCATCGCGGTCGAGCACCCACCACGCGGTTAAGCAAGTCTTCTTCCATGGCGCAGATGCTGTTGCGCCACACTCTGTAACCCTGTGATTCGCTGCATGCTAAGTGCTGCGCCGTGGAGGCAACGTCCACTGTGCTGCTTCTACTTTGCTTCCGCGATTGTACTGCGAAACGTTAGTCGTCATTTGGCGATTGCGTTTACCACATCGTTACGAAACTCATTGTGTTCCGCCGCGACACAGGCTGCTGTAACGCTGCATGCCGCTCGGCAATGGCTGCGCCGGAACGATCGGCCTGTTGATTTTTAAATTTGTACCGTCCCAATGTCGCCTTCTACGTCGCAAAAACAGCGGTAGAGAACGCTGCCTCCGGGGAGCGAAAGGCGACACACAAAAATTAACAGCCTGCCATCCATCCCCAGCCAATCTGACCTCGATTTTTCCCGAATAAACCGCTCATGTCATCAATCGTTTCCCCGATCTCTGCAGTCGATTTAACCCCACTTGGGATACCGCCAATCAATACGGTTGGTGATATCGCGAAGCTGCTGGAATGCTCGCCCGAGCAGATCGAATCGGCTTATGAAAATCAACGTATGCCCGAAATCGTGCGGATGGCACTTGCCATCTTGCGTGGTTCACAAATGGGGCCAAACGGCGGCTGGTTTGGCCCAGAGGAATCACGCTATTCTTGGCAGTGGTTGGCATCGTTGCACGGTCTTTCAGAATCTGATGCGATTGAGCGTGCTGCGTTTCAAGGAGATGAGTCCTGGTTCGAGATTCTGGATCGCGATCGGGACGGAAAGGTCACCGCCGAAGATTTGGATTGGTCCGATAGCAGTTTATGGGTTCAACAGACTTATCAGGCGAACCGACTGTTTCGGCGAATTGACAAGTCCGGTTCTGGCAAAGTCACACGCGAAGCCTGGCTTGCGTTCTTTGACCGAATGACCGGAGGCGATGAATCGTTTGGATTCGAAGCGTTTCGTGATTCCGTGCTCGGTAATTCGCCCGCGATGGCCATGCCCACCGATATGCCAACGCGAGAGATGCTGATCGATGGATTGTTGGCGGCAGAATTAGGGTCACCGTTTGAAGGTCCAAAGGTCGGCGACACAGCACCAGATTTTTGTCTGCAAACACATGACGGCGGTCAAACGATTCGGTTGTCAGAGATGATTGGCAGTCTCCCCGTCGTGCTGGTGTTTGGCAACTTTACCTGTGGGCCGTTTCGTTCGATGTTTACCGTGGCAGATGCGATCGCAAAGCAGTTCGATTCGCAAGCCAAGTTTGTAGGTGTCTACGTTCGTGAGGCTCATCCCGTCGATGGCTGGCGAATGGGATCCAACGATGCTGTTGGCATTGAAGTGACGCAACCACAGACGTATGACCAGCGCGTCGAGCACGCCTGTCGTTGTCGGAAATTACTCAATGCGTCGATGCCAATGTTGGTCGACGAGATCGATGACCCCACCGGTCACGCATACAGTGGGATGCCCGATCGGATGTATGTCATTGACCGTGACGGCAAAGTCGCCTTTAAAAGCGGACGTGGTCCGTTCGGATTCAAGACCGGCCAGATGGCCCAAGCACTCGTGATGGCATTGCTTGAGCAGTACACGTCGACGCAAACAAGTGGGGCGGGCAAATGATTCAGCAACAGAATAGCGGTCCGGGGCGAGTGATTTTCGCGGGTCTGCTTTGTTTGGCGATTGGCGTGGTCGCGGGAAGGTGGATGGCACGTCCGGCATCCAGCGAACAACGCGTTTGGGAAGAAGTCGACAACCTTCATCGAATCTATCTCGCGCCGAGCGGTTTCAACTTTGTCGAAACCAATAAGTCCTATGAGCGGCGTCTGATTTCGATCATTCACGACAGCTTGTTGCAGTACGATCCAGTCAAAGATCGCTTGGTCGCGGGGTTGGCGAAGACGCACGAGGTGTCGGCGGACGGATTGACGTGGACCTTTCATTTACGAGATGCGGCAACGCCTGACGGAACGAAGCTGCACGCCGACGACGTGGTGTTTTCTTTTAATTTGCATCTCGATACGCGGTTCGACTGCAAACAGCGTACGAATTTGATTGTCGGTGGTGAGCCCGTTAAGGTGACTGCGATTGATCCGATGACGGTTCAATTCGGACTGTCACAACCGTTTCACACGTTTGATTGGTCGGTATCTGGTGTCACGATTGTCCCTCGCGAAGTGTTCAAAGAGGTTTGTCAAACACCTCAGTCACTGCGTCAGGCGGTCGGTGTTCCAGAACCCGAGCCACAATTTGTCAAAGGGTTTGGTCCTTACTTTGTGGAGTCACAAGACACGCAGGAAATCCGGTTGTCGCGAAACGATCATTTTTGGAATCGGGGTGATGATCTTGCGCCGAGACCGCATCTGCCGAGAATCACGCTGACGAAGCGAACGGATGGAACGACATCGAATATTGATTTCTTGCATGACGACCGAAACGTGTATCGCTTGGTCGGTCCGCTGGAATCAAAGCAGCTTTCCCAGAACACGGATTTCGAAATCCTGGATTTGGGTGTTAGCGGTTGGTGTACTTTTTTCTGGGTCAATCAGAACCCACGTGTTCCATGGGCAGAAACCTACCCAGAGCGATTGAAGCTCTTTCAAAATGTGGCCTTTCGACGTGCGATCGCACATGCGATCGACCGGCACGCGATCATTCGCAGCGTGTACGAAGGATATGCCGAACCGCTATATGGTCCGGCATCGCCGGTCTATGGTTGGGTTGCTCCAAGTGAAGTGCTCGAAGACGTCACACCCGCGTTTGATCGGGATGCGGCATTACGTGAACTGGCAAAGCTGGATGTCGTTCCGGGCGAACCGGATGCCGACGGAAAACGTTGGCTGACCTACGAGGAATCTGGTGGACGGATTCCGTTGGAAATCGAAATTCGCACCTCCATCGATGAGGAGGATCGGCGACGGAAGACGGCTGAGGAATTGAAGTCGCAGCTTGAGCAAATCGGAATCCGTGTGAAGGTCGTCGAAGAACGATTTGGCGAAATCGCGATCCGCTTGGACAAGACGTACGACTACGAAGCGGCCGTCATGCTGCTTGGCGGGGCTCCCAACGCGACGACACTGAAGCACTTCTTTGAAAGTTCAGGTCCGATGCATTTTGTGAATCCCTATCAAGAATCACCCGCGACGGACTGGGAAAAGAAGGTCGACGAATTGTTTCAAGTTTACGCGACTTCACCGGATCCATCGGAACGTGATGAAGCGATGTTGGAATTGCAAAAGGTGTGGTCTTCGGCGCAGCCAGCATTCCATTTGGTCAACGATCGCAAACTGGTCGCCGTGCGCCGCGACTATGAAATCAACGGCATGGCGTTGACGGCCCGAGCGGACGACCCGATTTTCGAACGGACGGTGATCGAGAATATTCGCATCCGACATCTGGTCGCACCTGCAACGTCCGATGAGAAGGACGAGCCATGAGAGGGGTGAAGCGATTGGCGACCACGTTGTTGATTCTGATTTCGTTTGGGACGCTGAGTGTTACGTTTGCGTTTTATATCGTCAGCAGAACCGACGAACTTGCCGAAGAGCGGTTGCAAATGAGTGATGTGAAGCCGCCGCCACCGGAAGCCTTCAGCGAGCGTTATGCACGTTGGATCAAGACCGTTGTCAGTTCACGCTTCAGTGATTTTGGCCAATCGCGTACAGGGCCGGTAAAGAACATCGTCGCGAGTCGATTGCCGATCACGGCGACGATAGGAATGTCGAGCTGGCTGCTCGGGTGGACATGCGGATTGGGGCTAGCTGTCGGGCTGACGACTCGCTGGCGGCCCTGGGCCCAGTTTCATCAACAGAGACTCTATCCGATCGCCCATGCGGTTCCCTCGCTGGTTGTCGTGATTCTGTTTTATCTGGTGATGATTCAGTTTGATCCACACCCAAGTCGCCAACTTCGAACGGGCGTTGGGATTGCCAGCTTGGTTGTGTTGATGGTGCCAAGCACCACGGCGCTGTGGCTCAATGGGATTCAGCGAGTGCTGCAACAGGAGTACGTGCGTGTTGCGCGAGCACGTGGTATTTCATCGGTCACGGTTTGGCGACGCCATGTTCTTCCCAACGTCCTGGTGTCGTCCGGCGTCCTCACGCAGGCGGTATTCAGTCTTGCGGGATTGGTCGTCGGCTCGGCCTTTGTCGAAGGTGTGTTTCGTTTGGGTGGTGTCGCGGAAGCATTCATTGCGGCTGCGACACACGGACAGGCTGAGATGGCTGCTTTCGCAACGCTGCTGTATTTTTTGGTGTTGGCAGCAGGTGTGTTGATCGCGGAAGGCATCACTGTTTATCTGGATCCAGATGGGGCACAAAGCCATGCCAACTGGTAGTGTTCGACAAAGGTGTGGGCGATATACAGTGTGGGCGTTGTTGTTGATCACCGGCCTGGTTGTAGTCGTTCCCTCATCGTTCACCGCTCAGCCGAAGCGCGAAGCCAATAGCTTTGCACCACCGTCTTGGTATGACCGGACCGTACAGCACGAATGTGTGTTGGGAACTGATTATTTAGGGCGATCGTATGCGGCAGTGCTTGGCCGTGCGATCAGCGCCACGACTCGGGTTGCGTTTTTCGGAACCGCGGCGGTGTTGTTTGGCGTGTTGGCGGTTGGCACGCTTCAAGGTTCGACTCAGTCTAAATTGCTGGGCGCGATTCTCGCGTCGGGAAATCTCGGTGTGATGGCCGTGCCTCAAGTCGCGGTTTTGATCACGATCGCGACCAGTTGGTCACGAACTTCGCCGGCGTGGATGGTCAACACAAGCATGATGGCGGTCCTGGTGCTGTTCGCGATTCCGACCGGCGCACGTTTAATTGCCGAACGTGTTCGAAGCGTCAATCAAACGAGGTTTGTTGCGGCTTCGCAAGCTTTTGGCGCGAGTTGGTGGTACACGTTTCGGCGGGACGTGTTTCCACACCTCTTGGAGGACATCGCTTGGATCGTCGCTTCAGTGCTGCCAATGTTCGTCGCTGTCGAAGTCGGGCTGGCCTATTTGGGAATTGAATACCGCGAATTCGAAGGGCTTGGACGAGCGTTGGCGAAAAGCTTCGGCAGCATTTTCAACGGGATCGCCCAGTTTCAATTGGTTGTCACCATCGCGGTGATCTTATGGGTGGCGTTGATTCCGCAAATCATCTTGAAGCTATTGAACGTACGCGGATTCGCGGAGGAGTCCGTATGAGCGATGCACTACGGATCGAGGGACTGTCGGTGTACGGACAAGGTCAGTATGACTTTGGCAGACAAAACGCGGACGAACGCGAATCGAACGATCCTCTCTCCGGTCAGCAGAATACTGCCGCGAGCGGTGCGCGTGGTTATGAGGTCATTTCGCAAGTTAACTTGTCGCTGCGAGCGGGTAAGGTATTGGGCCTGGTCGGTGAAACGGGATGTGGAAAGACGACCTTGATCAACAGCATCCTGGGGCTTTTACCTGCCTCGTTGTCGGTTGCTTCGGGACGAATTCTGATTGATCCTGAAGAACAACCTGTCGATTTGTTACAGCTCAACAATCGTCAGCGGGCCGCCTACCTGGGCCTGCGAATCGGCTACGTGCCTCAAGACGTCCGCTCAGGACTGAATCCATTGATGTCGGCGCGTCAAACCGTTCGGGAAGGGGCGAAACGCAAGCGAGACCGCAAGCATCAACGCAGTGCTATAACGCAACGAACGGACGACGCATTGCGGCGAGCAGGACTGTCTGACGACTTTTTGAGGTCTGATGCGGACCGCCGGCCCGGACGATTGTCAGGGGGGCAGTGCCAACGGGTGCTGATTGCCCAAGCGATTGTCAATGAGCCATCGGTGTTGTTGTTGGATGAACCGACCGCTTCGCTCGATCCGACATCTCGGCACCAAGTGCTCGAGACGATTCGTCGCTTGGCAGATGACGGTGCAGCCGTTTGTTTAGTGACACACGATTTGGCGGCGATCGCAAGCATGGTTGATTCGGTCGCGGTAATGTACTTAGGACGTCTAGTCGAAATCGGAAGTGCCGATCAAGTGCTGCGGCATTCTCGACATCCCTACACACGCGGCCTGCTCGGTTGTGTCCCGCGACTCGATGAAAAGAGAACCTTACAGCCAATCAACGGTGAAGCACCAGTGTCTGGAAATGGCTTGACCGGTTGCAGATTTTATCCGCGTTGTCCGCTTCGTCAGATTCAGTGTGAAGTCGATGAACCTCAACTGAGTAAAGCCCAACTCGAGCACCAGGTTGCTTGCCATGTTGCCGAGTGAAGCGATGGACGAACAGCCTCAGAATCAATCGGGCGGTGTGCTTCTGCGAGCCAGCGATCTTTGTTTCGCATATTCCTCGGGCGCGAAGTCGCAATCGTTCGAACTGATTGTCGATGAGTTGCAGGTTCATGCGGGTGAAGTGCTCGTGTTGTGTGGTGCGAGCGGCTCAGGGAAATCCACCCTGCTTTCTATTTTGGCAGGAACGCAGCGACCGGATTCAGGGCGTGTCGACTTGCTAACCGATGGGGTCACGCGAGATCTCTATGGTTGTGGTCGCCAGCAGTGGAAAGCGTCGAGACACGATTTCGGATTGGTCTATCAAGACGTTCGTGAATCGCTGAATGATCGGCGGCGGGTTATTGATTCGGTGCTTGATCCGCTGCTTGTTCATGATCTGCCAAAGTCGAACATTGGGGCGTGTGTGAATGTTTGGCAGCGGATCGTGGAGTTGGTTCGATGGGGTGGTGAGAGTGAACGGCAAAAAAAACAGCGAGCGATCGCGTTAGACGTTCTGCGAAGAGTCGGTTTGCAAGCCGAACAGGCGGATCGATTTCCAAAGAATTTGTCGGGGGGGCAGCGTCAGCGTGCGGCGATCGCACGAGCACTGGTCACCCAACCGCGTTTGGTGTTTCTGGACGAACCGACGAGTGCGCTGGACGTCTCGGTCCAGGCCTCTGTGGTTTCCTTGCTTCGTGAGTTGCACCAAGAGAATCCGGTACGTGGATACGTTTTCGTAACGCACGATTTAGCGCTCGCACGGCAACTGGCAGACCGTATCGCCGTTTTGGATCGCGGCCGATTGGCAGAAATTGGTCCCGCCGATGAGGTGCTTCGATCACCGACGTCAAACGCAGGACGGGAAATGGTTGCGATTGCTCGTCGGGAACTCGATGCGCTGGGGTAGGAGGCACGAAGTGGGCGAATACGTCGGTTGTCCCCAATTACTTGTTCAAGAGGATGTGTCGATTGGCGGCACGGTAGGTTCTTTCTGTGATTACAATTCGCACCCACAAGTCGTACGTGATGGTCCAGGCATTAACAGGCTGGTGATTTTTGAGTGTCGCTTTTCGCCCCGTGAAAGTAGTGTTCTCTACCGCTGTTTTTGTGGAGCACAAGGCGACCTTGGGAGAGGATATCTCTAAAAATCAACTGGCCGTTTGGAGAAAGCAGATGAGTCGTTGGATAGCGTTTGTGTTGGCGTATGTCGTGCTGCCGGTGTTCTGCCACCCTGCGTTCGATGTCGTCGTCGTTGCCCAAGAACCGGGAGTGCGGAAAGCCGTTGAGACGGCGGAGTTCGCACAGGTTGTCAAACAAGTCCAAGACTTTTCCAAAAAACACGGTGCCCAAAACGTGTTGTTGGTCGTCGATGTCGACAACACACTGCTGGCAATGAACCAGGACCTGGGAAGCGATCAGTGGTACGGCTGGCAAGAAGGTTTGCTCAAGAGTGACCCGAGCAGTCCCCACTTGGTCGGCGCAACTTTTGACGAATTGTTGAACGCACAGGGCGTCCTCTTTTCGCTTAGTTCGATGCACCCGCCGGAGCCAAATCTTCCGGCGTTGTTCAACGGACTATTGGAACGGAAGAAAGACAAGGAAGGGAATGAGCTGCCTGGTATCACCACCGTCGTGCTGACGTCTCGTGGCAAAGATTTCCGAAATGCGACCGAATCGGAATTGGAACGCAATGGCTACGACATCGCGGGATCGGCACTCCAGATCAACGAAAAACGTGGTGTCTTTCTGCCTTATGGCATTGAGAAAGAGCACCGGCAAGGTTTGGACGTTGAAACCATTTTTGACTTGGGGAAACCACGCCCGGTCACTTATTCCGATGGCATCTACCTGACTGCCGGACAGCATAAGGGGTACATGCTCCGTACCTTGTTGGCACGCTCGAAAGCAAAGTTCGCGGCGATTGTTTTTGTCGACGATCACGAAAAACACACCCAGCGAATGCATGAAGCGTTTGAAGAATCGCCGATCGATCTGGCAACCTTCCGTTATTCGCGCGAGGACGGAAACGTCGCACGGTTCAACACGTCGAGCAAGGAACATGTGGTTCGCGACTGGAACTTGCTTGAGCAGTTTCGCGACGCAGTGATTGTGAAATAGCTGGATCGCCGCCGCAGACAAAGCGGCAAGTCGAATTATCGCATCAAGCGGTCTCGGTCGCTTTGCCGGGGAGGTCGGCGGCCGGAAACTTTGGGGCGTTCGATTGTGTGACCGGGGTGCTGGGGTTATTTTGGTCGCCTTTATCGTCGCCCCGAGGTGAGAGATTCATGGGTAACCGTTTATTGGTGTGGTCTGTTACTGCATCGCTAGCTGGGTTCTTGTTCGGCTTCGACACGATCGTGATCTCGGGTGCGGAGCAGAAGATCCAATCCGTCTGGGATCTGAACAGCACGCTGCATGGTTTATGCATGAGTGCCGCACTCTGGGGGACCGTGCTCGGGGCATTGTTTGGCGGTGTGCCAGCCGAACGGTTTGGCCGCCGAAGCACGTTGATCTGGGTCGGCGTGTTGTATTTTGTCTCGGCGGTCGGATCTGGGATTGCCCCCGATAAGTTCGTGTTCATGGTGGCACGTTTCATCGGTGGCGTCGGTGTCGGAATCGCGACGGTTGCATCGCCGCTGTACATCTCGGAAATTTCGCCGGCCAATATGCGTGGCCGTTTGGCGGGGCTTTTTCAATTCAATATCGTGTTCGGGATTTTGATCGCGTTCGCGTCGAACTACTTGATCGGCAAGTACGTTGATGGCGAAGTCGCGTGGCGATGGATGTTGGGTGTGGAAGCGTTCCCGGCGCTGCTTTACACCGTGCTTTGCATGACGTTGTCCGAGAGTCCGCGTTGGTTGATCGCCCACGGGAATCAGCGAGAAGCCGGAATGAAAGTCTTTCGGGATGTGAATCCGGAACTGTCTGACCAAGAGATCGAGTCGCTTGCCGATTCGGTACTCGCGAGTGCGGGCGACTTGACGACGAAGGCCAAGTTTTTTACTTGGCGATTGCGGCGGCCGATCATGTTGGCCTTCTTGGTCGCGTTCTTCAATCAGCTCTCGGGGATCAACGCGATTTTGTATTTCGCGCCGCGAATCTTCGAATGGACTGGGCTGGAAAAGAACGCGGCGCTATTGCAGTCGCTGGGAATTGGCGTGACCAACTTGGTCTTCACCTATGTCGGCTTGTGGTTGATCGATCGCTTTGGACGACGGACGTTGCTTTACATCGGTTCGTTTGGCTACATCGCTTCGTTGGGGCTTTGTACTTGGGCGTTCAGCGTCGGAAGCTACGGCATTGTTCCGGCATGTATCTTTGCCTTTATCGCCGCTCATGCGGTTGGCCAAGGTGCGGTGATTTGGGTATTTATTAGCGAGATCTTTCCGAACCGAAATCGTGCCGCCGGGCAAGCACTGGGAAGCTCGACGCACTGGCTGTTTGCCGCGACGTTGACGTTGGTGTTTCCCAAGATGGCCGAAATTTTGCCCCCGGCAGCGATCTTTGGGTTCTTCTGTTTCATGATGGTGTTGCAATTGATTTGGGTGAAGCTATTCGTCCCGGAAACGAAAGGCGTCCCGCTGGAAGAAATGCAAGCCAAGCTGGGAATCGCAGATCAGTGATCGGTCAATTGAAAGTCGCTTTGGTGCGTCGAGCTGTCGTGACGTCGTTGGTTCTGGCCAGTTTTCAGTGTCTGGCCGGAGCTGTCATAGCCCAGACGCCGTCAGCGCAGACTCACTCAGCCCAGACGCCGTCAGCTTTGCCAATAACGACGCTCAGCTATGCGGATGTCGTGGCTCGCATGTACGACCTCAAAGGGCTCGCCAACCCGCCGTTGCCTGGCGAAGTCAGCGGTAACTTTTCCAGTCGCGATCGCGCGTCACGATTCAACCCGGTGACCGAACGCTACGAAAACTGGCATGCCAACAACGATGCCGATGGCGCGCTCGATGACGATGGGACGTTCTTTGATTTGGAAGGTTCTGGCGTGGTTTGGCGGATATGGTCGGCGATGCCTGGCGACGGTGACTGGCAGTTCTATGTCGACGGTGATACCGAGCCAACGTTCGCCAAACCGTTCAAGCAACTTTTTGCCGATGACTTTGACGAGCTGCCCGAGCTGCCCGAGCTGTCACAAATCAAGGCACGTGGCTACAACCGATTCGTTCCGATCACCTTCAACAAGTCGCTGAAAATTCGTGGCAGTGAAGGTTGGGGGCGGTACTACCAAATCACTTACACACGTTTCCCAAAAGGGACAACGGTTCCTTCGTTTGACGGGACTCTGACCGAATCGCAACGTTCCGCGTTGCGGACGGCCAACAGTATTTGGTCGCAGCGCGGTCCGTTTCTGTTTGTGGACAACCCGGCCGCCGTCACCGACACGACCGTTTCGCTTGGTGCCGGTGAGGAAAAGGTGCTGGCAACGTTTGATTCGCCCGCCGCGCTGACGTCGATCTTTATGAAGCGGCCGCCGGTCGATCGCTCCGAATCCGTTCGAATACTTCGCGAGCTGACGATCAGTCTGACCTGGGACGACGACGATTCGCCGGCCGTGTGGGCACCGCTCGGTGACTTCTTTGGGACTGGGGCCGGTGAGAATTTGCACCGAACGCTGACCACGGGAATGACCGAGCGTGGGTACTACAGCAATTGGTACATGCCGTTTCGCAAAGCGGTGATTCGAGTCAAGAACGACGGCAAGGCCACTCGAGACTTGCGGTTTGCGTTTCACACCGAAACGCTGGAGAGAGACCCCGATCAGTTGTTGCGGTTTCACTGCAAATGGCACCGCGACGACTTCAGCGGGTTCGATCAGGAACGGTTGATGTCGGACCGCTGGCCGGATTGGCCTGTGCTTCACCTCGACGGTGTGAGTGGGCGATTCTGTGGATTTCACGCCCACATGTGGAATCCGAATCACCTGTGGGATGATCGCGCTAAACAACGTTTTGTGACACCCTTGCCGGACGCGGAATCGTTCCGCAGTGCTTCACCGCAGCGTGCGTTTTATCTTGGCGAAGTCGACACGCATTACTGGTGGGGTGAAGGCGACGAGAAGTTTTTTGTCGATGGTGAAGCGATGCCGTCGACATTCGGTACCGGATCGGAAGACTACTTCGGGTACGCCTGGGGACAGCCAACGGCGTTTGACAGTGCGTTGCAAGCACAGCCACGTAATGGCGAGGCTGATCAAATCGGAAAGAGTGCTGATCGAGCCGGTCCGGGTAACATCGGCCATATCACGCAAGCCCGTTGGCAGGTGCCGGACAACGTCCCCTTTCAACGCAGCTTTGAAGCGGTGATCGAAAAGTATCACGGCAACAACTGGCCGTTACTGAATGCGTACACCGTTTGCTGGTACCAAACTGCGGGTGTGGCGGATCCGTATCAGCCAGTGGATGTCGAACAGCGTGTTGACTATTACGTTCCCGCGATCAGCCAGCCTGCGTTACCAGTTGTCGATGGTGTGTTGGAGGGCTCGCATTGGGGGCACATCGATGTTGTCGGTTCACCCGACGGCCCAACCAGCGTTCAGGAGATGCGCGTGTTTGGTGATGGTTGGTCAAGCAATGCGCATCTGCTTTGGCGTGCCAGTGGCGAAGGGGCAAAGCTTGAAGTGCAGTTCGGCGTCGATCAGGAAACGACTGGTCTGGCAATCGGTTTGACGAAGGCACCGGATTACTGCTCGGTCCAGGTTTGGCTGGACGGAAATCGAATTGGCCAGCCTATCGATTGTTATGACGACGCGGTGGTGCGTGCAGGCGACGTGCGATTCGAATCGCCAGTGCTGGAGCAGGGGACGCACCGGTTGACTTTCGAAGTCGTTGGAAAGAACGAGCAGTCCACTGGCTATCTGTTTGGGCTGGATGATGTAAGGCTCGGCGGTTAGCAGCCTGTTGTTCTTCGAGTGTTGCGTCTCGTTACTTAGATTGAGCGTACCCTCTTTGTGGAGCATCATTCGACAATGTCTCCGGGCGATTTATTCAATCGTCCGAGATGGCCGCGTAGGGATTGGCGTTCGAGTATCTTGGTGCGCTTCCTATTTCCCACCGCCATCCTATTCTGGAGTGTCTTGATGAATCGTCTGCTAAAGGTTGCCTTGATAGGAGTCATGGTCTGTGCCGGGAATTCCAGCGTTTTCGCTGACGACGTGATTCCCGAGAGCCCCGAAGTCGCTGCCGCGTTCAAGCCGTATCACGACGCATCCAAGATCGCCGGTTGTGTCGCCATCGTTGCTGACCGAACCGGCAAGGTGCACTACCGGAACTTGATGGGATACGCCGATGTCGAGTCTCAGCAGTCGATCAGCGAAGACAACGTGTTCTGGATCGCGTCGATGACGAAGATGTTTGCCGGGGCATCGATTATGATGTTGGTCGACGAAGGCAAGGTTTCGTTGGATGATCCGATTTCGAAATTCATTCCACAGTTGAACGATTGGAAAGTCGTTGAAGAAAAGGACGACTCACATGTATTACTGGTTGCCCCGGTCCGGCCGGTAACGATTCGGCATGCGCTCAGTCATACGAGTGGTCTGGCGGGGAGTGCGGAACTGCAGCGAGTCGCCGGCGCGGATGTCACGCCGCTAAAAGTGCGAGCGCTCAGTTCGGTCACCGGGCCGTTGCTATCTCAGCCTGGCGACAAGTATGCCTACGGGAATCAAGGCATGAACGTCGCGGCGCGGATTGTTGAAATCGTCAGCGGCATGCCGTACGAAGACTTTCTGCAATCGCGATTTTTTGATCCGCTCAAGATGACCGAAACGACGTTCTGGCCAAGCGAGTCACAGGTCGAACGATTGGCCGGCGCGTATGGGCCGAATCGCAAAGGTGAAGGATTCTCGCGCGGCGAAGTTGGCTTTCTGACCAAGCCGTACAGCGACCGGGCCCGACGATTTCCTGAAGCCGGTGGCGGCTTGTTTTCCACGACGGGAGATATCTTTCGCTATGGATTGATGTTGGCGAACAACGGCGAACTTGACGGGAAACGTTATCTGTCGCCCGAGTCGATGGACGTGCTGCGGACCGCGCAAACAGGCACGACGAACGTCAACTACAGCTTGGGCTATCACCTTCGCAACGGCATGTTCGGTCACGACGGCGCCTACGGGACCGACCTTTCGGTGAACCCAACGACCGGCATGATCGCGATCTTTATGGTGCAGTGCACCAGCGGCGATCAGTGGGCCGCCCGCGACGACTTTTTGAAGGCCGCCGCGAAGGTGTTTCCAAAACAATAAGCGTCAGGCCTTAGCGGGTTTCGTTGCCGAGGATAAACGTCACGACCGCGTCCAGGTTGCTGGGCGTGGTTGCATGAGCCGGGGTGTCTTCGATCGTCACGGCAACCGGACCGCCAAGATCGGTGTAGCGTTTCTCCAGCTCACGAGTCTGGTTTTCTTGCGTTTATACCGGAGAAACCCTCTGCGTTTCTCCGCGGTCATCAATTCCCAGCACCGAGTACGCTCAATATTCAGGCTTTCCGATGCGATCACCGCCTGAATTCAAACTGCTCTCCACAAACCAGCCATCGACACTTGGGCCGAAGGTCCAGCCAATTACCTAGCCCGGTCTGCAGGGCCGGGAACCCAGCAAGATGAGCGCGTTGAGGGCCAAAGGTCCGGTCCGTTGCTCTTGCAAGCAGCGTTGCATCGGAATCATTGGGCGGAACAGAGCCAAAACGAGTCCGCGTACGTTTTCCGGGCGCAGGCCAGCGACCGACTTTTGGGCCGAAGGTCCAGCCGGTTACCTAGCCCGGTCCGCAGGGCCGGGAACCAAGCAGAATGAGCACGCTGAGGGCCAAAGGTCCGGTCCGTTGCCCTTGTAAGCAGCGATTCATCGGGCAGATCAAAGCCAAATTGAGTCCGCGTACCTTTTCTTGTCGGCGTACCTTTTCTTGTTGGAGGAGAACGCTACTTTCGCGGAGCGAAAGGCGACAATGGGAAATCTGTTTGCCGCTCGCGGTTGGTCATGAGATGGGGTGTTTTGATCGGACTTGGAACTGATTGCCGCAGGCTATGGTCCATTTCGCCTTCGGCCAATTGTCAGCGAAGGGATAACCAAGTCATTCCGTCTCACCGAGCGATGCGTTCATCGCTTTGGCTTCCGCATGATTGGCGGATGACGAGTTTCATTGGGACGCAGGTGTGGCGGGGTGGGAGGTGTGGATTTTCGATCCGGTCTTGCATCATCTGAAATGCGACCGAAGCAAGCAGTTGGCAGGGCTGGTGCATGGTAGTCAGCGGTGGCGCCAGCAGCCGCGCGTACGACAGGTCGTCCACGCCCACGATCGCCAAGTCGCGTGGGATTTGCTGGCCGAGAGCTTGTAAACTTTGAATCAGCTGCGCAGCGGTTTTGTCGTTGCCACAGACAATCGCATCCAGGTGCTTCGATCGAAGGAGCTGTTTGACTTCGTCGTGGTCGGTCGGATCAATCTGGTGCGTGTGGTTTGCGGAAACTTTTTTACTGTGGTCAAGCAGGGCCGCTTGATAGCCTTGCAATCGGCGGTGGACGGTGGATGCCGAGTTGCGTCGGCTAAGGAAATGTACGTGTTGGCGACCGACGCGAAGAAGGTGATCGGCAAGTACATAGCCGGCGTTAAAGCTGTCTGTGCCGATCAGATCATAGTCGCTGCGCTGGGGCGGATCGACATAGTCGCGATCGAGTAGCACCACTGGGATCTTGGCTTTGCTCAAGTCACGCAGAATCGACTTGCTGACGTCGTCTTTGGAGTCGGTGAACTCGAAGGGCGAAAAGAACACACCGTCGACACCGGCGACAATGTATTCCTGGCACAGTTTTCGGGTCGCCGATTCGAGTCGTTCGGGCGGTTCGTCGGCAAGGTTTCCCCACAGGATCGCATTGCCCGTGACATAGGCTTGGCGGGCAAGCGCGGAGCAGATCGGATCAAAGATTTCACCGTCGGCGAGTGCCGGAACGAGCAGGGCAAAGGTGCGTTGGCGGGTGTCGATTTGTCGTTGTTTGACGTAGGTGCCAGAGCCGGTTTTACGTTCGACGTAGCCGCCGTTTTGTAATTCACGAAGAGCTCGCACGACGGTCGGTCGCGACGCGTCGTATTGCTTGACCAAGGCATTTTCCGAGGGCAGTCGCGCGCCGACTTTGAACGTCCCGTCGTCGATGGCTTGTTGCAGGTCGATGACGATTCGCTGGTACTTGGTTTCTCGCACGGGTCGCCCGGTGTAGAGGTCGTGAATTCAGAGGCACGGAGTCTCAATCGAAGTTTAGATCGCCTGATCTGATAAGACAACTTTGCTGTCCAATTTGTGGTGTCGGTTGTTGCGGGACGATCGGCCCTTGGTAGGGTGTTTGGGCAGTCATGTTTCGGATTAGACCAGTTGATCAGGCTGTCTAGTAACGCGATTGCCGAAAAGTTGACTTACCCAATTGGTGCACGGATGAGTGACACATTAACCGATCGCGAGACTTCGAGTTTGCCAGGGCGTTCGCTGCTGGCCGCGGCGGTCGTCGCCTCGCTGGGTGGGCTGTTGTTCGGTTTCGACACGATCGTGATTTCGGGCTGCCAGACACAGCTGGAAGAGCAGTTTTCGCTGAGCGGGTTCATGCAAGGTTTCATGACCGCATCGGCGCTGATCGGGACGGCGATTGGAGCGTTGGTTGCTGGATACCCGGGCGATCGGTTTGGCCGACGCGACTGTTTGAAGGTTTGCGGTGGGTTGTACTTGGTCAGTGCATTGGGCAGTGCGTTGGCGTGGGATTTGAACTCGTTGGTTTTGTTCCGATTGGTCGGCGGTTTGGGAGTTGGCGGATCGACGGTGTTGGGGCCGCTGTACTTGGCAGAGGTTTCGCCGGCGGAGTGGCGTGGGCGATTGGTTAGCTTCTTTCAATTCAACATTGTCTTTGGGGTGCTGGTCGCGTTCTTTTCGAACTTACTGGTCGATCGCTATTCCGTTTCGCTCGATGAAGCGACGTTGCAGACGCTTTGGCGATGGAAGCTTGGGATCGAAGCGTTCCCCGCGATGCTGTTTTTAATCTCGTTGTTTTTCATTCCACGCAGTCCACGTTGGCTGGTGTTGCAAGGGGACGAACAGGAAGCGGTCGCGGTGCTGAAGAAGTTCGGCGAACCGGACCCGATCATGCAAACGCAACGAATTCGGCAGACGCTTGCTGCGGAAAGTGATTCGAGCCAACAACCGCTATGGTCGGGCGAGCATGCGAAGCCGATCTTTTTGGCAATCACGATCGCGAGCTTCAATCAGTTCGGCGGTATCAATGCGCTGTGGTATTACTTGAACCCGATCTTGGAATCAGGCGGCTACAGTCGCGAGGACGCGGGGTTGGCGACCATCTTGTTAGGAGTGGCCAACTTGTTCGCAACGATGTTGGGAATGGTGTTGATCGATCGATTGGGACGCAAGCCGCTGCTATTGGCGAGTGCATTTGGGACATTGATCGCGATGGGGGCCGTCGCATTGATCTTTTCCAGCGGCGAGGGGGCATCGCTATTGGTGTGGTTGTTGACGGGCGTGGTTGTCTGCCACACATTTGGCCAAGGCGCTGTGATTTGGGTTTACATCAGTGAAGTGTTCCCAGGTGCGGTGCGTGCGAAGGGGCAGACACTCGGCAGTTTTACGCACTGGTTTTGGGCCATGATCGTCAGCTGGACGTTTCCGATGGTTGCCGGTGACGTTGGCGAGCCGTCCGCGGGGCTGCCGTTCGCGTTCTTTGCCGGCATGATGATTGTGCAGCTGGCGGTGGTCTGGTTTGCATTTCCCGAAACAAAACAAGTTCCACTGGAATCGATGCATTCGCTGGTGGAAGAAAACCGAACGGAGTTGAGTTGATGAGCCAGTGGCAATCGGCGGAAGCGGTCATCGTCCAAGGTCACCGCGTCGCGTCAGGCATGAATGGGAATCCGCGATTTCCAAACGGCACGTTGCGGATGCAGATGCCGTATTTCAAATCACTGGGACTGGATCTGTCACCGTATTTCATCGGCACGATCAATCTCAGTATCGCGCCGCTGGTTTATCAGGTGGTTCAGCCACGGGTGACGTTTCGCGATTTGAAATGGCATCCCGTTGAGCCGGCGGAGGACTTTTCGTTCTTTGACGCGAAGGTCGAGTTCGCATCGGGCAGCCGTGCCGAAGGGTTGATTTATTTTCCTCACCCCGACACGAAGCCCGAGCATTTCCAAGCCCCGGACGTGCTGGAGTTGTTACTGCCGAAGATGGAAAACATCGAGTATGGCGGAGAGCTGGTGCTTTCGGTGCCGGGGGATCAGATGCGGTTTGGTCAGGCGTGATCGTACTGTTAGGTTTTGAATTGGTTCGAGAGAGTGAAGGCGATGATGAAATTGAAGATCGATCGAGGCGGGTTGTTGGCGATGCTGGTCTGTCTGGGAGCGGCTGTAGCCGCCAGTCAAGTCAACGCGGAAGATGGTGTTGCATCAGACATCGTGATCGACCGTTTCAACGGTGAAAGCTATGTCGGATGGATGGCGACAGGCGAGGCATTCGCGCCGGGGCCGGCACGCGGAGAGACTCAGTTGAAACAGTTGGAAATCGATAACTGTGAAGGCGCCGGGTTGGCATGCAGTGAGATCGATGGTGATCGACCCCAAGGCCGTCTGACGTCACGGCCGTTTGAGATTGAGCGTGACTACATCGCATTTCGAATTGCCGGTGGCAATTACGAGCGGCACACCTGCATGAACTTGTTAATCGACGGTGAGATTGTTCGCAGTGTCACCGGCTGGCGAAGTGACCGTTTGGTGGAGGGTTCGTGGGACGTGCGCTCTTGGAAGGGCCAACACGCGAAAATTGAGATCGTTGATGAAGCATCGGGTGATTGGGGACACATCAATGTCGATCACTTGATGCAAACGGATCGGCCAATCTCACCGTCCACGCCAATCGCACCGGTTTACACCGAAGCGTTTCGCCCACAGTTCCATTTGACCGCACGTCAGTGGACGATGAATCGATTGAATCCTGGCCAGCGTGAAGAGGGCTGGATCAATGACTTGAACGGGATGATTTATTACGACGGCACCTACCATGTTTTCGCCCAGCGTTGGAACAAGTGTTGGTTGCATTTCACAAGCTGTGATCTGGTGTCTTGGCAAGAACAGGAGCCGGCATTTTGGGAACCGTCGCTGGACTATGCCGTTCAGTCAGGGCACTGTGTGGTCGACTATGGCAATACGTCTGGCTTATCAAAGGATCCGGACAACCCGGCGATGGTCGCGTTTTGGTCGGCGGGCGACAACCATCGTCAGTGCATCAGCTATAGCTTGGACAAAGGAAAAAGCTGGACGATCTATGACCAGAATCCGGTCTTGGATCTTCCCGAGCGTGACCCTAAAGTGTTCTGGTACGAGCCGGGGCAGCACTGGTGCATGATTCTGTACGGCGGCGGGCGGTATCACTTTTTAGTCTCGGACAATCTGTTGTCATGGAAGGAGACTGGCCATTCGATTCCGAACAGTTTTGAGTGTCCCGATTTCTTTGAGTTGCCAGTCGAAGGCGAGGCGGGAACGAGCAAGTGGGTGTTGGTGCATGCTGATGGTGGGTACCAGCTTGGCAGTTTTGACGGTAAGCAATTCACACCCGATTACCCGCAGCGCATTCCCATCGACTTCGGTGACTTTTACGCGACGCAGACGTTCCACAATGTGGAGACGGGGGACGGGCGCCGAATCCAAATCGCGTGGGTGTTGCATTCCGCGTTTCCAGACATGCCGTTCAGCCAGCAGCTGAGTTTTCCGTGTGAGCTGAAGCTCCGTCGCACGGACGAGGGGCTGCGTTTGTATCGAGCACCGATCGCCGAAGTCGAGCAGCTTCACGGCGAAACGTTCCACATCGAAGGCCGTCAGTTGCGGGCCGGGCAGACGATTCCGCTGCAACCGTCGGGACGCCAGTTTCACTTGAGCGGGAAAGTCAAGCTTGCCGAGGGCGGTCGGTTGACGTTTCGTGTGCGAGGAGTGGACGTGGTGCTTGGCGAGCGGGAAGTCCGAGTCGGGCCGCATCATGCCAAGACTCGCCAGCCTGTCACCGAGTTCGAGATTCTGATTGATCGAACATCCATCGAGTTGTTCGTCAACGATGGAGAGTTGAGTGTGACGGAGTTTACGTTGATGGGGCAGAATGGATTGTTTGTGCGAGCGGACGAGCAGTCCGCGGAGATTGAATCGCTGACGGTTTCGAAAATGAAATCAATTTGGAATGCGACCGATTCACAGTAGTCAATTCTGCCATCTACGGGCGCGACAGATCAGGCTAGAATGCGATTTCACAAGTTGCCATTCTTTTTTGAAAGGAGTTTGCCATGGAAGTCGCCAACAGTCTCGAGGCTATTCCGGAGGATCTAGGGCGGATTCTCGACGAATTGGACGCCGGGCTGGAAGCCGTTCCCTACGACGCGATTGAGGAAGCTCGTCAACGGTCAAGTGAAATCACTCCGTGGCTGATTCGCAGCATCGAAGCGGCGGAAGAGGCGTACCAAAGCGGCGAAGACGTCGGCTCGGTGGGGCACTACTACTCCCTGTTTTTGTTGGCAGAGTTTCGTGCATTGCAGGCCTGGCCGTTGATTTATCGGGGCTTGGCAGACCCGGCGGGGAAAACGTTTGAGCGTTTCGAAATTGTTATCGCCGATGCGTATAGCTGCATCTTGATGGCCTTTATCGGCGATGATGAAACAGCGATTGCTGAGCTGATTGCCGACCCCAAGGTGAACGATTATCTGAGGTGGGCGGCAGTTGCGGTGCCTTTCTATTGGATTCGTGATGGAAAGAAAACGCGGGAGGAGGCGATCGAGTTTTTCTGTGAACGGCTCGACCATCTGGTTCAGACTGGCGTCAACAAAGGCGGTGGTGAGTTTGACGAGGTACCAGAGAAGTTAATTCGGGTCCTGGCGGCTCTGTCTGCAGATTCGGCGATGCCGCAGATCGAACGGGCTTACGAATCCGGCATCGTTGACGGCGAATTGTTGCCATTCGATTACATCAGCGAATGCATCGAACAGCGGCAGACGGACCTTGCGGAATTGTTGGAAGACCTGCCCGATCCGAGCGACCTCATCGTCTTGGGGGAGCAGTTTTCCGAATTCAAAACTGAGATGGTGCGGTTTGCGGAGATGATCGCAGGGTTATCGAATGGGCTCGACGGCGTTGATGGGCTCGAAGACTTTGAAGACTGCGAAGACGATTATGATGTGTTCGGTGAAATCGGCAGCGACTTCGGTGATGAGCTAGAAGGCGGAGACTCGATGGACACGATTCACGTCAATGACACGACGATTCGTAACAGCGGCGAGAAAGTTGGCCGTAACGATAAGTGTCCATGCATGAGCGGAAAAAAATACAAGAAGTGTTGTGGCCGCTGAGAGCGGTTTGCCGGTTGATCGACAAACCGCTAGACAGGCTTCTTGATGGAGTCCGATCGGTTGGCCAGCAGATGATCAGCGGGACAGCAGGCGTTGTTCCCAACGTTTCATCTGCTGACGGACTTGGGCAGGTGCCGTTGAACCGTAGCTAACGAACGCGGCGACTGCGTTCGCTGTACCGAGGCTTTCTAAGATCGACTCGTCGACTTGTGGTGCGTGTTCTTGCATCTCGCTGATTGGCAGTTCTGCCAGTGGGATGCCTTTGGCCATTGCTGCACCGACGATCGCACCGACGGCGTGGTGGGCGGTTCGTTGTGGGATGCCTTTCTTGATCAGCCATTCCATCAGAGTCGTGGCGTCGAGGTAGCCTTCTTCGATCCGACCGGCGATGCGTTCGCGTTGCAGTTCGCTGCCGGCGACAATTGGAATTGCCAATTCCAGCATCGCGGTGACGGTGTCAAAGGAGTCAAACAACGGTGGCTTGTCTTCTTGTAGGTCGCGGTTGTATGCCAACGGCAAGTTCTTCACCAACAACATCAACGTTTGCAAGTTGCCCATCACGCGGGCGGATTTTCCACGCGTGAGTTCTAGTGTGTCGGGATTGACCTTTTGCGGCATGATGCTGCTGCCGGTGCAGAATTGGTGTGGCATCTTGATGAAGCCGAATTCGACCGTGCTCCACAAGATCCATTCTTCGGCCCAGCCGGACAGGTGCGAAGCGATCATGGACAACACGAACGCGCTTTCGATGATGAAGTCGCGGTCGCTGCTGGTGTCCAAGCTGTTGGCGGTGACGCCGGCGAAGTCGAGTGCTTTGGCGGTTTGTTCGCGGTCGATGGGCAGGGTGGTGCCGGCGACAGCGGCGACACCGAGTGGGCATTGGTTGACCCGTTCCCGGCAGTCGGCCAAGCGTTCGCGGTCGCGTTGGAATTTTTCGATGTAGGCCAGCCAGTAATGGGGGGCGAGGACGGGCTGGGCGCGTTGCAGGTGGGTGTACGCCGGCAAGATGACATCGAAATCGCCTTCACAGCGACTGAGGAATGCCTTTTGGAGTTCTTCCAGCAGCGCCGACACATGTTCGAGCTGTTCGCGAACCCACATGCGGGCGTCGGTGCTGACTTGGTCATTGCGGCTGCGGGCGGTGTGCAGTTTTCGCCCGACGTCACCGATCCGTTCGATCAGGACGGACTCGATGTGCATGTGGATGTCTTCGAGTTCCAGTCGAATCGGGAAGTCACCGGCTTCGATCTCGGATTCGATTTCACGCAAGGTGTCGCGGATTTTGGCAAAATCATCGGCGCTGATCAGTCCGACGTTTTTCAGCATCTCGGCATGGGCGATCGAGCCACGGATATCTTGGCGATAGAGCCGTTTGTCGAAGCTAATCGACTCGGCGAAGGCTTCTAAACGGGCGTCGGTGCTGGACTGAAAAACACCACTGCGAGAGGGACTGTCCACGGTTTGCCTATCCAAAGTTGGTGTGCTGGGGGATAATGCTGTCGATATGCCAGCGGTAAACGGTGCCGCCAGTACGCCCTCGTTAGTATCGTCCAGAGCGTGAATTCTGACGAGCGGTCGTCTCGAATACGTCAGTTACAAGCTATCGAATGTTCTGTCATCAATCGAATCATCGCAACGTAAGGACGGCGTTTGTCGCCCTCGGTGCGATCGTTTTCTCCGTCGTTTCTGCATCGAACTCCGCCAATGCGGTCGAGGTGTTGGCATCGGCAATTGCCGCCCCCAGTGTCGAGGGGGTTGGCCCGGCACCGCATCGCTACGGTGTGGCGATCGTCGAAATTCCGTTGGCCGTTCCGCTGGTCGGGCAAGATCCTCGGCCGCTCTCGGTGACCAGTCAATCGGGCAGGTTGCACTATCCCGTGACGGAGGATATCGACGTTCCAATCGTACCGACGAGCGAACGTCCGGTGCCACAGCCAGGCAACGGTCGGCTGTTGGGACGGATCGGCAAGCTGATTCGTGAGCTGACAGATGATGACATGCCCAAGACGCAAATCGTGTCACGTCGCGCGACGTTTTTGTTTACCGGCGATGCTCCGCTGACGATTGAGATCGCCGATGACAGTGGGCCGATCGGGACGTACGAGTTGGTTCCCAAAGCTGACGCGGCGATGCATGCGACGGCGTTGAAGCAGTGGTGGGATGCCTACATCGAACGAGCAAAATCGTTTATTGACAAAGGTGACTACCCGCCTTGGGTCGAAACCTACTTGGTCGCAATGCTGAGCGGACGAACCGGCAACGGTTTACCGGACTGGTTCATCGCACCGGTCGAAAAATCCGATCCGCTGCTGGAGACACTTAAGTACCTGACCGGTGCAGAGGAAGTGACCAAAGCGATCTTTCGGCGGACGGCCGCGGGACTGACCGATGGCAACGAGCCAAGGCCGAGTGAATCACCCGACGCGACCGTGCCATTGCCAGAGCCGCCGCGTTGGCAGAAAGCGGCATTGCCACCTGTTGATGAGTCGGTTGTGACAGAAGGAATCGCCGATCGTGTGCCGCCGGAATGTTTTTATATTCGGTTCGGTTCGTTCAATAACTACTTGTGGTTTTTGGACTTGGCGGAGGAGTACGGCGGCGACATCGGTCGGATGATCACATTGCGAGGAACCGTCAACAAATCGACGGAACGTTTCCAGAATCAGATCGCGACGAAGATTAACCAGTTGTCGCGGATGTTGGGGGCTAGCGTGGTGGAAGACCAAGCGGTCATCGGTCGTGACCTGTTTACCAACGACGGCGCGTCGATGGGCGTGATCTTGAAGGCCAGCAACGCGTTCTTGTTGCGGTCGTCATTGAACAATGACCGTTCTTCACGTGCGTCCGGTGACGACAAAATCACGTTGAAGCAAGTCGATGTGGACGGTCACAAAGTCTCGCTGCTCTCGAAAACGGATAATTCGATTCGTTCGTTTCTGGCCGAAGACAACGGGTATTTTTTAATCACCAACAGCAAGACGTTGGTAAAGCGGTTCTTTGAAGTCGGCAAGAGTCGCGAGTCGCTTGCGGCGACCGAATCGTTTCGGTTGTCACGTTCGCTGGTGCCTGTCGATCGCGAGGACACGATCTTTGCATACTTTTCGCCTGAGATGTTACAAGGGTTGGTGTCGCCGGAGTACATGATCGAGTTGCGACGGCGATCCGCTGCGGAAAGCGATGTGTCGTTGGTGCATTTGGCCCGCTTGGCGGCAGCGGCGGAAGCCAACTCGGTTGGCGGCGCGCCGCTTGGCGTGGAAGAGCTGATCGAGCAAGGGTTCCTGCCGCTTTCATTTGGCAAACGCCCCGATGGCAGTGGCATTGTTGCGATCGGTGACCGCGTCATCGACACTATGCGTGGTGCGCGAGGATCGTTCTTGCCGATCGCTGATGTCGAGATCGACAACGTGACGTTGCAAGAGGCGGAGTGGTATCAAACGATTGCCAATGAATACAGCGAACGGTTTCCACAGATGGATCCGATCATTGTCGCGCTTCGGCGTGAAGATGTTCCGGGCAGTCCATCGCTGGAGCGGATTACCGTTCATGCCGAGATCGCGCCGCTGACGCCTGAAAAGTATGGCAAATGGGCGAAGCAGTTAGGGCCGCCAACCAAGGTCGCGATCCGATCGGCGCCAGACGATATCGTGACGCTTCAGGCACACGTGGCGAGTGAACAGCTTGGTCCGCCGACGCATTTGTTTGTTGGCATCAAAGATAACTTCCCGCCCGAACCTGAAGACTTCGACGGACTGTTGAACATCTATCGTTCGTTGAAAAGCTTACCGGGGTATTTGGGTGCTTGGCCACAGCCTGGTGCGCTCGATCGATTGCCGCTGGGACTGGGACGTGGGCGTCCCGTCGGGCCGGGGATGAGTCGGTTGTTGGGTGGGCTGTATCGATACACCGGTGGCGGGTTCAGTGTGCTGTCGTTCCAAGACGAAGTGTTGACGTCGACCCTGCCGTTTTTGGAAGCGAGCGACGTTTCGGAAGCGGCAACGGTTCGTGGCCGGATCGGGAGTCTGCTCGGTAGTCAGCTTGAAGATTGGGTCAACAATCAGCTGTATCAGCGTGCGGCACGGAGCAGTGTTGCCGGTGCAGAGTTTCTGACGCTGATGACACGGCAATTGGACGTTCCGCCAGAGGAAGCGTTCCAGCGTGTTCGCCAGGTCTTGGACGCCGATTTGCAGTGCAGCTTAGGCGGACAGTACCAATACAATCCGCAGACGCATCGTTGGGAGAGCACCGCGTGGAACGGACCGGAGCCAGCAGAGGAGCCACCGATCGACTATGTCTCGCCGCTGTTGCATTGGTTCCGCGGCGGCCAGTTCACGATGACGCAGTACGCCGATCGCTTGGTCGTTGATGGCCGGATGACGGTAGCACGAAAGACGGCTCGTCCCGAGTAAAGGACGAGCCGTTTCTGGATACCGTTACTGATTCAGCATGTTGCGATACATGCTGATACCGGCAGGGCCGACGAGGACGACGAAGATCCCAGGGAAGATGAACAAGACGAGTGGGAAGATCATCTTGACCGCGGTCTTGGCCGCTTTTTCTTCTGCGATCTGTCGGCGGCGTGTACGCATCGCGTCACTCTGCACACGAAGTGCGGACGCGATCGACGAGCCGAACTTGTCCGCTTGAATCAGGATCGATGCTAGCTGTTTCAGGTCATCGACACCGCTGCGGAAGCCGAGGGCTTGGAGAACTTCGCTGCGGGTACGTCCGAGTTGAAGCTGCTTGTTTGCGATGCCGAATTCTTCGCCGATCTCTTTGTGGCTCTTTTCCATTTCCTCGGCGACTTTTCGCAAGGCTTGGTCCATCCCCAAGCCGGCTTCGACACAGACAACCATCAAGTCCAATGCATCGGGAAGTCCGAGGAAGATCTTCTCCATGCGTTTTTTGGCGGTGAAGTCGAGCAGCAGTTTGGGAATCATGAAGCCGATGATCAATCCGCCACCGACTTTGATGATCATGTCTTGTCCGAAACCGTTGGCAAAGAAGCCGTAGGTACTGCCGACGAACAGTCCGAACGCGGCGGTTCCGAGCTGAATGGTTTTGAACACGACCGGAGCGGCTTCACGTCGGAAGCCGGCGTTCATTAGTTTTTCACGAAGCTGGCCCATTTCCTTTTCGTTGCCGCTGACTTTGTCGGCAAGGGGCGTGGCGGCGCGTTCGAGGTACGCGGTGAGGGCTTCGTTTTTGGTTTTGGCGTTGTCGCCGCCAGCCGCTTGTCCGTTGGCGCGACGCTTGCGCATCATGTCCAAACGTGCTTCGGCGCGGGGCTTGTCGTCGCCAGTGACTCGATTGATTACGAACCACATGCCGACGGTGACGAAGGCAAAGATCGAACCGGTGATCAGGTAAATCGGGTCGATCGAGACGGCGAGTAAAAGGTTCATTGTTTCGTCCAGTTCGTTTGTTTCGCCCACATCAGGGGCCGTGCGTGCCGACGATTGCGGTGGTGGGAGTGATGGTGGGGGCGAATTAAACTTTGATCGTGATGATCTTCTTGATCACAAGTGCGCCAATGATTTGTGTGATCAGGCCGAAGCCCAACATGTAGCGACCGATTTCGTCGGTGAACAGCATCATGACGTAGTCGTAGTTCAGCTTCAGCATGACCAGGAACAAGACCGGTGGCAGGGCGAGAAGCACCGCACCACTCATTCGGCCTTCCCCGGTGAGTGCTTGAATCTGTCCCAGGATCTGCAATCGTTCGCGAATCAGGTGACCGATCTTGTCAAGGATTTCGGCCAAGTCACCACCGGTTTGCCGCTGAAGAATCACGGCGGTGGCGAAGAAGCGAAGGTCCATGTTGGGAACGCGGTCGGCCATGTCTTCGATCGCTTCGTCCAGCGGAATCCCGAGGTTCTGTTCTTCGAAAGCACGTCCGAATTCACGGGCCAACGGGTCTTCCATCTCTTTGGAAACCAGACCGAAGCCGGCGTTGAGCGAGTGACCGGCACGTAGTGATCGGCCGAGCAATTCGAGTGCTTCGGGCATCTGCTTGCCGAACTTGTTCAGTCGACTGCGTCGCTTGAGCATCAGCCATCCGAAAGGCACGGCGGCAAAGATCGGTCCGACAAAGACGGCGAGGATTTTAAAGGGTGATGCCAAGCACAGGGCCACGCCAAAACCGAACGCACCCAAGCAGATCATGACGAACTGGGCTGGCGGCATTCGCACGTCGGCTTGATCGAGGTAGTCACCGATCCCGGGCAGGTTTTCGGTGAGGTTGCCGAAGAAGCCTTTGGCGTCATCAAATCCGCCATCGAGCAGCAGTGAACCCGACTCTTCGCGATCACCGGCGGCGCCACCGCCGCCACGACGGCGAGAAGCCATCTGGGCGAGCCGATCTTCGGTCGCCGTGTTGTCGCTGCCGGGCACGAGCATGTTGGCTGCCAAGGCAACCAACGATGCGACAAAGATGCCAACGGCGATGAGGATGACGGTCGCTGTCATGGGACTATGGTGAGGCTGATGGGGTGCAAAATCAGGGGGACGTTTTGAGTGAACGTCGGCGCGGTTCGGTGAAGTCGTTTAGGCGTGCATCATGGTGCGTTCACGGAAGGCACTCGATGGCAGACGCACACCGGCGGCTTCGAGTTTGTCCATGAAGCTGGGGCGAACGCCGGAGCATTCGAACGTCCCGTATGCTTTGCCGTCTTCGCCAATGCCTTTTTGTTCGAATCGATAGATGTCTTGGAGGACGATCGTTTCTTGTTCCATACCGACGACTTCGGTGATCGCCGTGACTCGACGTGGGCCACCCTGCAAACGGTTGGCTTGGATCAAGACGTCGACCGCACCGGAGATCTGTTGACGAATCGCTTTGACAGGAAGTTCGAAGCCGGCCATCATGACCATCGTTTCCAAACGGGCGATCGCGTCACGCGGGGTGTTGGCGTGAATGGTGGTCAACGATCCGTCGTGACCGGTGTTCATCGCTTGCAACATGTCCAAGGTTTCGCCACCACGACACTCACCGATGATGATTCGTTCGGGACGCATACGCAGGGCGTTTTTCACGAGGTCCGTCGCCGTGACCGCACCGTTGCCTTCGATGTTTGGCGGGCGGGTTTCCAAGCGAACGACGTGATCCTGTTGAAGCTGCAATTCGGCCGCGTCTTCGATCGTGACGATCCGGTCGGAGTGACCGATGAAGGACGACAGGGTGTTGAGCAGCGTCGTCTTACCAGAACCGGTACCGCCGGCGATGATGCAGTTCAGTCGTGCTTTGATGCAGCCTTCCAAGAGCATCACCATTTCTGGCGTGAAGGCTTTGTAGTTCAGCAAGTCTTCGAGTTTCAGTGGGTTGCTACCGAAGCGACGAATACTGACCGCGGCGCCGTCGAGTGCGAGTGGCGGGATGATCGCGTTCACCCGCGAGCCGTCTTCCAAACGCGCGTCGACCATTGGGCAGGTTTCGTCGACACGACGGCCGACCTTACTGACGATTCGGTCGATGATTTGTAGCAGGTGTTTTCCGTCGCGGAACTCGACGTCGGTCTTCTGCATCTGGCCGCCTTTTTCGACGTAGATGTTCTTCGGACCGTTGATCAAAATATCGCTGACTTTGGGATCTTTGAGGATCAATTCCAAGGGCCCCAGGCCAAAGGTTTCGTCCAGAACTTCGTCAACGATGCGTTCGCGTTCTTGACGGTTCAGCAGTGTTTCTTCGGCATCGCAAAGGTGTTCAATGACAACGCGGATCTCGCGTTTCAGTGTCTCACCTTGCATATCACCAACACGAGACAGGTCGAGCTTGTCGACCAGCTTGCCGTGAATGCGCGATTTGATCTGTTCGAATTGATCTTGGCGGTTGTCCGCTCGTCCTGGCATTGTGCGCGTGGCCATCGTTCGTTCTCTCGCTGCTGTCCTTCGGCAAACC
Organism: Rhodopirellula baltica; assembly: GCA_002901265.1. Classification (GTDB taxonomy): domain Bacteria; phylum Planctomycetota; class Planctomycetia; order Pirellulales; family Pirellulaceae; genus Stieleria; species Stieleria baltica_A. The sequence goes on along the minus strand of PPHI01000006.1, from coordinate 138,233 downwards.
CGTGTCGTTTTGTTCGATTGTTCGGGTTACGCGCCCGGGGACCCCCGGAGGCACCGGGAAACTGGCGCGGACCCTGGGAAAACATAGGATGGAATTTGTTGAGGCCGGATTGACAGCGATAGAAATTCGGCAAAACACGGCAGACCAACCGTGTCACGGGGCGGGAAAGAATCCGAACATGAGCCTCGCCACACTGCCAGAACGTCCGAAGACGGAACGACCGAAGACCCTGCAACCTTCAAAAACTTTGGAGGATTGCGATGCCGTGATGATATTGTTGGCATCTGGGAAAATCGTCGTCATTCATCACGATGGCCCGATCCGTTTATGGTCGGCCGACTGTCTGTGCAAACCGATCCGTCGGATCCGGCCAGACGAACATGTTTATTACAACGGTAAGCGTGAAGTCGTGAGAGCGATCAGTGTCTACTAAGTCAGCGTCCACTAAGAACGTCGACAAATAGAGGTCCTGATTCAGGTTCCCAAAGTGTCCAGGATGGACAGCGATCAATGAGAAGGTGACATCTAAGATGGCAGGTCGACGCGACAACCTGTTTCATGGCTTTGCCGTGCGGCTTGAACCACCGCTGCCGCTTCATAAGCGTCGACCAAGCCGTTGAGGTCACGTACTAAACTGGTGACTGAACGATGGAATTGACGCAACATGCGTTCGCCGACCGGCGATTCAGTTTCTAGCGATTCGACATGTCGTCCGGCGTCATCAAACCAGACAAGCGTGCTGGGCAAGTCGATGAAGGCGACTCCATTTTCACACTGGACCTTCATGGCTGCCGGTGATCGGAAGCTAGCCGATTCTTTCCATTGGTTTGGCAGCGTGCTGTCGGTTGCAATTTCAGCGATCGCACCGATCGGTTGCCCGGACTTGGAGGGTTGCCCTGAGTTTCCCTCGTAATTGAGGATCAGTGATTGGAACAGATTCTCTTTGCAAACCGAGCTGACGGCATTGGGAGAGCGCCCGACGATGTAGCGGCACCAATCAACAAGTTCGACTAATTCGCTGTCGTCCGTCCTGCAGGTACCGGGGCCGGGGTGGGGAGCGTTCTCGGGGGCGATTGACTGGCGATGAACTCGGATCAATCGCGGTGCACCCAGGTGCGTTGCGATCAGTTCTTTCATCCGCAGGGTGGCTGGTGCGAACCGGCGAGGCAGTTCGGCCATGAATGCCACGCCGCTGTTTTCGATTGTGCTGCGAACAGAGCGTTGGCCGACGGGGTCGAAATCAAGTCCGGCGCCCCAGTACACCGCTTTGCCCGCTTGGCAGGCCGCGAGTGCTGGTAACCAACCAAGCCAGCATTGTTTCAGAATCAGAACGGCATCAATGTCACAGCGATAAACCAGGCTGCGGTAGCCGTCGATGGGGTCGGCCTGGAATTCTTCGGCGGTCGATTCGGCGAGTTTTGAGATCGTGCTATAGACGGCGCGAACGTCGAAGCGATCGTCCAGCATTCGCAATGCTGGCCGGTACCTGGATTGCCACTGGTCGCCGAGTCCAATGAGTCCGACACGCAATCTCATCACCAGGTCCTCAAGGCGTCATGCGAGTGCCAAATCGCAGGTCTTGGATCGGTCTTTAGGTCTCGAAACATTTGGGGGCAGACCTTACCTTCAGTGGAGTGAGTACATGTGTGTACAGTGCCGATGAAATTTCGTCGCGGCGATTGGCATGCTTCAAATGGTTGCTAGATCGAAGCTTAGCGACTTTCGATGGTCGCCGCCCAAACATATTTCAAATTTTCCGCGGGTGCTGATCCACGTTATTTACAGATTTCTGACCCGAACGGCTTGATGGCGGTCAGGGCATCCATATACTCCGCCCAACCTTCCGAAGCCGCAGTTTCGGTAGGGTTGCCCCAGGTTCCCCAGAATGGTTCTGGGGGCCACCGATGTGGGAATGATCCGAAGTTGGACGATCTCCCATAAGGGCAATTTGTTGGCCACCATGGCGCCCACGAATTGGGACGCATCAAAACTGGAATGGAACTTCGTGGACAACAACGAATGACTCGCCCTCGGCGGCTTGTTCGAATGAATTGAAAGACTCATCAGCGTATTCATTCGAACACATCGATTTCGAACGCATGACTGTTCATTCGAACGGAACGACGATTGTGTACCGCCGATCGGTAACCATGCTTTAATTCGAGGAACTCGGAATGGTTTCGTTGCTGTTAGCTGTATTGCTTGGAAGTGTCACTTCAGCGCCAATTAAGACCGACTACGCCGAGGCGTACAAGGAATCTGTTAAGGAAGGCAAGCCTCTGATGGTCGTCGTCAGCGCCCCATGGTGCCCGGCGTGCAATGTCCTGAAACAGACTACTTTGGAGCCCATGGCGGCAACCGGTGAATTGGACGACGTCAGTGTTGCGGTTTTGAATCGCGATGAAAACTCCGAATTGGTTGAGCAATTGACCAAGGGCGAGAAAATGTTGCCCCAGATCATCGTCTTCTCACGAAATGACGCTGGCGAGTGGAAGCGTCATCTGCTGAAGGGATTTCAATCCAAGCAGCCCGTGCGGAACCTGATTCGCTCGGTCGCACTCCCACGCGGCTAACCTTCTTCTGCGTGTCATAGAGCACGTAATCACCCGTTGATCAGTGATCTCGATTGCATGCCAGCGGTAGGTCCACTGGCATGAATCGGGCGCTGCGGTATTATCGGTGCATGATTCCTGAACGCCTTCAACACGTCGTCCGCTCCGACGAATCGCTCGCGCCCCTGGTTTGGCTGGGGATCGGCGGTCCGGCTCACTTTTTTGCCGAACCTGTCGATATCGAGCAAATCACCGAAATCACGGTGTGGGCGGCTGAAAATGACCTTCCGCTCCGTATTCTTGGCTCGGGCAGCAATGTTCTGGTCCGCGAGTCGGGGTTTGATGGTGTCGTGATTTCGTTGGCTGCCGCTGCGACGAGCGGTTTGTCAATCGAAGGCGACTGTTTGACTGCGGGTGCGGGCGGCAAGCTGTCACACGCGGTCGTCAAATCGGTCGGTGCCGGACTGGGTGGTTTAGAACACCTCATGGGCATTCCGGGAACAGTTGGTGCGGCGGTCGTCGGCAATGTGTCTAGCGGCGGTCGTGATATTAGCCCGGTTGTCAAAGCAATTCGTGTGATGGAAGCGGACGGATCGATCCGCGAAATCTCGCAAGAAGAGATCGGATTCACCTACCGAAAGACTTCTTTGACGGGAGCGATGATCGTCGAAGTCGTCTTCCAGCTGGAGCCGGGTGACCCGGTTGCCCTGACCAAGCGTTTGCAAAAGCTGTGGATCTCGCGAAACTCCACCCGCCCGGCGGATATGGAACGAATCGCGATGCCATTTATCGATCCAGACACGATCTCGGCGTTGGAGTTGATCCAGAACGTCGGGTTGGCAGGGATTCGCGAAGGTGATGTTTCGCTGGATAGCAGCCAGCCGCATTACATGATCGCCCATCAGGGGGCGACCAGCGATCAGTGTTTGAAGCTGATCGACCGAGTTCGCGAGCAAGTTCTGTTGCAAACCGGGATCGACTTGCAACTGAATCTCCAGATTTGGTAGAGCGTGCAGGTGTGTGATCGTGCGTCGGTGTTTCAAGTTCATGAAACACTGTCATTCTGGCGATCATCCGTATTGGATTGACGTGTCGTTGTTCGACGAACGTCCGCATTTTGCTTCGCTAGGATTTCAAGGGACGGATCAATGGCACGCAAGGATGATGCTGATCCTCGGCCCATTCGAAGGCTGTTGCGTCGGCTGATCAAAGCGCCCGCAGCGTGGGCCTTGGTGTGGCCGATGGCGCTGTTGGTCACATCCTATTTTGCGTACTCGCATTGGTTTTCCGCGTACTTTGCGGCACAACATCAAGGCATCGATCCCGCCAACATCGAAATCACTGCGCCGCATGAGTACGTTCGCACCGATGTCGTGGAAGACGTTAACCGTTGGGCGCACTTCGGCGAGTTGTCATCGCTCGATCGCGAAGCCACGCCGAAGATCGCTTCGGCATTTAAAAACCATCCATGGATTCGTGATGTTCGCTCAGTCGTGAAACTGCCTGGTGGCAAGTTCCGCGTCGAAGTCGACTATCGACGACCGGTCGCCTCGTTCCACGTCACCGGTGATCCGCAATACATGCGCGAGATCGAATCGCACCTTTCCAGTCTTGGGATGCCAACGCATGGCAAAGCGGATGAGATGTATTTCCCGCTGGATGGCGAAGGCCACATGTTGCCGACCGAAAATATTTCCACCGAAGAGGTTCGGCGGCTGATCCAAATCGAAGTCAAGAATATCTATCCCACCGGCGTTGAAGGCACGTTGTTTGGTGACAAACGTGTGGAGTCGGCGGCGACGCTGGCGAACTTGCTGTCCGCGGTGAGTGATCGTATTCAGATCGCCAAAATCATGGTCAGCGGTGACCCGCGAATGAACATCGTTCCACAATTAAGCTTGGTCACGGGAACGAATACCAAGTTGCTTTGGGGCAGTCCGCCGGGAATGGAACAACCGAATGAACGCGGTGCCAAGGCAAAGCTAACCGACTTGCTGAGCGGGAACTTTGTCCCCGACGGAGACTTGCGGATCGCCACCGGTGGTCCGGGGCAAATTCATTGATCCGTCAGTTGTCGTGATGAATCACCCTGGTGGCGACATGCAATGCGGGCGTTCCGTCGCCGGATGAGCCGCGAAAAACGTACCAGGTGACATAGCCGGGCCGGCGTTTCACGCTCGGGCGAAAATTCCTATTCCATTAACAGGGCCGCCTGCAAAAGCCTTGTAAATTCACTATCTTCTCTTGTTGGATTATCTTTCGATCCCATTTCGCGGTTGGGAACAACTCCATGGTCGGTCAGTTCAGCCAATTTTGTTCATCACTCTGTCGCAGAAACGTTCGCGCGGTTGTCGCTGGCGTCGTGTTTGCGACGAGTTTTTCGCTTTCGAATTGCCAGCAAACCAGTGCACAGGACTGGTACTTGCCGATCAGCCGAGCGGCGCGTGACTCGGTCGCACAGTTGGTTCCGGAGCGAATCGTAGCCGTGGAGCAGTCGCGTGAAGCGTTCCTTTCCGCAGTCGCAGCGCTGCGCACCCATTTGACGCGATCGGCTGATGCGGCGAATGGCGCCGCATGGTTGCAGTACTTGGCGATTGACGGTGCTGTGGAAGCGATCGAATCGGACGTGAGTGATCGCGACATCGCAGAAAGTTTGGATCAGATCGCTCGGCGTGCGACTGGTGTTTATCCGGGACTGGAGGTCGCCGAAGTTCGACGTGTCCGTGCGGCCGCGAAACGTTTCAGTGATGCGCTGCGATATCGCCGCCATGACGTGATCACCAACGCGCTGGGCAAGCAGTTGGAGCGTTTTTCAGATCAATGGGACGAAATCGAAGCGACGCCTTCGCCAGACAACATCGCGACTTTGCGCTTGCTATTGGATTTGCTGGAACGAACGAACCAGACGGTTGACTTGGTCGAGCATTCGCGCCGGCTGTTTTCCTCGCCCAACATCAGAGTCCATGTCGACGAGTCCGTCGTTCAGCAAGCAGTCGGCCGTGACGTATCGCAAACCACGCCAGTACGTGATTGCATCCTGGGGACCAGCATCTTCGGTAGCGCGACGATGAACGGTGACGTCGTTGCGGAACTGCTGCCGTCTGATGCGGCCATTCGAATCCGCTTGGCTTTGACCGGGACGGTGACGACTAGCAATGTCGGCTACAACCGCGGCGTACGCGTTCGGACGACAAGCGATGCGCAGGTCTACGCGACTCGGATGTTGGAAGTGGATGCAAAGGGCATTCGGCTCGGCCAGGTATCGACCGATGCGTCGTTGCACACAAACCTGAATTCGATCGAGCACAAACTGCGTCTGGTTCGAAAGATCGCGAGAAAGAAAGCGGCCGAACAGAAGCCGCTTGCCGATCGCATCGCGCACCGCAAATTGGTTCGGCGAATTAGCGAAGAGTTCGCTCTCGAAACCGACCAAGCGGTGGCGTCGCCAGATTCTGGATTGCTAGGCGAGATCCAGACGTGGCTTTACCGGTTGGACATGGACAAACCACAGCACCGGTTGGCTTCGACAGCAGACCTCATCACCGTGACATCATTGATTCGTCAAGGAAACCAACTCGGTTCGCCTTCGGCACCGCCAGCGGTCTCTTCGCCAAGCGATATTACGGTTCAAGTCCACGAGTCGTTGATCGACAACACGTTGGGATCGTTTTTGGCTGGCCGCACGTTAAGCAAGGCCGATCTGGATCGAATGATCGAGCAGTCTGGCCGTCCAAAATCTGCCGAGTCAGACGCGGCCAGTGATGAGCCGTTCGAGATCGATTTTGATCGCTCGCGTCCGATCATCTTTGAAGCCCGCGACGGAAAGTTGGTCGTCGGAATTCGTGGTACGCGTTTCTCGCAAGGTTCTCGCGAACTCCGTCGTCCGTTGGAAATCATTGCGACCTATCAGCCGGCGAAAACCGATACCGGCGAAGTCGTGCTGGAGCGAATTGACGAAGTCGAAATCAACTTTCCTGGGACCAAACGGTTGTCGGTCGCACAAACGGGAATTCGCAGTTCGATCAAACAAGGGTTTGCCGAAGCGTTCCCACAAGCACTGTTGAATCAAGCGATTCGGATTCCCGAATACGCCAAGCTCCCCGCTTTTGCCGGTGCCGCGTACCGTGTGAAGGCGATCGAAGCGACCGACGGTTGGTTGACCGTTGGTGTGGGACCAGCGTCGCTGTAGCGTTGGGTTCGCTAGTAGCAAGCATCTGGGCTGATCGAAACACGCTGATAGGTCGTTTCGACAGCCTTCGCTTCTTTGCCTTCGGGAGTGATGTTGTAAGCGGTCATGACCAGTTGGTTGTCGTCGACCAATTCGAGGACGGTTTTCCAGCCCCATGCCGGTTCACCTTCGCCGACATCGTATTGGCCAATCACCTGTAAGCCGTTGTCGAGCGATTTGCCTTCTGAAAACATGATCGCATCGGCCATGTGAAAACTGTCGATCCACGAGCATTGCCAACGATGCGAGGTCGGATTGAACGCGAACAGTTCTTCGCCGCGGCGTGTTTTGTCTCGGATCGTGCTGCAATAACTGTGCTTTAAAAAATGCCCGTTGATTGCTAGTTCGATCGTGCCGGTAATTTCTGATTGGTCAGCCAATTTGCCCGGCTGAAACCAGGTTTGGCAAATGCCTTGCCATTTGCCAGGCAACCGCCGATACAGCTCGTTGATTTCGTACGACATGAGCAGACGTCTCACTGAACTTGCCAACTGCACGACCGTTGCGATGTTCAAAGGGGGAAACGTCGCGTGCGCTGGCCGTGCGTCCGAGGGGGAATTCGTTCAGTTTAAACGCTGTGTATGCTGCGGTGTTACTCGAAGCCATCTCGGCGAAGTCGCATTTGGGCCCAGGAACGGACTACAAACGCAACGATCGCAATCGGAATGCAGACTGCTGCGATCGCAAGTGATCGCGAAATACCAGCTGCGATATCGCTCGGATTGACGGACTCGTGTTCGGCCAGTTGGGAGAACGTGCGGCTGATCCCAATTATCGGTCCAATGATGGCAATAAAGATGGCCGCAACCATGATGATTCCGCAGGCCAAGCGGACGCGTCTCAGGCCGATGGGGTGTGTTTTACTCGTTTCGTCGATCGATGTTTCAGTTAGTGGTGAATATGGAGATTCGTTACGGTCGGGTTGGTGAATCGTCATCGGGTAAGGCGAGTCGGCGTTACGAGTTGGTTTGCTTGCATCCGCAGTTTAGCCCATCGCGTTTTCTTCCGTCGATTTGCCTTGATAGCGGTTTCGCATCCCTGCTACAGTCCGGCCGAGGTGCGCGACGCGGTTACTGTGATGCCATGGCTGGCGATAACTCTGGAACGGATTCCGATCAATGCTGCAAACCGAAAACAAAGTCTTGCGATGTGACCAAGCAGCCGATGCGACGGCTTGCCGAACTGTTTTTCAGACGGCAGGAACGCAGTGGTTGGAGCCGGTACAGATCAGTGCCCAAACTGTGAAGCGATTGGCGACAAACGACCAGACGCTAGGTTCTGTTCGTCAAATCATGGAGCAGTTGACGGTCGACGATTACCTCGTCTTTCTAAAAGAGTATTACGACAACGGTCGAGCCAAATTCGGGAACAATTGGTACTACGCAGATTTGCTGACGTTCTTACATGCGGCGGCGACTGTGGTTCAGCCACGCCGGTATTTGGAAATCGGCGTACGTCGTGGCCGAAGCTTGGCTGTCGTTTCGGCGGTCGCCCCTGATTGCGAAATCAAAGGGTTTGACCTGTGGATGGAAAACTATGCCGGGATGGCCAATCCGGGTGCCGACTTTGTCACCGAAGAAATCAGCAACCTCGGGCATCGTGGGTCATTGGAACTAATCTCAGGCAACTCCCATGAAACGGTACCAGAGTTTTTTGCGAAGAACCCTGGTTACATGTTCGACTTGATCAACGTCGATGGCGACCATTCCGAAGACGGCGCGCGTGCTGACTTGGAAACGGTGTTGCCCCGGTTATCTGTTGGCGGCGTGATCGTGCTCGACGACATCACCCACCCCCAGCATCGTTACTTGGAAAATGTTTGGGACGATGTGATTGGGAATCATCCGGACTTTAGTTCGGCGAAGTACGACGACTTGGGATACGGTGTCGCGGTCGCGGTCCGTAAGCAAGGCTGATTCAATGGCACCGAAATCGGTTCTGGTGACGGGGGCATCTGGTTTTTTAGGTGCAACGATCGGACGTGTGCTGCGGCCACATTGCGATCGATTGATCTATTTGACCGGATCAGAAAATCCTACTTCGGCCAGTCTCTCGGATCGTCAGTGCGCATTCCGCTTGCCCGATCAACGGTTGGCATCCGTGTTGGCTACGGAACAACCGACGTGGGTGATCCATTGCGCGGGATCGGCGAGCGTCCGTTTGTCCGTCGAAGATCCCAAAGCGGATTTCCGGAACAACGTCTTGGTGACGGAGTCGCTCTATGATGCGATCGCCAAGCATTCACCCAATACAAATGTGGTGAACCTTTCGAGCGCTGCTGTGTATGGCCAACCGGCTCGGTTGCCGATCACCTTATCAACGCCTGTTAGTCCGGTGTCGCCCTACGGCAAGCACAAAAGGCAATGCGAGTTGTTAACGGAACAGTATCGAAGCCGGTTCGGAATCCATACCGTCAATCTCAGGATCTTTAGTTCCTATGGACCGGGCCTGCGAAAGCAGGTCTTATGGGACATCTTTCAAAAGGCGAAGCGAGGTCCTGAAGTCGCATTGTTTGGCGATGGTACCGAGACCCGCGACTTTGTTTTTTCGCGTGACATCGCGAACCTGATCTGTGAGTTGGTAACGACGCCGAATTCACAGGTTCAACATCAGCCGGGCTATATCAACGTGGCAACCGGGAAGTCGGTCGAAATCAAAACGATTGCTCGGCTATTCTTGAAACAACTAGGTCTTCATCGGACGTTGCGATTTTCGGGCGAGCGAGCATCGGGTGATCCGCCGCACTGGTCAGTCGAGTTGCCGGCGAACAACGCCTATCAGCTGAGTGACACAACTCGCTTGGAAGACGGTCTGGCGATTTATGCAACTTGGGTTCGAGCAATCACGGAGAGTACGGATGCGGATCGCGTTTTGGCTGCTGCAGGATAGTATTCGCCAGTGGTCGGGGTGGGTCGCGGGGCTGCATTACGTTCGCAACTGTCTCGAAGGTCTGGCGAGTTTGCCAGAGCAGGAAGTTCCCGAGATCGTCGCCTTCGTGCCCACACCGCTGCGCGAGAAGTTTCTTCAAGAGGCAGGCTTTGCCGACGCGAGCTGGTTGACGCTTCGCACGATTGACGAACGCTTGCTGTTGGATCTGTCACGTCGCGACGAGTTGACCAAGCTGGTTCGCAACGAGGCATGTGATCTGTTATTTCCAGCGATCACTCCGCCCGCGGTTCCGTTCGACGGCAAGTGCATTGGCTGGATCACGGATCTGCAGCACAAGTACTATCCGCAGTTCTTTTCCAAGGCGGAGCTGGCCCATCGCGATCAGTTGTTCTCGTTTTTGTCGGCGACCTGTAACCGAATCGTATGCAGCAGTGTCTCGGTGGAAACGGATATGCAGCGTTTTTATCCTGAGGTTCAGGACCGAACGTTTGTTTTGCGTTTCCGCACACAGCCACCTTCATCCGCTTTGGCAATCGAGCCCCAAACCGTGATGGCGGAATTGGGAATTGACCAGCCCTATGTGTATTTGCCGTATCAATTTTGGCAGCACAAGAACCATCGTGTTGTCTTTGAAGCATGGAAGCGATTACACGCTAGTGGCAAAGCTCCGCTACTGATTTGTTCTGGGGCGACAGTCGATGGACGCAACCCGGATCATTTCCCAAGCTTGGAAACGTTTATTCGATCAAACGGTCTGCAGGAGCGTGTTCGGATCTTGGGAATGGTGCCACGGAACCAGCAATGGCAGTTGTATCGCAACGCGACGTTGATTCTTCAGCCTTCGCTATTTGAGGGTTGGAGTACCTCTGTCGAAGAGGCTCGGACGTTGGGAAAGACTGTCTTGATGTCGGACATTCCCGTCCACCGCGAGCAATGTGAATCGGAAGGCAACCTGTTCGATCCGAACGATGCGGACCGATTGGCGGCGCTACTGCTTGAGCGATTCTCCGCTGCCGGACCGGGACATGATTTGCAGGCCGAAGCGAACGCGAAGCTCCAGACGACGGAGAACTTGCAGACCTTTGGTCGTGAGCTGATCGAGCTGTTTGAATCGACGATGAATGACTCACGTCTCCCTGTCTCGGCGAGCGTCCTGCCACTGTTGCTCGCCGTGCAGGACGAGGCGGCAAAACGACTGGAAGTGATCGAGCATTTAAAACAACAAGTTGGGCAAGGGAATCCAAATTCGGGGCTTGCGCCACGGCGCTGGTTCTGGCAACGAGCAAAATAAATCGGCAGCCTGAAACGCTGACGCATCGACAGCACTGTTCCCAATGATTGCGATTTCAGTTGACGGGTTGTACGCTGTTGTCGACGTCCCTTGACTTTTGCAACGAATTTCCGTGTTCGGTTCTTATGATTGAAAGCTTCACCGAACGAGTGCTTCGAATCTTGCAGCGGGAGTTTGCTTCACGCAGATTTGAACTCGGTGATGAGCCCGGTGTGATCACCGACGGCACGGTTACCTATGGGATGTCGAATCTCTTCGCACAGTATCGACAAGGCGTCTTTACTGACGAGGACTTCGATGAAGCGATTTGCGAGAAGTTTACCCAGATTCTGCAGTTGCTGGATTCGGCGTCGGACGCGATTCCCGAACGCTGGGAAGACGCCAAGGATCGATTGCGGGTTCAATTGGTGAGTGCGAAGCTAACCAATCTTTCTAACGCGATCACGTTCCCTTTTGCTGACGATGTGCATGCCAGTTTGGTGATCGATAGCGAAGGCGGCTATGCGTACATACGACAAGTTGACTTGGATCGTTGGCAACAAACGGCGATCGACGCAATCGAGCTCGGCAAACGGAATATCGTCGCTTCGATGCCACAATTGCCATTGGCCGTGATGCCTGGTGAGGTTCGCTTGGCTGTGATTCAAACGGGCGATGGGTATGACGCGGCAAGGATCTTGATTCCCGAAGTTCGCTTGCAGCTGATTCAAGAACTAACCGGCGAGCCGACAGGGGAGGTTTATGCAGCGGTCCCCAATCGCGATTTCTTTATCGCTTGGCCAACCGACATTGCACCACCAATTCATGCTCAACTTGTCGAGACGGTGATCTTGGATTCGCAGCGGCAAAGTCATCCACTGAGTGAACGGATTTTTCGTATTACAGGTGAGAAGATCGATCTGCAGTAGACGGATTAAGACACGAGCCGTGATGCGATGCTGACGCGTCAGTCTGCTGCGTCGATTTGCATCATGTGAAGGTTTCTACTCAAAGGATTCAAACGAATTTTCGCCCCACAAGACTGGGGGTATCTTCTGGTGATACGGCCAGAGGGCAGTTCGCTTGGCAGGTGCGGTGACACTGATCACGCACGCCAGCGACCGTTCGAATGTCGCGTTTCCCGAGTCGAATGTTCGGCAAACATGCATCGGGAAAGTAAAGGCAGACATCGATTGGGGATGTTCTTCAGTGGCCGGATCGCCCCGTTGGCCGTTGATGGTCAGCAAGGTTGAACTCCGCTCGAATGCCGAGTGGAACCGATCAGAACTAACCATGCGTCACTTCCGAGGTGAGCCACTATGAGCGAACTCGCAAAAGACATTTGTCTGCAAGGCTTAACTGAATCGCTGACAAATCTCTTTGAGTTTTATACCGGCGAAAGTGTTAAGGTCGAATTTGTTTCCGGTGAGGATCAAGAGGTCATCGCCGAAGAGTGCAAATTTGAATCTGACATTGTTTCGTCGACGATCGAACTGGTCGGTCAAGATGTTCGCTACTTCGTCTGCATGGTGACAACCATGGGAGTCGCCAAGGGACTGTGTCGAGGCGGTGCTAGCGACCCGGTGGATTGGATCGGCGAATTGGCAAATCAACTCTTTGGCCGCTTCAAAAACCATCTGGTGGAATACGGAGTGGACTGTGAACTCGGTATTCCGATAGCGGGCGAAGGCGTTCAGAAAACGTGTCTTGCCTGTGGTGATGGTGCCTCGACGTTGGTGGTAAATACCAAAGCCGGGTGTGTCGAAGCGATCTTTAAAGCGGAGATTGATCCTGATCTGCGCTGGACACGGAACGCTGTCTCGGTTGCTTCCGAAGAGGGAAGCATCGAGTTGTTCTAATCGCGAAAAGAGATGCGGTGTGCCTTATTCGGCAACGTCCAGTAATTCAATTACCACATCAATCGCTTCGGTCGAAGTCCCGCGAGCGTTGACATCGAGACCGAATGTCGGTGTCGTTTCGAAATCTAACTCTGCCGAATCCGCCACAAAGATTTCGCCGGTCAATCGATCAATTGAAAAGACTTCGTCGACCGAATTCAATTCGGCCTGAATGATGGGGCGGAATGCCGAAAGCGTTTCTGGATTCGAGATGGCTTGCCCGTTCAAGAAGAATGACGGGGTCGAATTTAAGCCAAGTGAGGACGCCGTGTTTCGGTCACGAGAGATTCTTGCCTCGATCGCCGAATCAGCTTGGTCGCTGGCAAATTGTGACATGTTCAAACCGAGCTGTTGTGCATAGCCATTGAATACGGACGTCGGATCCGCAAGCGAACGCCATGCGTCCTGGTTGGTAAACAACAGATCGACCATTTCGTCGAACTTGCCTTGTTGGCCGGCCGCCTCGGCCACACGGGCCGCTTCCTGGCTGTTTGGGAAAACAAAGCTATTCGTCGACGAGTTGAACAACAACAGATGCCGTCGAACGACTAGCAGTTCACCCGCAAATTCGGTTTCCAGTTGTTTCAATACCGTATGCAGACTGGCACAGTGTGGACACGAAAGGTCCATGTATTCGATCAGCACAACCGGTGCGGAAGTGTCGCCGGTGAAATGGTCATCGGCCACCAGATGCAGTTCGTCGGCTAGGTCTGGATCGTCGACTTCGAAGATGACGTTGCTGCCGAGGTTGCCCTCCGGGTCCAGCGTACCGACTAGTGTTCCGACGGCCGAATTTTCGTCGACACTAAAACTGTTTTGGTCCGTGACAGTAATCGAAACGGTGATCGGGGAGGATAGAGCGTTTCCGTCAGAGACACGGTAGGTAAACTGGTCGTCTCCCGAGAAGTTCGCGTCTGGGGTGTAGGTAAACGAACCGTCGGAGTTCAACGTCAACGATCCGTGCGACGCGCTCTGTGCGACTTGGGCGGTGTAGGTTGCCGAGCCTGAATTGTTGTCGTTGGCAAGCACGCCGTTACTTGCGTTGACGGTCAGTGCGGTGTCTTCACTAGCGGTGTAGGCATCGGCACTTCCGACAGGTGCACTGGTGACTTCGATCTCTACCGTTGTATCCGAGGTGGCGAAGTTTCCATCGTCAGCGCGATACGTAAAGGAGTCGGTTCCGGAGAAGCCGGCATCGGGCGTGTACGTGAACGAACCATTTTCGTTCAACGTCACCGTGCCGTGACTTGGGTTCGCCGTCAGGTTTGCATAAAGCGTTTCGCTGTCAGTGTCACTGTCGTTGGCCAAGACACCTTCGGCGGCGCTCACCACCAATTCGGTCCCCGCACCTGTCGTATAGGAATCATTTTGAGCCACGGGGGCGACTTCGTTCGCGTCGAACAAATCGATCGAAACCGCGATGACTTCTGATGTGTCACCGGTCGCCCGAACCGAAAGGTTGAACGTCGGGGTGGTCTCGAAATCGAGTTGGCCGGAATCGGCGACCGTGATTTCACCGGTCAGGCGATCGAGTGCGAAGGCGCGATCTGAGTCGTCGATTTCGGCTTGAATGATCGGCCTGAACGCGGCAAGAGTTTCCGGGTTAGACGTCGCGGTCCCGTTGACGAAGAATGATGGTGTCGAGTTCAAGCCCAGGTCAGACGCATCGGCCTGATCGCGCTCGATTCGATTCTCGATCGTTTGAGCTTGTCGATCACTTGTGAATTGCGTCAGGTCAATCTGCAGTTGTTGGGCGTAGCTGTTGAACAGCGAGGTTGGGTCGGATGCGCTGCTCCATTGGCTTTGATTGGTGAACAGCAAGTCGACCATTTCGTCGAATTTGCCTTGGCGTCCCGCCGCTTCGGCCGCCTTCGCCGCAGCCATGCTGTTGGGGAAAATTGCCGTGCCGTTGCTTTCCAACACAAAATGCCGACGAACGACCAGTAGGTCATCTGGGAAATCGGAAAGCAGTTGCTTGACGATCGGATGGATTTCCGCACAGTGCGGGCAAGACAGGTCAAGGTACTCGATCAAGACGACGGTGCCGTCGGCAGCGCCGGTAAAGTGATCATCGGCTTGCAGTCGTAGTTGAGATGCGAGCGACGCATCGTTGATCTCGAAGACAACGTCGCTGCCCAAGCTGCTTGACGCTTCAACTTCCCCGACGACGGTTCCGTTAGGGGCATTTTCGTCGACACTCAATTCGTTGGGCGTGGAATTGATTTGTGTGACGGTGATTGTGACAGTCACGTTTGACGAATTGGTGGTTCCGTCATTGGCGCGATAGGTAAACGAGTCCGTGCCGAAGAAGTCCGCATCGGGTTCATAGACAAACGAGCCGTCGTCATCAAAGGTGACGCTGCCATGGCTTGGGTTCGTGACCAATGCTGCCGTTAAGTCGTCATCATCCGCATCGGTGTCGTTGTTCAAAACGCCGTTGCTGGCACTGACGCTCAGCGTTTGGTTCTGAACGACAGTGTAGGTGTCAGCGGTCGCAACGGGGGCGGTGTTTGGATCGGGGTCTGGGTCACCGTCACCGCCGTCACCACCATCACCAGGGTCAGTCGTCCCCGGTGAATCGGAAGCACCATCACGAATCGCATCGGCGAGGTCGGAGTTCCCAGCACGTTCTTCGCCCTTGGCGACACTCTCACGAAGCATTTCGGATTGAGAAGGCGTCGACGCGAGGAACCAGGCGAGGTTCACGTAGCCTGGTTTTAGACCACGTTCGGCGAAGGTTAAATCGCTGACGTTTTGATTTGCGGTGACGACGAGATTCGAAATTTGATCGTTGCCAACATTCGCGTTGGCGTGGTCGGTCGACTCTTCACCGTCGACGGCGGCTTCGGGTTGCCGCTCGACCAAGCGATAGGTACCGGCGGCGAGGCCTTCGAACCGGAAGTTGCCGTTGCCGTCGGTTAGCATCGATTCTTCGACCGATTGGCCACCGGTCGTGGTGCCGGTCAGGGTGATTTCGACACCGGGCAGGCCGTCTTCGCTACTGCCTTGGCTGCCGTTGCCGTCGCTGTCAATGAAGACGACCCCGGACAAGCTCGCGTCCATGACGACACGATTTTCCAGGGATTCGAGCAGCATCCCACGGCGGGTGCGGCGGCGGTCGGTTCGTTTTCGTTGTGAACTCATCTGGTACCGATTGCGAAAGCGTCAGCGTTAGACGGTCGGTGGACGGCAAAGTTCCCCAATGACCGGACAGTCCAGGCTAAATGGCAATCTCGCCCTCGTCCACAAAATGTGCCAACCTGCGGGCCGCAATGGCACGGCAACACCCGTGCAAACCCGCCAACCGGTATAGCAATTACGGCTCGACGATCATCACCCCGTTCATGACCTTCCAGTGACCGGGAAACGTACATAGGTAGGGATATCGGCCAGATGCCTTCGGGGCTCGGAAGTAAATCGTAAATCGGTCACGTGGGACCACCACATTGGTGTACGCGATGACGTCTGAGGTTTCGGGAACATAGTGCCGAAGCGATGCATCAGGATCGGAAATCAATTTGTCCGCCAACTGCCCGACTTGCTCCAACGAGTCCGGTTCGACAAGCGCCCAGTTGTGTGGAACGACATCTGGATTGACGAGCGTTAACTCGATCGTTTCACCTGGACGAACGCGAAAGGAACCTGTGCGATAGGAAAGGTTGGTTGCCGTTTCGATCGTGACCTGACGAGCATCTTTCAGCTTCTTGGCATGCGGGTTGGGGATGCTTCGCGTGGCCATGGCGATGTCGAGTATGATCGGATGAGGATTGATCGTCTTATGCGCGGCTACGTATCCGGGGATGTCCAAGCGTGGTCGATTCAATCGGTGAACCGTGGCAAACAGGTCATGGAAATGGCCAGCCGAAGATTGGACGCGCAAATGCAATTGATTGACCGGTTGCAGTTCTGGCAGTTCCAAGAAAAGCGTTTGCCCTTCGTCCAAGACACTTGCCGATTTGACCGATAGTGTGTCGTGACCACGAACGCCGATGTGTCGTGTTGAGAACTCTGGCGAGCCATACGCCGAGCTATAGCGATAGTTCCATGCTTGGGCAAAGTGACTGGTCGGCTCGGAACAAATCGCCGGATCTAACTTACTTGAGAAGCGAATCGCGATCCCGTTTTCATGCACCTCGTAGCCGATCGGAAGTTGTATTGCTTTTCCACTGCTTTGGGTCCCGGTAAATCGCACTCGGGTAAAGCTGCCATCATCGGGCGTGTAAGATCCCCAGCCCTGCATGCCGCTGACATAAAGCTGTCCATCATGAGGGCTGAACCTTGCGCGATGGGCACCGGAGCGAAACTCACCGGGTAAGGGAACAGCCGCTCCTTGCATTTGTCCATCGACTTCATCACGGAGCACCAGAAAGTAAGTTCCTGTTCCATGCGAGAAGTGCAGCATCTGTCCGGCGAGCGGCCCCCAGCGATCGCTGTCCACGAACGTTTGTGCTCCACTGGAGTTATCGATGCCTCGTGGCAAGTAAACCAACGGCAAGGCTGGAACTTGATCATTGATCGGACCGCGATAACCGAAATGTGGTGTTGCTGTTTGCGCCGCATTCCCAGGGTGGTTCGGTCGGAATGCGCAGATCATTGATGAAGGGGTCCAGGTTCCTTCGGAGCATGGAACGGTGACCGTTCCGTCGGGCATCAAACCAAGTCCATCCGGATTACGGAAGCCCGTGGCGATGATCTCGGCGTGCTTTCCGTCAGGCGTCAGACGTACAATCCCCTGATTGCCGGACGCAATGTAAAAGTAGCCTTCGTAGTCTCGTTGCAGCCCGCAGATAAAGTCGTGACCGGCAGGCGATGTTTCGTAGGCATTGCAAAAGCATTCATAAAAGTCTGCTTCGCCGTCGTCATTCAAGTCATGCAACCGCGTGATCTGGTCACGGCCCAATACGAAGATGCCATCTTCGTCGATCACCATCCCTTGTGGATGATGCAATCCCGATGCGAAACGTGTCCAAGTCGCTTTGGTCGAAGGTGCTTCATAGTCCGTGACCTTCCAGACGTCACCTTGCATGGTACAGACCAATGCCGCACCATCGGGCAAAAAAGCATGCCCGCCGCAAAACAACAATGCATTGTCGGCGTTTTCCATCGGCAATGCGATTTCGTCGATCGCGTAGGGGTGATGCGAGCCCAACGTGATCTTCGTCTCGATCTGGTCAGGCCATCGTTGCGATGCCGATTTCAGTTTCGGCAGTAGCGATTCAAACGTTGTCGTTTCGATCGAAACACGGCCGTCTCGCAAGCTTGCTTCGACGAGGAACGTCTGGTCGTTTTGGTCGTAGGCAAACAGGACACGCTGATTCAGTCGGTAGTATCCGAGGTATTCACCAGTCTCTGCGTGTGCTTGTTCAGGCAACTCGATGGGAGTGCCATTGGGGACAATTCCGGAAAGGAAGCCGTGACGATGGTCGGAGAATTTAACGAAGCCGCCTTGCCAAGCGGCATCGAATCGCAGTGTTTCCGGGTTGAAGCAAACGCTGGTCTGTTGGTCGCCGCCAAGTGCGACGCAGATGCCACGTGGGATTGTTTTACCTTGACCGCGAAAGATACCGCCGATCAATGACCCTAAGTTTGTTTCGTTCCAACGACCGTCTAGCCAAACGGTATCGTTTTGGTTTCCCCAGTGACCAAGCGTTCCGCCGTCAAGTCCTGGGAATTCGGCCAGCAAAGGCGGTTGCGGCGATTGCCCGCGAAAGTGGTCTGCTTGCTTGGAGTAGAAATCATAGACGCGGTCACGATTGACGTTGTGTTCCCATGCGGGGTGATGCTCTGGATGAAGCGGATCGCGATCAAATGGAAACGTTTCTGGTGCATGCGCGTGACCTTGCGCATGCGACATTACTGAATCGATGACGTCTTGTTTGAGTGATCGTTCGGTTCCGAGGGTGCTCAGGAACGAGATCATGTCGATCAGGTCCGCGCCCGACATCGTGGCGACCAAGTTATCGGGCATCAACGTTCCGACTTCACGGCGGGCTTCGATCTCATCCAGGTCAATGGTGACACTCTGCTGCGTGTCGGACGTGCTTTGAATGGTCAGGGAGTCGTCGTCTTCGTGGGTAATGTAGCCTTGAAAAGTCTTTCCCGATTGGTCGAGGATTGCGTGTGCGACGTACTTTTTGTCGACCGTCTTTCCTGGCCAGAGGACAGACTCGACGATCTCGGCGAGCTTACGTTGTTTGCCAAGTGAACTTAGATCTGGCCCAACAGTTCCGCCATGGTTGCCGATCCGGTGACAGGACGCACACGCTGCTTTCGCGTTGGCGAATGAGAGCAGGCCTTGGCTGGTGACGCCTTCGTTGGTGGCACGATCTACAATCGCGTTGACGACTTCGGCGGAATACTCGGGTGTTGTGAAGCTGGACTGATCGGTTGGTAGCGACGACTTCGTTTCGGGCGGACGTTGATAGGTCCGCAGCGAAGGTTTTGGGCTCGCGTTATGTCCATTCAATTGCGGCAAAATCCAATGCAGCCCATCCAGGTTATCTTGCAGTCTTTGCTTAGCGTCGTCTTGGGTGTGGCCGATGACACCGATCGGACCCTTGTAGCCAGAGTCGAGAATGGTCCTGACAACCGAGACATCATCATCGCCTTCGCCAAGTGGGATGATCTTTTGGCCTTTTTGATCACCGCTTGCGATCATGCCGTTCAGATTCACGCACAGCAAATAAGGCTTCATCGCCTGCAGCGAAGCACCGAGGCCATCAAGGTGGTCGTGGCCATGATGAAGGTTGTAGATGATGCCAACGTGATCGGCAGCGTGGTGGTCTCGCAGGTATTCACAAACGGCGACCATGTTGTTTGGTTCGCCACCCCAGCCGCCATGGTTGTACAAACCGAGTTTGCATCCCATGGATTGCGTACGCTTGACGAGTGGCAGAAGTTGCTTCGCCGCCAATTCGACTTTAGCGGCTTGGCTGGGTGCGTTTGGCGAGGGAAGGGTTTGCCAGATTTGTGGGTGCAGGTCGTATTTCGCGAACAAGTCAAATGCCGCATCGTGAACACCCCAAAAGGCGAAGTATTCGATTCCGTGCTTTCGATACTGAAGGATTTCTTCTTCGAAACTGGGGATGTGTTGTTCGCGCCAATCATAGGCGACGCGGCGTAGTCCGATTTCGCGAAGCATTTCGGCGCGTTCTGCCGGCGTGCGATTTTTGGAATCAAACGGCACGATGCACCAAGCGACCAAGTTTTCGTCGCGCAACTGTTCGGGGACATCGGATGTGTTTTCGGTCGGTGGCTGGGCTGGGTTCTTGGCTGGGGCCTGGGAGTGTGCGTCAGCAAATGCAATGACGCACAGCAGCAGAACGAGGCAGTTTCGCATGGGACAAGCGGCGCGAGCGGGGGAGGGAAGGGGGGAGGGCGTACGCGGGAGAACGCTGAGTTCAATGATAACCCAAATGCGACCGGGACCGTGGCAAGTGGTGTCATGGCTGTGCGTTGAAGGTCAAACAAAAAACGCCGTGAAGAGTGTGCTTCACGGCGTTCGTTGATTGATCGGTGGGATGGACCGTCTAGGACTTGGCCGAACCCGGCCAAAACATTTTCCATTTGCTTTCCGATGACTTCGCCGTTTCCGGAGCTTGGCTGGTCGTTTCGACGCCCATCAGCTTGCTAGCCAAATCCTTCATCGCTTGGGTGATTGCGGATTTCGGAGCTTGGTTGATCAATGGGACGCCGTTATTGCGGACTTCGACCATGGTGCGATAGTCGTTCGGCAACAGGGCATAGATTTCTCGGCCCAGAGTTTCCTTGGCCTTCTTCAAGCTGATTTGGCCAGATTCCAATCCGGCACGGTTGACGACGATTTCGACTTTGTCTTGTAGCCCGTCGATTTCTTCGAAGCTCATCATCAAACGCACGACGTTACGCAGGCAGGGCAGGTCTAGCTGGGTGATCAGCAGAACTCGCGATGCCGCTTCGATCGCAGCCATGTCGACGGGGCTGTATGTTTTCGACAGGTCAATGACCAGGTGGGTGAACGTTGCTTTGAGCAAGCCGATCACTTTGCGCAGGCTTTCGTCGGTGATGCCTTGGGTGTCGTGAAGCTCAACAGGACGCGGCAGCAGATACAGTCCACTGGAGTGTTTCGTCAGCGATTGCTTGAGCAGCTGAATGTCGAGTCGAGAAACGTTTTGAACAACGTCGGCGAGTGTGTAATCCGGGATTGCGTCCAAGAAGACATCTGCATCGCCGAGTGCTAGGTCCAGGTCCAACAACGCGACGCTGTTTCGATTGTCAGAGGCGAAAATGCAACCCAGGTTCACCGCGGTGCTGGTCGTGCCGACTCCGCCCGTTGCCCCGGCGATTGCAATGACTTCGCAACCACGGTTGCCGCCTTCGCTGCTACCGAACTTTTGTTGGCTAACGCGTCCGAGTGCCGCCGAGAGGTCTTCGTGCGACATCGGCAGGGTGAGGAATTCACGAGCTCCCGCACGGATGGTTTGTAGGATCAGATGACCGTCGGTGCTCTCGCTGGCGGCCAGCAACACTGTGTCGGGCGCATCGGCAGCCAAACGCGAGATCAGGCGGATCGCTTTTTCGCTGTCATTGTCCAGCGAGATGACGCCGACATCGGGTGCGGTTTGTTCGATGATGTCTGGGAAAAACTCGTAGCGTGAACAATCTGCCTCCAACCAGACAGTGTCCATGCTCAGCAGCATGCCTTTGAGTGATTCACGAGTATCATCATTGGGGTCAACCAATGCGATTCGAAGAACGTTTG
Organism: Rhodopirellula baltica; assembly: GCA_002901265.1. GTDB lineage: Bacteria > Planctomycetota > Planctomycetia > Pirellulales > Pirellulaceae > Stieleria > Stieleria baltica_A. The sequence continues at coordinate 116,656 of PPHI01000006.1, read as the reverse complement.
TCATTGCGGATTCACCCGATGGATCATTTCAATACCTTTTAACGCTGGCCTCGCGAACGTCCGTCGTCAGCAAGGCCAACCGCAGTGTGGTGTCTGCCCGTTGGGGCGACACCACGATGTGACTGGGCCGGATCAGAAGCCGTCTGGAGTGCTGATCACGACGCCATCGCCGACAACCTTTGGCTGGGTGCCAGGGATAACCGCCCCGTTGGGAAGGTTGCTGTCGGTGATCGTTGCACCGGCTGGCATCCCCATCAGTTCTGGCGAGCTCAGGTTACCGCGAGACATCATTGCCCCGTGTTGCATCACGTTGCTGTGGATCAGGCTTTCATTTGCCGAACGGCCGGGGCCGGTTTCCATCGAGCATCCGTCACCGCCCAGCAAGTTGGGGACTTCGATATGCCCGTTGTAGTACAAGTCGTGATCGTTAGGCGAAACACTGTTCAAGCCTGGGCCGCCACGTGGGACTTGATGGGGATCCATCGCGTCAACCAATTCAGGCGTCACCGTCATCAGCAATTCGACGTCGTTGCGTTGTTCGCGAACATTGCGGAACAGCATACCGATTGCGGGCAGCTCACCCAGGAAAGGTGTCATGTGTGTGGTCGCTTCGGTGCGGCTTTGCAACAAACCTGCGATCGCGAATGTTTGACCGGCTTGAAGTTCGACGGCGGTTTCGACATACCGTTGGCTGAACGCGGTGACGTTGGTGTTGCCGACGATGATTGCACGAGTGTCGTCGGGTTCTTTCACCTCGGGGCGAACTTCCAAGCGGATGCGGCCTGGGCCGACAACGAAAGGCAGGAAGTCGACCGAGGTGCCGTATTCTTCGTATGCGACGGTGACTTGTCCGTTACCCGATGGAACCGTGTAAGGGACTTTACCACCGACGGTGAAGCGGGCGGGGCGACCGTGTGTCGCGACAACGGTTGGCTCGGCCAAGTATTTGATCAAGTCTTGCTGACGAAGTGCTTTCACCAAGGTCAGGAACTCTTCGCCATCAAACACGTTCGAAGCGGCGCTCTGGCTGATCGACAGCGGCCTGCTCGAAATCGAACGGGTTTGGTCCGTCCATGAGATATCGACGCCGAGTTCACGCAGCTTGGTACGTGAGACTTCCATGATTCGGGTGTGCAGCAAAACTTGCTGAACGCCGATCACACGGATGTTATTGACGACAGTGGGGTAGTATTGTTCGACGATTGCGATCGCACGGTCAACGTCGTCAACGCTGGTCACGAAGCCGGACACAACTGCCGACGCGTTGATCGGAATCACTTTCAGCGTCGCCATCGGCAACTGCGAAGCAAGAATCCCTTCGATCTCTCGAGCATCAGCGACGACCGTAATGTTCACGGTGTATTGTTTGTCGTCGGTGTCCCAAAGATTGATCGCGGTGGTACCCGGCGTCTTGGCCACGACTTGCAATTGGTTTTGCGAAATCGGGTTGGCACTGAGGACTTCCTCGTTGTGAACTTGGAAGCGGGGGATCTTTGCTTCGAGCGTCAAGATCGAGCTGGATTTGACCAGCATCTGCATCTGCTCGAGCTGCCGCGTGATTGTGTGGTTCTCCGCACCTGCGGCCATCACCGAAGTCAGCGTGGCGGGATCGGGCTCCTGAGCTCCGGCATTTTGGAATCCGGCACCCGAGGCGCAATAAGCCGCCGAGACGAGAGCGATTAACTTCAGCGCGGCGGGGCGGACCGCAAATCGGAACATTTCCATCGCAGATGCATCCTTGCAGAACTGAATCGGGAAGGTCCCGAGAGACGAAGACATCCGTTTCGTTTCAGTTCGTTGCGAGTAACGTTAAGTAAAAAAGTTTGGATCAAGCTCGCGGCGCGAGGACCGCGTGCATTCTGTTTTCAATCGTCAAGTGACAAGGCGAGTTATTCGCCACCTTCGCCCGTCGGGGGGGCAAAGAATGGGCTGTTCGCACCGCGGAGAAAATCGTCACCGCCGCTTGTCGTCTGTGTGTCTTGGCTGTCGGTCGATGGGGTCGCGTCGCCAGCCGAATCGTTCGTCGGGTTCAGTTCGCCGCTAATCCGCGGCAACGTTTCGCCTTCCAACCATTCGTATTCGACGAGCCGTCCGGCTTCCAATTTGACCATTCGGTGAATTACTTTCTTGCCGTTTGACTTGGTTTGCACCGGTTCGGAGGTGCCTTGGTTCTGTTGTTCCTGTTCGGCCAGTTTGCGAAGCCGCTCTTGCTCATCGCGTCGCTCTTGCAGGTCTTGGAGGAACGTTTTCGCCGAGACGCTCATTTCGCCTTCTGCCAGTTTGCCTTCGTCGGCGGAGGGACTGCCAAGTGACAGCGAAATCTCTCCGAGTTTCTTGGCGAAGTCAAAGGCGTCGACGTCGGCGCGTCGGATCAACAGTTGGATGTTTCGTGCGTTACGTGGTCGGGGGGTTTCTTCATCGAACTTCGTGATCCCGTCGATGCCGTAAACCTTCACACCGGTCAACACGTCAAGGGCGGTGTCCCGTGGAAAGAACTCGCCCTTGGTGAAGAAGCCCCGAATATCTACTCGGTCACCTGGGCTGACCAAGTTGACCGTTCCATCGCGACCAGCTTCAAGTGAAACGACGGAATACCCTTGCGGGACAACCTTATCTTCAACTTCATTCATCAATTTGACGTCGAGCATCGGTTCGCCTTCGTACAAGGGAACCTTCGCAAATCGCCCTTCGAACTGGGTCAAATCAGACGACGCACCCGTCGGAACACGGTCGACGGGCCACTGTTCAAGACGCAGCTTGTCCGGCGTGATCTGCTCTTCCGCGTTCACGGCCTGGGTCGTCACCAGGATTTCCACCATCTGGATCTGAGCATTGCCGTTTTGCGCTTGCATCCATTGCCCGACCCCGACGGCCGCGATCGTGCCGCAGATACCGGCAAGCAACAAGAATAGTGATTTGTTTCGCATAGTTCAGACTGGTGCTAGACCAGGAAAAGGCGGTTTGCGTGCAGAGGACGTCGCTGGGAGGAAGCTTTCGGCTCGCTCTTATCACTCGGACTTCGGAGGCCATTGCCTACAACACCAGGGGCTGCAGGCTCAGGATCGATACAACGGTTTATCGCGACGTGTTTCGCAGGCTCGCTGTAATCGGCAAGCCTTGCCATTTTTGGCACCGGGGGGCAGAGCGGTTGCCCCCGAAATTAGCGGGTTTTGCAGTGTCCGAGTGCGGATGGCTGAGCTTACGTTCAGACCAACATTCCGGCGTAGGCAAAATAGAGAATTGAGCCGATTGCCATGGGAATGCCGTATGGGAGGAGATACATGGTCGGCTTGCGTTCACGTGCAATCTTGGAAAGCTCCGAAGGTTTACGGATGGTTTTCCATTCTTCCAAAATTTGCATCCCCTGAGCGTAGTGCTTCGTCCACTCGCCACTTCGCCAAACCATGATGACCGCCATAATCCCACCAACGATGGCGGTCGCGGCGAACGCATACAGGGTAACGACCGTTCCGAGCCAAGCACCGACGCCCATCAACAGTTTGACGTCGCCGCCACCCATGCCACCGACGTTACGCAGAACCAGCAGCAACATCATGCCGACAAAGGTTCCAAGAAGGCTGTAGCCGAGGCCAGGCATGCCGCCTTCGATTGTGCAGTTGATCCATCCGCAGATGATGAACGGAAAGGTAAGCCAGTTCGGCACTTTCAAAATCTTGCCGTCGATGACCGCGGCGACGATCAAAACGACGGTGACAAACCAGACGGTCCAGTTTTCTGTGATTCCTTGGACTAGCGTTTCCATGAAGGGACTCCCCGTAGCGAACAAGATGTTTGGTAGTTGGTGGTTGGGTTGCTTCGATCGGACGTGGGGTAGAATCTGCTGGCGCGTCAACGCGGACCCAAGACCCAGCTGAACATCGCGAACAGCAACGTGATCAAGCAGCAAGAGAGCTGCCACACATGTTCAGTCGCATCAGCGGGAAGCAGTGGATAGTTCATGATTTTTCGTTTGCGCAAAAAGAACTCGACGTGACCGGTGAAAAGATTGCGCGTTTCACCGATCAAACGTCGAGAGTCTCTCAAACAGTCATTAGCAAGCCGTCAGGCCGCCAATCACTCGATCAGTTAGCGGCGATAGCCGTTCCAACTTCTTGGAACTTCTTGTTCGACTCGGTACCGATCGTTCCAACGGCTGCCAAGCAGACGACGACGATCAGAGCCAGCATGACCGCGTATTCAACTGCGGTTGGGCCATCTTCTTCTTTCAGGAATTCAACGACGCTATTTGCAAACTTTTTCATATTTCAAACTCCTCAGTTGAAAGCCGAATGCTTCTCAGGTTCGACTTTCGACGTTTGTCTTAATGGGCCAATTCAACGCGAATTAAGGTCCCTAGAAAGAAGCAGCCACGTCTCCTTCAAGCCTCGGTGATCTTTCGATCGTTCCCTCGGCAGCCCGGCTGCCCTCGCGAAAGGGCCCGTAGCTTTGCGCCCCGACCTTGCGGACGGTTTGCCTTTATCTGGGATGTAGGCTGTCCGACAACCGTGCTGACCCTCATTGGTCTGGTCCTCGGAAGCGGGTTTCGTAACCCGCTCTCGAATGAAACCTATGTCACGAAAGGTCCTTGTCAAAAAACTCGGACAGAACAAAGTTCATTGGTCGTGCTGGCGATAGCGTTAAACCAGCTGTAGCGATTGCGTCGTGCGTGACGGTCGGGCGTGTCGTGAACGGTTTCATGCCTGAAGCGCAAAAGAAAAACCCCGGCGTCATTGCTGACGTCGGGGTCATCCGGAATACAGGATTCCTTTGAAGGGCTGCGCCGTTCGACTAGTTAGCCGAGATAGCCGCACCAACTTCTTGGAACTTCTTGTTCGATTCGGTACCGATCGTTCCGACGGCTGCCAAGCAGACGACGACGATCAGAGCCAACATGACCGCGTATTCAACTGCGGTTGGTCCGTCTTCTTCCTTCAGAAAATCAACGATGCTATTAGCGAACTTTTTCATCTCAAACTCCAAAATCATTTAATCAAGTTAAGTAGTTGAGGTCACACCCGATGGCTGCGAGCCATTCAGTAGCTCCCTCACAACGAAACTATGTCAGATTCCTTCGGTTTGCCGGAAAAGTGCACGGATGCAAACTCATGAACATCGAAAGCAGTGCGATCGTAGGGACTGTCGCGATTAAGAGATGCGGCAAGTGCTTACAATGCTCTTAGTAGCCTCTCTTGAGAGGGGAAACCCTCGCTGAGCTAGTCTTGCACTAAACTGCTTGCCGATCGAATCGAATACCGCTTTCGAGCGGTTCGGTTGCCCCGTTAGTAAAGTGCTTTGGCGATTTGTGCCGCGACATGTTCGCCCAGCTTCTTGGAGCCTTCTGGCGTGTAGTGCACGTTCGCCGGACGCTGCAGCTCGCTGATCGATTCGGCAAACGCAAAGAACGGGTCAGTCTGAATGTCGCCGACCTTCGCAATCGCACTTGCTGCCGCTTCGTTGTATTTGACCGAGTCGCCAGGCACACGGCCGGCGGCTCCCTCTGGAACTGGGGTGGTCTCGCGCCAGATAACCGTCGCACCAGTCTTTTTTAGTCGTTCGGCAATCTTGCGGATGTTCTCGGTGTAGTCGTCAATCGAGACCTGCTGGTGTGCACCCGGTGAATCGGGGGCGGCTAGGTTTTCATTGTTCGGCCCCATATATTTCAGATCGTGGAGGCCGAAGTTGAAATGGATCACATCCCAGTGACGGTCGCCGAGCCAAGCGTCCAGGTTCTTAATGCCATTGGTTGTCGGGCCGCAGTTGGTGGCTGGCCGAAAGACATTGGCTTTGCCCGCCAAAGCTTTTCTCGCATCGAGCATGTAGCCGATCGAAATCGAATCGCCGATCAGCAAGACGTTGGGTAGGCCTTTGTCGATTTCAGGTTCGGCGAAAGCAGGATTCTTTTTTCGCTGGGCCGACGCATCGTTCACCATCGTGATCGACAACATCGCAGCGGATAACAAAATCGCCGTACGTCGTTTCATTTTCATCTTCATCGGATTTGCCTGGAATTCACGTGGACAGTCATTCTCGCGAAACCGCCTATCGTATCCTGGACGCTTCGGCGAATCGAGTTTTCGAGGGCCTGCGTACGATTGAAGAGTTTTATCGCTTTGGGCTCGATGACGCTGAAGGCACCGAACAAATCAAGACGATGCGGCACCAGCTTGCCGATGCCATGAAGCAAATCGATCGACGCGATCTTCTTCATAGTCGCGATACCGACGCGGATGTCGGTACAACGATTGAAACCACGCAGGAATACAAGCGGTCAAAGTTGGTCGATGTATTAGCGGCGCATCGCAGCGGGTTCAACAATCGTTGAGGACGATCGAAGAGTATGGCAAAACAATCGACGGCAGGTTCGCGAAGCAAGTTGAGGCAATCCGCTATCGGTCGTACACGGTGCTGAAAGATTGCGAATTGAAAGCGATCAGGAACGATCGAGTCACAAGACTTGCCGTTGCGACCTTGTATGCATTAGTCGATTGTATGGACAGCGACGTGTCGTTGCGGATGTATGTGGCTTCGCTTTGTGAAGCCGGCGTCGATATCATCCAGCTTCGTGATAAGAACGCGCCGGATCGCTTGCTTGTTCAGCGTGGTCTCGTCATCGCAGAATCGCTGCGTGATACCAACGCGTTGTTCATCATGAACGACCGAGCCGATTTGGCGGTGTTAACACGTTCCGATGGCGTGCATGTCGGGCAAGACGAATTGACAGTCGAGCAGACGCGTCGAATCGTCGGTGATGAATTACTCGTCGGTGTGTCTACTCATGATGTCGAGCAAGTTCATCAAGCGATCGCCAGCGGCGCGGACTACATCGGCTGCGGCCCGACGTTCCCAAGCAAAACCAAGTCCTTTGACAGTCATGCCGGAATCGCATTTTTAGAAGCGGTGCACCGCGAAACCAAGTCGACGCCACGGCCCGCTTTTGCGATCGGCGGAATCGACGCAAGCAATTTGCAGCAGGTCGCACAAGCCGGTTTTCATCGCATAGCCGTCACGGCAGCCATACATCAAGCCGCGGACCCATTTGCCGCAGCGAGAGAGTTGAAGCAGCAGTTGACCGAACTGCGTTCCAGGCAATCATCCGGAACGAAGTAGCGTGCAACGGTGTGCGCACGGTGCCTGGGGACTTAACCGCGTTTTATCGCACTGCTGCTGATGGGGCGGCAACGGTAGGTGCTAACCAGGCTGGCGTGCTAACCGACCGTTTGGCGGGCGAGCGAGGGACGCCAGTCGACGATGTGGACTTCGACACGTCGATAGCCACCGAACTCGTTGATCACGGGGCGATACGCGACTTGGATCGGACCGCTGTGATCGTTCAGTTCTTCACACCAATCGCCTTCGCCGAATGCGACGCCGCGGACGACTTTGCCGCCTTGGTCCAAGCGGACGGTCAGGTGTCGATCACCGGAACCCATCCGTCGCGCTGGCTCGGCAAGCATCACGTCTTGGCAGAGCAGCACTGGTCGTGGGTTGCCTTCGCCGAAGGGCTCCATCGTTTCGATTTGCTTGACGGTGTTCAGGCTGAGCTGACCGAACGATGCTTCAGCGTCGATGATGATTTCCGGTTCGGCATCTGAATCGGCGATCTGCTGTGAGACCGCTTCGCAAAACTCTTCGCGAAAGGCATCGATTTGACGTTCATCAATGCTCAGGCCGGCTGCCGCGCGGTGACCGCCGAAGCGTGATAGACGATCACTGCATTCGGACATTGCGTCATAGAGGTTGATCGTCGTGGGACCCGCGCGCCCGGATCCGACCGCGTCGCCTTTTCCGGAGGCGTCCATCGACAGGATGATGACTGGCTTGCCGTATTTGTCGCTCAATCGTCCCGCCACGACGCCGATCACACCTTGGTGCCAACCGACACCGGCGAGGACCAATGCGGGATCGTTTTCGGTATCGAACTGTTCCTTGGCTTGCTTTTGTGCGGCCAGCATGACACTGCGCTGCAAGCTGTCGCGGTTCTTGTTCAGTTCGTCAATGTATTCGGCGAGTGATTGGGCCCGTTCGCCTGCGGGGGCGGTCAGCAGTTCAACACCAAGTTGTGCTTGTCCGAGTCGTCCAGCGGCGTTCAATCGAGGTGCGAGTGAGAACGCGATGCTTTCGGTGTTCAGCGTCATGTTCTCGGTCAGCTTCGCGACCTTCATCAGCTCTGCCAGGCCCGGCGAAGGCTCGGCGGCCAGCATTCGTAGGCCGTGCGAGACCAGGATGCGGTTTTCATCGACGAGCGGCACGACGTCAGCAACGGTTCCGATCGCGGCCAGTGAAAGTGACTGCATCAGGAATCGACGCATCGGCTCGGTGACTTTCTTGGCGCCGCAGATTTTTTGGCAGAGCGCCCAGGCGAGTTTGAACGCGACACCCGCACCGCAAAGTTCGCCAAAAGGATACGTGGTCCCTGGCAGGCGTGGGTGAACGATCGCGTCCGCGTCCGGGAGGGACTCGTCAATCGTATGGTGGTCGGTGATGACCAAGCTCACGCCCAGTTCGCGGCAGAGTTCTGCGCACGCGATACTGGTGATCCCACAGTCGACGGAGATGATCATCTGCTTGCCACGATTGGCAAGCTTGGTGATCGCTTCGGGGTTCAGGCCGTAACCGTCTTCGAGTCGATTGGGGATGTGGTAAGACACGTCCGCACCGAGCAATTTCAACCCGTTGTACAGAATCGCCGTGCCGGTCATGCCGTCACAGTCGTAATCGCCATAGATCACGATCGACGTTTTGTCGGCGATCGCTTGGGCGACGATTTCAGTCGCTTCGGGGACCCCAGGCAGCAGCGCAGGGTCACGCAAACCGGTCAGCTTGGTGGAAAGAAACGAATCGGCGGCAGCGGCATCGTAGACGCCACGGCTAACCAAGAGTTGAGCAACAACAGGAGGCAGCTTGGAGCCGCGAATCAGTTGCTCAACGCGGGCGGAATCATGAGGGACGATCCGCCACTTTCGTTTCATCCTTGACCCGTTTTCGAAAAGGAGTTGAACTTACAAGCGAAAACGCGACGGAATCCGTCGCGCTCGAAAAGTAGCTGTGTTGCAGCCTCCGCGTTGTGTTGAAACGGCGGACGCCAGCAGCAGACAGCTTATTTTTTCTTTTCGTTGTGCCAGGTGTGCTTCCGCACGCGTGGGCAGTACTTCTTCAAACGAAGTTTCTCGCCACCAGGCTTACGCTTGAGGGTGTAGTTGTAATCGCCAGTTTCTTCGCAAACCAGGAAGACGGTTTCGGCTTTCTTCTTGCTCTTTGCCATCGCGGGTGAACCAGATTTGGTCGTCGTCAGCGTTTAGGGGATTTCTATCGAGCCGCGAATTATGCCCATTGGCACCCGGATACGACAAGGCGTGTTTTTGAACTTCCCGGTCAGAGCAACGTAATTTAGGTAAAATTGGTCCATCGACCTGCTGTCGCAACTGGCTAAGAGCGTCACAATCGCCGTAACCAGTATTCTTTTATTGCCTTCCGACCAACGCCAACTTGATGAATCGATCACCCCTCTCGCGAGACTTCAAGACGCTGATAGCCCTGCTGATGACGGTCACGGGGTTGGTTTTTCAGTTTCACGCGCCGGTAGCCGCCCAGGACTCGACCTCCGAAAACGCACCGAGACGTCCCAATGTCGTGTGGATCATGTCGGAAGACAATTCGATTCACTACCTCCGGCACTTTGACCCAGCGGGGGCTCCCGCTCCGGCGATTGAAGCGATGGCGGCGCATGGCGTTACCTTCGATCGGGCATTTTCCAACGCACCCGTTTGTTCGGTGGCGCGAACGACGTTGATTACGTCATGTTATGCCCCGAGAATCGCGACGCAGTTCCATCGCAAGAACACCGCGGCAAAGATGCCGCCGGGTGTGGAGATGTTTCCCGCGTATCTGACAGCCGCAGGGTACTACACGACCAACTGCAATAAAGAGGACTACAACGCGATCAAAGGGGACGGCGTTTGGAGCGAGTCGAGCAAGAAAGCCCACTGGCGAAACCGGCCGGATAAGTCGATGCCGTTTTTCCATGTGAAGACCTTCACCGATTCGCACGAAAGCCAATTGCACTTTCCTGCCAGCGATGTTGATGACCGCCCAACTGAAACGGATCCGTCGACGGTGGCACTACAGCCTTACTTTCCCGACACACCGCTGTTCCGTTACACCAAAGCTCGCTACCTGGATCGGATGAAAGTCATCGATCGCCAAGTCGCGAGCGTGATCGAACAACTGGAAGCGGACGGCGAACTGGAAAATACGTTCGTGTTCTATTTCGGTGACCACGGCGGAGTGTTGCCGCGTTCAAAAGGCTATGCCTATGAATCTGGCCTGCACGTTCCATTGGTCGTGCGTGTTCCGGACCAGTTCAAGGCACTCGCAGGACGCTCGCTTGGCAGCCGCACCAACGGCTTTGTCGAGTTCGTCGATTTTGGACCGACGGTGCTAAGTCTTGCCGGTGTTGAGCAACCCGAAGGCGTCGATGGCCAGCCGTTCCTGGGGATGGACGCAGATCCTGACAAAGTCGATCGACGTGATGAAGCGTTTGGGTACGCAGATCGGTTTGACGAGAAGTACGACCTTGTTCGGACATTGCGTATCGGCGATTGGAAATACATCCGCAACTTCGAACCGTTCTATCCGGACGCGCTGCAAAACAACTACCGGTACAAGAATGCTGCCTACCAACAATGGCGTGAGCTGTTTCAAGCAGGGGAGCTTTCGGGGCCCGCGGCACAGTTCTTTCAACCCAAAGCCGCCGAGGCCTTGTATGACTTGAGCAGCGACCCGCACGAGATCAACAACCTTGCGGCCGATCCAGAACATAAGACACGGTTGTTGCAGATGCGGCAACAGTTGGATGACCGCTTGAAGTCCATGCCGGATTTGAGCTTTGTCACCGAAGCGGTCATGGTTGACGATGCGACCGAAAACCCAATCGCATTCGCACAGTCACACGCGGGGCAGATCGTTACTTACATCGATACCGTCAACCTGTGTTTGAAACCATTCTCAGAAGCGTACCCACAGTTGCAAAACGCACTGGATCCAGAAAAGGAGTCTGACGGTTGGGTTCGCTACTGGGCATTGGTCGCATGCAGCTGTTTTGGCGAAGAAGCAAAGCCGCTGTTGCCGATGATCGAAAACCTGCGTACCGACGTCGAGCCGTTGGTGGTGATGCGGGCGATCGAGTATCTAGAAATGTATGCAGACGTCGAAACGGAGCGGTTCATGCGACGTTCGATGGAACGGGCGACCAATGAACCGGAAGCCCTCCGGATCCTGAACACAATCGTCTTCTTGCGAGACTTTCATGGCTTCGAGATGGATACCAGCAATCTGCAAATGCTGATCCCGGTTACCAAGAACGGACAGTTGATCCGACGATTGGACTATTTAAACGATCGGCTTTAAGTTTCGCAGTTGCCGCACGCCGCTGACAAGGCTCCAGATGCCAGCGGCGATCACGGCACCAAGGCCTTGTGTTGTCCGCAGGCTAGATCTGCCTTCACTGATCATTTCCCAAGCGGTCAGTGCGATTCCGATTGTCAAGCAAAGGACTCCTGCCACGATCAAGATCCACGGTTCACGCTGTTGTGGTTCCGCTTCGAATCGGTTCGCCCAGTAGCCCACCACGGCAAACCCCAAGATCGGAATCGAAAGCAGCAGTTGTGGAATCGTGTACACAAACAGGTGGCTGAGGTCGCGTCCGTAGAACAGTTCGCTGACAAACGACGTGCCAGCCAGCGAAGCAAGCACCAACAACGCCGCGATCCAAACTTGGGGCAGCAGGTAAACGAGAATGGCCAGTAGCGCGGCTGCGATCGCTGCGTCCAATAGGTATTTCACCGTGAGAAGATGATCTTCGTACGCGGCTTCGTAGTACTGAATCAGCGAGTCGCAGTGTCGACGCACATCAGGCCCGTCGTCGTGGTCAGGGATCTCGTCCGCGAGGAATTGAAAGTACTCGTCGTGATAGTCAAAGAACGGCAGACGTTCGGATTGTCCACGCAGGTCGTCGATGATCTGTTCGGCCACCATTGTCGCGTCACGTCGGTGGTCGGCAGGGGCGTACTGACTAGGCGTGGGGGCGCTGAACACGAGCCAAGCCAAGTACGGGATCGGCAAGAAGGTCAGCACCAGATAGCAGATCGCCAGTCGTCGTACCGTGCGGCGTGCCGTTTGCGAACGACTCGTAGCATCGCTGCCAGCGGATTTCGGATTCCGTGATTCGGACCCCGTTTGTTCTTGGTTTACCGGTTCCTGGTTCACCGTCTGACCGTGGTTCCGAGTCGTTGCGGAGGGTTTGCCTATGCGGCCACTGATTGTTGAATGCGGTTGTCTTCGATCAAGCCGTCTTTCATCCGCCAGCAAACGTCTGCGCCCGCGGCGATCTCGTCGTCGTGCGTGATCATCAAAATCGTCATGCCGTCGGTGCGATTCAGCTCGTCCAGCAGCGTCAGGATTTCGTGTCCGGTTTCGGTGTCTAGGTTACCAGTCGGTTCGTCGGCCAGCAGCATTTTGGGGTCCGTCATCAACGCTCGCGCGATCGCGACCCGTTGCATTTCGCCACCACTCATTTCGCTGGGGCGATGGCTCGCTCGATGCAGCAGACCGACGCGGTCCAACATCGCTTCGGCGCGTTTGCGATTTTCACTACGGTTTTTCAAGTAGCGAAAAAAGCTTTGTCCGATCATCGCCGGGGCGAGCACGTTTTCCAGTGCCGATAGCTCAGGCAACAAGTGATAGAACTGAAAAATCACGCCGATGTCATGATTGCGAAAGTGATCGCGTTTGGACCGCGAGGCGTTGTCGACACGACTGCCACGGAACCACACTTCGCCTTCGTCGGGGCGATCAAGTGTCGCCAGCAAGTGCATCAGCGTGCTCTTTCCGCTGCCGCTGCGTCCCACCAGTGCGGTGACTAGACCTTGTTCGACGTCCAGGTCAACGCCACGCAAGACCGGCACCGCGATGCGATCCTTGTGGTAGCTTTTGGTCAACCCACGAGCACTCAAGACGACGGAGTCAGACGGAGTCGAGTCGGACATATGGAAACGGTGAGTTGGGGATGGTCGGGAAGGAACTGGGCAAGGAACTTGGCAACGAAAACGCGTCGGAATGCTAGAGCGGGCAGCTCGTCGCTATTCAAACCGCAATGCGCTGGCTCTATTCAAACCGCAATGCGCGGACGGGGTGCATGCGAGCGGCACGAATCGCCGGCAGGACACTGGCGAGTACTGCGATGGTCATCGCGCCGATCATCACCCAGACCAAGGTCAGCGGTTCGATGATGGTTGGGATTTCGCTGAAGTAATACACGGTTGGGTCAAAGACTTCTTGGCCGGTGATCCGTTCGACTATTCCGGCAATGCCGTTGATGTTGTCGACGAACAGTAGCCCACCAACCAATCCTGCACCGCTGCCGACGAAGCCTAGCAACAGCCCGTAAGATAGAAAGATACTGCTGACACCGTGGCCTGATGCACCGAGTGCTTTCAGTGTGCCGATATCGCGAGTCTTCTCGACAACGATCATGAAGAACGTTGCCAGGATTCCAAAGCCGGCGACAGCGATGATCAGGAACAGCAAGATGTTCAAGATCGTGGTCTCAAGGCGGACCGCCGATAGCAGTGGGCCTTGCAAGTCGCGCCATGTTTGGATGTTGTACGGATAAACTTCGGCGGGGAAGCGACGGCGAAGTGCGTCGCGGACCAGGTTCAGGTCAACGCCTTCGGCAACTTTCAATTGGATCGTTGTCACACTGCGAACGCCGGATTCGGGATTGATCATCCCACGCAAGTCTTGCAGGCGATCGAGTCGAACGAATGCGAACGTGCTGTCGTATTCGCTCATGCCGGATTCATACAAATCGACGACCGTGAATTTTTGATTCAAAACCTTGGTGTCTTCGCTCGCACTGGGAAAGATCATGCGAACGTCGTCGCCGGGTTGGGCGTAGTAGTGATCGAACACTTCTCCTTCGGCGTCGCGAGTGCGGACGCTGCAGGTCGAGATTCCTAGGATGATGCCGTCGAACTGTTCCTTCATCGGGTCGATCGACGCCACCAAACTTTCTTCGCTGGTTTGGGGCATTCCGGGGATCGCTAGGCTAGGACCAAACGACGGTCCGGCGGCCGCGGCAGAACTGGCGGCTTGTTCGGCAGCGATTTCTTCTGGAGTCATCTTCTGTCGTTTCAGCTCTTCCATCATGCGGCGTTCTTCGGCCAGCATGGCTTCGATCTGGCGGTCTTGTTCGACCCGTTCACGACGATGTTCCCAGCCCGCTTTTTCCAGGCCTTCGCGATCAGGGGCGTAACCGCTGTCGCGTAAGTCAAAGCTGGCCGAGGTTTTGTTTTCGGGGTGCAGTAGGTATTTGCCGAAATCGCTGACGCGGTTGTACGTTTCTGGGTCCAAGCCGATCAGGTTGACGTGTCGACCGATTTGTTGGCCACGGAAATCAATTCCCAGCATCGCGGGAACACTGACGCTGACCGATGATCCGACGATCGCAGGTCCGCAAATCCGTTCGATTTCACGCAGATGGCCTTCAGGATCTGGCATGCCGCCGGTGGCATGACATTCGATCATGATGTCGGACGCCAAGCCGTGAAGCCGTTCATGCATCTCCACCGAAAAGCCACTCATCACGGCATTCACGACGATCAACGTTGCCACACCGAGCGTGACAGAAATGATCGACGCCAACGCGATGTAGCGTGTTTTTAGGTAACGAAAGCAGAGTAACCAGCGGTACATTCGGCCCTTCCTTGGCGAGACCCGGTGCTTGGCGAGTTCGGACAAACACGCCACTGGGCAGTGGCTTGTGTGCGTCCAGCAGAATCCGTTGCTGCATCAAAGCCTCGCGAGTGTACGAGAGGCGGGCCGTTGGCGTAAAGATTGATGCGGCGGCCGAACTAAAACTGAAATCCGCCAGTTGTCAGCCAAAACGCCAGCATCATGCAAAGCCACACGATATCCAAGAAATGCCAGTACTGGGCCGCATAGTCGACCGGCCAATGTCGCTCGTGATCGTAGTGTCCGAGCGCAGTGCGCGCCGAAACAATTCCCAAGGCGATGATTCCGCCAAGCACATGCAATGCATGCAAAACTGCTAGCACGATGACCATGCCGGCGACACCTTGTCCTGTTCCGGCAAAGGACTGGGGGCCGAGCAGCATTTTTAGCATCGCCCAGCACTGGAGCACGGTAAACAGGATGGCGGCCAGACTGCTGGCGGCCAGCAAGATCGCAGTTTTTCCAATGCGGTCGCGACGAACCGTTTTTGTTGCCGAATGAACCAAAACGCTGATCAATAGCAGGCAGACGGTGCTGATCAGAAATGCGCCAGGCAGCTCGATTTGACTGTGGCGGTCATCCCAACGGCTGTAGGCATAGAGACCGTACAGTAGAATGCTGGTGACAAAGAAGACGAGCAACGACGCGATAAAAATCCATCCGCCTTGGCGAACTCGAACATCGACCGGCAAAACCGGGCGGACGACATCGTCGGGGCTGTCGGGCGGGTCGGATTGAAGTGCATCTACAGTCATCGCGACGAACTAGGGCGGTAACCAAATGGATGTGAAATCAGTATGCTGGCCGTTAAGTGGCGATCCGAACAGCACCGTGATGCGTTGATGAGAATCGGACGCGCTCATCCCACCGCCCCGCTCGTGCTTTTCGTTTGCACACCGGTGATTTAACCGGATTCCGATCGCCTCGGTAATCTGATCAGAGAAGTTTCTTACGTCAAATGCCCGAAATCCGCGACTTCTGCAACGCTGACCTTCCCGACCTTGCCAGGGTTTGGAGCCAACATTGGTCCGCGACAGGTACCCCTCCCCCGATTAGTACAACAATCATTGAGAGGGCGATCCTTTCGCGGATGTTTTTTTCCAGTCGCGAGTTGCTCGTTGCGGTGATCAACGGCAAAGTCGAAGCCTGGTGCCATTTCACCCGGCCTGGGAGGTTCGACGAATCGGAAAGCGACGAGCCGGTGGAAGACGTTGCGATCCTTTCAGCGATCTGCTTTACCCCCGCTGGTCTGGAATGCTGTGATGATTTGCTGCTCGCGGCGATGGACCGGATGGCGGCGCTGGGATGTCATTCCATTTTGGCTGGCCCGCTTCGCGATCAGCAGTGTGGCTATGTCGGCCTACCACCGATCGGGCATGGGGTCGGCATTCCTGATTATGACGTGCGGGTTTCGTCGTTGCTGTCACGTCACGGTTTCCGGCCTTGGGGAAGCTACACTCGGCTGGCGGTAACGACAGCGCCATATCGGCCGCCGGTCAATCGTGAAATGATGCAGTTCCGCCGAACCACACGCAGCGAATGCAGCGGCGTTGTCCCACAGCAATCACGCTATGCGTCCGCGATGGCGCACATGGATATCGAGCATTACCAGCTGGTGAACCATCGCAACGGTGACCGCCTGGCCAATTGCCGTCTATGGCTCAGCGACCCCGAAGCCCAGGTGATGAGCTGCAGCGAAGCGATTTTGGATTTGTCCGTGATCGAAACGCCTGGCGAGCTGAATCCGGCCGAAGTGTTCTTGGTTTCGGTGATGGTCCAATCGATGGCTACGCGCTGTGTGTTCCGCGTCGAAACGGTCATCGATTCAGAAGATTCAACGCTTGCCGAACAGCTTACAACCTTGCAATTCGAACATATCGGCGGCGGCCAACGCTGGAAGAAGGAGTTTTAAACAGAGATGTCGCGCAAAGAAAAAATTCTCGAGATGCTTGCCGATGAACCCGGCGATACATTTCTGCGGTACAGCTTGGCGATGGAGCTGCGGAAAGAAGGCGACCACGACGCCAGTCTGGAAAAACTGTCGGAACTGACCAGCGATTCGCCGCCTTATGTTCCCGCTTACTTCATGGCCGCGCAGCAACTGGTGGACCTGGGACGCGTTGACCAGGCACGGACACAACTGCGGGATGGCATCGATCAGGCTCGCACCCAAAACGACAGCCATGCGGCTGCCGAGATGAGCGAATTTCTCGCCTCCCTTGGCGAGTTGGGCGAAGACGACGAGCTCTAGATGGCCGCCGAACAGACGACGGCGATCGTGTTGCGGACGATCGAATTCAGCGAAACCAGTTTGGTCGTCCACCTGCTGACACGTGACTTTGGGCAAATCGCGGCCCTCGCCAAAGGGGCTCGCCGGCCGAAGAGTTCCTTCGAAGGTTCGCTTGACCTGCTAGCCGTCTGTCGTGTAGTGCTGATTCGGAAAAGTTCCGATGCGCTCGATCTGTTGACCGAGGCCAAGCTCCAACGGCGTTTTCGTGGAGCCGAAAAATCACTGCAGCGTCTGTACGCGGGGTATTACATCGCCGAAATGCTTCGACTTTTGACAGACAATCATGATCCTCACCCGGCACTTTACGATGCCGCCCTGGATGCCCTGGGCCAAATCGATGGGACGGGAAATCCAGCCACCGCGCTGTTGGGGTTTGATTGCGCCGCATTGCGGTTGCTCGGTCACGCACCGACCACCCGAAGCTGCGCGGACTGTGGAAACGTCGTGCCACGGCTTGGCCGTTTGCCCTTCGCACCGTTCGCAGGGGGCGTCGTTTGCAAATCGTGTCGAAGCCGCCAAATGTCGATTATCAACTTGGCTTTGGAAAGCATCGAACAACTTGAGGTAATGCTAGCACCGCACACTCGCCAACCGGTCCGCGTTTCCGCACCAGTTTATGGCGAATTGCGCAGCATGCTGAACCGATACATACAAGCAATCCTTGGCACGATGCCTCGGATGCAACATTTTCTGCCCGCCCGGATGGAACCGGACGAATGAATCGAATCGTCATTGAAAAGTACCGAAATCCAATCGATCGTCACGCACCGGCCGACTTGGTGTTGATGGCCTGCGCGACGCTGTTGGCTTGTGCCACCGGTTGCCAGACCTTCGGCAGCAGCGATAGCAAGCAGCGGTTCTTTCCGCCATTGCCGTTCACGGCAGCCGCAGCAGCCGAGAAGGCGGCGGCTGAGGAAGCCGAGCAGCCAGTCCGCGAAACCGAGGGACGCTCAAAACGCTCGACCGGCACCAATCGATTCGGTTCCAACCACCTCGTTGGATTCGTCACCGGCAAGACCACCGAAGACCTTTCCAAAGCCAAAGAGCTGTATCGCGAAGCGGATGGAATCTTTCGTGAAGCCATGAATGCTCCGGAGGAGGAGCGTGCGGACGAATTCGTTCGCGCCGCAAAGCTGTTCAAGAAAGCGACCAAGGAAGCACCGGGTTCGGCGATCCATCAAGACGCATTGTTCATGCAAGGCGAGTCGTATTTCTTTGCAGACGATTTGAACAACGCACGTGACGCGTTCGAAAACTTGCAAAAAGAATTCCCTCGCAACCGTCACACTGATCGTGCCGCATCACGCCTGTTTTCGATCAGCAAGTATTGGATCGACATCGACAAGTCGGGCAACGAGTCATGGTACACGTTGAACTTCTTTGACGATAAGCGTCCGATGCGTGACGCGGCCAGCCACGCGGTTCGTGTGTTGGACCAGATCCGCTACGATGATCCGACGGGCAAGCTTGCCGACGACGCCACCATGGCTGCGGCTGCGGAGTACATCCGCCGAAAAGACTATGAACGAGCCGATGAGTTTCTGACGGACTTGCGGGAAACGTTCAGCGATAGCGATCACCTGTTCTTGGCACACCTGCTCGGCATCCGTTGCAAATTGGAAGTCTATGCAGGACCGCTTTATAGCGAGCGAATGTTGGAAGAAGCGGACTCGTTGGTCAAGCAAACACGCCGCCGTTTTCCGGACAAGCTGAAAGAGCAGAAGTACGCCGACATGGTCGCCCGTGCCGCGGCGGAAATCGATTATCACAAGGCCGAAAAGCTGGCCTTCCGTGCGGGCATCCGCGAAAAGCAGCACGAGTACGGTGCGGCGTCGGAGCTCTATCGCAAGCTGCTGCGTGACCATCCGTCCGCACCGCAAGCCGAACAGGCACGCACTACCTTGGCTCAAATCGAAGACCTGCCCACGTCACCTGATCGCCCGCTGGCGTTCATGACCAAGGTATTCCCCTCGGCCAAGCAATCGGCACCACTGGTCACGGTGGAAAACCAACAGTCTTCTGAAGGCACTTCGGAAGAAAACGAGACAACATCCAGCGGATCGATTTTTCGATAGGTAGTCGCGATGGACAGTCATTTCTCACCTTCAACATTGCCGATGCGTTGCCGCCTGATGCTGATCGCCTTGGCGTTGGTGTGGTTGCCGGTCGGCTGTGCATCGTATCGTTTCGGTGCGGACGCACTTTATCCGGCGGGCGTACGTACGGTCCATATTCCCGTGGTTCGCAACGAAACGTTTCGGCCAGACTTGGGGAAACAGCTGACCGAAGCATTGGTGCGTGAAGTCGAGCGACGCACGCCGTACAAGGTCGTCAGCAGCCCACTGGCTGACTCGGTTTTGTCGTGCAAGATTGTCATGCAAAACAAAACCGTGCTTACTGAAGTGCTCAGTGATGACCCACGAGCGCTCGACACGGCAATCACTGTGCATGCGAATTGGAACAACCGCCACGGCCAGTCGTTAATGCAAAACAGCATCGTGTCCAGCGATGTGGACATGACCGGATTCAGCCAAAACGCCCGCTTCGTGCCGGAAGCTGGCCAATCGATTGATACCGCAAACTTGCAAGCGATCGAACAGTTGGCAGGCCGGATTGTTTCGCAAATGGAATCACGCTGGTGATCGTGCGGCTGCGTTAATCCTGTTTTTGTTTTTGAAGCAGCTTCGCGATGTCCTTGCGTTCTGCGTCGGCATCAAAGTTTGGATTGGGTTCGGTGGGTACCGGTGCGTGTGAGTTGCGTCGCCATTGTTGAAGTTCCTTGTGCAAGCGATCGCGGACCTCTGGATTAGAATTGGCGAGGTTCGTTGATTCACCGACATCGGTTTGCAAGTCGTAAAGCTCCAGCCCACCACCTGGTAAGTCGCGGTCTTCGAAATACTCGTGTAGTTTCCAGCGTCCCCTGCGGATCACACTGCACGGACGACTGCGGAAGAGCAGGTCACGCTGTCCGTCGATTCGCGAATAGCTTTGCAGGTAGGCTGGGAAGTGCCAGTAAAGCGAACGGTGCGTGAATCCGTGTACTCCCTCGTTGGTCAGTTCGCCGGTTAGCAGCGGTTTTAAGCTCCAGCCATCCATGACTTGGTCAGGCGGTTCGGCGCCGGTGATTTCACAAAACGTCGGATACAGATCGACGTTGATCACCGGGACATCGCAAGTCGATCCTGGTTTGGTGATGCCAGGCCAGACGATAAACATCGGCTCGCGAATGCCGCCCTCGTAGTAGGTTCCTTTGTAGCCTTTTAGCGGATCCATCGATGTCGCCGGTCCGTAGCCACCGTTGTCGCTTGTGAACACGATCACGGTGTTGTCGGTTTGCCCTGATTGATCGAGCGATTCGATCAATCGGCCGATGCCCTGATCGACCGCTTCAATCATCGCTGCCATCACCGCATGGTCATGCAGTGTGCCTTTGGGCTTGCTGTCGTACTTTGCAACCAAGTCAGGTTCGCCTTGCAGCGGCGTGTGGACGGCAAAGTGTGTGAGGTACAAAAACCAAGGCTGGTCGGGTTCCTGGCTGATGAACTTGATCGCTTCGTCCGTTAGACGCCGCGTTAAGTACTCGTCTTTGGGCGAGTCTTTCAGTTCTTTGATGTTGCCATGCGGCGGGAAGTAACCTTGTGGTGGGCCGCCGCCATGAGTCCCCGCGAAATTGAAATCGAACCCGTAGGGCAGCGGATCATCGCTGAGGTGCCACTTACCGATCGTGCCGGTTCGGTATCCGGCATCTTGGGCACATTGGGCCCACGTTTTGATGTCGGGCCGCAACGTGTCGGTGCCGGGGATATGTTTCAGCCGGCCATGCGTTTTCTTTCCACGCCGCTTGGTCCCCACATTATAGATCTCGTGCCGGGGCGTGTATTGTCCCGACAGCAAGCTTGCACGCGACGGGGCGCAGTTCGCAGCGGCCGCGTATGCATTGGTAAACACCATGCCTTTGGCAGCAAGTGAATCCAGGTGAGGCGTTTCATAAAAGTCACTGCCCATGAAACCGGCGTCACGCCAACCGAAGTCATCTAGGAAAATGAATAGCACATTCGGGCGTGGTTCATCGGCAGGCTGGTCGGCAAGTGTTGGCGTCGAGCACAACAGTGCCACCAACATCACAAGCGTCGTTCGCATGGCATTCCGATCTGGCAAATCGATTGGGACTGGCGGGCGGGCACACTATCCAAAGCCGCTCGCGCGAGAATTCACTCGCACAACAGTCTACTCGATCCAGCATTGGGTCACCCGATCGTTGGCAAGCTCTTAGCGGTGGGCTTCGATGGCGGCTTTCACGGCGGACTGGTCGACGTCGCCAACCAAGTCGACTTTGCCGATCCCGCGCGGCAAGATGAATCGCAGTTTGCCGTGGGCGACTTTCTTGTCACGCATCATCACTGGGATCATCGCGTCGATGTCTGCTGCCGGAAAACGGATCGGCAATTCACATCGCTTCAGCAATTCCGTTTGTCGTTCTAAAACGCTTGCGTCGCAAAGTCCCAAATCAATTGCCAGCGACGCGGCCATCTGCATGCCGATTGAAACGGCTTCGCCATGGAGCAACGTTCCGTATCCGGCGGTCGCTTCGATCGCGTGTGCGAAGGTATGGCCGTAATTCAAGATCGCGCGGCGTCCGCTGGTTTCGCGTTCGTCTTCGCGGACCACGTTGGCTTTTGATTGGCAGCTTCGCGCGATTGAAAACTGCAGCTCTTTGGTTTGGCGTTTGACGAGTGCTTCGGCGTTGCTTTCCAAGTACTCGAAAAACTCCGCGTCATCGATCAAGCCATACTTCACCACTTCTGCCAAGCCACTGAGGTAACTGCGGTCTGGCAGCGTTCGCATCACTTCGGTGTCAATCCAAACGAGTTCCGGTTGCCAGAACGCGCCCACCATGTTCTTGGCACCAGACAGGTTGATTCCTGTTTTCCCTCCTACGCTGCTGTCGACCATTGCCAACAACGTTGTTGGAACTTGCACGAAACGGACACCGCGTGCGAAAGATGCCGCGACGAATCCTGCAAGGTCGCCGATCACTCCGCCGCCAACGGCGAACACAACACTCTTGCGGTCCGATCCGCATTGAAGCATCTGTTCGAGCAGTGTTTCGTACTGCTTGACTGATTTGCTTGTTTCGCCAGAGGGGACGGCAAAGCGGTCGATCCGTTGAGAAACCGATTGCAGTGGTTCGCAAAGCGCATCGGCGAGCGAGGTGACGGCTTCGTCGTAGATAACAACCGCGTGCGTCAGGTCTCCGACTGCGTTTTTGACCATCGCGGCAAAGCGCCCGGTTGCCGAGGAGGCAATGTGGATTGGATAACTACGATCTTCTAAGTCGACCAAAACAGTCGTTTCGCCGGCTTGGGCGGCCAGATTGGATTCCATGTTGCAATTCGTTTGGGCGTTTTAAGCGGTAGGATTGGTCGAGCGAAATTCGGCAGTTCAGCCCACGGGCTGAAAACGAGGCAGTTTAACCCATGCATTCTCCATCCGACGAGCGGCCCGATGATTCACAGTCCGGCGTCGCGAGTAGTGATCCACACTCGGACAAATACAACGACCCTCGTGTGAAAATCACCAAGCGAGGGATCTTATTGGGCTTATTCGTGATCGCGTTCGGTATCGTCGGTGGCGGGCTCAGCATCTGGGCACGTCGTACGAAGTCCGAACAGACCACTAAATTTTGGGGGGAACAGGTCGTCACAGCGTTTCAACTGGCCGAAGAGATCGAGCTGTTTCCACCCCCCAACGATGATGGCGAGCCGGTCGCATCGGTTCGCTTGAGCGGAATGCCCGGGCTGGGACATTTACGTCACATGTTTCTTGATGATCGCAGCTATGACTGGGACAGCGTTGTCGACGAAGGGTTCAATCATGAACCACAATCGGAACTGATCGTATTGAAGTGGTCAGACCCAACCGGCAATCGGTTTCCCGAGTTCAAGGTTGCAGTCGATCCCCTCGATGGCTGGGTGGGCGTTTTGCCAGGTAAGGCGAAGGTCCGTCTAAACGAACGCTTCCGCGAGGCGGTTCCAAGCTACCTCAAACAGATCGCCGACTTTGAACCGCAACGTGTAGAGAATCGAAAGGACCCGATCGTTTCGCCTGAAGGTTGACCCCAGCTTCACATTGATTCCGTCAGATTCTTTAGCGGTTGAGTACAATTCATTGTTGAGAACCGTTAACAACAGCATGGGGGGAGGTGTCCGCCCATTGCTGCCTTATCTTTTCAGGAACTACTCTCTGTGAGCACGACGGCTGATCCGAACGAGTTAACTCGCTCTGACGCATCCGCACCCGCCAGCTCCGATGACACCGAGTCGTTAGGTACCGACCGACGATTCGTGTTGTTTCAAGCGATGCCGGCTTGGTTGGTCAGTGCGCTCGTTCATATCTTGATCTTGGTCGTGTTGGGTTTGGTATCGATTGCCGATCCGATCCAAATTGTGAATGTCCTGACCGCTTCGAGCAGCCAAGACAACGGTCCCGAGATTGAAGAGTTGTCGATCGAAGATTTCGACCCCGGAGAGATCGAAGAGTCCGAACCGGTTTCTGAAGAAGTCGAAATCACCGATCCCGTCGACGTTGTCGAACCGGTCGCGATGGAAACGCCGATCATGGACATCGCCGCTGTCCCGCTCGAGATGAGTGACTTCTCACTCGACATGGCACCTGCTGCAACATCGTTGCAGTCCATGGCGTCGATGAACATGCAGGCGACTGCCAGTCGTTCGGCGGACATGAAAAAGAAACTGCTTCGCGAATATGGTGGCACCGAAAGCAGCGAGGCCGCAGTAACCGAAGCTCTTAAATGGTTCTCGCGTCACCAAATCAAAGTCGGTCCGAATGCCGGTGCGTGGACGTTTCAGCACGAAATCGTTTGCAACGGTGCCTGCGGAAACGGATGTAAAAGCCCAATCCGTGCCAAGCAATTCAATGCCGCCACGGCTCTGGCACTGTTGCCGTTTCTCGGTGCAGGACAAACGCACGTCAACGGAGAATTCAGTCCCGTTGTGATGGGAGGATTGCGATTCTTGGTTCAGAACGGAAAGCCCGGTAAGGAAGGCGGGTTGCCGTACATCGACTACCGCGGTGGTGGATCGATGTACGACCATGGACTCGTCGCGATCACCTTGTGCGAAGCCTATGCGATGACCGGTGATCCGGAGTTGGCCGGCCCTGCCCAAGCTGCCTTGAACTACATCGGACTCGCCCAATGCCGTGACGGCGGATGGCGTTACGGTTTTCGGGACAAAGACGGCGGTGACACGTCGGTCGTCGGATGGCAGGTGATGGCGCTCAAAAGCGGTCACATGGGACACTTGATTTTGCCTCCCAACGCCATTCCCGGTGCAACGGTGTTTCTAGGGAACGTCAGCAGTGACGAGGGGTCAACCTATGGCTATGTGGAACCGGCAAAGAACTTTCGCCCCGGGACCTCTGCCGTCGGGCTTCTCTGCAGGATGTACACGGGGTGGGATAAAAACCACACTGGAATCAAGCTTGGCGTTCAGCACCTCGCCACAACTGGTGTCCGCAAAGACGACCTGTACTACGATTACTATGCCGCCCAGGTCTTGCGGCACAACGGCGGCAAAGAATGGGACACGTTCAACACGGAACTCCGTGATTGGTTGGTCGAAACTCAAGACCAAACACGCGGCGCGAAAGGCAGTTGGTTCTTTCCCGACGTCACTCACCTGTCCGATAGTGGTCGCTTGTGTTTGACCTCGTTCGCGACGATGATCCTGGAAGTTTATTACCGGCACATGCCGCTCTACGCAGAAGTCGCTGCCGAAGACGAATTTCCACTCTAGTCCATTAGGCACCGGTGTGATGACTGATGACGCATCCCCGGCATTAATTCCCCGCCAATGGAAGTCTTGTCGGCCTTACAGAAACGCGGCTCTTCCGTGATCGCGTCGAAACAGTCATACTGCCGGGCTTTTCCCCACGTCTTGGCCTTCAGCGTGACAGGTTCGGCATGTTTGAAGAGAAAATCAGCTACAGCGGCGTCACTTTTGATGATGTTCTCCTGGAGCCGCGATACAGTGAAGTTGTTCCTAGCGAAGTCGATGTTAGCAGCCATCTGACGCAACGCATTCGCCTGCAAATCCCCTTGCTGTCCTCCCCAATGGACACCGTCACCGAAGCCGAAATGGCGATCGGTTTGGCGAAAGAGGGCGGTCTGGGCATCATCCATAAAAACCTCTCCACCGAGCATCAGACGGAAGAGGTCCTCAAGGTCAAGCGATCGGCCAACGGCATCATCGTCGACCCTGTTACCCTGCCGCCGGGTGAAAAGGTTGGCCGGGCTGCAGAGCTGATGGATCAAGCAAACGTCTCGGGGATTCCGATCGTCAATGAGAACGGTACGCTCGCCGGAATTCTCACCCGGCGTGACCTGCGATTCCTAGAAGACCCAGATCTCCCAGTTTCTGAGGTCATGACCTGTGAGAATCTGGTGACGGGAACGGGGAATGTAACGCTTGAGGAAGCTGAGCGAATTTTAACGGCAAAAAGAGTCGAGAAACTCTTGCTGATTGACGAAGATAGGAAACTAACGGGTCTTATTACGATTCGCGACATCGACATGATGAAGCGATTTCCTCGTGCTTGCAAAGATTCGCAAGGTCGTTTGCGTGTCGGAGCAGCCATCGGGGTTGGCGATTTGGTCCGTGCCGAACAGTTGATCAAGCAAGGCGTTGACTTGCTGGTCGTCGATTCGGCTCACGGCCACAGTAAAAACGTGGTCGAGACGGTCAAAGAGATTAAGGCACAAAAGGGTTGGGACATTGATGTCATCGCGGGCAACATCGCGACGGCAGAAGGTGCCGAAGCCCTGATCAAAGCCGGTGCTGATGCCATCAAAGTTGGGATTGGCCCCGGTTCGATCTGCACGACACGCGTTATCAGCGGTGTCGGCGTGCCGCAGATCTCCGCGATCATGCGAGCGACCGAGGTCGCAAAGAAACAAAACATACCTGTCATCGCCGACGGCGGCGTTCGCTTTAGCGGTGACATTACGAAAGCCATCGTTGCTGGTGCCAGCACCGTGATGATTGGCAGCCTGTTTGCCGGATTGGCCGAAAGCCCCGGCAAAGTGATCCTTTACCAAGGTCGAACCTTTAAGGCGTACCGTGGCATGGGATCGATGGGTGCCATGGTCAAAGGCAGCAGCGATCGATACCGCCAGAAAGGCGTGCAAGCAGGAAAGCTTGTCCCCGAAGGCGTTGAAGGCCGTGTGCCTTACAAAGGTCCGCTCAGCGATTACGTCTACCAACTGGTCGGCGGCTTGCGTGCGGGCATGGGATATTTGGGAACAAGGACGATCGAAGAGCTGAAGCGGGATGGAAGGTTCATCCGCGTTTCGGCCGCGACGGTAAGGGAGAACCATCCGCATGACATTGCGATCACGCAAGAAGCGCCCAACTACAGTCCCGATGTCGGGTCTTCCGACGCAGGCTAACCAAAGCCTCGCGCGGCCATCTCGCATGGTGTTGGCCGCATTGGTAGCTCTGGCACCGCTGAGCGAATTGGCGCTCAGCGATCTCGCTTATGCCCAGCAGCCCAACACTCGCCAAGCCTCGCCGGAAACCGAACCCGGCTGGAATCTTCGCTGGCGAAAAAGCTCTCAAATCGCGCCGGCACCCGTGCATGTGCCGCAGCACGACGTCTTCGCCGAGCCTGCTCGTACCGCAAGTCCTGCCGCAAATCAGGCTGCGGCAAATTCGACGATGACGATCGTCCGTCGAACGGGTGTCGGTCAAGTCGCAAACGCCGCCTACGCAAGCCCTGGCTACGGTGCCGAACAGGCTGTCCGACCGGCAAGCCATCAGGTTGCAAGCGATTTCCAAGATCGCAACGCGTTCGCCAGCCAAGTGAACCGCGGTGCGATTCAGCAAACCGCACATACTGCTAGCGGTCAAAGCGGTCTCGGCCAGCCGCAGCGCGGGCCGGTTGCCAATTACCGTCGTGACGCGGCTCCGATCCAGCAAAATCAGTTGCAAGAACGCTTGCCACGCCCCGAAGACTTTTTCAATGATCCGTTCGCGGACGGAACACAAGCCGCACCCGCGCAAGCCCGTTTGGCGGCGGTACCGATTCCAGTTCCTGATCCGCAAACCGATGATGCCGCGGCGCCAAGCGGATTCGGACTGCCCGATTCGTTGCCAGGTACGGCTGAACAAACCGACGATACCCCCGCGAACCCGTTCCGAAATCGCAACTTGCCTGACCCATCGGCACCAGCCGCTGATCAGATCCCGTTGCCGGCTCCGGAGTTGCCGATGCCGTCGCAGTCTCCAGGGAACGATTCGTCACTTCGAGGTTTGCTGAGTGATCCCAGCATCGCACCCGAGCAGCCAGCCGAAGAAGTGCCCGCGCCACAGCCCGAGCAAATCCTTCCGCCAGCGGACATGCAATCGCCGGGTGACTTGGGCAACGACGGACCCGATGATGACTTCCGTTTTACCCCGCCGATGCAATCGGACCGATCGGATAATGGCCAGCCATCACCGAGTGACCTGCCATCGGGCAACGCGTTTCCGAACCGAACTCGCGAGAACCTAAACGATCGCTTCAACAACGGCGCATACAACGACACTTCGATGTTGCGTTCGAACGAGTTGTCGTGCGAAGACTTTCGTGATCGCATCAAACGCGAGACGATCGACACGATTTCGTTGGATCCCAGCCCGCCGTTCCGTCCCGATCTGTTCGATCCGGAAGACTACCAAAAGCAGCGTGAGAAGTTCGAGCGACGTCAGTCTGTTCGCGCTTGGCGCAACCTCGGTGGCGAAGAAGTCGCACGTGGCAAACTGGTCGGTTTGGCCTACGAGCAAGTCATCATCGAAAGCGAAACCGGCTCACGACAAGAGTTGCCAGTCAATCGTCTCAGCGAAGGCGACTTGGGGTACTTGGCCGAGAACTGGGGCCTACCGAAAGAATGCTTGGTGGAACAGGTCGCGTACACACCGCGAAACTGGGCACCCATCACGATGACGTACAAAGCGTCCAACGCCTGCAGCAAGCCACGTTACTTCGAAGAAGTCAACTTGGAACGCTACGGTCATTCGGCCGGACCATTGTTGCAACCTGTCGTTTCGTCGGCACACTTCTTCGCCAACATCGCAGTGCTGCCCTACAAGATGGGCATCCATCCGCCCGACGAATGTGTCTACGCCCTCGGGTACTATCGACCCGGAAACTGTGCACCGTGGATCGTCCCACCGGTTCCCGTCAGTGCACGTGGAGCCCTGGCGCAAGGCGCATTCATGAGCGGTGCCTTCTGGTTGATTCCCTAATCCAGTCAGAGCACCGTAGTGGATCTTGTCAAAGATCCCGCAGCATACCGTAGTGGATCTTGTTAAAGATCCCGCTGCGTACTGTAGTGGATCTTGTTAAAGATCCCGCCAGTTCTGCATTGTCCCCCAAAGGGATCTTTCACAAGATCCACTACCTCATCCGGATCTTTCACAAGATCCACTACATTGTGATTCCGTTCCGCCTCAAACGCATTGGAGGCGGATGCAACATCGATGTTGGAGTCTCGCCGTTTGGCGTTTTGATCATGCAACTCAACGACATCGACCTGCCCAAGCTACATCAACTTGCCGAGCGGATGGTTCGGCATCTGCCAAAGCCGTTGACGGTCGGGTTGGTGGGGACGCTTGGTGCTGGGAAAACCACGTTCGTGCAGGCCTTGGCCGCAGCCGCCGGAGTCGATTCCGACGACGTCACCAGCCCGACGTTTACGCTGTTGTCCAGCTACCAAGCGACGATTGGCGCTGGCGAGATCACCTTGCACCACATGGATGCCTATCGCGTGCATGATGAAGACGAGTTCTTGGAACTCGGTGTCGAAGAACTCTTTGACGACACCGACGCTTGGGTTTTGATCGAATGGGCGGACAAGGTCCAAGCGGTGATGCCACCTGAGACGCTTTGGATCACGATCGAAGCGACGGAACCGCGTTCGATTCACTTCGCATGCGAATCGGCAGCGGTTCACACAGCGCTTCAGTCGCTCGTCGTCTAGACCTTGGACGGTTCAGAGGGCGTTCATTCGAAAGCCCTCGAAAACGTGCAAAAGCGTTTTGGCCTCAATCAAACGTGACAACTTGCTTCGCAGTCAGCTTGGTCGTCTTGAACCACTTCCAAACCGGAGTCGACCCACTTCGTGTAACCGCCGGTCATGTTGATCACTTGATAGCCTTCCGCTTGCAGCACGCTGGCCGCGATCGAAGAACGTGCACCGCTTTGACATTGCACGACGATCGGTTTGTCCTGAGGCAGGTCATCAACGTTGTCTGGCAATCGCCCAAGGAATCGATGTTCGGCCTTCGCGATATGCCCGCTTTGCCATTCCGAGTCGCTGCGGACGTCGATCAGCTTGACTTGTCCTGATTCGATGGTCGGCGCCAAGTTTTCCGGGGTGTCGGTGGGATAGGACTGTGAAACCAGTTCGTCGTCGATCAACGCATCACGCTGAAACAGTCCCGTGATTTTGTCGATGCCGATCTTTTGCAGCACCATGATCGCCTCGGCCACTTCGCGATTGTCCGCGTCGCCATTTTCGGTGATCAGGTACACCGGTTTGGAATAGTCGACGAGCCATCCGGCCCACGCGGCCAGCATTCCGGTTGGGATGTTGACTGTGCCTGCGACGTGTTTTTCGCGGTAGATGTCCGAGGCAACGGTGTCGATCACGGTGCCGTCTGCGATCGCCGATTGGATCTTTGCGGTATCCAAGTAAGACACGTTCGAATCGGCACCAATGATTGCGGGGCCCTCTTTGTTCACTCGCTTCATCACCGCAAAGTACTTTGGCGCTTCCGGTTGCTCATCGAGAATGTATTGGACGAACACGTTTTCGTCGGTGAATTGCAACGCCGGGTTGAACCGTTTTTCATAGCCCACGGTCGACGAAGGAATCGCACCCAAGCCTTTACCGCATGCGCTGCCCGCGCCATGCGCCGGCCAGACCTGCAGGTATTCAGGCAGCGTCTTAAAACGCTCGGCAGACTTGAACAGATCACGGGCGCCCGGTTCGGCGGTGTTGGCAAGTCCTGCCGCTTGTTCGAGCAAATCGGGGCGGCCGATCGATCCGACAAACACAAAGTCGCCCGTGAAAATCCCCATCGGCTTGTCGGCGCCGCCACCTTGGTCGGTCAGCAAAAACGAGATGCTTTCGGGGGTGTGTCCGGGGGTGTGCAGCACATCGAACTTGATGTTACCGATCAAAAACGAATCGCCGTCGTGCAGTAGCTGGTGATCGTACTGTGACGCGTATTGGTATTTCCATTCTGCCGGGCCTTCGTCGGACAGATACAGCTTGGCACCGATTCGATCGGCCATTTCACGTGCGCCGGAAACGTAATCCGCATGGATGTGCGTTTCGGCGACGGCGGTGATAGTGACGCCTTCCTGTTTGGCCGCTGCCAAGTAGGGTTCGATGTCACGACCGGGGTCGACGATCACTGCAACCTTGGCACGCTGGCAACCGACCATGTACGACGCGTGGGCGAGTTTCTTATCGTAAAAATATTTCAACAACATCGTCATTCTCCTCGACTGAAATCGCTCGCCTAATTGGTAAGCAGCATTGATTTTGAAATCACAAAGATCGCTACCAAGATCACCCCGCTAGCGAACACCTTTTGTAAGGTTGCCCCTTTCAATCGCTTTGCGACCAAGCCTCCGACCCACATTCCCGCAAAGCCACCGATCATGAATTGCAGTACCAGTTGCCAGGACAGTTCGCTGCCCGAACTGACGTACGACGAAACGCCGCTGATACTGACCAAGACGATCACCATCAGCGATGTTGCCACCGCCTGATGAATCGCCATCCCGCTGAACAGCACCAAGGCAGGGACGATCACGAAGCCGCCGCCGACACCAAACATGCCCGACAACACGCCCGTCATCAGTCCCACTCCGGCGAGCAGCACTGCACACTTCGACGTCAATCGCAGGCGACCGTCTTGGTCACGCTGACAGGTCGAAGGCTCGCACGTTTCCTTGGCCACCGGATCGCTGGCCGGTTTGGCCGTGGCCGCTTGGCGCGATTTTGCCCACATCCGCCAAGCGACCACAAACATCAGCAGCCCAAACAGGATCAGCAAAACGTTCTCCGGGATCAGGCCCGAGAGATAGTTGCCGATCGGGGCACCAATCATGCCAGCGATCGCAAATAACAAACCCGTTCGCAATTCAACCTCGCCACGGAATAGCCGTGGTGTCACGCCAAACAGTGCCGTTCCGCCAACCGAAGCCAGCGACACGCCGACGGCTTCACGGGGTGCCACCGACAAGCCGTAAACCAGGAGCGGCACCGCGAACACACCCCCGCCCCCGCCGGTCAATCCGAGCGCAAACCCGACGACTGCTCCGAACAGGATGGCTAGGCCGAACACGTTCCGCCTCCACATCGATTCCAAGGCATTTTGGCCAGGATCATTCCCATTCCGCAGGTGTCCGTCACGCCGGCAAAGGTCAGCCCCGCGCCGATGAACGCCGGGATCCCCGCCCAGTAAACGTTCCCCGTCGCAAGAGCGAGTGCCGATCCGACAAACGCGATCAGACCCGCGCAGATTCGTACCTGACGTTCCAACGAGATCGCCCGCTTGCCGCGTTCGACTGGCAGACCCGCAGCATCCCAAGCGGTCGTGCCGCCTTCGACGTTGACCACATTGGCGAAACCAGCGTCGACAAACTTTTGGCACGCTTTGCCAGATCGATTGCCGCTGCGGCAAATCACATACAGGGGGTGATTGCCGGTCTGCTGCCGAGACCGCATCACCGCAGTTGGATTCAATTCATCAAGTGGGACGTTCACCGCTTTGGTCGCATGAACCTCGCGAAACTCCACCGGAGTCCGAACGTCGATCAGTTCCACGCCGTTCTGGGCGTCAAGTTCTGCCAGCTTGCTGACAGTGATTGTTTCGAAAGTCGCCATCACATTTCCTCATTGATTCAAAGTGTCGAAAAGTAGACAGTTCGAAAGGTTGCGATATATTGACCGAAAAAATTTTACCCGGCGTTCTTGCTCGCTTCGGGTAAAAACTTGCTTTCAATGCAGTTCATGAGGCTCGCCAAGTGAGGTTCGGCGACACGGTAATAAACCCGTCGACCTTCGCGTTCACTCGTGAAAAAACCACATCGCTGCATCAGTCGAAGGTGATCCGACGCGACATTGTCGGGGATCCCGCAGTCTTTCGCGATCTCACCGACCGTGTAGCGGCCGAAGAGCAACAGTTGCACCATCCGCAGCCGTACCGGGTGAGCCAGTGTTTTCAGGCACTCCGCAGCATCCGCAAACGCTTCTGGACTGCCGATCGGTTTCTCGGCGACTGGTTCGGTAGTGGTTTCGTTTTTCGACATGCTCATTGACCTCTGATTTAATATATCGTGATCTCGCGAGGTGTCAATTAATCTTTTTGAGGATTCGTGCCTCACCGCACGTCGCGAAGCTCACACGCATGCTCTTGTAGCGTTTCGATGTTCGCCCGAGATCTGTTTCAAAGCGGTGGAGAATCACTGTCGTTTGCCGCTCGTGTTCCCATCGCTCCCCAGTAACCGAAGGGGCTGGGGCTACCCGGTGACAAGGGCCCCGTCATTCCAAGCCGGACGCTGCCGCCCCAAGCGTCTCCCGCTTCTACCGAGTTGGCGAAGAAGTCGGTTGATCCGTCACATCGCAGCACGTGGGCGCCGCCATGATGATGGCTGCTCACTGACGCAATGGTTGGGTTGCGGATGTCATCTCCCGCGACAGCGATCGTGCTGTTTGGCGGTCTGATCGTGTTGAAGCCCGAGAATACCGTCGCCGCATCTGCCCACCGCATTCCGCGATGGCGGTCGACAGCGGTGGGAATGACGGGAGCTCGCGGTGAATCGTTGGGAAGCCAATAGCGCGGTCGCTGCGGATCAAGAAACATCATTGCTTCGGCTGACGAATCAAACAGTCCGCCGTGTAGGGGCACGTTGTCCGATGTCGCACCAAGTCGTAAAGCGGGTGTCGTTCGGCAGTCGCGATCACCAAGCTGGTCGCTATCTCGCCGATGAGGAGCGTGTTGGAAAGGCCGTCACTGATGTCCGCAAATGACATTCGTTCGCGAAAGACAAATGCCCCTCGTGCGGCAGCGCGAACCCGATCCGCCATCTGCGGATCGACGTTCCACGATGCGGTCATAGGATCAAAGCGAAGTGCCGAGTCCATCTGCGCATCGATTGCGTCCCCGAGGCAAGCCGCGTAATTCGTGCGCCCCGTGATTTCGCCAGTGCGAGGATCCGTCGGGCATCGCAATAGTGACAGATCGGTGATCCAGGGGAGATAGTTTCGTTGGCTCGTCGCAGGCCCCATTGCTGGCCAGTAGGCGTCTTCGGCAAGTTTGCCATGGACCGTATCGGACGAGCGTTGGCTGATCTGATCCCAAAGGTCTTGCTGGCCCATAAACGGCAAAATTCCGACAAACATACTGAGTTGCTTGCCGTTGTTTCCTCCGCCCTGGCCGCCGACACCCCTGCTGCCGGCGTCACCGTGACCAGCCGTACCGGATGATTCCTGATGGGTTCCGGTGCCATGGATCGGAAAGTGTTGATAGGTTCGGTGGTAACTGAAGATCGCGATTCCAATGTTTCGCAAGTTGTTTTGGCACTGGCTATTCCGTGCCGTTTCGCGTCTTGATTGCAGGTCGATTGCGACCAACGAAACAAGGGTTGCCGACATCGCCAGGCCGGCAAGCATGTCAACAAAGGTCGACGCCAATCGCTTTCGTCCGGCGAACGATTTTTTGAATGAACGATTCATCGTGAGAGTTCCTCTGCGACATTGACTGACACGGCAAGCGGTTCCATTGGCGATTCGGTGAACCAAGCCAGCGAACTGTGTTGGGGGAATTGAATTTCATATGCGGGAAAGCCGTTGAAACTTTCGATCACGGTGACCTCGGGTTTCCAGTTTTCGCCAGAAGCAAACGGGATCGATGCCTGGAAGTCAGCTTCGAGTTGTGTCAGCCATCCGCCTTGTGCTTGTGACTGTCGGCGAATTTGTTCGACGCATTCAATTGCGACCAGCCTTGCAGTCACTCGTGCACGAGCTCGTGAGAGGAAGGTGCGGTCAAGTCTGGTTTCGACGTACTTCGCAAACACCGGTAGGACGATTAACTGTTGGATGTCGAGAAGGTGTTTTGATAACGCTGGTGCGGCGTTTTCCGTTCCGCCATAAACGTATTGGATCGGTTCACTCAGCGATTTGAAATTTTGACCGACCAAAATTAGCGATTGAAATTGGCGTCCGAGCAGTTCGGCTTGTTCGGGCGATTTTGGGGCTCGCGACGTTTGTTTGAAAGTTCGAAAGAGGGCACGGACATCACGGACCCATTCGTCCGGTTGCCGTGGCCGATCGCTCAAAATCGGTAGGTCGCTGCAGGTGACGCTCCATAGGATTTGGTCAACCGTATGGCGTGTGACCAAGCTTTTGTTCAGTCGATCTGTCACACCAGTCATGTATGGTGAGCCCATCGATTGCAGGTCGGCGACGGCATTCAGCAAAACGGTTTGATACATGTATCCGACGAGCAGGTTGATGTCGTTGTTGGTTCGCATCAAGTTGTGTGCAAATGCGAACCCGCTCGCCAACGTTTTGGAGGCATCGTCGGTCCTGCCGTTCTTGTACTCGAGCAAGGTCCTTAGATTGATCAGATAGACCATCGCCTGAAACTTGCGGCTTTGGTGCTCAATGTCGAAAGAGACTCCTTGATCAGGAGTTTCTGCCCACTTGATTTGGTTCACCAAATCGGTGAATGCCTGGTGTTTATCGCACACCGTTTCGATGCGTTCGAGCGATTTTGGGGCCTGATGGCCACTGATCAAAATGATTCGATTCGCATAGGCAAGATTGATCTCGTGGATCGCGTCTTCATCAATCTGGTCCAGCTGATCAAGAATCGATCTCATCAGATCGGTTTGCTCGTGTAGTGCTGGCCGTTGATCCGGGTACCAATCTTGCAATGGGATTTCGCCATCAGCAATTCGGTGCAAGTGATAGGCCAGCAACTCTTGCGATTTTGCTGGACGCTCGCCAATCAAAATGAATCCGATGCAGCACATGCATGTCAGTGCGCCCCAAGTCCGTGTGACGCGACGTAGGTGATAGGCCATTGGCACTTTTGCCGTTTCGTTGAAAGCTGGATGAGAAACGATTGAGCCGCTTTGGCTACTTTGCCATGTCACGAAGTTGATCCAGGATGATTGGGTCCTGGATTTCGTCATCTTTGGCAAGCAGCAAGACTTTCGAAACGACTTCGGCCGTTCGAGGGTCGTTGTCGGCGAACGGCAGGAACAGTTTGCCACGATGCTGAGAATGCACGGGAACGATACAAACGCTGCTGCCAGGGATGCGATGCACGACGGCACTTCCCAGGTGCACGCTGTAGTCGCCGAGTTTGCCTTCGATGACTGCGTGAGAATCCTGTACCTTCACATTTTTCAGCTTCAGCAACCGACACGTCTCTTTGACCAGTTGTTGTCGAAGTTCGACAGTGGATGCGGTGGCTTCGGGATCGACTTCGCCAACATGTGCAACGCTGACGACCAAGTCCATGTCACGCATCACTTCGCTAAAGATCACCGGAGGCACCTTGGTCAGCGGAACGCGTTTCCCTGTGGTCAGGTCATAAAACGTGACCGCTTCAATCGTCAGGCCTTCGTACTGCAGCGGCGTCGTGATACCGTGATTGAACGACACCTCGACACGTAACTTTTCCTGATAGAACGTTTTGAAGACATCGTCGTATTCGTCCATCGTCCAGTCGCGGCTGGCCCATAGACGGTTGGCTTGACGTGGATTGACTTGATGGGCGGCGTAACGAAGCGAGTGTTCCTTGTCCTTCTTCTCTTGCGCCGTGATGACGTACAACTCGCGGAAAACTTGCTTGAAAGGTTGGATCCGTTCACCAGTGAAACAGTCTTGTTGCCACTTGGTCCACTGGCGGCTTTTCAGTAAGTCATATGGATGGGCGATGCGCAACGATTCCGTTTTCTTGACCGGCTCCAATTTGCCGGCATGATCTCGCAAGGCTTTGCCGCCTTTGTCGGGATAGCCCATGATGCCTTCGCCGATCAAAACGAGTCGTTGGATCTTGGGCCACATCAAGGCGTGATTGGCTAGCTCGGCCAATTCTGATCCGCGGATCACATCGCAGCGGCACATGGATTGTTCCAGCGACGCGTTCATTCGTGACGACTGTGTTCGTAACGATTTGGCCCGTTCACGAAGTTCGACGAATTCATTGTGTTTGCGCAGCTTCGTCGGCACGCTTTTTAACGTTTTGTCACCTCGACGGATCGTCAATTCTGGCTCGGCATCAGAGTTGATTTCCAGCGATAGCTCGACGTCGTCTTTTGTGGCGATCACAGGCCCCGCGGCCAAGTCCTGCGTGCTCTCGGCTTCGAGAGCCCATTGCAAACGCATCGGGTCAGGATAGCCGGCGGTGTTTGCCAAGTTTTGCATTCCAATCTCGACCGAACGCAGCGCTTCGGGACGCGACATCGATCCCAGTGTTTTGGCATACTTGTGATAGGCCTGCATCACGCTGTATCGATCCAGTAAGTCGTTCGCCGCAGCCTTCCCTTTGGCCAATGGAAGCAGGCCTAACAGGCGGACGTTTTCCTTGAGGTTTTTCTTTTCGATTCCTTCAACCAAGGATTGTTTGGACGCTTTGCCGAGTAAAACGTCGGAGATCAGCTGCGCCCGTTTCGCGGCAGCGGGGGTGGCGGCAAGCTTTGCCGCGTTCGCCATCATCTGCCATTGTTTGGGCGTGATGTCTGCATACACCTGATGGAACCACTGGACGTCGATCGCGCCGTCATTGCGGTCGGATTCGGTCAGTGGAGTGCGCTGACGAATGAGCCGCTCCCACGCCGACAGCTTTTGTGGTTTCTCGTATTCCGACGTTTCATTGTCTGCATCGACGTCGTCGTCATCATCATCAACGTCGTTCTCATTTTCGAGGACTTCGTCCATGCCATACACATAGCGCATGTGGGCCATGAACCAATAAAACGCCTCCAGAAATCCTTTCCAGCCCAACGCTTCGGCCGCAAACTCGGCCCATTGCGGTGCCAGAAAACTTAGCTCCACCAGCCGTTCCGGCGACAACAATCCGCGGTTGTCCTTTTGTTTGATTAGCTTGCCAAACTGGGCCGGCGTTTCGTCGGCGGATGGGTACGTCGCTTGAACCAGTTCGGTGAAGATGACGTTGCGTTTGTGAGCGTTTGCTCGCCAGCTTCGGTCTTTTTTCAGCGGGGTATCGCCAAGTTCACGCAAGATCGACAACAGCGTTTCGGTGCCGTAGAAACATCCGATCGCTTGGACGGCCCCGGTTGCCGGTGTCGCCGATTCTCCGCGAGCCAATTCGATTTCCAGCAAACGAGTTCGGATCGAATCAACGAGGTTGCGAATTTCGTCACGTTCGGCAAACGGTCGCACGCCCTTTTCGACAATGCGCTGCGAAATGCTTTCCAGAGACGAAAAGTTGTATTTCGAATCGTCATTGTTGCGCGGTCCAACAAAGTGATCGATCACATCGGCCAAGTTCGCCACGCCAGCCCCATACGCGCCAGCTAGTACGGCGAGAGGGCATCGATTGCGAAGAAGGCCCGGCATCGGCTCGT
Source organism: Rhodopirellula baltica (assembly GCA_002901265.1). Lineage (GTDB taxonomy): Bacteria > Planctomycetota > Planctomycetia > Pirellulales > Pirellulaceae > Stieleria > Stieleria baltica_A. The sequence continues at coordinate 78,897 of PPHI01000006.1, read as the reverse complement.
CAAACCATCGCATCAAATTCCACATCCGTGTCCATTGTTGTTTGGTCGGATGAACGGTGGCGTCCACTGCGTTTGCTTCGACAAACCGCTTTCCCTGCCATAGCCAATCGTTGTGCCGCAAAATATAGGAAGGGTCGTCGAATTCCTCCTCTTCGTCGTCACCGGGTTTGGCAAAGTCTGCGATATCCTCTTGGGGAAACGACGCGGCGAGGTTCTCCGTCACATCCAGCAGGTAATCCAAAACGTCGGATTCGGGGACGGGGATCAAAAAGTACTCGAGGATTCCTTGGACGTGCTCGCGGAAACGCAACTTGGGCGGTGGCACGTCTTGCCCAATGCATTTGAGCAATGATTTGCGTGCGGCCGACTTTTTGAGAAGGGGCATGATGTCGTTGCGGTCCCAGTCGTCATCGTTGAGCAACAGAAAGAACGCTCGCATCACCTCTAGCCCGTCCGAGTCGGTCATCGACTTAGGCCGTTTCTCGAACCAAGCTTCCCAAATCTCTGGCAGTGGAATCAGCTTTCGTGCTTGTTCCACGGTTTTGCCATCGCACTTATCCGAAAACGCATCATCGGCTTCGCCAAGCGGCGCTGTCACGTCTCGCCCACGCCAATCCTTGAACGTGATGGACTCCTTGCGATGCTTGTGAACCAAATCGTCGAGCGACTTGATCATGGCTCGCGCGGCAGCGGAAACTGCGACCGACTTGTTTTTCCGTGGGGCGACAACCGGAGTTCGTTGGCTGGCGTCCAGCAGCCCAAAGCCGTTTTCGACCGACAGCACCGGTTTGTGGCTGACCAGAATCGCGTCCAGTTGCGATTGCTCGTCTTTGCCGATGCGTTTTTGTTTGCCGCCAAAATCGTTTGCGATCGCCACACAGGTTTCACGTTGCCGATCACCTTCGGCAAGGCAACGCAACAGTTCCAGTCCGGCGAGTCGCTGGGGTTTGTTCTTCGCGTCACAAAGTTCGCGTGTTACGTCGAGAACGGTCGCGTCGTTTTGTGCGAGCAGCAGCGCTATGACCGAGCTTCGAAGATCTGCGGAGGTGCGTTTTAGGAAACCGGTCAGCTGATTGAGTGCTTCACTCGTTAGTTTGTCTTTTAGTAGTGCGTTGACAGCGATTTCTCGGACGTCCATCGACACGTCGCCAACCAAGGTAATCAACGCGTCGCGGGCATCCGCAGTTCGCGGTTTGAGTTCGGCCAATTGCCCGGCCAACGCTTCACGTCCCCGTACATCAAAATCACGGAGGTATTTTAAGAGGCGTGTCGCGGGTTGATCGCCTAACGCCAAGAACAACGCATCGGTGGCATCCGACTGTCGTGCTTTGCGTTCGGTCCATGGCCAAACGATCGGGGCGAGCGTTTTGGGTTTCGCCGGCAGACGTTCGAACAACGCTTCGGCGTCTTCCAGTTCGACGTACTTTGTATAGTCGGGGTCTTCGGTCAGGAAATACGGCTCCACCCACTCGATCGCTTTTAATGCAACCCGGTCGTCTTCGTCGCAGATCGCTTTGACCAACACTTGCATTCCGGCTGGCAAATACAGCCAAGCGAGATAGCTTGCCACCGCATAGCGAATTTCGGTTGCCGAATGGTTAATCAGTGTGTCCGCGATGGCGATTGCGTCTTCGACCGAACGAATACTGATCGTCCATAAAGCCAAGTACACGTCCGAAGCATTCTTGGAAGTCAATTTGTCGGGGCGCAGAAACGACTTTGCCGCAGCCGGGTCGGTGGTGAAATTCGCAAGCGTTGCGATCGAGTCATGCACCTGTTTTTTTGCGAGCGCAGACCATTGCCACCCGAGCCATTCGTCGAGTGCTTGAACGACGGAGCTGTACCGTGCCAAATCGTTTTCGTGCAGCAACACGAGTAGTCTGGCGAATGCGTCTGGATGCGCATCGGTAGCCACTCGCAAGATCGATTGACGCAAGCCTTCTTGGCGTTTGGCGGCTAACAGCAAACGTTCGACGAGCTCCCAACCGTCTTTGCGGTCGGATGCCCAGAGGCCAAGCAAGACGTGGTCGCCGATCGTACCGATTTCGTGCTCTTGGTTGACGATCTGACGCAGAATTTCGTACGTCTCGTCAGCCTGCGGATGTCCGGCCGACAGGTTGGCTGCCAACAGGAAACCGATCGCTTCTTCGGAGGTGCCGTAATCAACATAGAGATACGGCGCCCAAATCGCCAAGTTCGGTAGCGTCAGGACCTCGTCTTTGTAACACGCACAAAGATCGAACATGACTCTCAGCCATGTTGCACGAGACTCCTGCATCGTCGGAGTGATCGTTTTTGAACGGACTGGCTTTTGTTCGTATTCACCGCAAGCACAGCGATTCGCCAGAGCATCCCAAGCCGTTTCGATCAGCGGCGCGACCGATCCGGTTGCTGTGCGGATCAGTTTATTCAGGTCCTTTGACGACAGCTGATTCAGTTCCGCTTGCGCCTGATCTTGTCGAATGCGTGCCTCCTGCCAATCGTTGATCCGATCGCCCGCTTCATCGCGTTGGTAGAGCGCCCAGCAGAGCCGCCGAAGTTTTGCCGGGGCCTTTTTCAGTCGTCGATCAAGTTCGGATTGAATTTCTTCGTCGGAGGATCCGTCATCGCCATGTTGTGAACTTGGTGCGATCAGCCACTGCTCGAAATGCTTTTGTGCGTCCTCGTACTTCATCACCATCGCTCAGCCTCCTGCCAACATGGTCAAGCGAATGAAGGTGATTCGGCTGTCCGGCAGCAGGTAAACCTGTGCGTCGAGCGACTCTTGTTCTTGATCATCGATCAGAACCAAGTACAAGCCGTCTTCAAACGCGAGCAACGCGTCGGCAATCGCTTGTTCGGTATCGATGTCGACGGTCGAAGTGTTTCCGCCGAGGTCGATCTTGCCACTTTCGGTAGCGAGTTCCAACTGTCGCTCGGACAGCACACGGATCAGCGAGCGGTCTCGCTGGCGTTTTTCATAGGCGGTGACTTCGGTGCGAACGATCGATTCGATCAGTTGCGCCAGTGTCGTGCCGCCGTCGCCAGGGTCCGCAGGAGGAGTGATTGAAAAGTCATCGAAAAGTGGCTTGCGCCGGCCCAAAGCTTTGCCGGAAACGGTCAACATCGTTCACCCTCGGGGAAAAGGTTCATCGGTTGAGCCAGTGTAACTAATTCGCCGCCCCCCTGTTTGTGATGTCGCCAGGTTTGTCAGGCAGTCTCAAGTGCCGCGTCAACGTAGTCCGCCCAGTGCGGCGCGATGGAGCTGAGCTCGATCAGGCGTTCTTCGGTCAGTTGGCGTTTGGACTTTGCCTGTTTGAAATGCGTCGCAAACGTTCCTGGCAAATCGCTGACCAGTGGGTAGGTCGCGACCGCAAGCTCGGTCAGCACGACAGCGCGTTTGTGACCGCTCGATCGTGATCCGCGGTCGCGTTTCAGCGGCGTTTCGCCGATCGCGGTCAAGATGCGAAACAGCGTTTGTGAACCATGAAAACTTCGAATCGCTCGGATCGCACCCGTTGCGGTTGTTTCCGATTCGCCACGTTGCAATTCGATCTCCAGCAGCTGTGCACGAATCTTCTTCAGTAGTTCATGAATCTCGGGCCGATTGCGAAAGTCTCTCAGGGTTTCGTTTTGCTTTCGCTGGGTCACTTTGGCAAGCGACGGAAAATCATCTTGTGAATCGCTATCAGATCGCGGCCCGACCAATTGGTCGATTACGTCATCGAGTGTCGCCGCTCCGGCCAAGTAAGCTCGCGCGGTCACGGAGAAATCACAATGCAAACGGCGTGCGCCTGGTGTCGGCTCGTCGCACCAACGAAGCAGTTTCCAAATCCGATCCCATTGTTCCGGTGTCGGTGTGACATTCGGATCCGCGGCCTTGGCTTCCAAGAATACTTTGCAAAGCCATAGCCATTCGTTCGTACGCAACTGCTCATACGGATCAGCGCTTTCTTGGTCGTCCGGGTTGCTGTAATTCTTGCCACGCGGAATGAAGCCGACAAAGTCTTCTTGCGGGATCGAGGCCGCTACATTTTCAGTGACGTCAATCAGGTAGTCCAGCACCTCGGATTCGGCGACAGGAAGCAAGAAGTATTCCAAGATCGCTTGGACCAGTTCGGGGTATCGCAGCGTAGGTGGCTTGGTGTCTTGCCCGATGACTTTGACGAGCTCGAGTCGTGATTCAGATTGTTCCAGAAACGGCATGATGTCGTCGCGTTCTTCGTCGTCGCAGCTTTGCATCAAGAACAACGCACGCATCACTTCTAATCCGTCACTATCGATCAACGTCTTAGGGCGTTTCTCGAACCAGGATTCCCACAGTTCAGCGAGCGGAAGTCTCGCGCGGACTTCCGCTTGTGCTTTTCCATCGCAAAGGTCGACGAAGGCTTCCTCGGCTTGTGCCAGCGGGGCGGTGACATCCTGGGCACCATGCAAAAACGAAATCGGCGTGTCACGATGTTGGTCGATCAATTCGTCAAGTGAATGCAGCAGCTTGCGTGAAGCGGCGCTGATGGTTTGACGGCGGTTTTTCTTCGGCTGCGTCACCGCGGTGCGACCGCTCGGATTAAGCAGTCCAAACCCGTTGTCAGGCGACAGCTTCGGTTTGTAGCTTTTCAGGATCGCATTGATTTGCAACTGTTCGTCTTTGCTTAGCCGTTTGTGGTGTTCGGGGAACTGGCTGGCGGCCGTGACACAAGCACTTCGCTGGCGGTTCTCTTTGGCCAAGCAGCGGAGCAATTCGAGACCGGCCAAACGTTGTTGCTTGTTTTTGGCAAGGCATAGTTCGTTTGCGATCGCCAGGGCGGTGTCGTCGTCTTGGACCAAGAACAGTTTCAGAATCTCGTTTCGCAGGTCGGCGGACTTACGTTTAAGGAACTCGCAAATCTGTGTCAGCTCTTCGCGGCGAATGCCCTTTGCACGCAGTGCCCGAGTGGCGACTTCGCGAACATCCAGCGACAGGTCACCAACCATCTCGACCAGTGCGGTACGAGCTTCTTCGGACCAATCGTCGGTTTGGACGATCAGTCGGGCGAGCTTTTCACGGCCTTCGGGACTAAGGTCCGCGCGGTGTGGCAGAAGCGCTGTCGGTGGCTGATCGCCGAGTGCCAAAAACAAGGCTTCGGTGATATCGATTCGACGAGCCTTCGTTTCGGTCCATGGCCAAACGATCGGCATGAACTTCTGTGTCTTCACCGGCAAACGCTCGAACAGTGAAACCACATCGGCGAACTTCAGGTGGCGGCAAAGCTCACTGGGGTCGATCGATTCGAAAGCATCAATGCCGCGCAGGGCTTTCAAAGCGACACGTTCGTCTTCGTCATTGACGACGCTGGCAAGCAGCGGGATCGCCGGTGCGAATTCCAGCCAGGCCAAGTAACAAACGGTTGCATAGCGGACTTCGGCACTGGGGTGTTGAATCAGCGTTTGTGCGACCGACAACGCGTCTTCGACCAAACGAACTCCGATCGCCCACAGTGCCAGGTAAACATCTGACGCATGGTCAGCGTCCAGGCCCGGATCGGTCAAAAATTCGGTGGCGTCTTCGGGGTCGCCGACGAAACGTGCGAGCGTTTCCAGACCGGCGACGATCTTTTGCCGGGCCAGCAACGACCAGTGCCAACCCAACCATTCGTCCATCGCATGAACGACGGCGGTGTAACGCGACATGCCTTGTTCGTGTAGCATGCCGAACAGGCGAGCCAAGGCATCGGGGTGAGCGTCAAACGCGGCGACCAAAATCGCTTGTCGAAGCGATTCGTGTGACTCGTCGGTCGTCAGCAGCAAACGCTCGATCAGTTCCCAGCCTTCTTCGCAATTGCCGGCCCAAAGTCCATAAAACACGTGATCGCCAAGCACGCCGATTTCGTGTTCTTCGTGAACGATCTGGCGCAGGACTTCGAGTGTTTCTTCAGACTGTTCGTGGCCGTCAGACAAGTTCGCGGCGATGACTTGGCCGAGTTGCTGTTCTCGCGAGATGTAACCTGTTTGCAGGTACGGTGCCCAGACGGCCAGCATCGGCAACGTCAACACTTCGTCTTCGAAGCTGACGCACAATTCGATCATCGCTTTCAGCCACAGCACACGGCGGATTTGAACGGCCGGGCCAAGCGAGGACGAACGGATCGTTTTCTTTTCGTAGTGATAGCTTTCGCAAGTCGTTTCGAGCCACTGCCAAGCGGTCTCGATCAAGGGAGCCGCATTGCCGGCGGTCGCACGAATTAGCTTGTAGATGTCTTTGTCAGGCAACTCTTCGAGTGCCAGGTGTGCTGCCTCTTCGGCTTCGTTGATCTTGTCCCAGTCATGGATGTACTGGCCTTTCGCATCGCGTCCGAACATCCCGAAGCAAATTTTGCGAAGCCGTGCGGGAACCTGCTCCAGTCGCTTGGCCAGCTCCGCTTGCACGCGTTCGTCAAACGTCAAGCCACCGCCGTCTTGCTCGGAGGGGCGAAGGATCCACTGGGTCGCTTGCTGCTGTGCTTCTTCGGGAGATAAGGCCACGGTTCAATTCTTCCTGCCGAGTTCGCCGTGGAGTCCCCGCTGGGGGCGGACGGCGAGTTTCAAAATGTCGCTTGCGAAAAGATGCGACATCTTAGCGGATCGATTTTTTAACGCATCCGCCATCGCCCAAATCACGCAATCACTCGAACGCGACCAGTTCGAATTCGACCGTCTGATAGACTTTGCCGTTGACCTGAACCGAGATGCGATGGGTGCCCGGATACAGCGTGAAGGTGGTGGCATTCGCGTGCAGTTTGTGCCGTTTGGCGAAGGTTTTTGATTTGCCACGATCAAGCGTTGTCACACCGATTTTGAAAACCTTTCCCGCGGTGCCGCCGTGGGATTTCACAAAGTCGATCACATAGTCAACGATCAGCGGTTCCTTGCGAGACGCTTCGATCGTGAACGAAAACTCCATCGTCTCGCCAGGCCGCCACTGCGGTCGAGACAACTCGATCGGATGGACTTCGATTTGGGGACTGGGGCGGTATCCCAAGAAACGCAGCGTCGGCGAGTGCCCTTGTTTGACCAACGTTCGCAGCGAGTGCTTGGCCATCCAGGTTAGCTCTTTGGCGGTCTGCCGCTGCTGGTCCTTCCACCGTCCCAACGTTTCTAAAACGAGTTCCGGATCTTTTTTGGAGATGTCGTTCATGTGGTTGGCGACACTGCGTGTGACGTAGCGTGTCGCATCGGCGTGCAGCGTGTCCAACAGTGGAACTGCCGTGCTGATCTCCAAGGGCACCTTGCCTGACCAAGGGAGCGATGGCCGTGTGCCTTCGCTGACCAACCGGCGCACATGGTAATTCCGATCGGTCGACCACTTTTCGAGTTCGGTCAGTGTTTCTTCGGGGTAGGCGCGGATGAACGCACGAATCGCGTCTTCCATCGAAAACCGTTGCGTGATTTCCTTCAACGTTCGCAGCGAAACTCGCAAGTGCTTTTTGCTGACGCCGTTGCGGACAACGTACTCACCCAGCGGCGCGAAGATGAAATCGCCAAAGTCGTCGTCGGTCAGGGTTTCGTCCAATGGCGGTGGCAGTGCCGCAGTGATTTGCTTGGCCGCCGTTTTGAAATCGGGCGACAAGTAATCGTTCAAGACTTCTGCGATGTGCGCGATCCGCTGTTTCAGTTCCAGCTCCGTCAGCTTGGCCATGACTTGTTCGACAAAGCGATCTCGATCGAACGACGCGTCGGCGACAACGAACAGATCTGCCAAATAGCAGACTTTGTCGTGATTGAAGAGGTGGTCTTTTAAGCTGAACTTGGTCATCGCGTCCCCGGATTGTCGCCGTGTCGAAAATCGCGTTTCAGAACTTGTCTTTCCGGCTACCAAAAAGCAAGGGCAAGCGACGGTCCGATCCATTAAGTTATCGGGTGATCAGACCGTTCCTCTCCGTCCTCAGAGTATCCCACCAATGACCAACCGCCAGATACGATTTGTGCTTTTGCCAGTGCTCTTGCTTGCCGTCATTCCGTGTTTCGCGGTGCCCTCATCGTTTGCGGATGAACTCAGCAAAGCCAGCGAAGTGCGGATCGTGTCAGACGTTCCGTACAAGACCGGGTCGGTCAGTGACGCCGAGCAAAGTCGTTGCAAGCTGGATTGGTACTTGCCGGTGGGCAGCAAGGATTTTCCAACGATCGTTTGGTTCCATGGCGGGGGACTGAAGAACGGGCACAAGGCCGGTGAGCACGACGTGGCGATTGCGAAGCGGTTTGCAGCCGACGGAATCGCGGTCGCTTCGGTCAACTATCGGCTTTCTCCGGCGGCGACCTATCCGGCGTATGTGGAAGATGCAGCCGCAGCAGTCGCGTTCGTTTACCGTGAAGTCGAAGCGTTGGGCGGCGCGAGTCAACGAGTCTTTGTCTCGGGGCATTCGGCCGGCGGCTATTTGACAGCGATGGTTGGTTTGAATCCAGAGCTGTTGTCGCGGCACGGTGTCAAGCGAACCGATATCGCCGGGTACATGCCGGTCGCAGGCCAGATGGTCACGCACTCGACGGTGCGTTCGGAGCGAAAGGTGCCACGGCCACGACAAGTGATCGATGACGCGGCACCGGCGTACCATGTGACGGCTGACACGTCACCGTTTTTGTGTATCGCGGGCAGCAATGATTTACCGGTACGGTCGGAAGAGAACCGCTTTTTCGTCGCGGCAATGAAAGCCGCTGGCCACCAACACATTCGCTTTGTCGAGGTTCAAGGTCGTGACCATGGAACCGTCGCAAACTTGATGAGCGAGCCGGATGACGAAGTCGCCGCGATGCTAATTGAGTTTATCAAGCAGAACTGAAGTGGCTTTTCGATTAGGTCCCCGGCTCGCGATGGAGTGTGATAGCGGTTGGTGGAATTCCTTGCCGCTTGCCTTCCTGTCGCTGAAGTTTTTTTAAGCTTCGTAGACGGAGACTGAGTCGATGCCGGCCATTCTTAGGTAGATCGAGAGGATGCCGCGGTGATGGACAAGGTGGTTGAAAACCCAGGTTCGCAGGCAGTCTTCTTTGGTGATCGTGAACAGCGTTTGCCCGCCCATCAACAATGACCAAGGCTTTGCCAATTCTTCGTCCGATACCCCTGCAATCGCTTCCCGAGCCGACGCGATATTTTTGTCGAACAACGCCAGCACTTCGGCGGGATCGGTCATCTCGGGTGTTGCTGGCTGCTCGCAATCCTTGGGTTGGATGTCGAACTCGGGGTAGTCGATCACGTGACTCGTCCATCCAGCGCAGTCGGCGATATGGTTGGCGTTCCAACCGATCGTGTGCAGCTTGTCGTCGGGTTGCCAGTCCATTTTGTCGGCCGGGATCGCGGCAAGGATTTTGCGAGTCCGTGGCATCTCACGATCAAATTCGGGCAACATGATTTCGGCACGTGTCGACATCGCAGAGTAGGCTCCTAAAGCATTGTGATGGGATAAGACTTGATGGTCAGCTTAGCGACCAACATTCCATCGCATCAAGTATGACAGGAGGCGTTTGTTCAGCGGCGTGAGCTTGGTGCGATTGCACTGATCACCCAGCTTTCGGATCGCGTCTGACTGCGTCGGATAAGGGTGGATATTATTAGCGAGTTTAGACAGTCCGACCTTGGTGTTCATTGCCAAGGTGATTTCGGAAATCATCTCGCCAGCGTTTTGGGCAACAACTGAAGCGCCCAAGATTTGATCGCTTTTTCTGGCAACGTGAATCGTGACGAATCCCTCACATTCACCATCTAAAATTGCGCGGTCGACTTCCGAGAGCGATTGATGAAACGTTTGTATGCCAATGCCGGATGCTTCGGCTTCTTTCGCAGTGATGCCGACCTGTGCGATTTCGGGTGACGTGTACGTGACGCGTGGGATCAAAAGTTGACTTGCCTTTTTCCTGCCGAAAGGCCCTAACGCGAACAACGCATTTTGAATCACGATGCGTGCTTGGAAATCGGCAGCGTGCGTGAATTTCAATTTCGAGCACACATCACCGGCAGCGTAAACGTTCGGGTTGGTGGTCTGTAGGAAATCATTAGTGTTGATGCCATGTTTAGTGCTGGTGATTCCAGCGGAACTCAGGTTCAAACGTTCGATATTCGGAGTGCGTCCTGACGCGATCAACAATCGATCGACGGACACCGTTTCTTGACCACCCGGGCATCCCGAGACGACATGCGTTTCATCACCGCGGGATTGGACCCGAAGATCGCGTGATCCAAGACACAGTTGGATGCCATCACGCTTCAATTGTTCGGTCAACGTTTCGGCGGCCGCAGCGTCCTCACGATGAAGGACCCGATCATTGCGGTCGAACAAAGAAACTTGGCATCCCAGTCGAGAAAAGGTTTGTGACATCTCGCATCCGATGGGACCGGCGCCAATGATTCCAAGACGATTCGGCAGCTCGGTCAGCGAGAACAGCGTTTCGTTGGTCAAGTAGTCGATCGTGTTTAAGCCGGGGATGCTTGGCACTGCGGCGCGAGCGCCGGTGGCGATCACGGCCCTGCGAAACGTCAATGTGGCGTCTCGGTTGACGCCACCATCGGTGTGGACATGGATCGATTCGTCATCGACAAACGACCCTTGGCCGAAGAACACGTCGACACCAAGTTTGCTGAACCTTGTGGCCGAATCATGTGGACTGATTTGCGCACGCAACTTTCGCATCCGCCGCATGACACCGGCAAAGTCGGTCTGCCAATCTGCAGCGTGAATTCCAAACCGATCTGCATCACGAACCGTCGCCGCGACTCGCGCCGAACGGATGAGGGCTTTGGACGGGACGCAACCGAAGTTCAGGCAGTCGCCGCCCATGAACGCGTTTTCGATCAGGGCGACACGCGCGCCAAGTCCGGCTGCCCCGGCCGCGGCGACTAGGCCGGCCGTGCCGGCGCCAATGACGACCAATTGATAGGGACCCTTGGGCGTTGGGTTGCGCCAATCCGGCGGATGAACTTGGTCGCGAAGTTCTCGGTCGAATTCGCTATCGTGATCGTTCATGTGGCGTCCTCGCTAGGCTGGTCTTGCGTCGGTGAGGTGGTGCGATGGAGGCGTTTGATCAGCCAGCGTGCCAGCAGTGGGAATAGCCCCAGCAATGTGAACGCGATCGCGATTTGTGTCATTTGACCGGGACCGAACGCAGCCGAGACACCTTCGTCAGCCAATTGTTGCAAATCAGGAACACTCCAACCGGCATAAACATAGACGATCGTACCGGGCAGCATCCCAATTTGACTGACCCACCAGAATGTTCGCGTTCGGATCGGCGTTAAGCCCATCACTGCATTGATCACAAAGAACGGCACGGCAGGGATCAGACGCAGCGAGAACAGATAAAACGGGCCTTCGCGTTCGAGCGATTCGTTGAATGATTTGAGTCGCTCACCGAAGCGGTCTTCGATCGACTGACGAAACAAGTAACGGCTGAGGGTGAACGCGATGGTGGCACCCGCCGTCGATGCGAAGCTGACCAGTACGACGCTTTCCAATAACTCGAAATACCAGCCGATCGCCAGCGTCATCAGTGCCGCACCCGGGATCGAAAGTCCTGTGGCAACGACGTAGACAAGAAACGTGCCGCCATACACCAACAGGGGGTGGTCGGTTTGAAAGTTGCGTAGTTGTGTTTCGCGTTCGGCTAAACTAGACAAACTGATCTGATCGCCGACCGCGATCCAAGCGGCGGCGATGGTGATGGCAAGAAAGACGAAGACGATTTGTTTTTGATAGTTCATTCGTCACCTGAAACGTTTCATTCCGACAGCACGACCATTGGTATGCCACTTCGATTTGCACTGAACTCGGTAATGCAGGGCTCTGCACGCACTCTTATTGCCACGTTGCTTGTGAGCTTCATTGTGGGCACGGCCGTGTCTGCGGAAACAAAAAAGCCGCCGAATGTTGTGGTCATTTTCATTGACGACATGGGCTTTGCCGACCCCAGTTGTTTCGGCAATCCTGCGATGAAGACGCCGAATATCGACCGGTTGGCTGCGGAAGGGACCAAGTTCACGAACTTTTATGTCAACTCGCCAATTTGTTCGGCCTCACGTGTCGCACTCACCACCGGCCAGTACCCGCAGCGTCACCGCATCCATTCGTTCCTTGCTGCTCATGCTGCCAACGAACGGCGCAAGATGCCGGATTGGTTGAACCCCGAAGTGACAACGCTCGCCAAGTTGCTGAAACAAAAAGGCTACGCGACGGCGCATTTCGGGAAGTGGCACATGGGCGGTGGGCGTGATGTGAAAGACGCTCCTCTCCCACAAGCCTATGGATTTGACGAGTCCTTGGTGGCATTCGAGGGGCTCGGGGACCGGATCTTATGGAGTAAAACGGGGAATCAAGAGCTGAGTTGGAAACACGGACGCGGCGAAGTTTTGGATTTGCCAAAGCACAAAACGACCGAAACGTATGTTGATCGCGCGATCGAGTTTATTGATCAGCATCGTGACGGTCCGTTCTATGTCCGCGTCTTTCCAAATGATGTTCATGACGTGCATCTGCCCGCCGAGGAGCAGCGGGCAAAGTGGGAAGGACGTTCTGACAATCCGCCTGACATCGATTTTTTTGCTGTGCTGGACGAGATGGATCGCCAGGTTGGGCGACTACTCGACAAGATCGATGATCTTGGACTTGAGAAGGAAACGCTGGTCGTATTCACCAGCGACAATGGGCCGACCGATTGGCCACGTTACTACAAAGCAGGGCATCAGCCGCCAGGATTTACCGGGCCATTGTTTGGTCGTAAATGGAGTTTGTTCGAGGGCGGGATTCGGATGCCATTTCTAGTTCGCTGGAACGGAACGATACCGGCTGGTCAAACTGACGATTCGACCGTGGTCGCCGCGATCGATGTGTTGCCAACAATCGCTTCGATCGTTGGCGTGGAATCTCCCGAATCGGTCGATGGCCAGGATCTGTCGACCGCTTGGCTCGGAAAACCGATACAACGGGATTCACCGATTTTCTGGGAATATGGCGTTTACGGCAGCATCAAGCCTGGGAAAGAATCGCACATCAGTCCTGATCTGGCCATGCGTGAGGGAAAGTGGAAACTGCTGATGAACGTTGACGGATCGTCCGCGAAATTATTTGACCTCGATGACGATGTCGGCGAGGCGAAGAACTTGTTTGAGGAGCACCCGGAAGTGGTCGAGCAGATGCGTCGTCGCTTGCAATTGTGGTGGTCGGAGATGTCAGCGTATTACGCCGTTGACGATGGGACGGAACTTTAGTCGCCGTGTCGGTCAGTTGTTTTGGACGCTGCCTCGGGCGTCCAAGGGTTTGCATCCAATCCAGATTTCTCAGGCATCGCCCGAGTGAGATAGGCTACTTTCCAGATGTTGTTCCTTCATTCGTCAGCGGACGTTCGCGTCGATTGGTTGGGCAACAATGATTTTGGAAACTGTAGCAACGACGAGATTCAAACATTGTTATCTCCGATACCCGGGATGTCAGTTGATATCCCGTGCAAAGCGGCCTCCGCTTTGCGTTCAGGAGCGCGACGGTTGGCCAGGGTCGGCTATCAGGCGGAAGTGACATCCGGAACGGATCGAACAGCCGCAAAGACACTTACAAAGCTGTTTGCCCCGACAGCTCGAATCATCAACATGCTGCGGCAGGGGCTTTCATGAATCAGCTGGCAAAAGACGTTTGCACGGAGGGCCTCTTTAGCGCCCTCGCCGAGGTACTGGAGTACTACTCGGGCGACGAGGTAACGATCAAGCACGCGAACTGCGATAGCTTGGCAGCGGTGTTCAACGAGACCATCGAATGCCCAACGTCTGGTTGTGAAACGATCGCTTCGTTTACGCGATTGGACGGACCCGGTGTGTCTGGATCACTCAGTTTGACCTCGCATGCGTGTGTGATCGCAAAACTGGGCGGTCAGGATATGGAGCTGGCTTCGGATTGGATCGGGGAGCTCGGAAATCAATTGCTGGGGCGGTTCAAAAACAACCTCTTGGACTATGGCGTCAGCACTGATCTGGGGATTCCTTTGACTTCTCGCGGAATCCTGCTCAATAGCACGACTTCGCCTGGAGATCAGCTTGATCTGAAAGTGGAAACCGCCGCGGGGAACATTTGGGTCACGTTTGTGTTGCAGGTCGGCTACGATCATCGATGGCGAAAGTTGCCTCAGGCTGCCTCCGCAGCCGCAGGTAGCGTCCAGTTGTTCTAAGTTGGCCCGGTTTCAGGTCGGCAGCCGGAGGTGAGTTCTTGCCGAGCCCCCTTTTGACGAGATTGACGCTTGTTAAAAATAGGGCTGCAAGATCCAAATGCTCACGTACGCCTCCACATCCGCTTATGACCGATCAGCCCCCAGCCGGCAACGAACTTCCCTACGATTCGTTTCTCCTCGTGTCCTTCGGTGGTCCCGAAGGACCCGAGGACGTGATGCCATTTCTTGAGAATGTCTTGCGCGGGAAGAACGTTCCGCGTGAACGGATGCTCGAAGTCGCCGAACACTACAAGACCTTTGGCGGTGTGAGTCCAATCAATGACCAAAATCGGGAATTGTTGGACGCATTGAAAGCTGAATTCGCTCAGAACGATGTCGATTTGCCAATCTACTGGGGGAATCGAAACTGGAATCCGTTGCTGCCTGACGTGCTCCAGCAAATGAAGGCCGACGGTCGAAAGCGGGCGTTGGCTTTCTTTACCAGCATGTTCAGCAGCTACAGCGGATGTCGCCAGTATCGCGAGAACATCATCGATGCGCAGCAGCAGGTCGGTGGCGGTGCGCCGGTTGTCGAGAAAGTTCGTATGGGATTCAACCATCCCGGCTTTATCGATGCGGTCGCCGATGGCGTGAAGCAATCGATCAATGAACTGAATTCGGACGCATCCGAGACAACCGTGCTATTCACAGCGCATAGCATCCCGATGTCGATGGCTGACAATTGCGACTACGTCAAGCAGTTGAAGGAGGCTTGCCAATTGGTCGCCGATTCGGCCGGAGTGGTCGACTGGAAACTGGTTTACCAAAGTCGTAGTGGGCCCCCACAGCAACCTTGGTTGGAGCCGGACATTTGTGACGAAATCGAATCGATGGACAGTGAGAAAAAGATCCGGCATCTGGTTATCGTGCCGATCGGTTTCATTAGCGATCACATGGAAGTTCTCTATGACTTGGACGATGAAGCGGCGACGCTTTGCAACGAGCGTGGAATCTCAATGAAGCGTGCCGCTACGGCCGGTGTTCATCCAAGTTTTGTTTCCATGATTCGAAAGTTGGTTCAGGAGCGATTGGATGGGAGCGTTGAAAAGGAATGCGTCGGGGGACTGGGCCCTTGGCATGATGTCTGTCCGCAGGACTGTTGTACTTACACTCCACGCCGTCCCGGACCACCGTCACGTTAGTGCGAGCACCGTCACGTTAGAACGTTGACTTCAGGATATTTGCCAGGCGTTCGATTTGTGACAGATCGTTATACGCCTGCATCGAGACACGCAAGATCGGTGTCGAATTCGGGCCCATGAATGTTGGTACTTCGATCTTGTGCTTTTCGTAAAGGTACTTTTGAAACACCGTGAGGTCGCCCGCTGATGCGAACCGTTCGCGGGGCAGGGTGACTGCGGCGAGCGAGCCGATCATTGACTCTGGAGCAGCGGGATCACTGTCCAAGGCATCGTTAAGGATCGTTCGAGCTTGGAGGGCATTTTCTCGGTTCTGGGCCATCAATTCGGACAGGCCACCCGGCAACAGCGACTGCAGAAAATCGATGGCGTTCGAAACGGCCAGGATCGGCGTCACGTCATAAGTCCCCGGCCAGTCGAACTCGGCCAGCAAGCGGCTGCGTCCGTCATTTTGTTTGTTGGCACCGTGGCTGATCACCGTTGGGCGAACTTCGTCGTGCCACTTACGATCCACATACATCAGGCCTGAAGCTTTGGGGGCACACAACCATTTGTGGTGGTTGGCGGTGTAATAGTCGGCGCCAATATGTTGCATGTCCAGCGGAATCATGCCGGGGGCGTGTGCACCGTCTACAAGGATTCTGGCCCCACGGGAATGTGCAAGCCGGACCAGGCGTTGCAGCGGAAAAACGAGTCCGGTGGGGCTGGTGACATGGTCGACGACCAGCAGCCGCGTTCGATCTGTCAGTTCCGACTCGATGCTAGCGACGACCTGTTCTGGCGATTCGATTGGGAAAGGAACCTTTGCGACTCGAACTGTCACGCCAGCGCGTTCCGCCACAAATCGGACGGCGTTATTGCATGCGTTGTATCCGTGGTCCGTGATGACGATCTCGTCTCCGGCTTTCAGCGGCAGCGAACGTACGACAGCATTGACTCCGTCGGTCGCATTGCGAACGAAGACCAGTGAATCGCTATCACAACCGATCAGATCGCTGAGCCGGTCACGCACCAAATCGAGTTTTGGTTCGAGTTCGCGTTCGGGGGCCAGGAAGCGGATGGGATCGCATTCAAGTTGCTCGATCAGTTCGATACGAGCCTGTTGAACGATCGTCGGAGTGGCCCCAAACGATCCGTGGTTGAGGTAGTCGATTTCCGGGTTCAGTTGCCAGTGTTGTCGCATCGAATCGTGGGCCCGTCGGGTGAGATCGCTCGTCAATGGAATCGCCTCTTGCGACACTATCTTGCCAATCGACCAAGCTTGTGGAAAGTCTGATTCGATTCGTATTGACTAAATGCGATCGTCGTTGCAGCGACTCAAAATCCCGGCAGCAACTTGCCAGCGGACGATGTTTCGCTACGAGAAACGCGGAGTCTGGTTGAAAGGGTTGAATATGCACCCGTCTTTCCCGTTGTGATCGCGAGCCCCACCCCAAGCGACAAGATGCCGGCAGCGATTGGCCAGTTGATTCGGTACAGACGCCCGCTTTGGTGTCCCTGGTAAGAGGCGACAGTGATGAATAGGGCAAGGTTCGCGATCGAGACCAGTACCCAGCCTTGGCGATGGACCCAGATTGCATAGCCAAACGCTAAAATCGCGATCGCAAGTGTTGCGTAGGTGAGCGCCGGCCGATGTTCCATGGTTGCTAGATACATCGCGACCACGCCTTCCGACGAAACCAGGATTGCGCTCACATAACGCAGGTTATGCGCCAGTTGAGTTCTGTAGCACCCGCCGATCCATAGCAGTGCGATCGTAGCGTAACCCACACCTGCGACAGCGGCTTCATCAAGGTAACCGGCACTCTGTCCTGCCAAGACGATGGTCGCAGTCATTGACGCGGAATGCAGCAACCACATCCAATCTGGACGAGATGATCGTAACGCCAAGACCGCCCACCAAAGTCCTGTCATCGCGAATAGCATCCAGCGTTCGAGCCCGGCATTGACGGCGACTTGTGGAAGCGGCGCCATCATTCCAATCCACGTGAGTACCAGCGGGAGCCCGATTCCTGCGCCCTGCACACGGCGAACGGCAAAGTAGCCAAACATCAGAAACACAGTCAGGCCTGTCAGCGTTGCCGCAGAACCGACATAGTGATGCAAGTCACTTTGGATCGGCAGCAGGGTGCGTCCTTCGTTGAAGTGCCCAATGCCGATGAGAGCGGTTGTTGCCGCCAACGCATAATGTTGCACGAACTCTTGTTTCGTTGCCAATCCGTATTCGGTGATCAAGATCAGTGCTGATGCGAAAAGAGGCAACAGCAGAATCGGCTCGAAGGTGCCGGCCCGTCCATAGAACCCAAATGACATCCAGATCGCATGGGAACGGACTCCGGCCAAGACATACATGACCAAGAATGCGGACAGCGGATACAGCGGCCACGACCAGGGCGTTCCGCTGTCCCTGGCCGACGCTGCGCCGTTTCGAACAGCTGGCAGCAACACCAGCATGCTGATTCCGATCGCGATCGAGAAAAGCATTGAACCCCAGTTGGCCAGCGGGTCGTTGCGATTGGCAACCGCATCGCCAAGCAACAGTGGCGCGGCGATCAAGGCACTGAAGTACGTGTAATATGCCAAGCGGTACCACAATCCCAAACGTAACCGACTAAGCCGAAGCGTCAGTTCGGTAATGATCAGGATTGCAAAAGCGGTCACCCCGGCAAACTGTTGGGCGATCGATTGATAGCCGATACACAGTTCATCGAAGCCGGTCGTCATTGCGATCAAGCTGATGATCACGACGATGAAAATCGAGCGTGCGTCATCCCAAACCTTGGCCAGTCTGACGACACCGATACAGACGACAGACATCAGCAAGCTGTATCCGAGCAGTCCGCCGACCATGGTGGTTGTCTTTTCGGTGAGCCCACCTTCGGAAACAGCGAAGCTTTGGCAGCCGTAGATGACCAACAAGCAGCTGATCAGATAAAACGGGTTTTGGTTGTAAAGAAAACGAGCAAAAGAGACGCTCGTCGATTCGGGTTTGGGTATCTCGCCACCGTTTGGCTCAGCTGGATCCGTTTCATTGTCCATAACCACTTTCCCGCGAAAAGATGAGTAGACCGATAGCCACAGCGAGTAGTCGCCGCTACGAAAATCGGAGTTGGCATTCATCCACCGCCCGCGGAAAAGAATTCAAGGTGGACAATCAAACCGCAATGAACTGACTACGGACCACCTGGGGAACAAGTTCAAGAGATTCGCGTCGTAAGAAATAAAAATAGCTGACAGTCTTACGATCGTCAGCCGTTTCAGTGGACCGGCCGCATTGCGAGTCGTTATTTTCGAACCCTCGTCGCACATAGATTGATTCGTTGATCCATTCCGGCGTCTGGCTGGATTTGGCGGAACGGAGATCGCGACCAAAGTTCAGGAACCAAGTGATAGCGGAAGCCGCAGTCCGAGATCGTCGTTAGAAGGTCGTGTAGAGTTGGCAACGAATGTTCATACCCATGATATTCAACGAACAAATTTTGAACGCGGCCTAGTTCATGCGAAGCTTCTTTAAGCACAAGCGTTTCGGCACCTTCGATGTCGATCTTGAGAAAGTCGATGGGACGATCGATTTCCCGGATCAGCTCCGATAGCCGGATCGTCTCCACGGTCACTTCGTTCGGTCCAATCGCGTCTTTTCGTTCCAAGTTAAGGTGGCCGGCGTCGTCGCCGCTGGAGCGAAAGGTGGCGGTGCCGGCCGTTTCTGCTACGGCAGCTTGGAGCAACTTTACGCCCTGACGCATCCCGCAGTTCTGTTCAAGGACGGCAAAAATTGCCGGGTCAGGTTCGATTGCGGTAATTACTGGGGAGTTGAATCGCGAAAGCCAGTATCGGACGGCCAGTCCAATGTTGGCACCGCAGTCGATGATCACTGGCGATTGGGATGCGGTCGGAAAATCATAGAGGTGTTCTTGGTAGATCGCATGCCAAGCTGATTGAGCCGAAGCCCCGTCAACATAGTGCAGTTCTCCGTCTCGCATCTTGACCACACCGGCGGTCCAGCGTGGCTTTCGCCGCAATCGATGCATGCGAAAACTTTCGACGCCTAACGCTTCAAGATTTCGTTGGCGAATCGCATTAATCCAAAAATCAATCATTTAGGTATCAGACTCCTTGGCAACCGATTCCGAAGCGTCGCAGGACCGATCGCATCATTGACGATACCCCATAAACGCACGCCCAAAGCATTCGTATGGGATTACCGATACCAAACCAGTGGTATGCACAGAAGCGGTCGGCTTCGGCATGTTGGACGAGTTCTTGCGGATGAACAAGCGGAAAGGCGATGGGATGACGCCGAGGTGTGCCGGCGTCGTCTCCTTTGGTGTGAGTTGCCGCGCTGCCAAACCCAATGTTTTGCACCAGATTTTTTTGTGGTGTGATGGTTAGCAGTTGGTTTTTCCAGACCGAAAAAGTCCACCGGTAAGCCCAGCTATTGATTCGTCCGCGACGGCACCCTTTGAAGATACGTTGCCAATACCGAACCTCCATCGGGCCGACGGCAAAGTCTCGGATGATGTCTGCATCGACCCTGCCCCTCGGGCAAATTAACGCGTGGTCATACGCTTGCCACGCACGCCGCCATGTGGCCCAGCCCCAGCAGTGGTTGTACTTGGAATAGTAGTAGCTCGCTGAACCCCGGGATTGACCGCGTTGGAAGTTATTCCCGGTGATCACGCCGATCCGCGCATCGTCAGCGTACCGGATACCGAGTTCTTCGCAGAATCTGAAGAAGCTAGGGTCCGGCAGGCAGTCGTCTTCCAAGATGATCCCAAAGTCAACGTATTGGAAGAACCAGTTGATCGCGGTGTGGACATTCTCCTGGCAGCCAAGGTTTTCGTCGCGGTACAGCCGTTTGACCTCGCAGTCCCAGTCGACTGATTCTGTGATCTCGCGAGCAGCTTGGCATTGCTCGCGGTCGCTAGGTTTCCATGGACGTGGGCCGTCAGCGGCGACAAATAGTTGCCGTGGCCGAACGTCGCGGATTTGTTGAAAAACCTCGGCTGTAACGCTGGGCCGGTTGAAAATCAGGAAGAGGATGGGAACTTGCATTCGATTCGAAATTGCGTGCACTGAACTTCATTCAATCTTCTTGTGAAAGCCCCTTTTCGGAGGACGCTGTCCGCGCTAACGTGCGCCCACGTTGTTCGTCCGCGTCCGCCAGTCGGCTTCCCCGAATTCCATCATCGGATTTGTTTTCATGTCGTCCAGTCGGCCTCGCGTTTCTGTCTTGATGCCGATTTGGAATACGCGGCACGACTACGTTTTCGAAGCAGTCGAAAGCTTGGCGCGCCAAACGATCCGGGATTGGGAACTGGTGGTGGTGGAAGACCCGTCGGAGCAAAACGCCCGCGAGTTGATTCGCACCTTCGCGGATCCAAGAATCCGCTATGTCGGTAACGAATCGCGAACGTCGTTGGTGAGTCAACTTAATCGTGGGCTTGATCTCTGTCAGGCTGCCTATGTCGCGCGCCTTGACGCAGACGACCGTTGTCAGCCGCAACGGTTGGAGCAGCAACTCGCCTACCTGGATGGCCACGCGAAGTGCGGTGTTGTGGGGTGTCAACTCGAAATCATTGACGAGGCGGGTGATGTCGTTGCCCAACGGCCATACCCGGTTGGCGCGGCTCGTATCGTACAAACGATGCGGCTTCGCAATGCAATCGCTCATCCTGGTGCAATGTTCCGCAAAAGCCTGGTGGAGTCGTTGGGAGGATATCGCGACGCATTTCCGTACGCAGAGGATTACGATCTTTGGAGCCGTGTTCACAAGGCTGGCGTTGAGCTTCATAACGTCCCGGAAACGTTGTTGCAGTATCGTGTTCACAACGGCCAAATCAAAAGCCAAAAACTGCGTGCCCAAATTGCCGGCACGATTGGGGTCAAGCGAGCTTATTGGAAAGATTCGATGGGGCCAAAGGGAAGATTGCGGTTGGCTGGTGAGCAGGTGTTGATGGCGTTTCCACCACGACTTATCACGCGTTTGTTCAGGTTCCTCTATCACAACAACCACTGATTCTCAGCGACGCAGCAGTCGCCAATAGTGGTCGAGTAGCCCAGTTGAATAGGCGACTCGGTAAAGACGAACCATCATTGTGCCACGCACCACTTGCAGGTGTTCGTTCCAGCCGCCGCGATTGGCGTGAAGGAATTGGCGTTTGATTTCAGCGACTTCGCGCATCTGTTTCCCAATCGCTCGTACGCTTTTAGCATCGGCATGCAACGTCAGGTGTGCAAATTCCTGAGGGATGTACTGCCAGCCTTTTGCCGCAAGGAACATGCGAAACCACAGTTCATGATCCATCGCCCAGTGCAGGTCTTGGCGTAATCCGCCAACGCGCTGGTACAGTTCTCGCTTAAAGAACAGTGCGGGTTGTGCACATGGGCTGGTCGGGTGATTGATGAGCGTTCGTCTCGGATTGTCAATCGGAAAACTGGCAAATCGACGTAGTGGGTTACCGTGTTCATCGACATACATCCCATCGCCGTAAACGATATCCAGCTCAGGGGCTGAATCAAACGTCTCGCAGATGGTTCGCAGGACGTCGTGATTGGGGTAGTAGTCGTCGGAATTGATCCAGGCGATGATTTCACCTTTCGCACGGTCGATGCACTGGTTGATCGCATCGGATTGTCCCTTGTCCGGTTTCGAAACTGCGTCAATGCGATCACGATTGCGGTGTAGGATGTCCAGCGTTCCGTCGGTCGACCCGCCATCTTGTACCAAGATTTCGCAGTCGTCGATTTGTTGTCCGAAGCAGCTGTCCAAGCAGCGCTGCAGGAATCCTGCTTGGTTCAATGTTGGAATAATATAAGAAACTTTGACCATCGGTTCGGTTAAGCTGCCACGAGGTTCAGTGAGATTTCGTCGAGCGAAGGATCTTGTTGTAAACGTCCAGCGTTTGGCGGGCGCATGCGTCCCAGCTGTATCTCCTTGCGAAGTCACGATGCGATTGACGGCGATCGCCTTGAATGTATTCCCGTTGGGCGGCAACCATGCATTCGGCAAGGTCTTGAGGTGTCAGTGACGGGGCCGCATGGACATGGTCGCCATAGAGTGAAGTGAGTGCCGGGTGCGAACTGCACACCACACTTCGCCCACAACTGAGTCCCTCCAGAATTGGTAGGCCAAAACTTTCACAAGTCGAGGGCAGGCAAACCACTGCCGTCCGCAGCAAACTTTCGATCAATCCGTCGCCGGGCAACGGAGCCGATAGGTCCACGCGGTCGCCAATGCCCAGTGCGATGGCTAGGTCGCGGTAGTGTTGGTGTTTCTCTTGAGGAATTCCGACAAGCCGCAGTCGCGTGCCTTCACTCAATCGATCTGTCGCGATCGAAAAACTTTTTAGAAGTAGCTCGACCGATTTGTGGGGATAAGGGAAACCAACCCAGAGCAAATCTTTGGCATGCGGGGAATCGTCGACGTTCGAAAACCGTTCATGCCCGCCCAATGGTACGACATGCGTGCGATCACTTGGGCAAGACAGTTTCTCACGCATGACAGTGCTATCGTATTCCGAGACGCCAATGGCATGAAATCCACGGCGGACAATCGATTTTTGATTCATCGAGTAGTAG
Source organism: Rhodopirellula baltica (assembly GCA_002901265.1). GTDB lineage: Bacteria > Planctomycetota > Planctomycetia > Pirellulales > Pirellulaceae > Stieleria > Stieleria baltica_A. The sequence goes on along the minus strand of PPHI01000006.1, from coordinate 56,011 downwards.
TGTCGGATTGCCTTTCCTGTGCTTTCAGGGGCTTGAAAACGCAACGTTTCGTGAATCGTAACGACGGCCGGGCCTGAGACGCCGATCGATGCCGTCGACCCCAAAAAGTGAATTAGATCGAAACGGTGCTTTCGAAGAAGCATTGCAAGTCGGGTGTGCTCCCAAACAACCCGTCGCCAAACGCTCTTAACGGGGATTGGCAAGTTAAGCGTCTCAGCCCGAACATCGGCAAGTTCGGCGTTATGGCCTTCAGCCAAGACGATCGTGAATTCATGATTGGTGCCCATGTTTGGCAATCGGCGGACAATTGCACGAGCGTACGTTTCGGCTCCACCGATACGTGCGGGGTGAATCAAAGGTGCGACGATTGCGATTCGCATGGCGTCTTCAGTTGCTCGCTGTCAGTTGGTTGATGCGTTCGCGATAGAGTGCCATATGCCGTTTGGCACATTGATCCATCGTGAAATGACGCATCACGAATTCGCGAGTGTTTGATGCCATTCGTTGCCGGAGCTTCGCGTCTTCCAGCAAGGACTGCAATGCGTTTCTCAGGGATGGGGCAGTGATTTCATTGGCAAGCAATCCGGTTTCACCATCGACCACCATGTCTGTCATTCCGCCTTGCCGGAATCCGACGACGGGAGTTCCGCAGGCAAGGCTTTCGAGAACGGTATTGGGCAAGTTGTCTTGCCGCGAAGGAATTACGAAGAGGTCAGCCGCTGCGTAGGATTCCGCCATCCGGGATTCATCAGTGATGTAACCCAGCGGGATGCAACGAACTTGTGGGCCAAGCTCGGGCAATTGGTTTGAGCCTTCGTTTGAGCCGGCAACCAACAACGCGATAGGGCTCCTTGTCGCAAGCGTCCCGAGCGCCTCACGCAACAGATCAAATCCTTTGCGATAGTTTCCAACATTGTCGGAAACAAACAGAACCGCAATTTCGTCATCTTTTAGGCCGAGTCGTTTTCGCGTCTGGATACGTCCATCGGGCCGAAATGTGTCGGTGTCGATACCGTAGGGAATCACCCTTGTTTCGAATCGCGAAAGCAATTTGCTGCGTTCGGCATTCTGTTGCATCCAACGTGACGGTGCGACGATGATTAGGCGTCGAGTGTCGAGGCTTGCGAAGATAGATTGCTTGGCGACGAAGTTTTGATTGGCGAGGTCACGTTCGTTTCTTGAGTGTAGCTCTGGGCAACTGCCACATTCAGATTCGAAGCGTTGGCATCCGCCGTTGTAGTGACAACCGCCAGTCATCAAATTCATATCGTGCAGTGTCCACACGATTGGTAGGTTCTCAGGCAGCGTCTTTACCAGCGACGCCAGATCAACCATTGAGGTTGTCCAGTGCAAGTGCAAGACATCCGCGGGCTGATAGAAGCGTTTGAGATGCTTTACAGGGCCACGACTGGTGGAGAAAAGATCGCAGTTTCGCCCCAGCTTGTAACGAAAGGTGGGGGCACGCAGCAACAGGCTCTTCGCGGCAAGTGCTTTCGCGCTGATCCAATTGCCCCGATCACAAACGCTTTCGACACCGGCGGCATGGCTGCGGTTGAAGCGTGTGAGTAGCCGGGACTGGCAGCCAGCGGAACGCAGACATTGGTGCAACCGAAAGGCTGCTTTTGCGGCACCACCGGTCACATCGTGAGTGCTAACCAGCGTGACCTGCATCCGATCTCGAAGCGTCGCGAGGTTCATGGTATGGCGTTTTCTGTGCTAACGCACGAACCAATTGGGTGATCTGTTGTCGCTGCTTTTCAATCGAGTGCAGCAGGTAAAAACAAACGGTCGGAAAGCTGACGGCGAGCATGTAGAGCAGGAAATCGGCGCCACGGCCGATACTCAGCTTTACCGCGATGGTTTGCAGGATATTTGGATAGAGTACCAGCACCAGTGCGGTCGCCCAAACGCTGCCGCGTAGCAAGCCGATTGAGCGTCGGCTTTGGTGCCGGATTTGCAGGATGAGTTCGATCGCCAGCGCCGCGGACAGGAGACCGCCGAAAAGCCACTGAAAAGGAATCATCGCAGCACCTTGGAAAGAAAGATCCGAAAGAGGATTCGAAATGCTGCCGAGTTACGCTGCCCTTTGGCGAGTGTGCCGTCAGTGTATCGAATGGTAACGGGGATTTCTTGCCAATTGAGTTTCGAGACGGCAAGTCGATCGAGGAACTCACTTGCATGCGCCATGCCGTCTTCGCTCATCCGCAACATCGACGCGGCTTTCGATGTCATCGCGCGAAAACCGTTGTGGGTGTCGGTGAGTGGGAGTCCGCTCGTCAGCCGTGTAAGCCAAACAGCGGCTTTCAGCAGAAGACGTCGGGTAAGCGGTACGTTTTCGGCTCGCCCCAAAAAGCGGCTGCCCAAGGTGACGTCGCAAGTACGATTGACGATTGGGGCGATCATGCGTTTCAAGTCAGCCGCGGCATGTTGCCCATCCGCATCGAACGTCAAAATGATTTTTGCACCGCTGGCGACCGCAAAGTCGATACCTGTTTGAAGTGCGGCGCCTTGTCCCCGATTGACGATGTGTTGCAACACCCAAACGTTGGTACGCGCCGCCAGATCAGCGGTCTCGTCTGCAGATCCGTCATCGACGACCACGATATGCTTGACGCCGCAGTGACGCAGGTCTTCGATCACAGCACCAATTCGGCCTGATTCGTTGTAGGCAGGGATCACAACAAACAGCGACGCAAACGCATCGAGCGAGGGCTCTGCCGACGCAACTTGCGTGTTCACGCCGCTTTCAGGCAGCGATGAATGACAAGTTGTGGTTGTCGAACTTGATCTTGCATCGATTAACAGGTTCACTGAACCGCACAACAAAATGAAAGCTGGGATTGGCCGGATCGAGGACGCTTTGATAACGCGTTTTAAAGGTCACTAAACCCTGGTTCGAATCGGTGGCGTTGACGCGATGTCATCCGGTAAAGTGTGAGCCTTAAACCTACGCTTGAAGGGCCAGCCAGGATGACCTCGGTACCCTCTCTTCATCAAGTCCCCGGCAGCGGGAGGCGACGATGCAGCGAGAGGCGTCCCGATCGTATAAATCGAGCGTGGTGACGCTCGCGTCGTCGTTATTTGCCGTGTTTGACGCAGATTTGTATGCACCGAATGCTGCCGCGTGAGCATCGTGATCCCGACTCGATGCTTAAAAGTTAACGCAAACTTCAACAGCATTTCGGCAACAAAATGGCCTGTTCAGTAGTACCAATTTTCGCTGTGAATAAAGAAGTGCTCGAGACGCCACTTTAGAACTCCCGACTACCAGCTAATCAACGACGGATGAAGACCCAAAAACGAGACGTGAAGACGTCAATTTTGCTTGCCGGGATGGGGCTCATCTTGTTGGTCGGAGCAGCCCACAGTTCTGGACTTGGAGGTGCCTTTGTATTCGATGATAAGTCTCAGATCGTTGAGAATTCGTCACTCAATGGCCTGCCATCGTTGTCACAGCTTGCACAGCCACGAGCGGTCACCTACCTGACGTTACGCATCAATCGTTGGATCGGTGGCACCGATCCAATTGGTTACCACATTTTCAATTTGTTGATTCATGTCCTTTCCACCGTGGTGCTATGGGCGGTCCTGTTTGAAGTCCTTTCACGATTGCAGTCGGCGTTCGCAAAGTCATCTGAGGACGGTGTTCGTGGATCACCGGTCGATGACTGTGGGAACACGTTGTGGACTTCGTATGCCATTGCGTTGATTTGGGGGCTTCACCCGATCACAACACAGGCGGTTGCCTATTCGATTCAGCGGGCTGAGTCACTTTGGAGTCTGTTTTTCTTGGCGGGATGGTGGCTGTATCTAAAAGCCGACGAGCGGCGAGTCTGGATGGCCGCATCAATCCTGTTCTTCTGGTTGGCGATCGGGTCAAAAGAACCTGCGGTTGTGGCGTTGGTCGCGCTGCCGATTTTGGATCATCTGATCAGCCCGCTTACCTTGCGTGAATGGTTGCGTCAGCGATGGCGTTACTTTGCGATCTTGGTTGCGCCCGTCGTGATCGGTGGCGTCTTTGTTGTTGGGCCGTTGCTTTGGGTTGCCGATGATTCGGCAAGTTCCGGGTTTGCGATCGAGCATCTGACACCACTTCAGTATTGGTTGACTCAGTCAGAAGCGACGCTGTTGTATGTGCGGTTGATCTTCTTTCCTGTCGGGCAGAACTTTGACTACCTTTGGCCACCAGAGGCCAATCCGGTTGTCATTTTGGTTGCCAACGCGATTGTTTTGGGAGCCTTAGGAGTGAGCTTGACCGCCTGGTGGCGAAAACGGTGGTGGAGCGTTTTTCCTCTTGTGTTTTTCTTGTGCATCGCGACTACGGCAATCGTGCCACTGTTAGACATTGTGGTGGAGCACCGCGTTTATCTTGCCAGTGCTTGGTTAATTGCATGGGCAGTTTTAGCGATCTGCCGATTCTTTCAAATCGGTATCAAGCAGTTACGGATTCCCGTGTCGATCGTGGCGGTTCTGCTTGGCGTTTTAACTTATCAACGGTCCGCGATTTACACGTCGCCTGAGTCGCTTTGGCAGGACGTCGCAGCCAAAGCACCATGGAACTACCGAGCGTTGTTTAATTTGGGTGGGCATTCATTGGAAGACGAAGATCCCGAGCAAGCGTTGGAGTACTTTAAGAGAGCTCTCGACGCAGAGGGCTTGGTTTGGCAGCCAGACTACGAAAAGGCGAATGTTCTTTCCGGCTATGCCGGTGCCTTGTCGGCGACGGGGCAGTGGGAAGCTGCCGTCGAATCCGCCGAGCAGGCGATCGCCCTCACTCCCGGAGGCAGCGAGCACCTCATCCGTTTGGCCGATGTCCATCTAGAGCATGGTCATTGGGGCGAAGCAGAAAACGCTCTTAAAATGGCGATCCAAAATCGTCCAACGCGCTCTCAGCTGTACTTGCACTTGACCACGGTGCTTGCTGCTCAGAAACGTTTCGGCGAAGCATCGCAATGGATGGAAACGGCGTTTGAACGTATCCAGCCACCGAATGAGGCGATGCGTCTCCGTCAAGCACAATTGGCATGGATGGAGGGACGGGCTACCGAGGCGAAAAAAACGTTCGATTCGATGCGGCAGATTGATGCGGTGAAAGAATCGCTACGACAGCTCAGTCGTTGGTTGATGGAGGCATCCCGGGTCGATGAAAGTCGGGAGATTCTCGCAACGATCGGCGAGTCTCTTGACAACAATTTCGATGTGATCGTTCAGCAATACAAACTCGCAATCGAAAGGGGAAACCTGCCAGAAGCTTCGGCCATCATTCAGCGGCAGTTGGATTTATCAGAAGGTGAGCAACAGCAATACTGGAGCGTGGAGGCCGCGTTGTTGGTGGCACGGCAAGGTGAATTACAAAAAGGGTTGGCAGGCTTAATGAAGCTGTCCCAAGCAGGGATTGCGGACCAGCATTTGTTTGCCGCGATTGGCGATGTCAATCGTTGGATCGGCAACACGGAAACTGCGATCGACTATTACCAAAAAGCTCTCAAGCAAGGGACTCCGAGTAGCGCAACGCTGAATAACTTGGGAGCTTTGATATCAGCAACCGATCCATCAGAAGCAGAACGCCTGCTGCGCCGCGCGATTGAAATTGATCGATCCAATTTCAATGCATGGCATAGCTTAGGAAATGCTCTCGTACGCCAGGGGCGGAATGATGAAGCTCGTCAATGTTACCAAAACGCTTTGGCAGTCCGTCCAGGGTTTCAGCCTTCAGAAACGATGTTAAAGCAGTTGTCAAAGGTCTCAGTTCGCTCGGGAGACTAAGGCGTCAAGTAACTGTTGAGCAGGCAAAAAATCCGGCGACGAACCGATGATGCGGCGAAGGCGTTCGATCGCGGCGTCATGATTTCCGAGTCTTGCGTCGATTGCCGCAACATTGAAGTCAGCCCTCAAATAATCCGGGTTCAGTAACAGGGCGCGTTGAAAGTACCGCTTGGCTTCGAGAGGTTGGTCCGGCGCGGCCAGTCCGCCAAGATTCACGAGCGCTTCGATGTTTTTCGGATCGATTTCTGTCTCGGCACGAAAATGGACTAGGGCGCGCTGTGTGTCGCCGGTTTGTAAGAAATGATTGCCGAGTAGAAAGTTTGCCTGTTTCGTCGGAGGTGTCTGTTCGGTAGCGTGTTGCCAATATATGACGGCGTCTTTCAAGTTGCCCTCTGCCGCATGAATGCTGCCCAACAGCACGTTCACACGCCCATCATCTGGATGCATCTGAATGAACTCCGACGCGATCGCCTTGGCGTCTTGGAACTTTCCTTGTCGGGCGAGTATCGCGATGAGGCTATGGTAGGGCGCCGGTTCGGAAGGGCGAAGCAAGATTGCTTTTCGGAAATTGGTTTCAGCAAGCTCGAGTTTGTTGAGCGCGAGTTGTGCTTTGCCTAGGTTGTACAAAACAACTTCATCACGAGGCGATTGTTCGTGGGCCGATGCGAACATCGTTTCTGCGGTTTCATAGTCACCACGCCGTGTCGCTAACAGGCCTGCCTGTTGCCGAATTCGAGCGTCTTTCGGATTCGCTTCGACTGCTTTGGCGATGTGTTCGGCTGCTTGATCGAGTTGATTGAGTTCAAGATAGGCGCGAGCCAAGTTGCCGTGGACCTGTTTGGGATAGGCTTTTAATGAAACCGCTTGGCTGAGCGCTTCGATGGACTCTGCCCAGTTTTCGTCTTCCGCATGAGCTTCACCTAGATTGGTATAGGCTCGCGCTAGATAAAGATTTTTATGGCCGCGTCCCGCCGTCTTCTCGATGACATCCTGCCACATCGTGACGCGAGAAGTGTAGATCGCATTTCGGTTGAGGGTGAGGAGCGAGAACACGAGTGCCACGCCACAACTCATCCCGATCGCTAAACGTTTTGCGTTGTCGTCCGAGGCATTCTCGGCCCAGTGGAATAAGCTGGAAAGGATTGCCGCAAGAAGTAAGCCGCATGAAAGGTAAACGCGATGTTCGACCGCTAAATCTTGAAGCGGAATGATGCTGGTTGGCAAGAACAACAAGATTGCTGCCAAGACACAAAAGCCTCGAACCGGTCGGCGTCGAAGGTCGGCAATCGCAATGCCGATGATTCCTGCCATCGCGGCGAAACCCAAGGCGATCTTTCCGAGTTGGGTTTCGGGGGGCCAGCCATAGTCAAACACAAGTGGATCCGGCCATAGGACAAGACGCAAATAGTGCAGAATGACTAGCGGTTGCGTCGCGATGTACTGCCACGGTGAAATGGAATCCATCGTAAAGCCAACGCTGCGGTTCGTTTCGAAAACGCTGGGCCCCCTGATGACCGCGGCAATACAGATCAACCCGATGCAAGTTCCCCAGACCAATCCGCGTCTTGTGAGCGTTTGCTTCCAAGAATCGGACAAGAAACAGCGGTCGTAGATCAACCCAATTGGGATCGCCATCACCATCACTTCTTTACTCGCCATCCCGGCTACGAAGGCAAAGATCGTAATCGTGTGCCAAAGGCGTTTTCGTTTTGTAACCGCAGATTGGTCGAGCGCGATCAAGAATGTCAGCATCGCCATAGCCATCAGAATCTCGGCACGCTGGACGAGATAGCTAACGGCCTGGGTGCATAACGGATGGACACCCCAGATCAAAGCGGTGCAGAATGCGGCCCATCCGGCAGACCGATTCGAGAGCAATGTGTGACGGAACAGCCGCAGCAAAAATACAAACAGCAGTGCGACGCTTGTGAGATGAATCGCATGATTCACCAAGTGGAACCCTCGTGGAGACAGGCCGGTCATTTGGTAATTGACCGCGAATGATCCCATCGTTAAGCCACGGATGCTGGTCCATAGCGATAGGTCGGTCACTCCGGTTTGAATCCGATTGTTGGAAACGATACTAGGGAAATCGTCCAGCAGAAAGCATCCATCAAGTGAAGGGAGATAAACGATTCCGGTCACGATCACCAGCGTCAGGAACGCAACGATGTTGCGACGAGAAAGGATTCGCGTCGTCTCGGTTGTCGGAGTGGGATTCGAGTCGGCGTGGGCCGTATCGATCGGAACCTTTGCTAGGTCTTCGGTCATGGGATGATTTCGAAACAAACAAGTCGATGCTCGTTTTTGACGTATATGAATCGATCAAAGACGGCGGGAGAGGTGTAGAGCGGGGAATCTAGGACGGGAGTGTCTGTCACGACCGTTTTGGTCGGTCCGTCGGCACCCAGTTTGATAGTCGCCAAGTGACCGTTTTCGCCGGTCAGCAATAAAGTTGAATTAAAACGCAATCCCTGGCCACGGCCCAAGTCACAGTCGCTTTCCCAGCGAAGGTCGCCGCTGCGTATATCGATGCACCGCAACCGCGAGCCGCCTTGACGCTTTGCGGTAAAGCCGATCACGTCGTTTCCGTGGGTGATCAACGTGTTGAACTGTGAATCTAAAACGCGGCGGTCTTTCCAGTTCACGGAATAACTCCGGTCAGCGTTGACGCGTACGCATAGGGCGCCAGGACCGGGGCCAGTGATGGCAAGGACCAAGTCGTCCACAACGGTCGGTGAGACACTGTTGTAGGACAAGTCCGAGTGCGGATGATGTTCAAGTTCCCAATCGACAATTCCAGACAACGGATCGAGCGAGACGAGTCCGCGATTGGTCATCACAAACACGAACGGTTGGCCATGAATGTTGGCAGCGATCGGCGAGCAATAGCCGGCCGAATGATCGGTCGCCGTCCAAATCGTTTCGCCAGTTGCACAGTCGAGCGCGACGATCCCAGCCTGTTTGATTTCGGCGCCGAGGTTGTAGATCAGCATTTGGTCAACGATCAGCGGGCAGGCCCCAACGGCGAAATCGAGATCGTCGAGCGAGTATTCTGCACCGAGGTCACGTTGCCAACAAAGTTTGCCATCGGTCAATCCGAGGCAGAATACTTGATGCTGACCGCCGACCACATAAACGTAGTTGCCATCGATGACGGGGCTTCCGGATGGACCACTGCTGTAATCGAATTGGCAACGAAAAGTGGTCGCGTAACGATATTCCCAGCGTATCTGCCCGGACAGGGCGTCATAGCAGGTCAGCACTTCGGAGTCTTCGACTCGGTGCAATTGGATCACGTTTCCTTGGCTGGTTACCGGTGATCCATACCCTGTTCCAACGTTCGCTTCCCAGAAGATTCGTGGACCATGCACTTCAAGTTGTGGATCGCCAAGCGACCAATCAATCGTCGCCCGGCGATTAGCACCATACCGCTGCGGCCAATCAGGAACCGCGGTGGACGGGGGTGAGCTGTCAACGTCCGTGTGAATTGCGTCGCTCGGATCGACGTTTTCGGCGGCAGCGAGCGGCAGTTCCGGCGACCGATCGTTCCTGTCGGTTTGTCGTGCGGTGAGCACGATGGTCAGACCTGCGACGATGCCAAGCAGGCCGACCCAGGACACAATTCCTAACAGCGAGCGCAGATGGTTCATCGTGTTGGCTTCGCGTGTGGGTGTGGCTAACCGTCAATCGATGCTTGATCAGACAGGATTGTCTTGACCCAGCCGTGCATCTTGCAACCGCCACCGCAGCACCACGTTTGTACGATCTCGAATGGTGCTGACGTTTTTTTCGCGTCAGTCACAATCTTGTCCAAACGAGATCGAAGTTCATCGAGTCGTTGTTCGACGGGGGCCATTACATGGTGTGGTCGATCGATACTCGCGACGTCACGCTTAAGTTGTTCTGCTTCGGCATGTGTCTGCTGGCTGGAACGTGCGATCATCCGCGTGAACTCACCGCCTCCTGATTCGATTGTCCAGAACCAGTACGCGCGTTTGGAAACGAAGCAGACCGTCGTTGTTTCTGCGCCGCTATCAACGATGGCAACACCGGGGATCTTTTGTTCGCTTCGATCATCTGGATCGAGTGGGCGTTGCTCGTCCTCGTTTTCTTTGTCGTTGCCACCTAGCAGGTCTCGGAATTCCAGTGCGGCAAAATTGACGAGAGCAATTGGAGCGGCTTGAATTCCGCTGACTGGAAGGCCTGCTTCCTCGAGCGTCGCGACGAATGGTTCGAGGTGTGACTTCTTGGCGGCGGCGACAAATGATGGACGGCCGAAACCGTGGTCTTCGTCTTCGCTTGGCAGTTCACAAAGCCATTTCACCAAAACGACTTCATCGAGTTCGACCGGGATGCGATCTTTGATTTCACGCTCGAACAGAGCTTTGGCTTGTTTGTCGGCAACGGGCGGAAGTTGCACAAAACGTGTGACCAGTTCGCGGCCTCGTAAACTGACCCAAACGGGAACTTCCGAGAGGTCTCGGTCGGCACTGAACTCCGCGATAGCCTCTTTCAGCCATTCCTGATTCAAATCTCGGTCTTTCAGTTGTGCGCCAACATCGCTGAACCGTTTTACGAAACAGTCAGTGATCGAGAATGTGCCGTCCTCTTCGTTTCGTTGCAGACACACTGCATGGATTGCACTTGATCCAATGTCGAAACCCCAGCACGAGGACAATTTCTTTCGTCGTAGCCGCCCGAGTAGACTTTGTTTCGGCTGATGAAACTGGTCCTTGATCGGGACTTCATCGAGCCCTTGTAATGCTAGGCCGAATGCGACATTGAACTCCGCAGATCCGCGTTGAATTTCGACAGGGTCGAAACCGCGGATTAGTGACGGAAACGCGAGGACATTTAGGTTTCCGCCAATCCAACTGTGGGCTTTGGGGCCGCGTGTCGCGAACATCGCCCGTGGGTCTTCTCGATCAGCTTTAATGCGTTTGGCAATGATCGATAACGCTTCTTTCGCCTTGGTGTCGGCCGGGGCGAGTTCGTTCCATCGTTTCGCAAGTCGTCCGAGTGAGGGCGTCGCAAACGGTTCGCCGGTGAACTGGTTGGAGACCCAGACTAACTTTTCGACACGGTCGAGCAGTTCCGAATAGGGTTCGTCTTTGGCGATTCCCGGAACACTGTGCAATAAATCGATAGCCGCTCGATAGCGATTTTGCTCCAGCCGACGTGTCGCTTTTTGTTGCAGTTTGTCGCCGATTTGCTTCGCCAAGCGTTGGTACTTTTCGTTTGCCGGTTGTTGGTCAAGAAGGACATCGAGGTGTTGACCAGCGGTTGCGTAATCGCGAGCTTCGATTGCTTTACGCAATTCGTTCGTCGATGTTTCCGACTGGCGAATGACCAAGCGTGAGTTGTCGAGGATCCGACGTGCGTCGTCATTTAGCAGGCGTTCCGGAACGGGTTCAAGAAGGGCGATCACGCGTTTGTAATCTTCTTGTTCGAAAGCCTCTTGTGCCGATGAAATCGCGTTGGTCGCATTGCTCGTCAGTTGGCTGGCGATCTGTTCGATTTTGTCGAGTGCGACTTGGGCGTTTCGGGCGATATCGATGTAACGATAGTCAGATTTTTTGTTGATCACGGCAGACAACAAGGATCTCGCCGTTTCGTAATCGGCACGCTTCGTCGCCGCGACGGCGTCGGAAAGTTTTTGCTCGAGCTGTTGGCGTTGCTTTTCGATCGATGCGCGAAGGTCTTCACCACAGTTGCCGCAGAATGCCTGCGTCAGCAAGACCGGGCGGTCGCATCCCTTGCATTTTTCATAAAGAGAATGCCCGCAACCGGCACAGAATTGGCTCGCCGCGGTGTTCGCGGCGCTGCACTTTCCGCAGGTCACGGAGCCGGATGTGGCAGCAATTTGTGGTTGAACTTGGATGTTGTCAGTCGACATAAATCATAAACCGAATGTTTGCGGAGACAGGCAAAGGGGCGGCGCGTCAATCGCGTACCACGCTATGTCTGTTTCGATCAATCCTCGTCATTTTGCAGTCTGCCAGCTGACGATCTGGATCCTTCCATGGCGATCGAAGTCAGGCTCTGCGAGACATCGACGTTCAGCAAGTCGGCAAGCTGCAAGCACTGCGCGATCGGGCTCGTTCCAGAGGAATCACGCGCGTCTTGCAAGCGATTGTTGACGTGTATTTTGTCGAGTGAATCGGGCAATCGTTCAATTGCCTTTTCGTACCATTTGACCGCACGGTCCTGTGCACCTTGACGATAGGGGCCGGACGCACGGCGGCTCAAATCCCACCATGCGTCGCCGATTGCGACTTGGCCCTGGGCGGTTCCCGCACCTTTGATGTCCATCCTTGCGACGTCACGAAGATCGCCGGCTGGGCCATCAACAATCAATTGCAATCCGGTTTTCCAGTCGCCCTTGATAAAGCACACGAAGCGACCGAAGGCGGCACCGGCGGCGACGTTTTCTGGATTCAAACGGAAGTCTTCTAAGTATTGCTTCGCGTCTTCGTATTCATTTTTTGCCAAACCGAGCTGGGTTCGCATACGTGTTAGAATCCGCGAGACTTCATCGAATCGCGATCCGCCGGTGTAGCGGCTAGCGATTCGACAAATCGAAGCGGCTCGCATGTATTCGTCATCGCGTATCGCGGTCAAGACGATCGGAACGGTGCGTTTCAAAAGCGGTGCGCCTTCGATGACACGATCGTTTCGTGATGCCGTGCCTTCGCCGAACTCCAAGAACCACTTCAAGTTCTCTTCGAGTGCGTTGATGTCGAATCGAGCCACGCGTTGGTCAACCGCTTGAAGCAACAGATCTGCGTCTTCCGCTTCGATCGCAAATCGCATCGCGGCTTGTTGCAGCGCGAATGCGCCGCCCGGATCGCTTTCCATGTTGGACGACAGTTCGAGGAACTCTTTGCCGAGTTTGCTGCGATCGCTATTCGTGGTCGCTTCTTTGATGCGAGTGGAGAACATCGATCGAAGCTTCGTTTGGGCCGTACGGATTTGTACGACGGACGGCTCGGGTTCGCGGGTGTAGTCTTCTTCTTCGATCAAGACACGATCGACGACAAAGTCATCGGCCGAGACCGCGAGGTCAATCTCGGTGATAGCGTCCGTTTGACTGGCCATGATTTCGTCACCGGCGGTGTTTTCTTCGCCGGGCTCTTCAAAGGCAATCGTTTGGTGGATTTGTGACGCTTTGAAATCCTGTTCGTCTTTGATGAAAAAGGCATCAATCAACAGGTTGGTTTGAACGTCCTTGTGGATAAAGGTTGGCAAGCCGGTGGCCCACATGGCGATCACGCCGTCGCCGCGTTTTCGGAACAGGTGTTTGGGGATTTCTGCTGCCACACGACGAGTCGCGGGAAAGTCAGCCGGTTCCGTCCAGTTCGGGGTGACATCGTCGTTGACTTCGATCAACACCAGCGTGTTCGCCGCACCATCTCGGATGCTGCTGGGGGCGATACCGATATGGCTAGGCGAGACAAGAAATGGGGAGAACTCGCCTGCGACTGCAACGATATTGGTCTTGGTGTCGCCGTGTGTGAGGAACTCATCGGGGATTCGGTCGAGCAATTCTTTGTTGGCACCGAAATTCCAAGGAACCGAATGGTCAAATTGGGAATAGAGTTCGGGGTATCCCAGGTAAGGTAGCAATTCAACACGCCACGAAAGGCATTGGATGCCCGCTTCGTTGACGGTAAATGGAGTTGGGAATTTTCCACCGTGGTCCTTTTGATAGGCAGTCAACGCATCAAAGATTTTGAGCATTTTCCGGACTGTCGCGCGACGGCTTTCTTCATCGGAAAGTTCGTTATTGATCGCACGTTCGGAGATCGGCTTGACTTCGATTTTTGCAAGATCAGGAACCGCCGTTTCCGCAGCGGCTTGCTCAACGCTCTTGGGAACCGAAGCGACTTGGGCGACGGGCTTGGTTGCGGCTTTGGGCGGGGTGTTCTTTTCTGGGGCAGCAGCAGCAGCAGCAGCAGCAGCAGCGGCAGCGGCAGCGGCAGCGGGCGGTGGTGCGGCTGGCGCAGCGGCGACGTCATCGGGATTCCCGCGTGGTCTTGCGGCCGCTTTCATGAACAGATCTTCTTTGCCATCGGAACAACCGGATGCCGTGCCGAGAACGAGCAGAAAGCCCAACGCGAAGAGCCGGGCAGGTTGATTCGATTTTCTAATGTCCATCAAACTGTTTCTTTTGATAAGAATCTCATTGATACGGCCGACACTGAGTTCGGCTTGGCACTCGTCAATGCGGTTGGTGCCTATGGCTATTTGATGTTGGAAACCGAAACCCAAATGGGCAACCAACTTGAATACGTTTCAGACTTGGGGTCGCCAACTTTGACGAACCCACGGTTTTGCGGCAGGTTGAACTGCAAGTCAGGGCAGCCTTTGGGGACTGTGATTCGCAATCGGAAGACGCCTGGCTGTGCGGTCGAAGTCAGTTCGGTTTCGAGTGCGTCGGGAACGGTTTGTAAGACTTCGATGTTGCGTTCCTGATCGACTCTTGATCGCACCGAAACGAAAAAGTCAGTGCGTTTCCCGCCGTCAAGCGTTCCCATGTCCAGTCCGGTGTCTTTATGGATGTCAGGACCATAAAAACCAATAGGCGGACGAACCTTGCCGGAAAAAGGCACGGTCAGCTGATGTTCACCCGCCGACGTTTGGGCGGCGATTTGCAATACGCCTTCAAATCGGCCGAAGTCATGCGGACTTAGGTTGACGTTCAAGACGGCGGCCGATGTTGCAGAGTGATTGACCAGTTGGGCTTCTGTCATCTCAGCTGGCTCGCTTGACCATTCGACGTCGTAACCGTCTGCAGTCACTGATTCAATCGTGACGTGATCATGTAGTTGACTGAAGACAAAGAATGATTTGTTTGCGGGTTCGTCGAGATCGTTTTTGTCGAGTTGGATCGATTGGGGACCCACGATGACTTGCCGCCGCATGCCCTTGCACGAGTAGCGAATCTTCGGCGTTCGCGGATCGTTGGTCGCAATAAAAAGGTCCGCATTCGTATCAAGGGTTTCACCTTGGGGGACCGTCCATTCGATCTGGCACTGTGTGGTTTCGCCGGGCGCGACACGATCCGACTCGAGTTTCGCGACGAGGCAATCGCACGTGGAATCAAGGATGGTGAGTTCTAGTTCGCGATCACCACGATTGATAATCTGAAACTCGTGCTGGCTGACGGCATCGGACGTAACCCACTTGAAATCGTGGTCAACGGCACGGGGAATCACGAGTGCTGTTGGAATCGCGTCGAGCTGTGCGGTACGGTCGATCTCGTCCAGCTTGGCTTCGTACTCTGCCCGCCGGCTGTCGGGGACGCCCCAGGGCTTGTAAGTCACGTTTTGGGAGAGCGCGAAGACGGCTGCGGACAGTCCGAGCACGACACATATGGAAATCAATAGTCGTTTCGCTAGCATGCTCATCGGAAAGCTAGGTGGCTACGCCAGTTGGAGTTTTGTCGTGGCGGATCACCGGGGCTTGGTGTTTGCAACGACATCGTGGAAAGGGACGCGGGTAAGAATTCGTTTTTGTCTTTACATCCGCGGCAAATAAACGAAGGTCTCAGTGACAAAATTGCCACTGAGACCCGTTGTTTAATCAAGCAAGATCAAGCCTGAGCATCAGACGATCAATCTTCTTCGAAAGCGTTCTTGAAGTACGTGTCGTTCAGCCACAGGCCGTTGTACATTTGCGAAGGAGCCAACTCGACTTTGTCCGAGTTGTATCCGATGCGGGTGTAGTCAGTGCCATCAGCGGTGGTGACAGGGAAACCTGGGTTCAGGTATCCGTCGCCCGATTCGTCGTAGAACAAGCGAACCGAACCGTCAGCCATCAGGATGTTGCAAGCGTCGGTGTGAATGGCGAACCAGTCACGGGTGTCTTGCAGGTAGGTTCCGCCAGTGCCAGCAGCACGGGTGCCGCTTGAAACAGGCAGGATGCATTCGATGGTGGTTGCTTGACCGCGTTCGCAATCTGCTTGCGATTGCAGCGAAACGCTGGCGTCGAGCAAGTGCAGGCGGTTGGTGCTGCTGTCGTAGTAAGCAGGACCATCGTTGAACGATTCAGCCAACAGCATGCCCTTTGGCAGCAGAACGTCGCCTTCAGCGTTGGTAACGTCAGCCAACAGAACAGCTTCGTCGATGTCGCCAGGACCAGCGTCACCCAACAGGCCGATGTTCTGAGCCGAAACACGCGAGGTGTCGATCAGGCTCGAAGTCAGCGAACCGACGGTGTCTTGACGCTCTTTGAACTTACCACCAGTAGCAGCAGCCAAGTAGAACGGGTCGCTACCAGCTTGCGCGATCACTGGAGCGGTACGGACCAGGTGGTAACCCGATGCGTAGTTGGTCATGTAGCCTTTTTCGACGTAGAACACACCGACGTATCCGCCGTTGCTCAAGGTCTTACCTTGGTAGTTGTACGACAGAGCAGCGTTGTAGGTACCAGCGGTGGCCGACGTTGGGGTGAACAGGACCGAGCCTGCACCTTCGGTCATACGTGAGGTCGTGTTGCCGCTCGAAGCACCAGCGGTAGCCGTGGTTTGGCCACCCATCAAGTCATTCACTTTTTCCAGGCCCTTTGCTGGGTTGCTGGGGCACAACATGTCGCCGGTCAAAGCCGATCCGATGTTGACCAAGTCGGCGGCCCACCCGTAGGTGTCCATGTCGCCGTCACGCTTCCAGTCCGATGCACCCGAGCACATGCGGGTCAAAGGGTCGCGGTCGGCAAAGGTGTACAGTCCGATGCCGAACTGACGCAGGTTGTTCGAGCAAGTTGCACGACGAGCAGCTTCACGTGCTTTCGTCAAAGCTGGCAAAGCCAAGGCGGCCAGCAGAGAAATGATGGCGATAACCACCAAGAGTTCGATCAGGGTGAAACCTGATTTTCGCATACGCGACATTTCGAGATCCTTGTCTGGACTTGTATGGACAGGGTGTCTTGCCCGGCCCACAATTGGGAAAACGACCTGAGGTAGTCGGCTGGCAATCGGCAGTTGAATTTGGCGTGATCCTCGCAAAGTCTCGCGCTGCATTCTCCTGTTTTCGCCGGCCGGCTCCTCCCTTTTTGATTACTCCAATGACACGGCAGCGATTCACGCGACGCGAAACTGCCTGTGTTTCTATTCCCGGAGTCTCGGCAACACGCCGAGTGGTTTTGCTCCGGTGAGCGGAGTTGCGTCCGCTGAGGGATTGCTGACTTGACTGGGTCTCGTTCAGCGACGTCCTTTCAGCGTCGAGCAACATTTCAGCAGAAGCGTGCGAAGCTTGATGGAACCAAGATGAGAATTCGATGAAACCGAATCTGCTTGATTCGCGGCGATTGGTCCGCCGTGCCAAAGCTTTTCACGCAGACTCTGCCCGCGTTACGGACGACAATTCAAGCGAGCGAAAGAATTCTCGCAATTGCAAAGAATCAGACTTCATCGTTCCTTCGCATTGGGCGAAAAGGCGTCATGCTTGCCCTTGCAGAAATCCCCGTGATTCACGGGGCGGTGGGGGGACGATCATGGTTCTCCCATTTTGCCTTCATCGAATCTTCTAATTCGATTTGCGGATCGCTCCGTTAGATTGGCGAATCAGGGAAGGCTGAGGTGGCGGTCGACGAGCAGTCTCGCTTACTCGTTGCCGTCGCTTGGAGGGTTTTCGCCTTTGATTTTTGTCATCGTGATTTGGTTGCCACGATCGTTGTAGGCAACTTCGTTCATCAATTCCCCAATCAACAAGACGCCGCGACCACCGGGGACTTCCAACAATTCGTCGCTTCGTGGGTCGGGAACGGCCGTGGGATCAAAGCCGTCGCCTTGGTCGGTAATCGTGATGACGGCGCGATCATCATCGCAGCTCATTTCGACCAGCACGGTCTTGTTGGGATCACAGCGATTGCCGTGTCGGATCGCATTAACGATCGCCTCTTGGTAGGCAAGCTGGGTTCGAAATAGATCTGCCGGCGGCCAGTCACGCTCCGTCATTGCGGCGATCAGTTCCTCGACAAGCTCGCTGCCGATAGTCGTTTCACTGGGAATCTCTCGGCGCAGCGTCCAAGCGGCGTTGTCAGCGGGCATCACGGGTGCCGGTCATGAGAAGGGCTTGCGGAACAGAATTCGAATGGCGGTGAGCTCAAGTGAACTCCACTTCCTCATCATACCGTTGAATTAACGATTGTGGGGCAATGCATTCGAGATGGAAGAGCGTTTGCGGAGGCAGGGGCAATTGCCTCGCCCGAAGATGCGGTCTCGCGTCGTTTCAGCTCGCGGGCACGCTTCATTCTAAGAGGCCGAAGGGTTCAATTCTTCGGCGGAGCGACTTGCGGATTCCCAGCTGCTCAGTTCGACGTCAAAAATGCGTTCAAGTCGAGTAATGCGAAGAACGTCTCGAATCGCTTCGCAAACCCCAAGAAGATGCATTTCTGTTCCCGCCGAACGGGCGAGCGAGTGCAAGTGAATCAACTCATTTAGGCCAGCACTGCTGACCCACTGGACTCCGGAAAGGTCGATGACCACGCGGCGGAGCCGCGAAACGGCGGTGGGGGTCAAATGCTCCGCAACATCGGCCGAAAAATACTTCGCATGTTTCCGCGTGCTGATGCTTTTGGTGGTCGGGGCCACGACCAAAACGGAGTCGTCGAGACGGATATCGGTTTTCTCGCGACGACTGGGCACCATGATGACACCTGATCTAAAGGGGCGATCTTTCGCATAGCGGGGCGAGTAGCGGCGATCATGACGCCTGACGCTGGAGATTCGTTCTCCATACGTTTCACCGTATGAAATCTACGTCAATCCCGCATGTATTATCGGTTTGCATGATATCAAAGGGGCGTCAATTTAGCAAGAAATTTCGCTGTTAGCCCTCTTGCGTAATGGCGGGCTAGAGCGCAAAGCAGCCGTTTTGTACCGCATGGCTGTGATCGCGGACGCTAACTGGCGATTGTGGACGTTAATCCGTGACTGTGTCGGTAATGATCAGGTTTCACGAGCGCGTGGCTAGGGTCGGGTTGGTACGATTTTCAGGCCAGAATGACCGAAAATTCAGCATGAAGTGGCGGGGGCCCTCGTCGGCAACCTCGTGGTGGACGCGGCTTAGACGCGGCGGCGGATCTCGAAAATTGGTTTTCTCTGCAAAATCCAAAACGAAGGGGACAACCATTTTGCAAATGGATGCGTAGCGTTTGATTCGATGGGATTCCATCGTGTCACCCCCTGTTTCCGGTTCCTCATCTTTGCTACGCCATCCCGGTGATCCCTTCCGTGCTTGCGAATCTAACTGCCGCTTCGTCTGGACTACTTTTCGATGCCGCTTCCACGGTGTCGAGCGGCCTGCTTGTTGGGCAAATTGGTGATTGGATGCCGAGTTGGGCCACGCCGATCTATGCGATTTCGGTTGGCTTGCTGCTCGGGGCGATCGTCGCAGCCGTCTTTTATGGCGTGCTCGCACTGTTGTCGTTCCTGCCACCGCTGGGAACGCTCGCTAGCAACCCGACGCGAGGCTCGGTCGTCTCGTTAATTCTCGGTGGCGGAATCGGCGTGTTGCTTTGCACGCGTTTCGCGCCGTCGAGTGAAGAGTATGCCCAGTCGCTTTATCTGCCGCTGCTGATTGCGGGTGTGATCTTGGGTTATGCGATTGTCTACGGGATGTGGTACCGCACGCGGCAGGAGTGGTTTGACATTCTCGGCGAAGGGATCGTGCCATACATCCTCTCGACGCTCGGTGTCTTTGCCTTGATCGGCATGCTGGGGACGTACTATGTCACCGACCCGTTGCAGTTCGTCCAGTCGCTGCGACAAGTCCATGTCTTTAGTGACGGCACTGTGGTTACTCCGTTGACGGTGCCCGGGGCGGATGCCTCGGTCGGCCCCGACGAAGCGATCTTCCATCCGCAAAAGTTGGACTATGACTTGCGTTCGATGTCGGAATTGATCATCGAAACGAACAAGACGATCATGCTCGGGGATGGTTCGAGCATCGCCGAGTTTTCGCGAAAGCCGACTCGGATCGATGCGGGAGAACGGATGGTCTATCGCTACGAGGATCGCGACGTTCCGCCGTTGCCAGCAGACCCATCACAATTGCACATTCAAAACCGCGAACTCGATCCGGCGACCGTGACGTTTACGATCACGACGGTTCCTAAGGTTCCGCAAGCAACGCAAGCGGTTGCGATCGGTGTCGTGATCTTTTTCTTGATCAGCGCATTGGTCGCGTTCCGTCAAGCGGCCCCGCGTGTTTGGGCGCTCGCCTTGTCAACGGCCAAGAATGAGATGGCACAAACGTTGTATCTGATCTTGTTGGCGATCGGCATTTTCGGCGTGGTCGTGTTTTCGATCTATCCGTTTAATACGCTCGGCGACGACATTCGCATGTTCAAGGACAGTAGCGTCACGCTGATCATGGTATTGGCGATGTTGCAGGCTGTTTGGAGTGCGGGAACGAGCGTCAGCGAGGAAATCGAAGGGCGGACTGCGTTGACCGTGTTGAGTAAACCGGTTTCGCGACGATCGTTCCTGTTGGGTAAGTACGCCGGCATCATGATGAGCATCGCGGTCATGTTCCTGATCATTGGAACGGTGTTGTTGTTGCTAATGTCGTACAAGCCAATTTATGACGCTCGTGAAACCGCTCGTGCTTTGCCGGCTTGGCAAATGGGATTCGAGGAGATCATGTCAACGATCCCGGTACTGGGGCTGTACTTCATGCAGACGATGTCGATTGCCGCAATCGCTGTCGCTTTGGCGACACGCTTGCCACTGCTGAGCAATCTGATAACGTGCTTGGTGATCTACGTCATCGGTAACTTGACCCAGCCATTGGTGGCTTCAGCCCGCGGTGAAAATCCGCTGGTGGGTTTTGTCGGTAACCTGATCGCCATCGTGGTTCCCAACCTGAATATTTTTAACGTCCAAAGTGCGATGGACAGCGGAAATCAGGTGCCCTGGATCTACCTGGCGGCCTCCTTTAACTATCTTGTTGTATTCGCGGTCGCGATCTGGATGGTTGCCATGCTGTTGTTTGAAGACCGCGATTTGGCCTAGGCGGGGTCGCTGTTGACCCCGCAGAGACACTCGGACGCCCCGTCGTATTGGCGGGGGCGCCCAACTAGCGGGGACTTGCAGCTTTGAATCGATTCCGAACTCTCTCGGCGGCGCGACACGAACCGGACGCATCATTCGGTTCATTGACCTTTGTCTTGTGGGCTTTGCTGGCCGGCATCTTGGTCCCGGTCCTTGTGCTGGTTTTTGGTCTGATTTCGTTTTTGTTAGAGACGAAATCAATTGAGCAATCGCCAGTACGCCTAGGCGTGAACTTGTCGGTCCCGCTGCCTGAAGCGTTCATCGATCAGGCGCCCCTGATGCAGTTGACGCAACTGACGTCGCTCGCATTTGCGATCTCGGTGATGTTTTGTTTCGCCGTTTGGCGTCATCGGCGAGTCGCGGACCGGCGTGCGATGGCGATTACCAAATCGCTGCACTATCAGATTTTGAAACAGAGTGTCCGTCGAGCGGAACTCGAAGGCGCGGCGGCACAATCGGCAAGTGCGCGGGCGTTGATCGGCCGACACTTGCCTTCCCTTGGCCGTGGCTTGTCGCTTTGGTATCGCGTTGTCCCACGTAGCGTGTTGTTGCTGCTCGGATGCGTCACCGTCGCATTGGTTGTCCACATTTACTTGGCGATCATTGCGGTGATCAGTGGTGTGATGATGTGGCGGCTGTATACGAAGGTCCGCGGCACGGATGTCGAAGACGCCGGGAAGTGGGAGCAGCCGCAATTGCGAGATCAGATCGCCAGTTTGGTCGCCCGCGCGCCACAGATGGCACGGCTGCAGGCGAAAGGGATTGCCGAAGAGTCGTTTCGCCACGAAGTCGACCAGCTGTACCATTCGCTCGACGACAACGAATCACGTCGAGGTCGTATTTGGCCGACGCTTTTCTTGGCCGCTTCGGCAGCGATCGCGATCATGGTGATCGGGCTTGGGCTGAACTTGTTGGAAACAGACTTGGGGCTCAGCCTGTCGTCGGCGATTGTGCTAGGGCTTGCGCTTGCAGGCGCCTTTTCGGCGGTCTGGCGGATTCTTTCGCTCGGTCGTCATCTGCGTACGGTCAGTGGACCGGCGTGCGATTTCGTGTATGCCTATCTAAAGACGAGCGATGAAGCGACGCCTTCGGAACAACGTGTCGGTCTGGCCGGGTTGCGCGACGGTGTGGAATTCCGCGACGTTTCGTTGTTCGGTTCGCATGGCCAGCCGATCCTCAATCACATCACGACCGGTTTTAAGCCAAGGTCCTTGGCCGTGTTGCTGGGGACGGATTCGGTCTCGACGCAAGCGATGGCCGAAATGCTGATGGGCTTTGGCCGGCCGGCCACCGGCGAAGTGCGGATTGACGGATTGAAGCTGCTTGACGTCCATCCCGCTTCGCTTTCCAAAAACGTCATGTGGATCGATCCTTCGGGGCCGCTTTGGGACGGAACGATCGAAGAGAACCTCGCCGGTGGCGACAGCACTCTCAACAGTTCTGACATCGTCGAAGCGTTGCGAGAGGTTGACGTGTATGAGCAAATCTCACGTTTACCAGAAGGCTTGTCGACGTACGCATCGGTCGAAGACAAATCGTTGTCGACCGAAGCGACCTATGGCATCGGCTTGGCGCGAGCGTTACTGCATCGACCGCCGATTTTGTTGGTCAGCGAACCGCCATCGATCAGCACGCAGTTGGATGATGATCCATGCTTGAGGGCACTTAATAAACTGGTGTCACAAGGCAGCTTGGTCGTCGTTTTACCACGTCGTTTGCAAACATTGCGTTCGGCCGATCGAGTGATCCTGCTCAACGGCGCAGACTTGGCAGGTGAAGGTCGCCACGCGGACTTGCTGAGTGACAGCGATCTGTATCGCCACATGAACTACCTGCTGTTCAACCCATACCGATCGGCACATGGGAGCAACCCAATCTCTCGTGCCGAGTAGCCGTGGACCTGACCAGGCGACGCGATCGCAAACGCCCAGCCGATCGTCATCGAGCGTGTAGCGACTGGCTGGTCGATTCACGTTCCCGCATCCATAATTGGCAAGTCCGACGGCATTGCCGCCACCTCAGCCCATCACGGTGCGGTAAACAATCGCGATTTGACTAGACCCCGTCGTGTTTTGCGGGTGGCATCATCCGCAAATTAGCCGGAGGCTGCTTTAAGAGTTGCGACACCTTTTCCTGCTCCAGTTGCTGGGCACGCAATCAGCTCGGAGAGCTGAGCGACAATGTCGCTCGGTGCTCCGAACCGTCCGCGCATCGAGCTGCCCAATCGTTTCCGCATTACCTGAAGCGGGCTCATTCAGCGTCGGCAGGTTTGACTCCGGAGGAGTCCGCGTCGGTAGCTCGGGGTGGCAGCCCCGAGATTGCTTATCGGGGGAAACCGTTGGATACAGAATACGCGAGCGAGCTTTCAAGAATGCAGCGGGAAATAGAACAGAAGTTACAAAAACAAATAAACGGTTTTATCGAGCAGAGCAACAATGGAATATAGATCCAAGAGATGCGCGAAATTCGGTCACCCGGAGTTTGAATTTTCGGTCGATTCATCAATACCACCATGCGATGCCGAATGGCTTCTGGGGATATTGGAGGACTGTGTCATTGACGGAGACAGCTTCGACGATGGCGAAACTATTGCCTTCGACTCTATCCTCTTGATTGCGAATAAGGCCGCAGACAGCATTAGATTGGCCGAACCAGATTTTTCGGAGATCCCGATCAAATGGACAGATGGCGTAACAAGATCGCTGAGAATTCTTCGTCAGCAGAAAGACACCGTAGCAAGTTTTTTACATGCGATAGAACCTGACTATTGTAGTGTACGAGAAAGCTGCATCGTCGGAGCGGACTTTGAAAACGCCGATGGAGGCATGGTAATGGAAAGGACTTCCCGTATGAATGTAAACGACACTGGTTGGTTCCTGGGCACACAAGACCACAAACTCGACTATAGCGACCCCGGGAATTTGCTAAGAAAGTCCATTTATGAGGTGGTATGCAAAGAACCCAGAGTTTTGCCATATCTTGCCCTGCCGGTCAAATCACGCGTCGAACACATTGAAAATAGTGTAGTTTTCTTCTTTGACGGAAACGTAGTGGAGCCGACCCAGAGCAGTTATCTCGAGCAGGTTCTTAAACGGGTATGAGTCGCAGGAAAAGGTGTCAGGACTCTTAAAGGGGGCTCAAGCGGCAGACGCGCATTTTGACTGCAGAATTCGATCGCCTGCCGCCGCAACCAAAGGGGTGTTTTGCTTCTCTGATTGATTCTTTTGGCAACGACGAAGAACGCCGTGTCTCGGCACGATGCAGCCACGACGACCACGGTCGTTTTGGCTGGCAGGCGTTGGACTCGGGCAATCATAATGGTGCGAAACGCAAAGCGGTTCTTGGTGCTGCGGGAAAGTAACCTATCGGATCTCTCGTGGTTCATGCGTGCCTTGTCAGAACCGATCGCACGGGGCAATTTTTGGAAGGACGCTGCAAAGCGAAGCGGATTGTGGATGAGGCTGGATTGTTGGCCTGCGCCTTGTACGTTGATCTCAATCTGGTCCGCGCCGCGATGGCAAAGAGCCCCGGCCAATGTCTCCACGCAAGTGCTTGTGATCAAACGAAATCAACGCGTGGTGAGCAGATCCCATCGGCCGCGTTTGATCTCAAGCCAGTGAGCACGAAAGAGGCGGGGATGGCGAATCGCGAAACACCAGTCGATGGACTGCAAGGAAAACGCAAGCAAGGCCGTAAAGGATTCGACCGGGGAATGCATCTGGTGCGACGTTTGGCTCAGCCCCCGAGACTGAAACTTGACAAGCTTTCTGATGACGCCGAAGTCTATTCCGTAAGCACGCGAAGAAGTGATTGGCGGGCTTGATTTCGAGTTGGGGAATTTGCACCGTCGGCCCCTCCGGGGCGAGTATTTCGTTCGTGTCGCAATCTCGGGGTTGCCACCCCGAGCTACTGACGCGGACTCTCCGGAGTCAAGCCTGCCGCCGCTGAATCAGTCCGCGGCGTGGATCAAATCAATCAGAGTTTTCTGGCGGTCCTGCAGCAATCTCGAGAGCTACCGACGCGGACTCCTCCGGAGTCATACCCGCCGCCGCTGAATCAGTTCGCGGCGTGGATCGAATCAATCAGAGTTTTCTGATGGGCCTGCAGCAATCTCGAGAGCTCGAAAAAGGTGCCCGGGCTTTCCCCGGTCTCAGGCACACCAGGGAAGCTGAGAGCCCTGCCACCTTTGATACCTCCCGGCACTGATTAGTGTTCCCAATATTCCAACCACTGATCTCCACTAATCGAACACCAATGAAGACAACTGAAAATCATAATGGATTGGTGATTGCACTTGTTGGATTTCGGGTGATTTGACAAGCCCGACGGCACTGCCTCTGTATCTATCCATCATGGTGATGGTAAACAAATACCGGTAACGTGCCTTTCACCGGAATTGAGACTTGCCAGATGGCGATTTCCCCGCTGCCTGGATTGGCTTCTCATGTTTAGCACTGGGACACTCGCGACCGACGAAGCGTTTCGCGTCGCCGAAGCTCAACTGCCGGACTTCATGTGGCTCCATGCTGACCGGTTTGAGAGCGCATCGCCTGATGAATGGGACAGGCTGATGGCTGGGGCAGAGCGCTGCGGTGCGAGCGAGCATTGCTGTGAGGCGGCCGATTACGGATCGATTTGGAATTCGGCGGGTAGCTGATAGTTCTTTTTCTTCGCGGCGTCGCGTGTCGTGATCAGGATCTCGGATTCGGCTGCAGGTTTGCCGGTTGGGTGCACGACCCAGATCAGTGCTTGCTTGGGGTCCTTGGGGCTGGTTGCCGTCGGATCCGGATTCGCGGCGCGGACGATGTCGGTCAACACTTGGCGTAGCTTCGTGTCTTCTTTGTCGAAGTTGCGGATCTGCTGGTTTTGTGTGATGCCGTTGAGTTCCAAATCACCGCCGACAATTTTGAAGGTTGGTACGGCGGATCCTTTGGGCAGGTCTTGTCGGAATTCGTCAGCGACAGCATCGATCGAAAACTGCAGCGACAGTTGCAGGAACGAAATCGACATCGGCCGATCGAGCAGTTCGTCGATGGTTAGCTCCTGGGTCTCGTTTCCAGCTGTTCCGTTGGCAGCTGATTCACCCGGCGGCGTGTTCATTGCCAGTAGCGTTGCCAGCGAAACTTGTTTGGCAGCGTTGGTTGGCAAGTATGCTGATGCGATGACGGTTGATCCATCGATACTGCTTCGTGTTTGGTCGGAGACAAATCGCAGCATCAATGGCAAGCGTGATGCGAGGACTCGCCAAGACCGATCGGGGATGGTGTCCAGCAAGAACTTGTCTGCCCAGCTTGGCCAGGCTTGCATCGTGTCGCGAAGGTCGCGTAGCAGTGTTGCTTGGCTCGCGCCGCCAGCGGGGACTTCACGCAATTCGACGTAACTGGAATCGGCTTCAACGGTCAGCGACAATTGAAACGCGGCGACATCGGGGATGAGCCAGTTTTTCAGTGATTGACGCAGCTCGGGAACGCTGCGGTTGATCAGTTCACGCCCATCGGCGAACAAAAAGTTAGGCGTCGCCAAAACAACCATGTCGGACTGTTCGCTGGCTTGCGACCACAGCGTTTGCAGGTTGCGTGGCAGCGGGATGCCGCCGCCCGCATTGTCGGCGACTTCGCGGATTTGCTCCATTGTGCCGGCAACGAATCGCGTGACATCTTGGCCTTCGGGCAGTTTGCCGTTCTCCCCGCCACCGATGTAGTAAGCGTTTTTTAGGTCTTCGTCGGCATACAGGACCTGTTCGCCGGAACGGGTTTCGATCGCGTCCCATTGTTCTAGCAATGTTGCAATTGGAGTCGGTTCGGCAAGCTTGATCACCATTGCGGTCCGTGGGTAGCCGCTTGATCCTGGGAAGAAACCCATCACGCATTGGTCAATCGAATCAGCGGGGACGCCACTGCGATCTGCCATGTAGGAAAGCATGGCGTCGAGTTCTTCGCCGAATGCGTCGCGAAGTGGTGAGTCCGTCGCGGTGAGCTTGGCGACCGAGATCTTTGCGATAATCGCCGGACCCGGTGGCAACAGTTCAAGTGATGGCGAAGACGATTTCGCATCGTAGGGCGGGACCCAAAGCAAGCGATCGTTGTCAACGATCTCGAAACCGCGGACGAGTTTCGGACCGCTATCGACGGTCGGTTCTGTGCGAGCCTCGCCGACCTTTGGGATCGACTGGGTGATGCGCGGGCGTGGGGATGGGGTCGGTTTGGGTTGTGGCCCGCGACCACGAAGCATGATCGCAAGACCCAGCAGCACCAGCGGGACCACCATCATCCCGGCCAAAATTGGGACGCGATTCTTGTTGCGCCGTCGTCTCCGCCGGACGTGAGACGCGGGCGTGGAAGGCGTGTTGTCTGTTTTGGTTTCAGGAAGCGTGGCAGGCTCGGCAGCGACACTAACCGGTTCGGCATCGATAGCAACCGGTTCGGTAATCTCAGCGGTCGGCTTGGCAGCCGAAATTGGTTCCGCTGCCGGGGCAACGTCAGGTGTGGGTGCGGCTTCAGGTGCGGGTGCGATTGGGGTCGGCTTTGGTTCGGTGGTTGGTTTGTCGACCGGTTTCGAGGCCTGCTTGACCACCCGCTTTTTCACGGCTTTGGGCTTCGCAACAGTTGGTGGCGGGGCAGGTTCTGGTTTCTCTTCAGGTTGCGCGGTCGGAGTAGCTGTTGGGCTCGGCTTGAGATTCGGCGGCTTGAGAGTCGACGGCTCTGGTTTCTGAAGTTCCGATGCGACCGGTTCGGGAGTAGGGGCAGGCGTTCGCGCCGCTGGCTGTTTCTTTGCGGCCGTGCTGACTTCGGCAGCCCGCTGGAGTGCGGTGGCGAAGGTAGCGGCGGAATCAAACCGGGCGGCCGGGTCTTTGGCCATCGCGTAGGCGAGGACGCGTAGGACCGGATCGCCTGATGCGCCTTGGGCAATTGCCTCGGCAAGTTCGGTTGGCGTTGTGTCGCGATGTGACGCAAACAACGCTTCGTTCGTTTCGCCGGAGAACGGCTGCTTGCCCGTTAGCACGGTCAAGAGCAGACATCCGAGTGAATAGATGTCGGATGCGACCGTTGGGGCTGTGTTCGGATCGGAGAGTTCTGGCGCGGCGTACTGTGCGGACGGTTCGATGCGTTCGATCCAGCTCGCTGACAAGTCGGCGAGTGGTGAGCGAGCGGGCGAGGATGGGTCGCGGAGCAGGACTGCGTTGCCCTTGCTGGTCACCCAGACGTGGTCCGCGCCGATCGCACCGTGTACGATGCCGCCGTTGGGGGCGTTGTGGATCGTTTGCAAGGCTTCGGCGACATCGACGCCCAGACGAACGGTTTTGCGGAGGCTGAGTTTCGGTTTGCTTTTCAGCACACCCCACAGGGGCGCCCCGGTTGGCAGCGGGGAAAAAATCTCGACGATCTGTTCTGTGTTTTCGGATTGGGCCCCACCAGATAGCTCGATCGGTTGCAACGCAGGGTGCCGGAGTTCGCTATGGAACGCCAGCCAGCTGCGGCGGGCTTCGTCGAGTGCCGACAGCGGTGCACGGAGCAGGAAGCCTTGTCGCGACGGAGTCGATTCACCGGCAGCCTCAGTTGGGGCGACTGCGGTCTGGACGGCCAGCCAGTGTGTCAGTGGGCGCACCGGCGTGTCATCACGCAGGACGAAATGCCCTAGCCTGAGAGTGGGGGCAGGATCGCCGAGCAGCTGTTTGGCTTGGAACTTGGTCAGCACGCCCTCGCGGATCAACATCGCCGCGATTGTCGGGCTGTCAAGCGAAGAGTCCGGTGACTGACGCGAGCACGCCTCGGCAAATTTGCTGCATCCGTGCTGATCGGTCAGACCGGAATCGACGAGACGTAACCAAAACTCAGACGGTGCGATCGGCATGCAAGGAATAGGCAAAAGTTAGGGGCGAAGAGGCAATCCGTAGAACACAGTTTAGCTGATACAACTGAATTTCGGTCCCTTAGCGGCAAACGTAACGAGGCATGACCGCTAATTGCGACCCATAATTTTTCGTACGGGTGGGCGAAAGCGATGTAATGACGCGCGTATGATTGCCTGCACCTGACTACGTACAACGCGGCCCGACATGCTTTCCAATCGAAGTTTGCTTGAATTTTGAATATCGTCTATTTGAGTTCCGAAGCAGTCCCCTTTGCAAAGACCGGGGGACTAGCCGACGTCTGTGGCACGCTACCACGCGAAGTCGCAGCGCTAGGACACCGCTGCACGGTCATCATTCCCGCCTTCCGTTCGGTCCGCCGTTCCGGCTGTAAAATCGAAACGACGGATCAAAGCTTTGCGATCCCGATGACACCGACAAAATTGATCGGTGGGCGGTTGCTGCGAAGCCATCTGCCGGACAGCAACGTCGAAGTCTTGATGATCGACCAGCCGCAGTACTTCGATCGGCCTTCGTTGTATGGTGACGCTAGCGGCGACTATCCCGATAACGCCGAGCGGTTCACGTTCTTTTGTCGTGCCGCGTTGGTAGCGTTGCAGCGTGTTGGCAAGCGAGTCGATGTGCTGCACTGCAACGATTGGCAGACCGGGTTGATCCCCGGATTGGTCCGAACGCATCGTAAAAAGTTGCCGGTGCTGAAAGACACCGCAACGATCATGACCATCCACAACATGGCGTACCAAGGCCAGTTTCCTTCCGACGCGTTTCCGCTGACAGGGCTCGATTGGCCTGAGTTCAATCACGAGACGTACGAGTACTACGGCTACATGAACTATCTCAAGGCTGGCATCGCGATGTCAGACTTGGTCACGACGGTAAGCCCTCGTTACGCGATGGAAATTCAAACGCCGTATCACGGTTGCGGATTGGATGGAGTGATTGCGTCACGTGGCGGCCGCGTGGTGGGAATCACCAACGGAATCGATACGTCGATCTGGAATCCAGAAACCGATGATGCGCTCGCCGCAAGATTTACGGTTGGCAATTGGCAAGAGGGCAAGGTTGCTAACAAGCGATCGCTGCAGGCCGAGTTCGGTTTGGAACTCAATGATGATGTCCCAATGATCGGCTTGGTGGGAAGGCTTGCCGATCAGAAAGGATGGGACCTGATTTTGCCGGTGATCGAGCAGCATGTTGCCGAAAAGCGTCCGACACAGTGGATGGTACTTGGTAGCGGTGATCCGCGCATCGAAGCCGAGCTTACCCGTCTTGCCGAACTTGCGCCAAAGCAAGTTGCCGCACATGTGGGCTTTAATGACTCACTCGCGCATCGGATCGAAGCTGGCGCTGACTTGTTTGTGATGCCAAGTCACTACGAGCCTTGTGGCTTGAATCAGCTCTACAGCCTCCGGTACGGAACGGTCCCAGTAGTGACACCAACTGGCGGTCTTGCCGATACAGTCGTAGATACGTCAGCAGAGACATTGGCCAAAGAAACGGCCACTGGCTTCCATCTTCGCGAGAACTCGCCGCGCGGTCTCGACGAAGCGATTGGTCGAGCGCTCTATTTGCGATACCACGAGAAAAAAAATTGGGCCGACCTTGTTCGGCGAGGGATGACGTGCGACTGGTCTTGGAGGAAGAGTGCATCCCAGTATGTGGAGCTTTATGAAAACGCAGTTTCCCTTATCGCATCACCAGACGAGTAGAGTTGCCGCGAGATCTCATCGGCATCGGAAAATATTTAAATTCCTGCCTTGAACCCAGGACAGAATCGCTAGAGTTGTGCGATAGAGAGAGTGCGACGAGTCACCAAGAAAGGGAGTATCGTGGGGGCCCGAGTCGCATACTGCGTAATTGTGAAGAAATCTTCACAGATGCGTAGTTGTCGCTTTAAACCAACCCAAATGTAGTCCGCCATGTTCCCTAACGCCGATTCTGATATGCATCCAGATGCGGCGGACTCTTCTGCACGACAACAAGTGCGCGAGGCGGAGTTAGAGTTTGCTGTCAAACGAAAGGCTCCAAAAACGGACGGCCCGATCGACATGGATACTCGTCTAGCTACAGACGAGCAGACCAGGATGATGCTCTCCGTCCGACGGACCAGTCGTGGTACCGTTAACCGTTGGGACGTCGATCCAGACGCCCAAGATCAAATCATTGGCGAACATGCTTGGCTGAACGACGAGTCAGCTTCGCATTCCCGCCGTGATCAACTGTCCGGCGGTTGGACCATTTACGCGCCCAAGCGTGATGAACGGCCCAATGAGTTCATTCCTCATAGTGGGCTGCAGTCGCCGGTCTACCGACAGGGCGAGATCCAACTCGGATGTCCGTTTTGCGCGGGATCCGAAGGTCAAACCCCCGAAGCCGTATGGACCGGCCGGCTAGGCGACCTGTGCGCCGTTCCCACCGACCAAGGTGCAGATCGATTCGCGCGACCATTGGTCAATGCTTGTTTTGGCGAGCAGCCTGATTGGGACGTCCGTGTCGTGCCGAACAAGTTCCCGGCCGTCACGTCGATCGAAGGTGCTGAGGTCCGGTCGCACGAGCCCTCCACCGATGAACTGTTTCCCTCGGCGCCCGTTGTCGGTGGTCACGAAGTGATCATCGAATCGTCTGGGCATGCCGAAAACATGGCATCCTTCGACCCCGCGCTCGTGTATTTGACGCTCGTCGCTTACCGTGAACGGATCAAGCACTGGGCATCAGTCGACGGAATCCGTTACATCAGCGTGTTCAAGAACTGTGGTCCCGAAGCCGGTGCTTCGTTGCATCACAGCCACAGCCAGCTGATCGCGACCAGTTTGTTGCCTCAGGCAGCTCGCGTGACGATGGCTCGATGCGAAGCACACCGCGCCCGTGTCGGAAGCTCGCTGGGTTGCGACCTGTTGCGTGCGGAGTGTGAACAAAAAAGTCGCGTCATCGCTAAGAAAGACTCCTTCGTCGCCTACTGCCCGTTCGCAAGTCGTTTCCCGGGGATGATTCGGGTCACTTCGATGAGCCATCAGCCGCGATTCGAGACGTTCGACGATCCGACCCTGGATCGGTTGGCAAGCATGCTGACTCGTGTGATCTACTGGGTCGATCAAGCGTTCCCTGGAAAGGCGTACAACTACTTGTTGCACACCTGCCCGCCCGCGTCCTCGCAACCAGACGCGTTCCAATGGTGGTTGGATATCTTCCCCCGCCTGAACAAAGCCGCCGGATTCGAGTGGAGCAGCGATTGCATGATCAATTCGATGCTGCCCGAAGTCGCTGCTGCCAACTATCGCCGAATCGCTCGCCGTGACGATCCTCGTCGCGTGTTGGCCTTCGGCTAAGTCTTACCCCCACGCTATCGCTCGCGAATCGCCGTATCGAGAAGCGGCCGAGAATGCAGTTTCACACTGCATGTTTCATGCAGTGCGTTCAAGCCGTGTTTTCGGCAACGGCCAGGATCATTGTCAACGCATGATGCGTTGGCGCGCCGGATGCACCATTTGCAGAGTGTCTACGCACTTGGCGGAAGTACAAAAGGATGCACAGATGCCAGCTTGTCAGGCATGACAGTGCAAATTTTCAGTTGCCACACGGGCATTCCAGGGAACAGTCGGTTAGACCAGCTGTTGGTTTTCTAGAAAACTCCCGTCACTCGCGCTATGAAGATCCGCCCTAATTGCCGATAGACTGGATTGGCTGGACTGGGGAAACTGTACGGCGTGCGTTGCCTTTACTTCGTGGGTCGTGTTTGGCTTTTACATGTTCGGCAATTTTTTGCTATCAGTAACAAGGTCGCTAGGAAGGATATTCGGGATTGTCGGCCTGGTCCGTACAATCCGCGACAGCCACCGGATCGTCCGGGCTTAGCGTCTGCCCTGATTTACGACTTGCTTTCCAATCAATTATCGCACCACCTGATATGTCCGCTCACGTTCATCTCTGCCTGGTCCTTCACAACCACCAACCGATCGGAAACTTTGACGGTGTCTTCGAGCAAGCGTACCAAGACAGCTATCTGCCATTTCTAGAAGTCTTCGAGCCCTATGACCAGCTGCAGATCTCGCTGCACACCTCAGGGCCGTTGATGCTGTGGCTGGCCGAACGCCACCCCGAATACCTTGATCGCCTGCGTTTGCTGGTTGAAGCCGGACGCGTGGAGATCATCGGCGGTCCGCAGTACGAACCGATCCTGACGATGTTGCCTTCGCGCGACCGAGTTGGCCAGATCGAGTCGTACAGCCGCTGGTTGGAGCGAAATCTTGGCACGACTCCTGACGGGATGTGGATGCCAGAGCGCGTGTGGGAGTCGCCGCTGACGAGTGATATCGTTGACGCCGGGATCAGTTACACAGTGTTGGACGACTATCACTTCCGCGCCGCTGGTCTTCGCAATGAAGAGATGACCGGTTACTTCATCACCGAAGACGATGGGCGATTGTTGCGGATTTTCCCTGGCTCTGAGCACCTGCGGTACACGATCCCGTTCCAGCCGGTGCAAGCGACGATTGACCATTGCCGCGAAGTTGCCGAACGCTCGCCCGGTGCCGTGCTGACCTTCGGTGACGATGGCGAGAAATTCGGCACGTGGCCTGACACCAAAGTGCATGTTTATGAACGTGGATGGTTGCGTGGCTTGTTTGATGCGTTGACGCAGAACGCATCTTGGCTGCATACGGTGACATTGAACGAAGCGATCAATCGGACGCCATCACGTGGCAAGGTTTACCTGCCCGATTGCAGCTACCGTGAAATGGGCGAATGGTCCTTGCCGACCAAAGCACAGCAAACGCTTGGCCATGTCACGCACGAGATGGAAGCGGATCCGCACTGGAAAGATCTCAAGAACTTTGTACGCGGTGGGTACTGGCGTAACTTCAAACGCAAGTACGAAGAAACCAACGAAATGTACGCTCGGATGATGCATGTCAGCCGGCGTTTGGCTGATGCCGAAGCGGCTGGTGTGGACGCCGGGCAACTGGCTGTCATTCGCGACCACCTTTATCGCGGGCAATGCAATTGTCCGTACTGGCATGGCGCGTTCGGTGGGATTTATCTGCCGCACCTTCGCAACGCGATCTTCGAGCACTTGATCACGGCGGACAACTTGTTGGCGCAGCTGACTGGCGAGTTCAACGACACCGCTGTCACGGCAACCGCTGACGACTACAACTTTGACGGGATGCAGGAAGTTCGTCTGAGCAATGACAAGCTATGTGCTTGGGTCCAGCCCGGCCGCGGCGGACGGATCTATGAATTGGACGTTCGCAAGATCAGCCACAACTTGCTCGCGACGTTGCAGCGTCGTCCCGAAAGCTATCACCAAAAGGTGTTGGCCGGCCCGAACGCGGCAGGCGATGATGTCGCCAGCATTCACGACCGGGTCGTGTTCAAACAAGCTGACTTGGACAAGCGATTGCAGTATGACCGCTATGCACGCAAGAGCTTGATGGATCACTTCTATGACAACGACGCATCGCTCGAGAACGTTTGGCGTGGCGAAGCGATGGAACGTGGTGATTTCGTCGAGCTGCCCTTTGAGACGAAGCTCCGCCGCGGAGCCGATCGAGTACAAGTTCAAATGCGACGCGAAGGCAACGCCTGGGGGATTCCGATTGTGTTGACCAAAGCGGTCACCATGGTCGCTGGCAGCGAAACGATGGAAGTCACATACCTGCTGGAGAACCTACCGCAGGATCGCGATTTGCACTTCGGGATCGAGCTGAACTTCGCCGGTTTGCCCGCCGGTGCGGACGATCGTTATTTCACAGACGAAAACGATCATCGACTGGGGCAACTCGGCCAACCGCTTGATCTGCATGACGCTTCGGCATTGAGCCTGTCGGATCGTTGGTTGGGAATCGATGTCGCGTTGAAGCTGGATCGCCCCAGCGGCATCTGGGCGTTCCCTGTCGAAACGGTCAGCCAAAGCGAAGCGGGCTTCGAATTGGTTCACCAAA
Source organism: Rhodopirellula baltica (assembly GCA_002901265.1). Taxonomy (GTDB): domain Bacteria; phylum Planctomycetota; class Planctomycetia; order Pirellulales; family Pirellulaceae; genus Stieleria; species Stieleria baltica_A. Next base: position 21,375 of record PPHI01000006.1, on the reverse strand, counting down.
GCGTTTGTGTCCAGCCACACTGGTTGATTCGCGGTGACAGCGAAGGACGCTGGCACGTGACCATCGAAATCGCTGCCGCTTGCGAGCAGAACGCGGAAACGGTTGACGAAGAACAAGTCATTCAGCTGTAAGCATTGTTTGTCAATCTTGTTGGCCAGCATTGTTTGATGGCTGGTAATCACGATCAAAACCCAACACGGCACGCCAGTCATGGCGTGCCGTGTTTCGTTTGCATGAAGGAGCTCCGCATGCGGTTCGCCGGCATGGTATGATCGCGGGCATCTTCCCCACCTTTTGCCCTCCCAGGCTCCCTGCCAATGCCCGCAACACCGGACGTTTCTCGCGTCAGCGACTACCAACGCGATGGATTTTTGTTGTCGCGTTCTCTTTTCGATCGGGACGAAATCGATCTGCTTCGTCGGTCAGCCAAGGAAGACAAGCGTCTGGATGATCATGCGTTTGGACGCAATGACGGCGAGGGCGGTACCGTTCGGTTGTCGCTTTGGAACCATCCCGGTGAAGGGATTTATGGTGCGTTCGCACGCTGCCACCGCATCGTTGACACGGCAGAACAGCTGCTTGGCGACGAGCCGTACCATTATCATTCCAAGATGATCATGAAAGACGCACGCGTGGGCGGTGCATGGGCGTGGCATCAAGATTACGGATATTGGTATGGCAACGGTGTGTTGACGCCAAACATGCTGAGCGTGTTTATTGCTGTCGACCCAAGCACCAGATTGAACGGTTGCTTGCAAGTCATTCGTGGGTCACACCACTGCGGCCGTATCGATCATCGATTGACTGGCGAACAGGCCGGAGCAGATCTGGACCGCGTGGAGCAGATCTTGAATCGGATGGAGCATGTTTATGTCGAGATGGAGCCTGGCGATGCCTTGTTCTTTCATTCCAACTTGCTGCATCGAAGCGACCAGAATCGGTCCGACTCGCCGCGTTGGGCGATGGTGTGTTGCTATAACGCCAAGTCGAACGATCCGTACAAGGATTCACATCATCCGCGATACACACCGCTGGACCGTTTAGACGATGCAGCGATCAAGCAAATCGGCATCCGGCGATTTGTTGATGACGACGAAAACTCCGTCGCGTTCTTGGACCCGAATCATGACGCCAGTGCAAAGTCGCTGGAACAGAATGGTTGAACGCATGGCCGATCAGAATGAATCGACTGACTCACTCGTGTTGAACTTTCGGCCAGAGCTTCCCCGGCGTCGTGATTGGCGAATCGGTTGCATCGGTGCCGGCTTTATCATGGCCGATTGCCATTTGGTCGCGTATCGCGGTGCTGGATTGAATCCCATTGCGGTCGCTTCGCGAACACCGTCTCGGGCAGCGGAAGTTGCCGCGCGGCATCAGATTCCGGCAACGTATCCGACCTATCAAGAGCTGTTGGCCGATCCGTCAATCGAAGTGGTGGATGTTGCTGTTCCGCCGGACTGCTTGCTGGACGTGATGCGTGACGTTGTACAAGCACCACACCTAAAAGGCATCTTGCTCAAAAGCCGTTGGGCGTAAACGTAGCGGAAGCGTCCGAGATCGTGCGATTGTGCGACGAAGCTGGCAAGACGCTTTGTGTCAACCAAAACATGCGCTACGACCAAGCGGTGCGGTCAGCTGGTCAGTTGATCCGGCAAGGGCGATTGGGCGAGCCTGTCTTGGCGACGATCGACATGCGGGCGATTCCTCACTGGATGCCTTGGCAACAGCGTCAGGGATGGGTGACATGCCGGATCATGTCGATTCATCATCTCGATACGATGCGATATTGGTTTGGAAATCCGCGGCGTGTCTTTGCCAGCTTCCGAACCGATCCACGCACAAAATTCGAACACCAGGACGGCATCGGACTGTACATCTTGGAATATGACAGCGGGTTGCGTTGTCAGATTTGTGACGACGTCTGGACCGGGCCAGCTCGTGAAGGTGCGGCAGCAGATTTACGGATCAACTTTCGAATCGAGGGGCTCGACGGTTTGGCAAAAGGCACGATCGGATGGCCGGACTATCCGAAGCGAACACCAAGCACGCTCGACTACACCACCACGCAGGCACCCTGCTGGCATCAGCCGCGTTGGGACGACGTCTGGTTTCCCGATGCCTTTCTGGGGCCGATGGCAGAACTGCTCTGTTCGATCGAGCAACAAAAATCGCCTTCTTTGTCGGGTCACGACAACTTGGCAACGATGGAAGTAGTAGACGCGTGTTATCGATCGGCGAATGAACATCGTGCGATCGAGCTTTAGTCATGCCAAGCGTGGCAATGCTGCATAAAATTCAAGGTTGAAGGCAGAGTAAAGCCAAAGCGGTTGAGGCGGTAAGCGATGGCCCAAACAAGTTCCAATGAATCGGAGGCAACCTATCGGTCGTTGATCGAAAGCTTGCCGCTATGTGTGATCCGCAAGGATCTTCAGGGGCGGCTACAATTCGCCAACGAGTTGGCCTGTGGAGTCATCGGGCGTCCCGTCGACGAATTGATCGGAAAGTCGGATTTTGATCTCTTCCCGGCCGATCTTGCCAAGAAGTACCAGGCCGACGACCATCATGTTCTGGAGTCTGAAGACCTCTATCACAACGTCGAACGCCATCAAGATTCTGGCGGGACTGTCAAGTACGTCGAAGTCTGGAAAGCACCGGTGCGGGACTCCGACGGAACGGTGATTGGCATCCAAGTGATGTTCTGGGATGTGACCGATCAAAAGAACACCGAGCATCAGATCGAGTTCGAAAGAAATTTGCTCTCGATCCTGCTCGACACGGTGCCTGATTCGATCTATTTCAAAGACACCGAAAGCCGTTTCATTCGGTTGAGTCGCAGTTGTGCGACAAAGCTTGGGTTGGAGGATGCTCGCGACGCGATCGGCAAATCCGATGCCGATTTTTTCGGCCGTGAACACGCCAAGGAGGCGCTTGCCGACGAACGCCGGATCTTAGAAACCGGCGAGATGATCCAAGGCAAGATCGAACGGGAAACCTATCCCGATCGAGACGACACTTGGTGCAGTACGACCAAAGCGCCGCTCGTCGATTCTTTTGGTCAAGTCGTCGGAACGGTGGGCATTTCACGCGACGTGTCCGAGCAAATTCGCGCCGAACAGGAGCTCTCACGCGAACGCGATTTGTTGAAAACGATCATCAACAATGTGCCCGATTTGATCTATGTCAAAGACCGTGCCGGGCGATTCGTGACCGCAAATCAGTCCTTGGTGAATCTGTTGGGGCTGGCATCGACCGAGCAAATCATCGGTAAAAGCGACTATGATTTTTCGCCAGCTGAAATGGCGTGCAATTATGTCACCGACGACCAGAACGTGATGCGGACCGGTGAACCGCTGTTTGATCGCGAGGAGTCACACCAGGGACCCGATGGCGAGCCGCGTTGGTTGTTGACCACCAAGGTGCCGTTGCGTGACAGCGAAGGCGAAGTGATCGGTGTCGTCGGGATTGGTCATGACATCACCGAACGAAAGAAGTTTGAAAAAGAAATCGTTGAGGCCAAAGACATCGCGGATAAGGCCAATCGTGCCAAAAGCGATTTTCTGGCCAACATGAGTCACGAGATCCGCACGCCGATGAACGCGATCATCGGTATGACGGACTTGCTGCTGGAGACGCGTCTGGATACGACGCAGCGCAGTTTTCTGTCGATGGTCCAAGAGTCGGGTGAATCCCTTTTGTCGATCATCAACGACATCTTGGACTTTTCGAAGATCGAAGCGGGCAAGCTGGAGATCGAACCACAAACGTTTGACTTGCGCGAAAGCATCGGTGACACGATGAAGACGCTTGGGTTGAAAGCCCATGCCAAGGGGCTAGAGCTTGCTTTTCGTGTCGATCCGTTAGTGCCTCGCTATGTCGTGGGTGATGCCGGGCGTATACGGCAAATCTTGGTCAACTTGGTGGGCAACGCGATCAAGTTCACCGAGCACGGTGAGGTCTTTATCGATGTAAAAGCTAAGCGTTCGGATGAAACCGAGGCGGTGCTTAACATCAGGGTCCAGGACACTGGCGTTGGGATCCCCGCCGAGCGATGCGAAGCGATCTTCCGCGAATTCGAGCAGGCTGACACATCGGTGACGCGGCGATTCGGCGGGACGGGCTTAGGTCTGGCGATCTCCACACGCTTGGTCAGCCTAATGGGAGGCACGATCGAAGTCGACAGCGAGGTTGGCCGCGGCAGCACGTTCGAATTTGATTTGCATCTCGGTGTTGCGGCCGATGCCGAGACCTCGGTCAGTAAAGGTTTGGTGTATGTCGGCGGAACAAAGGTCTTGATTGTCGACGACAACGCGACCAACCGAACGATTTTGCAGGAGATGTTCTCGAACTGGGGAATGACGCCAATCTTGGCCGAGTCAGGCAAAGTTGCCTTGGCATTGTTGCGTGACGCGGAGCGCAGTGACCAGCCTTGCAAGTTGGTGGTCACGGACATCCACATGCCCGAAATGAGTGGCTACGATTTGGTCCAAGAGATTCGCAAAGATCCGGCGATTGCCGAAACCCCCGTCATTATCTTGACCAGCGCCGGACGCCAAGGTGATCACGCCCGGAACGTCGAACTCGAAATCGCAGAACGATTGCTGAAGCCTGTCAAGCAATCTGAAATCTTTGATGCGATCGTGCGAACATTGGGCGTCAACGGTGCCGAGGACGAGCCCGATCACGCCGCAGTCGATTTGTCGGATGATGCCCTACGCGGGTTGCGGGTGCTGTTGGCGGAAGACAATCTCGTCAATCAAAAACTCGCGATCGGCGTGCTTTCGCGGATGCAAATGGAAGTCACGGTTGTCAGCGATGGGCAAGCGGCGATCGATTTATTGCGTGAGCGTGACTTCGACGTGGTGTTGATGGATGTCCAAATGCCCGTTGTCGATGGGTTGGCGGCAACCGAGCAGATTCGTCAACAGGAAGTCGAAAGTGGGAAACATGTTCCGATCATTGCCATGACGGCTCATGCGATGAAAGGCGACCGCGAGCGTTGCTTGCACGCCGGAATGGACGAATACATTCCAAAGCCAATTCGGATCGCAACCCTGAAAGAAACACTCGGCCAAGTGATCGAAAGTTTCGGTGTCGTTGTGCAAACGGAGAGCGATTGCGAAACTTCTCCCGCGACATCGGATCGCTACAGTTTAGATCAGGTTCGGCAACTGGTCGGTGGCAGCGAAGATTTGCTGCACGATCTGATGGCGGCCTATCTGCAAGAGAGCCAGACGTTACTTGAGCAGCTTCGTGCAGCGATCGAGTCGAAAGACATCAATGCGATTCGCACGTTGTCGCATACCTTGGGCGGCGCATCACGCAGTGTCGGTGCTGACCACGCCGCCGCGGTTGCAAATCAGTTGCAAAGCATTTCTGATGAAACAACGGCAAGCGAGCTCAACGACGCGTATCAGACGCTGCATTCCGAAGTCCATGCGGTCCTGGAAGTGATGCGAAAGAGCGGCGGGCGGGATTAGCCGGTCGTCTCGTCGCTGGTTTCTTCGTATGCGACTCGCAGCTTTTCCAGTCCCCGTATCCACATCATGCGTGCCGCGGCGTTTGACTTGCCAATGCGTTTGGCGATCTCTTCGTGCGTCAAGTTTTCGAGATGACGCAAGACCAAGACTTCGCGATCCGCTGGCTGCAAAGCGTTCAGTGCTGCCGCGAGTCGCAACGCTTTTTCTGATTGCTCGGCAATGTCGGCAGGCCCAGGGTTGCGATCGATTGCCATCTCCGACAGTCGCAAGCTGTCTTGGTCGATTGCGGCTTGCAGCAACTGCTCGCGTCCCAAGCCGCGTTTCTGTGTTTGCAGTTGATCTCGATTGAAACGCATTAGCGTGCGTTGCAGAATCGTCTTTAGCCAGGCGAGGCGTTCGGCTTGTGTCGTTCCACGAAAGTCTGCATTGCCACGCCATGCGTCCACCAGCGTTTGCTGAACCACATCGGACGGATCGATACGCCCTTTCAAGCCTCGCGGAAGCTGCCGTTCAGCGAGTAGACGAAGCCACGGCCGCAGTGGTCCGATCGACCAACTTTTCCGCAAGGCGTTTTCATAATCGTCACCAGTGTTCGGGGCTTCTTCGTTCATGCCGTCACCGCAGCTGCGTTTCGACCAGCGAATGTGTTTCTCATGAGTCGTTTCAGGAAACTGGTAATCAAGTAAACCGCGGCGTAGATCAACGAAACGAGCAGGTAGCACAACAAGAGTACTCGTGCCGAATCGTCAAACGCGAGAACGTAGTGGTAGGGTTCGTCTTTCGTGCGAAAGAGTTCAAAAGCCGATACGATCAGAAACACGCCAACGGTTCCGACAGACAACGTCATGCGAATGGCAAGCAGGTGCCGATCTTGGCGAGACCGTAATGCGGCCTTCGCGGAGACGATGCCGGCAAAGGCCGCGATGCCATACAGCAATGTTACCGCCAGGTCATTGCGGTCATCGACGAAGTTTTGCCAATAATACATCCACACCCCGACGACCGCCGGGAGAGTCAGTAGCCAGCGAATGCCCCATCGACGGTGACGGAGCGATCGACGTACGTACCAGAACGGGGTAGTAACCAACGCTGCGATCGCGGCGAGACCGTGCGCAAGACTGGCAAGCAATTCCGCTAGGCTGGAGTGAACGCCGGCATCGGCAAACAATTGACGTCGCAACCGTGGGTCGGCTACCGAATGGAAAGTGACGGCGGAATCGGCTGCTTGCGTAGTGCTCTCAAGCTGCCTCGCTTCGAGGCCATCGGGAGTTGGGCAAGCGACGATGCCGTTTCCGTCCGCATCGAGTCTGCAAACGGCTGGCGGTTGGTCAAAAAAACGAACGCCATTTGGGGCGATCTCGAGTGTTTGTCCTGTGTTCCAACAAACGCCTTTCCAGCTTGATGTTTGCGCACGTTTCCAACTGACCCATTGATCGCCTTCACGCCGAAACGTGTCACCATTGATCGTTTCCAAATCCGACAATTGCAATGTGAAAGTTGGTGTTGCGGAATCGATCGGCAAACGGATCGCGTGTTGAATCGCCCTGATGTTTTTGCTGGCGTCTGCTGGGCGTTGGTGATCGTAAGCGAGCAACAGGCTTTCCACTGTTCCATCTTCGTCGACGTCGGCCATCTGGATTTGGGCAATGTTGCCGGAATTCCAATCAAAACGATGCTCGTCCGTTACCTGCAGTTTGCTGTTCGCTGTATCAAAGATCGTGCAGTGGTATTGATTGCGGTACTTGCGGCCCCACGCCACGCGTGTTGAGGATTTATCGGATGAAACATTCGATAGGCAGGCGTTGCGATCCCATCGATCGAACCACCACGCTTGCAGTTCGTCTCCATCTGGCGGTTCGTAAAAATCCAGTGCTGTTCCCGTCGACGAGCAGAGGTTCAACGTTTGGTGTTCGGCATCTTCGTCGCGAAGTCCAAAGTAAACAATCGAAACGCTGTCTTTGGATTGGACGGTGGTGAATTGAATCGAGTAGTCAGTGTCGGTTGAGGGGTAATACATCGAGCGTTCCCACAGGCGATCACCGTTTTTTCCATTCCATGCCGCCAGAAATAAAACGCCATCGCGAGAATCGGAGCCCACCACATCTTCTGTCCCATCGCCGTTCAGATCGGCGAGTTGCAAATGGCTGAAGGTTTGTGGTTTGTTATGACGATTCGCTTCGGAAAGGAAATTGCTCGACCAACGGACCGCACCGCTGCGGAGGTTCACCAACGACATTTTGAAGGCGTTGATTCGATTGGTCGAAAAGCTGCCTTGAAGTGATCCGTCACCGACGACGAGGGCAGAAGTCGCGTCTTGCGTTTCGAGGAACGCAATCGCACGGCCATCAAGCGTGGTGGGTAACTCACAAAGTGTGTCTCCGTTCCACCCTTCGAGCAGCCGATTGTCGGTTTCGTTCTCGAATTCCATGGTTTGGACTAAAAAGTCAACCGTGTGACCTCGCCAGACTGTCAGGACATGGCTGTTTGATCCTTCTTGTCGGAATTGATGCGTCCAAAGGGTTTCCAAACTTGATGCGTCAAACACCGCAAGCTCGTTGGTTGATTGATCGTGAACGGCGACAAGACTCAAACCGTTTTCGTTCCAAGTGGCCAGAATGTTGTTGCTCCCAAGCCTTAGGGGGGACGATGGAGTCTTGCGGATCAGTGAAACCATGTCATCGCCCAAGCCATAGGGGCCGCCGCGTCGGCGATAGGCTCGTACGTCGTGCTGGTCGTTGGCTGGCGCAGGACAAACATCTAGCCCATTTGCGATTTCAGTCGCGTTTGGGTCGCTCGGATGAAATCGGATGACTTGGCTTGCCAGATTCGTATCTAGGTTGTCACGTCCGACCACGACATCGATCTCTACGGACCCGCGTGGCACAGATCGGATCGCGTCGATTCCGATAACGATCGGTTGATCGACATGGTCGTGGATTTTGTGGCGAGCCCAACTGAGCGATCGGCCATCGCGTGAGGAGATCCAATCGACGTAGGCGAACACGTTGTCTTGTTCAAGTTCTGTCGAAGTCGCAGAGTCAAGCGACAAAGATGCGGTCGCAATGTCTTTCCAGCCATCGTTATCGAGGTCATCTGCTACGGTCAGTCGAGCCAGTCCGGTGCTGAATAACTCTTGGACTGGTGCGAAGTCATCGCCAGCCAAAATTTCGCGACCGCTCGCCGCATCAAAGATCTGAATTCCGAAGCTTCGTTCATACCGCTGCCTTTGTCTGGGGAAGATGACTTCGTCAAGTCCGTCGCCATTCAAATCGGAAACGAGTGGCCAGTCATTGTGATTGTGTCCGACGCTGTCTACCCAATCGAGATGCTGCAAGACGGTTTGCCATTTGAGGGTTCCTTGTGCGTCATAGGCAAGAACCTCGGTCCCCTCGATCATGCCAGCGTTTTGATAAAGTTCCGTTTGGCTAATGAAAATTAAGCGAGCATCGCGGCCTGTGCCTGCCAGACGCGGTGCGTGCGCTGGTGTAAATGGCAGTTTGATTGTTTGCGTTGGTTGTTGGTGGTTGCTGAGCGCAAAAAGCGTACAGAGGTTCCCTTGCAACGAAGCGATTCTGATTTCACCATCGTTGATCAGCAGCACCGGAGGGCTGGGAGTTGCGATTCGACGCGGCCAGCGTGACATCTGTTGGCGTATGTGAAAGTCATGGGCGTTGTATCGCCGGTTGATGTAGAGAACTCTGCCATGGCTGGAGGTGAACGCGCCCCTTTTACGATACTGCATCTTCTCTGGTAAGAAGACACCATCGGCTGGCCAAGGTTTGTCCTGGGAATAAGGGAGCATTTGTGAAACGGAATGGATCGGCTGGCCTGTTGCCGAATCGATGCTCACAAAACAAGCGACCGTCAGTCCGGTAAAGTCGACAAAGACGATTTGGGCAAAGAGATCGTTCAGGCCGTCACCGTTTTGATCCGGGATGGTTTTTAAATGCTGGATACTTGGGAAGCCGAGTTCTGCCTTAGAGTTGAATTGAAATTGAAGTGGAATGGTTGATTTCGTGTAGATGGCATCCGATGAAAACGAAGTCGCCCAAAGTGTTTGGCCTTCGTGACTTAGTGCACAGAGTGCCGGCTGATCAATCGCTGCAATCACCGTATCGAGATGCTCGTCACCATCGATGTCGATTGGGTCACGTAGTGAAAAGGTGCCTTGTGAGTAGAGTGGCGCGTCATCAAGCGTCCGTTGTCCGCGATCGAAATCGGATAACGGGATAAATGTGTTGGCAAAGTTGACGGTGACCGGTTTGTGGCCTTGCGGCGGATCATTCAGGCGTAGTTCAAAATGTTTCGTTGAAACCGCTTGGACATCGGCGTTCCACTGGCCTTCGGAGTGCATGCTGATACGTTCGAGCTGGCCTTCATGTCGCGTCAAGATTGCCGGACCGTAAGCTGATGGGACTACATCGATCAGTTTTCCGTTGATGCGGACTGATCTTTCTTCCACACTGGCTTGGCTAATCTGCAACTCTTGCGTCACACCTCTGTCGAGGTTGAATCGCACAGGTTGCCCCCAACCGCCTTCGGGGACGACGATCCCGCGGTATTCCTGTGCCGGAAGCGTTTCAAAGCGACGCATCGGCAACGTCAGTTCCTGTGGAGGTGTTGACGTCGGTGTCGTCGGCGACAACAAGGCCTGATATTGCGTCGCGCCGGTGCGAATTCGGAATCGACCTTGCTGGCTTGCCTGCCAAGTGTTCAGGACGAACAGTCCAATCAGCGTCGCGACCACCGCAAGGACCGTTGCGGACATCGCGATCTTGATCCGCGATTGATGTTTGCGGGTATACCGTGCCGATCGTTCCAGCAATGACAAGGGGCGAGCTCGAATGGGGTGGTCGTCGCGAATTGCACGCAATTCGTTCGCCAATTCGCCGGCGGATGCATAGCGCCGGTCGACATTTTTCTCCATCGCTTTCAGAATCACCGTCTGTAAATCCGCCGGCAAATCAGGACGGTGATCACGTGGTGGTGCTGGCTCGTCATAACGAATCTTTGTAAACAGTTCGACAGGATCGTTGCCTTGAAATGGCGGTGTGCCGCATGCCATTTCATACAGCGTCGCGCCGAGCGAAAAGACATCGCTGCGCTGGTCAACGTCTTCTGATCGGCACAGGTCGGCTTGTTCGGGACTCATGTACCTTGGCGTTCCAAGTAGCGCGCCGGTCATCGTCGCACCCGCATCGATAAGCCGGCGTGCGAGACCGAAGTCGGTCAACCAAACACGGCCGCTGTGGTCGACGATCAAATTGCCCGGTTTGACGTCTCGGTGGATCACATGACGCTGGTGCGCATGATGAAGCGCCTCGGCGACTTGGATGCCGACATCAAGAATCTGTTCGAGATCAGTTCGGGTTTCGTTTTCGATGGACCGGCTGATGATCGTCGCAAGGCTTTCGCCTTCGATTCGCTGCATCGCATACCAGCTCGTGTCACCTTCGCGTCCCGTCGCATAGACCGGAACGATGTTGGTGTGGTGCAGTGCACCAGCCGTTTCGGCTTCCCGGCGAAATCGATCGAGAGCGTTTGGATCGACGATCCCAAATCGCATCACTTTCAAGGCGACAATTCGGTCCAGCGACCGATCGCGTGCCTCGTAGACGACGCCCATGCCGTCGCGGCCAATTTCTTGCAAGATGTCGAATTGGCCGACCGAGACTTGGGCATGTGTTTCGGTTGGTACACGCGTTGGCGGTTCGAACAGTTCAACCGCATCAAGACACTTCGCCAAGCGTTCGGCGTGTTCTGGATGCTGAGCCAACCAGGTTGAGCGATCGGGTGCAGTGCCCCGTTCACGATGACTCAAGTAGCGATCAAGCAGCGCCGCGATGGTCGCATCCAGCGTTTCATCACCCGTATCGTTTTGAGCGTCTTCTGCTTTATTCATCATCAGCCATCGTACCCGAAAATGTCGATGGGACTGACTAGACAATCAGCGATTGATCAGTCCCTAAGGCGAAAGAGACAAACGGATCGCTGGCGCAACAAAATAATTTAAAATCTAACGTAGTGGACGAAGCGATGAGTCCCTGCCATTGCAAGGGGGCTCATCGCTTCGTCCACTCCATGGACATCGTTACCCGGCCCTGCGGACCGGGCTAGGTAATTGGCTGGACCTTTGGCCCAAAGAAGTAACTTGTCGTTTCGATAGTTCAGAATTGCAGCGATGAAAAACACGGATAGAACATGATGAAATGCAAAGGACGGTCAACGCTGGGCTCTGCGCTTCTCCGCGTGCTTTGCGGTTCATTCCTCCCACGTCGTCTACCCGATTCGTTTCGATGGACTGTCAGCCTCCACGAGAGGCAGTGCCCGGTTCGAAGCCAAGAGACGACTCATGGAAAAGATGGTGATCAGCGTTGGTGCTATTCGTTGATCAGGTCCTTCATCTGATCAATTTTGATGCCTCCGTAGAGGCGAGTGGAGACGAAGTTGCGTTCGCCGGGGGCCTGAAGAAAATTGGGGAGATGCCAAACTTCTTTGTCTTTGTGCTTCAGCCAGAGCTCTTGGAAAGCAAGCGAGCCTGGTGCATACATCCATTGGAGGCCTTTGTCCGTTCGGTGGCATTCCAGCAAGAGTGTCAGCTCAGGGTCGGTGCCGAGTTGGTTGGTGAAAATGAACAAGCAACCATCGACGACATGTGAATCGGACTCACGCAATTCGTCTTGATTGAGACGAAAGACAGCTTTAGGTTGCAGTTTTAGCGGGTGGATTTCGCCGGTTGTTGCAGAACGAGTCTCTGCGGTGAATTGTTTTGCGAGGCCCCGCATTTGGAGATCTCGTTGACGAAGTGCGCTCGCGTCGCTTCCTTCGGCAGGAGGCATGGCACCAGGAAGCGGCCGAGGTTGAATACCAGGCGGCGCCCACATGACACCCCAATCGCAGCGACTGACAATCGGCTGGGGAGGCGTTTCGACGAGGGCCTGGAACTCCTGATAAACCTCATGGCCGTAATTTAGCGGAAGCGACAGAACTCCACCCGCGACGATGGCCCTGCCTTGATAGGTCCAGACGTAAACGTCACCAGAGTTAGGCGCATTGGTATCACGGAAACCTTGATAGTCCAGCCCCGTCCAAGTCATCACCGGCGCTTCAAGCTGAAGCTTTTGTTTGCCTTCGGGATCAAGGTGAAAGTTGATTTGCCGAGCTTGATGTCGATAAAACTTCTTGAGCGTCTCGTAATCTTCCTTCGGGTTTTGTGCAACGGACGGAATCGCGAAGACAATCCAGAGCAATGTGGCGAAGTATCGCATTCCAGTTCCCGTGCGAAGAGTGTGAAGACATGGTGTCTGAAATGGTATCCGCTCGAGATCTGCCACGCAAATTAATTGGAAGGCTATTTATACAAGCCGGGGACTCATCGCTTCGTCCACTACATGGAAATCGTTACCGGGCTCTGCGGACCGGGCTAGGCAATTGGCTGGACCTTTGGCCCAAGGAAATGACTTGTCGTTTCGTCCACTACGGAAACGAAAACAGCCGGCGGGGGTGCCGCCGGCTGTTGTTTGGTTTGTCGATTCGCGAATCGTTTTACTTCGTTGCCGGGACGACTTTGTCCAGACCGAAGTCGATGTATTGGCCACCGGTGGATTGGTGGCAGTGAATCGCGACGACGTTTTCGCCTTCTTGGAAAGCGTCCGATTCGATTTCGAAGGAATCGTAATCGGTGGTGTATCCGCCGAGCGAAGTGACGAGCTTTCCGTTGACGTAGACCTGAGCCTCTTCGTCGTGCCAGATTCGCAGTGCCAGTCGCTTGGGGATCTCGTTAAGTTTGATCGTCCGTCGCAGCCAAACGTCGTCGGTGTTCCAAATGGTTCCGATGGGAGCGCTCGGCGTTTGACGCGACCCCAAGCCACCTTGGGCTTTCGACCAAGACGAGTCATCGTAATCGACAGCAAACCAGTCCCCACTCGGATGCTCGGTCGTAAAACGATACGTCGACTTGGTGTCAGCCGCGGTGGCGACCAGGTTAACGGTCTTGGGTGGCGTCGGCATGTCGGCCCAACCGGCAGCCTTCGTTTTGTCCATTGACGCGTACTGTTGCCAAACCTTGGCATCGTACAGCAGCTTCAAAAAGACACCGCCAACCACCGGACGCGCGGTGAAGCCACGTTTGCGTGCGGTCGACGTGAAGTACCAATCGGTCATCGGCGAACGATCAGGTGTTTCATCAAGAAATTCGTGCACCGGTGCGACCAATGCGTCGAAATCATTGCGGTCTTCGGTCAGCGTTGCCGTCCAAAGGATCCAGTCCAGCTTGGTGTAGTCCGAACGATTGTCGAGTGGCAAGCCGAATTCGTTTTGAATCCCGCGGTAGTACTTCATCTCGGTTTCGTAAACGTCACTTGGGAACAGGTCCAATCCCAAGATGCGGTCCCAAACCAAGTTGTACTTTTGGCTCCAAGTGCCCTCGCGGTCGAACGCCAGACGATAGTGGTCGCCGTCGCGAGCCGCTTCGATCCATTGCTGAGCGTACTTCTTGGCGAAACCGTTGTACTTGTCAGCTGCCTTGGGTTCGCCACGCATCTCGCAAAGCTTGGCGTAAGCACCGAGGGCACAGATCGCTTTGGCACTCAAGTTAACGTTGTGAGCCATGTGGCCGGCAAAGTCATCGGTGCAAAGCTGGTTCTCGGGATCAAAGCCCTTGTCGCTCAAGTAATCGGCCCACTGGGTCAATTGCTTCCAGTACAGGCCGGCGAAATCGGCGTTGCCTTCCATTTGCGCGACCGCACCGAAGAGCAGCAGCAAGTTACCGCATTCTTCGACCGGCATTTGGTTTTCTTCACTTCGTTCGCCACCGCCGTAACGTTGTCCGTTGGCTTTCGGGTAGGTGCCAAGGTCGTGTGGCGCGAAGGGGAAACGCCAGCGGCTTGAAGCGGCGTATTCCATGAACGGAACGATAAAGGACTTCGATACCGAAGGGCCAAACAACAAGAACTGAGGTGCCATCGGATAGAAAACGTCCGAGGTCGCGATGCAGCCGTTGGAGTGATTCTCCTTGCTGAATTGCAACGGTTGGCCGTTGTCATCGGCAACGAACTTTCCGGCCGCAAAGCATTGGCGATAGGCCAACGCACCGATGTCGGCGTAGTCTTGTCCGCCGGCGTTTTTCAGATCGCTCATCAGCTTGTCGTCGAACGCTTCGCAGCGGCTTTCCAAGTCAGCGTGTTCGGCGATCGCAGCGTGGATCAGGTCTTTCGCTTCCCAGCCGTCCTTGCGCCAGAACGGACGCAGGCGATGCTTCATAAATTCGATCGAATACAAATCGTCGTATGCGATCAGTGCAAAGCAGGATGCCGTCTTGTCGGCGGTCGCTTTTCCGGCCGGCATGGCGACCGCGGCAACCACTTCGTCGGCGCGTGCGGGGAAGCTTGCCTTTTGATCGGTCAAGCCTTTGACGCCAGCGGTGTCGAACGCTTCACGCAAGGCAGTCGACGATCCGAAGGCAGTCGTCGCGTTCGCTTTCTTGTCCGCTGCAACATACAGGTAGCCCCAGTCGATCCGCAGGTCGTCACCCGATTTGCCGAGGACGTACTGCGAAACCGTGCCCAGTTTCAATGCGGTGGCGTTATCCAGCGACTCACTGGTTCCGGTGACTTCTTGTTCGGGAAGGTTCGTTGCCAACTGGCCGCCGGCGTCGAAGTAGAACTCGACATCATGGCTGTTCTTGTCCGTCGACGTCGCTTCGCAGTTGACGTAGGTCGTCGGGCGGCTGAGCAGCATCATGTCGCCGGGCAATGCGGGCGTGGTGAAGGTCAGCGTGACCGAGACGCCGTGTCCGGCGAATCCATAAACCGTCCGTGTCGGCAGAACTTTGACGGACGTTTGTTTCAGTGCGGCGATCGTTTGCGGCGAGTCACCCATCAAGCGATAGGCATGACCGTCGACGCGTACGATGGCCGACATCGGTTGTGTCTTACCGGTCCAGTGCGTCGTTGCGGTTTCCCACAGGTTGTCGCTTTGTGACCAGACACTGAAGTACGGATCGCAGGCAACGAGTGGGACTGCTGGTGGGCGAAACGCTTCGTCGGCCAACGCCGGCGTCGGTGCCGATGTCAGCAGCGCGAGGCCGGACACCATCAGGCAGGTAAAGAGTGAACGATTCATCATGTTTGGGGAAAGTCCGTGATCGGGTTGGAAAACGATTCGATCCGTTGTCCGCGGTCGTCAGGGCCTAATCGGAGGCAGGCCCTGTTCGGCCAAGTCACAAAGGCGAGTGGCTTACGCCCGTCGGGCAGACGTCATCGCGGTGCCTTGCGGGCTTGATGCGAGAGTCCGGCGGAGATGCCACGCAACGGATCAGAACACGTCACGTTCAAACGTACGCCTCCGGCAACCCAAATGTCACGCGGTGGGCGAGATAGATTTGGGGGTGATCCCCGCATTAGGGACCGATTGCGGAGGAATCGCGGGGTTTAACAAGATAACAGCCCCCGCGAATCAGAACATGAGACGCGCCGTCGGCGCATTGAGAGGCCTTGTCAGTCGAGGCCGTATTCCTTGCAACGTTCACGCAAGGTGCTGCGGTGAATCCCCAGGATTTCCGCGGCTTTCGCCCGATTGCCGCCGGTGTGCTGCAACACTTTTTGCATCAATGTTGGCTCGAAATCGTCCAAAAACTTGGCGTGTAAATCCGCAGAATTCGAGTCGTCCTTGGCCAGTTGGTTTTTGACCCACTTCTCGACGACTGATTCCGGTGTCGCAGCACTGTCGCCGTTTTCACCACCAGCTGTGCTGGGGCGGTTAACCGCATTGATGGGCAAATCGGCGATGACCAGCGGACGACCGCGTGCGATAACGGCCGCATGTTCGATCGCATTTTTCAGTTCACGGACGTTTCCGTACCAATGTCGCTGCTGCAACTCTTCGATGATTTCGTCGCTCAGATCAACGGACACGGGCGTGGAGAGTCGCGACAAGAAATGTTCGCACAGCGGCACGATGTCTTCGACACGTTCACGCAGCGCTGGCAAGTGAATTTGCATCCCGCTCAATCGGTGATACAAGTCTTCGCGAAACTCGCCCTTCGAGATCGCTGCGACCAAGTCACAATTCGTTGCCGCGATCACGCGAACGTCAGCAACCCGTGAACGGACTTCGCCGACCCGGCTGAATTCACCCGACTCCAACACACGCAGCAGCTTGACTTGGATCCGCATCGGCAGGTCACCGATTTCATCCAGCAAGATCGTCCCACCGGCGGCTTGCTCGAATAGGCCGGCGCGATCGCCGATCGCTCCGGTAAACGCGCCTTTGACGTGACCAAACAATTCGCTTTCGATCAGCTCCGGGTTCAACGCCACCGGGGCGGTGACAATGTAGGGTCGATCAGCACGACTGGAGTGTTTGGCGATCGCCGCGGCGACCAACTCCTTTCCCGTCCCCGTTTCACCGGTGATCAGAACTGACAAGTCGCTATCGGCCACCAAAGCGATTTGGCGAAAGACTTGTTGCATCGCCGCAGACCCGCCCACCATTGATGCGGCACTGGTGGCCAGTGAAGTCTTGTCTTGGTTGCGAGAGGCTTCGGCGGATTGAGCTTCGACGGTTTGCAGCGTGCGGCGACAGACTTGCAGGACGTCTTCCAATCGGAACGGTTTGGTCAAGTAATCGCTGGCACCGTTTTTGACAGCCGCGACGGCGGTTTCCAGATCCCCGAACGCGGTGATGATCACGATGGGGGCATCAGTGCGTTCGATGAACTTTGGCAGCGCGGTGATTCCGTCCATTCCCGGCAACCGCACGTCCAAGAACGCCATCGAAAAGTCTTGGTCTTCGGCGAGCCGCAAACCTTCTTCGGCGCTGGAGGCGATCGTCGCGGTGTGACCTTCACCGGCGAGCGTTTTTTCGAGTGCCCAGCAAATCGCGGGCTCATCGTCAACGATCAAGACTTGATGTTGCATGTGAATCGGAATTCGGTCTGATGAGAAGTTCTGATGTATTCGACTCGGCCGCCCAGCGAGGTTGCCGCACGCATGGCAACCGATAACCCCAAACCCAAGCCTTCGGATTTAGTTGTCACAAAGGGCTCAAACATTTCAGCCGCGATTTTGTCGGCGACGCCCGGTCCGTCATCGATGACTGAAACGACCAAGGTCTGATCACGACAAGACGCGTTGACCTTGACATTCTTACCCGCTTGCAAGGCATTTTGAATCAAGTTCGACACCCCCGCAACAAACGTTGAACCTTCCGCGACAGTGAATTGGTCAACGGAGTCATCAATTTCCCAGGCGAGGGGACGACGAAGGTGGGATGCGATCGGGCCGATCGCATCGCGTATTTGATCCAGGCATTCGCTGACCGGCATCTCCACCGCGTCGGCTAATCGTCCAGACGCCAGCATCACGATTCGGCGAACGTAGTCTTCTGCTTTTTCGATTTGGTCGAGCGCCACCCCGATGCCTTCGTCATTGGCCGAGTCGCACTCGTTGGCGTGCAATTCGACAGCCATCCGAGCACCGGTCAAGCTGTTGCGAAGCTGGTGGGCCATGCCTGCGGCGACCTGGGCGATCAGCTTTTCACCATGACGCCGCTCGGTTTGTTTCCACAGCGTCTCGAGCTCGGACGCCATCTGGTTGATCGAATGGGCAAGTCGCGAAAGTTCGTCTTTGTCGTTGTCTTCGATCGTCAGTTTCAAATTGCCGCTGGCGATCCGGTGGACTTCTTGCTGCAGCCGTCGGATCCGTTTGATCAGCCGCGATGCGAGCAGGTAGCTGATCAGTCCCAGAGGGACGACCGTCAACAAGCCCGTCGCGATTGGCAGTGCGATGAATTGTCCGCGTCGCTTGGCAAGTTCGCTTTGATCCAGCAACACGGCGACTTGATTGACACCATCCTGTCGTCGCTGGGGGCTTTCGATTTTGATGCGGCGGACTAGGTACGGGACGCCATCGATCGTGATCGAGGCGTGGTCGGCTGGCGGCTCGTCGAGGCCTTTGATCGTCCCGCGAATCACATTGTCATCGGCGTCCAGTGTGATCAGTTCTGTTCCGGTCAAGCTGGCAAGCAATCGCATCACGTTTTCGTTGAACGGGTACTTCGCTTGTGCGATCGTCCGTTCTAGATCATCAAAACGCTGTTCGGATTCTTGTGCGGCTTGTTCCGAACCGAATCGATAGGCCGCCAGCGAAATCGCGATGGCGACAACCGAAGTCGCGAGCAGGATTGGGCCCAAAAAACGAAACCGCAGGGAAGACGTTGCCGTCATCGGCAAGTCAGCTGGGTGCGGCGGCGGATTGATGGAAGCGGTCATCGACGGGATGTCAGTTCGTCGATTCGATTTTTAGTACCGGCAGACGACCGCGCACATCGATCTGGTCACGGATCGATTGAGGCGTGTTGTCGGCGGGGCGAGGACGCAGATCGGGATCGATTTCTGGGGCGACGTAGTGCGAGCCTTGGCGGGTGCCACGTCGGTCGAACTCAGCTTCGATTTGCAGCTTCAACGTCGACTTGTCCAAACACCATTGCGGTGCGATCAAATACTTGGGCGGGGCGTCACCACTGATGCGTTCGACGACTGTCGTCGGAGGGATACGTTCTAGAAAATCGACGACGGTGTTCACATAAGTGTCCTGTTCCATCATCTTGATTTTTCCGCTGCTCACCTCGTCGCCAAGCTTCGTACCTTGGACCGCATAAAGGTTGTGCAGTTTGATCGCATCAAATCCCAGTCGCGAAACCTCATCCGCCGTCTGCATCATCATCTCGTGCGTTTCGCCCGGGATCCCCAGGATGATGTGGACGCAGCATTCGAAACCGCGACCTCGCGATCGGTCGATCGCATTGATCATGTGCTCGTGGTTGTGAGCACGATTCATCCAGTCCAGTCCCGGCTGGTGCATCGTCTGCATGCCGTATTCCAGCGAAACATAATGCTCACGGGCCAGACCTTCGACCAGCGACAGCACACTTTCGGGAACACAATCGGGACGCGTGCCAATTGCCAAGCCAACGATATCGGGGTGTTGGCCGATCGCCAGACGGAAGACTTCTTCCAGTTGGTCGACCGGGGCATAGGTATTGGTGGCCGGTTGGAAATAGGCCAAAAAACCGGAAACATTTTTATAGCGCCGGCGGACCGTTATGATGCCAGAATCTAATTGTTCGCTGACACGTTTCAGCCGCACGCGTCGCGAGGGGCTGAACGAACGGTTGTCGCAAAAATTGCAACCGCCGCGTGCGACGGCCCCATCGACGTTGGGGCAAGTGAACCCGGCGTCCAGGCTGACACGCTGGATACGTCCGCCGAATTGGCGCCTTAAAAAAGCACCAAAGGCGTTAAAATAAAGACCCTCGCGTTGCCAGGCCAAACGATCATTAGAACCGGAAATTGTCAAAGGAGTCCGTTGCCAAGCGGGGGTGATCGGTCGATATTAGGGAGTTCGTTGTTCCACCGTCCTGCTGCTCACGCGCAGGATTTTGTGACTCAGTTTAATACGTACGACAAGCCCACCATTCACGAGGCGTGGCGGTGAACTATTTTGACGACAATGAAGACCAGGATTTCGCCGGAAAGTATGGGCAATTGGTCCCCATCGGTGGTGGCGATCCGATCCCACTGATGAAAGATCGCCTGGTCGTCGGTCGACGCGCTGAGTGCGATATCCAGTTGAAGTTCAACAACGTCTCCGGTCAACACGCACGGATGAGTTTGGAGCAGGGATATTGGTTCATTCGGGACATGAACAGCCGAAATGGCATCAAAGTTGACGGCCGCCCTGTCATCCGAAAACGCCTCGATCCGAAATGCAAACTCGCCATCGCACGTCACGTGTACACTGTCGAGTACGATCCACAGCTTTTGGGTGCCTACGGACCACCACCGGCGGATGACGAGTATTTGGACGAAGTGATGAAAAGTTCGTTGATGTCGCGTGCCGGCGTCAGCAAACGTGACGCCAAAGGTTTCACCAATAAGAAACCCGAGTAAACAAGCTCTCATCAGCCGCATTGGCATCGCCAGCGGTTGCGTGATTTGCTTTCTCAGCCGCACCAGCATCGCCGGCGGGAAACCGAAAATCGCCTAAAGGCTAGACTCCAACAGGTAGTGGACGACGCGAGGAGTCCCCGCTTCGTGCTCAATGAGCCGCATTGGCGATAGCCAGCGGTTGCGTGGATTTGGTTTGGCCAGAGAACCGAAGATCGCCTAAAGGCTAGACTCCAGCGGCGGCAGGCCTGGGGAGTTTGTCTCAGGGGCGAAGCCCTGGCCGGTTACCTAGCCAGGTCCGCAGGGCCTGGAAGATGACCCAACCAAAAAAACAGTAGGGCCAACGGCCCGGTCCGTTACCGCGTGTTTGAAATCGATTGATTCGCATCGCCGTACGCAATCGTGGCGGTTTCATCACCCGCATTGGCGATAGCCAGCGGTTAGGCGGTTTTGATTTGGCTGGATCACGTAACCGCACGCTATCGCGGTCGCGGCTGATGGGAAAACGGACGGCGACTACATCAGCCGCATTGGCGATAGCCAGCGGTTGTGTGGTTTCGGTTTGACTGGCGGGCCCGAGAATCGCCTAAAGGCTAGACTCCAGCGGCGCTTGTCTTAGGGGCGAAGCCCCGGCCGGTTACCTAGCCAGGTCCGCAGGGCCTGGAAAATGACCCAACCAAAAACAGTAGGGCCAACGGCCCGGCCCGTTACCGCGTGTTTGAAATCGATTGATTCGCATCGCCGTACGCAATCGTGGCGGTTTCATCAGCCGCATTGGCGATAGCCAGCGGTTGCGTGGATTTGGTTTGGCCAGAGAACCGAAGATCGCCTAAAGGCTAGACTCCAGCGGCGCTTGTCTTAGGGGCGAAGCCCCGGCCGGTTACCTAGCCAGGTCCGCAGGGCCTGGGAGATGACCCAACCAAAAACAGTAGGGCCAACGGCCCGGTCCGT
>PPHI01000081.1 GCA_002901265.1 Rhodopirellula baltica | reverse complement strand
GGAAAGAATCCGGCGGTCGAAGCGTTCATGTATCCGGTGAAGCTGGTGAGGTTTGGTAGGTCGATGAGACTAGCCAACGCCTCGGTTCCTCCGTCGGCATCAAACTGCACCGCGCCACTTGGCACGACGGTTTCGCTAACGTCAGTCCCAATTTCCACGGTTCCGCCATAGCGAGCTTGGATGATGAGTTCATCCGCTCGATCCACTGAACTTGCAATGGATGTCACGTTGGGCAGGGAGAGTTTGCTTCCTGCCCCATCGGCACGTAGATATCGATCGTTGTCGTTGGTGTTTTTATTTGTATAGCTAGTCACGCCTGGCAGCGAGAGTTTTCCGCCAGATGTGGCGACCAGATTGACCGTGTCAACAGTTGTCGCACCGAGCGCCTCGAATTCGGCTCCCTGTTGCACGGTAAGCTGGGTGTTGGCGGCGAACAACGTTGTGTCTGTGACGGTGACTCCGCCGCTGATCAACTTGATGCTTTCACTTGTATCTAAGCTTGCAAGCGTCAGCTGGGAATCCAAGTCATAGAGGACTTCGATGGTGCGACTATCGTTGATCGTCACATCGTCATTCTGCGCCGGAACCAAGTCGCCAACCCAGTTCGCGGGCGTACTCCATTTGGAATCGCCGCCGCCTCCATCCCAGATTGCGGCGGCCAACAGATTCCTGCGTTCGAGTGACTCGAATCCGAGGCGCGACAGGCGATTGGGGCGAGTCGAGTGGCGACTATGGCTTGCAGTGGGAAATCGTAGCGGCATCGGTGCGTCGGCAAATCGTGGCTTTTAAAACTCGGGCTGCGTTCAAATTGAAATGCCCCGAGTGAATTCCCGAAAAAAGGACGCATGCCCTTGGTTGATTTTCGAGAGTTTTTAAAAAAACACGATTTGCCGTTGTGAAATGCCAGTCGGGCGCATCCCCGGTTCACGGCAGCAATCGATAACGATTTGCTCCTGGCCGCGCGATCCAGACCAACTCAGACCGCTGAGTCTCGCGAAGGTCTTTGAATAGGCGAGTGGGCGGCAAAGCGATCGAAGCACCGCCAGAAAGTTGAAGAAACCGACCTGTCCGAAGAAAGTCCGGCGGGTGGCGAAATTCGAGCTCGCCTTCCCAACTGCCGGTTGCAATCAATCCGGTTGGGTGCCAGGCAACGCAGCCTCCACGGTTGCATGCATCGGGATCGATCAAGCTGCCATCGCGTGCATCCAGTGTCCCATAAACCCCGCAAGCGATGCTTCGATCGTCTGGACTCCAGTCCAACTTGCCGGGGCGTGCGGGGGCATCGGACGGACGCGGCCATCGCTCCGCCAAATTCACTGCGTCAAGTAGAAAGACACTTTTCCGAAACTCGCTGACCGCAAGCTGTTGGCCGCTGGAGTTGAATGCCAGGGCGTTGATCCCAGAGTAGAAGTCTCGCTGCCCAACGAGATGCAATCCACCTTGGGAGTCAAATCTCCAGGTTCTCAGACGCCCCTTGGCGTCGCCCGCGGCAACTAGGTCGGTCTTGCCAAAAGCTAGATCCGTCACCGCATGATCGAACGGACTGATTTCGGTGACCTCCTCCCAGTTGTTCGCGGCAATGACAGTCAATCGCCCACGATCATCTCCCGCAACCAAGAATTTGCCATCCGTATCCCACGCGATAGCTTGTGGGAATGATCTGAATCGCAAGTCTTCGATTTGCCGCACCGTAACGGCAGTCGCATCCCTAGGTGTTAGGATTGGCTGGGCCACTTCATAAATAGCAATCCCGCCTTGTCGATATCCGTACGCACATGCCACCAGCTTCCCTTTCGGATGCCAAGCGATGGAAAGTACCGAATTTTCAGACGCTGGCAATGGTGCGGCGGCCTTGAACTGCCCCGTCGCATCGAAGAGGCGGAGGTGGCCGTCTGATCCGCCCGACACGAGCCATGTCCCATCGGTCGTCCACTCCAAATCGAGTACACGGCTGACACTGGGTTGCGCCAGCACTCGTGACCGACCAGCTGCAATATCCCAACTTTGCAGTTCTTGTTGGCGACCAGCAACCAACAGCTTTTCACTGTTAGGGTCCCATTGAATGCTTCCGAGTGTTCCGGCCCCATCGGGCTCATCGAATTGCGATACTCCCGATGCGTCCGAATACGTTGACAAGGCGACTCCGGCGATCACCAAAAATCGTCCGTCACGTGACCAAAGGAGTGCGCGTGAGGGATGTTCTGACTGCATGATCAAGTCCGATTTTCCCGTCATGCAATCGCCGCTGAAAACCTCTCCCTGTTCGTTGCTGAACGCCAGACGGCGACCGGCGGGATGCCAAGAAAGTCCCCTTACGGCCGCATCACCTCGTGACAGTCCAGCTGCAGGTACCCGAGATTCAAGTCCGCGAAACAACGTCAATCGCTCCAGCGTCTGAACATTCCAAACCAACACTTGGCCAGATTGATCAGCGGAGGCGATTTGCTTCCCGTCCGGACTCCACTGGATCTTCAGCACAGGAGATTCATGACGATGGAATCGACGCTCAATTGCGCCTCGATCGTTCCATAGCAGCACGAGCCCAGAGTCACTACCACTAGCGATCATCGAGCCATCGGGACTCCATTGGACGTCACGAACAAAATTGTACTTTCCGTCAAATTTGAGGCGCGACACCAGCTGGCCCTTCCGGACGTCCCAAAGCATTGCGCAATGATCATTCCCGCAGCACACCAATCGGGTTCCATCAGGCGACCAACTGATTGATCGGTCCAAAGAGTCAGTGACCCGGTCCATTGGCAACATCGAGACAAGGTCACCGATTTCTGAACCGACTCGCTCGGAATCGTATTCATAAATGCGAATCCAATGGTCGTTACCCAAGACAGCGAGAGAGTGTCCGTCGGGGCTGAGACGCGTGTACATGAATCCCGGCCTGGGGTTTACTGTTTCCAGGAAACATGGTGTGGCGTCACCGCATGTGGAGACCGCAAGCGCGAAAGACGACTCCAAGTTGAGTGATTCAAACGTGAATTTTTCGCCCTGAACATCTGACATCGCATGATTACGCCAGCGTTCGGACGCGGTTTGTACTGCCAGGACGAATAAAGCAATCAGGCCCAAGATCAAACTCAAGGACATCAATCGAGTGGATGTGAAATGAGTCCAGGACGGAATCGTTTTCGAAGTGATTGCGCCGTGAGTTGCTACCAATGCGGCGGCAAGTTGCTTTGCAGACGAATAGCGTTGACGAGGGTTTCGATCCAAACACCGGAGGCAAATCTCATCAAGCCAAACGGGGATGTCAGGTCGTAACTGACGAGGTGGTTTTGGCGAATCTATCAGCGAGGAGACGATTTTCCCGGAAGTAGAGTGACCGACAAAAGGCGCTGATCCTGTTAACAGCTGATAAAGTGTTGCCCCTAACGAGTAGATGTCACCTTGGACGTCATCAATTTGCGAGGGAGGTTTTGCGAGGTCGAATGGGGCAATCCATTCGGGAGCCGAGTACCCGGGGGTTCCTCGGCGGGATGGATTGGCGATCCCGATTGGCCGCGCCGCGTCAAAGTCCGTGACTGTAATGCCGCCTTCCTGATTGACTAAGATATTGGATGGCTTGATATCGCAATGGACAAAGCCATGACGATGAAGTTCGTCGATTGCATCACTGGCTTTTGACATCAGTGTGGCAATTTTTGAGACTGATAACGCACGCTTGTGACAGAATTCGTCGATGGCGACTCCGGACAACAGTGACATCACCACATAGGTCCGACCATCGGGAGTCTTCCCAGCATCAAGGATTTGAGCTAGTTGCGGATGACTCACCGACGCCAACGCTAAAATCTCCGCCGGGCTGTGGCCGTTCTCCGATTCAGTATCACTCGCGTGGTAGACCTTGAGTGCAACAAGACGGCTGGCAACGTTTAATTGTTGAGCGCGATACACGACGCCTCGGCCACCGATACCAATGACCGAGACAATTTCGTATCGATCAAGGATGGTGCCAGCCGAAATCAGGTTGGGCTGCGGGGAAGTGAGCGAGTCGTCGTCGTTTAGAAATCCCGCCCGATCAGCCTCGCTGATCCAGTGCTCCAACTCGGTCGCATCCAAATCGGCAAATTGATCGTCATGGTCGCCTCCATCATGCGGCGTCTCGTCGGGCAATCGATTACTCGGCGACATTGGTTCAGGTCATGACGTTTTGACACACGCACGTTCACAACGGACCATCGCTGCGGGTTCCGCCATCCGCACCGTTGACGGAGAGCGTTCTCGCGGGGCATGTCCAGCTTGCAAGAACGCATAAAGACGTCCCCTGCCTTCGCGCAATTCGCTTTCAATCGTCGAGAGGCTAACGTCGAGCGCTTCGGCAATTTCGGGACAAGTAAATCCTCCAAAAAATCGAAGACGAATCACTTCAGCTTGGCGGGGTCTCGCCCTTTCCAGGCGTTCCATCGCCCACTTCACATCAATTGGGTCCGAGGAATTCGTCGACTTTCCGAGATTTCCTGGATAATCGTCGGGGAGCACGAGTGGTCGCACTCCATTGCCACGTTTCGACGTCATGCGCCGACGATGCTCGTCAACTGCAACGTCATGAATTGCTTGCGATAAAGCAACCATAACTTGTCGGCGAGTCGCGCCCGATTGAATCAGTTTCGAATTCCAGACCTTGACGACCGCTTCGTTGACGATCGCCGTCGGCTGCCAAGTGAGTTGGCCAAGATACCGTGACAATTCCCTTGCGGCAGATTGACGTAAGGTCAGCAATAATCTTCCAAGCCAAATCTGATCGTCTTCACGACCGGACGAATTCGGCGAGGGCTGACCAACGGATTTCGTGTACTGCATGAACGCTTGATTCTCTCGCGCAATCCCGACAACACCGCGTCACCGGTCCGGTGTATATGATATCCAACAGTGCACGTCATTTCTATTCATGCTTTGAGAGAATGATGTGTCAAAGGGACGCACTGTAAAGTCGAAAACGTCGAATTGCGTTTCTGACCATGACAAGTACCGACAGGCGTGCAGCGTGGTCAACGTATGGTTTTTAATAGACAGACTGAGAGAATAACGGCGATGCGTCAGCCGCTAAGACGCGTGTAGTGAAAGTGATCGTACGGGATGGCGAGACTGCTGCAGAGGCTTTTGGCCGGCTGCAACGGATCGTGCAGAGACAGAATGGCCGCCCTTCCCATAAACGCCGATACGGCTACTATGAGAAGCCTTCTGAACTCAAGCGGAAGCGAAAGAAGAAACGTGCGGTGCGACCTGGAATGCCGTTGCACGTACACCCTTACTCCGCATTGTTTTCAAGGTCGGGACCGAAGAATAGCTTGATGCGATGAGCCGCCCGTGACAGCAGTGGTTGTGACTTTAACAGCCTATGGCTTGTGGCAGTTCGTGCGTTTGAAAGTGGCGGGTTCTGTGCCAGCAATCGCGAGACCTACCGCGTGTGAGTTGGCAATTGAGATCCATTGATTGAAATGCACAGCGGTTTGCTCTCGCTTCTCTGGACGAGCTTCGCTGTTATCATTCAACGCATGCCGCTTCCAGAAATCAATCCCTACGCGCCGACGGACTCTGACTCTACGGGAGCAGACGATCGCTCGCTTTGCCCTGTCTGTGCACAACGTGTTGAGTTCGCCCGATATGTCTTTCCGTTCGGGTTTTGCCCCGGATGTGGAAACTACTTGGCGGTCCGAAATTGGAATTGAAACTCAAAGCTGTGGTCTTTTACGGTCGTCATCATTATTCTCGCCAATCTCGTGGCGGATGTCTTCTGGAATCTGGATCTCGACGACTGGATCTTGCCATCGTTCATCGCTGTATTCGCACTGGAATTTTTGCACGGACGAATTTTTGGCAAGTTTGTCCCCGCGGTCTGCTGGGGATTTTTTGCGGTTCCCGATGATGACCGACTTGATACGACGCAACGTTGTGAGCCCTGTGACGCTCCAAATGCGCAGGCCTTGGACTAAGAATCAATGGTGGAAGTCAACTTCGGCGATCGGTAAACTGACCTTTTGGTTCGAAGGACGCTGTTGAAAGCGTATTTGTGCGGAACAAACGACAGCACTCGGTCATTCTTCCGAGGCAAGGCAAGGCAATGCGTTACATGAAATCACACCTTTATGCCGTCTGCCTGATTCTTGGGATCCTGAATGCAAACGCGAACGCCCAGCTTGGTCCGGCCAGTTATCGCTCCTTGGAAGACACCGTACACAACGCCGAAGTTGTTCTCCTCGGACGAATCCTCGCGATCGATGGTGAACGTGAGCAGCTAGGTCAATCGACGTTCAAGATTCGATTCGATGTCAAAGAGGTCATCAAGTCTGGCGACAACGTCCACGAGTCTTTCTATTTGTTCGCAAAACGCAAGCAGATCGAGACCTGGATTGAGACGCAGGCGTTGTTGGTTCTTAAGTCTCCTTTTGACAGGCAAACGGGCTCGGAAAACGCTTTGGTTACGATCGACTTTAACCACCCTGAACTGATGCGACTGTCGCTTGGCGAAGAAGGTGTGCTCGCACAAGTGACGTCTGAACCGGAGATTCTCGCGGTTCTGCGTCGTGCAGCGCAGAGATTGCCGGGCGTGGTGCAGATGCGAACCTTTCAGTTGCCAACCGAAGCCGACTTTGTCAAGCAAGCGAATCTTGTGATTCAAGATGGATTGCCTGTCGTATTCGTCCCGATTGACAAGCCACTGGAAACCTGGGCCAAGCGAGTCATCGCCGGTGAAACGGAACTTCCGGTCGAATGTGGAACTCGGGCGCTGAGGCACTTCAAGTCCAAGACAAACATCGAATGGATCCGAAAGGCACTGCAGTCAAACGGCAATCAGGAAAGTCGCGAGTTGTTGACGGAGCTTCTCGAAGAATGGAGCCGGTAGCGTTTTGGATGAATCACTCGCAAATCGAACGGCAGGGTTTCGCAATGTGTCAAGCAACGCAAACTTCGACGTTCTAAGAAACCTTCGCTGAGGTTACGCCTGCTGACTATCGGATTGGACTGGGCGCGACCTGCTCCTATCCAAGTTGTTTCTTTGTGAACGTCGGTTTCGAGAGCCCCATGCGGGGCTGGAAGCAGGCGATCGCATTCTGGCGATCAACGGTTTGCAAGCCGGAAGTGTCGGCCGGCGAATCGTTCCGCTCTTTCGCGTGGTCGAGATGGCTGATGGCGGAAACGCTGAAAT
>PPHI01000064.1 GCA_002901265.1 Rhodopirellula baltica | reverse complement strand
AGTCCCTGCTTCGGGCATCACAATGCTTGGCTGCACCCATGATGCCGCCTTGGCGATAGCCAGCGGTTGAGTGGTTCTTTTGTCTTCGCCGCATCACGCCGCAAGCAGATCGAACGAAATCGCCTAAAGGCTAGACTCCAGCGTAGTGGACGAAGCGATGAGTCCCCGCTTCGAGCTTCGCAATGCTTGGCTGCGTCCATGAGCCGCCTTGGCGATAGCCAGCGGTTGAGTGGCTTTGTTTTTTCGCCGGCATCATCGCCGCAAGCAGGGAACCGAAAATCGCCTAAAGGTTAGACTCCAACGGGGGACGTTACTTTCTGGGCAACCTTTAGGGGGGAATCGCCCTTGCCTTGACTGGCGTGAATACGCCATCCCTGCAATAAATTGCCGTCTCAGCCTGCCTTCAACCGCCTTGTCAGCCGATTTGGGTGGAAATAGATCGCCAGATTTCTACAATACAGCTCTCCCCACCACACGCCGGAACGGTCGATTTTGATCGATATCCGGTCCCGCCTCCACCACTACCCCTGAGCGTTTGTGCCCGATCCAAAGATCGAATGGCTCGCGTCTTGCCTGCAGCGAACGCAGGTTCGTCAGCTGATTGCTGAGCCAACTGCCATCACCAAGACGATTGCTTGGACCGCCGCTTCTGCTGTGCTTGCAGCATTGTTGGGTGGTCAGGCCGCGTTTGCAGAACCACCGAGCGACGCAACAGAATCTGAGCCGGCGAGCGACCATCCGGCCGAATCGGACCAGCTTGCCGCTTGGAAACAGAACGGCTTGCCGCTGATGCAAACGTACTGCGTCGATTGCCACAACGCAGACTACAAGGAAGCCGGGCTGGACCTGACTCCGTTCGAAACACTCGACAACCTCAGCCCGGCAGAAGTCCAACGGGTGTTGGAAATGGTTCGCTTCGGTGCGATGCCACCCGAAGATTACGACACTCCCGAGATCGAAGAACGCAAACAGCTCGTCCGTGCACTCGAAGACGCCGCGTTCTCGTCTACTTGTGACCTGCGTCCCCGAGCTGGCAAGGTCACCGTCCGCCGATTGAACCGCAGCGAGTACAACAACTCGATTCGCGACCTGTTCGGTTTGGATTTGCAACCGGCCAACAAGTTTCCGTCGGACGAAGTCGGCGCGGGCTTTGACAACAACGCGGACGTCCTGTCGCTCAGTCCGATGTTGATCGAAAAGTATTTCCAGGCGGCCGAAGACGTCGCTTCGAAAGTGATCGGTGACCCCGACGATTTGCCATCGATCGGACGTGATTGGGCCCCCGACCAGATTCCTGTTTACGGCCAGTTTCAAGTCGGCAGCTTCAACGGGCGTTTTGTCGATCGCGAAAGCTTTGCTTGGATCGATCTCAACGTTCCCTTTGACGGCGACTACCGCGTCGAAGTCCGCGGGGGCGTGTCGAGTGACAAAGCCGACCCGATCAAAGTTGCAATTGTTGATGGCGATGGGTTGCTGCTCGCCGTCGATGAACTGAAGTACTTTGGCGGTGGCGGCGAATCCGACTCGATGCGTCAAACGGTCAAGCTTCATCAAGGCGCACAGCGGATCGCGTTCATGCCGATCTATGACGATCGCGAGCTAAAGATCGGCAAAACACGCTTCGATCAAGTTCCCGCGATGGAAGAAGCGGTTGCCAAAAAGGTCGTCGAAGACTTGGCGACACCCGTCGCTCCGGATCGACGCATCGATTTTGGCGACCATCCGTTTATGTACCGTTCGTTCCGCGTCAACGGTCCCGACCGACATCCCAAAAAAGCGTTTCCGCCCAAGCACTTCGAACTCGTTCGGCACCTGCCGCCGCGTGACCGTGGACGCTATCGCGAGGTGCGTGAAACGGCCGAAAAGAATTTGCGCGAGTTCATGCCGCAGGTCTTTCGTGGCCCTGTCACTGACGAAGAGATCAAGCCGTACGCAGAACTTGTCGAACAAGCCACCCGCGAACGCGAATCCTTTTACGTCGGCATGCGTCGCGCATTGACCGCGATGTTGGTCAGCCCACGGTTCCTGTTCCGTGCAGAGCTGCCCGATGAAGACGCACAACCGAACGAATTCGGCGACTACCAGCTGTCACAGATTCAACTGGCAACACGTTTGTCGTATTTCTTGTGGAGCAGCACGCCGGATCAAACGCTGTTGGACTTGGCCAACGCAGGCAAGTTAGAAGGCGACGAAGTGTACACGCAAGTCGCCCGGTTGCTAGCCGACGAACGCGGCGGTGCGCTCGCCAAGAACTTTGCCGCACAATGGCTGGGGCTGCGAAACCTGAACGGTCACGAAGCCGACGAACAACGCTTCCCGATGTTCGATGACGAACTGAAGCGGTCGATGAGCCGCGAGACGGAGATGTTGTTCATGCACGTCATCCGCGAAAATCTGCCGGTCAGCGAATTCTTGACGGCCGATTATTCCTTCGTCAATTCGCCACTGGCCAAACTGTACGGCTTGGAGTTGCCGGCTGACTCTTCGGATCACATCGAGTTTGCGAAGGTCTCGCTTGCGGACACCCCGCGCCGTGGACTGCTTTCACACGCCAGCGTGTTGACGTTGACGAGTATGCCGACACGGACCAGCCCGGTGCTGCGTGGGAAATGGATTTTGGAAAACATCCTGGGAATCAAGGCTCCCGATCCGCCAGCCGGGGTTCCAGAATTAGAGGAATCCGGCGACGCGGCAGCCAACGCGTCGCTGCGAGAGCAGTTGGAATTGCACCGCCAAAGCGCCAGTTGTGCGTCATGCCACCGCGTGATGGATCAACTGGGATTTGGTTTGGACGACTTTGACGCGATCGGCCGATACCGTACCGAAGACGGCGGTCACCCGATCGACGCCAGCGGTGCGATGCCGGACGGGCGTTCCTTTAACGGTGGTGCCGAGCTCAGCAAAATGCTCGGTGACACCGAAATCGAAGCCTTGGCACGCACAATGACCGAGCGTTTATTGACGTTTGCGATTGGCCGCGAGTTGACGCCCGACGATCGTTGTACAATTGATGAAGTCATCGAAACCACCCGCCCCAACGGCTTTCGACTAGCTGACCTTGTTTCGGCGATCATTGATAGTCGACAATTCCGCTACCAATCACCCACCCGATAACCCCGCCTCCCTCCGTTTGTCCTGCATCTCCGCAGGCCGTTCCCGCCTACACCGTCCTACCCCAAACGAAAACGCGATGAGCTTTTTGCAGAATCCGACTCAACCGAAGCGTCTCGATCGACGGACCCTCCTTCGCGGTACCAGCGCCGTGCTGGGGTTGCCTTTGCTCGAAGCGATGACGCCGATGGCACGCAGCGCGTACGCGTCGGCCGACTCGATCGAACGTCCCGTGCGTATGGCATGCGTGTTCTTTCCAAACGGTGTGATCGTTCCTGATTGGACGCCCATCAAAGGCGACAGCGACGACCCGCGTGATTGGCAGTGCTCCAAGACATTGGAACCGCTCGCGCCAATGAAGGACAAAATCAACGTGTTCAGAAACCTGACACACGATAACGGCCGCGGGTACAAAGACGGTGCCGGTGACCACGCCCGTTGCAGCGGCAGCTTTTTGACCGCCGCACGGCCACTGAAAACCAGCGGCAACATCCGCTTGGGCGTGTCGGTTGACCAACTGGCCGCATCACAATTGACCGGCAAGACCCGCCTGCCTTCGATCGAACTCGGTCTCGAAGGAAGCCGCAATGCCGGAAGCTGCGATTCGGGTTACAGCTGTGCTTACAGCAGCAACATCTCGTGGCGCAACGAAACCCAACCGATGCCCAAGGAAACCATTCCTCGCTTGGCCTTCGAGCGTTTGTTCGGCAGCGGTGATGCGTCGGAGCGTCGTGAAAAGAACCGCGTCCGTCGCAGCATCTTGGACGTCGTCCGCGGCGACGCCAAGAACCTGATGAAGGGTCTCGGCAAAACCGACAGCCGCAAGATGGACGAGTACTTCTCGGGCGTCCGCGAAATCGAACAACGGATCGAACAAAGCGAGCGTGATGACTTGGCCGCGCTGCCAGACATCGAGGTTCCCTTCGGACGCGTCGAGCAGTTCCGTGAACACGCTCGTTTGATGTTCGACCTGATGGTCTTGGCGTTTCAAACCGATTCGACTCGCGTCGCAACGATGATGTTGGACAACGCGGGCGGGAACCGTCGCTACACCGAAATCGGTATCAGCGACAGTCACCACGGGATGAGCCACCACCGAAACAAAGAAGACTTGATCGAAAAGCTTTCCAAGATCGATCGATACTTGGTCGAGCAATTCGCTTACTTCGTGGAAAAGCTAGACGCGACAAGCGACGCCGGCGGCAGCTTGTTGGACCAATCGATGGTGCTTTATGGCAGCGGGATCAGCGACGGGAACCGCCACCGTCACGAAGACTTGCCGATCGTGATGGCCGGTGGGGCTTCGGGACAAATCGAAACCGGCCGTTACATCGACGCCGGCGAAGAATGCCCGATGGCCAACTTGTTCCTGACGATGCTGGACATGATGGGAACGCCAGCCGAAGCGATCGGTGACAGCAACGGCCGATTGGTGATCTAGACCGATCGCGATTGTTCGATCCAGCCGCCACCGATGACTTGCGTGTCACGGTAAACCACGGCGGCTTGGCCAGGTGCGACCGCGTCGACCGGCTGGTCAAACTTCACGGTGAATCGACTGCGGTCTGTCGCGTCGATTTCGACTTCGGCGACGTGTGGTGAACCGTTGTAACGAATCTGCACCGAAAGCTCGCCTGACAAATCGTCGGTCAACCAGTTGGCTTCGTTGGCCGACAAGCCGACGCTCGCTAAGTGTTCTTTCGTGCCCAACACCACTCGGCATGTTTCCGGTTCGATCCGGACAACGAAGTGCGGGATGCCCAGCGCGACGCCTAGCTTTTTGCGTTGCCCGATCGTAAACGCTTCGTAGCCTTGGTGTTTGCCGACGACGGTTCCGTCCACGGTGACCATCTCACCGGCGGTACTGCCGACCATCTCGGGGCGACGGGCTTTGACAAAATCACTGTGGTGACCTTGGGTGACAAAGCAGATTTCCTGGCTGTCTTTCTTCGTCGCCACACCCAGATCCAGGCCCTCGGCGATTCGGCGGATCTCTGGCTTTTCGAAATCGCCCACCGGCAACATCATCCGGTCCAGTCGGTCAGGCCGGATCCCAAAGAGCGCATACGATTGGTCTTTGTGTCCGTCCAAGCCGCGGTGGAGTTGACCGTCGATCATTCGGGCGTAGTGGCCCGTTGCCACATAGTCCGCGTCCACGCCGTCGGCGTAATCGAACAGACGTCCGAATTTGATCCAGTGGTTGCACTTGATACAGGGGTTGGGGGTCCGCCCGACCAGGTAGTCATCGACGAAGTAATCGACGATTCGGCGGAAGTCGGCCTGAAGGTCCAGAGCGTAAAACGGGATCCCCATCGAAGCCGCCACACGGCGGGCATCGGCCGCGTCACTGGCGGTGCAGCAACCCTGTTTGTGGTCGGCACGGCCTGTCGCAAGTCCCCCCAAAACCGGCAGGGCGGTTCCGGAGCCGGCGTCGACTTTACAAACTTCGCTGGATTCTTCTCCGTGACGCATGAAAATGCCGATAACTTCGTGCCCAGCTTCCTTTAAAAGGTGTGCCGCGACACTCGAATCGACTCCCCCACTCATCGCCAGAACAACGCGTGCCATGTATAGTTCTTTACCTTTTAACGGATGAAATCGCCGTGCGATCAGACCGGTCGCATGTTTGCTTTATCGACCACACGAATCAGCGTCGCGCTGTCCAAGATCGACATCGCGATCGGGAACTACGGATAATTCATGGACGCCGAACTAGTTGGACGCGGTGCCAAAATCAAAAAACGATTGGCTCAGATTTCCGAATCGCTGGACTTTGCTTCCAAATCCGAGCAGGTCAAAAAGATCGAAGCCAAGATGGCCGAGCCCACCTTTTGGGACGACAACGAGTCGGCACAAAAGACCGTCGGCCAATTGAAAGGACTGAAAAGTATTGTCGGTCCTATGAAGGAATTGTCCACCGCCGTCGGCGATTTAGACGCACTGATGGAGATGGCTGACGAAGACGAAGGCTTTCTCGAAGAAGTCAAAACCGAGTTGGAGCGTTTGGAAGGCATCCTCGATGACCTCGAACTCAAAGCACTGCTCAGTGGTCCCAACGACAACGCCGGCGCGATTCTGACCATCAACGCCCGCGATGGCGGTACCGACGCCAACGACTGGGCCGACATGATGCTGCGGATGTACTCCGCCTGGGCCGTCGGCCAAGAATACAAGCTGGAATTGCTCGACCGCCAAGACAACGAAGAAGCCGGCATCAACAATGCCTCGATCGCCATCCGTGGCCCAATGGCATACGGGTACCTCAAAGGCGAAGAAGGTATCCACCGATTGGTCCGGATCAGCCCGTTCAATAGCGAAGGAAAACGCCAAACCAGCTTCGCCGCCGTTAGCGTCGCCCCCGAAATCGATGACTCCGTCGAAATCGAAATCCACGAAAAAGACGTCCGCGAAGACCGTTTCCGCGCCGGCGGTGCCGGTGGACAGCACGTCAACAAGACCGACAGCGCGATTCGATTGACTCACGCACCAAGTGGCGTGGTTGTTCAGTGCCAAAACGAACGCAGTCAGCACCAAAACCGGGCGACCGCATGGAAAATGTTGCGAGCAAAACTGGCCCGCTTGGAAGAGGAGCGACGCGAGGCAGAAGACGCCAAAAGGTACAACACCCAAGCCAAAACCGGCTTTGGTAGCCAGATCCGCAACTACTTCTTGCACCCCGACCAACGCGTCAAAGACGCTCGGACTGGCCACTACGTTGGGAACTTCAATAGCGTTCTCGACGGCAGCGAATTGCAAGGCTTCCTCGACTCGTTCCTCCGCTGGAAAGCAGGGGACGCAGCTCCCGTTGGTGACGAGTAAGCAAGAACACTGGCCGATCGAACCTCAGTGTCGTTCGATCGGCACCGATGTTGTCAATTGCGAAGAAAAGTGATCGTCTGAGCAGGTCGTTGTGGGTAGAATCGCTACCCCCTTGTCTTTCGATGGATCTGCGATGTCAACAAAAGTTCGTTTTCAGTGCAATTCCTGTCCACAAACATTGGCTGTCGACGCCTCCGCGGCTGGAAAAAGCGTTCGTTGCCCCAAGTGCAAAAACATCTGTGTGGTGCCAGCGACTCAGCCTGCCGCGGCACCCCATCGTGCCGGGGCGAATGAGGCAGCCCGCGCCTCCACGTCTGCTAAGCCACCAGCCCCTGCCAAGCCGCAAAACCCTGCCAAGCCGCAAAACCCTGCCAAGCCGCAAAACCCTGCCCGTAACGGTCGTCGACCTCCAGTGGCAGCACGATCAACAGCTTGTCTTGGTTTTGCAACGGATTCGGCGGTGACAATTCACCCGCCAACGGTCGCAGGTGATAACTCCGCCCC
>PPHI01000080.1 GCA_002901265.1 Rhodopirellula baltica | reverse complement strand
CGTCAGTTTTTAAGCGATCCCGACCACCGAATCCGATTCGTGTACATGCCCAAGCACAGCTCTTGGCTAAATCAGATCGAAATCATCTTCGGCGTGATTGCGAAGCGTGTGATGCGGCACGGGAGCTTCACGAGCCGGAAGGACTTGGCGGACAAACTGCGGAGCTTTATCGAGTACTACAACCGCACCTACGCCAAGCCTGTGGAGTGGACTTATGACGGCACAGGGAAAAAATCCGAGAGGCTCAAACGCCCACGAACTTGGCGTGAAAAACACAATCCACCAAGACTCAGCAGATCCTCGCGCTAGTGGCATAGGAATTAGAATCTGCGGCACTAGATCGCTTCGCTACCGCGTTCGCCGGTGCGAATGCGGATGCAGTCATCCATCGGCAGCACGAAGATTTTCCCATCGCCGATTTCGCCGGCATCGCCACTGCGACCACCTTCGAGGATCGCCTCGATTGTGGGGCGAACGAACTCTTCATTGACAGCGATTTGGAGTTGGACTTTCCGAAGCAGGTTCACACTGAACTCGGTGCCCCGGTAGTTGCCCGTCTGCCCCTTTTGGCGGCCGAAGCCTTGGCAATCTAGCACCGTCAATCGGTGCACATCGACTTCGGTCAGGGCTTCTTTGACGGCGTCAAGCTTTGAGGGCTGGATGATAGCGATGATGAGCTTCACGGAGAGGGTTCCCTAACTGATCTGGTCGAGCAAATTCCGCGGTCAAATTGGAGCCATAGGAGACCGGCGAGCATAACCGACAATGTACAACGAAACAAAGCCGGTACCACCGTGGAAGTGGTGACCGGCTTCGCGTCGCGTAGTGTTTAGGCTCGCGAGAAAGCCCAAACTCGGACGAGCGAGGCGGACACTCGCCCGAGCAGGGCCGCTTCTGGCCCAGGCAAGAGCCGAGAAGTTCTCACGTGTTCGGTCACCCCGCTCCCAGCAAAGCAAGCTTCACTGGGAACGGGGTGGCGGTAGGTAGATCAAGAGACCGCTTGGCCAGCCATCGCGTCCGATGGGTAAGCTTGCATGCCGTGTTCCGACACGTCCAAGCCAGCTTGCTCTTCTTCGGGGCTGACACGCAGCATTCCGATTGCCTTCAAGGCGAAGAACAGGACACCCATGGTGATGAAAGCCCAAGCACAGATAACGACGGTCGCGATCAGCTGAACGGTGATGAAAGCTCCGACGCTGTCGATGCCATCTGGAAGGTCACCGAAGATGCCGGTGGCGATACCGCCCCAGACACCACACAGCCCGTGGACAGGCCACGCACCGACCGGATCGTCGATTTTGATTTTGTCCAGCAACACGATGCCGAGGACGACCAGGGCTCCACCGATTCCGCCGATGATCAGCGATTCAACTTGCGAAACCCGATCGCAGTTAGCGGTGATGGC
Organism: Rhodopirellula baltica; assembly: GCA_002901265.1. GTDB lineage: Bacteria > Planctomycetota > Planctomycetia > Pirellulales > Pirellulaceae > Stieleria > Stieleria baltica_A. The sequence goes on along the minus strand of PPHI01000080.1, from coordinate 6,390 downwards.
AACCAGGCCACCGAGGACACCGTTGAGTGCCATGGTCAAGTCAGGCTTGCTGAACAGAGCCCAGCCGACCAGCAGAGCGACGATTGCACCAGCAGCGGCCGCGATCGTGGTGGTCAAGGCGATGTAAGTTGTTTTTGCAGCGTCTGCACCACCGGCGTAGGTCAGTTGGCTACCGGGGTTGAATCCGTACCACCCCACCCAGAGGATGAACACGCCAAGAGCGGCGAAAGCGATGTTGTGACCTGGCAATGGAACGCTTTTCCCATCGGCCGTGTAACGCCCGATCCTAGGCCCAAGGGCGATCGCACCAGCCAAACCGGCGAAGCCACCGACCGCGTGGACGACGACGCTACCGGCAAAGTCTTGGAAGCCCATTTCGGCCAAGAATCCGCCGCCCCATTTCCACGATCCGCTGATTGGGTAGATCAGGCCGGTCAAGATTGCACTGTAAATCAGGTACGCACCGAATTTCATACGGCCAGCAACAGCACCCGAAACGATCGTTGCGGCGGTTGCTGCGAACGCGACTTGGAACAAGAAGTCAGCCGAGTTGCTGAAGTCGCCACTGGTCGGATCGTCGGCTGCAACAAATGCGCCAGGTGCACCCAAGTAACCGGCTGCGATCCACGAATCCGGATAAACTCCGTCTTCAGGAAGGCCTGGGTACATCAGTGCGTAGCCGAGGAACAAGAACAAGATCACACCGACCGAGATATCCATCACGTTCTTCGCGAGGATGTTGACGGTGTTCTTGGCCGAGTTCAAACCGACTTCGACCATCGCGAAACCGGCTTGCATAAAAATAACGAGAACGGCACAGATGAACATGATCAACGTGTTGATCGTGTAGTTGTAATCCTGTGCGTCGAATCCTGCAGGAGCTTCTTCCGCAGGTGCCGCTTCGACGACTTCGGTTGCTGCCTCCGCAGCGTCTTGTGCGAAAGCACCGGGACTGTCCATCCCGATGACCGTGAAGGCTGCAATCAGCAGCGCAAGTGGCAACAGCCACTTTCCGAGGTGAGTCATTCTTACATTCTCTTCTGGTGAAAACGGAAATATGTTGAGCCGACTGTCAGTCGGCACGACTACCAAGCCCTCGAAACCGTCGAGTTCATGGTGATGTCGATCGGCGTATCTCCATCCGGCCTCGCCGCAACAACATCCAAGCAAACAGCACGACTCCGCTCGTCACCTCTCCTGCCCGGGCCATCCATCGGTTCATTGATGAGAGAAACTTGTGGAATGCGATCGTCCGCTCGATCGGGAGAGCGTCTTCGCACACCGCGAGCCAAATGTCCGCCGGTCGCCAAACACGCGGACGTAAGTTCAGTGAGATGAACGCTTTAAAAAAAAAGAATAAATTTGCCGTTGATCAACCTTTGACGGTTGGCGGCGGTTGACCGACGCGAGTTGCCTAAGATGCGCGCAGAGCAATGCACAAGAAACATGCAGATGGGGAATGATCCCCGCGAATGACGGCATTCCCCAATGCGCAGTATTGCCGCACAAGAAGCGATTAGTGCAGAACTGGCTGCGAGCCGCACAGGGAGCGGGCAACTTGCAAGCACGCCTGCACGACTTCTGAGCCTTTCGGCGTCAAGAATGTTCGTTGCAATCAAATCCGATCTGGAGGCAAACGGTCACCAGGACGCACTTCCGAGCCCTCACCGATATCGGGAATCGACGCAAAGCCTTGCTCGTGACCTATACTTACCGCTTCGCTCAACTCCGCCAGTCAACGATGACTCGCCGGCAACTCCGCTTCCAAACGAACCGATCGCAACAACATGCTCATTCTGAAAAACGGATCACAGGGTTCAACCACTTGCAAACTCCGCGTCACGCGTCGCCTGATGGTCCGAATTGCCGCCCTGGTGATGGTGTCCGGCTCAGTGATTCCTGCTTTTGCGGAAGAGCCAAACGCGCCGGCAAAGCTGCAAGCGTTGATCGTCGACGGTCAGAACAATCACCCCGCCTGGCCAAAGACCACCATGATGATGAAGTCGTACCTGGAAGACACAGGTCGATTCGAAGTGGATGTTGAGCGTTCCGCGTTTACATGGAACGGTGGCAAGCTACTTGAGCAATACCCCTTGGAGGATGGCAAGGAGTACGAGGACTTGCCGCAAGTAAAGCCTGACCCCAACTTCAAACCGGAATTCGCCAAGTACGACCTCGTAATCAGCAACTTTGGCTGGGGAGCAGCACCTTGGCCCGAGGAAACTCAGAAGGCGCTCACAAAATTTGTCTCCGAAGGTGGCGGTTTCGTTGTCGTTCATGCTGCCGATAACTCATTCGGATCCTGGACGGAATACAACGAGATGATCGGACTGGGCGGTTGGGGTGGCCGCAACGAGGGATCAGGACCCTACGTTTACTACGACAAAGAAGGTGAGTTGCAGCGTGACATGACGAAGGGCCCAGGTGGTAACCATGGCCCCGCGCACGCCTACCAAATCGTCATTCGCCAGCCCGAACACCCGATCGTCAAAGGCTTACCGCGGGCGTGGCTGCACAGCAAAGACGAGCTGTATCAAAAGCTGCGCGGCCCAGCGCTCAACATGACCATCTTGGCGACGGCCTATGCCGACCCGAAGTACGCCGGGACAGACCGCCATGAGCCGAAACTGATGACGATCGATTTTGGCAAGGGGCGTATCTTCCACACCACGATGGGGCACGACGAAGGCGCAGTCAGCTGCGTTGGCTTTATCACCACGTTCGTGCGTGGCTGTGAGTGGGCAGCGACAGGCGAAGTGACACTTACCGAGGTTCCCGAAGACTTTCCGGGGCAGGACAAAGTCAGCACCCGCGATTTCGATTGAGACGTCGGCGGATGAAGTCTTTAGGGCGTCGCGAGCGGACGCCCGTTTCAGCGTTTGCGTTTGAGCACGTAAACAACGTCTTCGGTGGCATCGTCGACTTCGATCGGGTCAGCAAGATCGTAGCCGAAGTCATAAGTAGCGACGGTTTCCCACTTGCCGTTTTGGCTGATCAGTTGGTCCATCTGCTTCCGGGTGTAGCTCCGCAAAACTAACTCATCGTTGATCCGGAAGCTGCCCGACGGCTTGTGGATATCAAACCGGATTCCATAGCGTTCGACACGCTTCTTGGGGTTGCGGTCGTTGGTCCACATGTGCGTGTTGACCGTTAGGTAACCGCGACGGGCGGACCATGATTCGCCATCACTCGGCTCGGCTTTGGTCGGCGTCAAATGCACGCCCAACAGGTACAGCCCGCCGACACGAACAGCCCCCGCCATCGAATCCATGTGTCCGCGTGCGGCGGCTTCCGTAGGAAGGTGTCGAAAGCTGTTGATGGTGTTGAACGCAACGTCGAATTTGCGTTTGACCTTGAAGTCTGACATGTCAGCAACGAAGGCACGGAAGTCATAACCGTGCTTTTCGAAACGCTCATTGCAAAATTCGATCGCCTTGGGGTTCAGATCCAAGCCATCGACGTCATAACCTTTGCGTGCAAGGTGGTAAATCAAACGCCCCGTCCCGCAGGCGGGTTCGAAGAACCGCTTGGCAGGTTTGCTCAGGTACAGCTGTGCGCAACCGAGGATGAATTTTGTCTCCGCAGCACAGTCGGCGCCAAAGACCAAATCGTAATACTTAGGGTGATCGTAGATCGATTCGTTGAGTACTTCCATGACAGGCTTTTAACCGCTCGACAATCTCGCGTCCACCACCGGCTATTGAATTTCCCATGCTGATCCTGCTCTCCCCGTCCAAGCGATTGGACTACGACTCCCCGATCAAATCAAAAATCAAAACCACACCCGAACTGATCGATGCGAGTGCGGAATTGGCCATCGAACTCAAGAAGCTGTCCGCCAAAGACATCCGCTCACTGATGGGAATTAGCGATGAACTAGCCGCACTGAACCGGGAGCGCTTCCAGGACTGGAAATCGCCGATGCCTGACGTCGACACGCGGCAAGCGGCGTTGGCTTTTAAAGGCGACGTTTATTTTGGACTAGAAGCCGAAACGCTAACCGCCAAGCAGCTTGAATATGCCCAGGACCACCTGCGAATCCTCTCGGGGCTTTACGGCATCCTGCGACCGCTTGATGGCATCTTGCCGTACCGATTGGAAATGGGCACAAAGCTAAAGAACAAACGCGGCAAAGACCTTTATCAGTTCTGGGGAACACGCTTGGCCGAACTGATCAACGAGCAACTCGGAGTAACCGGATCCAAGTTCGTGCTGAACTGCGCATCCAACGAGTACTTCAAAGCTGTCGACAAGAAGACGCTCGCCGCAGACGTCGTCTCGCCGGTGTTCAAGGACAAGACCAAAGGCGAGTACAAGATCGTGACGGTCTATGCGAAAAAGGCTCGCGGGACGATGGCCGCATGGGTGATCCGCAAAAAGGCCAAGACAATGAAAAAACTTCAGCAATTCGACGGCGACGGATACCGCTACGACGAAGCCTCATCAACTGAATCGAAGCCCGTGTTCTTGCGTGGCTAACCCGTAAATTAACCGCGTCCTACTCGGCCTGTTCAATGACGTGTGCAAAGAACACCGACTTGTCAGCGGCGTAGCGATTCGGATCGCCTTCGCCATGACGCCAGCGGTCGACCTTCGTGGTTTCGAATCGCAGGGACAGTTCACGGTCATCGGCAAGGCGCTGACGAATCAGCAATGCACTGCGCAAGAACGGGCTACCCGTGTAGGTCAGGAAAACACGGTGGGTGGGATCACCGCCGCGTGGCTTTTCCAGCACGATCGTTTCGGCTGCCCACATCGGCGGCTGCCGGCGACCAAAGTAGAGGCCTTCGATCAGGGTGGATGATTCTTCGATCGCCTGCTCACGATGCTGGTCGTCATCCACAGCTGCGACAATGTCGATGATTGGCTGGGCAATCATGCCGCTGATCGCAGTGCTACCGATGTGCTCAACCTGCGTCACCCAACCATTGCAGCTCTGCAGGATACCGCTTCGTGTTTGCTCGAACTCCTGTTTCCAGCGAGGATCGAAATGCATTAATCGAACGGAATGGTGCATGGAGCAGTCGGGCGACGTGTTGCGTGACATCAGGTTACGGCCGAGACATCTTAGCGGTTTGTCATGATTTGACTCGTGTATCGATGTTGCAAACCAAAAAAAGCCTGCCGCGGTTGCGACAGGCTTTCAAGTTTTGCTTCGTTCGAGCGACGAATCGCAATCGATCAGTTGCTGCTCAACATAGCGAGCTTATCCAGACTGATCTTCTTGCGAATCGAATCGACATAGGCTTCGTCGGCTGGGCACAGGCGTCCGGCTGGCACGGTGCAAGTGTTGCCGTTGTCCTTTAGCAGCCGAACATTGTCCGCATTGATTTCGATCAAGCGACCTTTAACACTGAAGCTACCGGTGTTGTCGATCCACGTGCGGACGTGAGTTTCGGCCAGCGGGTTGATCGCAGGGGTCCGTTCGACGGTGGTGACTTGAACGGTGACGCCTTCTTCGGCAACTGTTTGGCCGAACAAATCATCCAGGCTGTCGCCAAGACTTTCGCCCTCTTCTGCTGGAGTTTCATCAGCAGGAGCTGCGTCGTCGGCTGGGCCAAACAGGTCTTCCAAGTCATCGAGCGAATCGCCGGACTCCTCTGCGGGTGCGGCAGGTTCGTCGTCAGGGGTGCCGAAGAGGTCGTCCATCGGCTCTTCAGTCGCTTCTGCCGGTGCGGCTTCCTCGGAGGTGCCACCGAACAGATCGTCAATCGAGTCTGTTGCGGGAGCCGCTTCAGCTTCAGCCGGTGCGGCAGGCTCGCCAAACAGATCGTCCATCGAGTCTTCTGCAGCAGCTTCGGCCGGTGCCGCATCGTCACCTGCGGCACCGCCGAACAGGTCATCGAGCGAGTCAGTTGCTGGTTCTTCAGCTGGCGTTTCAACAGGTGCCGCTGCGTCTTCTCCTGGCGTCCCGAACAGATCGTCCATCGAATCAGTCGCTGGCTCCTCGGCGGGTGCTTCGGCGGGCGTTTCCGCAGGGCTGTCGCCGAACAGGTCATCTACCGACTCGTTGGCCGGCTCTGCGGCTTCCATTTCGGCGGGAGCGTCTGGCGTGTCACCAAACAGGTCGTCGAGTGCAGGTTCGGCCGTTTCCTCGGCAGGCGCTTCTTCAACTGGCGCTTCTTCAACAGGCATCTCCGCTTCGGCTGGCGCTTCTACCTCCGCGGGAGCTTCTTCTACGGGAGCTTCGACTTCGGCGGGAACGACTGGCTCGACGGGCATTTCTGTTTCGACAGCTTCCTCGACGGGTACGTCGGCAGGAGCTTCCGTTTCGGTGACAACGGGCGCTGGCTTGTCGAATGGATTAGGCTCGGCTTCGGTTTCGGCCGCAGCTCAGGCACTGGCGTCATTTCCGCTTCGTACTCTTCGACTTCTCATGTCGACGGAGCG
>PPHI01000070.1 GCA_002901265.1 Rhodopirellula baltica | reverse complement strand
TCTACACCAGCACTCCGCCTCTCCCGTAGTGGATCTTGTTAAAGATCCGGGAACAGAACCAACGGGATTTTTAACAAAATCCACTACGTCGAAAGCACTCAAACACCCCGACTGCAACGACACCAGCACCCCGACTCCCCGTAGTGGATCTTGTCAAAGATCCGGGAACAGAACCCAGGGGATTTTTAACAAAATCCACTACGAGGGCGGAAGCTAGCCGACCAAATCGGCGGCTCTCCTATGGGTTAACGCAGTCCGATCCTCGAACAGGAATTCGCCTAGCTTTTCTAAAAGCGACGTTCGGTCGGCGTCTTGGAAATTGATATTGGCCAAGGCTTGAACATAATTTCGAAAGTTCAGCGCCGCGTGCTCTCCATTGTTGGAGTAGCTAAAGCCCAGCTGATGCCAAGAGAACTCCGGTTTGTAGCCAAACGTGCAAAGCCCAATCAGTTCGCGAGCGAAGACCCTTGGGTTACCGTAGTTGTCGTCAAAGAACATCTGGGTTTGTTGCTGCAGGAATTCCTTCCATGCTTGTTTGCACTCATTCTTGTCGAATGTTGATCGGGCGACGGAAAACTTGTTGAACTTGCCGTCGTGCTGCAACTCCCATGCACGTTGCTCGTTTTCTGTCAGGGCCAACACGAAGTGCTGGCGGCCGGTGATCGCACCGATGATCAACGTGTCGTTAAGGATCGGGCTCCAGCGTCTCTCGCTCAGAATGCTGCCGACCTTGGTGACACGATTGATTCTTCTGAGTCTCGGCGGCATACGGGTGGCCGCATCATTTCTTGACTTCGCAAGAGAGCTGCGACGAAGGAGTTCTTTTTGCACAATCTCGCGTGTTTTCTCGTCCTGAATTCCGTTGGCGGCGGTCACGCCAAAGGAACGCACCAACTGCGAATCCATCCGGATCTCTGTCCCGCCCAGCACCGTCAATTTCAGTGCGTTGGACGCCGTTGCCACATACAACTTGTAGGCCGCATTGATCAATTCCGTCAGAATGTCTTCCTGCGTCCAGTCTTCACACACTTTGGCGAACCATTGGTTGTCCCTCAGGTAATCACGCTTGAGTTCGGTGGTGAACTGGCGAGCAAATTCGATTTGAGAGATCATTGGACATCTCCTTGTGAAACGTGTTGGCGGCGGTCTGAGTGGCAGGTACTTCCGCGACGTTTGGAAAACCTAACGGCAGATCGATCCTTTTTTTGAAATCGTTATCGGTCGCCGACGGCGACGCACCAGCATCGCGATGCTGCCAGCCATCAAACCGATCGCAGATGTCGGCTCGGGAACCGCAGAGGTTCGCAGCGACAAGCTCGTTGTATCGAGTGCCCCGATCCCGAAGATCGATTGGTCCAACTCCGTGCCAGCCGCTGTCAGCCAGTTCGCATTGATGCTACCGACGCCCGGTTGGATATCGCCGAAACGAAATGTGGTCGTCCCTTCGCCAATCGAATCGAAATCAAATTCGCCAAGCAAAAGTCGAGGGCCTGCGGGCGGAACGTTGCCGAACGCGGCGGCTTCCCACGCGAACGATTGCCCTGTGAAGTCATTGGTCGATATAAAATCGAACGCGTCCGCGATCGCCGTTCTGGAAATCGCTCCGGCTGATTCTGAGGACACCACTTCGGCAACCAGTCCGAATCCCAACAGCCCTTGATCACTCAGAATGCTCTCTGGTGAGATTTCGGCGAGGTAAACTCCGACGGACGTGCGAGAGTCCTTTTGGATGTCGAATGAGTTTCCGAAGGTATTCCCGTTGTCGATTGAAAATTGCAAAATCACTTCGGCGCGGCAAGTGAATCCACCTGCGAACACGACACCGGAAAACACGAGCAAGCGGACACAATTAGAGAAAATCATCTGTTGGGCTTCCCTGAAAATTGAAACGATCGGTTGTGGGTTACCGCATGCTTTCTCGCGTGATTTGCGAACTAGAACGCGGCACTGTTAAACACTGGAACTGAAATGCCAGACGCGATTAGAGCGTCTTTCCGAAACGGCCTCGGAACTGGAAAAAATCAAGAATGTTGATCACGCTATCTCCATTCGCGTCGAAGGCGTCGTCAAAGGCAGACGGGTCATTGAAGGCCCTACGGAAAAACAAAAAGTCGATGATGTTCACGGTCCGGTCACCATTGATATCGCCGTAGAGACGAAAGAATTCTTCAAACCTTGCACCACCGGGGGTTCCGTCGTTATCGCCGTCAAAGCGGTTGCCGGAACGGTCTTTGATCGCGTCAGTGATGACCAGTTCATAGCGGCCGTCAGCAAGGGAACCGCCAACGAATTCTTCGCCCTCGAACGTTAAGGTGGCGACCGTTTTTCCGGAAACGATTGTTGTCGAAAGCGTCGGGATGATCGGGACTCGGCTGCCGAGCTTTTCGATCACAAAATCGGTGGGTTTCAGATCGATCACTTCGTTGAACGTGACTGTGATTTCACGGACCGAACTGCGTTGCGCCTGACCACCATTGATGGAAATGGATTCCACTTGCGGTCCAGAGTTGTCCGATTCAAATGCACCGATATCGACGGTATCGCCAGACACGCGTGCAAATCCCTCGCCCCGTTGATCAAAGTTCAGTGGGACGCCGTTTGAATCCACCGCCAGGTCGTTGTCGCCCGCATTGATCGCTGGACTATTCGCCATCAATGCGTGTGTCGGGGTCGGGCCATTGTTATCTGCTAGCGGCGCGAGCAACGGATCCGTCCCTCGCATGTCTCCGGTGGCTGTGGCATGTGCAGCGTCACCGCTTGGCGTGTCGTCCAGTAAGTTGTGGCCTTGCGAGACGATCGAAACGCCCGCGAGGTTATTCCCACGAGCAACAATGTTGCCGCCGCTATTTCCGGCGAAAATCGTGTTTTGATACTCCACCAACATCTCGCCCGCATTGCCGACGATTTCGATGCCTCCGATTTGGTTATTGGCGATCGTCACATTGGTTAACGAAAGACGATCCGCACCGCTGGTAAACGGGCTGAAAAGACTGATCGCACGAGTTCCATTTCCACTGATCGTCGTATTGGTAATCGTGCCTTGAGAATCTTGCAGTCGCAGTGCCCCGGCACCGCTGCCAAGATTGTTTACAATCGCACTGTCGTTGATCGTCAGCTTTCCGAATGCAATTTCCAGGGCTGAGGCATTGTTGCGGGCCGCGTTTCCGGTCATGACAACACGGTTGAAGGTCACGTCACTGCCATTGGAAAAGAACGCGCCCGCCGCCCCGGTCAAGTTGTTTCCGTCGGCCAGCGTGACGTCATTGATCGTGATGATGCGTTTTCCGCTGCCAACTTCAGCAAAGATCCGCGTTTGGCCACCGCCACTGATTGTCAGTTCTTTCGCCCCGAGTCCTTCGATCGTGACGGAGCCTCTGATTTCGAGCTGCCCGTTGGTCAACGTGATCGTCGAACCCGACAAGCTTTGGTGAAACGCAATCGTGTCGATCGCGTCTGATTCATTCGACAAACGAATGGCTTCTCGCAGCGACAGATTCCCGGTTGAAAAATCACCGTCGTCGATATCCGTGGCGGAGTCGACTCGAACGACGTTGCCAACTTCGGCTTCCAAGTTCGCAAACGCGAGATCATTGACGCTGCCCAGCGTTGCAGTCATGACCTTACGGTTTTCCAGCCGTTCGAACTGACCGACTCGACGTGAGCGTGCGTTCCGCCGCGAACGCGTCTGAAAAGCGTCTCTCATTTTTTGATACATTGTTTTGAAACTTCCCAAGCATTTTGGCTGGTGATCGTTTGGGGGCAGTTGTTCACTGAACGGTGTCGCGTCGCCCGATTCGAATTTGCTCGCCCGTTTCCTATACTGGAGCGGGTGCCAGTGGTCTTCTTGGCGGGTACTTCTGCGATTTTTCGCAAACCTAATGGCGAATCTCCTGTTTTTTGAAACTTCGTTTTCGGGCAACTTTTGTGAGCGAAGAATCCGACCTTTCCACCAGCCCAACGCTGCTCGGGCAGCTTCGATCAAAACCCGATGACGCAAGCGCGTGGCTGCGTTTCGAGGCTCGCTACGCGCCGCTGGTGTCCGCATGGTGTCGCCGCTGGGGCATGCAAATGTCCGATGCGGACGACATCGTCCAAGAGGTTTTGTTAGCGTTCTCGCGACAAGCCGCCTCGTTCGAATACGATGACCAACTTCGCTTCCGCGGCTTTCTCCGCACCATCGCTCGCCGCGCTTGGTCGGACATGTTGTCCAAACGACAACGCCAAGCGATCGCAACGGGCGACACGGTGATCCACGAATTGCTGCAACAACACAGTGATGGCGACCAGTTTGCCGAACAGCTCGAAGCCGAGTGGAAACGGGAACTGCTCGAACAAGCGATGCTGCGCGTCCGCGACCGTGTGCAGCCGAAAACTTGGCAAGCCTTCGAAGAGCTAACACGCAATGGCCGCAGCGGCGAACAGGTTGCCGAGCTTTTGGAGATGAAGGTCGGCGCGGTCTGGGTCGCGAAGAGCAAGGTTAAAAAGATGTTGCAAGAAGAGGTCGCGATGTTGGAGCAAGCCGAACTCCTGCCGCCACAGTCGCGATGAGTGACTGCCCTCCCGACCAGCCTTGCGGATGCTGTTGAGCGGTGATGAGTCGCAAAGCGATGAGTTGCTCGATCACATTGGCGAGTGTGAGTCTTGCCAGAACCGGCTGGAACGTATGGCCGAAGCCGGCACGGCGGATGCTGACCGAGTCGAAACGCTGCTCGGCGAAGGTGACTTGGCCTGGCCCACACTCGCATCCGACGGCGCGTTCAGTTTCGATGCTGCACCTAAATCGCATTCCGGCGACGATCCGACGCTGGCCCAAACGCAAGACCATGTGCTTGGCAAACAAGCTAACGCGTCCGCGCGTGGAACTGCGGCAAAGGACAAGCCCCCAGTCAACTTTGTTGGCGAGTTCGGTGACTACGAACTGCTGAAGCAAATCGGATCGGGCGGCATGGGGTTGGTCTACAAAGCCCGTCAAAAGAGTGCCAACCGCATCGTCGCTTTAAAATTGATCCGCCCCGATCAACTGTCGATGTTGACGCCGGAGCGTGCGGAGATCTGGAAGAAGCGGTTTCGCGTCGAAGCTCAAGCGGCCGCCCGCTTGGATCACGATCACGTGGTGACGATCTATGATGTCGGTGAAGTCGACGGCACGCTGTACTACTCGATGCAATTCATCGACGGACCCAGCATGGCGAAAGTTGTGCAGGAAAGCCCGATCGAAAACCGTCGTGTCGCCGTGCTGATGTCGCAAGTCGCTTTCGCGATCGACCATGCCCACGAGAATGGAATTCTGCACCGCGACCTGAAACCACAAAACATCTTGCTTCGCGAAAGCCGTGCGGCGTCGTTTGCTTCCGCCATCACGCTCGAGTCCTCCCATCGTACCAGCGACGATCACACCAACACGAAGGACTCGCAATCTGCTGATGCCACGGGTGTAACGAAAGAGCTTCGCGGTACAGGCCGTGTGAACACGGAACGACGAAGCGTTGATCGCACTTCCGACTTTGCCGAACGCCCCTACGTCGCCGACTTCGGCTTGGCCAAAGCGACCGACGATGGAATCGCCAGCAGCACGCACACCGGCGAGGTCATGGGGTCGCCTTCGTTTATGTCGCCGGAGCAAGCCCAAGACGCATCACGCTGTACCAAGTCTAGCGATATCTACAGTTTGGGCGCGACGCTGTATTACTGCCTCACTGGCCGGCCGCCATTCAAGTCGGCCTCCGCCATTGAAACGCTGCGCCAAGTCATCGATGAAGAACCCGTCGAGCCTCGTGAGTTGAACCGGGCAATCGATGCTGACCTGCAAACGATCACACTGAAAGCGTTGTCGAAGGAGCCTTCCAAACGCTATGCGACAGCGGCCGATTTGGCGGATGACCTCGATCGATACCTTCGCGGGGAACCGATCCTCGCACGTCCCGTCAGTCGCGTGGAGCGTTCAATTCGCTGGTGTCGGCGGAACCCCGTTGTCGCGTCGATGGCAGGCGGGATCGCACTCTTGTTAGTATTGATTGCGACGATCTCTTTGGTTTCGTCGATTCGCCTCCGTCAGCTTGTCGAACGCGAACGTGAAGCACGTGAAGAAGCCGAAGAGTTTTTCGCGGTCTCGTTGAACGTGATCCACAACATGGTCACCAGCTACGCCAGCGATTCGTTGGAGCACGTGCCGCAAATGCAAACCGCGCGGCGCGAACTGCTCAACCGAGCCTTGTCGCTGTATCAACAACTCTCGCAGTCTCGCCCCAGCAATCCACAACTCTGGAATCAATACGCCCGGACTCGATACCGCATCGCATTGCTGCACAGCTTGCTTGGCGAAAGCCATGAAGCCGAAGTGGCATTTCGCGACTCAATTGAAGTGCTCGATTCACTGTTGAAGGAGTCACCGGGGGACATCGAACTCAAGGTGCAATGGGCACGTGCGCACACGATGCTGGGGGAAACGCTGCGTGTGACTGATCCTGATACGGCGCGTGTTTACTTTGGTCGTGGGCTAGCGCTGCAAACAGAGCTTCAAGAACAATTCCCCCGCAACACCGATTACAAACTCGAACGCAGCCAAACGCTTAACAACCTCGGGCTACTGCTCACTCAAACCGGTGATTTTTCGATCGCAGAAGAACGCTTTTCGAGTGCGATCGACCTGCTAAAACAATTGACCGACGAGCCGTCGCTTTCGAATAGGATGCGGGCGACGTTTTTGGCTGATCTCGCGCGAGCTCAAATCAATCGAGGCGTTCTGCTGCGAAAGGTTCCGGGCCGAACCGCGAATGCACGCCAGTCCTATGAACAAGCGATCGAGCACCTTCAACGAACGCTGGCGCTGGAACCAGACAATCGCGATCACCAGTTTCGCTTGGCAGTCGCCGAGGTCGATTTGGGGAACCTGTTGCTGACAGACGCGGCGGGCGGAAAAGAAAAGGCGTTGGACTCTGCCCAAGATGCCGTCGAACGGCTGACGACGTTGAGCGATCAGTTTCCCGGCATTCCAATCTACCTCTATGAGTCTGCCAACGCGTCCAACAGTGTCGCCGGTGCGTTGGCGATGCTCGGACGCAACCAAGGTTCGATGGCGGAATTTCAAGCAGCTTTGGAACGGCTGGATCAGATGGCGGTGAAGTTCCCCGAGTTTGCGAACACCGAAGCACGGTTTGACAGCCTAAGGGGACGACTGCTGGGCGGGATCGGATTTTTGCATTCGCGCGACGGCGACTGGGATGCCGCCAAAAAATCTGTCGATCAAGCGATCGAAAGCCAGAGTGCGGCGCTTCGCCGACAGCCCCAGAACCCTGAAATCCAAAGCTTTCTTGACCAACACCTCGCCTTTCAGCGGTCGGTCTTGGAAAGGTTGGACGATTGATCGGGTCGTGCCGATAACGACGATAAGTTTTCCTTTGGCGTCCATCGACCCTCCTTTAAAAAGCCGTCGGATATGTGCAATCGAGGCAGTAGCCGCGTTGGCCTGATTCCCATTGCGATTGTTCTATCGTTGGCGCTGTTGACGTCACCAGACGCATCTGCCCAGATCGTTGTCGGTGACAGCGGCGTCGGCTACATCGATTCGGCGGTGCCTGGCAATCAAGTTCGACTGCGATTTGATTCCGCCTCGTCCAGCCGTTTCGCCGACCGTGCCGAATTTGTCTACGCCCAGTACGGCGTCGCTGGCGCGCCAAAGCTGGAACGTGGCATCGACCATTTCCAAGAGGTTGCGGCATACTTGGAGTGGCAGCGTTTTGAGAACCTGTCGCTGTTTGCGGAAGTCCCGTATCGCTGGATCGATCCGGTGGTCAATGACAACACCAGCAACCTGTACGACATGCAGGCCGGTCTCAAGGCATCGTTGCTCGAAAGCGAAAACGCGATTCTGACCGCTCAGTTAAAAGGCTACTTCCCAACCGGCGACGCCAGCAAAAGCTTGAGCACCGATCACGTCAGTTTGGAGCCGGGGTTGCTAAGCCTGATGCGTCCGAGCGAGGACCTGACAATCGAATCAGAGCTGCGGTATTGGATTCCCATCGGCGGTTCGACGGCACCACCGACCAGCGGCACCGGTCCGAGCCGTGACTTCGCTGGCGGGGTGCTGCGTTATGGAATCGGCGCCAGCTACAAAGCACACCAAGGGCCGGCGCTGAATGTCTCCCCGGTGGCCGAGATAGTCGGTTGGCACGTCTTCAGCGGTTTGCGAAGCGACGCGAGCGGCCAAAGGAACAGTGCCACCAACGACGCCATCGTCAACTTAAAGCTCGGCCTCCGCATCGCCGCTAGTCAGTCTGCATCACCAACCAGCTTCTACGTCGGCTACGGCACCGTCTTAACCGACCAAAACTGGTACAGCAACATTCTCCGCCTCGAACTCCGCCACGCCTTCTAACCACCAAGCGCATTAGCCCCGTAGTGGATTTAGTTAAAACTCCCGGTCTCGCGGCCCACCGTAGTGGATCTTGTTAAAGATCCGAAAGCAGAACCCAGAGGATTTTTAACAAAATCCACTACGTCGAAAGCACTCAAACACCCCGACTGCAACGACACCAGCACTCCGCCTCACCGTAGTGGATCTTGTTAAAGATCCGGGTTGGGTGTGTTTGGGGTTGTTTGGGCCGCAAGATCCTGACCTACAAGTTCGAAGTGCTGTGGCAAATGCGTTGACGTTGTCCATCACCAAGCACGGCCGCACCATCG
>PPHI01000076.1 GCA_002901265.1 Rhodopirellula baltica | reverse complement strand
CATCAGTCGCGCTCTTCACGGGCGCGACTGATGTCACCAGAAACCGTGTACGGAGAACGAATGTTTCAATCCACGCGCCCGTGAAGAGCGCGACACGACACCTCTCCCGCCGCCACATCGCCAAGTTGTTTCAATCCACGCGCCCGTGAAGAGCGCGACCGCGTTGACGTAAGTTGTTTACTGCCAACGGCTTTATTTTAGGTTCCCGCGAACCTTGCGTGAAGACGCCGATTTCTTTGTGTGGCTTCCTGTCAGACACCTGCTGAATTCACCTCAAGCATCGCTTAAGTCAAGATTCGCGAACGTCACTGCCCTTGCGGGCGCGCTCCAGGTTCGCGGGGGCTGGTTTCCATTAGATTATCAATGGCCCGTCGATGTCCGTCGACGGCTTGCTGCCATGGTGCTCGATGCGATCCTTCCAATTGTTCCCCAGTTGGTAAAATCGAACACTGTCTTTCTCAGGATCAATCTGCTCAAGCAGCCTGTGCCGACACTCCGCCCACTGTGCCGGATCGACCTTCAATTCGAAGACCGAATTCTGAACACGCTGACCAAAATCGAGACAGATCTTCGCAATCTGACGCAGGCTGCGTTTGCCCCCGGAATCGGAGGTGTTGACGTCGTAGGTCACCAGAACGTACATCCCGTGATCACCTCCAAATGAATGCCGGATACTCGTCTAGATCGCCGCGTAGATGACGCGCAAGCAGACGAGCCTGCAGATGCACGAGCAATCCCACGGTCGTTTTTTCTCCGAGAAACGGGTGTTCGATCGTGTCTTGCTTCCGAGTCTGATACGCAACGAGCACCGCCTTGCGTGTCGCATCACTCATCCGATATGCGCCCGATTCTGATTTGACAAAACCGGCACTCTTGACCTGCTTACGATTGACAAGGGACAACGCCAATCGATCGCACAAAAACGACCGGAACTCCTCCATCAAATCAAGAGCCATCCCCGGTCGCCCAGGTCGGTCACGGTGCAAAAAGCCAACTGCGGAATCGAGGCCTGCGGCTTCACACGCAGATTTTGCATCGTGAGTCAGTATCGAGTAGAGAAACGACAACAATGCATTCATCGGGTCTAAAGGCGGTCGACGTGATCGCCCACTGATTCTAAATTCCGATTCAGGATCGTTCTGCAACTCATTGAACGCTGCAAAATACCTTGCGGCTGACTCGCCTTCATAGCCGCGAATTTGATCTAAATCTTCCGAGCAACGCACCATCGCAATCGCGGGCAGAAGCTTTTTTGCGGCAACCTGCAAACGTTCGCGCCGACAATCATCATTGCAATCTCGCGCTGCCCGTAGATACACCTGCCGCGAATTGGCAATTTTAGCGGCGACCATGTTCCTCGCGATCAACGCCGATCGATTCACATCAGCCGCAACCCGGTATTGTTGACGCCGCAACAACACATTCCCTGGTGAGTAACCAACAACCGAAGCGTGGAACTTGCCATAGGTCGACATCAGCGACAGTGTCACATCATTGGCCGCACACGCCGCAGCTAGTTGCGAACTGAATCCGACCCTCCCGAAGCAAACGATACCATCCAAATTGTGGAGTGGCACGCGAAGCAGTGTTTGCTTCTGCTGACGCACCAGCACAGATGCTCCCTCTTTTGCTAGGTAACTACCTTCGGTGGTCACGAACAAAGTATTTAGATGTCGTTTCACAGCAGTACTCGACGATGCCTATGAATCAAAACGGAACGCATCACCATGGTCATCGCATGACGGACCATCGATTCCAGAGGCGATTGCAAGTTGCCGGTCAAAGAAAGACTTGGCGTTGCGTTTCTGGTCCATCGCATCTGGCAAACAAAGCTCTACAAGGGAGCAGGATCGACACCCGGCGAATTTGATCGCTGGCGGAGTTCGGCGTTCTTCGATCATTTGCCGGAGTCGCTGAACCACGTCCACCGTTTTTTTTCGCAACTCCCCATCGAACGAAACAACAGTTCGCCGTTTTCGTTGACCGTAAAAGATCGCCCCTTCTTTGATACTCACATCACACATTTCCTCCAAACACATGGCCTGCGCGCATAACTGAACACGATCGGAATCTTCGCGTTTGGGTTTGCCGCGTTTGTATTCGATTGGAACGACCATCGGCGCTTGATCATTTGGTCCACATTTGATGAATTCGACAACATCCGCTTGGCCAATCAATCCGAGCTTTAATGACCGAAGCGGGAGTGCTCGGGCGATCCGAACCCCCGGACGAGACTTGTGGGACGGCTCGTCGGCGCGTTGATGAAGGTGTTGCCCTTCCACGGTCAATTTGTTTTCGGCCCACAAACGCTCCACATGAATCAGTGCACACTGCCGTTCGCAAAACACCATGTGTTGAAGTGCAGAAATCGGCAGCAAGTCATCTTCCGCAAACATCGAAATGAACGAGGAACTCGGGTAATTTGGTGAAGGGTGCTCGTGTTGCGATACAAAATCGAACAGGTCTTCGCTTTTGACACGAATCAATACTACGGATGTGAATGGGCGTCTATTGACTTGTTATTTGATTATCTTCCTGTCGCCTTCTGCCCCGCAAAAGCAGTTGTGGAAAACGCTACTTTCGCGGAACGAAAGGCGACACTCGAAAATTCACAGCCAAATAGCCGTGCGTAAGACAAATCGTGAATTTCAAACCAATGAGTGACAAAAGTCACGCAATCACGTGCTAGCGATTGAGCGTCTCCACCCAGGAAGACCACCGCTGTACCTTCTCGCCCAGGGCAGCGACTTGGTCCGAGGTTCGTAAGTCATCCGGGACAACGTGTAGCAAAGTGATCTTTGTTACCCCACTCGGTGTCACCTCGCTTTCATCAACGTCCAACTCGTCGAACTCTTTGCCTTTTATGCCGCGAGTCAGTCGACGCAGTTTCCACCGCCAGCTGTTTTTGTAGCGAACATCGTCCAGCAAGCCTGTGTACTCGATTAGCAGTCGGTAACCGTTTTTCTCGATCGTAAAATCCGGTTCAACCGCCTTTCTCTCGCCATCAGGATCACTCAACTTGACTGGCACGTCGATCGGCTTCTCATACTGATAGGGAATACCAATCGAATGAAGCAAATCAGCGATCGTCCGCTCTCCCAGGCTACGCACCACCGTACCGTCGATTGACTTGTAACGAGTGTGCCTTCGGGCCGACATCACGACGCCAGCTTGATGAAAATAGCCGAGCTGAAAATCAGCTTTCCCTTTTAAGGTCAAGACAGCAGGCAAACGGTCGATTTGGCTGTAAATTCGCACCAACGCGGCCCGAAGGTCGTAGCGATGCTTTCGGACTGGCAATCGTTTCAATCGTTTGAGGGCGATGTCGCAAACTGTTGGCAGCACGCGTGCCGGGCAATCCGTCGCGGCCGAGAAGTACCGCGACGAAAATGTCGAATTCAAATTTGGCGAATCAAGATCTTGGATCAGCTGAAACAAGGCCAAGAGTCGCCCGGCATGGTACGCCGAAGACGGGTGGAATTCGTCAAGTCCTTTGTGTGGATGATTCATACCCATTCCTCCACACTGACTCCGCTAGGAAGTTCGCCCTGATCGACTTGGATGTCGTAGTCGTCCGCACCACGTGGCGGTCGGCTACCTTCGATATCGTCCGACCATCCGCCGATCGGTTGGACACCGTCACGCTGGGTTATCGTGACGCGAGAGAATAGTTCGTCCGCCCTTGCGGATCCTAATTTGGAATCGTGCTTGAATGCGATGCAGCGCACGGGACGCATGTTGGCGCGTGCCGCGCTTCGATCAATTTCAAACATCTGCGACAACGATTGTTTCAACAGATCGAGATCGTTCTCACTGAAGCCCGTCTTGTCTGCGAGATGGGGATTAATGAAAAGGTGCACGCGGTAGAGTCCGTAAGGTACCGTGAATTTCCGACCAATGGTGCGGTTTCCCCCCAGTTGTTTCGCCGCCTCTTTTTCGGTGGTTACGGCACATCGCGTGACTGCGAATTCTTGGGGAACGACAGGATGAACACTTCGTGCGATCCCGATCTGAACCGGCCCACGGACTTGCCCACAGTTGATTTCTGTGGTCATCACGGCGCCGAAGGTTCGGATATCGAAAAAGTTTTTACACATCCACGCGGTTAATTCTTCAGCCTTCTCTTTTGCGGCGGAAGTGCTTTTCCGGTCGCCCTTTTTCACTTTTGGCGCGACCTCTTCCCACGCCCGGTTGTGCTCGTTGTTCAACACCGCGCGTTCTTTGACATAGATCTCGTACGGCGGTTCACATTCTTTTAACAGTCCGATGTAGTTGCGGATTTTGCGTTTCAAACAAACGTCAGTAACAAGTCCTTGTCCTGTCTCGGGGGCAACACGCGGCATGTTTCCCGCATCAGGATCGCCATTGGGATTGCCGTCGGTGATATCAAACAAATAGACGATGTCGTAGCGGTTGGAAAGCGAAGGAGATGTGTCAGTCATTTAGCTAACTCGAAGTCGTTCAATCGGAAAGATTTTGAAAATACGTATCCACGCGTGACGGATTGAAGCTGCCACGCCGCATGAAATCGACGATGGATTGTCGATCGTTGGAATCGTTCAGTCCGCGCTTGCTCGCTGGAAAAAACGCTGTCGCTGCTGGTAAAAACCAAGCAACGCACACGCTTGGTCTCTCATCGAAAGGTGAGTTGGAAAACGATCAAGCTGCAGCACAATGTCCGCGACATTGCGATCGAAGGTTTGCTGTGTACGAACCTTCCTGGCTTTGGCCTCTCCGGGATCACGCGGCAGATTGCGACGATGAAACTGAGACAGCTTCATTAATCGGGGCAACACACATGCAGGGGTAGCGATCGCCGTGGAAAATGATCGCACAACTGCCGACTCTTTGATCCGATTGTCCGTTGACCCGACGTGCAACAGATCGAGCACCCCCAACAATCGACCGAGTTGGTAGGCGCGATTTGAGTGCGTTTCCACGAGTGACTTTTCGATGACTGCTGAATGGGACAGACCGCTTTTCGCCTGAAGACGCAACGAGCGATTCATGCACGCCTTTAAAATTCCTGCACGGATCGGTGACACGGCACGGTCAATACGACAACGTCGCACCACGCTCCGCCAGAGTTCATCGGGATAGTTAAATCCTTGCAAGATCGATCGCGTGATCGCTCCGGCAAGCTCTGGAGGAGACTCCTTCGGGTCACGCACCGTTTGAGCGACCAGCGACCGCGAAAATCGCAGATCGTTTTCCAATCCAACAATGGACAAGTCGTCGACATGCTCGGCAAGACGTTTCGCCCAAGTCGCGACTGAATCATTCCACCAAAACCGGACACTCAACCGACTTTTGTTGGGTGACAATCCGAGGACATAAAACCCTGCATTTGGCGAATCGATCGCATCGGAGTTCGTTCCTTCTCGTGCGGCCTTGAGAAAACTGTGAAGCCGATCTTTGAGCACGATATCCTCTGGCCCGGGATCCTTCGGAGGTGGCGTTTCTGCAAAGAGACTGCTCGCAAGGTCTTCGACTTCATCGGATTTCGAATCGGTCCAAAATACCATCGTCGCATCGCCGACTTGGACTCGACGCGAAGAATCGGCTAACAAGTAGTTCAAAGCGGTCGTGTATTGGAATGCCTCCGCTTCTCCCAGAGGTGCATTGTAGCTCTGGGATTTCCCGTAGCTTTCAAACGACGACTGATTGAAACTGACAATTGCCGCGCCAGTCGTTCCGGCCCCGGCGACACCGCGTATCGCTGGATGCAATCGTGCGATCGTTTTCGTCTTCCCATCGACCAGGGATGGTGCCACGACCGCTTTCTTGTCCTTCTCTTCGGGACGCTCATTCCAAAATTGCCGGATCGCTCGCGATTGGTGCACAAAACCTTCGACACCTTCGATCTGAAACACGACGTTCTTGCCAACGATCGCATCCCAGCTTTCCAGTGTCGTTGCCTGATCGGGTTTCCAAGAGTGAAGAAACGTTGCGACAGCCTTTAAGCCATCATCGTCAACTTGTTCAGCAACGTCCTGGTGAAGGGTTCGGAACGCTTCGAATTGGCTTTCCGAACGCTTGGCGTTGCCTTTGTCGTCTGCACCGAGCACATAGCCGGTATTGTCCCAAAGAAAGTTCGGTTTGATTTTTGTTCCGCTGCGAGCCCCTGAATCAAACAGGAGCATCGAACGCGGCACTTCTTTTCCGCGCGAGTTGGTTTGCTGAACCGAACGAATATCGACGAGCGTCCCATCAGGGCGAAGCACGATGGCGTAGTACACCTTTTCGGTCGAATAGCCGACTTGCGCGATACTTGATTGCTCGTCGCTTGCCAAACGTTGGTAAAGATCAATCAGCGAGGGCACGATTCCGCCACGTGGTGGCAGAGCTGCAACCGGGGCATTCATTACGACGCTCTCCTTGATTGCTTGCATTGTGACTCGACCGGTTCGAAATCGGGGACTTCGATCACGCCATGCTTCATCACGGCGTGAAAGAAATGGGGCGTGTTGTTGTTCGAGTAGTCGATGTCATGGAGCATCATCCCGAAATCGTGTTCCGGAATTGACGCATATGCACTTTCGGGGAACTCATCAACAAGCTGCAGATCCGCAGTGCATTCCCTGGTCCCAAGGTATGGCGACTGGAAACGTTGACCTTTTTTGATCCGGCGTTCGAACATCGACGCATGTTTGCCTGCACCATCATCGCCGCTGACGACATCGAAGTCCGCTTCAATGCCGAAGCAGACATCACGCAAATACATCGCGGCACGTTGTTGGCGATCCGATTCGATAAACGTCGCCAGCGGCCCGCCATTCGCTCGAGCGGTGCTGGCGGTTCGTTCCGCAATCTTGGAGGACAACTCGTTGCGCCGCATGCTGATCTTACGAATCGGATTGATCAGATGAATGCGGCGAATGCGCCAAGCGATTTCCGGTTTCCAGTACACGGACTCGTAGAGAGCCCTTGCGGCCGAAGGAGTGATACAGTCGTACGAATCTCGTTCGACACGAGTTTCAGGCCGGGAAAACAAAGCCAATGGTCCAGAAGCAAGGACCTTGAAGCCAAACATGGTGATACCTCTTTCACAAACTAACAAACCAGCATGCTGGCTCCCATGCCGAGCACGTCTGTTCTCAAACCAAGTGTTTCGTCGTAGGCGTTCGGATTGCAAAGCAACAGACGGCCGTGCTGCTCAATCACAGCGGTGTTCTCGAGTAGCTTTCGCTGATCGAACTCGAAAACGTTGACGCTGTATCGCGAAGCCTTGCGGTCCCATGCTCGGAGCCAGGGAGAAGTCAACGACTCCAATGGCTCGCTCAAGAGTTCGTCGATCAGATTGGCGCCTTCGCCATGGGGAACCACGACCGGTGTCTGGGCGGTCTGGATCAAGCGATATCGTTTGGCCGCCGTTGCGTATTGAAACGCCAGCTCGCGACGTCGTTGATCCCCTTCAAAACATGCCAGCACTGGCTCACCGCCAACTCCCCGGTCCCAGCCTTGACCTTGATCGCCGCCTTTGTCCCAGAACAGCAGACGAAAGTAGTGCTCGACCGCGTTCGGACTCAGAAGATCATCCGCATAAAGTTCGACAACTTGACGAAGCGCGGCAATTCCGTCGCGGACCATCTCGGTGCTTCGATAGGCCTTGCGGTCATACTGGAATACGAACACATCCGCGGTTGGCAACCGCCCGTTGCGATTGACGCGTCCGGCGGCCTGCGCGATTGAATCCAGTCCCGCTTCGGCGCGATACCCGACGGGGAAGTCCACGTCGACTCCCGCCTCCATCACCGTTGTGCTGACCACGCGGCAAACATCGCCAGCTGCCAAATGCTTTCGAATAGTCGCCACGACAGATTGTCGATGGGCACCACAAAGGTTGGCGGAAAGGTGAATCGCCCCCGGTATCATGGCCGCCAAATCGGCCGCGTGACGCCGAGTATTGACGATACATAGAGCTTGGTGATGCGATTCCAATCGGGAAACTAAGTCGGCGTTGGAAAGTTCGCCCAGCAATCGCACCTCCGTTCGCTTCAATCGTTGGTGCAACTGGCTTGGTGACTTGATAATCGAATAGACATCGCTCAATCCGATCGGAAATTCGTCACGTTTCAAAATGGCTGGCTGCGTCGCGCTACAAAGCACGATGCTGCATCCGTAGTTCGCCACAAGTTCGGTGAGCACCGCTAACGTCGGCTTGAGCAGATTGACCGGCAGCGTTTGCACCTCGTCGAGGACGATCACCGACCCGGCCAGATGATGAAGTTTTCGGCAGGTCGAAGGGCGGTTAGAAAACAACGATTCCAGCAATTGCACATTCGTCGTCACGATCAGCGGTGCCGCGAAATTCTCCGCTGCCAGACGATGCACGGGACTGCATTTGATTAAATCATCTGGATCGACCGCACTATGGTGCTCGAGTACGGCTTCGTCTCCGAAAACGTCCCGGAAGACATTCGCGGTTTGCTCAATGATTGTGGTCAACGGAATCGCATAGATGATCCGGCGTAGTCCGTGCCTCTTTGCATGATCAATCGCAAACGCCATCGATGCCAGTGTTTTCCCGCCGCCAGTTGGCACATGCAAACTAAACATCCCCGTCCGCTGGCTCGCCGCATTCCTGCAGTCACGAAGGACCTGCTGACGAATCGCATTGACTGTCCCGCTGGAATTCAGCCCGTTGAGATGGCGATCCAATTGACTTGCTAACTGGTCAATTTGAATTGGTTGCCTGGGACGTGCGGCATCAATTTGCGAACAAAATCGCTCTGTCCAAAGTCGATCCGCATCGACCAAACATGAAAACAGCATTCGCCCAAGCATTGCAACGGAAAACGATATGTCTTCGTGCGCCGGATTCGGATCAATCTTTGGTGCTTTTAGACAGATGTTGTCCGCTATTGCCGCTACGAAATTTTCATCTACCAACGGGATCTTGCATTTTGCCTTGTTCAGACGATGCATCAGCCCACTGCGTCCCAACGTCGTCCAGTCAGGCATCCCGGCGTGGTGGCCCGCGATTGCGTAGGCCAGCAATCGCCCGACACCTCCTTGTGATTCGACGAGCCTAGCGCCAGCAGTCGAATGATCGACGGGGCGAGATGCGATCGCCGCTTGGGATTCGCTAGAAAACGCGTCGCGTTCGTCAGAGGGATCGGCCTGTCGATTGTTAATGCGGTGTTGGAACGGCACACTTGCCTTTCCAACATCGTGAAGCCAACCGAGTGTCTGTGCCAATTCACGGGCATTGAAAAATTCCGCATTATCGCCAGCGCCGTTGGTACGCTCATCACCAATCGCGACATTGCGGAGATGATCAATGAGCGGCTCCCAATCCGACTGCGGCCGGTCCGGCAAACTATGCGCGAAATATTGCATCCAGCAACGAACTCCACTTTGGGGTTTTCAATCCGCCCGCGAAGATATCGTTGCTTTTGACACGTATGGTCACCGGGTGTCGCAAATCGCCAAAGCGGCCCGAAAGAGGGGTTCCGTCAAAACGATTTCATCGGCTGTAGCGATGCCCTATAGCCACCAATGACTCAAAACAGAAACGAGGCTCTGACGAAGAGACATAAGAAGCGGCGATCAGACTGCCCTCTCTCGTTCGAATTTCGCACTGTAAATTTCGCACTGTAACTGCGGAATAGAAGCCCAAAGGTAGGCCGGTCGAAGATGGAGTCTCGAGTTTGAATACGGATGTTGTTCAAGCACAGCTGCGTGTAGGCTTGCGAAGACAGCACGCTGCTCCACCGATTCCAACGACGTACCGAAACCGGGCTGCGGCAGGCAGGGGACGCCAATTTTATAACTGAGCGATCTCTGGCGTGACGCGGTAGTTGTATTCTTGCGGTGATTCGGGGTGTTGCAGCTTGACTCCGGCGGCAGCCTTACGTGCTTTGCGCGTTGCTGGTTTGAAT
>PPHI01000048.1 GCA_002901265.1 Rhodopirellula baltica | reverse complement strand
GTTAGTCCTGGTCGGATTGGAATTGGCGACACCGATCGGATTGACTGGCGGACTTTGTGTTTGGTTGTCCGTTGGCTTGGCGCTCGGTGGTTTCGGTTTGACGCTTCGATGTGTGGAAGCAAGGACCAGCAGCAGGAACTCGTCTCATTGCGTCAGAGCGACCCGAGCGGTCCGGTCAGAAATGATGGAAACGCGCAGGCTCAAGTGCGGATCTGCCAAGCCGAAGTCGACGCGGCTCGTGAGCGAATGGTGGAACTCGAGGAAGAAGCTCGGCGGCTGGTGCCGTTGGTTCGATTGCACAAAGTGTCGCGTGAACAAGCCATGGAACTCAGTCGCAAATTTGAACAGACTGAACTTCAGTTGGTGCAGCGAGAGTTGAAACTGAGAAAGGCGTTGATGGCAGTCAGCGACGACGTAGTCGAGACGCCGCAGGAAGTTTGGCAAGGAAGCAAGGAAGACAAGGAACGTTCGATCGCATATATCGAGAGTTCGATCCGTGAAAGCGAAGAGTACCTGTTGACGCTCAAGTCAAAGTTGCAAAGTATTGAGAAGCGAACCGTCTCTTGGACGTTCGTTTCGCCTGTCACCGGTATCGTTCAGTCCGTCGATGCCAACGTCGATGACTTGGTCAGCGATGGAGCTCCATTGGTTACGATTCGGCGCATGAATCCACAGCATGCGACGGTCGGGATTCCGGAGCAGTTTGCACAGAAGCTTTCGGTGGGCGGCGAATTTACCGTCTACGTTCCCAGGTTGGCTTGGGGGCAGACCGCGAAAGTCCGTTCGCTCCGACACGAAGACGATGAGACCTGGGCAGAAATCGATATCGTTGAGCCTGACGAAACGATCTCTGCTGATCTGCGTGAGACCGAAGAAGTCGAGGTTTGGTTGATGCGATAGGAACGCGGCGGCCTACGCTCGGATCGTTGCGGGGGAATTCAAGGACGCGTCGACGATCCGGAACCTCAAGCCTTTGATCGCGGCCCCGCCGTTGTGAAACGTCATGCCTTGATAGTCAACGCCGTCCAGATCGAAGTGCGTGTGTCCAAAATAGACATCGTGCACGCCTGACTCGGGCCCCTGACCGATCTGGTCAGCGTATTCACGAATGCGGCTCAGTACGACGAGTTCTCGGATCGACAGGATTGCCAGCCGGTGTAGCTTCGCATGAATCGCCAAGTCATAGGCGTAGTGCCACACCGGATGTCGACGTTTCTTTTTTTCCATTCGTTCGCGGCGAGCGTCTAAGACGGCGTGTTCGAGTGAACCGTCGGCGACATCACCGTGCAAAAACAGGCAGTGGTCGAGTCGTACGAAGTAGCGATGCCACTGGAAATTCTCTAGGCGGTTGGTCAATCTTTGAAGTCGATCCACAAAGGTAGGGTGTGAGTCGTGGTTGCCCAAGATGTAGTGAAACTCGCATTCAGGGCGTTCGGCAACCAGATCTTCGATCCAGCGTTCGGCCCGATTGAGTGTGTTTTCGGGACAGGGATCGGAGCTCCACTTGAAATCGAAGATATCGCCTCCCAGAACGACCGTATGGCCACAAGACGCCTTCTGATAAAGTTGTTCGACGATTCGGTCGCCGGTCGATCGACGAGAGAAAAGGTGAAGGTCTGAAACGAAATAACTTCCGCCGTATCTGTTCTCGTTCATACTATCCATCAGTCATCACTTCGTCGTTGAACTGAATCCAACCCTGTTGAGCAAGAGGCGATCATCACGCAATGGTACTTCCCATTCATGACGACAATTCAGATCGGACCATTTTCCCTTGGTTGAATATCGCATTGATTGTCGTCAACATCGTGATCTTTGTGTTCCTGCAAGGCATGGGCCAAAACGATGACTTTACGTTGGCATATTCCGTCGTTCCGGCGGAAATCATCAGCGGGGAAGACTATCAAACCGAAGATCGCGTGTTCGAGATCGCGACATCACAAGGGCAAATGCAGGTCCGTCAACCGGGGCTGAAATCGACGCCCATCCCGGTTTATCTGACTTTGATCACAGCAATGTTCATGCACGGATCGGTCGCGCATTTGCTGGGCAATATGTGGTTTCTATGGATTTTTGGCGACAACCTTGAAAACGCGATGGGACGCGGTAGGTACCTCGTTTTTTATCTCCTGACGGGCTTGATCGGGTCCCTTGTCCACGTCGCGGTCAGCCGCCTGGGAGAGTCCGCTTTGATACCCAGTCTAGGCGCCTCAGGTGCGATTTCAGGGGTGATGGGAGGCTACGTTTTATTGCACCCACAACGCCGCGTCACCGTACTGTTATTGCGAATCGTGACGGAAGTCCCTGCCTATGTGGCGGTCGGAATTTGGTTTTTGTTCCAAGTTGTCAGTGGGCTGGGGTTGCTAGGAAGCAGCGAAGGTGGCGTTGCCTATGGTGCCCATGTCGGCGGATTTATCGCCGGATTAGTGTTGGCCAAGCCGTTCGTGTTCGGCCGCGAGCAATCAGTCGATCGATCGTGGCATCGAACGCGAAGCTATCGACGCTAGGCACGTACCGCCGCAACTCGCGTCATCCGTCATGACGCGAAAGACTGTCGACAGCGAATCGAATTCGATTGGGAGAGATCTTTGTCATACCCGCGTCAGTTTGGTGACGCGGCCGGTTGCGACCCACTCGGCGACAATGATGTTTCCGTGCTTGTCGAAACAGGCGTCATGCGGATGGACGAATTTTCCATCTTGCCATTTTCGTGGATCCGATCGAATCGCACGTTTCGAATCGGCGGAAACTCGTTCGCGGTCATCGCCCAAAGTGGCAACCGATTGGTAGTTCGCGTCCAGCAATGACACGCGCGCGACGAGTTCTGGAACCAACATCAGTTCTCCATGTGTGTCGATGTTGGCAGGCAACCCGAAACCGTCGATCGTCGTTTGATAGTTGTGATCGATATCAAAGACTTGCAGCGTGTTGTGCGCACGATCTGCAACGACAATCGATTGCGAATCGGCCCGTCGATCAATCCAGATTCCGTGTGGAAGGTTGAAGGTGCCCTGTCCATCACCGGCACCGCCGAAGAAACCTTTCCAATGTCCATCGACGTCGTATTGGTGCACGACATAAGCGCCGTATCCGTCGGCGACAAGAAAATCACCATTGTCGAGAAAGGCAAAGTTCGTCGGCATAAATCGGTCACGTCCCCAAACGCCTTGTGGGTTTGTCGATTCACCATCGGCATAGCGTCCTGATTTCATTGGGGCAAAACGTTGCCAGACGACTTCGCCATCAAGAGTCAGTTTGCAGATCGTTTTCAGATGTTGGTAGGCCGAGACGTAAAGGTAGGGCGTGCCGTCTTCGACGCGGATATCCAAACCGTGACCGCCGCCTTGAAACTGTTCTCCGAATGCTTTGATAAACCGACCGTCTTCATCAAAGACAAAGATCGATGGATGGTCGGCAAGATTGGATTTGCCTTCGTGAATCACATAAAGCCGGTTGTCTGGATCCACGGTGACGTTGTGTGTCGTTTGCCAGTGGTACTTGTCGGGGAGCTGCGGCCAAGCATGCTGGTACTGAAACTGATAGTCACCTTGTCCGACCAAGTTTTGGGCGGCGGTACGTTTGGCGGTCACGATAGCTGGGGCCGCAGCAGCGGTGGCGACAAGAAATCGCCGTCGAGAAAGCGAGTGTGCCATGGTTGGGTAACCGTTTCACAAAAGGGGAGTTGAGGTGGGGAAGGGACCCCCATCTTATCATCGCCGGAACTCGGCAACCCCTTCGCGTGAAATTGCCCCATAAATGGTGAACAGAAAACCCGCTGCGGTGGGTCGACTACATGAGATTGACAACGAATTTCAATCTCCTTAGGCGGCCATCTTGACAACACTTGTTATTCTGAAGTTGGCGGACCGCTGGTTCGCCCCATCCGTCTCTTACAAACACCGAAAAGGTATTGCGATGAGCCAAGGAAAATTCTTGTCGTTGATCGTGGCAGCAGTCTTGGCGGCTTCTCCCGCGCCAGCACAAGAAGCCGAAAAGGAAACGACATCCCAACCAACGACGATGATTGACATCGGCGAATTCGAAGTCCCCGAGGGTGATTTGGACGAGTTGGTTGACTATGTCGACGAGCTGGACGAATTGCAGACTGAACTCAATCGACAGTTCAACCAGGCACAATCGAAAATAAACGATGCCATGCGATCGGCATCGGAAAAGATTCTGGCTAGCGACGGAGACCTATCCGACCGCCATTTCGCCCTCGCTGCGAAGCTGGTGCTGCCGGCACGAATTCGCGAAGTTGCCGATGCGACTCCGGAAGCACAGCGCGATCTGTTGGCCCTGACCAAGCGTCAGTTGCAAATCATCTTGGACGAGGGCGAAGCACGCCCCAACCTATCCAATGCGATGGCATTGGCGACATATTTGGAACGGATGGGCGATCCGCAAGTCGCCTTGGAGGCCAATGAAACCTTTGCCGACATGCTGCGAGACACCGATAACGCTCAGCTGCGAAGTTATCAGGCACGATTTGAATCGTCCGCAAAACGCTTGGCGCTGCTCGGACAGGAAATCAGTTTGGTAGGTGACTTGGTCGATGGCGAGGCATTTGACTGGGATTCCTACCGCGGCAAAGTTGTCTTGGTTGACTTCTGGGCGACTTGGTGCGGACCCTGTATCGCCGAAGCTCCCAACGTCCGCAAAAACTATGACCTTTATCACGACAAAGGGTTCGACGTCGTAGGCATTAGCTTGGATACCGATCGTGAACGATTGGAAGCCTACATCGCCAAAGAGGATGTGCCTTGGGTGAACTTGTTTAAAGAGGACGCCGGTTGGAAGCATCCGATGGCCGTCGAGTACGGCATCAACGCGATCCCATCGGTTTGGCTGGTCGACAAAGAGGGCAAGGTCGTTTCGCTGAACGCCCGTGGGGATGAGCTGGGCAAACAGCTTGCCAAATTGCTCGGTCCTGTTGAACCCGCCGAAGAGCCGGCGGCTGCGGAAGAAGTCACCAACTAGTCCGCTTTTTCGAAGTGGTCACGAAAACAACAAAGGCCGTTGATCGCGATGATCAACGGCCTTTTAATTTGTTGGCAACCATTCAAACGCAGAGCTACGACGTGACCTCACGTCTACGTCGCCGACGTCCTGTGCGGGCGAATTTTTCACGCACTTCTTTCACTGCCGCGACCAAACGTTCGACTTCGTCTGTCGTGTTATAGAGGTAGAAACTGGCGCGTGCGGTCGCCGTTTTACCAAGCGATTCGTGTAGTGGCATCGCACAGTGATGGCCGGCACGAACTGCGATCCCACGTGTGTCTAACCATTGGGCGATGTCATGCGCGTGCACTCCGTCGATCGCAAAGCTGACGATTCCCGTTTTTTGTCAGGCGTTGGGCCGATGATTTCTACGCCCTCGATTTCTCGGAACGCATTGTCCGCCATCTCACAAAGCGCGTGCTCGTGTTGACGGATGTTTTCAAAGCCGACACCTTGTAAATACTTCAGGGCCGCTGCCAGCCCAATGGCTTCAACGATCGGCGGCGTGCCAGCTTCGAATTTTTCTGGCAAATGGTGCGGCGTAAAACCAGTGGTCGTGACCTTATCGATCATGCCACCGCCACCCAGGAAGGCTGGCATCGCATCGAGTAGAGCTTCTTTCCCATAAAGGACGCCGATTCCAGAGGGGCCGCATGCTTTGTGTCCACTAAAGACCACAAACTCGGCATCCCATTGTTGGACATCGATCGCTTGATGGGGAGCAGCCTGTGCTGCGTCAACCAATACCTTCGCGTCGAATTCATGAGCAAGTTTGGTCCAACGCTGAACGGGAAAATTCGTCCCGAGGACGTTGCTGCTGGAGGCGAACGCAAACAGTTTTGGACGCAGCGTTTCAAGCCGTTCCTTCACGACTGCATCGTCAATCGTGAAGTCATCTTGGAGTGGAAGGAACTCAACTCGGCAACCGACCCGTTCGGACAACTGGTGCCAGGGAACGATGTTGGCGTGGTGTTCGGCGATCGTCAGCAGAATCACATCGTCTTTCTGGACAAATTGGTTTCCCCAGGAATGGGCCACCAAATTAATCGCTGCGGTCGTCCCCGCCGTAAAGATGACTTCACGCGTTGAGCGGGCATTCATGAATTCACGTGTGGTTTCCCGTGCCGCTTCATACGCCGCAGTAGACTCTTCGCTGAGTGTGTGGATGCCGCGGTGGACGTTGGCATAATACCGTCGATAGCAATCCGACATCGCGTCGATGACAGCGTTGGGCCGTTGGGCGCTTGCCGCATTATCCAAGAACGCGAGCGGTTCTCCGGATGCAGTTTTTCGGTCAAGGACGGGAAAGTCGTTGCGAACATCCCGAGTGATCAGTGCCATTGCCTAGCTCTCCTCACCCAAGCTCGGACCGCCAAAATTTGGGTCGTCTTCATCATCGCCGTCTTCACCGATCGGCGAGTGCAGTGCCGACTGAAGTACCCGCCAAGAGAGCAGGCAGCACTTTTGGCGATTGGGAGTCAGCTTGGGACCGAACAGTTCCAGCATTTCGTTGGCTGAGAACTCGCGGACTTCCTCTGCCGTTTTGCCTTCGACTTTCTCGATCAGCATCGATGCCGAGGCTTGGCTGATCACGCAACCTTCGCCTTCGAACCACGCTTCACTGACCCGGCCTTCGCTGTCCAGGCGCAGATAGATTTCGATCACGTCGCCGCACAGCGGGTTTTTTCCCTGGTGCTCGTGCGTAGCGTTCTCGAGGAACCCGCGGTGATAAGGGTCCTCGTAGTGGTCTAGAACGTGTTCTTCGTAAATATCCTGCTCGTTAGCCATCGCAAAAGTCACGAGTGTCGTGCAAAGCCGGATCGTCGAAGGACACGCCAATCCGGCGGGGAATCAAAATTCGGAGTCAGCCTGCATGCCATAGGCCAGCAGGCTGCTATTTAAGTCTACGCTCGTTGTTAAAAATCGACGAGTCCCCCATTCGTCGTAAATTCCGACGTCGGTCGACGGACACGCCCTTGGTTCCTTACCGTTCAAGACGGGCTCAAGGCCTTTGGGTTCGGTTAAGATGGGGGCACCGCCTTTTCTGGCTTTCCCTCCCCCCGCTAATGAAGAGCGATATGCCGCTACATCCCTTCCGCAGTCTTTCCCGCTTTCTCCTCGCACCGGCAACCGTATTTCTCGCATTCGGTTTGGTCGCACTGCTGTCCCAAGTCGATTCGGCGGCTCTGCGAGCAGCCGAACTGGCTTCGACCCCACAGCGTGAGGGCATCAAGCCCCGAAACGTCGTGTTCATATTGACAGACGACCATCGTTACGACGCGATGGGTTTTATGGGGCACCCCTTTCTTGAGACGCCGCACCTCGATTCACTGGCGTCCAACGGCGTCCACTTGAAGAACGCATTTGTGACGACCAGTTTGTGCTCGCCAAGCCGCGCGTCAATTTTGACCGGCTTGTATACCCACAAGCACCGCGTGATCGACAACAACCGGTTGGTCCCCGAAGGCACGGTTTTCTTTCCGCAGTATCTTCAGCGTGCCGGATACGACACCGCCTTCATCGGCAAGTGGCACATGGGCGGCGCACATGACGATCCGCGTCCCGGATTCGATCATTGGATTAGCTTCCGTGGACAAGGAAACTATTTGCCGCCCGGTCCTAAATACACGTTGAACGTAAACGGCAAACGTGTAAAGCAAAAGGGCTACATCACCGACGAGTTGACTGACTATGCGGTTGACTGGCTAGACACTCGATCGAAGGACAAGCCGTTCTTTTTGTATTTGTCACACAAGGCGGTCCACGCGAACTTTACTCCGGCGGAACGACACAAAGATCGCTATGCCGATGCCGACTTGAGTTTCCTGCCTCGCGGCAATGAAATCAGCGCCGAAAACGACGCGCCACGTTGGGTCCGCGATCAACGCAACAGTTGGCACGGGATCGATTTTTCGTACCACAGCGACAAAGGGTTGGATTACCTCTACCGTCGTTACTGTGAATCGATGTTGGCCGTCGACGATAGCGTTGGCCGGGTTCTAGACCAACTGAAAAAGATGGGCATCCACGACGAAACGCTGGTCGTTTACATGGGCGACAATGGCTTCATGTGGGGCGAGCACGGATTGATTGACAAGCGTGTGTCCTACGAAGAGTCGATTCGGGTGCCGATGATGATGCAGTGTCCGGACCTCTATAAAGGCGGCACCGTTGTAGAAAAAGTGATCGGCAATATCGACGTTGGTCCGACTGTGTTGCACGCCGCCGGTTTGCAGACACCCGAGTACATGGACGGAAAGAGTTTCTTGGAGCTACCCAACAAACCCGAGATGCCGTGGCGTGACCACTTCTTGTACGTCTATTACTGGGAAAAGAATTTTCCGCAGTCGCCGACGCAGTTTGCATTGCGTGGCGATCGGTTCAAGTACATCACCTACTATGGCCTTTGGGATGTCGACGAACTGTACGACTTGACGACGGATCCGGGGGAAACGAAGAATCTGATCAAAAACCCGGACTACAAATCAGTCGCCAAAGAAATGGAGGACAAGCTGTACGAGATGTTGGGTGATGCGGGAGGAATGGAGATCCCAATGAATCAGCCCAAAGGCGGCAGCCAGAACAAACGCTGGGATGACCAAGGTGGCAATCAGGCGGCTGATTTTCCAAAGTCAATCGTGGTGGAAGAGCCAATCAACCGCGAAGCAAAATAGCTCGATCAAATTCGGTTCCGATTTCGTGACGAGGCTCCGGCTTCGTCACAAAATGGCAATTGGGATCGGCCAACACAGAGAAGTTCGGCCGACCACTGTCTTATTCTTTTGCGACCTTGATGAGGCCATATTCGCTTCGGAAGTACAACGCATCATTGCTGACGGCAGGACTGGCCAGGACGGATTCACCGAGTTTTGATTCGCCGATGACTTCTCCCTCATCGCCTTTATCAGCGACGACCATCACGGTGCCGTCGGACGAAACGATGTAGATCCCCGTTTCTGTTAACACGGGGGTCGCCCAGACGTTTTCGAGCTTTCCCAGTCTCTCCTGCCAAAGCACTGATCCGTCGCTGATCGAGCCAGCGATCAGGACTGATCCACGCGACATGTAAACACGGTCGTTTGATGCGACGGGGCTACAACGTTGTGGACGAAGCTTGCTGCTTTCCCATTGGATCTCAGCGTTGACGTCGGTATTCGATTTGTCGTCGAAGTCCGCCGACGCGACCCGAATTGCGGTCGTCGATTGACCAGGCACAATGACGTAGGGAGCTGCGTACGTTGCGGAGGCGGTGCCATCACCAGAGGCATCGAAGTGCTTGACGGTTTCGCCGGTGCGCGGATCAACCAAGTCAATCCCGCGACCATTGTGCATTGAAACCAGCCAGCGACGTTCGTCGACCAGCACCGGTTGTGGTGACGACCAATTCGATGATGCGGCGCGCTGATTGGTCCACAAGGTTTTGCCCGTTTCGATGTCGATCCCGGCGGCAAACGAATCACCTTGATTTTCGAGCTGCACGACTACCACGCCGTCGACGACCGCTGGGGAGCTGCTCATGCTGATGTCGTTGCCCGTCTTCGGATGGTCGATCGCAAGTGCACGATACCATTTCAGATGGCCAGCAACGTCGTAACAAACCAAGTCACAACTGCTGAACAACGCGACGATGTTTTCTCCGTCACTGGCGGGCGTCGGGGACGCGTTCGAACTGGTTGGATGTGTGAACGGTCGTCCCGTCGCTCGCATGGGGCGCGACCAAATCGGTGAACCGTCTTTTGTCGAATAAGATTCGACATACAAATCGCGTTCGTCCTCACCACCGCAACTGGTGACAAAAACCTGTTCGCCGATTACCAAAGGGCCGCCGATCCCTCGTCCCGCCGTGGCGACACGCCAAGCGATGTTTTTTCCACTCTCCGAATCAAATTCGGCAGGCGTGTTAGATTCTGGTGCAAACGATCGTCCGTCGCCTCGAAACCCTAACCAGTCCGCCGCTGGCAACGTTGTGGCGGACAATCCGAGGGTCGACATTCCCAGGGAAAGGTGAAACAGGCAGGACCGAATGATTCCAGATCGTTGTTTCAGCTCGATTGGCAGTTTCATTTGGATTCGTTGTGGGTGTCGCGAAAGCGTGCGTGTTGTCGTCGAATTGTAGCGGATTGGCGACGATTGGGGCGGGAGTTAGGCTATGGAGATTGTTGTGGTGTGGGGCAGGGTAGCGGCGACACCTTTGAATTCACGCTTTAAGCAAGATCACGCTGTATGCAAGAATCCGAATGCAAGATTTCGAGCCCCCATCGAATCGTGACTCAAACCTTGTCGCGACCACGATCGAGCAGCTTTATCGCGAGTCCTCACGCAAGGTCTTTGCTTCGCTGGCGAGGTGTTTGAGCGATTTGGATTTGGCCGAAGATGCGTTGCAAGACGCCTTCACGCAAGCGGCGACCCAATGGCAAACGGAAGGCATTCCGCAGAACCCGATTTCCTGGCTGATTTCGACGGGGCGATTTAAGGCGATTGATCGAATTCGGCGTGATGCAAAGATCGGTCAAAACGCGAGCGTGATTTCTGACCGGATCAGTCGCATCGCATCGATGAACGCCGCGCGAAGC
The DNA here is from genome assembly GCA_002901265.1 of Rhodopirellula baltica. Classification (GTDB taxonomy): domain Bacteria; phylum Planctomycetota; class Planctomycetia; order Pirellulales; family Pirellulaceae; genus Stieleria; species Stieleria baltica_A. The sequence goes on along the minus strand of PPHI01000048.1, from coordinate 198,936 downwards.
GACCAAGCCATCGAAGACGATCGGTTGCGTCTGATCTTTACCTGTTGCCACCCGGCGATCGATCGAATGGTTCAGGTGCCTTTGACACTGCGCGAAGTCTGTGGTCTGACAACGGAAGAAATCGCCAGCGCGTTTCTGACGACGCCTACCGCGATGTCGCAGCGGATTGTTCGTGGCAAGTCGAAGATTCGCAATGCAAACATTCCGATCACAATCCCAGAGCTATCGGAACTGCCGTCGCGATTGGATGTGGTTCTGTCGGTGGTGTATTTGATTTTCAATGAAGGTTACTGTGCGTCCAGCGGTGACTCATTAACGCGTAGCGACTTGTCTGCAGAAGCGATTCGGCTGGGCAGGCTGTTGGTGGACCTGAGCCCGGATCCCGAAGTCAAAGGGCTTTTGGCGTTGATGTTGCTCCATGAATCGCGTCGCAAAGCCAGAAGCGATTCGGAAGGCAACCTTGTGTTGCTGGAGGATCAAGACAGGACGCAGTGGGACGGTGCGTTGATTGCCGAAGGAGTCGCATTGGTCGAAGATTCGATCGCCAGCCGTCGAGTGGGCGGCTACACGATTCAAGCAGCGATCTCTGCTGTTCATTCGCATGCGAAGTTCGCGGCGGAAACCGATTGGCGCCAGATTGTCGCGTTGTACGACGTCCTGATGCTTTTGGAGGCATCGCCGGTGGTGGAATTGAATCGTGCGGTTGCGGTTGCGATGCGTGACGAACCGCTTGCGGGGGCTGAGTTGATCGAAGCTATTCATCAGCGTGGGGAGCTTAAGGAATACGCCCCATCTTATTCCGCAGTTGCCGAGTTGCTTCGGCGGGGGGGCAAACGGAAGCGAGCTTTGTCCGCATTTGAACGTGCTTTGGAACTGACCACCCAGCAATCCGAACGGCGATTCCTCATGCAGCGAATCGCCGAACTTCGTAATCACCAATGAATCACTACTGATAAATTCAGGCAAACTTTTCGAATGGTTGTCGATTCCAGGTTCGGGTACACGACTGCTTCATGAACGAACCAATCGACTTCGTTGTCAAACAAAAGCGGGGGGATTTGATCCGATGAAGTACATGTTGTTGATTTACGGTGCCGAACAGGATTGGACCGACGACGAACGCCACGAATGCATGATTGAATCGAAACGCATTAGTGACGAGTTAAAAGATCAAGGCAAGTTGATCGATAGTGCGCCTCTTCACGGGGTTGCAAGTGCGACTTGCATCAGGGTCCGTGAAGGCCGACGAATGACGACGGATGGACCATTTGCGGAGACGGCCGAACAGTTGGGTGGCTTTTATTTGATCGACGTGGAAGATCTTGACGAGGCAATCAAGATTGCTGAGCGGTTGCCGCCGGCGTCCAAAGGCACCGTCGAAATCCGTCCGCTGCTACCGATTCCCGTCCCCAACTGAGCGTTCGCCGTCAAGATCGCTTTGCGAAACACTGGAATTGGCGAATTGGCGGATTCCCGTTCGCGGCGCCTGGAACTCGGTTGAATCGTGCCCTTCCGATGTGGGACACTGTGCCCGTTTCCAGTCCCAGCTCACGGAGTCTTCATCTCGGCATTGCCGAGAGGCGTGAACATGATCGCACGGCATGACGTGAAATCTTGGCGGCGTTGGTTTGCCGGCCGCAACGAAGTGCTGATGTTCAGCCTGGCGCTGATCCATTTGATCTGTGTCGCGATCTTGGTCGTGATCTGGGTTGATATGCCAGGTTTGCGGCAGCGCGCGGTCGAAGTACTCGGCGAAGCAAACTTGGACGAACCGTCACTCTTTCACTATGTCTTTATCGTCGAAGTCGTCGTGCTTTGGGTGATGGGCGGAATTTGGTGTGCCATCGTTGCGGAGTCCGTTGCCCACTGGTTGACTCGGCCCTGGGACGCCGAGATGCGCAAGCACCACCTTCAAGGATTGCTATTTTGTCTTTGTCCCGCGATGCGGATGGGGGCACGAAGTCCAGAGATGCATGGCCGGATCTGGTTGCCTGGATTCGGTTGGCGGCAGGGTGGCAAGCGATTACAGCGTCAGTTGGAGAGAAAGTTCAGCGTGCCGATGATGATCGTTGCACTGCTGATCATGCCGATCTTGATTGTCGAGTTCTTCTTGAAGGACCAGGTTGCCGCGTATGGTTGGCTCCGTTTGTTCCTGCACATGGGAACCGGCGTGATCTGGTTCGCGTTTGCGGCGGAATTCATTTTGATGGTTTCGATCTCGGACGCCAAGATTCAGTACTGCAAAGAGCACTGGATCGACCTGGCGATCATTCTGATCCCGCTCGTTTCGTTCCTGCGATCGCTCAGTTTGGCGCGGACGATGCGTCTTTCCAATCTGGTGCGATTCCAACAGTTGTCCAACGCGATGAGGGCGTACCGACTCCGCGGCATCGCGATCAAAGCGTTCCGAGTTCTTGTCTTGTTTGACGTGATCGAGCGTGTTTGGCGCCCCGACTGTCAGAAGCGAATTGAGAAACTCGAAGCCGAGTTAGAAGAACTCGAGAAACAGTCGCGGTTACTTCGACAGCGGATTGCACGACTTCGTATCGAAGCTGCCAATTCGAGTCCCGACAATGATTCAACCGCTGATGGTCCCGTCGAATCCTCGATTTGATCAGCGTGTTTGATTGGATACCGCCAGCGACTGTCTCCGGCGCCCGTCGAGAATTCGTTTCGCGATCACATAGCAGACGATCGCTGCGGCAATGCCACAAGCGTCCGCCAAAAGGTCCCAGACATCTGGGGTGCGACCGCGCGCGAATTTTTGACTCCACTCGTCCAGGCATCCGTAGAGAAACAAGATCCCCGCGATTCCCCCAAATCGCAGCACACTTCCGAATCGCTTGGACTCGTTCGAGTGCGTGACGTAACACATCAGCAGGGTTAGGACGAAATAGCCACCGAAGTGTTTGCTCTTGTCATTCAATCCGGGCGCGATCACAGTGGAGGATGGCAAATGCGTTCCGGCAAAGAGTACAATCCAGTACGAAGCGAGTAGGAAAATTCCCAGTCGCAGTCCGAGTATCTTGATTCCTGTTACAGGACGCATCGCTTCCGTTCAATTCTCGTGGGAGTTGGACTGGCTGGCTCACATCAACCGCACCTGGGGGAGTCGTCCCCAGAGACATTTTCGCAATCAATCGACGAGGAGACTGTTTTGAACTGCCGCCTTTCTTTCGCCAACCTTGCATCGAAGTATCTGATGCTCGCGTTATTGATTGCCACGAACGCGGTTGTCGCCATTGGACAAGACGCGTCGGCGGGGGCTACGGCGTCAGCCGCAGGAGAGCCCAAGGATAGTACGCAAACAGCAGAGAAGCCAAAAGACAAAACGGAATGGATTTCATTGAACGATCATTGGAAATCATGCCAGTTTGGTGGTGATGGCGAAGTGACGGTGAAGGACGGTTTGATTCGGTTGCAATTTGGTCAACCATTGACCGGGGTGCGTTGGACTGGGCCATTTGACGGTGAAGAGAAAAAAGCCGCCTCGGATACGAAGGTTCCTGTGCTGCCTCGCAATAACTACGAAGTGCGTTGGGAATGCCGGCGAGATCGCGGAATTGACTTCGTCTGTGCGGTCACGTTTCCTGTTGGCAAAGAGGTCGCTAGCTTTGTAATGGGCGGCTGGGGCGGCGGCGTGACCGGGCTAAGCAGTATTGATGGTCACGATGCGAGTGACAACGAAACAACGAACTTCAAAGCGTATGACAACGAGCAATGGTACAAGGCACGGGTTCGTGTCGAAGACGTCCAGATTACCGTTTGGATCGACGGAATCAAAATGTTTGATCTGCCCCGTAAAGACCGCAAGTTCGACATCCGCTTTGAGATGGATCCTTGTACGCCTCTGGGAATCGCGAACTTTGAATGCGATTCCCAAATTCGCAATGTAGCGATTCGCCGTTTGGATCCATCCGAGCTAGCGAAGGAAGAGGCGGACGAGTAACACGTCCGCCACTGAACGGCATAGAGCCGAACAACAGAGAGGATGTTGGAGGAGCCACGTCTATGCAAAGCTTGACGCAGAACGAGATCGACGAACACTTCATGGGACGCGCTCTAGAGCTTGCTCAGCAAGCGGCGCTGGCCGATGAAGTTCCTGTTGGTGCCGTGATCATTCGCGATCATCAGGTCCTCGGCGCGGCCTCGAACGAACGAGTGGCCTTAAAAGACCCCACCGCACACGCGGAGATGATTGCGATCACACAGGCCGCTGCCGCGATTGGCGATTGGCGGCTGGAGCGGTGCACGTTGTATGTGACGTTGGAGCCGTGCCCGATGTGCGCGGGGGCGATCTTGCAAAGCCGTATCCCGCGCGTTGTCTTTGGTGCGTCTGATCCCAAAGCGGGCGCCGTCACAAGCGTCTTCGAGCTATTGTCCGATCCGCGATTGAATCATCGCTCCGAGATCAGTTCTGGTGTAATGGCAGACCGATGCGGCCAGATTTTGACCGACTTCTTTGCGAGCAAACGAGCGTTGGGCAAGAAATAGCCTTGGTTGTCGGCGTCAGGCTGGCAATTTAGAGGGAGTTTTCCGTCTGAGGGTAGGGTGAAACGGTGCTGTTAAACTGTAGGGATTCGCAAGATTCTCGCACTTTTGCTGCATCTGGCGATAAACGGGCTAAGCACTGATGAGTGTCATGTCCGATAAGACCGTCACGACCGGATCTTTGTGCGAGTAACGCACAAGATTTCATTTTGCACCTTGGCGCGTGCCGATGGGGGGAGCCCTGTAGCTTTCCAACGGCCGCTACGGACGACTTTAATTAGACGGTGGAACAGCGATGTCGGTACGGAAGCTGACGGCTAGAGTTATTGGATCTCTTGTGTTGCTTTGCGGCATGGCTTCGGCCCAAGCTCAACAGCATCTCCCAATTGCCGATCCATTCGAGTTTGAACCTGACTTTCGTTGGTTCGAGCCGATCTACGATGCGGATCTGGCAGACATGAAGCCCAGCAAGCGGGCGAACACAGGTTGGTTTGCAACCTATGACCGGCTTTACCTCTACGGTAGCCGGCCTGAAACGAACGATGTCACCTTCGGTGAAGCTGACACACGGCTCGACCACGGTGCGGGCCACCGATACGAACTGGGATTCATGTTGCCCGACGCGGACACAGGATACCTGTTCAGCTGGGTCAAAAACGACGTGGGCGCGTTTTTCCGCCAACGTCATGAGCGAGCCAATCGCTTGAACGAAGACGAGCAACCCGACCTCAACGCTGGCGCAACGAACCCGTCTAGCCCTTTCGGTTACGAAGCGATCCCTGGCGTTGGCAACAACCTGGGTTTTCACTACCGCTTCGTTGACGAACTGGACAGCCTGAACGTTGTCTCGTTCGACAGCTACGAGCTGAGCAAGACTTGGCGTATGGAGCCGTATCACTACGGCGGGATTTTGGAGCCGATGGTTGGCCTTCGTTGGTTCCGAATCAAGGACACCTACGCGGCATCGAACTTCGTTTCCTCGAACGATCCGGAACAAATCCTGGTCCCTACGTTGGAAACAAACTTCGGCAACGGTGCCGAGCAACTGACGATCAACCAAGCGTTCACAGAAAACGAAGCGTTGACCGCACAACTCGGTTTCCGATACTTCAAGTACATCAACCGGTTCATGGTGTCGGGCGACTTCCGTGTCTTCTCGGGCGGTAACTGGCAAAGCAGTTACAAGAACCGTTGGACGGAGACGGTTGTTTACGACACGACTGCACCGATCACACAAGGTGCTGGGATTGATCGCATCCTGCGAGAAGCGACACCTGAAGTCCACTCACGCAACGAAGAGTTCTTCCTGGGCTTTGACGTCCGCGGTGACTTGGCATACCAGCTGACGCGAGACTTCACCGTCCGCTGCGGATTCCAGTTGATCGACATCGAGCGTGGACTGTGGCGTGGTGGCGACGGCGAGGGCGGAACGGTTCCAGGCGGTGACAACGATCAAGACTACTTGATGGTGGGTTACACCTTTGGACTTACCTTGAACCGGTAACGTCAAACGATCCGGTCACTGTTGGTGCAAAAGAAAAGCCGCGGCGGAATCATTCCGTCGCGGCTTTTGCTGTTTTTGCTTTGGGGAGGAAGGCAGAAAACTATTTCTTTGAAGCCATCTCACGCAACTCTTCCAGCTCCATCGTCAGACGGTGACGGAGCGGACTTTCTGGACGCAGTTCTTCGTCCAGCAGATCCTCCGCCTCATCAAACGCTTCTTCCCCGCGGTTGGGGTCGCTGATCAGGCTACGGAACATCTCTTCAACGGTAGCTTCGGTAAGCAAAACGGACTCCTCGTTGGGCTACTGCGACTATTTAAACGCGCGGGGTGTTTGGACAATCAAACACAAATCGTCGCCAACCACACGTTGCATGCCACACATCGATTCTAAGTTCGTTCGCGGGGGTCGCAAGGTCTTGCGATGGTTTTCACTCTAGAAATCAGCGGTACCAACGCGACAATTTGTGCTCTGAAACACCAAGAAAATGGGCCGTTTGTATCCCCCAGTTGATCGCGGTTTGACGCACGATTCCGCGTTTTTCCCAACGCCTGGCGTCCACGTGAACCGTGGCGTCGACGAGCTGTGGCCAGGACAATTTTCGCAAAGCTTGTGAAAGAACAACGTCCTCCATCAGTGGGATTGGCTGAAAACCTCCGACCTGATCGTAGAGGTCGCGATGAACAAAGATTGCCTGATCTCCAAACGGCAAGCCTCGCATTCTGATCCGTGTCGCATTGCCGAATTCAATCCAGCGATACTTTCCCGCTTCGTTCTCAATTCGCTGTCGCAATCCGCCCCAAAAACGTTTGTGCGGTGTAGGGGAGCGATGGCTTCGGTTTTCAAGCGCGCGGCAAATTTGATCCAGGCTGTCGTCTCCCAGCCAATTGTCGGCGTGGAGAAACATCAGCATCGCGTGACTGGCCAAGTGACTGCCTTCGCGAAGTTGGTTCCCTCGTCCGCGTGATGTAACAATGACGTCTGCCCCGCAGGATTTAGCGACCTCGACCGTTGCGTCGTGGCTGCCACCATCGGCGACGATGACTTGTGAGGCCCCGTTGTTCTGTGCGGAGCGTATGGCGCGTTCCAGTTTCGCTTCCTCATTGAGCGCCGCGATGACGATCGAGAAATCGGAAGGCGAAATGCTGGGCGGATCTGTCACAGAGTTTGCACTTCGCGGTAACGCATGAAGGCGATCGGACCAAAGACCAACAGTGGAATCCAGGCTGACATCGCTGGCGAAAACAAGATCCCGGCGCCGCCAAGGGCACTACCGAGTGTTTTCAATGCAAAAAAGAATAGCACCATCCACATGGCTGAGGCGATCATCACAAACAGTTTGCGGTCCCGCCGATTGACGACGAGCGGCAGTCCCAAAAGCACTAGTGAGAAATCGAGGGGCACGCGAATCAGTCGTTCGTGCAAAAGGACGGTGATGGAGATCGCGTTGTGCACGGCGGGATTGCGCAGCCGTTCGGCCAAGTGCCAGGTGCTGCACAGCCGTGTCGACGACTGATCCGTTTGCAGAATCTCTGCGTTGACCGGTGTCGCGACAAAACACTCGCCCGAGCTGATCCAAGGGTGCTGTTTTGACGTCATCAAAACCTTGCGTTTGCCGACTCCCGCGGAGTCGAGTTCGTCAATGTTCTTGGGGATTTCGACAAATTGGAAGAGGTAGCCTTCGTCGTGGTTTTCGTCTGCGGGAAGCCACTGGGCCGTCTTCGCAACCAAAGCGTCATCGAAACCGGCGTAGTCTCCGTCGATGCTGAATCTCGGGTTGATAATGGTTCGGCTGCGTGGCAGGATCGATTCGCCTTGCAGCAAGATGCCGCTGATATTGTCGTAGCTCGGCAGGATCGGCTGCGGATTGTCTCCGGTGATGTCTCGGTTTTTCATCGACAGTACATCGCGAAGTTTCGGCAGCGCCAGTTCACGACTCGCAAATTGGGCGAGGATGATCAAACCCGACGCAACGACCATCGATCGAAAGATGCGTCCGTGGGAGACACCTGCGGCCAAGGTTGATGTCAGTTCGCCAGTCCGTCGCAGCCATCCGACGACAAAGAGGACCGCCATCAGTGCGATGATCGCCCCTGTCCAATCGAAGAGCAGCAGAAGATAGGGACCGTAAAATTCGGCCATCACGAAACCGAGCGATGCGGAGCGTTTCTCCGCCAACTCGGCGAGCTCTGTCATGTTCGTGAATGCATGAAAGACGATGAAGATCCCCGACAGTGACAAGAACGACACGGTGAACGTGCGCAAATACAGATTCAGAATGTATCGGTCGATTTGCGTCACGGTCAGGCAGTCGCAACTTGCGTTTAAAAAGACAACTTGGGAGACGTTAGAGCATCCCATGCACCCTCGGGGCGCCGCAAGATTGATCTGCACTCGACGTTGTGGGCGTCTGTCGCGGGCGGGCTTGGCGGAGAATCGATTGCCTGTGTCCCCACGGGCGAAGGGGGAGGCCCGATGTTGTGGCTGTATAGAGTCGCTAAGTTAGCGCAGCAGTAGCAGCACCAGTCGCGATTGTGCGTCGGCGGCGGAGCTGTCGGGAGATGGAACGAAGGGTGAGGTTCGCTTCCGTCTAGCGTTGTTCGCGGTAAGTCGACCAACTGAGATAGATCAGCGCTCCGCCAAGAATGGCAAACGTCAGGTCCATCATCAGGCTTGCACCGCCCAAAACCTGCATCGCACCGACACCCGCTAAGATGGCGACCGAGTCGAGCAGGAATAGGCAGACCACCAAGATCGACGCAACAAGGCTGAAGAGGCAAAGGGCCTTGGGCATCAATCAAACCTCACAAGTAGTTGAAAATCTGGAAGCGAAACCAAGTTACTAGTCCAATCGCGGCCACGAAAGGTCAGCAGTATAGTTACCTACGCGTCACTTTCCCAAGCCTACGCTAAATCGCTAGTTTACCGTTTTGGCGTTCCGGCGGGTGTGGCATCAATTTTTCTGTAAATTCCGATTGAAAGGGCAGCCCGAATGGAGTCTTCTCCCTCCCCAACCTCGCCGGTCTCCGTCGAACATCATCCTTGGGATTGGTGGCGGAACCAAATGCCAATTACGAAAAACTGGACATATTTAGACCATGCGGCTGTCGGACCGCTCAGCGCACCAGCGGCTCAGGCGATTTGCAGGTACGCGGGCGAGGCCGAATCGCAGGGCGACACCATGTGGCCGACCTGGGCCGGTCGCGTTGATGAATTGAGACGGGCATCCGCTGCCTTGCTGGGGACCGAGACGGACGAGATTTGCTTGATTCCAAACACTTCGACCGGGATCAATTTGATTGCGGAAGGGTTCCGCTGGCAGGCCGGTGATAGCGTGGTCCTTCCCGAAGGCGAATTCCCCAGCAACCTTTTTCCTTGGGAAAACCAGGCGGCCCGCGGAGTCACGATTCGCAAAGTAGCGCGTCAAGGCGACGTCGTGTCGGTCGATGACTTGTTGGCTGCGTGTGACGCCAGCACCAAGTTGATTTCGCTTTCATGGGTGGGATACGCAAGCGGATATCGAATCGATCTCGAACGTCTGGTCGGTGAGGCACATGACCGGGGCATTCTGGTATTTCTCGACGCAATTCAGGGACTGGGCGTTTTTGATTTAGACCTCCGCAAAATCGACGTGGATTTCCTGGCTGCCGATGGTCACAAATGGTTGCTTGGCCCTGAGGGCATGGGGATCGCAATGATCCGCCGAAAACACTTCGACCGACTGCGATGCGGAAACGTCGGTTGGAACAGCGTCAAGAACGCGTTCAACTATGCCAAGCCGGAACTTGAGTTAAAGAACGCGGCGGAAAGATTCGAGCCCGGCTCGGCAAACATGGTGGGCTCGGCAGCGTTGGCGGCGAGTTTGGATTTGTTCTTAACGATCCGCGATCATCATGGGCCTGACGCGATCGCGTCGCGAGTACTTTCGTTGACGGATGAACTCCGGGAATCGCTGTTGGAACGTGGAATCACAACCCGCCAGGACGCGGAACAAAACCATCGATCAGGGATTGTCACGTTTGAAGTGCCGGGACGATCGCCCGTCGACGTGCGAAACGAATTGCTCAAGGCCGGGTGTGTTGTCAGTTGTCGTGATGGCGGGGTCCGTGCGAGCGTCCATGCGTACAACAATTCAGAAGACCTCTCCCGATTGGTAAACGCGATCAAAGCGTGAGCTCACCGACGAATCTCCTCATCAAGCTTGGAATGGGAATGACTGATCCAGGAAACCAGATCGCCGTTTACACCGGTTCGTTTGACCCGGTCACCCTCGGTCACTTGCACATCATCCACCGCGCGAGCCGCTTGTTCGACACACTGATCATCGGGATCGGAATCAATGCCGACAAACGGTCGCTCTTCACGCCTGAGCAGCGTCGTGAGTTGGTCGAAACGGTGACAAGCGATTTGTCGAACGTTCGTGTTGAATTCTTTGACGGATTGGCCGTCGATTTTGTACGGTCGCAGCAATCGCGAGTGATGGTCCGCGGGATTCGTCCGCTGACGGATATCGCCGGGGAGTTCACGATGATGATGGCGAACCGACAGCTCGATAGCGATATCGAGACGGTGTTCCTTATGGCAGACGAACGGTTCGCTCACGTCAGCAGTTCGCTGCTGAAACAGATCGCCGGCGTTAGCGATGACGATGAGAAGCTGGCCAAGTTTGTGCCGCGAGAAATTATCCGTCCTTTGCGAGAACGGATGCTTCGCCAGGAGGCATGATTGCGATTGCAATCACCGTGCGCAGTGTGTTTTCACAGTGAAAGATTTCGCAGTGAAGTTTCAACGCAACGGCGCACGGATGAAGTAAAGATGGCAAGCGTGCCAAATCGATCGCCGCGATCCCAGCCGTGGTTGGTTTCGCTGTACTTTTCGATGCTTCGATGCGCTTTACAGTGCGCTATTCGATGCACTTTTCGGTGGCGTCGTTTATCGGCAGCGTTACGATCCGAGGATCTCGCTACGCAGTCGGGAGAGCAGTTCGATTGCGCTTCCAATTTCGTCTTTTTGACGCTGTGGGTCTTCGGGAATCTCTCGCTCGATCGTCAAAGGACCGTTGTACCCAATCTCGTGGAGCGTTTTTAGGTACTCTTCGATGTTGACCGCACCCGCGCCCAGTGGGACTTCTCGGCCCCAGGTTTTCCCGGGTTCGTCGCTCCACGTTCCGTCCTTGCAGTGGACACTTCGTACGTGGGGGGCGAGCACTCGCAGCGCTTCGATGGGTTCACCGGTACCGTAAAGGATCATGTTCGCGGGATCAAAATTGATCTTCAAGTTGTCGCAGCCAACCGCTGCGATGAACTCGATCAGCCCCTTGGCCGTCTCCTGTCCCGTCTCCAGGTGAAGAAATTGTCCGTTCTCTTTGCAGTAGTCGCAGAGCTTTGCGGTGATGCCGACGATCGCGTCGTATTGTGCGTCATGTTCATGTTCGGGGATAAAACCGAGGTGCAGCGCGATCGTGTCACAACCGAGAGCTTTCGCGAAGTCCGAGATCTCGCACATTTCGCGGAAGCGTGACTCGCGCGACGCTTGTGGGACGAGTCCGATGGTTTGTTGCACCGTCGGAATATCGGCGTAGCTTTCGCCTTCAAATCCGCCAAAGATCGCCGTGCATTCGACGGCCATCTCGGCGAGCTGTTTTTTCAACTTCTCTGCATCCGCGACACTCCGCTGACCTTGGTGCGGGGCGTGTAATTGGATCGTCGGTACGCCGAGTTCGGAGATAACATCCCATTTGACTCCGAGTCCCGCGTCGACCGAGGCAAAGACGCCAATGGCCCAATCGTCCATATTGAGTGTTCCTAAAAGAGCGGTGTTGCTGGATGGTTGTTTGTAATCTGTAGCCATCGAAGGCCGATTAATCAATCACACCACGTACGAACGCAAGAAATTGTGACTCTGTTGAAGTGCACGGAGGGCATCGTCTTGACTACCTTCATAAGCGCGATCTTCGACCTCGACACACACGGGGCCGTTGTAGCCAGTTTCAACCAAGGTGCCAAAGAATTTGCCCCAGTCGATGTCTCCTAGCCCAGGCAATTTTGGCGAATGCCACCGATTCGGGTTGGCAAAAACGCCGACTTGATCGAGCTTGTGCTGATCGATTCGAAGGTCCTTGGCGTGGACGTGGAACAGCTTGCCTGCAAAGTCACGCAACGGTTTGATGTAATCCATGTGTTGCAAGACAAGGTGCGATGGGTCGAAGTTCAATCCGAAGTGATCACTCGGAATGTCTTCGAACATCCGGCTCCAAATATCGGGTGAAACGGCCAAGTTTTTTCCGCCGGGCCATTCATCATTGGTGAAAAACATGGGGCAGTTCTCGATCCCAACGCGAACGCCGTTCTGTTCGGCGCACTCGATGATGGGCTTCCATGTTTCTAGGAACTTTGGCCAGTTGTCATCGACGCTTTTGGTCCAATCGCGTCCGATGAACGAGTTCATGGTGTTGATGCCCAGTTTCGCGGACGCTTCGATCACCGCTTTGATATGTTCGCTCGCCAGTTGTGCTTCCTCGGCGTCGGGAGCGAGCGCGTTGGGGTAGTATCCCAAGGCACTGATTTTTACTCCGTAGTCTTCTTGAAAGACGTTGATCTGGTCGATCGCATTTTCGTCGAGTGACAGCACGTCGACGTGTGTGATCCCCGCATAACGTCGAGCCGCTTTACCTGGCGGCCAACACATCACCTCGACGCAATCAAACCCCAGTCCGCTTGCGTTTTCAAAGACATCTTCAAGGCTTGCGTCTGGCAAAATCGCTGAAACAAATCCGAGTTCCATGTTGTTGGTTCAATCTTCGAGTATCGAATCGGAAACCGTTTCGCCATCGCCGCTCCATGTCGGCGATCGGTAACGTGTGTTGGCCGGTCGAACGGTCGCTTTATCGTGCAGTAACCGTAGATGAGTGCTGGCAAAGAGCGTTGGTACCACCCGATCGGCTCGTTTCAAGCGATAGAGAATACAGCCTTTGCGGGCGACAAAGTACATCCCCCAGACCGTCGCGACGAAGTGTTCGCGATCAAAGCCCGTGCCGACCGTTTCGACTTGATCGCCAATCTCGATACCTTCGTCTTGCACTTTGTTCCACATCGCAGGGCGCAACCGAAAACCTGTCGAACCGTATCGATAGTGGTAGTAAGTCCCGTCAAATTGGACTCGTTTGAAGACCCGCGGGCTGGGGATCAAGTGGGTCACGATTGCGACGTCGTCCGGATGAATGAAGCTCTGTCCGTTCTCCGGCCAACGGAGGAAGCAACCATAGTCGGGAAGCGTTGGGTATTGCATAGCATCGGCAGGGGGAATTTTTGGCAACGACATGGTTCGCCAAGCCCCTAGTGTACCCGATGCGATCGGACATTGGGTGAATCGGCAATGGGTACAAATCGCAGGCGATCGGCGTTCTTTTACCGACGCAGGGCCTATGCTTTTCTGATCTGGATGCGTCCCCGCTCTATTCTCCTGCCGCAACTCGTCTCAGTGATTTCGATGAATCAGCCGTCTCGCCAACCTGCCGTGGGGATTGACCTTGGCACCACGTTTTCCGCCGTCGCTTACCTGGATGCGACTGGCCGCCCGGAAACGATTCGCAATGCCGAAGGCGACCTGACGACACCGAGTGCTGTCTTCTTTGATCACAACCGACCAATTGTTGGAATGGAAGCAGTTGAAGCTGGTTTGCTTGAACCGGATCGCTTGGCGCTATTCGCGAAACGCGATGTCGGCGAAAGCTACTACGAAAAAACAATTCGTGGGCAGCAACTGCCTGCGGAAGTGATCGAGGCGTTGATCCTGCGGAAACTAAAGTCGGACGCGGAACTGGCACTCGGCGAGATTCGGCAAGCCGTCATTACGGTGCCCGCGTTCTTCAACGAGCCCTGCCGAAAAGCAACACAAGATGCCGGTAAGCTGGCCGGTTTGAATGTTCTGGACATCATCAATGAACCGACCGCGGCGGCGATCACCTATGGAGTACAACAAGGTTTCTTGTCGGCTGATGGTCAGAGTCAGCGATCGGAAACCGTTTTGGTCTATGACTTAGGCGGAGGAACGTTCGACGTCACCGTGATGAAGATCGAAGGCCGTCATTTCCATACGGTCGCTACCGCCGGCGATGTCTATCTAGGCGGCGTTGACTGGGACAATCGGGTGGTCGAGTTTATTGCCGAAGCGTTTGTACAACAGCATGGCGTCGACCCACGCAACGATCCCCAAGCCGAACAGGAATTACTTCGCAAAGCGAACCAAACCAAGCATGCATTAACCCAGAGGGAATCCGTCTCCGTTGCCTTCGCCCACGATGGACACCGGTTGCGGATCGAACTGACTCAGCAGGAATTCTCCAAACGCTGCGCCGACTTGGTCGAACGGACACTGATGACAGTCCAATTGGTCTTGGACGATGCGGGAATCAGTTGGGGCGGGCTGACCCGTTTGATTCTTGTTGGCGGATCAACGCGGATGCCCATGATTCGGCAAGAACTCGAACGGTTGAGCGGAATGGAACTCGACCGGTCGCTCTCGCCTGACGAAGCGGTCTGTCATGGCGCGGCGCTTTACGCCGGGATGCTGATGGCCAACGGAAATGATTCCGCTGGGCTTGATTCCGCAGGGCTTTCTGTCAGCAACGTCAACTCACACGACCTCGGGATCCTTGCGGTCGATCCAAAAACCGGCCAACCACGCCGCCAAGTGATGATCCCGCGAAACAGCCACTTGCCGGCACGCAAAAAAGTTCGCTTTCGCACACACTCCGACAATCAAGCGAACGTCAAGATCGAAATCGTTGAAGGCGGTGACGACCGCGGCACCAATGCCACACGGATCGGACGCTGTCTCATTGATGACCTGCCGCCGGGCACTCCCAAAGGCACACACGTTGACGTTCGGTTTGACTACGCGCGCGATGGACGATTGACCGTTCGAGCGTCCCTGCCCGAAATCGATCGCAAGATCGCAATGACATTGAACCGCGCCGCCGGATTAAACGAAGAACAACTCGCCCTGTGGATGCAGCGGCTGGACGACGGATTAAGCGATGCAACACTCGCGTTGCTCGAACAAGAAACGTCACGGCCAACGCCAGAAAACGATTCAAACGCGGCGTCCCAAAGCGAACGCTCGGATGCGACGAATCGCGAATCGGTTCCGGTCGAGAATCCCGTCCAAGGAATCGCCCCCCAAGCTCTGTTCGCTTCTGTCCAAACGCAGCCTGCCCCAACACAACCAGCCCAACCACACTCGCCACAAAACGCAGAACCAACTCCTGCGGAATCGAACGCATCAACGCCAGACCAGCCAGCAACGACCCCAGCATCGAGCACCTCTGTCCACATTGCACTCGATTCCCTACCGAAAACAACGGTCCAGAAAGTCCGTGCAGATGAACTTTCCGGGCTAGTGGGGGAAACAGCACTCGACCGATCTGCAGTCAACGTTCGTCCTCAGATCGACCTCGGTGAACAACACTCCGCGCGCACCAAGGCGGACGTCGGTGATTTACAATTGCTGGCATCGTTGTCTGATCGCCCCACAGGGACCGATTCCGTCGACAAACCATCGCTCCCCAGTATTGCGATCAACGTTGACGCACCATCGACGGAAAAGCCTAGAAAGTCGGGGTTTTGGAAACGAAAAAAGAACTAACGTTGCGTAAGCGAGCACGCGACTCCGCGGACCTGACATTTCTTTTACATTGTTTTGAATTGAATTCGACCATGAGATTGGGCGGATGAGGTTTATTGAGTCAGTCGCGAAATTCGTGTTCGACGCTGCGGCGGATTCAAAGCAATCGAAGGAGATTGCGCCGTGTCGGTGGCTGCGAAGCGGATGTCTGATGGAGCTCAAACATGCTTGCCTTTTCTTGGAATCGATCTCGGTGGTTGATGCTTGCCGTCCTGCCGTTTCTAACCTTCTGTGAACTTGGTGCCAGCACTCCAAGTGAAACCTCATCGCAAATCCAATTGGATGTTGGCGTTTCGAACCCGACCATGTTGGCTGGCAAGAAAAACCAGATCAATCACCTCCGTATTTCATTGACCGGTTTTGATCTTCCCAAAAGCGATCGTCGACCGCCAGTGAACACCGCGATTGTGATCGACCAAAGCGGTTCGATGGGCGGCGAGAAAATCGCACAGGCCCGCAATGCCGCCATCGCTGCGGTCGAACGACTTCGCGACGATGACATCGTGTCGATCGTACTGTACTCCGATTCGGCGACGGTGCTGGTCCCAGCAACCAAAGCATCTGATCGTGAATCAATCATTAGAAAGATCCAAACGATCCAGGCCCAAGGCAGTACGGCGCTGTTTGCCGGAGTCAGCAAAGGGGCTGCCGAAGTTCGCAAATTCATCGACGGCGACTACGTTAATCGAGTCATCTTGTTGAGTGACGGTAAAGCCAACGTTGGGCCAAAGAGTCCGCGAGAACTAGAACGACTAGGGGCTTCGCTGGTCAAAGAAGGCATCAGCGTGAGTACGCTGGGCCTTGGACTTGGGTACAACGAAGATTTGATGGGGCGGTTGGCTTCCGCCGGTAGCGGCAACCACATGTTTGTCGAAGCAGCCGATGACTTAGTCGCCGTCTTTCAGAAAGAATTCAACGATTTGCTGAGCGTCGTTGCCAGCGAGTTCGAAATCCATGCCAAACTTGCCGAAGGCATCCGTGCGGTTCGAGTCCTCAACAGTGAAGCCGATATTAGCGGACAAGACATCTATGTCCCGTTGACACAGCTTTATGCCCGTCAGCAACGCTACTTCATCGTCGAAGTCGAAGTGCCTGGTGGTGAGAACGGAGCGGAAATGCCAATGGCAGAGGTTTCGATCAAATACAAAAACTTGATCAGCGATACGACCGATAAACTGACTAGCTCGATCGGCATCCGGTTTTCAGATGATGCCAAGGTTGTCGAAGAGAACCGTGATCTGGAAACCTATGCCCAGTGTGCGATCCAATTTGCCAATGACGCCAACATCCGGGCAACGTTGCTCCGTGATCAAGGCAAAATCGAGGAAGCAAAACAGTTGCTGATCACCAACTGCTATCAGCTAAACAAACTGAGCGCGGAATCTCGTGGCTGTATCGCTGAACCGTTGGCACTCGAGTTAGAGCGAAACGCAAAGCTGAATGGGATGCAATCGGAACTGCTCGACCTACCGATGGAATGGACGCGATCACGAAAACAGATGATTTTCGAACAGAATCGCAATGCCAGTCAGCAAGACTACCGTGTTGACTCGCCATCGCAGGTTAGCCCGCCCGCCGTCCAATCGTCACCGAAGTCACCTTAAGTTTCCACCCGCGAATCGTTAGTAAGCGTTATCAATGCCGCGTCCCTTGTTTCTCGCCCTCCTCTCCTTGGTCGTCACACCGATCGTGTTGTTGGGATGGTTGAGCGCAAGTGCGGCGCGGCAAAGCGAGATCGCTGCCAAAGAAACGTTGGCAGCATTGCTTTCGACTCAGCTGGTCGAAGCCCAAAAGTCGGTTCACGACGTTTTTCGATCTTACGCCGACCAACTAGATCGAGCTTTTGAACTCGATCCCGGCCGAACCTCGCCTGAAATCGCGCTGGAAAGTCGACTACGCCAATTGCGCCGTTCGAATCCAATCGTGAGGCAAGGATTCATTATCGGATTGGATGGCGATCTTGTGTTCCCGACCGAGTTGGATTTGAGCGGCCGAGCCGGTGCAGAAGTCGCTGCGACGCTGTCTGGCATCTTGGATAGTCGTCCTCAATTTCGTCCGGTCGCTGGAACTGACTATGGCAATGCCACGTCAGGGCTACAGTACCAAGCGATCCAGGTGAAAGGGGGGCAACCTCCCGTTGAGCAAAAGTCGCAAGCCACAACCGCCGCAAGCGAACAGCCCGCACAGTGGCAGCAATGGTACATGGGCGACGGCGCACAAGTTCTTTACTGGCGAGCGTTGCCAAGTGGTCCAACGGTCGGCGTCCTTTTGGAACGTAGCCGCTGGATGTCCGATTTGATTGCCGCATTACCAGACGACGACGTGGTTGCGGCGCAGACGTCTGAGTCCGGCGAGCGAACATTAAATGGCAAAACGCTTTCGGTCCCTCGTCTGGGCAGTGTCCGATTGGTTGATGAAGCGAAGCGGTCAATCTATCGCTGGGGTGACGTTGCGGCATTTGACCAGGAACCGTTAACCGTCTTGGAATTGGATGAGCCCTTGCCAAGCTGGCAACTGCAGATGTTCGTCGATCCGGCATTGACGCCAGGGTCAAGCCTCTTGTCCTTGTATTTGTCACTTGCCGGGATCGGAATCCTATTGTTGCTCGTCGGCGTTTACGTACTGACATCGGTGCGCCGACAGATCGTCGAAGCGCGCAGCCGTGTCACATTCGCTGGTCAAGTGTCGCACGAACTGCGAACACCGCTGACCAACATACGACTTTATACCGAACTCGCCGAATTGGACCTCGCCAAACTTGCGGGCACGACACGTCCCGATGCTGCTTCTAGCGGAGATACAAAGGCAGACGAATCGGTTCATTCGCTTGCTTCGCGGTTGCAAGTGATCGATCACGAAGGCCGGCGCTTGCAGCGTTTGGTTTCCGGGGTTCTGGAAATGATCAGACCCAGCGGGAAACGTGCGGGGGTGCGTCGGCAGCAAACCGAACTGTGTCCGCTGTTGACTCAGATTGCTCACCAGTTCGAACCAAGCTTTGAAACCGCCGGCTTGACGTTGAACATCGAATGCCAAGTCGACGTACCAGTGATGATCGACCCCGACGTTTTTGAGTTGGTCCTGGTCAACCTGCTAAGCAACGTCGAAAAATATGTTCCATCCGGCGGGCGATGCCTTGTCGAATGCGAACTGATGGAAACAGATCGCGATGAAACAAACTCGTCCATGCTAGTGGTGACAGTGTCTGACGATGGTCCCGGGATCGGCCGGCGTCATCGCAAACGTGTTTTCGAGCCCTTTGAACGTCTGGACGATTCAATCAGTGCGCCGAGCGGAACGGGGATCGGCTTGACGATTTCGAAGAGGGCCGCCACGCGGCATGGCGGCGACTTGGAACTGCTTGCGGCATCATCGATCGGCGGCGCAGCCTTTCGTTTGACACTGGCGATCGATGACGCATTGCTCACAACTACTTCGACCGGGACGAAGCGTTAATGCCACACCGAATTTTGGTTGCCGAAGACGACCGGAACACGCGTCGCGCACTCGCAGAGGTTTTGCGCAGCGAAGGATACGACGTGACCGAAGCGGCCGACGGATTGAACGCCAAGGCATTGTTCGACCAAGAGATGCCCGACATGGCGTGCTTGGACGTGATGATGCCAGGAATGAGCGGCTATGACGTGTGCAAGTATTTTCGCCAAAAGTCGCCAACAATGCCGATCTTGTTTATTACCGCAAAGGCCGAAGAGATCGACAAGGTCGTCGGCTTGGAACTCGGTGGCGACGACTACATCGTCAAACCGTTTGGGACGAAAGAAGTTGTCGCCCGAATCCGTGCCGTCGCACGCCGCAGCTTCGATGCCCCTCCGCCCGCGACCACGATGGCGTTTCCGGACACCGCATTTACGATGGCAGATTTAGAAATTCTGCCGCGTGAAATGCGTGCCAGACGTGTCCACCACGATTCTGGCGACGAATCTGCCATGACGCTTACCCGTCGCGAGCTGCTAATTTTGCAAACGTTGGCAGCCCGGCCGGGTGAAGTTGTCACCCGCCGCGAACTCTTCCAATCCGCTTGGGAAGACGACCATGTGCCAAATAGCAGAACAATTGATCAAACGATCAGTCAGCTACGCAAACGCATCGAGCTCGACCCCAAGCAGCCAAAAATCATTCAGACGGTCTACGGCGTCGGCTATCGATTCGAGTAGAATCAACGGTTCCCATGTCATCTAATTTGGGCATTGTTCGCTCGACGACTTTGCATTCCCGTACCATGACGGACGAATTAGATCCGTTGAACCTACCCTGTCCCACCCAAATCTACTGATCGCGATGAAAAACCGACGCCAGTTCCTGTCGTATTCTGCAGCAACCGCGGCCGCTTTTGGCCTTTCCAGCAAACTTTCGTTCGCCGCTGAAGCTTCGAAGGTTGCCTCACCATTCAAAATCTCGTTGGCTGAATGGTCGCTGCACCGCACCCTTCGCGATCAAAGCAAAGGGCTGACCAACCTGGATTTCCCTCGTATCGCGAAAGAAGAATTCGGAATCGAAGCGGTTGAATACGTCAACCAATTCTTCATGGACAAAGCGAACGACGAGAAATACCTCGGCGAACTGAAACAACGTTGCGAAGACCTCGACGTCAAAAGCTTGATCATCATGTGTGACGGCGAAGGCGCACTTGGTGATCCCAATGAAGAGAAACGCGAACAAGCGGTCAAGAACCATCATAAGTGGGTCGAAGCGGCGAAGTTCTTGGGATGCCACTCTATCCGTGTCAACGCACAGAGCTGGGGCAGCTTTGAAGAGCAACAAAAACTGGCTGCGGACGGTCTACGAAAACTGAGCGAATTTGCCAAGCCACACGGCCTGAACGTGATCGTCGAAAACCATGGCGGCTTGAGCAGCAACGGTGCTTGGCTTGCAGGTACGATCGCCAAGACTGAAATGGACAACTGCGGAACGCTACCTGACTTCGGAAACTTCCGTATCGGCAACGGCGAAGAATATGATCGCTACAAAGGCGTCGAGGAATTGATGCCTTATGCGAAAGCGGTCAGCGCCAAAACCCACGACTTCGACGAAGAAGGCAACGAAACGCACACCGACTTCTTCAAGATGATGGGCATCGTGCTGAAACACGGTTACCACGGTTACGTCGGTATCGAATACGAAGGCGGCAAGGTTTCCGAATACGACGGAATCAAGAAAACCAAGGCATTGCTCGAACGCGTCGCCGAACGAATCGTTCAGGGCTAACCCGAACAGCGATCTGAGTTCGATCAGATCACTTTGACCGAAACAATACGCCGGGTTGATCACATTGGTGGTCGGCCCGGCGTTTTTTATCGACCAGCTTATGCGACGTCGCTGAGATCCAGTTGTCGCTCATAACGTCGCATCAGTTGTTTCTTTAGATCGGCGAGCGATTCGGATTCGAGTTCCGGATCTTCGTCGACCATTTCCTGGGCCATCGTGCGGGCGGCTTGCAACAGATCCAGGTCCTCAATCACATCGGCGATCATCATTGACGGCATGCCGCTCTGTTTGCTGCTGAAAATCTCGCCGGGACCACGCATTTTGAAATCGGCCTCGGCCAATTCGAATCCGTCGTTGGTGGACTCGAAGACTTTCAAACGCTCGTTTTCTTCCGGTGATTGGTTTCCATCGGTAAATACGCAAACGTGTCCGGTGTGATTACCACGCGAAACGCGACCTCGCAGTTGGTGCAGTTGTGCAAGTCCGAATCGTTCGGCGCCCATGATTGTCATCACTGTGGCGTTGGGGACATCGATACCGACTTCGATGACGGTGGTGCTGACCAGCACATCGATTTCGCCTTCGGAAAACTGTTGCATGATCTGCGTTTTTTCTTCAGCGGACAGTCGACCGTGCAACAGTCCGACGTTGTAACCGGCGAAGACATCATCACGTAATTGGTCGAAAATCGTTTCGACGGACGAGACATCCTCCGACGCTTCGTCGCTCGACGCGGTGGTGTCCTGGGAAGCGCTGACGCGTGGGGCGACGACAAAGGCCTGACGCCCTTCTTTTAATTGTCCACGTACGAATTCCCACCAACGACGACGCCATTCGTCACGTCCAAGATAGGTCTTTACCACGCCGCGGCCTGGCGGTTTTTCTTTGATCGTGGTTAGATCGGTGTCACCGAAAATCGTCATCGCGACCGAGCGTGGAATAGGCGTCGCACTCATCACCAAGTAATGCGGATCGATACCTCCGCCACGCAAACGCACTCGTTGTCCGACACCAAATTTGTGTTGCTCATCGATCACGCATAAGCCGAGGCTTTTGAATTCCAGCCCATGCAGCAAGGCTTGAGTCCCCACCAAAAGGTCGATCTCTCCCGAAGCCGTGTGTCGCAGTACTTCGCGTTTTTCGGCCGCGCCCAAACTGCCGCATAGCAGCCCAACTCGCACCCGGCTGCAATCGAGGATACGAGACAGGGTTTGGTAGTGCTGACGGGCGAGGACTTCAGTTGGCGCCATCAGCACAGCCTGGTTTCCATGCCCGACGGCTAGCATCATCGCATAGATCGCGACGACGGTTTTACCGCTACCAACGTCGCCTTGAAGCAAGCGGTTCATTGGAAACTGACGTGCCATATCGCGACTGATCTCTTTGATCGCGGCGACTTGATCGCCCGTCAGTTCGAACGGGAATCGATTCGTAATTCGTGCGTCGAGCAGCGGATCGGAGGGCATCGACGAAGACTGCAGGTTTGTGGTCAAACGCCGCCTGCGGATTGCCATCGCCAATTGCATGACCAGCAGTTCCTGGAACGCTAAACGTGATCGTGCGGCGCGCAGTTGGTCTTTATCTGGCGGCCAATGGATGTGCTTCATTGCCGTTTCAATGTCCGGCAGCGGCTGGCGCAAATCGATACCGACATCGCGTACTAACTCGGTCGCACGGTCACGAAGTTCGACGGGTAGCACCTCGGTCAAGTCTGGGGCAAGCTGCTCGACGACGGCGCTGATGATTCGCCGCATTTCGTTCTGCTTGACGCCATCGGTTAACGGATAGATCGGCAGGATCTTTGGCGATTCAATTTCGTCTTCTTCATCCAGGAATGTGACCTTGGGATGAACGAATTCGAACCGCAGTCCGTTCAGTTTAGGTTCGCCGCTGATCATTACCTGCCGATCGAATGTCAGCTGTTCGGCGCGAAAAGGCTGATTGAAAAACAAAATGCGTACTGCGCCGGTGTCATTTTGTACGACGGCACCAAAGACGCTTTTGCCGGGGCTGCGTGATACCAATTCCGCGTCAACGATCGTGCCGACAAGGGAGACCGGCTGGCCTTCGCGGATCCGGTCGATGCGTTCGGGAGGGGCCGGAAATTCGTAATTTCGCGGAAAGCAAAACAGCAAATCACCGGCGGTGCGAAGCCCCAGTTTTTCCAGCCGCAATGCGCGGGACGGACCGACACCGGGCAAAAACTGCGCCGGCGTCGAGCGTGTCATCTGGCTGGTCGAATCGTGCATCCGCGCCCCAAAAAGGTGTCAGGACTCTTTTTAAAGGTTCGCTTGGCCTTTGATCGTGCGCTGGGCAACTACCCATGCTTCATCAAGGTGCGTTTCGTACTGCTGCGGTGAAAGCAATACTTCGTCAGCCCCTTCGGCGGCATCGATTTCGATCAGCCAACCGAGTTCATACGGTGCCGCATTGATGAGGGCTGGGTCAGACAGCACGGCGTCGTTGATTGCCGTGAGTGTACCCGCGATCGGCGTGTAGAGATCGCTTTCAGCTTTCTTGCTTTCGATCGCACCGATCATTTGACGGAGTGCGACGGTGCTGCCCGGATCGACTTCCCAATCCAGAAAGTAGACGTCTTGAAGTAGCCGCACGGCGTACGCGGACAGACCAAACCGCCATGTGGTGCCGCTTTGAAGTTGGGCCCACATGTGGTTTTTGGCGTATTGTCGATCCAGTGGAAACGTTGCTTCGAATTCTCCCATTGCGAAGGAGAAGAATTCGGTGCTACGTGTATCGGACATTCTGGTGTTCTGGTTCGAAGAAGGAGGGCAGCATGGCGTCAACGCGTAGTAGACCATATCGGGTCAGTTCGATGCGATCGCCATTGATCGTTGCCCAGCCGTCTTCGACAAACTTGTCCCACTCGGCTTGCCATTCGGCGACGATATCGACGCCGAATTTATTTTGGAAATAGGACCGTTCCAAGAAGCCTTTTTTGAGCAGCAGGATCATCGAACGGATCAATCGCTGGTGATCACTGGGAACGAACCCGCGTCCGAGTGGCAGTTGCCCTGACTCGACTGTCGACAGGTACTGTTCAAGTTCGGCCAAGTTCTGGTAGTGGACGCCCGAAGCGTGACCAAAACTCGCGATGCCGGTCGCCAACAAGTCGGCGCCTTGCCAGAGGTTGTCCCGGTACGAGAAGTTCACTTTACTTGGGTCTTTGACGACCGTGTAAGCGCTGCTGACGCTGTAGCCCGCGTCAAGGAACTCGTTGAACGCGTAGTCGACCCAGGCGCGTTTGGTGGCCCAATCGGCGACGGGACTTTCACTTTGCTTGTCCAACATGTCTTTGCTGTAGACGGTGTTGAACGGCAATTCCATCTGATAGATCGTCACACTTTCGGGTGACATCTCGATGGCTTGACGGATGTTGTCTTTCCAGTTGTCCCAGGTTTCGCCAACCATGCCGGCGATCAGGTCAATGTTGACGTTTGGGAATTCCGCTTCGGCGATCCATTCCCAAGCGCGAAAGACTTGTTTCGAAAGGTGGGCGCGTCCGTTGTCTTCGAGCACTTTGTCCGAGAAATTCTCGACGCCGAGACTCAGGCGGGTGACGCCCATCACTTCGCGAAGCGTTTTGACTTTGGTTTCGCTAAGCGTTCCTGGTTCGCACTCGAACGTGACCTCTTCGGCACCGTCCCAGGTGATGTGTTGGCGAAGCCGATCGGCCAGTTTCGTCAGCTGTTTAGGTGACAGAAAACTTGGCGTCCCGCCACCGAAATAGACAAAACGGAAGGGCCGGTCTCCCATGACTTCGCATTGGCTGACCAAAGAAATTTCGTTGCACAAGGCATCGACGTACCGCTGAACTTCTGGAGCAGTGACGTCCGTAAAGACCTTGAAGTAGCAAAACTTGCAACGTTTGCGGCAAAATGGGATATGAAGGTACAGCCCGAGTGGCGTCGATTCTTGCGGTGGGCTGTGAAGTGCGTTGCGAACATCGTCCAAAGAACCCTTCTTCCATTGGCTGTAAGGCGGGTAGTTGGAGATGAAGTAGCTTCCGACTTCGGTTTTTGAATCGCTGGCTGCTGACGACATAAGCACGTGTGGGTGGGTCGTGAAACTGGTTCTCACGTCGCAATCGAATGCAACGTGATTTATTGTAGCCACTTGGCATCCGTCACGGCGATTTCAATTCAATCCATCACTTCAAGCGGGTGGTTCGTCGGTGGCTGATCCGGCTTCGGAAGATCCGTATGCGAATGGGCTTTGCTGGCCGCCGAGCCGCTTACTCGCGGCGTCAACAAGCACGCTCGCACGCCACTATGCTTGACGAATCACGTCCAACGTTCGCCGGATATCTTCGGGTATCGGCGCTTCAAAGGTCATCCATTCACCGGATTGTGGATGGCGAAGTTTCAACCGACGGGCGTGCAAGGCCTGGCGGGTCATGACGACTGGGCTTCCCGCGACCGATCCTTTGCCTTCTAGCCAAGATTGCTCCGCAACGGCGTGTCCTGCGTACAGTCGGTCGCAAAGAATCGGGCAGCCGATGTGCGCCAGGTGAACGCGAATCTGGTGCGTACGACCTGTCTTGGGGAAGCATCGGACAACGGTAAATCGTCCGATTCGCTCTTCGACCTCGAAAAAGGTGTTGGCAGTTTTTGAAGTCGTGTGGTTTTCACGGATCGCCATTTTGTCCCGTTGATAGGGATGGCGACCGATCGGGGCATCGATCACGTCGCGGTCGCGATCCAACCGACCGATCGCGATCGCAAAGTATTCCTTTTCGACTTCACGATCATGCCATTGTTCGGCAAGTGCCATGTGAACCGCGTTGGTTTTGGCAACGACAATCACCCCACTGGTGTCGCGGTCGAGTCGATGGACTATGCCCGGTCGCGTCGGGCCGCCCACGTCGGACAGCGATTGAAAGCGATGCGCCAAAGCGCTCGTCAGCGTGCCTTTCCAGTTACCACGTGCCGGATGGACCACCATCCCCGGCGGCTTGTTCACAACGACGAAGCCGTCGTCTTCGTAGATCAGGTCAAGCGGAATGTTCTCCGGGACAACCTCGTCCGAAAATTCTTCGGGTAGTTGGAAGCGAATCTGTTGACCGGGACGCAAGCGAAAACTTGGCCGAATGACTTTGCCGTCGACCTCGGCTTGATCGTCTTGGACCGCTTGTCGAATTTGACTGCGGCTATAACCGTCGCAAGCGCCGGTTAAGAACAGGTCGATACGTTGACCGGCTGCGGATTCCGGGACAGTAAATTCACGGACGATTGGCGGATCGTCCAATGCTTCACCATCGGCATCGTCGTGGTGGTTAACCTGAGAATCGTCCATCGGGTGGAATGGACGTTGCGTTCGTCCGTCGTTGTGAATGTGTTATTGGAACAGATAAAAAAGCCGGTTCGATCAAGCGGGCAGGCAGGAACGTCGTCCTGCCAGTTCCCCTTAACTTCCCGGCGACTTCGAATTCGCAGGCGAACTACTCGTCCGACTTCGTTTCTTCGGCAGCGGTTTCTGGCTCAGCAGCAGTTTCCGGCTCAGAGGTGGTCTCTGGTTCCGCCACAGCTTCTGGCTCAGTTGTCGCTTCGCCATCTTCCGGCAGTTCAATTCCGCCGGTCAGTTCCATTTCCGACGCGTCGCCTTTGAGCGTGTCGAAGGTGCTTCCCATTTCGCTGTCCAAGTCCAGGTTGGGGAGATCCAAATCTGGAAGGTCTGGCAGGGTCGAAGCACCAGGCAATTCTGGTGGAAGCGACGGGTCTGCGGGGGCAAAGTTTTGATCGCCGAACCAAGCGAAGAAATCCTTCGCCGCGGAGCTTTTCAGCAGTGCGATTCGTTTTTCGGCAACTTCCACCATTTCCGGAGATTCATCGGCGGCAACGCAGGCTTCATACGCTGTGATTGCGTCATCGACTTGCCCGAGTGACTCGTAGGTAAGTGCCAACCCGTAGTTTGCACGTGAGACCAGCACGTTATCGCTAGAGCTAACACGCGCGTTAATAAATTCGTCTTTGGCTTGCGAAAGCAAGGTTTCTGCTTCAGCCTTGTCGCGGTACAGCGAATCGACACCTTGGACAAGGTTCTGATTGGCTTGGAAAAGCTGCGACCAAGCCGCCGCGGTCGTATCCGGGTACTGTGACGCGACCTCGGGATTGTTCATCAGCAATTGAAATGTGGCGTCGCTTCGCGTTGCCGTTTGCGAGCTGCTGTAGAACCCAAAGGCCAACATTGCCACCACGATCGCGATCACTCCGACGCCAATCAGCTTCGAATAGGGCTCGACCTTTTTGTAAAAACTGGCCAGCTGGTCGGCGACGATGTTATTGTCCAGCTCTTCCTGGCGGGTGTTCATAAATCTTTCGTGCGTGTTTGGCTGCGATAGTGGCGCATTTAATGCAAGCGGAGGAGTATACGAATGCCAAAATTGACTCGTCAATAGAACTCAATTTCGGTCTGAGTCGAATTGAGGGGCCCGGCGACGTCGATTTGAGCAGAAGTCAGAGCCTAGCTGACCGGTCGCTTTGCCCAAGCACGGCGGATCGTACGCGGAGAAACTTCATCAACGCCAACTGCTCCTGAGGTGAAATTCTACCGCATTACACGGGTTTCAGGACCGTTTCTGTGGCTACCTTGGTACCGCGTCGGACACAAACCAGTATCAAATTGATGTCTGTGAAAGGCGGACGCAGGCTGGCTGGCGCGTTCGGTGTGAATTCAAAGGCAACGTTTGATCGCCGATGCCCTTTTGTCACGCAGGTATTCGTGTGGTACGGTATTGGTCCATCGGCGGGGTTTTCGGGTGTTCCTATTGGGAGGGCCTCGGAAAGTTGATTCCCGCCTACGAGCGAGTGAGTGCCGATAACAAGATTGTTAATGATCCATTCAGCAGGATAGATCTTCTTCCAGAGAACCGAGGACTGGTGTAGCTCTGATGGCGTTGTCTTCCAATTCTTCCGCAAAGCAACGCGAGGCGGCAAGCTTCGACGCTGCGAATGATCCAGGGCGTGACGAAACCGCTCTCGATCGTCTTCGCGAATTGCAGTTGGAGTTGGAGCAAACACGCAGTGAAGCCGCTGCGGCACGACTGGACGCCCGTGCGGCCGAGCTGGAACGACGGATTCAGCGACTGGAACGAGAAGTCGCTGAAACACGCGGCATGGTCGAATCGAGAATTGTCGAATCGGCTCACGACCAATCGGTGCCCTTGCCCGCAACACCGCGGGGGCGGTCGGTTCGTCCGGCGACAACTTTTCAAAGCAAGATTCAGACAACAAATTCGCCAGTTAAACAGGACGGTCACGATTCAACGGCAGCGACGCAGCGACCGAATGAACGGATCGATGCGAGTCATCGATTGGGGGCTCGCGAATCGCACCGCGCGGTGGCGGCTCGAGCGGAAATTTCCGCACGGGTTGAGTCATCGACTTCGCTCGAAAGCTGGGATGACGTCGGGCGTCTCTTGCGGGCGGATCAACCAGCGGCTTCACCGGATACGGCCGACAAAGAATCGACAGTGACAACTGGTCTGTCAAAGTCGCAAAAGAAGAGCAAGCGATCC
This sequence comes from Rhodopirellula baltica, assembly GCA_002901265.1. GTDB lineage: Bacteria > Planctomycetota > Planctomycetia > Pirellulales > Pirellulaceae > Stieleria > Stieleria baltica_A. Next base: position 170,502 of record PPHI01000048.1, on the reverse strand, counting down.
AAGTCTGAGCGATCGGAGTCGTCAACGACGAACAAGAAAAACGCCAGCAAGAACGCTATCGGTAAACCGTTGTCTGATCCGGCGCCGCAATGGGCGCTGAAGGAGACGGAGGTTGAGCCAAAGTCGATACGTCGTCGCATGCCGGCATGGCTGACGAGTCTGGCGGTCCATAGCGTATTGGTAGTTTTGTTAGCACTGATGTCGTTGTCCGCCACCGAGCCTCGTGATCAGGTCGCGATCGCGGCCTCGATGGCGCAAAGCGAGGTGTCTGAGATTGAAACGATCCAACTGGAGACGGAATCTGTTGAGACTGCCGAAACGGTTCCGGTGCCGACTGAGGTGCCTGACGATCTGAGCGAATTCGGAGAGCTTCCGGTGACCGAGTTGGTGAGTGATTTGCTTCCGAAGGTCGCTGCCCCTTTACCAGCCCTGTCCAACGCAATGTCGGCTGCGGAAATGGCAACCGCGATGAGTTCGGATTCGAGCGAAGCGATGGAGTTTTGTGGTATCCAAGGAGGTGGAAATCACTTTGTTTATTTGGTCGACAGCAGCAAGAGCATGGGAGATGGGTTCGCGCAAGCACGGCAGGAGCTGTTGCGTTCGATCGAACTGCTGACACCAAAACAGAAGTTCTATGTCATCTTTTTCGACGAAGAACCCGCGTACATGCGAATCAGCGATCCGAATGTTGATGAATCACGCAGCGTTTACGCAACGCCTGCGAACAAAGCCGCGTTGGGGCAATGGGCAATGTCGATATCAATGGACGGTGGGAAAGCGCCGTACGAGATTTTGCCGTTTGCGTTTGAGCTGCGTCCCGACGTGATCTTCTTGCTGTCCGATGGTGAGTTCCCCAAGCGAATCGAGCAGCAATTCAAGGATCTAAATCGCGTCGACAGTCTATTCGGCGACGATCAGCCGATCAGTTTGGTGCATACGATCGGCTATCACAGTCGGGCTGGAGAAAACGGCATGCGTCGGATCGCGACACAAGCCGGTGGCAACTACCGTTATGTACCCAAGCCCTAGGATGAGCGCACTGTGGTCCGTCTAGCTTATTGACTGGCGTTGCCGGTCAATCACGCTCGATCCATTGCGTGTGATCTTCGCCGACTTTGACGTTTTCGGTGATGAATTTGACAATGGATGGAATAACAGTCGATTGTCCGTTGACCAATGCGGCTCCTCCGAGTGGTTCACCGATCTCGCTGACCTCTAGCCTTCGGCGGTTCGGTTTCCGCTGAATCGGCGTTTGTTGACTTCGAGAAGCTTTTGGATTCGATCGGTATCGGATTGTTCGCTGGAGCCTTTACCATAGATCAACATGGTTGGCAGCCGTCCGATATTGGGATCATTCAATGACTGGTCGATGGAAACGCCTTGGACTTGGCGTTTGGGGGAAATCATGACGAGTGCCTTGACGTCCTGACCCTGCTTGCGACTACCGACGCTAGGGTACATCCAATCGATGTGGGTCCAGTTGGTACCGATCACGCATCCTTCACGAATACCGATCACGACCAGCGCGTTGAGATTCAAGTTGCCGGCGTTGTTTTCTTCCTTGAAAAACTTCTTCGCGGTTTCCATATCGATTTGCGTGATCTCGTTAACCGAGCGTCGTCGCATGGTTTCGATTTTGAACTCCTGTTTTTCGCCGCGTTGATCAGTGTACTCACGAGACCCACCGTGTCCGCGGTAGTCAAAAGCCAGAACCGCGCAGCCAGCTCGCTGTAGGGTGACACACAACGGGCCGTAAGGAGCTTTCTGCCCTTTCCACTCGTGCACAATCAGGACCGGGATCGCGTCTTTGCCCTTGTTCGAACCGAAGTAAACGCCGCTCAGTTCGACGCCGTCTTTCGTCGCCAACTCCACCTTGCGTGGTTGGGGGATCGGAGTGGGTTTCTTGGTGGGGGGCTGGGCTTGTGCGTGGGCGGATGGCGTTCCGGTGGGGACGATCGTGCTTAGAATCCCAAGCGAAAAGCAGACGGCGATTCTCCGCAGAGAGTATCGTCGGTTGGAGAAGTACGACATTCGGTCAGCTCCTGAAGATTAGCGAAGGTGGGCAACCCGCGATTCCATGCAAGTTGTTGCAGTCTCACACTCTATTATGCACAAAAACCAATTCCATTGATGCCGTGACTGCGGCGCGGCGGCAGGTTTGTCTCGATCGGCCAGCAATCGAGCAGGGGGCAGAGAAAAGGTTCCAGTCGCTGCGAGCGTTAACGTCGTCACACCCTGTCAAAACTCGCAGCAACCTGACAGTTGAACTTAATTGCCAAGGATATCCAGAAAGGCTCGCATCCAGGCTGGGTGAGCGGGCCATGCGGGGGCGGTGACCAAGTGGCCGTGCGTGTGTGCGGAATCCATCGACCCAGCCGGTTCAATGTATTGCCCGCCACCGGCACCGACTTCGTATTGTACGGCGGGGTAGCAACTGCATTGTTTGCCGACCAGGACGCCAGCTGCGGCCAGGATTTGAGGGCCGTGGCAGATTGCGGCGATCGGCTTTTGTTCTTGATCGAACTGCTGGACGATCTCGATGACGCGAGCGTTCAACCGCAAGTATTCCGGTGCACGGCCGCCGGGCAAAACGAGTGCGTCATAGTCGGCAACATTGACCGAATCAAAGTCGGCGGTCACGGCAAAACGGTGGCCAGGCTTTTCACTATAGGTTTGGTGGCCTTCGAAATCGTGGATTGCTGTTGCGACCCAATCGCCTGCTTTCTTGTCCGGGCAGACACTGTCGACTTGGTGGCCCATCGTTTGCAGGATCTGTTTGGGGACCATCGCTTCGTAGTCCTCAACGAAGTCACCAACGATCATTAGGATCTTTTTCGTCATCAAGTCTTACCGTTCGTCTTTGGGAAAAATCGGCTCTTTAAACTGGAGTGACTCTAACGAGGACGTAGAGTGTCGCAGTTGAAATGTAGCTAGGGAGTGAATGAAGTGCGATACGCAACATTGTTGATCTTGTTTCTTGTCAGTACCGCAGTTGCCACGGCAAAATCACCCACCGGATGGAGCGGCATTGTGTTGCCCACAGGTGATTATCGCGAAGACATCAAGTCGATGCCGATTGAGACTCGACCCGGACGCTTTCTGCACGTGTATGGTAACACCGTCCGATTGTTCCATTATTCTGATTCGCCAATTCGGTCGCGTCCGATGCGGCAAATCTTCTTCGGGACGAACAGCTTGATGTCCGAAATGGCGCGGTAACGTCCGTCCACAAACGGCGTCGGCGAACAGAAAACAGAGTTTGCCCGGCAACGTCGATCTGGTCGGCGGCCGGTACAGACTGCTACAGCTTGCGAGCTTTTGCGCGACTTGCTTCGCGATAGCGTCCCGGCGTTTGTTTGACTTCACGCTTAAAGACGACGCTGAAGTATTCGGCGTGCTTGAATCCCGTCAGCCGCGAAATCTTGACCAAGCTCAACTCTGTGTCACGAAGCAACTGACAGGCGCGTTTGATTTGCACACGACGAATTTCTGCTTGCGGCGATCGGCCGAGGTACTGGCGGAAGCGTCGTTCCAGGCTGCTACGCGCGATCGGGACTTCTTTCAAGATCTCTGAGACGGTCAGGCCTTCGCAGGCACGAAAGCGGATCATTTGAATCGCCGCCGCGACATCTTCATCGTCGATTGCCAAGACATCCGTTGACAATCGTTCGGCGATACCGAGTGGTGGGATTCGCAGGTGCAAGTCCGCCGGCTTTTCGCCACGCATCAGCTGGTCCAGTAATAGAGCGGCTTGATAGCCGATTCGCTCTGCGGCCGGGATGATGCTGGACAACGGTGGGTCACAGAAGTCACAAAGGACATGGTCGTTGTCGACGCCAAGGACCGCGATTTCATCAGGCACCGAGACCTTCGCGGTTTGGCAGGCTTCGAGGATGTGTTGTCCGCGGAAGTCATTGCAGGCGAAGATCCCGATCGGTCGCGGCAAGTTGCGAACCCACTCGACGATTTGGTTCTGTTGTTCTTGCCAGCCTTCCTTTCGAGCCGTTGACCAGTCGGAAAGGTGCAAGTGAATGTTGTCTGCTGTCGCGATGCGGCGTTCGGATAAACACGCGCGGTACCCTTCATAACGAAGCTGTGACCAAAGATGGTCATCGAAGCCGGCGAATGCGAAATGTTCCAATCCCTTGTCGGCCAAGTGTGTTGCGGCAAGTCGTCCGACAGCACCGTGATCGTTCATCACCGATGGCAACGACGTTTCGTTGCGGATGTCGCCCAAGTTGATCGTCGGGACACCTGATTCTTGAACGTACTGCAACATCTCCGGCTGCAAGTCACGCGTGATGATGCCATCGCCATCCCAGGATTTCAGCCAAGCGGGTGGGCCGGCCATCAGATCACGAAGATCAAGTTGCACCGACCAAGGCTGTTTTTCGATTCGATACCGGCTGATCCCTTCAAGTACACCGCGGCCAAATGCCATCGTGGTTTCGACCAATAGCAACACTTTTGGACGAGACGTGTTCGATGCAGGCAAAGCAGGTTGGGCGGAAGCGTCGCCTGCGGTAGTCGGTGTGTTCATGATCGGCATCAGAATTGTGTCGCTTGTGCGCGCCATTGGTGGCAAACTGCATGCAATGCGAGGGAGAACATATCTTAGCGATAACGGTGATTCAATGATCTGGTTAGCGCGTCAGCTCAACTATATGGCTGATGAAAAGCGGCTCGTGCGAAAGAAATAGATCTTAGTCTTCGATTTTTTGCCATTCCGTTGCGTTGCCCCAGCGCCAAAGGGAGTTACAGGACCGTTGAATCATCGCACCACTCTTGTTGTGGGGGAGCGGCCCCTTGCGACGCTGTGGCGGGCTGCCGAAACTTGACGTCGCGCCATTTCTGACGTAACGTCAAACACGGCGCAGCGTCAAATTGGTGCCGCCGCAACATTAGGGGGCAGCTGATGAGCGATGGGCTAAGGTACGGTTCTGCAAGCACGAGTGCGACGAAATCTGGGGACGTTCCAGTCCCGGGAAGTACGCGGAGCTCAAACCGCACGCGGGCGGGGCGTGCTTCTCTTACGCCGAAGCAAGCCGAGATCCGCAATCGCGAGGCGGCAATCTTGCGAATTGCTCGTCCTCGTTTAGCGCGTGGTGGCTTAGCGGCGCTCAGTATGGAAGCGATCGCGAGAGAGATGTCCTATGCCAAGGGAACGATCTACAACCACTTTTCGTGCAAGGAAGAGATTCTGCTAGCGCTGGCGATCGGCGCAAACAACAAACGTCGCGAGCTATTCCTGACTGCGGTCGAGTCGATGTCGACTTCGCGAGACAAAATTGCGGCAATCGGGGTCGCGTGTCAGGACTTCCGGGTAAGGTTCGCGGATCTGTTTCAGATCGATGTGTTGGTGCGTCATTCGACTGTTTGGGAAAAGGTTTCCGAGCAACGCCGGGAGGCGATGGCATTGTGCGAACAACGCTGCATGGGGGTGGTGGTCAACGTCGGCATGGAAGCGGTTCGTCGGGGCGATCTGACGCTTCCCGATTCGCTTTGTATTGAAGACGTGATGTTTGGACTGTGGTCGTTAACCTACGGAGGAATGTTGATCGAGGGATCAAGCCCCGGATTGGATCGTCTGGGGATACACGACGGTTTCTCAGCGATTCGCCGAAACTGTCACGCGTTGATGGACGGGTACCAATGGAAGCCGCTCTATGACGCCGAGCACGACGAAATACTAATCCAAAAGGTTCGAAGTTTGTTACATCGGGAAGTCGGGCAGGAACTGAAGATCGAAAGCGAATCAGCAGTGGCGGACGGTCCGTCGAGTCGCGGGACGGTGGTCACCGTCGATCCACCAGACGCGATGGCGTCACAGTCACTGCAGGGGGCAAAGCAATGAGTGTTTTGAATCCGAAGCACGTTGAGCAAACGGCTGGCGACCAACGTACCGAAGCATCGATCAGCGTTACCGATCCAGTGACAGAAACCGTCGCCGAACACGTTATCGTTGATCAGCATCGTCAACGAAGCGATCACGCGAAAGCGGCAAAGCCATCCGGTGGCTTTTCGATGCTCGCCACATTGGTGGTCGGGCTGCTGTTGGTTGTCGGAGGGTTAGCGATTTGGCGTCCCGATGACGCCGCCATTTTGTTAGAGGCGGCCTTGGTGGAAAGCGGGATTTGGGGAACGGGTTCCCTGGACGATGGCTCTTCAGAACTCGTCGCCGATGAATCGCTGGCGTTTGGTTCAGGTCAAGCGGACGCGATTAGCAGTGCGCGTCCGCTGCCGGTGGAAGTTGTCTTGGCCGGATCGATCCCGCCGCCGGTGCTGTCGACCGGTTACACGGGGTTGCTTGTCCCTGTGAAGCGAAGTTTGCTGGGGTTCGAACGAGGCGGAAAAGTTACACAGATTGGCGTGCACGAAGGCGATTTTGTCCAACGTGGCGACCTGCTGGCCGTAATCGCGCAAGACGATCTCGATGCCACTCAGTCGCGAATCGAAAGCGAACTCGCTGCCGCGCGAGCAATCCTGGCCGAGTTGGTTGCCGGGCCGCGCGTTCAGGCGATCGAAGCGGCGAGTGCCGAAGTCAAAAAAGCGAAGGCTCGTGTCATGCTGGCCGAGGTCGAGGCGAATCGACAACTGAAACTCGCGAGTGGGTCGGCAACGAGTCGATCTGAACTCGATGCGGCGCGTTTCGGTCTCGATGCCGAACGCAGCCAGTTGGCGTCTGCTACCGCAACACTCGAAGAACTGACTGCGGGCACACGTGAGGAACAGATCGCCGCGCAGCGAGCGAGATGTGAAGTGATTCAGGCGAGTCTTGGCGAGATTCAGTCTCAGCGCAATCGCTCTCGGGTCGTTGCGCCGTTTGACGGTCAGGTGGCGGGGCGGATGGTTGACGAAGGCGAAGTGATCGCACCCGGTGCGGCGGTCTTGGAATTGATCAGCCACGCGCTGGAGGCACAGGTCGCATTGCCGCCTAGTGTCGCCGCGGGACTGCAACGTGGCGACAATGTGATTTTGCGATTGGGAGAACAATTGCGAACAGGCCGCATTGACCGTCGCGAGCCGACGGTTCGCAGAGACACTCGGACTCGAGTTGTGTTCGCGGAATTGGGAAGTCTTAAACAGGCGATTCCTGACCGCATCGACGCGATCGCGTCGGGACAAAATATCGAGCGATCGGGCGATGTCGGTTGGGTTGCGGGAGAAGTGATTGAGTTGATCCCGCCTCGAGATCCAACCCAGAGGCTCGAAAACGGAGTGTGGTTGCCGTCATCTGCATTGGTCCGAGGAGCGCACGGCTTATGGACGACGTTGGTCATTCCCGCCGAAGATTTGAACCGAAAAGCGATCCGTGTCGATGTCGATGTGTCTGCCGCCGATGGGAGCGGTGTGCCGCGCGAAGTCGAATTTGATCCGCCTCCGACGGGGATGGTCTGTGAACGCCGTGCGGTCGAGGTGCTGCAAACCGATGGCGTCTACGTTCTGGTTCAGGGCATGATCCGTGAAGGCGATGCGGTGTTATCACGCGGATTGCATCGTGTGACGGCCGGAACGAACGTTGAGCCGATTTTCCGTTCACGCGGTGAAGGTCCCGTCGCGGACGACATCGCGGAGGATTCGATGTGATCGGACGAGAGGATACTTTCGATTCGATGGCGACGCTGTTTTATCGGAAGCCACGTATTTTAACGCTCGTCGTCGGGCTGGTGATCGTGGCCGGGCTGACGTCGTTATCCGTTTTGCCCCGGATGGAGGATCCTTTAATCGGTCAACGCGCCGGCTTGGTTTCGACTCGCATGCTAGGTGCGGATGCGAAGAGGATCGAAGCGCTGGTGACCGAACCCCTCGAGGATCGGTTGCAAAAGGTTGAGGAGATAAAAAAGCTCACCAGCGAAAGTCGACCCGGGATTAGCACGATCCAAATCGAGCTGCGTGAAGATGTAATGGAGACCGATGAGGTCTGGAGTGACGTGCGCGCCAAAATCAGCGACGTCATTCCTGCGCTTCCTGATGAAGCGTTACGGCCGGTGTTCGACGAAATCGAAGTCCGCGCCTACGCGCTGATTGTCAACGTGTGCTGGGATTCGAATGAGGAGCCGTCGTGGGGTGTGTTGCGGCGGTTGGCGAAGCAATTGGAGGACGAATTGCAAGCCATCGGCGGAACCGAAGTGGTCGAACGGTTTGCCGATCCCGGCGAGCAGATCACGGTGGAGTTAGATCCGAATGCAATCGCCGACTTGCGGTTAGGTGCGAGCGAGATCGCTCAGGCCATCGGTCAATTCGATGCGAAAAACGCAGCCGGATTGATGCGCAGCGGCAGTCAAAACGTTGTGCTCGAAATGGCCAACCAATTTGACGATGTTAGTCGGATCGCTGAAGCCGTCATTCGGGTCGGAACCGATGGCGAAGTGATTCGGTTGGCCGACGTCGCAACACTTCATCGTGGTGCCGCCGACCCGTTGCCTCGAATGGCGATCGTCGACGGACGGCCCGCAGTTAGTTTGGGAGCGATGGTGCGCCGCGGCGAGCGACTCGATCGTTGGCGTCCCAAGGCGCAGCAGGCGATCGAAAGATTTCGCGAGAGTCTGCCCAGTGGTGTGTTGGTCGCGATTTCGCTCGATCAAAGCCGTTATGTGGATTCCCGACTCAGCACGCTTGCTGTGAACTTGATCATCGGTGCGGCCGCCGTGATGGCTGTTGTGTTTTTGTTGATGGGGTGGCGAAGTGCGGTGGTGGTTGCCGCTGCGCTTCCGTTGTCGATGCTGACCGTGTTGTTCGGGCTACGTGTGCTGGGCATACCCATTCACCAGATGTCGGTGACCGGTTTGATCATCGCGCTGGGGTTGTTGATTGACAACGCCATCGTCGCGGTCGATGAGGTCAATCGGTTGATACGCGAAGGGCACCGGCGGATCGACGCGGTTCGGCATACCGTTGGGCAGTTAACGGTTCCGTTGGTCGGGTCAACGATCACGACAGCTTTGGCGTTCGCGCCCATTGCGATCATGCCGGGCAACGCGGGGGAATTTGTCGGTTCGATTGCAGTCAGTGTGATTCTGGCGATTTCGGCGTCTTTATTTTTTGCCTTGACCGTGATCCCGGCACTCGCCGCGTATTTAATTCGCACGAATCCCGGGGCACATAACGGATTGGCTGACGACGGTTTTTCCAGCCGCCGGCTTGAGCAAGTTTATCGTTGGTGTTTGACTTGGTTGTTGGCGAGGCCAATCCGTGCGATCGGTTTCAGCTTGGTTTTGCCGATCACGGGATTCTTGTTGGCGCGAACGCTACCTGAGCAGTTCTTCCCGCCATCTGACCGCGATCAGTTTCATATCCAATTGGAACTGCCAGTCGATGCGTCGATCACATCGACCCGGAATGCCGCGGCGAAGTTGGATCAGTTGTTGAGCAAAATTGGGGCAGATCATATCAGTTGGTACTTTGGGGAAAGCGCCCCGATGTTTTACTACAACGTGATCAACAATCGTCGAGGCGTTCCAAACTTTGCGAACGCGATCGTGCAGTTGGATTCTTCGGTCGGAATGCGTCAGCGATTGCGGCAGTTGCAAATTCAAGCGGACCGTTTGGTCCCTGAGGCTCGCGTGTTGGTTCGCCAATTGGAGCAGGGCCCGCCGTTTGAGGCGCCAATCGAGATCCGCTTGTTCGGTCCAGACTTGGATCGCTTAGAGGAGCTTGGTGACGAAGTGCGGCACTTGTTGTCGTCGGCGACGGAGGTGATACACACCAAAGCACAACTCAATGAAACCTTGACGACAGTTTCGTTTGATGTACGAGCGTCAGACGCACGGCTAGCCGGTTTAGGAGCGAAGGATGTCTCTCGTCAGCTATTTGCACTGTTAGAAGGCGTTCAGGCCGGCACGGTTCTAGAGGACACCGAACAGGTTCCGGTCGTGGTGAAGGTCGGCGAGCAAGATCGCAATCGAGTTCAAGCAATCCACGCGTTAACCTTGGAAGGGCAAGGCGGTCGTCAAATCCCGGTGCAGAGCGTTGCGGATTTATCGTTCGAAAACGAAGTCGCGGTGATCCCGCGAATGAATCGACGAAGGATGAACTTGGTTTCTGGATTTGTAACCGCGGGCACTCTGCCTTCGGTTTCATTGGTCGAGTTCGAACAGACGTTAGCGGCGACAGGATTTCAGTTACCGCCGGGTTACACGATGGAGTACGGAGGCGAAACTTCACAGCGAGATGATGCGTTGGGAAACCTGATGGCGAACACTGGCGTGCTTGCCGTGTTGATGGTGGCATCGCAAGTGCTGTCGTTTGGGTCGTTCCGCTACGCCACGATTATCTTTGTGGTTGCGTTTTGTAGTTGTGGTTTAGGGATGGTGGGGCTGTGGTGCGGCGGGTTTCCGATTGGCTTTATGGCGATCATCGGTGTAATGGGGCTGATCGGGATTTCGATCAATGACTCGATTGTCGTCTTGGCGTCCCTGCAAAATGCTGCACCCCAATCAGCAGCGGGGCTCAAAAGTGTGATGCCCGTGAACGCGATTGTCGAAATCGTCGTCCGTTGTACCCGCCACGTCCTTGCGACTACGTTGACGACGATTGCCGGTTTCATGCCTTTGATTCTTGATGGCGGCGAGTTCTGGCCACCCCTGGCGGTAGCGATCGCAGGCGGCGTTGTCGGGGCGACTTTGTTGGCGCTCGTGTTTGTGCCGGCAACCTTTCAAATCGTTCAACGTCAAAAAGTGCGTTACCGACAAACTCGGCGTGTTGATGATCGCGATGTGCCACCGGAATTTACGTCAGTTGCGACGTCTTAATCCTTCGATCTGGCACCGCAATTGCACGCCAGACGGAGTTCCAGCCGATCGTGCGGAGACGCGAAAAGGTGTCGACCGAAAACCTTACGCGATCGGCCCGATTGGTGGTTGCACACAAAATGTCCGTAGCTCCTCGAACGCTTTGAAGTAGACCTGCGGGGTCGCGGCCTGTATTTTGCGTTCAAATGGCTGGCGATGCCGCGTCCTGCGTGCCGCCACTCAATGCCGCTCACCCGAGCTGGTGCGGATGTTGAAACGCCATTGAAGCATGATCCACAAGGCAAAAAGCCTATTTTCCTACGCCTACTCCTCGCTTTAAATCAGCATGCATACCCCCCAGCGTAAGAGCGGCCAGGCGGAACCGCCGTTGCTGGAACGCCGAACCGTCCTCGGCCTTTCGTGGTCGCTGGTGATTTTATTTTTGTTCTTTTTCATGATGCCGTTCGCATTTCGATCGGCTCGCTTGAGCTTGAAATCGAAAGAGAACGACGTCAAAGACTGGTTGCCCTCGGACTTCGTCGAAACGTCAGAGTTGGCTTGGTTTGCCAAGCACTTTGCTGGCGAGAGTTTCGTGATCGCAACTTGGCCGGGATGTACCGAAGACGATCAACGCTTGAAACTCTTGGCGTCAAAACTGCGGCGCGAAAGCAGTCAAGCGGATCCGGCAGAGCATATCGATGATCCAAAGCTTGCCGAAGATTATCGGCGTGCAAAAGAGTTTGGCGTTCAGTTGGGGCTGCTTCCCGCACCTCGCGAGCTTAACAATTGGGGTGGAAAGAACGAAAAGTGGTTGGTCACCGCGGAAGGAAAGTATTACTACATTACACCTGATGGCAGGCTCTTCCGTTGGGATGAAGCGTCTAACGGACCTGCGGCGCTTGGTCGCGAAGTCAAACGAGTCTTCAATCGGTTTGATTTAGCGGGCACTTTCGTCGCTGCCTTTGGTGGCGAAAGCGGAGACGACCACACGAACCCGTTTTACAACGACCCAACGCTCGTCTGTGCCCCGATGTTTCGGTCGGTCGAAACGGGGGTTTCGTTGGTCAAGGAGCTATCCAAAGAAGGCGGCCTTCTGTGGCCCGTCGATTTCACGGATCCCTCGCGCCGTCCTGTGATTGCACGTCGCCGCGCGATGGAGCGATTGACCGGTGCGCTGTTCGCGCCCGCTGTTCCTGAAGGCTTTGACTGGTCTGCCGACGCGTTTCGTGAAATGGTCCCCGAAGCCCGTCGCGACAAGGTTCCGGCTGAGTTTGCCACCCTGGTCGAAAAGACGCTCAACGAGTTTGCAGAGGCCAATCTCGGTGGTGACCTGAACGAGCTTGCTGACTCGGAGACGAACGTCCAGACAGATGCTTGGTACGCCGTCTTTGATGCGGCCGGTTTGGAGCCTCCCCCGCGGCAAACGTGTTTGCTGATCACCCTCACTGACACGGCGCAAGATAACCTCGCCTATGCACTCGGTCGTGGCGTACTGGGCGGACCGCGAGGACGTCTGTTGCAATTGGCGGAGGATTCCGGGGTCAAAGCCGCTTCACCGCCATCGGTTGCTCCGCCACCGTTTAATCGCCCCGAAGTCGAATCAGTTGCAGGTGCGCCTCCGCTGCGTCTAGGTGGGCCACCGGTCGACAACATTGCGATTGACGAAGAGGGAACCATCACGCTGGTGCGTCTGGTCGGTTACAGCGTGCTGGTCGGAGTGGTGCTTTCGTACTTGTGTTTCACCAGTGTCAAAATCACCATCATGGTGTTTGTGGTCGGCGGAGCGGCGGCCATGCTTTCGATGGCTTTCGTCGGCTGGACCGGCGGTCGTGTCGACGCCGTGTTAATGAGTATGCCCTCGTTGGTTTATGTGTTGGGGCTTTCTGGTGCCATTCACGTGGTCAACTATTACCGCGATGAAGTGCGCAGCGGTGGGCGAAGTGGAGCCGCCGGACGCGCGATCAAGCACGCGGCGTTCCCATGCATGTTGGCGGCGCTAACAACCGCGATCGGTCTCGGTTCGCTGTACACAAGTAATTTGGCACCGATCAGTAACTTTGGCTTCTATGCCGCGATTGGTGTGATCGCGACGTTGGCGATTCTGTTTACGTATCTGCCCGCCGCACTGCAGACGTTTGTGACCGAGTCGAAGACAAAAGCCCCCGTCAAGCAGACGGAGTCGGGCGAGTCCTGGTTGTCTGATCAATGGGCCGCCGCAGGACATTGGATCTGCAAGCGTCATTGGTGGGTGACGGCCGCATGCATGTTGGTTTTGGTGGCCGCCTCGCTCGGTTTGACCAAGATTAAAACGTCGGTGCAGTTGCTGAAACTGTTTGACGAGAACGCGCGGATCATTCGTGACTATGCGTGGCTAGAAAAGAATTTCGGCAAGCTGGTACCGATGGAGCTCGTCTTGCGAGTGCCGCCGTCGCACCAAGTCGCGACTGCACAATCCGCAGCCTCGGAGTCAACTGGTACCGCAAAAAGTGGCGTGTCGGGCGAAGAGGGCGACCCTTCCTCGGCCATCCCGTTGAATATCTTGGAACGCGTCGAGGCGGTTGCCCGGATTAACTTTGTCGTTCACCAAACGCTTGGGGAACCTGGCCTTGGCGTGGTCGGGTCGGCCACCGCCGTGAACACGTTCTTGAAGCCTCTTCCCGATGTGACCAACGGTTGGAATCCGGTTCGTGCCCAGTACGTCAGCGAACTGTCTGCAGGGCGAGACGAGCTGTTGTCCAATGACTATGTCCGCTTGGAGGAATACGGGCCACTTAAAGGCAGCGAGCTGTGGCGAATCAGTTTGCGCGTGAGTGCATTGTCGGACGTCGACTACGGTCAGTTCATCGAGACACTGAGGACTTCGGTTGAACCGGTCCTGCGTGCATACGACACTCGCGACGCGATTCTTGCCGCGATTGAAGCGGGTGAACTGAAGAATAAGAAAAAGCCTGTCGTCGTCATGATGGGGGCTGCAAAGCCGAAGCCGCTTCGCGAAACACAACTAATCGACAAGGCAAAAGGAAACGGCGGAACTGATTCGAAGCAGATCCTGACACACCAAATCTACTTGGCGGTACTTGAGGAACTGCTTCGTGGGGAGCGAATCCCCGAACCGCGTTGGATCGATCCCCATTCGACCGAGAAACCGATCGAAATCGGTGGCGAGTTGTGGGACAAGGTTGTCGGCATCTCTGATGTAATGGTTTGGGTCGGCGAAGAAAAGGCTCCGACGGAAAGCCTTGCCGCGGCGAAGTCGTTGGTCGACGGCGAAGCAATTTTCGAGAAGCCGATCACACACAGCTTGGTCGGGGAGCGGATACCAACAACGGAAGGGGCCGGAGCACTTGAGGTGATTTACACCGGTGTGGTTCCCGTGGTTTACAAAGCACAACGCACATTGTTGGGCAGCCTTGTCGAATCGATCACGATGGCGTTCGTGTTGATCGCACTGGTGATGGTTGTCTTGCTGAACCCCGGTTCCACTCCCGTACCGTTCCTGCGTGCAGGCAACATGGTTTCCGGAACGATGGCCGGAATCGTTTCGATGATTCCAAACATGTTCCCGGTGCTGTTGGTCTTCGGATTGATGGGGCACACCGGTCGATTGGTTGATATCGGTACGATGATGACTGCGTCCGTCGCGATGGGAGTTGCCGTCGACGACACGATCCATTTCCTGAGCTGGTTTAGATCGTTTTTGGACAAGGGCTACGATCGCCTGAAGGCGGTTGAAATGACCTATCGCCGCGTCGGGCCCGCGATGACGCAAACGACGATTGTCGGCGGATTGGGGTTATTTGTTTTTGCTTTGTCCACGTTCACGCCGACGCAACGGTTCGGAACGTTGATGCTGGTGTTGTTGGCCGCGGCATTGATTGGCGACTTGGTTCTGTTGCCTGCACTGTTGGCGGGACCGCTCGGACGGTTCTTCAAGCCTCGTGTGGGGGCCAAGTTGGTTGATGAACCCGAAGACATGATGCCACCACAGGATCCCGTTTCAGGGATGTCATCTCTTGATGAGGAGCCAATCGACAAGGACGCGCTTCCCCATCTAAAAATTCACGCCCCGAACATGCGTGCTGACCGGCCCCATCGAATGAAGGGCCGGTAGTGCTGCGGTAGCGGGGCGTTCGAGTCCGTTGCGTCCGGGGTTTCCGTCTCCCGACGCTGGCGGTGCTTCGCTTTCTTGCCAATTCGGTCTATAAATGTGCACATTGCGAAGGCGATGGTGCGCAGCTGGCGTCTCCGATCGCTTCGCCGAGAGTGTTCGCGTAGCCAAAACGAATTTGGGAGACACCGCTGTGAGCTTGGTCCATCGTGTTGAGCATCCACTGATCGAACACCACCTCTGCACGATTCGTGACAAGGAAACGCGGCCAAGCGAATTCCGGGCCGCAGTCCAGCGACTGTCGATGATTATCGGGGTTTACGCCACGCAAGACCTGTCCACCAAGCCGCGTTTGGTGAAGACGCCGATCTGCGATACCACCGGCGAGTGTTTGTCGGTGCACATCGGAATCGTGCCGATTCTTCGCGCCGGCCTTGGAATGGTTGACCCGATCTTGGAACTCCTTCCCGAAGCGGCGGTCTGGCATCTCGGGCTTTACCGCAACGAAGAAACCGCGGAACCGGTCGGCTACTACGACAAACTGCCACATGAAAACGCGCCCAATGTCGCTCTGGTTGTCGACCCGATGTTGGCGACCGGTGGAAGCATCGATTTGGTGATTCGACGTCTGCGGCAATGGGGTGTTAGCGAGATCCGCGTGCTGTCACTGATCGCGTCAAAGCCGGGGATCGACCGTGTGCAGCAAGACTTTCCCGACGTCAAAATCTATGTCGCCGCGATCGACCCCGAGTTGAATGAGCAGTCATACATCGTCCCCGGCTTGGGCGACGCGGGCGACCGGATTTTCGATACGCCGCAGCACGGTTAATCGAAATGGAACGATTCATCTGTTTGCTGGGAATTGTCGCTTTCATCGGGCTGGCATGGTTGGTCAGCAGCGATCGGAAACGTTTTCCAGTTCGTGTCGTCGTAGGCGGTTTGCTGCTGCAATTCGTGCTCGCGTTCTTGGTCCTACGCACCGATAGCGGGCGTTCCTTTTTTGCCTGGATTGGTGAAGCATTCACGCTTGTCATGGGCAGCGTGAACGCGGGTAGCGGGTTTCTGTTCTCGTCGCATCTGAGTGAATCGTTCAGCGAATCGATCGTGGCGACGTTCGCATTTGGCGTGCTGCCCACCGTGATTTTCTTTTCTTCACTGATGAGCATCCTGTATTACATCGGCGTGATGCAGTGGGTCGTCTATGCGCTCGCCTGGGTGATGCAGTTCACGTTAAAGACCAGCGGTCCGGAAACGCTTGCGGCAGCCGCCAATGTCTTTGTCGGTCACACCGAGGCCCCTTTGGTGGTGCGGCCTTACCTGCGGTCGATGACTCGCAGCGAGTTAAACGCGATGATGACCGGCGGCTTCGCTACAGTGACAGGTGGGCTGTTGGGCGCATACGCGGGGATGGGGATAGACGTGGCGCACTTGTTGACCGCGTCGGTGATTAGTGCTCCTGCGGCGCTACTGATCGCAAAAATCATGCAGCCCGAAGCTGCCGATGCGGTGGTCTCGACTGAACTGGCTTTTAAGCCCTCGGAACCGTCTAGGAATTCGGAGGCGTCGGGGAATTCGGAGACGTCTGGGGACGAACAGGTGCAAGCGGATGAAGAATTCGATTCCGCGCATGTCAATGTTGTGGGAGCCGCTGTCGCTGGCGCCAGCGACGGATTGAAACTTGCGCTGAACGTCGGTGCGATGCTGATCGCGTTTCTGGCAATCTTGAATCTGGTCGATGTCCTGCTCGCACAGCTCTGTTTTCAGTTTGATTGGACCGGTCTTGCCGGAGAACCGGTTTTGTCGCTCGGGATTATCCTGGGGTACGCCTGTTGGCCGATCGCGTGGTTGCTAGGGATTCCCGCGACAGAATGCATGGAGGCTGGCCGTTTGATTGGACTGAAGACTGTTGCGAACGAATTTATCGCCTATCAATCCTTGGGCGAAATGATGAAGGCTGAGGCACCGGTGATTTCGAATCGGACTGCCGTCATTCTGACCTACGCGCTCGCCGGATTTAGTAATTTTGGCGCGATCGGAATTCAGGTGGGGGGGATTGGCGGGCTCGAACCCTCGCGCCGCAAAGATCTCGCTCAACTGGGTTTGAGAGCGATGTTTGGCGGTTTGTTGGCGTGTTGTATGACCGGCGCGATCGCCGGATTGTTGCTCTAAAGTGGCGAAAACACTGGAACGGGATTACACTACCAGCCTACAAAACAGCCGGAATTTACGGGATTTACGCTCGAAACATTGCTTATCGAGAATGGCCCCATTCTCATTGGAAAACCAACGGTTGTATGTGAGAATAACACCATCAGAATGAACACTGATCCCCGCCTTTTGCGCCGCATCACTTTCCGGAATAACCAACCTCCAGTGCGGCCACTGCTCGACAAAATCTGCACCGAAATGAAGCATCGGTTTACGCTTACGATATCGATCGTTGCCGCCGGCCTGATCGGACAAAGTTCCGTCACACGAGCGGCTGAACCAACCATCGACTTTCAAAAACAGATCCAGCCAATCCTGGCTAAGAAATGTTTTTCTTGCCACGGCCCTGATGAAGCCGAGAGTAGCCTGAGTTTCGCGAGTCGCGAAGAGGCTTTCGCGGAGGTTGATTCAGGCGAGCACGCGATTGTGCCCGGCGACGTCGATGCCAGTGTCATGGTGACGCGCATGCGCACCGAAGACGAATGGGAACGCATGCCACCCGAAGGTGACCCGGTCAGCGAAGAGGACATCGCGCTGATCGAAGCCTGGATCAAAGAAGGCGCGCCTTGGCAGAAGCACTGGGCATTCGAACCGATGGTCCAGCCCGAAGTGCCAGAAGTTGCGGATGCCGAGTGGCAAAAGAATCCAATTGACGCATTCATCTACGATTCGGTCGCTGATGTCGGACTGAAGCCAAACGGCGAAGCCAACAAAACCGATCTGATCAAGCGGGTCTACTACGACTTGACCGGCTTGCCTCCGACGAAGAGCGATGTCGAAGCGTTCTTGGCGGACGAGTCGCCTGATGCACTGGCGAAGTTGACGGAAGAACTTCTCGCGTCGCCGCATTATGGCGAACGCTGGGGACGCCACTGGTTGGACTTGGTTCGCTTCGCAGAAACGAACAGCTTCGAACGCGATGGTCCCAAGGCCAACGCTTGGAAGTTCCGTGACTATGTGATTCGTTCGTTCAACGAAGACAAGCCATACGATCAGTTCATCCGTGAGCAACTTGCCGGTGACGAACTCGACGAAGTCACACCCGAGACGATGACCGCAACCGGTTACTATCGTTTGGGCATCTACGACGATGAACCGGCGGATCCGTTGCAAGCTCGGTTTGACGCACTGGACGACATCATCCTGACCACCGGCCAAGTGTTCCTCGGATTGACGATGAACTGTGCCCGTTGTCACGACCACAAGATCGACCCGATTCCGCAGACAGATTACTACGGGATGTTGTCGTTCTTCGAAGACCTCACACCGTTTGCCGAACGTGGCGATCTGTCGATCTACAGCCAAGTGGATGTCAGTTCGCAGGAGCTGAAAGACAGCTACGCAAAGAACGACGAAGCGCGACGAGAGTTGGAAAAACAGATCTACGACCTGGAGCAATCCGGGATCGTGAAAATGTCGGCACCCGATCAGCGCGCCACCGAAGGCTCGCGTCGTGACCGAAACCGAGTCTTGCGTGCGAACCTTCGCAAGCACCTCAGCGAAGCCGACTGGGACCAATACCAGTCGCTGCGAGAAGAATTGAAGGCGAATCAGGAAGCTCTCAAGCAACTGCCGCCTCGTGAATCCGTGATGGGCTTGGCCAAGTATCGCAAGATCGAAGAGCCAACCTACGTGTTGTTCCGAGGCAACCCACACTCGCCAAGCGATGAAGTCACGCCACGATTCCCGTCGCTGTTCGATCCCGAATCGCCTTCGCTGCCCGAGTTCGAACCGAGCACAGATCAGCCATCGGGCCGTCGCCGAGTCTTGGCAGATTGGATCGCAAGCACCGACAACATGTTAACCGCTCGCGTGATGGTGAACCGAATTTGGCAATTCCACTTCGGTCGTGGAATCGTCCGCAGCACTAACAACTTTGGCCAGCTTGGCACACCGCCAAGTCACCCTAAATTGCTTGACTACTTGGCAAACCGTTTTATGGAAGAGGGCTGGAGCGTCAAAGCGATGCACCGCCTGATCATGTCCAGCAAGGCATACCAAATGTCGACCGCTGGCAACAAAGAAGCGTTGGCCAAAGATCCCGACAACGAGTTGTTCTGGCGGTTCGATCCACGACGTTTGAGCGCCGAAGAAATCCGCGATTCGATTTTGGCGGCAACTGGCAAACTGAACCGCGACACCTATGGCCCAAGTATCTATCCGGAGCTGTCGCCCGAGGTGATGGCCGGACAATCCAAGCCAGGTGACGGTTGGGGCAATTCCAGCCGCGAGGAACAAAACCGCCGCAGCGTTTACATCTATGTCAAACGTTCGCTGTTGACTCCGATGTTGTCCGCATTCGACTTCCCCGATCCCGACCTGACTTGTGAAGCTCGCTTCATGACGCTGCAACCGGCACAGGCGTTGTCACTGTTAAACGGTGATTTCGCTGGCCAACAGGCGCGTAACTTGGCCGATTCGATCGGAGCGGAAAAATTGGAACGCCCTGACGTCGTTCGTGCGGTTGTTGAAAGAGTGCTGCTTCGTGATGCGACCGAACAAGATGTCGCCGACGGCGTGGCACTGATGGACAGCTTGGAAAGCAAGCATGGCCTGACGGAATCGGAGGCCAAGCGACTGTATTGCTTGAGCGTGCTGAACTGGAACGAATTTCTGTTCGTGGACTGAACTAGGAGTAACGACGATGAATAAACGAAACTTTTGCGGTCGCACACGACGGGAATTCTTGTGGCAATCGGGCGCCGGATTCGGTGCCGCGGCACTGACGTCGATGTTGACCCAAGACGGATTTTTGTCCGCAGCCGAAAGCCTGAACCCTCTGGCGGCCAAGCCACCGCACTTCGCACCGAAAGCGAAGAGCGTGATTTTCTTGTTCATGTATGGCGGCCCCAGCCATATCGATACCTTCGACTACAAGCCAAAGATGAAAGGCATGGACGGCAAGACCGTCGATGTCAAAACCTTCGGACGTGGTGGTCGCAAAGCCGGCGGTCGGATTGTCGAACCACGCTGGGATTTCAATCAATACGGTGAGTGTGGCAAGCATGTCAGCACACTGTTCCCCAACGTCGCCAAGCACGTCGATGATATCGCGTTCCTGCATTCGATGACGGCGGATTCGCCGATTCACGGGTCGGCGATGTTGATGATGAATAGCGGAAAGATCCTCTCGGGCAGCCCGGCGATGGGTTCCTGGGTCAACTACGGCCTGGGGTCTGTCAACGAAAACTTGCCCGGTTATGTCGTGATGTTGGATCCCAAAGCGGGCCCGATTAGCGGTGCGAAAAACTGGAGCAGCGGGTACATGCCGGCGACTTATGCCGGAACCGTTTTCCGCAGCAAAGGCGCACCGATTTTGAACTTGAACCGTCCTGCGGGCATGTCGCAAGCGGTCCAGCGCGAGATGATCGATTCGATCCAAGCGGCCAACGAGCGTCACTTGATTGGACGCCAAGACAACGACGATTTGGCGTCGCGAATCTCCAGTTACGAACTGGCTTACAAGATGCAATCGGCTGCTCCGGAAGCCGTTGACTTGGCCGACGAAGACGAACGCACGTTGTCGATGTATGGCATCGACCGCGAAGAGACGAATGACTTCGGCACCCGTTGCTTGATCGCGCGTCGATTGGTCGACCGTGGTGTGCGTTTCGTTCAGCTTTACAGCGGTGGCGCACACAACGACGACAACTGGGATGCGCACGGCGACTTGGAATTGAACCACAACCGCCACGCAGGCCGCACAGATTTGCCAATCGCAGGTCTGTTAGCCGACCTCAAGCAACGCGGAATGTTAGACGAAACGTTGGTCATTTGGGGTGGTGAATTCGGACGTCAACCGACGGCCGAGTACGCACAGGGCTCCGGACGTGACCACAACTCGTTCGGCTTCACCATGTGGATGGCTGGCGGCGGTATCAAAGGCGGCATGTCGTACGGCACGACTGATGAACTGGGTGCCGCGGCCGTTGAAAACCCGCTCGAAGTCAAGAACATGCATGCGACGACGCTGCAGTTGCTCGGCTTGGATCCAAATCATCTGTCGTACTTCTATGGCGGGTTGGATCAAAAGCTGGTTGGTGTCGAGCACGTCGAACCGATTCACGATATCATCGCGTAAGCGGGACCCCCAGATCCTGTTGCGGCCGGTTGGATTCCAACCGGCCGACATTCCTCCAGGCTGGCCGCATCATCTTCGTCATGGCCAGCATTCTCCTCTGGCTCACCCTCCTCAGGCTCACCGGCGAGATCATGCAGCAGACTTTGAAATTGATCGCGGCAACCGTTCTGTGCATCGGGGCGTTCGCCTCGCAAGCACTCGCGGCAAAGCCCAACGTCCTGATCGTCATGGCCGACGATTGCACGCACAATGACCTGCCGATGTACGGTGGTGAAAATGCGAAGACGCCAAACCTGGATCGTCTTGCCTCGGAAGGTTTGGTCTTTGACCGTGCCTACCTAGCAGAAGCGATTTGCCAGCCCTGCCGTGCAGAGCTTTATTCGGGGCTTTATCCGATGAGCAACGGTTGTGCTTGGAATCATTCGGCAAGTCGTCCCGACATCCAAAGCATGCCGCACTACTTGGGCGCCGAGGGCTATCGAGTCGGAATCGCTGGCAAGGTTCACGTCCAGCCCAAGCAATCGTTTCCTTTCGAAGCCGTCGACGGTTTCGACGACAACTGCGTTCGCGACCCGACTAAGCCGCACCAATTGAACTCGGTCAAAGAGTTCATGTCGCGCGACGGCGGACCGTTCTGTTTGGTCGTCGCCTTGGTCGAACCGCACGTGCCTTGGGTGATGGGCGATGCGAGTGCTTACCCGCCTCGATCGATCAAATTGCCACCGAATATCGGTGACACTCCCGAGACACGACGTGCTTTCGGTCGCTACTTGGCCGAGATCACTTACATGGATTCGCAGGTCGGTCAGATTCTAGAGACGCTGGAAAGCACCGGCCACGCCGAGGACACACTCGTTCTGTTTACGTCCGAGCAGGGATCACAGTTTCCCGGCAATAAATGGACGAATTACAACACCGGTGTTCACACCGCGTTGGTCGCTCGCATGCCCAATGTCGTGCCATCTGGCAAACGCACTGACGCGCTCGTCCAGTACGCCGACGTGTTGCCAACGATCATGGAAATGGCATCGTTGTCGTATGAACGCGATTGGTTCGATGGCGAAAGCTTTGCGGATGTTCTGAAAGGCAAATCGGATCAGCATCGCGAATTCGTGTATGGGACGCATAACAATGTCCCCGAAGGTCCCTCGTACCCAATTCGATCGATCGGTGATGGCCAGTACCACTACATCCGCAACTTGACCAACGAAAACCTCTACATCGAGAAACACTTGATGGGGGTCAAAGGCGACGGCAAGCTGAACAACTTGTATTGGCAAACTTGGGTGTTCGATTCGTTTGACAAGCCAGAGGTCTATCGCCTGGTTCAACGGTACACGCTCCGTCCGGCCGAAGAACTCTACGATTTGGAAAACGATCCTTATGAGTTGAACAATTTGGCCGGCAGCCAGAGTGTTGCCGAAGTCCAGCAGCGTTTGTCAGGTGAACTGGATCGGTGGCTCGAATTGCAAAACGATCCGGGAGCAGAACAAGACACCGTCGAATCGCTGCGGGCAGCTCGTCAAGGCAAACATCGGTTCGGTCCAGCAGCCGACTGACGGAGGGGATAGAATGGCGGGTGCAAATTCTTCCTTTGCTCCCTCCTTCCTGCCTCCCCACCATGCCCTCTCGATTTTTAGCACTGCTTTTCATCCTCGTCGGTAGCGTTTGTTCTGCCGGCGAGTCTTGGCCCGAGTTCCGTGGCCCGCATGGCAACGGTGTCGCCGATGACGCCCATCTGCCCAGTACCATCGACGCCTCTGTCGTGCGCTGGCAAACGCCGATCCACGGAAAAGGTTGGTCGTCGCCAGTTGTCTGGGGCAATCAGATATGGTTGACGACTGCGACTGAAGATGGCAAATCCATGTCAGTGATCTGCGTCGCACGTGACACCGGCAAAATCGTTCACGATGTCGTCGTGAAGACAAACGAGTCACCTGCGTTCTGCCATCCGATGAACAGTTACGCCTCGCCAACGCCGGTGATCGAAGCCGGTCGGTTGTACGTTCACTTCGGCAGTTACCTCACCGCGTGCTTGGATACCAAAACCGCCGAGATCCTTTGGCAACGGACCGACTTGGAGTGCGATCATCATCGCGGTCCAGCTTCGTCGCCGATTGTGTATGACGGCAAGCTGTTTGTCGCGTATGACGGATTCGACGTTCAGTACGTAGTCGCATTTGACAAACAAACCGGATCGACGGTTTGGAAGCATCAACGCGCGATAGATTATGGAACGGACAACGGCGATGCGAAAAAAGCCTACGGCACCGCTCAGATCATCAAGGTCGATGGCCAAGCCGTACTTGTCTATCCAAGTGCTGTCGCGACAGAAGCATTCGACCCGACCAGCGGCGAGTTGCTGTGGACGGTCTACCACGGCGGCATGAACGCTTCGGTCCGGCCACTCTACGAAGACGGCTTACTGTTGATCACCAATGGCATGGGCTCGATGGTGGCCGTTGATCCACAGGGGCGTGGAAACCTGACCGAGACACAGATTCGTTGGTCGTCACGAAAGTCGGTCGCGAAGAAATCGTCGCCACTTTGCGTCGATGGGCTGCTGTATATGGCCAGCGACGATGGGATTTTGTCGGCGCGAGAGATCGAAACTGGCGACGTGCTATGGCAAAAACGTGTGGGCGGTGCTTTCGCTGCGTCACCGATTTTCGCCGATGGACGCATCTATGCGATGAATACCGATGGAGAAATCGTCGTCTTCAAGCCCGGTCGTGACTTTCAACCAGTTTCACAAACACAACTGGGCGACGGCTACATGGCATCGCCAGCGGTTGTTGGCGATGAAATGATTTTACGAAGCAAGTCGACGTTGTATTGCATCGTGGAATGATGCTGCTCGTTTAACTGCAAATCGCTAATCGTGTTAGGCTGCACGGCGCTGGTTCGATTGACTTGGTTCGATGTGATCGCCAAGTGAATCGATCTCCAGTCGGAGCAGCGTTTGCACGACCTTTGATGCTTGTGGACGAAGCCGTGGCGATTCATCAGCCATCTGTTCGACCAACTCACAGACCGGGCTCAGCAATAATTCGTTTGTCGTTTCGACGTTCGCCAACCAGTCCCACAAAATCCTTCCCGCAGCATACAGATCGCTCGCCGATGTGGCGGCGGATGGATTCGACAGTAGCTCCGGTGCCGCATAGGCTGGAGTCCCACGAAATGGAGAGGCCTGATCCAGCGTTCCTTCGAACGCGTAACCAAGATCGACAAGGGTGACATGTCCGTTCGCCGAGATGATCAAGTTGGCCGGTTTGACGTCGCCGTGTACCCAACCCGTTTGATGCATCTTGTCGAGAGCTTGGCAAAGTTGCCGTACGAACCAGAGCGCCACAGGAAGAGGACGCCCCGAGCCTCGCTTCAAATTCGCTTCCATCGACTCGCCAACGATTCGTGGCATCACTACATAGGGCGTCTCACCGATCGGATCGCCGTCCAAAATGGTGATCAGATTTGGATGGGAAACTTCCGATGCGGCGGCGATGCTGCGGTGGATCCCATCTTGCGCCTGCTGCGTTTTAGCGACTTTGATGGCATAATCCCAGCGAGGGCTTCCGGCTGCGTCAATCGGTTGCGCATGACAGACCACGTTGTCGATTCCGTCATGAATTACAGGGCCAAGACGCCAAATACCCAGTTGGCTTGGCAAATCGCTGTGTTGCAAATCACGGTGTGGTTGACGAGTCGGCATCGGTTTCTCTGCTGAAGAGTCAAAGTTGCGGAAGTGTACTTCCAGGGAAGGTTCATCGACCATTCCGCGGTTCGGCTGGCGACTGGCGACCGTAATCCGCAAAGTCGACATGTCTTGCCTAGTCTTGGGGCAGGACGATGGGCGGGTTTGCAACAAGGTTCGATCAGCTTGTCGGCTTGTTCGAAAACCGCCCATGCCTGGGTAGTCGAGGCTTACTAAAATGAACGGACTCGAATCGGGTCAGAGAAGTTCGCTCCCTCTAATGGCAAATTGGGTTCTCCATGCCACAACGCCAAACGTTTCCCCGGTCGCGACGCAACCTGTTGCGGGCCGCCGGAATTACAGTCGCCTTGCCAGCGTTGCCATCGCTTCGCAGGCCTGCCAAGGCGGCGGAGCCGAATCAGCCGGAGCAACTTGATGATGGTCCTCGGCGTATGGTTTGCATCGGAAATATGCTTGGGTTCTACCCGGGAGCGTTCTGGCCGGATGCTCTGGCAGGAAACAAACATCCGTCTGGCGAACGGCGCCCCGGCGGGAATGAACCGATCGAAAAAAAGACGTTGTCGCCGACATTGGCCAGCCTCGAGTCTCGCTTGGCCGAGCTTACGATCATCGGCGGGTTGGATCATGGACTGAAAGGCGGCCACTTTGCGATCCACGGTTTTCTAAGCGGGCTGAAGCATTCTGATGCGAAAACGATGCCTGATGGGAACATCTCAGTTGACCAGTACGCCGCAGAAAAGAGTGGTGGGCAAACCAGATTCGCATCCTTGACGGTTGGCAGTGATTCCGGGATCCATGGCGGTTGTCAGATGTCATGGAGTCGAGCGGGGACACGTGTGCCGCCAATCACAGGTCCTAAAGAGCTGTTCGACAAGCTATTCGTCGGAACAAAAGCGTCCGACAAGCAGCTTGCCGAAGATCGCATCCGATTAAAACAGTCGATCCTTGATTCGGTGAACGGCGACGCAAAGTCGATTGCCAAGTCATTGAATCCACGCGACCGGCAAAAGTTAGACGAGTACTTGTCATCGATTCGCGACGTCGAGAAACGGTTGGACAACCAACGCAATTGGATTGATGTTCCGAAGCCGCCTGCGCCGTTCGACCCGCCGCGCAACAGCAACATGGTGGATGATTTGCCGATGTTGTACGACTTGATCACGATCGCTTTACAAACTGATTCGACCAGGATCGCGACACTCGAAATCGGTGGTGACTTCGAAGCACGTGACTTCGGTTTCAAGTCCGGCTATCACGCTTTATCTCATCACGGTATGCGCGAAGATGCGATTGCCGCACTAAAGGTAATCGATGCTTACCAAGTCGAACAGTTTTCCCGGTTCTTGCAAAAACTGAGTGATCTCGAATCCGGGGAAACAAGTTTGCTAAGCCGGACTTCGGTTTTGTTCGGCAGTGGAATGGGCAACGCCAACTCGCACACCAATTCCAACCTGCCAATCATTTTGGCTGGTGGTGGTTTCAAGCATCGAGGTTTTTTGGCGTTCGACCAAGCGTCTAACGATCGGCCGCCACTGACGAATTTGTTTTTGTCGATGCTGCAGCGTTTTGGAATCGAAACTGATCGTTTCGCAACCAGCACCGGCACGCTGACGGGATTGGAGTTCGTATGATCGACGACGTTTTCCGACGCCTGTCTTGGTCGATCACATCGGTTTTTGTGGGTGTTGTGACTCTCGCCGCGCCGAGTGATAGCGTGGTGGCTGACGAAGGAACTGCACAGGTACATGAGCTGCGTCAGTTCATTACGACGTACTGCGTTGAGTGCCATTCCACTGACGATCCGAGTGGTGAGCGAGACTTCGAATCATTTGATTTGGAGAGTGTCAACGATGACGCGCTGATCCTGACGCAAGAGCTGATCGACCAACTGAACCTTGGTGCGATGCCACCTGACGATGCGGCGCAGCCAACGCTCGCCGAACGCGGCGCGTTTGTCGATGCAGTGACGGAACAATTGGCACAGCGACAACGTTCGGCTCGCAGCACCGGAGGACAAACCGTGCTTCGCCGCCTCTCACGCCGCGAGTACTTGGCGACGATCGGTGATTTGTTTGCGATGGACATGTCGATGTTCGATCCAACCACCCGGTTTCCAAGTGACAACACGGTAGAGCACCTCGACAACATCGGCGACACGTTGGTGATGTCAGGATATTTGCTGGAGCAGTACTTGGATGCTGCCGACGTGATCGTCGAAAAGGCATTGTTTGATCTGGATAAACCTGCAGAACGCAAATGGAATTTCAAAGGCCGCTTTCCCACGCAACCAGAACTCTCGATCGCTCATCGACGAGCGTTTGATTATCGGTATCTGTGTCTGTACGACTGTCCGTTGGCAGATAAACCCGAAGGCGCATACGGATCGATCAAAGAATTCGAGGACGGCGTGCCACATGATGGTGAGTATGAAATCAAAGTACTCGCACAGGCACTTCATCGAGACAGTCCCTATGACGTTTCTCAATTGAAGATTGACCTTGAGGAGCCTTTCCGACTTGGAATTCGGCCCGGAAAACTGGCGGCCGGTGAGCTACACGTGATGCAGCCGATTCAACCGCTGCTCGCCGAAGCGGATGTTGCCGACAATCAGCTTCGTTGGTACACGTTCCGCGTGCATCTGGACCGCGGGATGACACCTCGGTTCACGTTTGAAAACGGCATGAACGGGATGCGATCCTTGCATACGCGATTTCATCGTCAGTACAACGCCATGCTTCCACCGGAGGCACGTGGGGGAGCAGGAATCGTCGCAGGCCGCAATGCGATGCTGAAACATGGTCAGATGCCGCAAATACGGATCCACGAAGTCTCAATCCGTGGGCCTATCACCGATCGCTGGCCCAGTCCAGCGGTCGCATCGATCTTGCCAGATGGTGTCTTTGATGGGCGGCAAGCGGAACAAGTCATCGCAAATTTTGCCGACAAGGCGTTTCGTCGACCGCTTCGAGAAGATGAACTAGAACGGTTGATGGCGATCTATCGAATGCGGATCGATTCAGGTCGTACGTCGATCGGTGCGATGAAAGATTCCTTGAAAGCGATACTTTGTTCGCCTGCGTTTCTTTATTTTGAGTCCCGTGGCGATTCGGGGCAGCTATCGCAGCATGCACTCGCCGAGCGACTTTCGTATTTCTTGACCGGATCGATGCCAGATTCGCGGCTGCGACATCTGGCCGATCAAGGGAAACTTCATCACGAGCAATTGGTCAACGAAACGCGACGATTGATGGATAGCGAGCGAGTCGCGGGGATGGTCAATGGTTTCACCGACGCTTGGCTGGGGCTGCGTGCTTTGGGCGAAATGCCTCCCGATCGGAATGCATTTTGGCAGTACTATGCGAAGGGGCTCGAAGCGGAGATGAAGTCCGAGTCGCGGTTATTCTTGCATGCGATGATCAATGAGAACTTGCCTCTGACGGAATGGTTGCAGGCCAACTATTCGTATTTGAATCGAGACCTCGCGCGACACTATGGGATCATCGAGAAAGTCGATCCCCAAAAAGGGGAAGTGTTCCGTCGTGTCGTATTCGACGACCCACGACGTGGCGGCTTGCTGGGCCAAGCGAGCGTCTTGACCGTTTCGGCAAATGGGATCGAAACGTCGCCAGTAGTTCGTGGCGTGTGGATGCTTGAAACGGTGTTGGGGACGCCTCCGCCTCCTCCGCCCGATGACGTTCCACCTATTGATCCTGACGTCCGTGGTGCGAAAGGTATCCGGGAATTGCTCGACAAGCATCGAACCCTAGAAGCCTGCAACCAATGCCACCGAAAAATTGATCCGATGGGGTTCGCGCTCGAGTGTTTTGATCCCGTCGGTTCGATTCGAAGTCGTTACCCCAACCGTTCCGCGATCGATACATCGGGAAAGCTGCCTGGCGGTCAAACCTTTTCAGGCCCCGCTGAATTAAGGCAGATCCTGGTCGAACAGAAAGCGTTCTTCGCACGAGCATTCACCACCAAGTTGCTCGCCTACGCGACGGGGCGCCGAACGGAGGCCGCCGATCGTGCAGCGATCAATCAGATTCTGGCGGAGCTGGACGCGGACGATTACCCAACTCGCACGCTGATCGAACGGTTGGTCCTGAGTGAGCCTTTCCTCACACGTTAGGCTTCATCACTGTCGACATCACGACAATTGGCAAACTTTGTCGGTCAAATTGAATGTCGTGAAGGAAACGTTTCTTTGTACCGAACTCAACCGATGAGACCCATTCACTGCGCTGAGCCTAGCTCAGTCGCGATGGCAAATGCGCGGTGAAACCATCGGAAGACTAATGAAACGGATTTCATTGCTAGCATTGGCGGGGTGCCAAGCGTTTTGCGGCACCTTGTTGGCAGATCAGCCGCATGAGAACAACCCAGCCCGTGTGCAGCTCGCCGCGGCGCTGCAGCAGGATGACTTGACGCTTCCCGAGATCGTCGTTCGTCCACCCGATACGATGGACGAATCGAATTCGGCCGAGCAACCCACCGAAGGCAGTGGCGGGACTTCATCACTCGGATCGAATCAGTCGACAACGTTCAATCCTTCGAGCAACTTTAACTTCGATTCGGATGCTCCGTTCAGCGAGTCATTTGAATCGTTGTCCGAGCAGATGTTCGGCGGATCGATGAGCAATCCGACCGGCCTGAACAGTATCGATCGCAATCAAACGAGTCTGTTTGATTCGCCACGAATGGGATCGATCGCGGATCGAGCGGAGTTGGACCGCCGCCAAGCGACAACCATGTACCGGGCGCTGCAAAACGAAGTCGGCGTGATGTTGCAGCAAACCGGAAACGGACAATTATCGCCGTTCATTCGTGGTTTGACCGGCCAACAGATTTTGATTTTGGTTGACGGCATCCGGATGAACACCAGCATCCTGCGACCAGGACCAAACCAGTATGCGGCAACGATCGATCCCGGGTCGATCGACCACATCGAGATTATCCGTGGGGCCGATTCTGCGCTCTGGGGCAGCGACGCGATGGGCGGTGTGATCAACGTCGTCACTCGGTCAGCCGATCCGCTGCGTGGCAACTACTTCAGCCCGATGTTCACGCAGACCTACAGCACCGCCGAGGCGTCTTCCTACACTCGGACCGGGTTCAGTGGTTGGTCTGGTGCGACCGGTATCACTGGCGGCATCTCGTACCTCGATGTCGGGCAACTTGATCGCGGTGGCGATTTCGGACGTCAGCCGGGAACAGACTACAAGCAGTATTCCGGCGATCTGAAACTGCAACGGATGTTGACGGAGAATCATCTGTTTACATTTGCGATGCAACACTTCGAGCAATATGACCTCGCCCGCAGCGATCGTTTTTTGCCTTTCGTGCTCGGCCCGGCGAGTGATGGGACCGTTCCCACACAGCGGCCGACCTACTTCGATCCGCAGCAACGCGATTTGATCTATGGCCGATTGGAAGGCTTGCTGCCGGATGATGCGCTGTTGGCAGATTCATATTCCGTCACGGTGTCTGGTTCGCGAACCAAAGAAGCGACGGTTGTTGATCGTTACAGCGGAAACGATCCCGCTGCGACGATCACCCGACGCGAAATTGGTGAGTTTGACGATCTGGGGTGGGGCACGACGGTTTCCTTCGGCAAGAACCTCGACGACTACGGCCGTTTGACCTACGGCATGGATTACTACAACGAGTCAATCAATTCGCAGCGTGTTCGTATCGACAATCCCAACAACCCCGGGGCGACACCGACGACCGTTGATCCACAGTATCCCGATGACGCGAAAGCGGATCGCGTTGGCGTCTACAGTTCTTGGTATGTGCCGCTGACAGAGCGTTTAGATGCGACAACTTCGGTTCGCTACGAGAACATCAACGTTTCGGCGACGCCAAACTTTGACACGATTGGTGAAACCCATTTTCAACGTAGCTACCAAGACTGGATCGCGAACCTGGGATTGTCGTACCGTTTGAACGACGACGTTCGATTGGTCGGTGGGTACTACGAAGGTTTTCGCGCTCCAACGATCGACGATTTGACCGCGAACAAAACGTTTTTGCAGAACGGCCAGTCCACACCGTTGGTTGGGAACTTGAACGTCGAACCGGAGCATAGCAAGACGTACGAAATCGGATTGAAATTCAACTACGACCGATTGCGATTGCAAGTCACTGAATTCTGGACCGACTTTGACAGCTTCATTTCACGTGAAGTGATCGGCGGAGAGCGATTCTTGACCAACCAAGAAGCTTACTTGAACGGTACCGAGTTGGCCGGACAGTACCTGATTGATCGCAACATCGCGTTGTACGGCAATTTCTATTACACGTATGGCGAGATCACCACCGCCAATGACTTCATCTCACGGGTGCCGCCAACACAAGGCATCCTGGGACTGCGTGTGACCGAGCCCAGCAACAACGGCTATGTGGACGTTTACACTTGGATGGTTGATCGAGCGGATCGCTACAGCGAATCCAACCTTGGCGACGTTCGCTTCATCGCCGGAGGCACACCCGGCTATGCGACGTTGAACCTGCGAACCGGTCGAAGTTTTGGTCAGAGCAACCAGCACCAAGTATCCTTGTCGCTGGAAAACATCACCGACAAATACTTCCGTGTCTTGGGAAGCGGTGTTGACGGCCCCGGTTTCAACGCGGTCTTCGGATACCAGTACTCGCTCTAAAACACGCGTTCAATTCTGTCTGTCGCAAGCGGCCGTGATTCGTACCGGATCACGGCCGTTTAACGTGGCTTGCTCATCATCAAGCGGTAACATCCCGATCCCAGCAAGTCATCCAAACGCGTACGCATTTCCGGAGTGACGTGCACTTTCATGCTCGACTTCAAGTGTACCGTTTCGCCTTCGTTGAGACGCATGTTGAACAACACTTCCTGGTTGCCTGGATAGCCACGAAGAATTTCGCGGAGCAGCTTCAACGTTTGTGGCTCGTGTTTGGCTTCTTCCAACAGAATTCGCATTCCGTGCGTGTAGCGGTTGTCCAGGTCGTCGATCGGGATCAGTTCGTCGATCACCAAGTTGGCTTCGTCGCCGCCGCCTCGACGGTCGATTTTTCCTTTGGCGAGCACGACGGCATCCGGTTGGACCTTTTCACCGTGATCGGCAAAGTTACGTGGCCAGAGGATGCAGCGGATCGCGCCTTGCATGTCTTCCAGGTCAAAGTTCGCGTACTTCGATGGCTGTCCCGCTTTTGGGTTTTTGGTGTGCGCGATTTTGATCGAACTGATCATGCCGCCAAGGATGACTTCACCGCGGTCTGGGATATCGGAAAGGCCGTCGGTTTGGTGTGTGCGGAAGGTGGCGAGTCGTTGTTCGAATTCGGCAAGCGGGTGTGAATCGAGGTAGTAACCGAGGACCTCTTTCTCGTTGCTCAGTTTTTCGCGATCCGGCCATTCGTCCATGTCAGGCAAGGTCGGCTTGACGTCTGCCGCCGCGTCTTCTTCGAACGCACCGAAGAGACTCGCTTGGCCGCTTTTCTTATCCGCTTGAACTGCGATTCCGGCTTGGATCGCTTTTTCGATCACCGCAGCAAGCTGGCTTCGTTTTGCACCAAAGCAGTCCATCGCGCCCGCTTTGATCAGCGTTTCGATCGCGGACTTGTTACAGGCCTGCAAGTCGACTCGTTCACAGAAGTCGAAGATGTCCTTGTATGGGCCGTTCTTTTTGCGTTCCTGTTCGATCGTAACCGCGGTGGAACCACCACAGGATTTGATCGCCGAAAGTGCAAAGTGGATACGTCCGTCGGCGACGCTAAAGTCTTTTTCGGAGTGGTTGACGCAAGCGGGAACGACTTCGATCCCCATTCGATCGCAGTCTTCCATGTGCTCGATCAACGCGTCTTTGCGTTTGAAGTTTCGGCCGTCGATATCGCTGCACAACAGCGACGCCATGAACTCGACCGGATAGTGCGTTTTCAGATACGCGGTTTGGTAAGCGACCAGTGCGTACGCGGTACTGTGCGATTTGTTAAAGCCGTATCCGGCGAACTTGACGATCAGGTTCCAGATGTCTTCGGCGTCTTTTTGGCTCAGGCCGGCTTCAACGGCGCCCTTCAAGAAGACTTCTTGGTTCTGGTTGATCAGTGCTTCTTTCTTTTTACTGATCGCCTTAATACAGGTATACGCTTTCGCCAGCGGTACCCCGCCAAGACGGTTCAGAATCCGCATCACCTGTTCTTGGTAAACCATCACACTGTTGGTTTCCGACAGGATCTCTTCGAGTACGGGGTGTTTGTACTCGGCTTCTTGGCGACCGTGCTTGATATTGACATAGTCGTCGACCATCCCGCCTTCCAGCGGTCCGGGACGGTACAGTGCGGCGGTCGCGATGATGTCGTGGAACGAGTCGGGCTTCATCCGCGTCAGAAGGTCACGGATACCTCCCGATTCCAACTGGAACACACCTTTCGTTTCACCACGTTGAAGCAGCGCATACGTCTCTTTGTCGTCGAGCGGGAACTTCAGCGGATCGATCGTTTTTCCGGTCGTCTGTTTGACCAGAATGACCGAGCGGCTGAGCATCGTTAAGTTGCGAAGCCCCAGGAAGTCCATCTTCAACAGACCGCTGGCTTCGACGTCACCCATCGACCATTGCGTGATGACGTCTTGCTTACCAGGGACGCGTGTTAGTGGGACGTATTCGGAGAGCGCCTTGTCGGCGATCACAACCGCCGCCGCGTGCGTACCGACGTTCCTGGCGAGACCTTCGATTTTCATCGCCAGGTCTAGCAACTCGCGGATTTCGGGGTCGCCGTCGTAGGTCTGTTTCAAGTCGGCGCTTTTTTCCAGCGACTTCTTGATCGTGATCTTCAACTCGTCGGGAACCATTTCGGTGATTTGGTTCACGCGGGCAAGTGGGATCCCGAGTGCACGGCCGGTGTCTTTGATCGCCGCGCGGGCAGCCAGGGTTCCGAACGTCCCGATCTGGCAGACATTGTCGGCGCCATAACGCTCTTTCACGTATTCGATGACTTCGACGCGCCGTTCTTTTTCGAAGTCGATATCGATATCGGGTGGCTCCGTACGGCTTTCGTCGAGGAACCGTTCAAACAGCAAGTCATATCGCAGCGGACAGACGTGCGAGAGATACAGCGCGTAACACACTAACGCGCCGACACCGCTACCCCGAGCAGTCGCGGAAATGCCACTGCGGCGGGCGTGGACCACAAAGTCCCAAACGATCAAGAAGTACGTCGGGTAGTTGAGCTTTTCGATGACGCCCAATTCGCGATTCAAACGCGCGATCACCTCTTCGGACAATTCGCCGTCGATGATCCGTGTGTCATCGCCTTCGTACCGCTCCATCAAGCCTTCGATGCAAAGCTCACGCAGGTAATCGATGGGCGGCTTGTTTTCCGGGCATTCGAAATTTGGGAAGTAGTATTTGCCGAGCTGCAGGTCGATGTCGACCGTGTTGGCAATCTCTTGGCTGCGCGCGACAGCATCTTCCATCTGTGGGAAGTGCTCGTACATCTGTTCGGGGCTACGCAAGAAGAACTGATCGTTCTCCATTTTCATCCGTGAGGTGTCCGTACGGAATCGCCCGGTGTTGATGCACAACATGATGTCTTGTGCTTCGGCATCCTCTTGATTGACGTAGTGGCAATCGCTGGTCGCGACGAGTGGCAGGCCCATCTTTTTCGCGATGTCGACGGCGCCTTCCAGCTGCATTCGTTGGATGTCCAAACCGTTGTTCATCACTTCGATGAAATAGCGATCATCGAAGATTTTATGGAACCAACTGGCGATCCCCATCGCCTCCTTTTCGGCCTCTTCGGTATCGGTGCCCTTCATCACCGCGCGGCTGAATTCGCTGCTGACGCAGCCCGAAAGGCAGATCAACCCTTCGTTGAACGTTTCCAGGATCTCTTTGTCGATCCGCGGTTTGAAGTAAAAGCCTTCCAGCGACGCCACACTGGCAAGCTTGATCAGGTTCTTGAAACCGGTGACGTTCTTGGCGAGCAGTGTCAGGTGATAGCTCGCGTCTTTACTGCTGCTCGCACCGCCTTTTTCGAAGCGACTTCCCGGCGCGATGTAGGCTTCGTACCCGATGATCGGGTTGATGCCAGCGTCTTTGCAGGTTCGGTAGAACTCCAACGCACCGTGCAAGTTGCCGTGATCGGTCAAGGCTAGCGCGTTCATCCCATGGTCGACCGCCCGATTGACCAGCCGCTTGATATCGCTGGCACCGTCCAGCAAGCTGTAGTGGCTGTGGCAGTGGAGGTGGACGAAAGGGCGTGTGTTGGCTGGTTCCGTGACGAGATCCGACATGGTGTGGGAAGTCCTCCTTGGTGGCAATTCCGCGCGGGTGAAACGGTGGTTTCATCCTAACACAGACCGGCCCCAAACAGCAGGCACACCCCCGGCATTTCCGGCCTCAAATCGGCCTCCCAGAAACTGGTCAAGACAAGCGTATTTCGGGATCATTTGTACGGATGCCGACAAGCAAACCAATAAAAAACGGACCGACCCACCTGGGACCGATCCGTTGCACTGAAGGTCGCTTGATTGCGATTAGTTGAACTTTTCCGTGATCACTTCGCCGGACGCTCGGGTGCCGAGTGCACCCCACAAGCCATAGGGGCTTTGTGAGCCGACGACGGAACGGCCGGTACCGCCGCTCCAGACGTTGGTGTGGTGGATGTCACCCGCTTCGATCGAATCGGTGATAAAGTTGATTGACCCGTCGCCAAACATCACATGCACACCGCCGACGTGGCGACTGCTTGGCGGAGCGACACCCATCGACGAAGCATCGCCAGTTCCGTCGCCACCGAGACAGATCTCTTTGTTCGGAGGCAGAATCGTGTTCATCCCGGTGAAGGATGTTCCACCGGACGCCCACCGAAAACCACGGCCGGAATCGAAAGCGGCAAGCGTTGGAGCCACTCCATTGGTGCCATCGGACCAAAAACCGGGACGCGATTGGTCCAAGTAGTTTTGGTGTTCACAGTGATCCGGCTCATCCCGAATTTCGACCGATTCGTTTTGAATCGCCGCAATCGTTCGGCGGTCACGGTCACCCAGGTCGGTGGTGATTTCCGCAGCAAAAATCGTGTTGGAAAGTCCGTCGATGATGTCGCGGAATCGAGTTTCTCGCCGCGCGATGAATGGCCCACGACAGCTGGAGTTGGTCTCCATTGCGATCGCAGCCGAAATGTTTTTTACCAGGACAAAGTTGGACTGTTGAAAGTTCCCCTGGTCCATCGCCCAAGCCGAATCGCCAAGACATGTCGCATAGTTCGTGCGGCCATACGCCGGTATCCCCACTCCCGGGTCACTTGGGCAACGCATCGCCGGAATCTCAGTTCGCCATGGCGGGTAATTGGCTTGTGAGGTCGGCGGTCCCATTGGGGGCCACGGCGGCGTGCGAATGGTGTCCGAGTCGTATTGCTTCGTATTGGGGCTGGAGATCTGGTCCCAGAGTCCTTGTTGCTCAAGAAACGGCGTGATGCCAACCCAGACCGACAGATCCATCCGGTTGTCTTTGTTGTCTGAGCCGTCTGAACCGTTGGACCAGGTGCCGCCCTTGTACATCGGCAGTTTTTTGTAAGCAGAGTGGTAGTTATGCAGCGCCAATCCCAACTGTTTGAAGTTGTTGCTGCAGCTCATTCGCCGGGCGGCCTCACGTGCGGCTTGGACGGCTGGTAACAGTAGCCCGACAAGGATGCCGATGATCGCGATCACCACTAGCAATTCGACGAGCGTGAATGCGTTTCGACGGTTTGAAGGACGTCGGGGCGGACGCGCTGAAAAACGAGACATGGTAAAGTGCAGGCTTGCTGGCTGGTGTAGTTGAGTGAATCACGCCACTGATAAGGCGTCGGTCGATCACCGAATCGAACCGATCCTTGGATCTTCAATGGGTCATAGGTCGTAAATTCAATCGCGGCAACCGAGGTTCGCGTCGGGCGACGAATCCTCTTCAAAACGTCGCTTTTACCAGTGGAGATCTGCCCTGGTTGTCGGAATCGGCATGCCTCATGACGGTGCTCCCCGCTTCCCCGCTGATGGAGTGGTGCGGGCTGTAAGGCGACATCAATGGCACCATCGCGGTGGCGTCATCCGCCGCTTCAACTGTAGCCGGATTTGGCTGTTCTGGCGCGTGGCTGCTGTGATCATGCCCAGGTAGATTCTCAATCGCAAACGCGGTCGTGATCCCGAATAGAAACATCGCCGTTAATTTGCCTCGGTCATGGTCGTGGAAAGCGACCTCTGGGAGGATATCCGCCAGGGCGATTCCGATGAAGAATCCGGCCGATACCGTCAATCCCCAGCCAAGCACCCTCGGGTCCCCAGTCAGGTAATCAAAACCAAGGTAAAACACGGC
The DNA here is from genome assembly GCA_002901265.1 of Rhodopirellula baltica. Lineage (GTDB taxonomy): Bacteria > Planctomycetota > Planctomycetia > Pirellulales > Pirellulaceae > Stieleria > Stieleria baltica_A. The sequence goes on along the minus strand of PPHI01000048.1, from coordinate 133,340 downwards.
CGCACCGACCGGACAGGCCAAGGAAAACAAGATGCTGGCAATGTCTTGTGCGTTGAAAGACCATTTCTGTTTGTTCATTACTGAGGTGATCGCAAACGCATCGAGCGGTTTGTGCACCAAGATTGCCAGAAACGTCCCCAACCCACTGAGGCTCAGCCACGCGGTGTGTGAGGAGTCAGCGAGGACGCTGCTTGCCAACGCAATGCCGTCGACGAGTGTGTGAAGTGCCATGCCAATAAACACGCCTGCCCAACCGTACGCGTTGCCATGATGGTGATGGCTGTGGTGGTGGGCACAGTGGCTATGCGAGCCGTGGTCGTGGCGATGCAAGTCATGGCTTTCTGGCTCATGATCGTGTCGATGAACATCGTGATCATGGTCCGAATGGTCGTGATCGCCACATTCGACGTGGTCTGCCGGGGTGATCGGCAGTTCGTGATCGTGGGTATGGAACAGTCGGATCAGCAGAAACATTGCGACCATGCCGACCAAGGCCGCGAAACCAGCGTCGCGATGCGAGCCAAGGATTTCACCGCCGTGGGGCAGCAAATGCAGCATCGCGATGCCCAACATCAATCCGCCCACGCCGCTCATCAAAAGCTGCGTGCGGAGGTGCGTCATCTTCAGCAACGTCGCTAATCGTCCGCCGAACAGCGAAGCGAGCGTGATGAGGACGCAGTAGATGATCAGTATGATCGCGGGGGGCATTTAGGTTTCCAGAAGAATTGGCAACGTAAACCGCGAACCATAACTGAATCGAATCGTGATGAAAATCACACGGAGGATTGCTCTTCCATCAATCGCTTGAATTCGTCGCGATAATCTTGGTCATCCGTCGGAAAGATCTTGCGGAAGCTGTCTTGATCGACCGCGCCATGTTGGAAGCGACGTTTTTCGAAGACTGGCATGTCGACGCCGGTGACATGTTTAATACCGGCAGCGACGATCTGGCCTTTCAAGTCGTACAGTTTTTTGTGGTCCCAATCGGTCAACGCGACGAACGGGACGGCCTCGGCAATTTCGATTACGTCGGGTATCGCGTAGGGACTGAATCCCATAAATCCGAACTGTGCCGCTGGCATGCTGGTGCGGCTGTGACCACGGCTTTGTCCGCCGCTGTAGACGAGCGAGTGTTTGACGGCGTCGACTCCCCAACCCTCTTGATACAACATCCGGTTGCCCAGCACGCTGCGGATGGTCAGTTCTGGGTTTTCTTCGATGGGGTAGTCTTTCAGGTTTTCGTCACCGCCATCGCCATCGATCAGGTACTTCCAGTCTGGATATTTCTTGCGCAGCCCACGGAGCAGTGCAAAGCCCATCGTTGCCGACTGGACGTCCAGCGGTTTGTAGTCTTCCATCGACGCGATCGCGTCTTGCCAGCGGACTTGCTCGGCCGGGACCTCGATCGGTTCCAGCATCATTTCCAAATTGACCGCTTTCAAGAATCGGCGTGCCTGTTCGATGTCACCGGGTTGGCCCTGAACGGCCAGCGTGAATGCTTTGATTCGCGAGGGGGATTGCCCGCGGCGACGCATTAAATAGTCGACAAGCACCAAGACCGATCCGCTATCAATTCCACCGCTGAACATCACGCCGATCGGTTCTTTCTCGTCGATCGAGATGAGGAACTGGTCGATCACTTCGGCGAGTCGCTCGATATACATCGCACCGATCGCTTCGATGTCTGCTGGCAATCGGTTTCGTTCAGGTGCGAAATAACGCGACAGTTTGGGATTCGGATCCGGGCAACCAACCAATTGAAGTTCAAGCAGGTAATGCGCGGGCACCATTCGTGTGTACGAAGGGTGGAATTGATCCGCCAAGCCTTCTTTTTTGAGTTGATCGATGATCTCGCTGATTCGCTCGGCGATGATCAACGCGGGGCCTTCGGCGCGTTTGGCGAGGAAGTATCGCATCGGGCGGCCAATCGATCGCGCCATGCGAATGGTCTTGCCACTTTGTTGACAGATCGCGAACTGGCCACGAATTTTTCGAACCGCTTCGGGGTCACCGCTCTGCACCGCTTGTTGAGCCTGCTCGGCAGACATGTTCAACAAGATGTCGCCGGCGGGATCCATCAAATTCACGACCCGTTCCAGGAGAGCCGGTGCTTGACCTTCAAATGCCAAATCGGACGGCCGTGGAGTTTGTTCTGACATGGAATTGCGGAGATAGGCGTGGCGATTCGTCGAATCCCAATGATTCGGACATCGCCAGTTTACCGCGTTTCGCCGTGACCGCGAAGCCTGTCGAACTCCTATTTGTCACTTGGCAAATCCAGATCCAGGGGGGGAAGGTTTGGCGCAGCCGCCGTTGGCGATGCCGAGGGATCGACATAGCGAATTTCGGGCAGTGTTTCGGGGCGATTAATCACCTTGGCTTCGATGATTCGATCCGGGGGAAAAGTGATTTCGTTTTTCTTTTTCGCTTTCGACGGATCAACACGTTGTAGTGAACCGAGTACATCGAAGCCTTCAATCACTCGGCCGAATACCGTTTGGCTGCGTGCGATGTGTGGCAGTGGGCTATAGAGGATCGCGAATTGGGTGCCCGCCGAATTGGGAACAAAGTCACGCGAATCGGGGATCGGTAGTTTCGCCATCACCAGCGATCCATAGAGGGGCATGCGAACGGTCGGCCGATCGTCTTCATCGACGATGAATTTCTCCGGCATCGAACTTCCGTCTCCCAAGGGGTCGCCCGAAATCGCAAGCACGTCGTCAACGACTTGAAAGAAATCAAGTCCGTCGTAAAAGCCGTCTTCGACCAAGCGGATAAAGTTTGCGACTGTCGATGGAGCTTCATTGGGATATAGCTCGATCAGGACGTCGCCACGGGTGGTCGACAAGCGGACTTGGGGCAAGTCGGCGGGATCGGAATCGCGAAGCAGTTTTTCGGCTTCGTATTGTTCTTTCAATTCATCGAGTGTGGCGAACAATCGCTTGTCGAGCTCTTCGAGTTCCTTGTCTGGCGTCAGTTTTTCATAGATGAATTTCGCCATTTCGAAATCACCGGTCATAACAGACGCACGTGCGGCGGCTTGGGCGAGGTGCACGTAACGTGCGCCGTAGTTGTAAAACAATTTGGCCGCACCGATCTTCGTTGATTCCTCGTACACGCCATGTTGAATCCGGTTTTGGACCATCGTGTTGACGAATCGAATGGCGTCGGGGAGCGAGAGATAGTCAATCAAGATCACCGCCGAGTCGTACGTATCACGAATTTCCTGGCGAGCGCGATTGCGAAGTTCGTAGTAGAGTGCGTCATCGTCGATCATCTTGTTGCGTAGCTTGGTATGAACTAAACGCATCTCCGTGACCGTTTCCTTCATCTTCGCCGACTTCGTTTTAAAGTCATCGAGTGCCTTGGTCGCCTCCGCATAGATCTCCGGTTCGACTCGTCCTCTGAGGTCCTCGAGCAACTCTTCTTCCGAAGGATCTTCTTCGCGAAGGTCGATCGATTTGCCTTCCCCAATACCCAGGCCTTCTTCATTCGAATGGTCGTGGCCATCATGAGAATGATCGTGACCGGTGTGGTCTTGCTCCATGCCGGATTCGGGGTCCGGGATGGGCTGTGGGAACGGGATCGCCGGCGGGGTGCCAGATTCTGCGGTTTGGGCTTCCGATTGGTCGTTTGACGTGACCTCTTGGGAGAATCCGTTCGATGTGACGCAGCCAATCAGGGTTGCAGCGAGGAAGGTCAAAGATTTCGACATCGGGAAATACGCAGAAGATTGCGGGGAATGGATCGTGGTTGCCGGATGTGCTCGGATCTGCCAAAGCAGACCCAAGGCTTGGTTACGCAGCGACTGGCGATCTGGTTTGGCAAAACTTCAGCCGTTGTCTTGACCGCTGCCTTGTTTCGGACCTGGGCAAACCCTGCGGGCCTCGTATACTTCGGGGATGAATCGCCGCAGAAAAAACAAATCTGACAACTTCCGCCGCTCCTCAGATGATACCGGGGCGTCACAGGACGATCGAAGCAAACCAGGGAAACCGGCCAAGCGTCGCCCCATCAAACTGCGGATCATCGGCGGCCACATGCGTGGCCGAACGGTTGTCTATCACGGTGCAGACTTTACCCGCCCGATGAAAGACAGTGTTCGCGAGAATTTGTTCAATATCCTGGGGCAACGTGTCCGCGGCAGCGATGTGGTGGACCTGTTTGCCGGGACCGGTGCGGTGATGTTCGAGTCGCTTAGCCGTGGTGCGAGTTCTGCGATTGCGATTGAAAGGAGCCGCCATGCTTGCTCGTTCTTGAAATCGAGCGCCGAAACACTCGGCGTCGCGGACAAGCTCCGTGTGATCAACTCGGACACCTTCCGAATCGCTCCCGGATTGTTGGGCCCACCACCTGCAGATGCCCCCCTGAATGACACTCCCAGGGTGGTTTTCTTCTGTCCGCCCTATGAAATGTGGGAATCACGTAACCAAGAACTTCGTGATCTGGTGAACCTGGCGATCGCCCATTCGCCACCATGCAGCGTGATCGTTTGTGAAACGGACAAGCATCAAGAAGAGTCGCTCCTGCCGACGGCCAATTGGGACCATCGATGCTACGGCGGGACCCGGTTGTCGATTCTTGAACCTGAGCTCGTCTGTGGTCTTCAGTAGACAACGATCTGATCGAAAGTGATTAGATCGACGAACGCATGCGATTGACGAAGTTGAGAATCTCGGCGACGGCCTGATAGAGCTCGAACGGAATCATCTTTCCGATCTCGACGTTTTTGAACAAGAATCTTGCCACCGGTTTTCGTTCGACAACCGCGACCCCATTCTCTTTTGCGATCTGAATGATCTTCTTCGCGATGTGATCGGCACCTTTTGCGACGACCACGGGCGCGTCCATTGTTGCGCGATCGTATTTCAATGCGACGGCAAAGTGAGTTGGGTTGGTAACCACGACGTCGGCCTTGGGGATCTCGGCAAACATCCGTTGTCGGCCCATTTCGGCTTGCAATTGTTTGATGCGTGCACGCATCATCGGATCGCCTTCCGTCATTTTCTGCTCGTCTTTCAAATCTTGCCGACTCATCTTCATGTCTTGCAAGTGTTTCCATTTCTGAAAACCGAGATCAATCAGGGAAAGCACCGTGATCGTTGCCGCGACGGCCACCGATGTGTGTAGCAGCAGTCCGCCAAGATAGCCGAGCATTTCCTTGGACGTGCTCGCACCCGTGGTGGTGATCTCTGCGATTCTGCCCCATCCGACAAAAATGGTGATCGCGATAATCACCGTCGCTTTGGCCAGGGCCAGCACACCGCGAACTGCCGCACGGCTGGAGAACATCCGTTTGAAACCCTCGATCACGCTCAGTTTGTCGAGCTTTAGTTCCAATGGTTTCGAACTGATGTTGAAATTCGTTTGCAGCAAGCCTGACGTGGCGGCGACAGCGGCAACCGGCAAAATCAGCGCCAAGACAGCGGCTCCGATCGTGGACGTCTCTTCGATGATGACACGGATGATCATGCGTGGGTCGAGCAGCACGAGTTCGAAACTCGTCAACCGTCGCGAGATCAAACCGGTGATCGTTTCGAAGAACCAAGCCCCGGCGAACCAAAAGAAACCCGTCGCCATCGTGAGGATGACAGCGCTGACCAGTTCGCTACTGAATCCGATTTGGCCATCCTCGCGGGCCTTGCGTAGGCGCTGCGGGGTGGCGTCTTCTGTTTTCTGATCTTTCTCCTGTCCCTGTTCAGCCATCGTCTTGGTTCCTTACCCGGCAAGTAGGGCCAAAATCGATTCGATGTCTTCTTGTACGCGATAGAAATACATTTCCATCGCGCCAAAAATAATCGGGCTAAACACAAACAGCAGCATCACGCCGAAGCCGACGCGGAGGGGCATTCCGATTGAAAACAAATTCAGCGAAGGTGCCGCACGATTTAAAAACGCGAGGACCAGTGTGACCATCATCAGCATCACCAGGACGGGCGCGATGATCAGCAATCCGTAGTCATCCGAATTGCCAAAAGCGGTCACAAACGCTTCGGTCGGAAGCGTCATCATTCCGACCTGCGTCAACATGTAATGGAAAGAAAAGTGCAGCGTCAGGATGATGAAGTGGTGCAGGTTCAGTGCAAAGAAAACCAGGATCGAAAACGATTCAAAGACACGCGAAACCAGTGTGGATGAATCCTGGCTGCTGGGGTCGCTAATCGCTGCCAGCGACAACCCCAATTCCTGTGCGATGTAGGAACCTGCAATACGGCTTGGCCAAAAGAACAAGCCGAGCAACAGGCTGAGCAAGATTCCCGTAAAGACTTCCTTGAAGACGAGAAACGTAAAGACCCAGCCTCCGATGTCGTCGAGCTCGGGAACATCAATGACGTTTTTGGCGTCTGCATACCAAAAGAACGACAGCGCGGCCGCAAGGCCCGCTTTAACATGCGAGGGGAGTTGTCGTTTGGTGAACAGCGGGAAGAACGCTACGAAAACCGAAACACGCGCCATCACCAAAAGGAATAGGGCGATGTCACCGGTCATTTGATCAGGTCAACCATCTGGACAAAGAGGCTGATCGTGTAGTTCTGTAGCGTTTCTAAGTACCACGTCGCCATGAACATCAGGACGCAGACGACGGCGATGATCCGCGGCGCAAAAGACAGCGTTTGTTCTTGAACACTGGTGACGGTCTGGCCGATGCTGATCAGCAAACCGACGATCAAGCTGACCGCAACAACGGGGGCCGAAAGCAGCAGGGCGAGCGCAAAAAACTCGCGGCCGATGTATACGGCGTCTTCAATATCCATGACAAAGTCCAATCCATGGTGCTTGTCAGAGGTTCAACAGCGTCCAATACCACTATCCATAGCGGTTTTGGGGGCCGCATCGCAAACCTATTTTCCGAGCGCGTCGATGAGTTGGTCCACCAAAACTGGATCGTTCATCGCGGCAAGGATTTTGGATTTCTGGCGGTCTGGCATTTTTTGCAGCAATGATGCCGCAAAGCTGAGCTTGCCATTATTGGCAAACTCCCGAAGGTAGTCGGATGCCTGTTCGGGAGCCAGGTTGGCGAACCAACTCTTGACGTCTTCGACGCGGTCATCCATCGGTGCGGTCTCGGCCTTCTCAGCCGATTCGATCTTCGCCTTCGTTTTGTCTAGCTCTTCCTTGCGTTGATCGAGCATTGCGAGAGAGGTCGAAACCTCATTCTTGAGTTGCTCCAAAACGGCAAGCTTTGTCTCGATGCCTTCGCTGAACGCCTTTAGTTCGTCTTGTTCGGTGGTCAGGTCATCGAACATCAATTTGATGCGGGCTTCGTCACGCTTGACCTTTTTCTCACGTTCGGCGAGCTCCTGTTCCATGCGTTTGATCGAGTCGCTCATCTGTAGAACCGCTTCGACCGAAACATCATTGTCTGGGCGAAAGGAGACCGGCATCGGCTCGCCGGGGAGGACTTCTTCGGTATCGCTCGGGGGCATGCTTTCGCCTGACCCATCGGCAAGTTCTTCTGGCGGTTCAGCAGGGTCCGACTGCATCAACATGTGTGTCGCGCCGGCAGATAGTCCAAATATGATGATGCATGTCAGCATCGCTGCGATGATCGCTTTCATCGATTAGCCCTCAGCAAAGTCTCGTATGGCCTGTTCGTCGGCGAGTGTGAATTGTTGTGCTTGTTGCTCGGATTTGACGGCCAGTCGAAGCTGGTCGACAAGGATCTCCATCCCACGCAGTCTCGTACGCTGCTGCAACACTTGTGACTGAAGTTCCTCACGTTGCTTTTGAAGTTCCCGGCAACGCTCGTGTTCGGTGTTGATCTTTTCGTCCAAGCCGTCGATCCACACGTGTGATTGCGTCAGTAGCTCAAGTGTCGGTTTTGTGCCAGAGGCAAATGAGTCTTGATCACGTTGGCGAATCAGTTGAGCAATGTTGTTGCGGATCGCGTTGATTTGGCTGTCGAGGATATTTCGTTTGCCGACCAACGCGTTCAGGCGGTTGGTTTCGACCTTGCAAATCCTTTGTGTGCGTTTCAGTTTTTGCTGCGTACTCATCACGCGGGCCTCGTGATCAGCTCATTCAGACGCGCCAGTTCGGCGGTCGTGTGTTCCAGGTCACTGGGCTGGTTCATTCCTTGACGCAAGAAACGGTTCAGCTCGGGTTGCACTTCGATGGCGCGGTCAGATTCCAACATCGAACCTTTTTGGTAGGCGCCGATTTGAATCAGGTCTTCGACTTCGACATATTTGGCCAGGGCGCGGCGGACTGCGCCGGCGTGTTGACGGTGGTGTTCATTGGCAACCTCGCCGAATAGTCGGCTTGCGCTGCTGAGCACATTGATCGCGGGGTAATGGTTTTGGTGAGCCAGTTTGCGATCGAGGACGATGTGTCCGTCAAGGATCGAACGCGCCGCATCGGCGACAGGTTCGTTCATGTCGTCACCGTCGACCAAGATGGTTAATAGTCCCGTGATCACACCGCGATCGCTGGTTCCGAGTTGTTCCAGAAGCCGAGCCATTTTTTGAAACACGCTTGGAGTGTAACCGCGCGATGTCGGTGGCTCGCCGAGCAGCAATCCGAGTTCTCGCTGTGCATGCGCGAGGCGAGTGAGCGAGTCCAACATGAACAGGACGTTCATGCCTTGCATCCGGAACCAGTTCGCGATGGCTACGGCCGATTCGCTGGCCCGGATCCGTGCGAGTGGCGGTTGGTCGGATGTCGACACAATGACGATCGAACGTTTTAGTCCTTCGGGGCCGAGTGTGTCTTCGATAAAGGGGCGAACTTCGCGTCCGCGTTCGCCAATCATCGCGACGACGTTGATATCGCAGAGCGCGTGTTTTGCGATTTCGCCAAGCAGCGTGCTTTTACCGACACCGCTTCCGGCAAACAGTCCTACGCGTTGTCCCTGCCCCATTGTCAGCATGCCGTCAATTGAGCGGATACCAGTCACAAAGGGTTCGCGGATCAGCGGGCGCGTCAGTGGGTCCGGGGATTCAAAGTGCAGGTCTGCGAATTCGTTGCAATGGATCGGGCCCTTTGAATCAATCGGACGGCCCAGCGCATCGATGACACGACCGAGCAGTTCTCGGCCGACGGGTATTTCTAAACGGCGACGTGTGGAGACAACGACGTTGCCACGCTGGAAGTTGACGCCGGCGTTGTAGGGCATCAACTGTGCCTTTTCGTCATTGAAGCCGATGACTTCGGCGAGCACATGTTGGTTGTTGGACGTCAGGATTTCGACCATCTCGCCGACTGCGGCATCAATGGTCGCGCACATTTTTCCTTCAACACTTTGCAAGCGTCCTGTCGTGCGGATCCAGTCACGGTTCTCGAGCATGCTGGTGGTCATCGGATGCCTCCTGCTTCTTGCCGCAATCGCAAGCTTGCCGCATCCAAGAACGCGTCGAGCGATGCGAGCAGTCCTTTGCCTTCAATTTCAACTCGGCAGTCACCGGGTTGGACGGTCGTGTCGGAAACGATGTCGATCGCGTCGTGTTGACGTAAGGTTTCGTTTTCGGCCAGGGCGTTAACGACGGTTGGATGGACGAAGATCACGGCGTCTTTACTGGATTGCAATTCGCTGAGCAAGCAATCTGTGAAGTGTTTGACGCGGGTGGCGATCAGTTCGTGATCGTCGCCGAGTGCTTCCCGGGCGATCTGGCAAGCTGTCGAAATCAACTTCGCTTCGATCTGTTCGAATTGTTCCTTGCGACTTTGTTGCAGTTCCGCGATCGCGGCGGTCATCACGTCGATCGAGTTCACCACGTCATCGAATGGGTTCTTTGCCGGTTCGGCTTGGATCTGTGTGACGTGACCCGTGGTGGTTGATACGGTTGACAGATTCTTTGGAAAGGGAATTTGAATTGTTGGCATATCAGTCGATGCTCACCTCTCCGGATTCGCAAAGCGTGCCGAGGGTTTTGGCAACGCCGGTACGCGATTCTTCGATATCTTCGTCTGCCGCGTTGGCCTTGAATTCGATTTCTTCTTGCAGCGCTTCTTTGGCACGTTTGGACATGTTGCCAAGCACTTTTTCGAGCAGCTCGGGTTCGACCTGTTGAAGTGCCAGGACCAACTGATCGGTTTGGCATTGTCCGAGCAGTTTTTGCATGTCGCGGTCGCTAAGCCGGTTGAGGTCTTCGAAGCGGTACAGTTGGCTTCGCACGGATTCGCAAAGTGCCTTGTCGCGTTTTTGCAGTTCGTCCAGCATCGGTCCACGGAGTGGCCGCGGCAGCGAACGCATCATGTTGGCCATCTTCTTCGAGCATTCGACTTCGATTTCTCGTTCTTCGACGCTGAGCGCAATCTCCAAGGTCTTGGCGAAGATCCGTTGTTGAATCATCAGCGTGACTTTGGACGGACGCGCGAGCTCCAAGAAGACCTTGGGGCGTACGAGTTCGGGAAGAAACTCCAGCGTCTTGGCCGCGTGTTCGTTGGCGAGCTTTCTTAGCACGATCGCGGACGCCGCCGGCAATTCGTCTTTCAGCGCTTGGGCGACCTGGTAGGGGTGCATCTGGTTCAAGTCACGGATCACGTCGCCGGACAGTTTGGGCCGTTCAAATTTTTTGATTGGCTCCAGTTCGACGTCAAAGGATTCTTCGGCGATTTGAAAGATGCGAAGACCTTCTTCGTCTTCGCCTTCCTGGTCTGGGGTTTGGGCCTTGTTTTGAAGTGCCAGTCGAAAGTAATTTTCAAAGTCGTCGACGACCAATTCGATCTCGTCGTCACTTGGCGGGTAATCCCTAAAGTCTTGCAGGGCTTGGTCCAGTTCCGCGCGTGCCGGACCGGCAATTCCTTGACGAGCCATTTCGGTGGCTTCGTCACCCATTAGATAGAGCAGAAGCGCTAGGCGTTCCTGTCGCGTTAGCATCGTTTTCATCGCGGCAACCTCGCTCCGCTAATCACGCGGCATTCTGTTTACCAGAATCTTTAGCCCCATCGGCGCCAGACCATGCCTTGACGACCTGTGCGAAGACCTCCGGATTTTCTTTGATCAATCTCGACAATTCGCTGACGCTCTCACTGCGAGCGCCCGCGGCTTGCCCCTCCCCGCGTCCGGCGCGGGAACTGCTGCTTGGCCCAAACTTCCGCAGCAACATAAGACCTAGCACAAACGCCAAAAGCGCGGCAATTGCAAGCGACCCCTTTTCGACAATTGAGGTGATCTTCGTCCAGTCAAACGATGCGACCGGTTCAGCCTGAGTGAACAAAGGTTCGGAAAACGGAACAATCTTGACCGAAATGGTATCTGAGTCATCGCGGAATCCGACGGCGTTCTTGACCGTCTGGTTGATCGTCTCTGCCAAGTCTGGCATCAGCGTGCCGTCTTCCTGTTTGACACCGGGGGCTTCCGAGTTCACCAGTACGCTAACGGTCAAAAAGTTTCGAATCGGCGTCGAGTTCGCAGACGTCTCTTCGGTGATCGGAACGAGGTAGGTCGTCTTGATATTTTCTGATTTGCTTTCAACGCCGTTCTTTCCATTGGCGCCTGCGGATGCGTTCAGGTTCGAAGCCACACCGGCTGGCCCGACCGGGGCGGGCTGGACATTCGTCGTTGTTTCGGACTGCAGGTCTTCTTGACTCGGGACGGCACCTTTGGAGTCATACTTGGTGATCTTTTTGGAGCCTTGTGTAAACGTCATGTCCAGGCTGACTTGGACGCTGGCGTTCCCATAGCCGAGGAATTGCAGCAATTGCGATTCGGCCTTTTCGGCGAGCTTACGTTCGGCCTGTGCGATGTATTCGACTTGGCTGGCGATCTGGCCGACCTGTTCGTCTGGAACGGTGTAGCTGCGCCCGTCGCGGTCCGTAATTTGAACGGATTCGGGGGCGAGGTCTTCGACAGCAAAGGCGACGAAGGAAGCGATCGATGACGCCTGTTGGTCGGAGAGTTGGCTGCCATCGCGAAGCGTCAGTAGGACGCTCGCCGACGGTGGGCTGGATTTCCGTTCGAACGGGCCTTTGTCAGGGATGTTCAAGTGGACGTCAGCATGATCGACGATCGCGATCTTTTCGATCGTTGCGGCGAGGCTGAGTTGTTTTTGAATACGAGCGACGTTGTCGCGTTCTTTAGGGCTGCTGAGCGCGCCGCCAAACATAGCGCCGCCTTCTTGGGATGCGTTTGCAACACCATGGGTGCGGGCCAGTCGTCGCGCTTTGGCAAAGTCTCGTTTATCGACCAACAGGTTCCCGCCGCGCCGGACAGTTGGTACTCGATACCCTCTTTAGCGAGGGCGTCAATGACACGGTCCATTTTGTCGCTGTCGTCTTGACTGACCAGCACAACGAAGTTGGGCTGCACAGACCAGTAGCCGACACCGCCGATGGTGACCGCGCAAAGCACTGCTAACAACAGGATCCCGACGCGAGCGGCGGGAGAGCTCTGATGCCAAATGGACAGCAGTGAGTCGATATAGGGTTGGATAACGTTCAAGGTTCGTCAGTTCTTGTTCGCGTGGGGAGAACAGCTGTGACGCTTAGAATTGCATACGCATCAATTCGTTGTACGAATCAACGATTTGGCTGCGGACTTCCATAAACACTTGGAAGGACATTTCGGCTTTGACAACTTCCATGACGACTTGTTGGACGTCTTGGGTTTGTCCGGTGACCAGGCTTTCGATTGCCTGTTCGCTGCGTAGTTGGTCTTCGTTGGCTTGTGACATCAAGTCCAAGAAGATGTTTCGGTCGCCACCCTTTTCGGTAGCTGGCGCGGCCGGGGCGGCTTGGGTTGGATTGGTAAACCCAGGGGACTGGATATTCACCGATGCAACAGGCGGCAAAGCAGACATCACTGGCCTCCTTGAAGAAGCGTTAAGGTTTGTTCGACCATCTCTTTAAAGACGCTGATCGCTTTCGTGTTCGCTTCATACGAACGACTCGCGGTGATCAGGTCCACCATTTCCTCGGGGATTTTGACGTTCGACAGTCTGACGAAACCGTCCGCATCGGCGTGCGGGTGCGAGGGGTTGTAGACCGTCGGAAATTCGGTTGCATCGGGCTGCACTCCCACGACTTGGACACCGTGGAGTGCCGCGGCCGATTTCGGGTTGGCCATCGAATCTGCGGCGGCGGCGAACACGACCGCTTGGCGGCGATAGGGATCGCCGTTGTCGGTCATGGTGGTCGACGCATTGGCCAGGTTGTTCGCCGTGACTTCCATGCGGAAGCGTTCTGCGGCGAGGCCAGAGGCAGCGATATCGATCGTGGGGAAGTTAACCATGTCGGATGTCCTTATCCTGAAATTGCTCGTCGCATCGTCGAGACACGGGACGCAAGTAGCTGGGTATACGTTTGGAACGCAAGCGCATTCTTCTTCAGCTGTGCGACTTCCTGTTCCAGGTTGACGTTGTTGCCGTCAAGACGTTCTTCCAAGCCTTCTGGCATTTCGATTGCGCGCTCGATGTCACTTTCGCTGACGCCTTGACCGGCATTCTCGGCCGTCGCCGCGTCGGCGTTCGTTTGTTGCATCTCGAGCATCTTTTGAAAATCCAAACGCTTGGTTTGGTAACCAGGCGTATTTACATTCGCGATGTTCTGGCTGACAACGCGATGCCCTTTCTCGCTCGCATTGACTGCAGAGCTGAGTAAATCGATTTGGTAAAATATTCCGTTCATGCCAGTTGTATCGGCCTGAGAAGCTATTCCCGTTAAGGACATCTTTCGGGGATATCCCGCGAAACGCCGTGATTGGGCGATCTGAGCGTGAGGGTGTTCCCTCAATTGCCTCATGACGACCTGCCTTTGCAGGGATGTTCAAGTCGATCTCTATCGATGAACTAAGAATCGAGTGAGGGCCTGTTACGAGACCGCGCCGTGATACCGATGACGATCACACGCGCCCCTTCCAGTTGTCTCGTGGCCAACGGAATGTCGCACGGGTGGGTGCGTATCCTTGCTAGCCCTCGACATTGGTGCATCCCAATTCCATGGTGGCGGTAGCCGCAAGATACGATTCAGAAATTATGGATATAGCGACAATCATCGGATTGATCATGGGCGCCGGCCTGATCCTCGCGTCGATCGCGATGGGCGGCGGTGGCCTTGGTCCCTTCATCGATGTTCCCAGCGGAATGATCGTTTTCGGTGGAGCGATCGCTGCTTCGCTGATCAACTTTCCCTTGAAAGCCAACTTGGGTGCGTTCGCTGTCGTCCTCAAGGCTTTCCTGTTCAAATTGCCATCCGCGCAAGACACCATCGCGCAGTTCAAAAAGTTTGCCGAGGTGGTTCGGAAGGACGGCTTGCTTGCGCTCGAAGACCAAGCGTCTCAAGTCTCCGACGATTACATGAAACGCGGATTGGAATCATTGATCAGTGGCGTTGCGGCCGAGGACGTTGCCCGGTCGCTCGAAACCGAGTTGGGCTATATCGAACAGCGGCACGCCACCGGTAAGAAAATCATTGATGCCGCAGGTGCGGCAGCGCCCGCGTTCGGGATGATCGGAACCCTGATCGGACTCGTCCAGATGCTTCGATCCCTTGACGACCCTAGTCAGATCGGTGGTGGTATGGCGGTCGCGTTGCTCACGACGCTCTACGGTGCGTTGGTCGCTAACGTGGTCTGTATTCCGATCGCCGGAAAGCTGGAAACACGGAATGCCGAAGAAAGCATGATTCGCGAACTGATGATTTGCGGAATCACATTGCTTGGCGAAGGCGAAAGCCCGCGTGTCGTGGAAGAAAAGCTACTCAGCTTCCTCGCGCCGAAGACGCGAAAGGCTGTCGCGAAGGGATAGTTGAATGGGCAAGGATAAACCGCCAGATCCGCCGGCAGATATCCCAGCATGGTTCATGACGTACAGCGACGTGATTACGTTGCTGATGACGTTCTTTATTCTGTTGCTGACATTCGCGACCACCGAACCCGAGCGATTCGAAAAGGTAACGGTCAGCGTGTTCGGTGCCGCCGGCGCGACCGGTGTCGCGGGGCACAAGCATGAACAGTTGGACAAAGACTCGTTCACGACACGGATCCGTCCGCGTGTTGCCCGACTCGCAGTCCAAGGTGCAGAGATGCCACCGATCGAAAAGGAAGTTGCCAAAGCAGCTGTAGGCAAAGGACTGGAAGGTCCAACCGAGGCCGAAGCAAAACGCGACGTGATGAAGACCTTCGCTTTCGAGTTGCCGATCAAGCGGATGGTCGAAGACAACATGACCGTGAACCGCCAAGGTGCTCAGGCGGCGGCCAAACTTGCCGAGCAACTGCGTTCGCTAAGTATCCATTGCGTGCTGGAATTCGGCGAACGGGATTTAGAGGACCGCGTCTGTGCCTTTGCCGATTACCTGTACCACGTCGAAAAAGCTCGACCCGGTCAGATCGGAACTGCGATCTCCGAAAATGTCACTTCAGGGATGGTGCGTATCGTCATTGAACAATACGAGAGTGGGCGATGAGCAAGAAGAAGAAACCGCCACCAAGTGCGCCAAGTAAGGCGTACCTCGTTTCGTTCGGTGACACGATGACCGCCCTCCTGGCGTTCTTTATCGTGCTCAATTCGTTGGCAAAAGAGCAGACCGGCGCCAACATGTACGCCGGGACTGGATCCTTCGTGAACGCATTTACCACTTCGGGTAAGCCAGGTCGACTGGGCGGTGACCGTTCGGCGGACGTGATTCAAGGCGAAGCGAACAAGCCGCTTTACGCACTCGCTGAGAACTTGGACAAAAATGAGAAGCAGGAGAATGTCGGGCCCGACGAGAACAACAACAACGAGCGAGTGGTTGACCGAGATCGGGAGCAGTTTCAAAAATTCTTAAACGATCTCGAAGAAAAAATCGATCTGAAAACGCTTCCACAAATCGAAGGTCAGGTCGTCTTTGATTCGTTCCAGCCGGCCGACCCCAAGACCGGTAAGCTCAGCTTGCATGCAACTCAGTTGATCTCCGAAGCGATTGCAAAGATGCGCGACGAGAAGATGGTCATGGAAATCGTACTCTGGGCCGACATGCCCAAGGCGTCGAGTTTGAAACGAACGCTGGACAAGTCCGCTGCGATGCGTAAAGAGATTGAGTCCACGTTTTGGATGGATCAATCGACGCGGTCGCGGATCAAGTATCGGGTCAAGCCCTGGCTGTTCGCGGACGCGAAACGTCCTTACCTTTCAGTAATCTTGGGACGGCAAGCGTCTCCTGGCCAAGCGCCGTCGCAGTAGCGTTCGATTATTCGAAGGTTGGCAATTCGAATGCGACACCGCGTTGCAATTGATGCCCGCGCATCCATTGCTCACCAGACATTTGGTTCTTCCCCGCCGGTCGTAACGAGTCGATTCGCAGAAGCCCGTCACCGCAGCAGACGACCAAGTCCTTGCCACCGGTGACTTGTCCTGGCACCAAGCCATTTGAGCCGTCTTCGATGTCGGCATCCTCAACGTTCGAAACCGCCAGCACGGCGATCCGCTGAGCGGGTTTACCCGATCGCACTTCGATCTCCGAGTACGCGATCGGCCAAGGCTGCATGCCACGCACATGGCAATCGATCTTTGCCCGCGGCCATGTCCAATCGATTTGTGCTTCGCGTTTGTTCAGTCGTGGTGCCTTCGTTGCCAGCTCCGGATCTTGGATCTCGCCGATTGTCTGTTCGCCGTCCCATTGGCGAAGCTGGTCGATCGATTGAATCACCAGTTCGACGCCTAGTTCGGACAAGCGTTCTTCGAGTTCGCCCGCGGTCTCGTCCGGCGTAATCGCTGTCGCGGTTTTGGCGATCACCGGCCCACCGTCCAAGCGGGGCGTCATGTGGATGACGCAAACACCCGTTTCAGGATCACCGCTCAGCAGTGCACGTTGGACTGGTGCGGCACCGCGGTAGGCTGGCAGTAATGAGCCGTGCAGGTTGATGCCACCTAGGCGAGCGACACCTAAGGCCTGTGGTTTCAGGATTTGTCCGTAGTCGCAAACGACCAGCAAGTCCGGCGCGAGTTCAACCAGTTTGCGGACCGCTTCATCGTCGTTGATGATCATCGGATCGAAGATCGGCAGTCCGTTTTCTTCTGCCCAGGTGCGCACCGGCGCGGGCGGCGGGCCTTTGCGGCTTTTTACCGGCGGTTCCGGTTTCGTCACGACGGCGACAATCGAGTCACCGGATTTCCGGATGGCTTCAAAGCTAGGGACGGCAAATGGGCCCGTCCCCATAACAACAATTTTGAGTGCGTTCGGTGTGCTCACGATTCAAGCGCTGCGACAAATGGAGAGGTGCGGCGAAAGCTGGGAAGTGGGGCGTGCGATCAGCAGTATTTGTCGGTCCACTTGCTCAGTCTTGCGACCAGTTCTTCGTCGGACGGAATCGCGCCGGTCGATTGTTTGGAGCGAAAGTCCGTTTCGAACTCTTCCAGTTCTGGGAGCAGATCCTGACGCGACTGATCTTTCATTCGGTCGAAGAACATCATGCCGTCCAGGTGATCGATTTCGTGCAAAAAGACGCGGGCGAGGAACCCTTCGATCGTCGTATCAATTGCATTGCCGTTGATATCGTACGCGCTGATCCGGATCGATTTCGGCCGGATCACTTCACCGGTTACGCCAGGGATACTCAGGCACCCTTCGGAGGATGTCTCGTTGCCTTTGGGACGCTGAACCTCTGGATTCAAAATCACGTACTCTTCGCCTTCGCCGCGTTGTCCGGTCGGGTTTGCGACGAACATTCGCAAGGGCAGGTCGACTTGATTGGCAGCCAGTCCGACACCGTTGTGTTCGTACATCAGGTCCAGCATCTCCTGAGCGATCTGTTTCAGCTCGGCGTCGACCTTGCGAATCGGCTTGCTGACGTAACGCAACGTGGGGTGGGGATAATGGATGACTTCGAGCGGCATGACGTTCCAAATGAGAAAGAGTGGTCGGTTTGGGATCGTCTATAATGACCGATTGATGCCGTCTTGTCAGTCGGGTGAAGGCAAGATCGCAGCTTGAAATCGCTTCCCATTTGGTCTTGACCACGGCATAGGTGCCCCCTCGACATTCCGACTCGCATTTGCCAGGATCGGTGCAACCGCATTTTGCCTCGGTCAAGGTCCACGCCCAAGCGTACGATCGGCGGCTATATTGTCGGTTCCCTCCTCCACTCTGCTGATCGACCGCCCGCTTCTCGATTTACCGCTCAGACCGTCCATGCAAGTGTCACCCAACCAAAATGCGATCGGATTGCTGCACCGGCTCGTCGCCGATCCGATCAGCCGGGTGTGCACGCGCGAAATTGGCGGCGCGACGGTCTATGACTTTGGCGTGGAAACACTCGGATCGGCGCGTGCCGGTCGTGATCTCGCAAGGGTTTGTATGGGGGGGCTTGGTCATGTGCGCATCGCAGCCTGTGACTCCGAAGTCTTTGCGTCCTCCAATCAAGTGCTAGTTCAAACCGATGCGCCGCTGATTGCCTGTTTGGGATGTCAGTACGCGGGTTGGCCAGTCCAAGTGGATGACTACTTCGCGATGGGAAGCGGCCCGGCTCGCATGCTGCGTGGGCGGGAAGCCGTTTTGGAAAAATACAATCTTCGCGACACCGAAGCATCGATCGCGATCGCGGTACTCGAATCGGAAACGTTGCCAACCCCTGCGGTAATCGACCATGTCGCCGATCAGGTTGGGATTTCGGTGGAGCACCTCAAGGTTTGCATCGCACCTTGCACGACGCTTTCCGGGTCGATCCAAGTGGTGGCCCGCAGCATCGAAACCGCGCTTCATAAAATTGACGAGTTGGGATTCGACGTCGCGTCAATCGTCAGCGCTTGTGGATCTGCGCCGTTGCCACCGCCAGCCAAGCGTGGTGACATCGTTTCTGGAATCGGCCGCACCAACGACGCAATGTTGTATGGCGCGGAGGTGACGCTTTACGTTGATGCCGACGATGATGCAATCGAAGCTGTTTACCGGCGAGTGCCCAGCGGTTCGTCCGACGACTACGGTCGACCGTTTGCAAAGATCTTTGCGGATTACGATTTCGATTTTTACAAAGTCGATCCATCGCTGTTCAGTCCCGCCGTCGTGACGATTTGTAGCTTGCAAAGCGGACGTTCGTTCCGGGCTGGTAAACTTGCCCCCGAAGTGCTGCGTGAGTCGTTTTTGAAATGACCGATTCAGCTCAGGCGGCCCACCGAATGGTCGCCGTGAAGTCGGCTCGGTTTCTAATGTTGGGCCCGGAATCTGGTTGGCACGTGAATCAGTTGCGTGCCGCTTGTGATCGCCATGGTTGTGATTTTCAATCGGCGACCTATGAATCGCTCCGTTCCTCGATCGATCGACAAACTTACAATCACTGTTCCGCCGGGCGGATCGATACGTTCGATGGCATTTTGACCCGTACGATGCCCGCGGCGTCAATGGAATTGTTGACGTATCGGTTGGCAGTGCTGCATGGAATCGTTGACGGCGAGTGCGGACAACAAGTCGCGATGATCAATCCTCCTCGGGGACTTGAGTGGGCGATCGACAAGTTCGCCACAACGATGCGTTTGGCCGCGGCCGGATTTCCGGTTCCAGAAACTCGTGTCGTACAAAATCGCCAAGACGCGTTGGAAGCCTTCGCTGAACTGGGGGGCGACTGCATCGTCAAGCCGGTCTTTGGTGGCGAGGGGCGGGGGGTGATGCGGGTCCGCGACCGCGAGCTTGCATGGACTTGTTTTTCCACACTCGAGCAATTGAACGCGATCATCATCGTTCAGCGATTCATACCGCCAGGTGGTCGTGACACCCGATTGTTGGTGATTGGCGAACGGGTGCTAAGCTTCCGTCGCAGCAACGACCAGTCTTTTCGAACCAACGTTGCCAGCGGGGCGAAGTGCGAAGCGATCGAAACGGATTCTTTGCTCGCCAGCCAAGCCGTTGAGATCGCCCGAAAGCTTGGCTTGCATTTTGCTTCCGTCGACATCATCGACAATGTGGCAGGGCCGCCGTTATTCTTGGAAGTCAACGCGATCCCCGGCTGGAAAGGTGCCCAGTCGGTTTGTGGCGAAAACATCGCCGAACTGATCGTCGAATGCCTTCGTCACCTTTCCAGTCAAACACGCTAATGGCCAGCCAAGTTCGAGACGGAAATGTTGCTTCGAGGTTAGAAGTGATCGCTTCGCTAGCACCCGGCGGAATCGCGATCGCAGAACCTTGTGGGCCGCGGACCAAAGAGGGGACGCGAAGCTATTCGCTGACAACGTTCGATAATCTTGAAAAACAAAGCGACGCGATCGCGGCGGGATTGGTCCGTTGGGGACTCCGTCCCGGGATGCGCGTCGCGATGTTGGTCCCGTTCGGTGCGCAATTTATCGAGTTGGTTTTCGCGCTGTTGAAATCTGGCGTGACGGTGATCTTGATCGATCCGGGCATCGGGCGGAAACACTTGATCAAATGCTTGTCTGATGCAAAACCCGATGGCTTTGTCGGGATCACCAAGGCTATGGCGATCCGGACCGTTCTGAAACGCAAGTTTCCAGCGGCGAAGTGGAATGTCACCGTCGGTCGGCGATTGTTCTGGGGCGGAAAAACGCTCGATCAAATCAAGCAAATGGGGCAACCCGGCGAAGGTGAATCGCGAAAGCAAGTGCTACCGCGGGTCGAACGTGCTGACCCTGCCGCGATCATTTTTACCACCGGAAGCACCGGTCCGCCCAAAGGCGTGCTGTACACGCACGGGACGTTCCACGCACAAATCGACCGGATCCGCGAGCGGTACGACATCCATCGCGGTTCTCGTGATCTAGCGTGTTTTCCCTTGTTCGGTTTGTTTGATGCCGTGATGGGCGTCACCACGATCATCCCTGACATGGATCCGACGCGGCCCGCCGATGTCGATCCGGTTCGTCTGATTGAAGCAGCCGAGCAATGGGAGGTTGATCAATCGTTCGGTTCGCCAGCGCTCTGGAACACGGTACTCCGTTGGTGTGAGCAAAATGGGGTGCAAGACCCGTTCCCAAGCATGCGGCGAATCCTTTCCGCGGGTGCACCCGTCCCGGCATCAACGATGCAGCGGTTGAGGCGACTTCTGCACGAGGACGCTGACATCTACACGCCGTATGGTGCGACCGAGGCGTTGCCGTTGGCGTCAATTGAGTCGCGTCAGATTATCGAAGAAACTGGCCCAGCGTCGGTGCGCGGTAAAGGCGTTTGCGTCGGGACAAGGTTTGATGACGTGCAGTGGAAAGTGATCGCGATCAACGACGGACCGATCGCGTCGATGGACCAGGTCCAGGAGCTGCCACAAGGCAAGACTGGCGAACTGATGGTCAGCGGCCCAATGGTGACGACGCAGTATGTCGTGCGTGCTGATCAAAATGCGCTTCATAAAGTCACCGATGGCGATCGCGTTTGGCACCGCATGGGTGACGTCGGATACTTGGATCGTCAGGATCGATTCTGGTTTTGTGGTCGAAAAGCCCACCGCGTCACGCAGGGCAAAAAGACGTGGTACACCGTTCCTTGCGAGGCAATCTTCAACGCGCACCCCGGTGTCTATCGCTGTGCATTGGTTGGCCGTGGGACGCCAGGGAATCAAACGCCGGTGGTGTTGGTGGAGCCGGTCCCAGAAGCGTGGCCGAAGACGGAAGCTGAAAAAGAAAAGTTGTGCGAGGAACTGCGTACACTGGCTTCGTTGAACCCGATCACCTGCCGGATCGCTGACGTTGTGATTCGTGACCAGCCTTTGCCAACAGACATTCGGCACAACAGCAAAATCTTTCGCGAGCGTTTGGCGGCGGAATTGAACGGCGAGCAATAGCTTTCGGAAAAAGCAGGTCGATTGCCAAAGTCCCGCGCCAGATTGGTGTACGATAAGTGCCGAGGTGGGGTGCCCGTAGTCCGATCGCTGATGATCGTGGGCGTGGACGCTCCGATACGCCGAGGCCTGTGATGATCATTCCGTATAGCACCGATACGCCGCTTTATCATTGGCCGATCGTCACCGGCAGCGTGATCGCGATCAACGTCATTGCGTTCTTCACCATCACCATCGGCGTTCTCTCGGGATCGCTAAGTTTCGAAGACATCCAATGGTTGATGCTGATGCCGGATCAGATCAACCCTCTGCAGTGGATTACCAGCCTGTTCATTCATGCGCATATCGCGCACTTGATCAGCAATATGTTTTTCCTGTTTGTGTTCGGTTTGATCGTCGAAGGCAAAGCAGGGTCGCTGCGGTTCTCCGCGATTTTCTTCGGTGTGGGCATCGCAGTCGCCGCGATCACTCAGGTCGGCCTTTATGTCACCGGGAGCGAAATCCCTGGTGTGGGAGCTTCGGCCGCGATTGCCGGATTGATGATGGTCGCGTTGCTGTTTGCACCCGAGAATGAAGTTTATTGGTTGCTATTCGTCTGGCGAATCGACACGCCGATCGCGGTGTTTTCGATGTACTTTATCGCGCTCGATGTTTTGGGGGTCGCGATTTCTGGATTCGAAGTCACCGCCGCGACGGGGCACGTTCTCGGCGCCACGCTAGGGTTTCTGGCCGGGGCGTATTTGTTGCGGACCGATCAAGTGGACTGTGAAGGATGGGATGCGGTGTCTCGCAACGATTGGTTGAAGCAGTATCCGATTCTGTATAGCGACAAACAGCGGCAGCGAGACAAGACGCGCACCGTTGACGACTTCGACCCGGTCACCAGTGCGTTGGCACTCGAGGGCGGCGACGTCGAAAACGCTGTTCGATATGGTTCAACCACCATCCCAGAAGTCGCAAAGTCGTACCAGGAAGACCGCAAGAAACGTCAGGAAAAACGCAAGCTGCAACGCGGCAAGCAGCAGCGAAAATACAAGCGGGTGCATCAAACCGTCGCCGAACAGTTGACATTGAAGTGCCAAGCCGATCCCGAATTTAATCGGATGGCGTTTGTGTTTCGCGAAAGTTTGAAAGCCGGCAACATGATCGAGGCGCAACGGCAATTTCGAGCTCTCGATTCGGCCAAGCTAATTCACGGTATCGCTGAGCAAACACTGATTGCCTTTGCGAAACAGCTTGGCAAAGCGAATCAGTGGACCGATGCAATTCGCCCGCTGATGGTGCTGATCGAAAAGCAGGGTCCGATGATGGATGAAGGTCGAATCACGTTGGCACAAATTCAAGCCAAGGTGATGAAACGGTCGGACTTGGCAATCAAGACACTCGAGCAAATCGAATCGCCTCCTCCACCCAGTGAGCCAAATCAGCCAGTTGTGGTTCCTGAAGTGATCCGCCGCCGTGACGAACTGCTTTGCAAGTTCAAGCAGACCGTTTAAGGGGCTGTTTCAAAATAACAAACGCTCGCCGGAACCCAGCGAGCGTTTCGATTGAATCATTTGAAGAAGCGTCGAATCGCTTACTTGCGGCGCCGACGACGGACAGCGCCGAATGCGCCAAGAACGCCCAAAGCCAGCATGGAGCTGGGCTCAGGAATCGCGGTCACATGGGAGACGATCAAGTTGTCAATCGTAACCGATTCATTGTTCGATGAAGTCGATTGACGAAGTGCAAAGGTGTTGATCGGAAGTGCTGCATCGCCAACAAGGCCCGTTACCGTTTCGCCGCCAACCGTCAGCGAAGCGGTGAGCGTGTCCAAGTTGTAGTCGACTAGGACTGATACAACCGAGCCAAATGTGAAGCCCTGTGCAGTCGTGAAGTCTGCGGTGCTTTCGGCACTTGAAATGCCAATTGAAAAGTCGCCCGTGCTTGTTGGAGCGGTGATATCCAGTCGTGCGGAGAAGCTTCCACCGTCAACTGTCGTTCCACCATCTGGCGTGTTACCGAAGTGAGCGAAGTACTCGAAGTCGGTGCCGCTGCCAAACGGTCCACTGGAGTCGACGACCATGTCAAATTGGTAGCTGATGATCCCAGTGCTGAAATCAGCGAAGTTCCAGTTGACGTCTTGTCGTGAACCAGAGCCGTGATTGATCACGGCAGCTCCGCTGACGACATCTAATGGGAGAGTACCGCTGTGGCCAACCCAGTTGCCGTTTCCAGCAAGTGGGCCATCGGCGTAGCTGAAATCGTCACTGAAGACAACTTCCGCGGACGCGCTTGTCTGCAGGAGAGCCGCAGCGATGACCGCGACGCAAATTCGTTTGAGCATTTCTGAACCTGATTGCTGCGTAAAAGGCAGTTATTTTTAGAACAGGATCAGATATTAAAAAGTTGGATTGCCAATTCAATCATTACAATCCAACGAAATTATTTGTTCACTAAATCTTAACGCCAGCCGTGGTCAAGGGGCAGCAAACGTCCCTTGGTTCCCGGGGGAAAGTGGCTGGCATCGAAACTTTGACGGGGCACCGTCACGCTAAACCCAATCTGGGACGCCCGAGTGATTGGGTGGGGCGTCCGGATCCTCTTCGCTCTCCTCAATGATGAGACCAAAAAAGGCTGCCAAAATACGGTGGAACTTTAGGTACAGCGAGTAGAACACCGGGACCAAAAACAGCAGCAACGTCGTGCCCAACGCCAAGCCAAATGCCAATGACGCGGCCATCGGAATCAGCAGTTGGGCTTGGAATGAACGTTCCAGCATCAGAGGGATCAGGCCTGCGATCGTCGTCAGGCTGGTCAGCATGATGGGGCGGAAACGTCGGTGCCCTGATTCGGCTAAGGCTTCGAATGGGGGATCCCCCGCGCGGACACGGGCGTTGATGAAGTCGATGAGAACGATCGAGTCATTGATCACGACCCCGGATAACGCGACCAGTCCAAACATGCTGAAGAACGTCAGCGGCAACCCGAGCAGTGCGTGTCCCCACACCGCACCGATCATTCCGAAAGGTACGATCATCAAGATCAAGATCGGCTGGATATAAGAGCGGAACTGGATCACCAGCAGCACGTACATCACCACGACTGCCACCGCAAAACCCTGCATCAAGCTGCCGACTGATTCGCGGCTTTGTTCCGCTTGGCCTTCCCAACGAACGTCGACACCAGGATAGGTCTTGGCCATCTCTGGCATGTAGTTGTTTTGCAGATCTGCGATGATCAAGTTCGCGTTGGCACGTTGCCAATCCAGGTCGGCGGTGATCGTGATCGAGCGTAATTGATCGACGCGGTTGATTTCGCTGAAGCCGCGTTTCAATTCGACGTGGGCCAGTTCTTCGATTGGGTGTTCGTTTCCGGCAGGATCCGGAACGCGGATCTCACGGAAGTTAACCAACGAGCGTCGTTCGTCTTCGGGGTACCGCACCATCAATTTGACTTCGTGACGTCCGCGTTGCAGTCGCATCGCTTCGGCACCGAAGTACGTATTCCGGACGGTATTGCCCAAGTCGGACGCCGTGATCCCGGTTGCGACCGCGTTGTCCTTGACGCGGAATTGATATTCCCATTTGCCAGGCGTGTTGTCGTCGGCGATGTCGAACACGCCGTCGTATGTCGCTAACTTTTCTTTGACCGCTTCGGTGGCGGCCATCAGGCTTGCTTCGTTGGCGCTATCAGCGAGTAACTTGAATTCGATCGCTTTACCGCCAGGTCCGACGCCGACACTGCCGTAGGTGACACTTTCGGATCCGGCAAAGTCGCCTGCCTCTTCACGCCACATCGCCAGCAACGTTTTGCTGTGGATGTCGCGGATTTCGGTGTCGTAAAGCTCTGCAAAAATCTGTCCAACGTTGCTGCTCGATCCTCCGCCGCCGCTGACTGGGTTTTGCGTGTTGGTTTTGTTGCCAACTTCACGGAATGTCAAACGCACTGGGCCGGCGATCACATCGCTGCTGCTCGGATAAATCTCCTCGATTGTCGTGCCTTCCTCTTTTGCACGAGCCATTCCGATACGACGACTGACGCGGCGAATCGCTTCTTCCATTCGCCTCGTCGCGCGGTCGGTTTCGATGCCCGGCGTGCCATCGGGGAAAGTGATCGTCGCTTGCAAAAAATTGTTGTCGGTTTCGGGGAACAACACCGACGGAACGATGCCGCTACGTACGATCCCGGCGGTGGCGATAGCCAACATGATTGCCGCGGCAATTGGAACGACCGGGTGACGAAGACTAAACCGAAGCGCTGGGACATACAGACGTTCGCAGACCCAATCGAGTGCAGCCGCAAACCGATGTCCGAGCCAACCGAGCAGCAATCCAATCGGTCGCAACGGATAAACCAGGATCGACATCAATCGGAAGAATCCGGTGTGCGTGTGCGAGAGGTGGCTGGGCAGCACAAACATGCTTTCCCAAAGCGAAATCAGCAGCATCGCGATCACGGCAAGCGGAATCACCGCCATGAATTTCCCCATCACGCCGGATACAAAGAACATCGGTGCGAAAGCGATGACGGTTGTCGAAACCGAAGCGGTCACAGACGGAAAGACTTCCAGGGTTCCGTCCAAGGCAGCTTGCTTAAGCGGTTTACCCATCGCTTTGTGCGCGTGGATGTTTTCGCCAATCACGATCGCGTCATCGACAACGATTCCGAGCGCCATCAGAAAGCTAAAGAGCGACAGCATGTTGAGCGTTTGGTCGCCTAACGCAAGGACCGCGCCCGAACCTAAGATCGAAACAGGGATTCCCAACGCGACCCAAAACGCGAGACGCATTTCAAGGAACAGCGTCAGCACCAAAAACACGAGTGCCAGACCTTGCAGGCCGTTGCGTTTGAGCAGGTCCAACCGACCGCGGACTTCGGTACTGGTGTCATTCCAAACTTCGAATCGGTAGCCGGCCGGGAGCTGTTTTTCGGCGGCGTATTTGTAAACATCGTCGACCATCGCCAACAAGTCTTCGCTTTTCGAACGCTCGACGTTGACAACCATCGCCGGCTCGCCGTTGATTTCGCCGACCTTGGTGGAGTCTTCGAATTCGTCACGAACTTGGCCGAGGTCCCCAATGGTCAGGACGACTCCGTCGGCACGCGTGACCAACGGGATTTTACGAATCTCATCGCCAACGCGGCCTTTGCTTTTCGCCCGCAACAAAATCTCTTGGCCTTCGGTTTTCATTTGGCCGCCAGGCAATTCAACATTGCGTTGGCGGATAATGTTGGCGACTCGGTCCAGCGTCAGGCTATGGCTGCGAAGAGTCGCTTCGGGGATTTCGACATCGATTTGGTAGGGACGCGTTCCCATGATCGACGCCGTCGAAACCGTTGGTAGCATCAGCACGTCGTCGCGGACCTGTTCGGCGATTTCACGCAGTTGCAATTCGGCTTCACGGGAGCGGATATTCGGGCCGACGATTCCGATGCGAATCGCAGCATCGCGAAAGGTGATCTGTTGGACTTGCGGATCTTCGGCAAGGTCGGGAAAGCTCGGGATGCGGTCGACTTCACGGTCGATTTCCGACATGACCTTCTGAACGTTGCGCACGTCCGATCGCAACTCCGCCAAGACATACGCGCCGCCTTCGCGAGCGATCGAGGTCACTTTTTTGACGCCGCTGATTGGGCGAATCGCTTCTTCGATCTTTTGACAGATTGCTTCTTCGCTGTCCTTGGGCGTCGCACCGGGATAGGGAACCGAAACCATGACGACTTCGAGTTCGAATTCCGGGAACATTTCGCGGCGCATGCGGAGCAGGCAAATGCCGCCGATCGCCATCAAGGCGACCATCAGGACGTTCATTCCGGGCGCGTTGCTGATCGCCCATTTGACTGCGGTTTTCATTGCGTCAACTCCGCCCTCACGGCAAGTCCGTCTGGTGGGATGGAATCCAGTGGTGACACGACGACGAAGTCTCCGTTGTCGAGGTCCGAACGCTTGGCTTCACAAACCCAGTATCGATCGGCCGTCTGCAGCGATGGCGCTAAGTTCGGGTCGCGTTTCTTCTTTTCAGCTAACCGCAGTGATTCGATGGGGAAAACTGTTTGCGAATAGGCGACCAGTCCGGGAGTCCACTTCTTGGGATCGAAGGCTTCGCCGGCTTCGGGGGCGTCTTCGGCTTCGGGAACTTCGGTGACAGCGGCGGTCGTCGCCGTGTCGGCTTCCGCTTCCTTCGCCTTCTCTTGGGCGGCTAGAACGGCTTCATCCAGGACGCGTGGGTCGGGGCGGAATTTCCAGACACGGTTTCCCGGACGCAGAGCACGCGCCGGTATCACGACGAGCTCCGCATTCGGCCGCAGTTGTAAACGAACGCTGACAAACATCCCACGCAACAAGTTTGACGTTCGATTGGTTTGTTTTTGCTGACCGTCTTCGTCGAAATAGTGAGCCGGGTCATCAACGACGATACGAACGGGAACGGTCCGGGTACTGGGGTCGATCCCAACGCCGTCGTAAGAAACCAGTGTGCCGGACCAGCGATGCGTCGCACCTTCACGCCCCGCGACCGAGTATTCGATGATCGCTTTGGTGTCGGGCAAGTCGTACCCGGTGAGTGTATTTGGGTCGTCGCCAGAAGCTGAGTTGTCAGCAGGCTTTTGATCGATCACCCATTGAAGCTGGTCCATTCGCATGTTGGCGATGACTTCGGACTTGCTCACGTTTTCGATCGTGACAAGAACGTTGCCGCGGCTAACGAAGTTATTCACGTCGGCTTGTTCGCTCACGATCACACCGTCAATCGGTGCGGTGACGTTGCAGCGCGCCAAATTGACTTCGGCGACCTTCAGTTGCGTGGCCGCAAGTTGCTCAGTCGCCTCCAGTTTCGAGCGTCGCCGACGGAGTGTTTCGATTTGGTTTTCGTAGCTGAGCAATTGCTGTGTCGCGGTCAACAAGCTGCTTTTCGCACGATCGAGTTCGCTTTGGCTTCCGAACTGACTCAATCGTTGTTGGCGTTCGACCTCTTGTTGTTGCAAGCGAACTTCTTGGCGGGCAACATCAAGCGTCTTTTGCGTGTTGATGATCTCTTGGTCCACTTCTCCGAGCGCACGATACTCTTGTTCCCGTTGGCGGGTCAGTCGCTCGACATCCAGTTCATAGTCCGTCGAATCGATCTGCATCAGCAAGTCGCCTTTGCGGACCTTTTGACCGGCCTCGCACGTCTCGCTTTTTAAGATGATGCGTCCTGCGACTTCGGCCGAAATCTGTGCTTCTTGATAGGGAACAACCGTGCCATCGATCACCAGTTCCAACTGTTGCCCGGTGGCTTCGAGCGATTCGATCTGTTCGGTCGCTACCATCGGCAGGCTTTCGAGCACAGCGTCCGGCGACGTATTTGGTGGTGGAAGCGGTTTGGCTGTTGCTTCGCCCAACACCTTGAAAACGAATACGCCTCCCAAAATCAGCAAGATTGGGATGGCGATATTGAACAGGACCCATTGGTCGATGCGAACCGGTTTGGTTCGATCGGATTGGTGGGGCGTGTTGATCCCCGGTGTTGTCGGTTCAGACATTGGGGTTGGTGCGTTGTTGTTCGGTTCGGGAGACTCGATCGTGGATCGGTGCCCGGCGTCGGAATCGTTCGTCGCTGGATAGTCCATCCGGTTATCGCTGATGTGCGTCAATAGCTAGAAATTCGTATTCGATGTCGACACATCCCGTGTCGGTCGTTCAAAAGTTCAAGGTAATCGAACCCACCACCGTCTCGGTGATGAGCATCTTTATTCATACAGATTGTTGCCAGTTGTATGGCATCCCAAGTTCGGGATTGCTCGTTAACTTCCCGAGAAACTTTGTTCTGCGATCTGGCGGATATCTTGGCAGGTCAAGCCATTTTCCTCTGCCAAGCGGTAGGCGTCATCGGATTCGACTTTCATGCGTTCGTCACCGTTGGGCAATCGAACAACTTTCGCGGCGATTCGACCAAGTGGTGTTTCGATGGACACGTTCCGTCGCGGCAGGATGTCGCGTTCGGCGATTCGGCGGCGGACTCCGATTGCCGAAGTGTGCCGGAAGATCAGTTCTTCCATCAAGCCTAGTCGATCCGGTTGTGCAATGACCGACAACAAAATGCCACTGCGACCTTTCTTCATCGTGCAAGCGGTTTGGGTGACGTCGAGGGCACCTGCTTGAAGCAACCGTTGTGAACAGTTCGCGATTTGTTCGCCCGTTGCGTCGTCAAGATTGGTTTCCAATACAACCACGTGGTCATGTTGGAGCGACTGGTGAGTTTGCAGCGAGGGTTGTGTTCCGCATTCTCCCACAAGCACCCTCAGAATGTTTGGTTGTCCGTCCAAGTCCATTGTCCCGGCGCCGTAGCCGATCGCCTCGATCGTCATGTCGGGGACGGGGCCGAAGCCAACGCACAACTCCTTCAGGATTGCCGCGCCAGTTGGTGTTGTCAGTTCACGGGCAATCGTGGAACTGGCAATTGGAATTCCTCGCAAAATTTCTGCGGTCGCTGGCGCAGGGACCGAGACCGTTCCGTGGTCGATTGTGATCGTTCCGGTCCCTGTTGGGACGGGCGATGCGAGCGCCGAGCGGATACCAAGCGAGGTGATTGCGATCGAGACGCCGACAATGTCAGCGATTGAGTCAATCGCGCCGACTTCGTGAAAGTGGACCTTCTGAAGGGTCGTCCCGTGAACCTTTGCCTCGGCGACGGCGACGTGGCCGAAGATTCGTTTAGCGAGCGATTTAGCTTCCGCATCGATTTCCCCGGCCCCATCGATCATGTCGTGGATGTGATGGAGGTGCCGGTGGGCCTTTTGGGGTGGGTGCCCGATCGTGATCGATTTGCTGCGGAAACCACATTTCTTCACGTCTTGTGCCGTCAGAGACAGATCGGGAAGTCCCATCGATCGCAGTGACGATTCGATTTGCTCGACCGAAGCCCCCAGGTCGATCAATGCCGCCAAGGTCATGTCGCCGCTAATTCCGCTCAGGCAATCAAAATAGGCCGTTTTGGTCATCGAGCATCCGTTCCAAAAGAGTGCACCGCCAGGTTCTGAAGATGCGGGACAGATTAGAAGCTGTGTCAAAAAGGGGAAGTCCCCCCATGCGACGGAGTATGGGGCAGGTAGGTTCAGGCAAATAAACCGACATTTGCAGTCACTTTGCGCCACAAGACGCGTGTTTGCCGTTGAACCTATTTTTAAGACCGCTATACTCTGCGACCTTCACAATCAGCCAATTGCTGCGATTTTCACCAACGAGGAATGTGGTGAAGGTCGAAATCGATTTCGAAGCGTCCGATTCAATTGCGATGGACGCGATTGACAGGAACCAGGCCCAATGAAAGTTGTCAGCAGCATCGGAGCTCTCAAGTATCGTCACCCCGACTGCCAAGTCGTCAAACGACGTGGTCGCGTCTACGTGATCTGCAAGAGCAACCCTAAATTTAAAGTTCGCCAAGGTGGAGCGAAGGTCAAAAAGACCCGTCGCTAATCCATCGCCAGCGTTCAGCAGAACAAGCAAACCCGGGTGATTGACTGATTCAGTCGTTCACCCGGTTTTTTGCTGCGCTATGCAGTCATCGCCGCGATCGCCTGTTCCAGCATTTTGTCCATGCGGATCCGGCGTTTGCTGAGGGTCGCTTGTTGTCCCAGGAGTGCGATCAGCGTGCTTTGGGCAGCTTGTTCGATTTCGATTCTCGCGTCGCCCTCGGCAATTGAATTCAAGAACGCGATTTGCTGAGCTTCGGTGTTTGCTTTAGGCGTCGACTGAACGTGACTTTCCCAAATCAAGTCACCGTTTCGGCGGTACGCTTTTCCAGCAGCTAAGTCCAGTGTGCCTTCGGTGCAATGGATCGATTCGCCAACTGCGTTCCAGCCTTTGGAGACACGGCGGCATTGGGAAAGCAGCGTAACGTCGCCGAAGTCAAACTCGACCGTTTGGTGATCGAAGACTTCGGTTTGTGCGACCTGCTGTTCGGTTCGTGATTCGGACCAACCGCCTTGGCCTTGTGCGGCGATCGGCGTTCGGCCGAGTGCCCAGTGGACGACATCAAGTCCGGCGACGTGCTGTTCGACCAAGAAATCACCGCCAGCAGCAAGGAAATGATTCCAGTTCTTGAGGCGATAGTCTTCGTCGGATTCGCTCGCTTGGTTCGAGCGTTTTCGCAGAGGGCCCCCGTTGCAGTAGGCTTTGGCAAAAACAGGTTCGCCAATCAGTCCGGCATGCAATTGCCCAATGGTTTCGACGAGTCGCTGGTCGTATCGACGCTGCAAGCCGGCGAAGACCGTTAATCCTTGTCGTTGGGCTTGGGCGGCGAGCGGCGACATCGACAGGACATCCGCAAGGTCACTGCCAAGCGGCTTTTCGAGAAACACGTGCTTTCCGGCACCGATCAACTGGCGAACGACTTGGGCCCGATCGACTGGTGGTGTTGCAACGTAAACCGCTTGGGTGTCGGATTGGAGCAGTTCGTCGAGGCATTCCGGCCCCGATGCACGAACGCAATTCGGGGCGACTGCGGATGCATGACGCCCTTTCAACATACGAAACATCGATTGGGTTTGTGATCCGAAACGGTCAGCTAAACCGGTCACGACAGCGGAAACTTGTGATTGTCCCAGAGCGGCGTCTGCCAATTCCTTCGCCCGACGTCCACAGCCATAGAAACCGATGCGTATTGGCTCAAGCGTTGACGAAGTGTTCGGTGTCTTTGCGGCAGCAGTATCGGGAGCGGAAATCGAGGTTCCGATCGCCCCGCC
Source organism: Rhodopirellula baltica (assembly GCA_002901265.1). Lineage (GTDB taxonomy): Bacteria > Planctomycetota > Planctomycetia > Pirellulales > Pirellulaceae > Stieleria > Stieleria baltica_A. Next base: position 101,002 of record PPHI01000048.1, on the reverse strand, counting down.
GGCAATCATCAACCCGCCGTCTTTGATAAAGCTGCGGCGTGCAAAATGAGACGCGTCCTTGTTCGTTGCCATTGGGCCTAAGCACCCTCTCGCATTTTTTGGCGTGCGCGTGTGAGAAGCGGTCCGATCGAGTTTTCTGCGAGCCCCACGACTTGGCTGATTTCGTGGTAGCTCTTGCCTTCCAAGTGATACATGCGGACGACATTCGATTCCTGAGGATCTAGCCTTTCAAGAAGGCGTTCCACTTCCTCGCGGTTTTCGATCCGAGTTGCCAGCGACGCGATCTTTTGATGTCCAGCGTCGACCTCGATCTCCTGATTACCGACCAAATCGAAAAGTCGGCGAGAAATCACACGGCGAGCGATCACGGTCAGGTACGTCGCAAGCGAACTGTTGCGGCGGAATCGACGAAGCACGCCACGGTCGTTTGAAATCAGAACCAAGAAAACTTCTGCGACCAGATCGTCACGCAGCGATTCGTCCAACTTGATGCCCTTCGCTTGGGCGGTGTGGTTGGCGACGTGGATGACCAGACCGAGAAAACGCTCGACAAAGTCCTGCCAGGCGCGCGGAGCTCCATCGATGCATTGTTGAAGCAGTATTCGATCTATCTCTGAAAGACTCACGGTGCCGGTACCAAAGGAGAGGCTCGTCAAAAGCCGGGGTGCTGCGTATCTCTCCGGCGACATCCTTCGCCCAGCAGACTGCTTCTATCCTAGGTACGCGAGGGGCGAATCGCAACCTTTTCGATCGTCATCCGACGGTGATCTGACACCTTGGCACGATCGGGGGGATCCGGTTATTCCGATTAGCGTGTCGGCGAGGGCTAACCCCCAAAAATGAAGCAAGGATTTGGGTGTGACCTATGTTTTTTCATTAGGAAATCCAGCCGCATTGTTCCCTTGTTTGACCCGATGAATCAACCAACCCGACTGCAAAGTACCGGCATGTCCGCTGACGACATGAACCCCGGCGGAGGCAGCCCCACCATCGAACCGTCTGCCTATTCGTCCGCAGCACCGGATATCGCTGCGATGCTCGCAAACCTGCAATTCGCCGCGAATGCCGTGTCGAGCGAGGCGGGCACAGCGCCTGGTGACGACCCGATTTTGATCGCCGAAAATCGTCTGGCGGCAGTCCGACTTGGGGTCGCAACGTCACTGTACTTCGCACTCCGATCAAAGCACTCTGCAACGGCAGCTCACGGTTTGCGAGTGGCGCTATTTTGTAGCAGCTGGGCCGAATCCATGCGGTTGGACTCGGATCAGCGCGACCGAATCGAAGTCGCGGCATTGCTGCACGACATCGGCAAAATTGGCATCCCCGACCGGATCCTGCGGAAGCCAGGAAAATTAACCATCGACGAGCAGCTCGTGATGGACACTTGCCCTGCCTTGGGCTGTCAAATCCTGCAAGGCTGCACCAGCGACGTCGAATTATTGGACATCGTTCGCTACGGAAATGTCTGGTTCGACAGTCGTCGCGACGATGAGGCGCCCCGTGGAGAAGCGTTGCCCTTGGGTGCTCGGATGCTCGCGATCGCGGACGCATTCGACGCGATGACAACTGAACAAGTTTATCGAGCCGCGATGAGCCGTGATGGCGCGTTGACCGAACTCGTCCGCAACAGCGGCACTCAATTTGATCCGACGCTGGTGGCAGACTTTAGCCGTCTCTTGGAACTGAAGCCTGAGATTCTGCAAGGAACGATGGTTCATCGTTGGTTGCAGCAGCTTCGTCCGGAAGTTTCCAGCGAGTATTGGACCGGTTCGACTTCGTTTTCGAGTGAGCCGAAAAAGCGAAACAAAGGCGAGACGGTTCGGCGAGAAACCTTGTTCAATCACCAACTGCACAAATCGCTCAAAGACGGCGTTGCCTACACCGACAACGAAGGCAACATCGAAATCTGGAACGGTGCGATGGAACGCATGACTGGGTTTCCTGCCGAAGCGATGGTTGGCAAACAGCTTTCCGCCTCAGTTTTACGAATGAGAGATGCAGATCGGGATCGCGACGAAGAATCCGTCTGCCCGCTTCAAGAGTGTCTGCAAACTGGCGAGCCTGTTCGCCGTAACATGGTGATCGAGTGTCCCGGCAACGAGCCACTTCCCGTCCATGTCGAGGTTGCCCCGGTCAGCGGGTTGCAACCCGGTTCGATCGGTACCGTTGTCGTGATCCACGACTTGTCCGACCGCAAAAACTTGGAACGGCGGTTGAGTTCCCTGCACATGCAAACACGGCTCGATCCGTTGACGCGTGTCTCCAACCGAGCACACTTTGATGAAACACTCCAGCAGCTCGTTGAGCAGACCGCCAAAGGCGGCGCAACCTTTGCTCTTGTGATCTGTGATATCGATCACTTTAAACGAATCAACGATACCTACGGTCACCCAGCCGGCGACGATGCGCTCAAGGTATTCGCCAATATCTTGCGGGCACATAGCCGCGACGGAGACTTGGTTGCACGTTACGGCGGGGAAGAGTTCCTGTTGTTGGCGGCTTCCTGTGACAACGCGACGGGGGCGAAGCGAGCCGAAGTGATCCGTCAAGCTCTTGAGGAAACCGCTGTCGATTCGCTGGGTGGCGAATGCATCACCGCCAGTTTTGGTGTGACGGAGTTTCAATCTGGCGACAGTCCCGAGACCATCTTGGCTCGCGCAGATCGCGCGCTGCTGAAGGCAAAAGACAATGGGCGAAACCGAGTCGTCCAGCTTGGACTCGGCAAGATGTCTGAATTCCAATCGGAACCGCAGAAGAGCGGCTGGTTTGATTGGTTGACAGGTGCCGACGATAGCACTTCGACGAACGTTGACATCCTGATGCCTGTTCCTGTCGACTTGGCGATCGAAAAACTACGCGGCTTTGTGTCCGATCACCAAGCCGAAATCGTCAACGTTGCTGAAAACCAGCTGTCACTCAAAGTCACATCTCGTCCGGCGCCAGGCGGTCGGCGACGAATGGATCACAAGATCACTTTCCATGTCGTGCTGACGCTTAGCGGTGCACAGCAAGACGAGATGCTGTCTCAGAACGCAAACCAAGCGTGCTTCACAAAAGTGCATATCGAACTGAAGCCTGTACGGAACCGTGATCGTCGACGCCGTGATTTGAAAGACGCCGCAAAAGAATTGATCGCAAGCTTTCGTTGCTACCTCATGGGCGAATTGCTGCCGAGCGAATCCTGATCCAAGCCATCAACAAAAATCGCTGTCATAAGTCAGCGATTTGCGGCTTCAGCGTGCGGCAACCTCAGCGACTAAGTTTTCGTAGCTGTCGATCATCGCATCCCATCCGTAACGCTGCGTGACATTTCGACCTTCGTGACCAAAACGTTCGCGCGTCTCGTCATCCGCGATCATGCGTTGCAGTCCCGCCGCCAAGGCCTCGCTTTGGTCCGGGACCAACAAACCGTTTTGTTCGTGATTGATGATCGCACGGGGCCCGCTTTCGCAATCCACGCTGATACTCGGCACACCGACGGACATCGCTTCCAACAGGACCGACGGGAACCCTTCGTAGCGACTGGACAAACAAAAGATCGACGCTTGTGCGAGTTCGGGGGTTAAGGGCTGAACCCAACCCGGCATTTCGACGCGGTCGATGATGCCAAGCGTCGCGGCAAATTCTCGCAATTCGTCGCGCAGCCGACCGTCGCCATAGATTTTCAAGGTCCAGTCTGGATGCGTTTTTGTAGCGACCGCAAACGCACGGATCAGTCGATCGAAGCCTTTTTCATTTTCAAGTCGCCCAGCACCAACGATACATCGATTCGCTTGTGCCGTTTTGCGATCAGAAACCAAGTCGGGTGCTCGGACCGCCGATGGGATCACGACGACGCGAGGAGCGAACGCTTCCAGGTAGCCAGCGGATGCCTCAGTCAATGCAACAACACAACGAGCTTTCGCATAGCTCTTCCGTCGCATTCGTTCCCAGAAACGCCCCAGCGATTGCGCCGACGGATCACTGCGTTCACAGGCGATCACGGGAGGGCCGTCTGGATGACTGGCAAGCAGTACATCGATATTCGTTCGGTCGCAAAACGAAATCACCACATCGGGTTTGATCCTGTCAATTGCATCGGCGATCGAACGATGCCGTTTTCGTACCTGTCGGATCTTTGCGAACAGCGAACATGCGTTCGAGTCGACATCCAGGCAGTGGCGCTGAACCTGCGCGATTGTCTTGTGGTTCCGATCGCTGTCTGGAGTCAACGTGACGAGCGCCACGTCGTGTCCGCGCAGGGCGAGGTCATTAGTCAGGCCAGCCATCACCCGTTCGGCGCCACCACCGGAGAGCGAGTGGATAAAGCAAGCAATTTTACGAGGCTTCACGAACGAAGAAGGTTCCAAAACTAGATCGGTTCGCTTTCCGTCGGCGTCGGAATTGGTTCGGGCAATAACTCTTCGCCCAATCGGGGATAAGCCGTTGGTGAGGTCGGCGGTTGGGGTTCCGGAGGCACAGTCTCCGTGCCGCGGATGGGTTTCGGCATGGATTGATCTACGGGAGTCGATTCGAGCGGTTCGTAGGCAACCCATTGATTGAGCAGACGGTAGGTCGAATCGAACCCAGCTGTCAGTTGCATCCAACGTAACTCAGGGTTTCTTGATACACCTTCGAACCGATTCACCGTCTCGACGAGTTCTGGAGTGATTCGGCCCACTTCCGCAGCATCAATGATGGGATCAAGACGCAGGTAATCAATCCAAATCTGTCCCTCTTCCCCTCGTGATCCGAGCTTCGATCGCAAGGTCATCGCCGATTGACGAAGGCTATCCAAAGAAGATGCTTCGTTCGGGATCGCGTTCGGTGTCACCGGTTCGATCGGCCCAAGTGGAACTTCTGATGGGACGAGGCTCGGGTTGGTGCCATCATATGGCGGAAGGTCAGTCGAGTAACCGTATTCAGTTGAGTAACGGTAAAACGTATCCGGCGTTCGGTAGTTGGGCGGATACGATGGCGGAACGTGGGTGTATTCGTACCCGTATCGATAGGCCGGTCGGTAGCTGTGATAGCTCGGTGAGTATTGGTACCGCGGCGGCATTGTCGAATCAGGAGCGACGTTCAGTGAGAAAAACGGCGTCTGAACTCGCACGCCGCTTGGCTGCGATGGTAATGGAGGTGACACCGGCAGTTGTCCGAAGTACATCCCGGGGCCAATGTATCCTCGATTAGGTGGTCCGAATCCACGTCGATAACGCTGTGCGTCCGCGTTGGTCGAGCACGCACACAAAATTGCGGCAGCGACTAACAATTTCTTTAGTGACGAAACGTTTGCAAATCCGAATGTAGTTGGCATCAGGGCACCTAACGGTTTGATTGACTGGCCATCCGCGACATGGCCAAAGGCAATTGTAGCGTAAGCCGCCAAAAATCCAGGTGAACGCGAAAAGCTACGCGAATCGAGGCACTGTGGAATTGTCGTCTCGCCCCAACGTTTAAGGCATAAAATCGTTGCATTCCGATCGGGAATTGGCTGATCAAAATTCGCCCGTGTGACGGTCGTAAATTGGCATCGGGAAGTCTGGTTCGACCGTTCGATCCTCTCGGAATGCCGCTTCCAGTCGCTGGACAACGTCTGGGTTTTGCGTCGCCACATTGTCGGATTCCGTTGGGTCGGTTTCCAGATCGTACAGTTCCCAATCACCGGGCTGTTTGCGCAGCAGGTCCTTGCGAATCGCTTTCCACTTGCCTTCACGGATGGCGACGATCCCACCGTAGCCGTTGAAGTTCCAAATCAATGGCTTTGCCCGTTCCATCGGCTGACCTTCGAGCAAGCTGACCAAACTGATCCCATCCAAAAGCTGGGTGTTCGGTAGCGGGGTCGACGCGATCTCGGCGAGCGTTGGGAACCAGTCGGGAAAGTAGCTGGGTAAATTGTTGGTCGTGCCAGGATGCACATATCCGGGCCAACGGACGATACATGGCACCCGAATGCCGCCTTCATCAGCACTGCCTTTGAAACCTTTTAGTCCGCCGTTGGAGTTGAAGAACGTGCACGCCGCGCCACCAATGTGGAACTTTGGGTTTCGCCCTCCGTGGGTTGGGCCATTGTCGGAAGTGAAGATCACGATCGTGTTGTCAACCAGATTGTGCCTCTCCAAGCGGTCGAGCACTTCACCAACGTGCTCGTCCAGATCAGAGATCATCGCGGCGTAGGCGGCGCGTGGTCTGGGGTGTGGCAGGTAACCATTGTCACCTCGATAAACGCCGTTGTCCGCATCCCATTCCTCGGGGTAGCGATCGATCCATTCTTGCGGCGGTTGCATCGAGACGTGCGGCTCGACGAAAGGCAGATACAGAAAAAACGGCTTGGCTTTGTTTTGGTCAAGAAACTTGAGGGCCTCGCGAAGGATCAAGTCGGGGGCATAGTTTGCCGAGCGGTAGTCATCCGCAACAACGTCGCCTTCTGGTTTGGTGTCGTGGCCAGGAATCGCATACTTGTTGATGCGGACTTCGCGTTCATCGCTATCAAGAAACATCGGGTAATAGCTGTGCGCGTTTCGTTGGCAGTTGTAACCATAAAAACGGTCAAAGCCTTGTTTGATTGGTGAACCGCTGGTGTTCGATGGCCCAAGCCCCCATTTCCCAAAAGCGCCGGTCGCATAGCCGGCTTGCTGCAAGACTTCGGCAATCGTCACGACCTCTGCGGTGATCGGGAATTGTCCTGGAAAGATTCTGCCGTTGCCCGAATCTCGGTTGCTGCGGATCTCGGCGTGGCCAAGGTGCTGGCCTGTCATCAATGTGCAACGAGCCGGAGCGCACACGGGCGCGCCCGTGTAGTGATGAAGGAATCGCACGCCTTCGCCGGCCAAGCGATCGAGATTCGGCGTTTTAATTTTCTCTTGGCCGTAACACCCCAGTTCTCCGTAGCCCAAGTCGTCCGCCAAAATAAACACGATGTTCGGTGTTGCGGCATGCAGCTGAGTTCCTGCACATTGCAAAAGCAACAGACAGGCGACGATCGCGGTCAGGCTCGGAACGTGGAGTCGTAATCGTAGGGAGACGTTTCGCATGAAGTGGTCCTAGGGATCAAGCTGCTCAATCGAGTTCGCTGCAGTGTCCGCGTTTGCGATGGAGCTGTCAAATTTTTCACATGCGAAGACAACTCTGCGATCGGACACATCACCCGTCCACTGGTTTCGTGGGTGGTGCAATGCCGCTCTGAAGTGATCTTGGGAGTGGTTCATGGGCAACGCTTTGCGTCATCGTGAAGCGAATCGGAAACTGATTCGAAAAAGTCTGTAGCCCCTTGACGAACCAAAGGAATCTGACGAACGTATGCTCTCTCAACGTCCTTGGTCGGACCACTCTTAAAACTTGCCCTTCCGCCCCCGAATCAAATGATTTCGTTCGGCCGACCAATTATTGTCAGCTTGCTCTGTGGCTTGGCCATTTTCGGCCATGTCCCAGCTTGGCTGCACGTTGGCGGGTGCGAACATGAAGGGCATAGTCACGTCAGCAGTCGTACTGCTTCGATCGAACTCGACGCATGCCAACACCACTGTTGTCATCATGCCAGCGAGCAAACGTCTCACGACGGCGATCAGCAATCAACCGATACGAACACCGCGAATTCCGGTGATGGTCATGACTCTGATTCATGTCCGATCTGCCAATCCTTGGTCGCTCCCAATGGTGTGATCTGGCGGTTGGATCTGCCCGAATTTCAGCAACTGCAAACAGAGCTCGCACAGACTCTGAATGCGACTTCTCCGCAATCGACCGACGCTTCGGTCCATCGACTTCGCGGACCACCCGCGAGCCATCTGTAGTTCGTATCCGCCTGTGTGAATTGGTGTCGCGATTGATCGTGGCGCATCAATGCTCACTGTGCATCGCACTGGACTAACCAAGCCAACGTGTCCTGCCGTTTCGGTGGAGTTGGTCAACGGTCCGACCAAACCTGATTGACTTCAGCGTTGCGGCGGGATGCGTCTTTTTACATCTGCGAAAGCTCCTGTCTGGTTCTGCGCGTACTCGTGATGCAAGCGTCAGTCCTGGGATGTGAGCGTTCGCACTGAACGAAACTTTCGAGAACAAGACACCGGATGGTAGCGGGCCAAGTATTGGTCAACTTGCCTTCGATGCGATCGTGACGGTTCTCGACCGCACGCAGTTTTGCTGGCCGCTGCTGCGCGCGGACTTGGTCAGGCGGCTATCCCTTTTTAACACCCGTTTTTCTACAAGAGAGAAACAATCATGCGTAAGTTGCTTCGTAACAAGAAAGGTCAAGGTCTGGTCGAGTATGGCATTCTGGTTGGCGGTATCGCTTTGGTCGCTTTGGCTGCCACCGCGATCCTCGGTCACAAAACGACCGACCTGATCGCCACGGTTGCCGGTGCTCTTCCTGGTGCTCACAGCGACGACACCGGCCCAATCGTTAGCGGCAAATTGGTCGCCACGACCACCAATGCGGCGGGCGCGCTGATCCTTGATGCAACTTCCCCAGGATCGATTGAAGGCAACCTGGGAATCGAAAACATCAGCAGCCTCGTTGTTGAAGCAGAGTAAGTCTGACGAGACGCCAATCGGCGTCACACAGACGTACCTTTAACGCATTGCCTGCCTTCGTGATTGACGTTGGCGGGCAATGCATTTTAGGAGACAGAGCTTGTCACCTTGGATCGATCTACTCCCGGTTGTGATGTCGGTCATCGCGTCGATCGTTGATCTACGTCGTCGCGAGATCCCAGACACGATTTGGATCGTCATCCTTGTGATGGTCCCAATCCGAATCTGGTTTCTGTGGCCTGCGGTTTCACCGTGGCACCTCGTGATCGGTGCGATCGCCGCACTGTTGCTTGGTTGTTTGGTAGGCCGTGGCGATCGATTCGGTGGTGGCGACGTCAAATTGTTCGCGGCATTGGGAGCATGGTTTGGAATTGCTGCCGTTGTGCCGCTGGCGCTGTGGGCAGCAGTCGCAGGGTTGCCGCTGGCAATCATTGCCGCCTGGCGTGGACAGACGGATTTTGCGTATGGGCCGGCCATCGCCATCGGCGTCCTAACGCATTGGCTCTCGCCGAATTTGCTAGGGCAACTGGGAGGTTGGGCCTAGCAGCAAGTTGAGTTTCAGTGTCACCGTTGACGTTGCGAAACGAGCGTACACAGTGTCGCATTAAACGCCGCGAAAGCAGCGTGCACATTGTCGCCTTTCGCTCCGCGAAAGAAGCGTTCCCAGCACTGCTTCCGCAGAGCAAATGGCGACATTGATTTTATAGGAAGGAGATCGTTGCAAAGGAGTGCGCCGAGATTCATGGATTCAATCCACTGCCGTTTACATGCAAAGCACTTCGGTGCTGATGCAATTGCGGTGGTCAAACCACAACCGTTTTTATCATGGCTCGTTCACGTCGCAACGCTTACCGAAGCTCTTTGTTGCCCACGCTGTTCATCGGCGGGACCGCGATCGGCATGCTTGGGTTAGCCGGATTGTTCGTCGCTTGGTCGATGGGCATGTTCGAGAGCAAACGCGAACTGGAAATTGACCGTACGGGGCAGTTGGCTTTTCCTGCGTTGGCGCAGCCGGTCCCAGCTTTCGAAGCGATCAGTCGGGAGCATTTGATCAATCCGCGTACCGGCCAACTGAACGTCGTTTGGCTTCCAGAAAAAACGGCAGAGGTGGCTTCTCGAAATCTCGGCGACATCGTCGGGCGAGTCCTCGGCCGCGACAAAGGTGCGGGGATGGTGCTGACCGAACATGATTTTCTGCCGAAAGGAACCAGTCCTGGCATTTCCGCCGGCGTTCCGCCTGGCAAGTTTGCGGTCACGATTGCTGCCAAGGAAATTCCTGGGCTGGAGCAGCTACGCCATGGCGACCGTTTCGATTTGATGATCGCACTGAAACCCAGTGATGTCGAAAAACACGAGTTGATCGGGAACTCCGAACCGGCCGCTGTCTTTGGTGGAATCAAGCCACCTTCCCTTCGCGTTGGGATGCTCTCGCGCCAGCATGGTGTCAAACGTTTGGTTGCCGGCGGTCAACTGATCACGTTGCTGCAAGGCAAACAACAATCGACTAAAGGCAGCAGTGGATTAACGGTGAAACCGTCCAGTCGCCAAGCCACCGCCTTGACCACAACGTATGCGGAGATCGCGATCGACGAAGAAGAAGTGGGGCCGCTCACCGAAGCGATATCGTTGCACACCCCAATGACCTGCGTTGTTCGCAGTGGCCGTCCCGATTCAGAAATTGAAGCGTCTTTCTCGCGAGAAGGCTTGGTCGCGGTGATCACCACTGCGACTGACGTCGATGCCTATAGCGAGCTGACCGACGAGACGCTAATCGACAACGCGACGGGGCAACTTCATTACTACTATTTTCCGCCCGATCGCGTGCCGGAGCATTGGTTGACGGACCCAACGGCCGTCTATGGCCGAGTCGTTTCCAGGTCGCTTCGGAGGGGTTCGCCGATCACCGAATCGGATTTGCTGCCAGTAGGAACCAAACAAGGCATCTCAGCAGGTGTGCCCGAGGGGATGGTCGCGATGGCAATCAAAACCAATCAGCTTTCTGGCTTCGACGACTTGATGCAAGGAGACCGCTTTGCGATCCATGCCAATATTCCGGATGTTGCTGTGCGGCCGATGGACAGTTCCTGGATTACCTTGCAAGGTGGTTCATTGGCTCCCGAAACCGAACGCTTCGAGCGAATGCTCAGTTCGGGGATTCGCGAAGTCGTACCAGAAGCGGTCTTGCTTCGTCGCAGTACCGATGACATGGCAACCATCGCGGTGCCCGACGATCGAATCGCAGAAGTCGCCCAATTGATCCGTGATGACGCGGAAATGTTCGTGGTCGCGCGAAGTGCGACAGAAAAAGACAAGCTGCCGTCGCAGTTGCGGAAATCGAAACTGAAGTCCGTATCACCCGATGACTTTGTGGAAATCGGATATCAAACCGACAAGCCAGAACCAGCTCGAACGCCGTTCGCAACTGTTGCGAACACCGTTGGCGAATCCGCCGAGACATTGGTTTCGCAAATCGAAGCCGCGACCGACGAAAAGCCTGTTGAAGTCCCGGTTTTGACACGCAGCGTGAAGGCGTTCGAGCCGCTATCGATCGATGACTTCGTCGACCCAGCAACCGGGCAAATTCGCTATGTCTATTTCCCGATCGGAAAGATGCGTGACGATTGGCAAACGGACGTGAGCCAGTTGATCGATCGCGTTGCCCTGCGTGATCTCAAGGCGGGACGGACTGTGTCAATGAATGATCTTGCTCCCCCAGGCACACCCGCTGGCCCTTCCGCTGGCGTGCCTGCAGGCATGGAAGGGATCCTGGTCGATTCGAATCAAATCGTTGACCTTGATCTGCTCCGTCCCGGTTCGACCTTCGACATCGTTTCCGGCCGAGTGTTGGAAGCGGCACAACTTGGCGATCAGGTTCGCAGAACGCTCTCGTCATCCGATGCGATCGCAGAAGCGGATAAGCTGCCCGGTTTCGGAGCACCTTTGTCGCAAAGTATCGTGACCGGGGCGATTTTGTTGTCAGAGTTTGGAGCTTCCGATCGCACACGTCAGGATGTGCTGACCCGACGCACGACGACTCGAACCACAACGGCCGGTGGAATCGAAGAAGTGCAAACAGCGGAAGAACCCGATGTGCGGACGACGACACAGACGGTCCAGCGTTTCGCCATCGCGGTTCCTGAACGGATCGCCAGAAACTTGATTAGTTTCATCAACCGTGGCGTTCCCCTTCGCGTCGTCCTCAGTTCCGTACAACCGGACGCTGATCAGGCCGGCGTTGACAAAGCATCTTCCCGTGGGAATGGCGACATGCCAGACGACGATTTGGTGCGGACGTTCGTGCGTGAACATTTCATCGGCAGCGAAAAGCCTGTCACCGAAGTCTTCGTCAGCGATCGTGTCTATTCGATGCCCGCCGAGTCTCCTTCAGCGATGCGAGCGGTGCCGCGTGATTGAGTCATTGAGTGCAATCAAACTGCTCGTATTCGCACGAAACGAAGCGACCGGTCAAGGAATCGCTGACGCTTGCCGCGGGGCCGATGAGGTCGCGCCGCAATGTTTTGTCACAACGGACTTGACCCGTGCGGTGGACATTTCGCGAGACCGTGAGCCCCAAGCCGCTTTGATCGAATTGACCGGCGACGTTGAAACCGATCGCCAGTCGATTCGCGAGCTGCGTGCCGTCACCCCAGAGACGGTGTTGGTCGGCGTTCATGCTGGCGAAGGCGATCCCGGCGGTGTGTCGTTAGCGATGATCGTACAGCTTGTGCGAGAAGGCGTCGCCGATTTTTTGCGGCTGCCGATTCCGCAACGGGAACTTCGCCAGCTGTTTGATCGCCTGCGTCCGCGCGGTCAATCCACCCGGCGTCAACTCGGACGCTGCATCGCTTTTATGAGCAACAAAGGTGGCGTGGGGAAATCCACCTTAGCGGTCAATACAGCCGTGTCACTTGCGTCACGGTACCCCAACGAAGTGCTGCTAATCGACGCATCGCTGCAAATGGGGGTCTGCGCGGCGATGTTGAACTTGGAGCCCAAAACGACATTGCTCGATGCTTTCCAGCAACGACAACGACTGGACGAAACGCTGATCCGCCAGTTGTCGATTCCACATGAATCGGGACTGCTGCTGCTCGCCGCACCCATGGATCCCGTTGCGGCCGCTGACATTGACGACCAGTCGATGACGCGATTGCTGAATCTTTCACGCCGTACGTTTCGCTACGTCGTGGTCGACACATTTCCGTTGTTCGATCAAATCGTGATGACGGTGTTGGACATCGTCAGTCGAGCGTACGTGGTGCTGGACAATGTTGTGCCAACGGTGCTCAGCGCGGTTCAGCTACTCAAGCTGCTCGATGATCTGCAGTACCCACACGAACGCATCGGTATCGTCGTCAACCGGTTCCAGCGAATCACTGGCAATCCGTCGATCGAGGATATCGGCCGCGCACTTCGGTTGCCCGTTGATTCTGTGATCCCATACAGTCGTCGGGCGATTGTCGCAGCCAATTCTGGCCGGCCGTTCTCGTCAGACTTTGTCAGGTTTTCGAAACTGCACCGAGCGATGGCGGACCTTGTGGCCTCGGTCGATCAGGTCTCTCTCGAATCGCCTGCCGTCGAAACGAGTGGTGCAGACAATGAGTGAGTTAAACCCATCGAACACCGAAGACACATCGTCTTTAAGCGACGCCGGGGCCTCACGCGACGCTGTGGCTTCACGCGACGCTGGTGAAGTACGTTCGAAGCTGGGACGAAAGCGGTTTGATGTGCCTCGCGATCGTGTCCCGGTCAAAGAGACCGGCGAGAACGCGTTCAGTTTGTCGCCTCGCGAATCGTCACGTCCTTCAGTCAGCGATTACCTGTCGGTCAAAACGTCTCTTCATTCGCGATTGTTGGATCTGCTCAACCAGCCCCAGTTCCTGGTCGCTTCGGACGAACTCCTCGAACAAACGGTCGAGGACTTTGTTGCCGATGTCCTTGAAAACGAGGACTTGCCGCTCAACGAAACGGAACGTCGGCAGCTCGCTGAAGACTTGATGGAGGAGACGCTCGGCGTGGGGCCGCTCGCGCCGCTTCTGGGTGATCCGGCGGTGACTGACGTTTTGGTCAACCGATACGATCAGGTCTATGTCGAACGTTTCGGTCGCCTGGAAGTCACCGACGTCCAATTTCGAAATGCCGAACACCTCACGCGGATCATCCAGCGGATCGCCGCTCGTGTTGGCCGACGGATCGACGAAAGTTCCCCGATGGTCGACGCGCGATTGACCGACGGTAGCCGTGTCAACGCGACGCTGCCTCCTGTGACCATCGACGGGCCAACGCTATCGATCCGTCGATTCGGAAAACGTCGTCTCAGGCGTGAAGATCTGCAGCGATTGGGAATGTTCTCCGATCCGGTCCGACAGTTTATGCAGTGGATGGTGATCGCCCGCAGCAACATCATCGTGTCTGGCGGAACGGGCGCGGGGAAGTCGACTTTTCTGGGCGCTGTGTGCGAAGCGATCCCGGATCACGAGCGGATTGTTACGATCGAAGACGCGGCGGAGTTGCTGCTCGATCAAGTGCATGTGGTGCGGATGGAGACTCGGCCAAGAAACCTCGAAGGCACCGGCCAAATCACCGCGCGAGACTTGCTGGTCAACTCGCTGCGGATGCGGCCCGACCGAATCATCGTCGGCGAAGTTCGCTCTGGTGAAGCACTCGATATGCTGCAAGCGATGAATACCGGTCATGACGGGTCGCTGACCACCGTTCACGCTAACAGTCCACGGGACGCCGTTTCGCGGTTGGAAACGATGGTGCTGATGGCGGGTGTCGAACTGCCACAACGTGCGATTCGTGAACAGATCGCTTCGGCAGTTGACTTTATCATTTCCGTCCGTCGATACGATGACGGTGTGCGGCGTGTCGAATCCATCGCCGAAATCACCGGGATGGAAGAGTCGATGCCACAGATGCAAGAAATCTTTGTATTCCGTCAAACGGGGCGACAGGAACGGCGAATCGTCGGTGAGTTTGTGGCGACCGGAATCGTGCCTCGGCGGGTTCACCAATTGCGCGAACGCGGTTTTGACATTCCGCTCGAGATGTTCCGCAGCGGAACGAACGCCTCTGATGCGGCAGGGGCGTAGGTCATGGCGGGTGTGTTATTCGCAGTGTTCGGGCTGATCTTGGTCGGCGGATTGGCTGGCATCATCGTCGCGCTCTATCGAAGCCAATCGGCCGCGGCATCAAGGGCTCGTCTACAGCTCGGTTCCGAACAGATTCACCAACGTGACGACGAACTTGATCGCCGGTCGCCGATCAGAACGCGTCGCAGTCCGGTGCTGCGCCGCTATGCGTGGATCGGATTGATCGTTGCCGCGGTTGTTTCCGCCGTATTGCGTTTGACCTTGGGCATTCCTTGGCCCTACCTAGCCGCCATCTACGTCATGACATTCCTATGCTGTTGGCAACTTGATGGAATCTGGTTGCAGTACCGGATGGACCAATTGCAGCAGCAGCTTGCCGACACGATTGACATGATGGTCGCCGGCGTCAAGTCAGGCAGCAGTTTGCAAGCGGCATTGGAATCAGCCGTTGCCGACGCGGCCAAGCCATGGCGTGTCGAAGCCGAGCAACTCGTCAGCGCGATCCGCTATGGGCAAGACCCTGTCGAAGCGGTGATGGACTTGTCCGATCGATTGCCGCTGGAAAGTCTCACGCTGTTCTGCCAAACGTTGGCGGTCAATTGGCGTGTTGGAGGCAAGCTTTCGATCACGCTTGCCAATGTCGGGCGGACCATTCGCGACCGAATCGAGCTGTCGCGTCGTATGAATGCGATGACGACGCAGGCTCGGATGTCGGTCGTCAGTGTGATTGTGGTGACATACTTCATCGGCGCGCTGATTTGGCGAAACGATCCCGAACGGATGAGCGGTTTTTTAACCAGCCTTATCGGCCAGATCATGGTCTCGGTTGGGATGGTGATGCAGGCTGTCGGCATGATGTGGATCTCTTGGATGAGTAAGCCGAAGTTCTGATGGTCACCAAGTTTCTGCCACTTGTGCTTGCCGCCATCCCGCTGATCGCCGGAACCTTCATGCTGCGCTGGATGTGGGCATGGATGGTCAGCAACCAGCGACTTGCGACTGCCGTCGAGTTGCCAGAATCGGATGAGGTGTCCCGTACGAAGTCACGTGGCTGGATCGGACAATGGCTGTTCCGTGCCGGCTTTCGCAGCCCCAACGCAACGGTGTTGTTTCTTGCCGCCAATGCCGCCGCGCTGTTGTTCGGATTGCTCGTCGCGTTTTTGCTTTATCAATCCGCCGTGATCACACTCGGCGGCACGGTGCTGCGAGCGATTCCGGGTTCGGTCGGCGAAGTGTTTCTGCCGTTGCTTTGGATCAGTCCCGTGATGGCCGTCGCAGTCGTTGTCGCGATGCCAGCCATCGTGGTCCGCGGCCGTCGACGCAAACGAGTTCGCATGATCGAGCAAGATCTGCCCTTGTCGCTGGACCTGTTGGCAACACTGGCAGAAGCTGGGCTTAGTTTCGATGCGGCACTGGAACGCGTGCTAGAGACGCAGCGGAATGATCGTCCGTTGGCGGAGGAGTTTCGGTATTTTTTGAGAGACATCTTAACCGGGCGAGGTCGGATCGATTCGTTGCGGCGGCTGAAAGACAACGTCAGCGTTCCCTGGTTTTCGATCTTTGTGTCGGCACTGATCCATGCCGAACAGATCGGCGCGTCGCTCGCCACAACACTGCGCGCTCAAGCGGATGATTTGCGCAGCCGCCGACGGGAACGGGCACTCGCACAAGCGATGGCGGTGCCCGTGAAATTGCTGTTCCCGTTGATCATCTGTTTTTTGCCCGGAATCATGATCGCGTCACTGGGGCCGATCATCCATCAAATTGTTCAGATGCTCGATCAAGTCATCGGCAACGGATTCGGAGCCTCATCGTGAGCGCTGAAGAGCACGCTGAACGAATTCGCTGGATGACGGCGCGGGGCGAACACGTTCTTGCCGATCAGCTTGTTGTTGCGGATACCTATTGGAAACGGTTGTGCGGATTGCAATTCCGCAGCGGAATGGCTGATGGCGAGGCGCTGTGGCTAAAAGATTGCGTTTCCATTCATACCGCTTGGATGCGATTCGCAATCGATGTGTTCTTTCTGGATGAATCGCTGCGTGTGGTTGACATTCGACGCGGAGTCCAGCCCTGGCGCATTGCTAGGACGAAGTCGAAATCGGCAAGGCATGTCATCGAGGCAAAGTCGTTAAGCAATTCAACGATGATCACCGAAGGCCTCGAGACCGTCATCAAACCGATTTCGTAAACGCATGCCATGTGCATCTGCAGCATGGTCAAAAGTATCAACCGCCAACCAATTCACCAATGTCGCCTTTCGCTCCGTGAAAGTAGCGTTCGCCCCGCCAACAACAAACAACGTTGAAATCACTTAAGCGAAACCGACAGACATCCAAAGCCGTTGTCTGAATAACAGATGCATCAAACCCAAGACCAACATTCCGTAGTGCATCGAAAGACACATCGACTTCGGATGATCAATGCAATCATCGGTCTACTCGGTGTGGTAGGCATTGTCTATGCATCGAGTTTTGATGGCACGTATGTGCTCGATGATGACCTGATATTGGAGCAACGTTACGTTCACCCGTACTCGTCTTGGGGCCATTTTCTGCGAGATTCACGCCAGTTGGTCGATCTCTCTTTCTGGGCGAACTATCACTTCAACGGCTTCGATCCCTGGGGATACCACCTCGTCAATTTGCTTGTGCATTTGGCAAGCGTGTTGTGCGTCTTCTCGATTGGGCTGTGGGCAACTGAGCTTTGGGCAACCCACGAATTTGCGAAGCCTGTCGAAAGCAATCTTGAGGATAAAGGAAACCACCAAACTTCAATCTGGCCCGCCTGGTGGATAGCGGTTCTCTGGGGTGTCCATCCACTGACCACCGAGTCGGTGACCTACATCATTCAGCGCTACGAATCGGTCGCGGTGCTCTTCATGCTGCTGACCCTACGGTGCTGGTGTGGTTTGCTTGATGGAAAGCGTTCTGCAGCGATCGGTGTAATTTTCTTCGCATGGTGTGCGATCCTTTCAAAGCAAATTTCGATCTCGTTGCCGTTTTTGATTTTCGTCTGGGATTTGTTCTTCAGCCGTTTACGAGGCGGGGCAGCGATTGGCAACTTTTCGAAACATCGATTGAAGGCGTTACGAACCATCGCTTGGGGCGGGATCCTCTCCGCGTGGAGCTACCTTGTCCTGTGTTTGTCAGGATACCTCTTCGCAATGGTTCCGACTGTTGGAAGCGAATATGCGGCTCGATCAATTCACCACGAATTGTCGCCGCTGCAATACCTACAAACTCAGTCGGTCGTCATCCTGCACTACATGAAACTGGTGCTGTATCCAAGAGATCTGCGATTGGATTATGGGTGGATGCCGGAGCATGACCCGTTGCGATACATCCCCGCAATGTGTTTACTCGCCTCGCTTGCGTTGTTAGGGATTTGGCTGTTTTATCATCGCAAATGTGCCGGCATATTGATTGTCATGGTCTACCTGACGTTGGCCCCACGATCCAGTTTTGCGCCCAGTCCTGACATGGTGTTCGAGCACCGGATGTACTTTCCTCTGGTGTTTCTCGTCGCGCTGCTGGTCGTCGGCGGAGTCGCCCTGCGCAGAACGATGGTTTCGATGCGTCAAGTAATTCGGCTGATTGGGGTTGGCCTGCTGTTGATGTGGGGGATGCGCACGCACCAGCGAAACCTTGACTACCAATCAACGGTTCGGTTTTGGCAGTCAAACTTTGATCTCGAACCGAACAACCCGCGGGTCGCACACAATCTCGGCATGGCATACGCATCGCTCGGCGATTGGAAAACCGCTCGTGTCTATGCAGAAACCGCAGTGAGCCAGAACGACAAGTATGCGGGCTATTACATCGGGCTCGGCGACACGCAGCGTGAAACCGGTGATCCTGTTGCCGCGATCAAAAGTTTCAGTCGGGCAATCGAGCTAGAACCAGAAAGCGGTGAAGCGTCGCGGCTACGTTTGGGAACGTCTCGGAAAGACTGACTTTGCCGAGCAAGACTATCGACTTGCGGTGCAGCTGGACGACGCTGACGCGATGTTCAATCTTGCACTTTTGCTCGAGCGTCAGCAGCAGTATGCCGAAGCCGCCGGATTCTGCGAGAAATTGATCGCGAAGGGGCAGCATGTCAGCCGCGCGGAAGCACTACGCAACAAACTTGAACGCCAGCTGGTGGGAGGCAGTTCACCAGACGAGTAGGGCTCTTAAGCTGAATGCGTGTGATCACGCGTTCTCATCGGAGCTCTATGAGGGGCAGCCGCCAGTTTTTTGCGGTTTAGAGTCAAGTCTTGCCCGATGTACCCGGCAACTCATGAATCAGATTAAAGCGGCAATCCGGGTCTTGCCGATTAAACCGATGCTAACACCCGTCATGCGGATTGGTCACCACAGTGCCGGACTCTCCTTCAACTGCCAATGAGAAACGCATGCCATGTTCCCGATGCCACCCCATGCAAACCGAACGATAAAGATCGTGTCGGTGTGCCTGCTGTGGCTCTCCGCCAATTCCAGTCAGGCCCAAAACCTCTTTCGTGACCCCGATCTCGGCGTGGCGAATACAAAGGAATCCAGATTCCTTGTCGAACGTGTTGATCCCGCACAAACCTTGGACGTTGTCCAAGGCCGACCGACGGTGCTTCGGTTTCGGGTCCCTCCGTTTCGTGATCAGGTTGGTGATGCAAAGATCGCCGAAATCGCGAGTTTGTCCGAAAGCGAAATTAGCGTCACGGGCATGAAAGTCGGTTCGACAACGGTCAACTTTTGGTTCAAGGATCCGCAGACCGGTCAGCAAGAGGTGCTCAGTTATCTCGTGCGAGTGACTGACGATCCGGAGCAGTCTCGGCAGTTTCAAAATTTGCTCGAAAACTTGGAACGCGATGTCAACCGTGGCTTCCCCAACAGCGTCGTTGATCTGAGCAATGTCGGTAAGCAAGTCGTCGTCCGCGGCAAAGCTTGTGACATCGAAGAGGCGACGAATATCCTGCGGATCATTTCCAAGAGTCTGCCCGACGCAGGGCAGGCAGAAGACGCGGAACTGAAAAATGCGGCCGATCCCAACCTTGCACCGGTCGGATCGCCTCCCAATACGACTGCCGAATCGATCTCCGGATTCTCGATTGATGAAGTTGTCGAAGCGGGGGGCGTGAACAACATCTTCAACGGCCAGAACGTTGCGGGGGCCAACGCGGTTTCGATCAACAATCGAATCGTTAACATGCTGGAGATCGCCGGCATCCATCAAGTGATGTTAAAGGTGACGCTCGCCGAAGTGGTCCGAGACTCGGGACGCAGCTTGCTGTCGTCGGCACAGTTTGGTGTGGACCGATCCGATTCGTTGAGCAACCAGTTGTTCGATGGAGATGGAGTCTTTTACAACCAAGACCTGGGGATCGGGGAGCTCACCTTCCAAACCGATCAGTTCTTCTTGAAGCTCGATGCACTCAAGCGACTTGGGTTGGCACGGTCATTGTCCGAACCCAACCTGACCACTTTGTCCGGAAAGCCGGCAACGTTCTTGGTGGGCGGGCAGTTTCCAGTGACGACCGTTTCGGCAAACCAAGTGGCTGTTACCGAATCGGTAACTTTCATTCCCTTTGGCGTGCAGCTCGCTGTCGTGCCAACGGTGACCGACGGTGATCGAATTCGTTTGCAACTGATGGCTGCTGTGTCCGAAACAATCAATTCGAACAACAACGGAACTGGCACGGGCAGCGGAACAGGAACAGGCACCAATGCAGCGACGGGGGTCCCAAGTCTGTCGACGCGTCGATTTAATTCGACGGTTGAACTGCGTGACGGCGAATCATTAGCACTCGCCGGCTTGATCCGCAATTCGGTTTCGGCGGAATCATCGAGAGTGCCTTTTCTTGGCGACATTCCTGTTGTCGGCAGCTTGCTGTTCGGCGATCGCAGCGTCAACTACTCCGAACAAGAGCTTTTGGTTGTCGTGACACCGCACCTCGTATCGCCGCTACCAGCGGGGGCTTCGTTGCCCGTACCTGGCAGCGACACGTTCGAACCGGACGACTTGGAGTTCTTTTTGCACGGTTCGATCGAAGGAAGAATCGCAGACGACTATCGGACTCCCGTTCGGAGCAACATCCATCGAATGGAAGCCTTTCGCCGCTGCGAGCAAAAATACATTATCGGAATGCCGGGACACAGCAGCGGTCGACCGTTACCGGAACTGAGTTTACCAACCCAGACGACTGCGGAATTCATCAACGGTGAGGTGGTGCGATGAGCAAGATGACTTCACCGATTGACGCGACTCAAACACAATCCGTGCGTAGACGTGCTTTCCGGCAATACTCCAAGGCATTTTCGACTTTCGGGACGTCCGTTGCCGCAGTCACCCTGTTGTCGCTGATCGGATGCGCAAGCGATCGATTCTGCGGATCCTGTCCGGATGAATGCCCCGAGGCCTGCACGACGGATTGTCTTCCCAAGACGGTCGGGCAATCGATGCCTGTGGCGATGGTCGCGGACTGGCAAAAGTGCGTGGAAGCGATTCCAAATGACGCCGTCCCCGCACCACCGGGAACGTATCTCGAAGCATGGCGCGCCGCACAAGTGACTCGGGCACAGCAGCAAAAATGGGTGATCACTCGCAATGAATGGTTTGATCGTGGCGATCAGCTTTCACCCGATGGTCTCAAACACATCGCTCGACTTTCGGATGCGTTGAAGCTATCACCGAACTGGGTCGTGATTGAGAACGAGCCGATGCTGTTGGCGAGCGACGAAGAGTACGCCGACGCGACGAAGCGAATTGAAGAACTGCATAATCGACGACGGGTCGTCGTGGTCGAACACTTGGCTGGCCTGGGGATTCCCGATGCTGACCAGTGGGTCGTGTTTGCCGATGATCGTAGTGTCGGAGTGCGTGGCGTCGAAGCTCCCACTGTGTTCAACCGAATGTTCCAGGGAAGCGGGCGGCGAAGCCGTGGCGGAATGGGACGCGGCGGTTTTGGCAGCGGCAATTCCGGTGCTGGTTTTGGAGGTGGCGGAGGCTTTGGTGGTGGATACGGAGGAGGGATGGGCGGTGGCGGAATGTTCTAAACCTTCGATCTCTCACGTCGTTGTCGCACTGGCGGGACTCCTTTGCAGTGTCGGCTGTGGGATGGTCCCCAAGTCACTGCCGACGGTTTCAAATCGTTTCACAGCATCGACGCAAGCGACCGATCTGCCCTCGCAGCAACCGTTGGCTGATCCTACGGGCAAGTCAGCTGAAATCGCTTTGCAAACGGCGCTGTTGGCCGAATCACGTGGAATGGATCGTGAAGCGGTGGTGGCCTATTTAAATCTGCGCAAACAACGACCCGACCAGGCTGGTTTGGCCCATTCCTTGGCAGTGCTCTATGATCGGTTGGGGCGTGTCGATGATGCTGCGATCGAGTATCGACGTGCCTTGAAAGAGACGCCCAATGACGTCGATTTGCTTTGCGACCATGGCTACTTTCAATACAGCTCCGGTGAATTGGAGGCTGCGGCAAAAAGTTTTGTCCGAGCCTTGGAAATCGATCCCGAACATCGTCAAACGAAAATCAACTTCGCGGTGCTACGTGCGCATCAAGGTGACGACGCGCAGGCGATGAACTTGTTTGCAGAGTCGATCGGACCGGCGGCAGCACGTCACAATCTGGGCATGATCAAGCTGCAGCAAGGTGACATGAACGCCGCGCGAGCGTTGCTAACCGAAGCAGCCGCCCGCGACCCGAGTGTTGCTAAAAGGTCGAATCAGGTGCTCGCTTCACTGGAACATTCGACGACCAACATCGCGGGGGGGGAAGAGCCGGATTCAACCACCGTTCGACCCGCCGGATTCTTGCGAAATGAAGACACGGACTTTAAACTAGATGCACATTGACTGCATTTAGGGTGACCTCCAAAGCGGAGGTCTCCGGTTCGTCCATTTTCGGAATTCGCTCCCGTGATTCGCGTTACTTCACACAGCACCCGCGGCTTGTCTTTCAAACGATTGCAACGCCAAGGCCAAGCTCTTGTCGAATTCGCAATCATCTCATTCGTGCTCTCGGCAATCGTGGCAGGATTGCTAGGCATCCTAGTGCTAGCCCTCGGCTCGTTCCAGAACAACATCGCTGCGGAGAACGCCGGGCGATTGCTGGACAAAGAGCTTTCCTCCGAACTAACTGGAAGTTCGGCGAAAGACGTCTATATGGCTTTGAAGGATGGGGGATTCTACAACGAAGAGTACTTGGTTCTTTCAGAACAACAGTTTTTCGACAAAGCGTTCTTGAGTACCCTTCCACAAATTAATCAACTGTTGCTTCCGAGTTTTATTCATGATACGGATCATGAGCTTTTTCGATATCCGGGCACTTTGGTCACAAATGCGGAAGGCGACAATACGATTTTGGTTCCACTGCTACCTGACTTTGATAGCGGGTTTGTTACTGGGATTTCACGTGCTCGTGAACTGAATACCAACGCATACCCGTCGGCAGACAATTGGGTGGCTCCTGTTTCGATCATGGCGACAGGAGATCCAACTCCATCTAAGTTCAAAATCGTTATTTGCTATCCATCTCAGCCTGGGTCGCTGATCCAATACAAGGTACTTCGAGATGCACAGGGTGAAGTTATCCAACAGTCACCCGTGGAAGCCGATGATAGTGCTCTGTCACTTGGTGATTTGCCTGCCAGTTACTCTCTTGGGAACAACGTGCCTGAGACCAACAAGTCTCCTGCGTCAAGTGGTCTGTATGGTCTTGGTGAGCTCTATGCATACCAGATGAGCGTACGTCCTTATCGCTTGGTATTTGAGTCAGGCAGTATCTTTGCACTATCTGAGTAGCATAAACGGCCTTTTCCTCTAGCGCATGTCTCCAATAATCCCAGATTGCTGCAGGCTCGTCAGAAAACTCTGATTGATTTGATCCGCGCCGCGGGCGGATTCAGGAGCGGCGGGCTTGGCTCCGGAGGAGTCCGCGTCGGTAGCTCGGGGTGGCAACCCCGAGATTGCGACGCCAACCACAGCCTCGCCCCGGAGGGGCCGGCGGCGCGAATTCCCGAGCTCGAAATCAAGCCCACCAATCACTTCTTCGCGTGCCTACGGTATGGGCACGGGATGGACTTCGGCGTCTTCAGAAAAATTGTCGAGTTCAGTTTCGGGGGCTGGGCAAAACGTCGCGACAGATGCATCCCCCGCTCTGATTCTTGCTTCCTTGCTTGGGTTTCTCACGCAGTTCATCGACTGGTGTTTCGCGATCCTCCCTTCCCGCCTCTTCCGTGCTAACTGGCTTGGGGGCAAACGCGACGGATGGGATCTGCTCGCCACGCGCTGATTTCGTTTGATCGCAAGCACTTGTGTGGAGACGTTGGCCGGGACTCTTGCCATCGCGGCGCGGGCCTAATTGAGATCAACGTACAAGACGCAGGCCAACAACCCAGCCTCATCCACAATCCGCTTCGCTTTGCAGCGTCCTTCCCGAAATCGCCCCGTGCGATCGGTTCTGACAGGTCACTTTCCCGCGGCACCCAGAACCGCTTGGCGTTTCGATCATTATTATTGCCCGCGTCCAATGCCTGCCAACCAAAAGGACCGTGGTCCTCATGGCTGCATCGTGCCGAGAGACGTCAATCTTCTTCGCTGCCAGACGAATCAATCAGAGTGGCACAACGCCCATTTTGGTTGCGGTTGAAGATGATCGAGTTCAGCAGTCAAGACGTGCGTCCGCCGACGGAAGACCCCTTAAAGAGTCCTCCCACTTTTATCCTTCCCCACCTTTGTCCTTCATAACGACAACTATGTCTGGGGCACAACGAATATTGGAAAGTGGAACTAGATTCTGCACTCCTGAAGACGCAATCAGCTCGGAGAGCTGAGCGACAATGTCGCTCGGTTCTCCGAACCGTCCGCGAGTCGAGTTGCCACGTCGCCCAATCGTTTCCACGTTGCCTGAAGCGGGTTCATTCAGCGGCAGCAGGCTTGACTCCGGAGGAGTCCACGTCGGTAGCTCGGGGTGGCAACCCCGAGATTGCTTGAGACCGGCCTCGCTTCGGTCACCACAGCCGACATCTTTCACAAACCGGAAGACTTCGATGTCTTCGAACGCGTTCTGGCCGAGGGACGCAGGCTCTACTCCTGTCAGCTCCTCGCCTACCAATTGATGGACAATCATTGGCAGGCTTGACTCCGGAGGAGTCCGCGTCGGTATCTCGGGGTGGCAACCCCGAGATTACGACCCCAACGAAATGCTCGCCCCGGAGGGGCCGGCGGTGCGGATGCAATGGTTGGTGCCATCCATCATCCCGGAAATCGATCCTCCCTCCCCGCCAAACGAATCAACTAGAGTGGCAAAGCGTCCCTTCGGTTGGGGCGGAAGATGATCGATTTCAGCAGTCAAGACGTGCGTCCGCCGACGGAAGACCCCTTAAAGAGTCCTGCCACTTTTATCCTTCCCGTGTTTTCTGGATGGCACCATCCGCCCCACAGATTTCGCCACCACCTACAAAGCGTTGCCTCAAATCGGATCGCTTTTTATCTGCAAGCTGTCAAAGTCAATCTCCTTTAACAGTTGATCGAACTTGCGTTCGAAATCTCTTAGCCTTCGGTATTCCTGCCACCTAGCGATCAACATCGGCGAAAAGATAGCTAGGAATAGCGCAGCGGCAGCCGTGGCAAATAACAAAGATCGAACCGAGAATTGCAATCGATTGGTTTTGCCGTGCGTCATCGTGGGAACAAAATGGTCGGTTTTGGGTTTGGGTCGTACGATCAGCAATTCAAGAGTACCAAGGCGAGCAACCAATCCTAAGCCTGTGTTTCGCGGAGACAGGCGTACTTACTGCGGCGATGCCGCACAGAGCAGCAAGCACAGAGCAGCAAATTCGATTGCACCGTCGCTCTGTTCGCCTTGCGACCGTCGCTTCGCTGATTTCACTGCAGCAAGCGATGGTCGCGTGCATTCGCTTCGTTCGATACGATAGCGGACGCGAGTTGATCAAGGCGTGAGCTTGCTTTCGCATCGCTCGTCGTCTGCCTCGCAATGGCCCATCGATGTGACAGAACAATCTTATGAAATCAGACGCTAGCCGATCAAATTCACTGCCTCCCCGTGACGCGCATGAGCGGGGATTGCACCGGACCATGACGCTGGGCGGGCAGTACGCTCTGCGAAACCACACGATCAAACACCTGCAAGATTTGAAAGGCAAAACGGTTCTCACGGAAACGATGCCGTTCACGGTCCGTGAGGCGGTGGCTGCCGAAGAAGCCGGGATCGACACACTGAAGGTCAAGTTCGATCCCGCCAATCCGGCAAGTGCGTTGGAACTTCGCCAAGCCGCGCCAAACACTTTCATGACGTTTTGTATCGGGCTGACAAAAATCGCCACTGCAGCCGAAGCAGTCCGCGCGGGCTACGTTGCAATGGAGGCCGGCGCTGATGGGATCATGTGCCAATGGGGACCGGAATTCATTCGTGCCGTTTCCGATGCCGGTATCCCTGTCGAAGCCCATGCCGGACTCGTACCCCGTTTAAGCACTTGGACGGGAGGACTGAGAGCGGTCGGTAAAACCATCGACGAGGCACTTTGGGTTTTTCAGCAAATCAAGTCCTTTGAAGAAGCAGGCGCCTGGGCGGTTGAGGTCGAAGTCGTCCCGGCTGAGCTGCTTGCGCAGATCTCTCGCCGGACCCGCTTAGTCACTTCGTCGATCGGTGCGGGCAGTGGCGGCGATATCCAGTTCATGTTTGCGGAAGACATTCTTGGTAATCACGCCCCGCCCTTTCCTCGACACACCAAGCAGTACCGAAACCTCTACAAGATGGAGCAGGCGATTCAAGCCGAACGAGTCGAAGGCTTTCGTGAATACATCGACGATGTCAAAAACGGACGCTTCCCCGGTCCCGAGCACACCGTCAAAGCACCGCAGGGGTTGATTGACCAGTTTTTAGCCGCCGTCGACAACGGCTAGCTGCCGATTGCCCATCTCATTGCGGCGACACCTCCCGCAAACGCGATCAGCCCTAACGCTTGCAAGTGAACCGATCAAAACGCGAATCGATGAATATCGAAATCGATCACGAACGTTTGATCGTCGTGCCGTACACAAACTTCGCCGCGACGTTGCTGTTGACCGGTTGCATCAGTGCGATTGCCGCGGTTGGAGTGCTGATCGGTGCGTTCGCGGAAATGGCGATGATTTACTTTGTCATTTGCGCGGGGCTGATCGGAGTCTCAACGCTGGGATTCTTTCTCTACACACGCCTTGAGGAACGTTATCGATTCGAGCTTGGTGAGCGAGTCCTCTATTTCGACCGTTCGTTTTTGGGCGTTCGTCGTTCCAAGAAGATTGCTGCGGCACAGGACATCAACTGTGTCATCGCCCAAGGTCATGCGTATTCCGTGGGTCGCAACAGCCGACGACCGCCGAGATTCAAGTACGCTGCCTTGTTGGTGACATCCAACGGCAAACGCTATGAACTGTTGCCACCGAATGAAGTTGACTTTTCAGCAGCACTTTCAAAAACTCGCCAGCTCGCTCGCATCTTCGGCTGCAACGCTTTAGGTGAAGCCCGCAAATTGACGGTGGTGCGAGGCAAAGCTCCGCCAAGAATCGAATTCGAGAATCATCGTAACGAACGGTAGTCGGCTTAGAAGGGAACGAGCATCAGCGACGAAAAAGGTGACGCCGGCCCGTCCGAGGCGGTTGTCTGGTGTGGTGTTTAGAACTCGGGGCTGCCGCCCCGAGCTACCAAAGCCGGCCCTTCCGGGGCGAGCCAGGAGTGAGGCAATGCTCTTTCCCAACGGAACGACGACGGAGCACGGTGCGTGATTGCACTTCGGTTGACGGGGACGCAAAGGCACTGCAGGCTGGTTGGAAAATTCAGATTGGTGTGAATCGCGTCGCCGGCTCATTCAGCGTCGGCAGGTTTGACTCCGGAGGAGTCCGCGTCGGTAGCTGGGGGGGCAGCCCCGAGATTGCGACGCGAATCATCGACTCGCCCCGGAGGGGCCGACGGTGCAAGTTTTGCAACTCCAGAACAAGTCCCACAATCAGTTCTTCGCACGCCAAAGATTCTGATACCTGGACGGTGGTGGCGACCTTGCTTGGGACTCGTCGCCTCGTCCACTACGTTGGGGCTTGGCATGGGACTCGTCGCCTCGTCCACTACGTTGGGCTTGGCATGGGACTCGTCGCCTCGTCCACTACCTGGGGCTTGGTTGAGGAGAGTTTGGGGTTTGGCGGGGAACCCTCTTGTTTGGTTCGTTGGCGATGGAGGGGAGTCTGTTTGGAGTCGGGATTCGGTTGCTGCCGAATGTAGGTGATGGGCTTGGAGCGTTTGTTCGAACGGTGCTGCGTCGAACTCTGCTCGCTAATCACTTCTGAATGAACGAACGGGACGATGGGAAAAAGTCATTCGAAACCGAAGCGGTCACGCGGTCGTCGACAATCAACACGAGCGACGGACGGGGCATCACTGGCTGAGTTGATCGCCACTGCTCTTGAGCTACAAAACCAAGGCAAGCTTGCTGAGGCAAAACAACTCTATTGCCAAGTCCTCGCCCAAGACCCAACCAATGCTGATGCGTGGCACTTGCTTGGGATGACGTTGTATAGCGGTGCAGCGTATGCCGAAGCACTTGAGTGCATCCAAAAGGCTCGCCAGTTTGGCGAGGACCGCGCGGACTTGATCGGGCATCTCGCTTTGATCCGGCACGCGATGGGGCAGTCCGATCAAGCGATCGAAATCATGCGGGCTGTCATCGATGCTGAGCCTGCGAATCCAGAGCACTATAACAATTTGGGTGTGATGCAACTTGAGTCCGGCAAGGTTGTCGATGCTCAGGTCGCTTTCGAACAAAGTCTACAACTTGCACCAGGTGACGCTCAGGCGGCAATGAACCTGGGCAATTGTTTAATGAGGCAGAATCGATTAATTGATGCCGAGTCGATGTTTCGCACACTTCTCGCTGACAATCCCGCCAACTGTAATTTGATCACGAATCTGGGTGAGTGCCTGCGCAGGCAAACGCGGTTCGAAGAAGCGTTGGAAGTCCTGGAACAAGCGATCGTGCAAAATCCCCACGATCAAGTCATGCGAGTCACGCACGCCAGGGTCTTAGAAAAGCTTGACCGATTGGAAGAAGCAAAGAAATCGCTAGTGTCTGTCGTCAACGACTTTCCGTCGAGTGCGAAGGCATACCATTATCTTGGTCACACCTTGATGCGGTTGGGAGAAGTCGAAGCGGCGGAGGAAAATCTGCGGCACGCGTTGCAGTTGTCACCCGACAACCCGCATGCACTTTGCTCACTCGGGTTCACGCAAATCGCCGCCGACCGGCGACAAGATGCGTTGGAAACCATGAAGGAAGCGGTTCGGATCGATCCAAGCCACAGCGAAGCCAATGGCTGTGTGTTGTATCTGATGACCGGCGACCCAAGTTTCTCTCCCGAAGAAGTTTTTCAAGAACACCTTCGGTGGGGCGAGCGGCATGGCAGCCCCAACCCGATTGACAACCATCAGAACGATCGAGATCCGAATCGTCGACTTCGGATTGGCTATGCATCGGCAGATTTTCGAAAGCACGCCGTGTCGGTGTTTTTTGAACCACTGTTGCGACTAGCGGATTCGTCTCAGTTCGAAACGTTCTGCTACTACGAGTACGGTGTCAGCGATGAGGTAACCCGGCAATTGAAATCGTATTCCGACCATTGGCGGACCACTGTCGGGTACTCCGATGAGCAAGTTGTCCGCCAAGTTATCGAGGACAAGATCGATATCCTGGTTGATCTTTCAGGCCACACGTCTGGCAACCGCTTGACGGCCTGGTCCAACAAACCGGCACCGGTGCAAATTTCATGGCTCGGGTACCCCAACACCACGGGGCTGAAGGCGATGGATTACACGCTGACTTGTGAAGTGCAAAACCCGCTCGACGAGCCTTCATACCATAGCGAAGAGTTGCTGCGGATCCCCGGCGGTTCGTTCTCCTTTCAACCACCAGGCGACGCACCCGAGTTGACACCGTTGCCGGCGCTGCGCAACGGATATGTCACATTCGGTTCGCTCCATCGTCCATTCAAAATCTCAGAAACCACGCAAGACATGTGGGCTGCGGCGATGCATGCTTGTCCCAATTCAAAACTGCTGGCCACCAACACTTGGTTCAATGAGCGATCGAAACAAGAGATACGCGACGGGCTAGTGGCTCGCGGAATCGATCGTGAGCGAATTGAGATTCGCGATACGTTCGAAAGTGGCAACTACTTGACCGCCTATTCCGAGATCGACATCGGCTTGGACGCGACGCCCTGGGCTGGCGGAACAACCACGATGGGCGCGTTGTGGATGGGCGTTCCCGTTGTCGCGATCTATGGAAAGAATCGACCGTCGCGTGGGACAGCGGGGATCGTTCATCACCTTGGGCATCCGGAATGGATCGCACGATCGCAAAGCGAGTATGCTGAAAAGCTACGTGCTTTGTCTTCGGACGTTGACGCGCTCGCAGCCTTGCGGCAGACGCTGCGTCAACAGACCAGCGATACCATCGCGAATGAACAGCGTTTCGTCACGGAGGTCGAAAAGGCGTATCGCTCGATTTGGAAACGTTGGTGTGAGTCCAAAACAACGTCGGTGCCGCTCGCGGTCACGTCGACTGTGGCAGCGAACGTGACAGCGAATTCTGCGAGCACCACGAACTGACTCGGACTAGCTCAGCTCCAGTTTCGCTGCGGCCGTTCGCGAAGTCGGTTGGCTTCGTCGTCGCCGGCGAACAGTTCGGTCTTGGGGTCCAATCGCAGGGTTCGGCCGAGAATCCATGATAGTGCCGCGGCATGACATGCGGTGTGGGATCGTCGCATGACGTTGTGATTGGCGTTGGGCAGTTCACGTGACTTGATGCAGTCGAGCCAATTTCGTGAGTGGGCTTCGACGTCCAGTCCACGTTCTTTGTCGGGAAGCGGAGCCAAGCCACTGGCGAGTGATTCTGGTTTCGTCACGATTCCGCCACTATCGCCGACTTCGACGGACCCGGCGGTCCCTTCGAAACGCACCGGGCAAGTGCCAAGTGATTGCACCCAGCCTGGACGTTCACCAAAGGGTGTTTTCAAGAAGTGAATGCGTAGCGGTGTACCGTCAGCGTACTTGCAGGTAATGCCTTTGTCGTCGGCGGTGTATTCGACCGGCATCGTGTCGTCGGCTTGTTTGGCCCACTGGCAAAGGTCGACGGTGTGGGCACCCCAGTCCAGCAGTCGTGCGCCGGAATCGAAGTCGTGGTAACCACGCCAGCCTCCGTTCACATAGGTTTCGTTGTACGGACGCCAAGGTGCCGGGCCAAGCCACAGGTTCCAATCGCACTGTCGAGGATCCGGTGTCGGTTGGCCTGGGAGCCATTCGGTTTTGATTTCAGGGACGTAGACGGTCGCGTGCATCGATTGCAGTTTGCCGAGCTTTCCGTCGTGGACCATGCCGACGGCTTGTTGAAAATTCGTCACGGTGCGGCGCTGCGTTCCCGCTTGAAAAACTCGCCCGGTTGTCTTGATCGTCTCTGAAAGCCGGCGGCACAAATCGATCGTGATGCCGCAGGGTTTTTCGCTGTAGATGTCTTTGCCTGCTTCGGCGGCAAGCATGGACGCGTTGGCGTGCCAGCGATCACCGGTCGCGATTAAAACTGCATCGATGTCTTTGCGGTCCAGGATCTCGCGAAAGTCGATATGGGTTTCGCAATTGTTGTGGCCGGCCATCGAGTCGACGAGTTGTTTGCCTTCGTCACGTCGCGCGGATTGCACATCCGCGATTGCAACACATTGGACATCCGCGTGTTTCAGCATTCCGCCAAGCACATACCGGCAGCGCGGGCCGATGCCGATGACGCCAAGGCGGATCCGTTCGTTGGCAGCGGCAGAGACTGACTGTGCAGAAAGACTTGTGTGGACGGCCAATGCGGTCGCTGACGTAGCGACGGCCGATTTGATCATTTGGCGACGGTCGATCATGGCGGGATGGGAATGGCAGGAGGGACGTTGTCGATCTCAAATCGCCACTGCGAACGGCAGGTGAAAGCCATCGAATGCGACTGGGGAGAGATCGTGTTTGGGGGACTGTAAACGCACCACCCATCCTATCAGAACAACAAACCGCGATGTCGCAGCAAGTCGTTATTGGGGAACGGTGCGGCCGATTTCTGGCAACGCAGCGAGCGGCCCGGGTTCCCAGACTCGGATTGAAACCTCATCGATAATCGCTTCCCCATCTCCGATGATTTCGAACATCGCCCGGATGTCTTGTTGGCTGGTGTTGTAGCGGTACAGTCGAACGCGTTTCCATGAATCCGCATGATGCACCAGGACACCAAGTTCCTGCCCACCCAAGCTGTCGTACACGAGCAGTCCTTGATGAGGCTGGCTAAAGCCGACCGTGCGAACCATGACGTCGATACGGATAACCTGCTTCGGGGCAATCCGCACCGAGGGGCTCGACAGCATTGCGATCGTTCCGGCGTAGCCGCCGCCCAGTGGTTCGCTTGTTGTCGATGCGGCCGTCAAACGCATCGCGCCCGATCCGCTGAAGTATCCACGTGAAATCCACACGATATCGCTTTCCGCACGATCGAGATTCCGTTTCCCGTAGGTCCAATTCTCTGGTCCAAGTGCATTCGGTTGATCAAGTCCTCCGAGTGCGATCAAGTTGTTGCTCCAGCCGCGGTCGAGCATCAGCGGACGCCAAAGCGCTTGCAATGCCAAGTTGCCTTCGTCAAGTGGAGGAATGCTTTGGTAGCGAACGTCGTCGACCGCTTCGAGCGGGACCAGGCTTTGTCCCAATTGGATGTTCGCTCGTGTCGCCCAGGCGTCGGCTCGACGTGCCAGTCGTAAGGTGTTGTGAAAGTCACCGGCGCGGTATGCGTCTTCGGCACGAGCGTGTGAGTCCATCGCGGCATTAAGTAATCCGACTGGCATGAGCGCTTCGCTTGCCCCGGAACTGACAGCGTTTTGCCAATCCGTTTGCGCGTGTCGAGCTTGGTCGCCGGAGAGTTGCCAACGATCCGAAGCCGCGCGGTTGGCGAATTGCCGCGCGGACTGTTCCAGTTGAGTCCCCAGCCTGGCGTCGGCGCTCAACACGATTACTTCGGCGATGTCCGGAGAGACAACCTGCAGTCGCGTTGTGCCACCCGCCGTGCGAATGGGGAGACGTTCGGCCGTGAAATCAGTCATTCGCCAAGCGGTGAAGCCTGCCATGGCGGGCGGAAGATTGATTTCGACGGTGGTTCCGTCGCCGGCGAGAATCTGGTCTCGAACGCCCGCATCACTGGTCAGCATCAGCACTTGAGTCGATCCGGATTTCAATACGCCGCAGTGATACGCCGATCCGGTGACCGTGTAGGGAGTCGCGCGTTCGCCCCAGGCCATCCAGGGTGACATCATCGCAACCATGCCGTTGAGATAGCTGAGCGCTAGGGAACGCTGATGCGCATTGCTTGTCCCAGAAGTCAGTGGTGCAGGCGAGTGAAACACGATTGCTGAGGGGGAGTGCTCAAGCAATTGAAAGACTTGGATCAACAGGCTATGCCAACGAAAGACTCCCTCGCTGGGAGCACCGGAATTGGCCGCGATCGCATCGTTCATTTGCGATAGACCAATGGGGGCCGATGACTCAACCGAAACCGCGATGTCAATTCGGTCTGCAATACGCGAGCAAGAGTTCCAATACGATTTGACTTGTTCGTCCGAAGAGAGACCGCGAGACCGAAGGGCCGCATCATAGACCACTGCGTCCGCGAACGAGGCATAGCGGTTCATCGCTTCGACCGGAGCAATCACGATCGGTCTTTGCCAGATGGTTGGAAATCCGCGTAGGCGTGTGACCGTTTGATCGGTTTGTGCGATGCGTTCTTGATCCAAGGCAACACCGCCGCCCAGGTACCAAGCCATCACCGGGTCGAGCAATGTTTGTAGTTCTGGATCGGGGGCCATTGGAGGCGGAGAATAGACCAACATGCCCGTCCGGATGGCTTCGCGAAGAATCTCTGCTGTTGGGGGATGCGAAAGCAGGACCGCATTGAAGCCGAGCGAGCGGAGCCAAGCGAGAGGCTCGCCGCGATGTTCAATGATGCGAATGATCGAAGACTTGGGAAACGCCGAGGGAAGTTCATTCGATTCGGATTGCGATTCGCGGTTCGTTTGCAACGGTGATGGCACAAAGAGTCCATTTGCCATTGATCGCGTGACCGTTCGCGTTTGTTCTGATGAACGATTTTGGGACTGCTCCAAGTCACCAACACTGACCATTCCCTCGATCGACAACTCGTCCAGTCGCAACGTTGTTAGTCCGGCTCCGCTGTAGGCATTGATCGCGACGGCATCCACGTAAGGATCAGCGAGGTTCGCTTCGGACCCAAGTTGTCGATGAAGTTTCGCGATGCAGATTCGCAAGTCACTTTCAATCTTGCCGATTCCAAGTCGCTGGAACTTGCCGGGGCGTTCGTAAGTGGCGCCGTAGATCACCGCGGAGATCGGGCGACGAGTTTCAGGATCTCGAACGTAGGGAAAGCGAAGACGCAGGCCGACGCGTGCGCCAGGCCGAGCGCTCAACACATAGACGCCTGCATTCAAATCGTCGATCGCGTGGACTGGTTCAATCGGATAAACGATAACGGCTTCGCTGCCTAAACCGGCGTGAAACGTAATCGTTTCACAACCTTCTCCGTCGAAGCCACTTGCTGGCAACACGCGTTGTTCGGTGAGTCGTGCATCGCAATCGGAAGTGTCCAGTGACCAACGCGGCGGATAGGCATCGAGGCGGTCGTAAAATTCGCCCCATGCTGACCCGTTGCCCAAACCTAAAATCAGGACCACAAGCAAACCGGCAAGGTACCGACCGGGTCGGCGAATCGCCGAGTGATTCGGACCGTGATTCGGCAACGGAAAGGTTTGCCGAGGCCGAACGACTGGCGGGAATAACTGTCGTGCTCTCCTGAACTGTCTCATCAATGATTGACCCAATACCGTTCTGCCAAAAGAATCACATCAGCAACGGGGGAGGCGAAGGTGTCGTCTGGGATTCAGCCGATGGCTTGCCGGGAACTCGTCAACAGAGTGTGTGGTAGACGCGACGATGTTTAAAAATTTCAACATCGTGTCGCAACCCGCAACTCGAACCGTAAGCTGTTGCTATATCAAGATTTAGGGCGGCGTGGCTAGGCGAGATGGTGTTGTTTTTTTTCACCGTTTTGTTTTGACAACGCTGGCATTTGGATCAACCTAAGTCAAACGACAGTAACCACTTACGTTGTCGATTGGAGACGAGCCATGAGGAACTGGCATCGTGAATGCAATGGAGGGCCATCAAGCAAATCACCCCAACGTTTCACTCTTCGGAGCCCTGGCGCATGCAAAAGACGACGATCGGATCGAACAAGCAACACGACGAGATTCCACAAGAATTGCGTGAGCTGAGCAGCGCGATCGACGCACTCCCTGCTCGTTACCGTGACACCGTTGCCCCCGCGTTGACGCGTGCGATCGAATGCAGCACCCGCCGCCGCCGTATCCTGAACTTGGTTCAAGAAGCCCTGTCGCAATTGCGATTGGATATGAAGTACTTGGTCTTCGACTTGGAAGCGACGCGTCGCGAACGAGATCAGTACCGCGAGATCTTGGACAAAGAAGGCCTGCTGTAAGGAACCGCGTGTTCCCGATGGCAACCAGCTTCACATTGATTGCCGCATCGCCCCATGCGGCGGACATGTGACCGTCATTCGAAAGCGGTGTGTGGTTGTATGACACGCCGTTGAAGTGACAAACAGATTACTGTCGAAGGGTATGTCGATAGTAAGTTTCTAAACAAAGCGTGGCCATGGCCGTTGTATAGATCGGTCCGCCATAGCCACCCCACAGTGACGTGTTCGGCCAGCTTCCGTCAGGACGCTGTGTTGAAAGCACACGTTGCTTGAGCGAGTCGTTCCAAGTGGTCCACGCTTGATCTTGAATCTGGTGCAACGCAAGTGTCGCGTAGTACCAATAGTAATAATTGTCTTGCCCCATTCCGGGGCGTTGCTGCAACAGATAGCGTTCAGCTTCGGCGATCTCGTGCGAAGCGACTGCTTCCCCGAGTAGCAAGCGAATCGCGAGCGCTTCGGCGGTCATCGTGCGACTGATATTCTCGCCCGGTCGGTAGCACGCGAGTCCGCCGCTTCCGACTTGAACGCTGCGCAGGAAACGTTGGATACCAGAAAAGACATCCTGGTTAATCTCAATGCCAGCCCGTCGGCCCGAGTGGAGCATCATTGCATGCCAACCAAGTTGGCTGAGGTCACCAGGGTCGCCACGCGTGTATCGCCAGCCACCCGTGATTGGGTGTTGCATCCGTGTGGTGTGGGCAATCGCCCGGCGTGCGCACTCGATCGCCGACGCGTCACCCGTCATCACAGCGTCTTCGCAAACCGCCAGGGCGGCCATCGAATGGCAATAGCTTGCCGCGTACAGTGTCGCGTTGCCTTCCAGTGAACCGTTGGGATGTTGGTGTTGGATCAAGTAGGCGAGTCCGCGATAAACATTTTCGGCGTAGGGGCCAGACTGATGAGTGTTTCCGGCGCCCATCATGGCCAGCAGCGACAATCCCGTCAGTGCGGTCGTGCATTTCTTTCCCGCACCGAAACGTTGTTCGCCAAGAGGCCGTCGCTCTTCGCCAGCACCCGATGTTTGTGGATTCCAGCTGCCATCTGGATTTTGTGTCTCGGCGAGAAAGCGAAGGGCCGCACGAACGGCGGCTTCGGTCTGCACATCGCCACCGGTCTGTTCGATTGCGACGTCTTTGGCCCGTCCGGTTCGGTTGGCGAAGTCAGAAGATCGTTGGCCAGCGACGTTTGATGGTGCCGCAGGCGGGCGGGCAGGCGGTGCCGCAGGCTGAGGTACGGCGTCAAAGGTTTCGTGTTGGCGTACACTCGCGGTCATCGCCATCGCTTCAGGAAGTGGGCCGGGTTCCGCAGGAGGTGGTTCTTGAAAGGCGGTTGTTAAATCGGCGACGTCAGCAAGCGGTTGTTCTGGTGCAGACATTTCGCCTTCGTCAACGGCCGGGGCAGACGCTGCTAGGTCGTCGAGTTGAGCTTGGAGTGCCGCGTCGAGTGCGGCGAGGGCATCGTCGGCGATCGATTCCAGACTTTCGTCAAGTTGTTGCGGTTCCAGTTCCGCGATTGAGCTGAGGTCGGGAGGTTCTTGATCGGCGGGGTCGCTTGACGGTTGAGGTGTTTCGGGTGTTGCCGATGCAGGGGCTGGATCGACGAGGTCCGTCAGTTGGTCGACGGGGAGTGGCATGAACGGCGTTGCGTTTGACTTGGCCGACGAATCATCGAATTGCAGGTCGGGATCGAAGGTTGAAAGTTCGATCGAATCGAGTCCGACGGTGTCCCCGTCGCTTGATTGAGCGGTGCCGTGTTGTTGCGGTTTGTAGGGCACTAACCAGACGAGCACGCCATGCAGCAGCACCGACAAGATCAGGCAGATCGTCCCGGCCGCGCGGCCTTCGCGTTTGGTTCGCCGGAACAGCCAAATGGTAGCAACAAGCAATACGACCGCCGAAACCGCGACCGCATAGACGACTCTTGGATCAGACCAAATCGTGTCGATGCTTGCAGCAAGAATCAACGGCGGTAGCCTCCGCTTAGATCCTCTTTGACCGCCATCGAAATCTTTTTGATTCCGGCTTGGCGTACCAAAAGGGCGATCGAAGCGTAGTGGCGAATGGAGGTATCTTCGTCGGCGCGTACGATAACACTGAGTGCGGGATACCGAGAAAATTCGTCGGTCAACCGCTGCACCAATAGTTCTTGGGTGACAGGTTCGTTGTTCAACATGATCTGACCATCCTTGGTCAAGGAAACGACACGGTCATCCGGAACGCGTGAAATGGGATTCGCCGGGCCCACGGCAGGGACCGAGACTTCGATTGCGCTTTCCGATTCGCTGAACTTGCTGCCAACCATAAAAAAGATGACGAGCAAGAACACCACGTCGATCATCGGTGTCAAGTTGATCGTGACATCTTCACTGGATCGATTGCGTTTACCCATCACGCCGCCTTTCGCCTTTTGCTACGGGTTGCGTTGGTCGTTTCGAGTCCTTCAGCGGAGATGCAGTCGATCACGCGTTGGCACAGTTTTTCGATCTCGACTAAATAACGATCGGATTTACTGCTGAAGTACATGTAGGCTAGGTAAGCAGGAATTGCGACGGATAGCCCTCCGGCGGTCGTCATCAGCGCCATGCTGATGCCGCTTGCAAGTAATTCGGGGCGTCCCAAGGAAGCTTGGTCGCTGATCACTTCAAAAGCGTCAATCATTCCGATCACGGTTCCTAGCAATCCAATCAACGGTGCGACGTTACTGATCGCATGAAACACGCGTAGGTATTTTTTCAATCCATCGGCGACACGGTCGCCTGCGTCCATGACCGCTTGTTCGATCTCAAACATTGGGCGTCCCCAGCGGCGAAGTGCTGCCCGAAAGACCTCGCTGACGGGACAGTCAAACTCCTTGCACAGTTCGGTGGCTTCGTCATAGCTGAGCACGCCGTCCTCGACGCATTCGGTGAAGCGAAGGACAAATGGTTTGGGGATCACGCGACTGCGACGGAGCGCGATCAATCGTTCGAGCGACAGTGAAAGGACGACCAGTGAGCAGATTGCCAGGGGCAACATCAGCCATCCGCCCGACATGATTTTCTGGATGAAACCAGGCGTCTGCAGGCCACTTGCTTCCTCGGCTTCATCGGTGCCGTCACTGCCAAGCTCGTCGACCGCAGTCTCGGTTGAATCGATGGGGACCTCCGGGATCCCGCCCTGTGACGACATCGAGCCGTCCATCCCGGTGGCCATGGATGAATCGGCGGTGCGGTACATCGGCTGTGACGCGGGAGCCGGGGAGAATTGTGCGGGGTAACCGCTGCTGTAGGCTTGGGGTTGTGGGGCGTTGTTCGTCCGCGGGTATTGGGCCTGTGCGGAATCAAGCATGCTCATCAAAACGAGCATGCCGATGGCCAGGACACAAGCGGGCAGCAATCGCGACATCAAGCCGGCGATATGGGCCGGTCGATTGTCGGGGCGGAGTTTAATAGAGGAGCGTGATTGGGGCTTCTCGTGCGTCATCGTTTCGTCGTTCGAGTGATGGCGATCGCACCGTTGCGTCTTAGCGGCAATGCAGTGTGTTCACGGCAAGGCGGCTAGCGGCGAGTGCGAGAGGGTGTATGAGTTGGTAGTGATGAGAGTCGGTGGCGAGCTTCGGACGCATATTTGCTGTCTGCGAATCGCTCCAACAGCGTTCCGTAACAAACACTGGCTTGGCGTGTCCGCCCCAATTGTTCAAAAGCTTTGCCGGCTTGGACCAAAGCGGCGGCATGGTATGGCCCGCCGGGGTCGAGTCCTTCGACCATTCGATAGGCGTCGATCGCTTCGGTGAAATTTTCTTGCAGCAGATGTGTTTCGCCGATCATCCATTGGGCACGGGCACGAAGGTTGGGGGGCGAGTCCGGCGCGCGGACCACGGATTCCAACCGCGTGCGAGCTTTGTCAAATTGCAGTTTACGTATCGCCAGGTCGGCTTCGAGTAACTCGACCAATGGTCGTT
Organism: Rhodopirellula baltica; assembly: GCA_002901265.1. Lineage (GTDB taxonomy): Bacteria > Planctomycetota > Planctomycetia > Pirellulales > Pirellulaceae > Stieleria > Stieleria baltica_A. Next base: position 61,842 of record PPHI01000048.1, on the reverse strand, counting down.
CGGTGGCAGCGTGTTCGCCAGCTTCTGTGATGCGCTGGCGGATCGGCTCCAGACGCCGATCGGCTTCCTCGGTTTCGTCTGCCAAGACGGCGCATTCGGCGCAGCGGAGCAGCGTGGCGAAGTCGTCGGCGCCGCGTGTGTCAACGACATGTTTCCAGTAGGCGAGTGCTTTGCTCTGCTGGCCTGAAAGGTAGATCGCCTCTGCAAATAGCCGATCGACATGGACCGTGCGGCCCGCGAAGTCGTCTTGAAGGTCAATGTTCTCGGCGGCGTGAAGGAGCATTGACCAGCGACTTGTGCGTCCTGCCCAGCGGGCGGCCGATTCGATGCTCAGTTCGGTTGCCTCGGCGATTCGCCCGCCGATCACGGCGGCCGCAATCAACTCGGAGATTGCCGATTGGTCATTCGCATCACAGTTTTCAAGCACTTGTGCAGTCCATGTTCCCGCGCGGTCTTTTGCGGTCAGCTGAGTGACAAGTTGATCGAAATCGGCCGGGGCGAACTCGCTACCGAATTTCGCTAACGCGGTCGCGATGAGCGCCGCCGGCCATTGCTCAGCCGATTTTCCTGAAACGAGCCAGTCGTGAATGGCTGGGGCGAGGGGCGTGTCGAGACTCGCGAGTTCGATCACCAGCGAAGGCGTTTCGGGGGCGTCTGGAAAATCGTGGAAGTGCTTTTCGCAGGCGGTGACAAGCTCGTCGGCGTTGTTGGCCGCAAGCAAGCAGCGGATCCGGAGACCGCTTGCCTTGGCGGCATCGCGATGATCGGGGTAAAGGCTGGTGAATTCTGCCAAGCGGTCGGCAGCGATCTGTTTTTGTTCTGGATCCAACGCCGTGGCCCATGCAAACCCAAGTCGCACGAGTGCCAGTTGGTCGGCCGGAAGTGAGAGGAGCTCCGCGTCGATCGTATCCAACAGCGATTGATAAAGTTCGATGGCCGTGTTCGAGTTTCCGCTCGTCATCGCTTGCCAGGCGGTTTGCATTGTCAAGTTGACGAAACCTTCCGTCGGCAATTCGGACGCGTTCGAAGGGTCCGCAGATTGGAGCGAATCGAAAATGTCTAGCAGCGACCGTTTTGCCTCGTCGAGTAACCCGCGCGTTGATTGGTGTGTCGCAATGGCGGTTACGAGGATGATTCGCTGTTGAAGCGTCGGCTGTGGCGTTTCTTCTTGGCTTAACCAATAGGCGGCCGATGCGAATAATTGGTCGACTGTTTCCTGGGGAAGCTTGCTGGTCGCTGCTCGTGCTAGCAGCACATAGTCAGCGGCCAGCTGCAGTTGCCCCGGGTGATGTTCGGTGACGTAGTCGTCGACTTGTCGGAGCCGTTCGACTGATTCCGACAGATCGCCCTGTTGGCGCAGGCGACGCACTTCCGAAATTGCGTCTCGAATGTTCAGTTTGGTTGGCGAATCGGGCGTGCTCGCCGATTCTGTTGTGGCTTCGTCGGCACGCAGTTCGCCGATTTGGCATGGCAAAGGCAGCAATCCGCTGATCAGAAGCAACGCCAAACCGTACGAAGCCAACCGGGCGGTGGGCTTCACGATGGCGCAGCAGTCCTTGTGACGCTGTTTGACTGCGGATCCTTTGCAGGGGGGCAGACAACCAAGCGATTGTTGGAGGTGCGTTTCGGTGAGTTGTTGATGATAAAGCGCAAACATGACGGTCCGGAATAATCGGAATATCCCGGATTACTGGAAAAGTCGTTCCCGTTGCAAGGTGAGCCTGCGTCCCAGCTTCTCCAGAACCCTCGGTTTACCAATAAAACCAACTACCCGATGAAGGGCGTTTCATCTACGCTAAGAGCAGTTGCTATCGGAATGATAAAGCGGATTTTGACGCCCTGAATTGATCCGGTCCAACTGCATCCGTCCCTCGTTTCTCGGTCCGACTCCACGCATGCTGAAAGCTCTCGAACTCGCCGGCTTTAAGAGCTTTGCGGATCGGACGCGATTCGATTTTCCGGATGGGATCACGGTGGTTGTCGGTCCCAACGGAAGTGGTAAATCCAACATCGTTGACGCGATGAAGTGGGTGTTGGGTTCGCAAAGTCCGAAGGGACTGCGCGGCAAAGAGATGTCCGACGTGATCTTCAAGGGCTCTCAGACACGTCCCCCCGCGGGTGCCGCCGAAGCGACAATCGTGTTCGACAACTCGCAAGGCAATTTGCCGATCGACGCACCGGAAGTCCACGTGACGCGGCGTGTTTACCGGAGTGGTGAAAGCGAGTTTTTGATCAATGGCGACTCCGTTCGCTTGAAAGACGTCCGTGACCTGATTCGTGGGACGGGCATCGGGATCGACGCCTATAGCTTGATCGAGCAGGGCAAGGTCGACCGGATGTTGCAGGCCAACGCGAAAGACCGCCGGGCAATCTTTGAAGAGGCTGCGGGCATCAGCCGCTTCAAGGCAAAGAAGCTGGAAGCAGAGCGACGCCTTGCCCGCGTGCAAACCAACCTGACTCGGCTGAGTGATATCGTCGAAGAAGTCGGCGCCCGTTTACGAAGCGTTCGCAGTCAAGCGGCAAAGGCCGAGCGTTATCGTCAGGCGTCCGAGCGGCTAAAAGAGCTGCGAACGGTGATCGCATGGAACGATTGGGCGAACCTGAATCACGAGTTCGAGACCTGTGAAAAAGAGCTGACACAGGCGAGCACTCGTTTGCGCGAACTGGAAGCAGAACGCGAAGAGATTTCGGCGAAGCGTCAAGCGGCGGACATGGAGCTGCAGACGATTGCTGACGAAGCGCGTGAGCTGGAACAACAGCGGCACGAATTGCTGGCTCAAGCGGCAACGCTCAGTGGCCGCAAAGACGCCGACCAAGGTTCCGTCAGCGACGTCCGGCTATCTATCGCCGATGCCTTGCGCCGTTCGCGTGCACTCGTTCGCCAAGCTCGCAAAGCGGACGATGAACTGGACCAGGCGATCGCCGATCACGCCAAGGGTGATCAGGAGCTCGGTGAAGTTCGCCAACGGAACACCGAGCTGGTCGCCAAGCGAGATCAGATCCAAAACGAAACGGACGAAGTGCTCAAGCGGCGTGAGTCGATTTCCAAACAGCACCTGGAATCGATTCGACGAGTCTCCGAGATGGAGGTCAAGCTGCAGCGATCGGAAACCCGATTGTCCGAGTCCGAACGGCAATTGGTCAGTTTGGAAAAGCGGCTGACTGATTCGGCAGCGATGCTTGAAAAGGCGACGACCGAGTCCGAGATGGCTGAGGAGCGTCTGGGGCAGCTCGAGCAACGCATCAAGACATCTGAAGCTGAGCTAAAAGTCCAGAAGAAGAAGACGGACGAGCATCGCGAAGTCCTCGACCGTCGAAGTGGCGAAACCGCTGAATTGCGTGCCCGATTAGAAGGCGTGCGCCAGCGATATTTGGTGCTCGAGGACTTGGTGAAACGTCACGAAGGTGTATCAGGTGGCGTGCGAGCGGTCTTGGAGCATGTCGCCGATCCGGACCATCCGCTGGCGACTAGCGTGATTGGGATGGTCGCGGCGATGGTCAATGTGGATGTCGAAACGGCACCGATGATTGACGCGGCGCTTCGTGATCGGGCACAGTTCATTGTCACGCACGACGGTCAACTCGCTGATGCGATCGTTAGCGGCGAAATCAAAATCGATAGCCGCGTGGGCATCATCCGGATGGATCACCTGCCCGAGCCGCCGCGAACGAACCGGATTCAGTTGGAAGGTTTCCAAGGTGTTATCGGCCGCGCCGATCGTGTGATCGAGTGCGAAGGAGTCGGCGAAAAGCTGATCGCTCATTTGCTGAGCTCGTCATGGCTGGTCGAGGACTTGGACTCGGCAACGTTGGTGCGGCGTCTCTGTGGGCCGGATCAACAGATCGTCACGCGGCGCGGTGAAGTGCTGATGGGCGACGGCAGTTTGATCGTCGGACCTGCCGGTGCGACCACCGCGCTGGTCAGTCGGCGTAGTGAAATGAACGCTGCCGCTGAAGAGATCGAGCATTACACGTTCGAGATCTCCGAGAACGACGAAGCGATTCGCGAATTAGCTGCGCTGGTTGACGAATGTGCGAGCACCTTGGGACGCATGGAGATCAGCCACCGAAATCTGGTCACCGAAAAAGCTGCCGCAGAAGCCGACGTGCGTCACGCCAAGGAGCGTGCGAAAGCTCGCAAGTCTGCGTATGACCAAATCAACAACGATGTCGAATCGACTCGTCAAGAACGCGATACGGCAAAGCAAGAAGCAGGGACGCTTTCCGAATCGATTCTTGAATCACGCAAGGTGATCGAGCGATTGGAAACCGAAGCCGCCGATGTCGAAGAGATGCTTTCCGGTTCACAGCAAGCGTTGCAGTCGGCATCGAGTGCCGTGATGACCGCAAGCGTCGAACTCGCTCGATCAGAGCAACGGCAAGAGGCGCTCGCGGCACAGATCGAATCACAGCGTCGCGAGCAAGAAGAACGCCGCAAGTCAGTCGACAGTGCAACCGTGACGGCGGAAACCGGTTACGCCAGGCAAACAGAGCTGAAGCAGCGGATCAAGGAGACCGTCACGCAGTTGGCAGCACTGACATCGCAAACTGACACACAAGAAACCCAGTTGCGGACGCTGGCTGAAAAAGCACAGTCGCTACGTCAGTCCAATCGAGCCATCGCCGAAGCCAGTGAAGCGACGATCAAGGCAGTTGCCGAAGCGAGTGAGCAGGTTCACTCGGTGACCAATCGTCGCGAATCGACGATGATGCGGCGCGGTACACTGGCCGAGCGAATCGCCGAGGACTACCAAATCGATCTCGAAAATGACGAGCCGCCCGAAGAGCTGGCTGAGATCGAAAATCGCTCCAAGATGGACGAAGAGATCAACCATTTGCGTGAGCAGTTGCAGCGGACGAGCAATGTCAATATGGAGGCGCTCGCCGAATTGGAAGGCTTGCAAGAGCGTCATGATTTATTGAGCGGCCAGTACGAAGATCTTGCTGCCGCAAAGGAATCGTTGCAGCGGATCATTGGTCGCATCAATGCCGACAGTCGGCGATTGTTTCTTGATACGTTGGAAGCGATTCGGCAGAACTTCCAAAAGCTTTATCGCAAGTCGTTCGGCGGCGGGCATGCGGACTTGGTGCTCGAAGAATCAGAGGACCCGTTGGAAGCCGGCGTCGAAATTGTCGCGACTCCACCCGGTAAGCCCAGTTTCAGTAACTCGCTGCTTTCCGGTGGTGAGAAAGCGTTGACGGCGGTCGCGCTGCTGATGTCAATTTTCCAATACCGGCCCAGTCCGTTTTGTGTCCTAGACGAAGTCGACGCGCCATTTGATGAAGCCAACATTGGCCGTTTTGTGATGGTGCTCAATGAGTTCTTGGATCACAGCAAGTTTGTAATCGTCACTCACAGTAAGAAGACGATGACTGCGGCGACGACGCTGTATGGCGTGACGATGCAAGAATCGGGTGTGAGCAAGCGTGTCTCGATTCGCTTCGAAGATGTCAGTGAAGACGGCGAGATCACGGAAGGCGAAGCTGCCTAGTGATGGCAATTCGTGCGGGAAAAATCCGCGAGGGTCTATCCGCTCGGACGAGTCCATTCCCTTGGAATCGCCGAAAGCGTTTTTGGATCGATTGAAAGAACCAATCCTAGGAAACGACGGGTGGTGTTTCGATCTTGGTCGACAAGATGGTGTCAACGCGATCGAGCAAACGCTGTGCGTCGTCAATGCGGCCGGCTGAGTCATCCGTTGCCATCGCGACAAACTTCGCGTTACAGTGTTGGCAAGAGACCTCACGACCCAGCAGAGATCCACGGATTTGAATTCGACGCCCACAAGTCGGGCACGAACGCGTGAACCGAATCAGACTGTTGGATTGCATCAGCCACTCCTTTAAATTGCATCCATCGAACAGAAAAGGCTGCTAGGGGAGAAATCTACCCCTACAAGTGGCCCTTATCAAGCTTAAAGTTACCAAGTCAAGTTCGGCGGTCTATACGTATGCTCAGGCTGCTCTGTCCAAACACCGCGTTTTGCGGGGCCGAACTGAGCTTTCGACCGCCTAGAAAAGTGTGGGATTTTTCCCTCAGCGCCCAGAAATGTCCAACCCTAAATCCGTTTTCATCGCCATCGACGGGATCGACGGTGTCGGCAAGTCTACTCAGATTGCCTTTCTCAGTGACCTGCTCACTGATCGTGGTCATCGCTGTTTATTAACGCGCGACCCTGGTTCGACGGAGATCGGGAAGCGGCTGCGCGAACTGTTGTTGGAGAGTGATCTCACGATGAATCGTCGGACCGAGGCAATGCTGTTTATGGCGAGCCGCTGTGAGATGGTTGAAACAACGATTCGACCAGCGCTCCGTGATGGAATCAGCGTGATTTCGGATCGCTTCTTGCTGGCAAATGTTGTTTACCAAAGCATCGGCGATTCACACGCGCCGGGTGTCGATCCGTCTCTGTTGTGGGAACTCGGCGGTTTGGCCAATGGCGGTCTGCGACCCGATTTGACCGTGTTGCTTGACATGCCAGCAGCGCGATCGATGGAACGCATCGAAGGTCCACGGGACCGCATGGAAGCACGGGGCGAGGCCTACATGGAACGCGTCCGCCAAGCGTTTCTTGAGCAGCTTCCCAAGGCAAGTGAAGCGACGGTTGTGGTCAATGCCGATCAACCCGTCGAAGCCGTCTCGGCTGAGCTCAAGTCAGCAGTACTGGAGCAGCTGGCTCAATACGGTTGATCGATCAGGATCTTGCCTTGCACTCGTTTTTCACCAAAGAAGGCGTTTGGCCTGAAGTACAGCGGGCCGCCGCCGAGCTGCTTGGTTTCGATCGTTAGTGTGGCGTGATCCTGATCGGCGGTTGCCAGCACTTTGCCGAAGTGGTGGATTTCAATTCGGTCAGCGCCCTCGCAGCTGACTTCGATTTCAATGGGTGTTGCGAGGGATCCGTCGTTTGCTAGACCTTCAACGTTCTCACGTGACTTTGTGATCGTTGCCGTCGGGGTTGGCTGTTCGCCCAGCGAATCGATTTCGGCCGCGAAGGTCATTCGTGGTTCGGTGCGATCAAGCCCGGTCAACGTGGCACGGATGTCAAAAATCCCTGAGGCATCGTCTGGCCAATTGAGTTCGATATTGGGCGTGGGAGGGATGGTTTGCATCAGTTTCCCGTTGATGGAAAGTTCGATCGAACGGGTGCGCGTTTTGGGGACGTCTAGTTTGAGCGACCGACGTTGAAGTTTGATTTTCTTTTGCTCGCCTTGGACCATTGAGATTTCGACGACTTCATCGGGGGCACGAGCAAAGGGCTGGGCCAAAGGGTCGCCGACGATCAGCAGTTGGTAGGGTGACTGCACCGATTGGTAAAACGACTCCATCGCGCTCAGGCCTTGAGCGTAGTAGCCATACATCATTGGCGTAGGAAACTTAAATGGCAGTGAGTAAGGCTCGGTAACGGTTCCACTGCTCATCGCCGCGCCGGCGGCAAGAAACTCGGTGCACTTAATTTGGGACGTCGAGTCAAACACCGCGCCTGAGCTGGTCAGGTTTTCTGCGATCGAGCCAGGCACGAGATCAAGCGGCGTGTTAGCCAGAGGGGCGTTTGCGGTGCCAACCATCATTCCGGCAATCGGATCTTTTCCGTCAGGCAAAACGCCCCGAAAAATTTCCGTTTGATAACCGAGTTCTTGTAGGTAGACCGATGCGTCGGCGATCACGGGAAAGCGAGTTTTCGCACGGACGCCAGCGCCACCGGCAAATGTGAACCTTGCTTTTGGAAAGGTGTGATCGGATTCACTTGCGCGTTGTAAGATCCGAACGGCTTCGCTGGTGGATGAGCCATTGGGGTGAACGACGGCCAACACACAAGACATCATGTAAGGCGTGCCGCCGTCTTTAATACCGACACGGCGTCCGGTGATCGCCCAGCCGACGGATCCCGAAAAAGCTTCCGGGCCTTGCCAGACGATTGGGCTGTCGTCCATCAGCGGCAGTGCTTTTTGTAGATCCGGATCGTCGAGATATTTGCTCAGTGCGGAACGCTCTCGCAAGTATCGAGATGACCACCAGCCCGCTTTCAACGCAGCTTTGATCATTGCGACTGCCTGTGCGTCGTCTCCAGAAAGCGAATAAGCTTCGGCTGCGTTGAGCGCGACTGCCGGCATCTCGGGGTGCTTCTTGTGCAGTGCGGACCAAATTTCAGCAGATGCTTTGTTATCGTTTTCGCCATCGAGTTTCGAGGCTTCTTCAAAGCGTTCTTTGTCGTCGCCGGTGAACGGATTGGAAAAGTGGCGAGAGAACTTGCCACGCGCATACTGGTTCGAGCCAAAACTGAGGTACGCGGGACTGTCTGATAGCACGTAACGATAGAAGTAGGTCAGTCCGTTAATCGACGCGATGGGGCGTTGGTATTTTTTGACTGGTCCTTCGGGAAGTTCATTGGTGTGCGCGCCAATTTTGACCGCATACGGAATATCAGCGGAGTACGCGATTGTTCGTGCCAGTGGAGACAGTTTTCGCTCGTCGATTGTCTTTAAGACAGGATTCAAAATCTGGTCGCGGAACTCGTCCAGTCGCATCGTCGTTTTTTTGGGAATCCCTTCAAGAACGATCACATTGTCGATCGGGATCTTTCTCAGGTGGACGTAGTGATTGGCGATCGTTCGTGAGATCGTCGAATCACCGTTGACGACCACAATGACATTTTCGCTACTCAGTCCGGCTTGGGCTCGCCCCTGCCATGTCGCGATCGAGATAAAGATTGCGACGGCGCAAAACATATCACGCGACCGCGTCGTTGTTGGACGGGTTGAAGACATTGGGCGATCGTTTGGGGCGGTGAAATTGAGTAAAGAATGGTCGGGTGGAACCGACCGGCGCTGGAATCAAAGCGGTGCGCTGCTTGAGCGACACAGAGATAGTTTATCAGGGACAGTTTAACAGTCCGTGATCCCCACGTTCGGGATCGTCTGAGTGCCTTGCATTTTCTGTTCACCGCATGAACCGCAATGTCAATTCAGTCTTGCAGTGCAACGGATGGACGGGACCAGTGAATTCGACGTTGCGGTGGCGGGAATGAACGGGTGAGCCGAGCTTCGCGAGTGAGCCGAGCTTCGTGGGGCGCAATGGTCTATGCACGGAAACCGGTAGTTCGATTCAGGTCGCTGTTTCTTTCAGTCTTCCTTGCCGGTCGGTTTGCCAGACTTGGCGAGTATTCATCTCCATCGCCGTCAACCAACCTCCGCCGTAGCAGTACGTGTCGATACAGACGAGGTGTCCCGCATCGAGGACTTCGCCGTCGCGATTTGCCGTATGCCCGACGACCGCCGTTTTTCCGCTCAGGTGCCGTGGCGGTATCCCATCAGTCAAAGAGTACCAGCGAAGCATTTCGATTTCTTGATTTTCGAATTCTGCTTCGGGGTCATACGCCGCATGCGTAAAAAAGAAATCGCCTTGTGCGTAATAGTCGCCGAGTGAATCGAGGAACTCTTTGTGCGTATCAGGAAGGAAATCGAGATCGCCATTGAAGTTATAACTTTCGAGCGTTTCGACGCCCCCGTAACGCAACCACGCATGGTGCGCCGCACCATGATTGAGAACCTCGAGCATCATTTCTTCGTGATTGCCTAGGATTCCCACCAATCGTGTACGTTGGGCCAACTGAATCAAGGTGTCGAGAACACCGCACGAGTCAGGGCCGCGATCGATGTAATCACCGAGTGTGACGATGGTGTCGTTTTCGCGGGGTTGGATTGCTTCGATCAATCGTTCCAGAGCCAGTCGGCAACCATGAATGTCGCCGATCGCGATGAGCCTTCCACTCACAGATGAAACCTAGCCAAGGGTCGGGGATTTGAAAGGGAGATGCCTACGGGGCGGTTCGCTCGGTTCAGCGAACGCATGCTGGTAGCGTCAGGCTAAATCGTTTGAGTGTGAAGTGTAACCCGAATACGGGTGTCGCTTGAGGGGGCGTCCCAATCGATTGCGTTGTATCGTGCGGAGCGTGTTGGGGGGATTAATGATGGCCTGATGGTCCGCGTTGTGTCAGTTAATCGATGCGGTCCGGTTATCACTGCTCGTATCCATTTCCAAATCGTCATTGGAGGGGTGGGGGGCGTCGTGCAACGGCAAAAGCTTGCCGGTGGGATGTGTACAATTGCGGTCCCTAAAGCGTTTTGATCCTAGGCGGTCGAACCACCCAGTGGTCTGAGCTAAACTAAGAGTCGTTGACATTTGTATCGCCTGGTAATGCCTAGGTGGCCTGTCAGCGGCGCAGATGATCCGAAATCGAAGGACTGCAAAGGTCGGGACAGCAATGGGACTCAGTGATATGGATTCGAGCGAAACCGACGACCTCCGTACCGAAAGTGATGCCCTCCCCCAGGATGGCCAGGTAGATGCTTGGAGCGAAGAGGAGCTCGAAGAAGAAGCGGTGCTGCAAACCGACGAATCGGCTGCTTTGTTTGGCAGTATGGCTGTCCATATCCTGATCATTGTCGCTCTGGCGATCATGCCGACCCAGTTGATTGAGGAGGACGATGCGGTTGTCATCGTCTCTTCGCCCGTCGAAACAGAATCAGAAACCATTATCGAGGAAGTCGTTTACAGCGAGATTCCCGAGTTGGCTCCTGGGGCAAACAGCACTGCGGAAGCCGACATGGCCGAAGCGTCAGCTGAGATGTTCGCCGAGGTCGCCGAAATCCCCAGCCCGGTCGAAATCGAAAAGTCAGATCTCGGTGATATCGAAGTCAATCGGATCTTTTCGCAACCGATGGCGCCGATGGACCGCTTGGTCGACCAAAAAGGCAACGTCGGCGAAGGTGCGACCGGAGCTGCTGGTGCTGTCGATCGGTTGACCTACGAAATTTTGCAGTCAATGGAAGAACGGCCCACTTTGGTGGTTTGGCTGTTCGACCAGAGCGGTTCACTGCACCGGCAGCGGCGCGAAATTCGTGATCGGTTTGATCGAATCTACGACGAGTTGGGCATTTTGCGGCAAGACAAGGGCGCCCAATCGGAAGGCGACAATCTTGCCTCCGCCAAGAAGCCACGCGGTATCAACCACGACGCGCAGTTGCTCAATTCTGTGATCGGCTTCGGTGAAAACATCACGCTCTATACGGAGACGCCGACGGAGGACGTGAATGAAATCAAGTCGATCGTTGACAAAATCGAAACTGACACGTCAGGTGTCGAACGCGTTTTTTCTGCCGTCAAAATGGCTGCCGACAAGTACAAGCCATTGCGAGTTCGTCGTGGCGGACAGGACCCGGCGAGGAACGTCTTGCTGATCGTTGTGACTGACGAAAAAGGCGACGACGAAATTCAGGTAGAAGAATCGATCGATATCTGCCGGAAATACGGGATTCCCGTTCATGTGATTGGGGTGCCTGCACCGTTTGGACGCGCCGAGACCTTGGTGAAGTACGTTGATCCAGATCCGAACTACGACCAAACGCCACGTTGGGCCTCTGTCGATCAAGGTCCCGAGTCGTTCATGCCGGAACGTGTGCAGTTGCCCTTCACCGCTGACTTCTCACAAGAACCCACAATTGATAGCGGCTTCGGGCCGTATTCGCTGACCCGGTTAAGCTACGAGACCGGCGGCATCTACTTCAACGTTCATCCCAATCGAAACGTCGCTCGCAAAGTACGCCGCAACGAGCTTTCTGCTTACGCATCGGACCTCGAATACTTCTTTGATCCGTCGGCGATGTCACGCTATCGCCCTGACTACCTATCGCCGCGTGACTACATGACCAAGGTGCAGTCAAGTCCGTTGCGAAAGGCACTTGTCAGCACGGCGCAAATGAAGCCCGCAACCGGAATCTCCAAACCGCGATTGGAATTCTTGGGGGTCGATCAGGCTCGCTTGGCAAGCGATTTGACGGAAGCTCAAAAACAGGCTGCCCGGTTGGAACAGCCACTGAACATGATGGCAATCGCATTGCAGCCTGGAATGGACTATCGCGAGAAAGAGGAAAGTCCGCGCTGGAGTGCCGGCTATGACCTGGCGATGGGGCGTGTCTTGGCCCAGAAGGTCCGAACCGAGACTTATAACGCGATGCTTGCAAAAGCCAAGCTGGGGATGAAGTTCGAAGGCGAAAAGAACAACACTTGGGTCCTTCAGCCGAGCGACGAGGTCAGCGTCGGTAGCCGTTGGAAGCGGGAGGCCGAGACGGCTCGCGAGCTGCTCGAAACCGTTGTCAACAATCACCCGGGCACCCCATGGGCATTGCTGGCTTCAAAAGAATTGGAGGTGCCAATTGGCTGGAAATGGACCGAGAAATTCACTGACCTGTCACCTCCGGCACCGCGAAATCCGGGCAATAACAACAACGCTCCTCCGCCACCGTCGGACGACCAAAAGCGGATGATCGAAAAGAAGGCCCCCCAGCGTCCGATTCCAAAGCTGTAGCCGGAAATCGTTGTTGCTCGAAGCGAAAGGCACGGGCAATGACTTCGATTCTTGGACTTCGATTCTTGCGGAACGCTCTTTCGCAGGAGGCGTTGCATTTGGTACTGCCAAACGAGTTGTCAATCCATCGACTCGTTTTCAGGGAACCTCCGATGTTGCGTCTTTCACGACGAACACTTTGCCTGCTATCGACGACGTGCCTGAGCGTCGCCCTTGCCGCTCCCGTCGGTGTTGCTGCGCCGCCTAGTTTGCTTCGACTGTTTGGCAAAGCTCAGCCGATCGAAAAAGTAGATTCGTACGTGTTGACCGAGGAAGACGGTCCCTGGTTGTTGCTCGCGACGACATTTGTGGGTGAGAACTCCAAAGACAAAGCGCAAGCCGCGGCGATCGAAATTCGCGAAAAGCTGCGCCTGCCAGCATTCATCTATCAAGAGAGTTTCGATTTCACCGGCACCGTCGACCACGACGCGACGACCGGTCGTCGGATGAGATACGCAAACCCCCATCAATACGAAGCCTACGCGGTTCTCGTCGGCGAATACGATTCGGTCAAACACGAAGGGATCGAGCGAGATTCGGAGAGGCTTCGCAACGTTCAATTGGATATCTTCAAAGATCCCAACAGCGTGAAAGACGAGTACGGAACCGACAGCCCTGCGTCGATGATCAAGCTTTCGGCCAGCAAATGTTTCGTTCGGCAAAAGGGCGGACGCGAAACCCAATGGGCAACGCCTTTTTGACTCGCAATCCGTTGCTCCCGGAAGACTTCTTTCAGCAACCCGAAGTCGACTCGTTCGTGCAAGAGTTGAATGAGGGCATGGACTACAGCTTGCTGAAATCGGATGGCAAGTTCACGGTGGTCGTTCGCACCTTTGGCGCTTGTGGCACCATCGAAGGGGCGAAGAATTCTGATAAGTTCAAGCCTAGCGCAGAGCGAATGGACCAGTTCGCGTTGCAGGCGGGGAAAATGGTTCGCGCCCTGCGAAAGCAAGGGCACGAGGCCTATCAGTACCACGATCGCGATCGCTCGATTGTCACGATCGGCAGCTTTGACAGCTTGGGCCGGGAGTTGCCTGATGGCCGATTCGAGTACGCGCCGGAGATTCGACGCGTGATGGTCGAATTCAGTGCTTTGAACGCTCCAAATTCACGCTCGCTCAATGGTGGTGCGGCTTACATGGCCAACCACGTCGCAATGATCCCGTTCGACGTGCAGCCTGCTCCCATCGCGATTCCCAAAGCAAGCAAACGAAGTCTGTACAGTGCGCTGCGCTAAATAACTCGCCAGCAAAGCTCGTCCGATGCGTGCTCTATCGCAGCCTTGTGCCTCCGGGTGCAGGGCTTTTTGCATTTGGCGGACAGGGTTTTTTGTGCTTGGAAGACAGGGCTTTTTGCGTTCGGTACCCAGGTTAGGCAGCTGGGCTTTCTCCGCATCTGGGCCGGGTTAGTCCGGTCCGAGAAATTCTGCGGGTTCTGCCGAATGTATCAAGAATCACGGTGCAAACGTCGATGATTGAACCGTGAGAGGTCTGCATCGCGGTTTGAAGGTCGTTTCGATGCGTCCGGCACTGACTTGACGACGGCCACTGCGCCGCCTATGCTTTCACCCTTAACCTCAAGGGCGGTAAAGGGTTACAGCGTTTACCCGGAGCCCCATGGGATCCAGGTGTAGCGACAATGGGAGTCGGGAGTGACCAAGAAAGATATCGTCCGAACGATTTCTGACGAGGTGGGCCTCACACAACAACAGACCAAGAAGATTGTTCAAAGAACCTTTGATTCGATCATCGACACGCTGGTGCGTGACGGGCGGATCGAGCTAAGGAACTTTGGCGTGTTCGAGGTCAAGCCGCGGGCGGCTCGCCGAGCGAGAAACCCGCGGACGGGCGATGAGGTGATCGTGCCTGAAAAGCATGTGGTGACCTTTAAGCCTGGTAAGTACATGGAGGCCAGGGTGCAGGAGGCTGATCTCGAAGGACAAGAACCATTGGGTTCGAGCGACGAGATCACGCAGACGCATTTTGGAGCCACCGACAACTCCAATAAGATTTCCGGTCGCTGGGACGAAGACTGAACAGCGTCCGACAACCGGCACTGCAATAACGAGAAACGTTCACGGAGGAACGTCCCATGCGTCGTCTGTTCCAGATTACATTGCTCGCGGTTTGCGTCGGCAGTACCGTTGGGTGCATGTTGCCGATCTACTCGCCCCAGCCCGAGCGTCGTGTTCAGCAGTTGCTCTACACCTCGGAAGACATGCGATCGATCTTGGCCGAATGGGAACGGTTCTGGTTCCTTGATTCGCCTAGCCACCTGACTCCGATTCGGACTCACGGCGGCATTATGTAGTGATCGTTTGATCGCGAAGCCGGCGCATTCGACACGGCACGGACACGGTCCAACCCGACGGTATCTTACCGAGTGGTTTGTTCGTGTTCGTGCCGCTGTTGTTAAGATGCCGGCGCAAAAAAAATCGGGATGCGATCACTCGCACCCCGATTTCAATTGCTAAGGCGATTATCGAATGATGTTGGTCAGTTCTTCGAGCATTTGGTCGGCAACCGTGATCGTTCGTGCGTTTGCACTGAAACCACGCTGTGCGACGATCAATTGGGTGAATTCCAATGCGATGTCGACATTCGATCGTTCAAGTTGGCCGCCCATGATTTGTCCTCGAGGGCCGGTCGCACCAAGACCGAGTGCAGCGTCACCGCTACTGATCGACTGTTTAAAGTAGTTTGCACCGATTGACTCCAGAGCCGCGGAGTTCGGGAAACTAGCGATCGCCAGCTGTGCCAATGGCAGTGCGCGACCGTTTGACGCCAAGCCCGTCAGTTCGCCCGAGGTCGAGACGGCAACGGAAGAGAGAGCTCCCGGTGGAATGCCGTCTTGAGTTTGCGTCATCAAAAAGTCACTCGCCAGGTGACTGATCTTGCTGAAGTCGAGTTCGATGGTTTGCGGATTGGTGATGCCGTTGATTTGAACTTCGATATTCGCGTCCCCGATACCGTTGATACCGGCAATCGCGTAGCTACCGTTTTCATTGAAGGTCAAGTTCAAGACTTGGTCGTCGATCATCGTTCCTGATGAAGCTGGAATGCTGGCGGATACGGACCAGTTGTTGATGGTGTCTTTGGTGAACGTAAACGTCATTCGGTGACTTTCACCACGTTCGTCAAACATATCGGTTGACACGTCGAATGAGTCCCCGTTGGTTCCTTCGGTACTGATAAACATCGAGTTGCCGGAGAAGTTCGTTGCCCCGGTGTTGCCGGCAACGTCTCGCAGGGTCAAGCTGAGGAATGCTTCGCCCGTATCGTCAGCCGTGACAGTTAAGGTGCCGTCCGCTTGAAGCGACGCGACGGCGTCGACAAGGTTCGCATTCAACGTATCGACGATATCTTGCAACGTCGAAGTGTCGGCAGGCAGTGCGACGGTAAAGGTTGAACCATCGGGGTTTGTTCCTACCAATTCGAATGTATCGCCAGGGGCGTAAGGGGCCGTATTAATCGTCAGGTCGTTCAGTAGCGTTGTTCCATCGGCCGGTCCACCCGAAGTCGCAAATCCACGGAACGAGGACAGCACTTCCGCTTGCGGTGGCGACGATGTCGATGGCAAGTTACCAGTGAAATCGATGTTGGCCGTTTGGGTTCCGGGGATTGCCGAACCGATCGGAACAAAGATCGAATCTTCGCCTTCGGTTTGGAATTTCACTCCGCCGTCGGCAGCTTCACCCAGGTTACCGATCCGTTGGACAAGGTAGCCTGTCGCCGGGTCAACGAGGCGACCACGGTCATCAAGGGCGAATGCACCGGCGCGAGTGTAGGCGGGCTCCTCGGTCGGCGACATCAAGGTAAAGAAGCCGTCGCCTTGGATCGCAAAGTCAAATGTCCCACTCGTCGTTTCGAGTGTTCCTGGACTGAAGTTCCGGGTGATCTGCGCGGTTTGCACCCCAGTACCGATCGCTTGTGGGTTGATACCGCCGGCTGTGTCGGATGAGGCCGATCCGCCACGGTCGACGTTATAGACCAAGTCACTAAAGATCGCCGACTGTGACTTGAAACCGATCGTGTTCATGTTGGCCAAGTTGTTGGCCACGACGTCGAGTTTCTGTTGGTGTGTGCGCAGACCGGTGATACCGGTCATCAAAGCTCTTGACATTCGTAGTGCCCCTTTATGTAAATCTCAGAATTGAGTGATCGTTGGAGTGGTGGTTCTTGTTTTCGCTTACGCCGCAGATTCACTGACGCGCGTGATCGCACCCATGCCGACTGCTGATCCGTTGACAATTAGTTTGACTTCATCGCCAGAGTTAAACACATCGGTGACGACGCCGGTGTGCAGTTGATTGGTGTTGGGATCGCGATAGTCGACCGATTTGCCAATCATGTTGACGCTTTCGGAGAGTTGCTGCATTTGCATGTACTGACCGAATGAGTCATTGAGATCTTCGATGCCTTCAAGGATGGAAAACTGGGTTAAGTCGTTGACCATCTTTTCTTGGTCAACTGGGTCCATCGGGTCTTGGTTTTTCAGTGTCACGGTGAGCAATTGCAGGTAATCGGTCCGTGCCGATGTCGAAGAAATTCCGTCCATGTCTCTCTCCTCTAAGCGACAATATCCAGGCCGCTCGGTCGGTCCGAACGGTAGCTGGTTAGTGGGATGGTTGGTGTTGAAGATCGCGTTGGTTGGAACGACGATCGTTGTTGGTTTTGTTGGGGATTCGAGTCGTTCGATGAACGTTGCTCATAAGAGATGTTCACATCGAGCGACTCATAGCCGAGTTGGTTCAAGCTCTCAACGAGCTGGCTACGATGGTGCTGCAGGATCTCGCTGGTCACTACTTCACTTGCGACGATCTTGGCATGAACTGCATCGTCGACATGTGAGACCTCGATCGTTAGAAATCCAAGTTCTTTCGGATTGACTTCTAAGTAAACCGACTTGTCGTCGGTGATCGCTGATTCGACAGCCTCACCGATCGATTCGCTGACCAAGCCAATTGCCGCAGCGTCAGGAGCTCCGTTGAGGAAATCTTCGAGCGATATCACGCCATCGAATTCCGACGGAACATCGGGTGTCGCGAAGGTGCTGCCAGATGCGTTGAGTGACGCCAGCGAATCAAGTTCACTTGCCGATCGCTCGACATCGAAATCGAAGGAGTAAGACGCCGCTTCGGGTTGCTGATGTACTCGTGGCTGCCACTGCTGGACTGCAAAGGAATTTGCAAACGAACCATTGTCAGTTGGCTCATCTTGCGCGGTCAGTTCTGCTTTGGCGGCGTCACGTGCTGCGTGATCCCCTTTCTGGGAAGCTTGCGAGTTTTCCTCAATCGCCTCCTCAAAGTTGCGTTTGTACTTGTCCGCTTCTTCGTTGGCTGCCGCGGCGCTGATTGTCTGCACATTGCTGTTTGCCGCATCGTCCGTCGCTAGATCGATTGATTCTTTTGTCGCGGCATTGGAATCAACAACAGACTTTGCAATCGCTTCTGAAACCGCTTCATCGTTCTGTGCAGCGTCTTTCGCGGCGGAGGATGATAGTTCCTCGTGATGCGTCTCTGCGGCGATAGAGTCCGCAACTAAGCTGCTTTGGAAGTCATCTGGATTTGTCGGTGAACTTGTGACCGAAGTCCCGACGGTTTGCTGAACCACCCCTTCCTCTGGATTCTGGTTGGGTGTCGCTTCGATGGTAGATGCTTCTGGCAATGATCGATCGTCCAGATTAGCTGATGTCGGTGGCGTGGCGTCAGATGACGCTCGCGCTGAACCGGCATCACTACGACCCTGTTGCGATGTTTCGACCTTGGTCGCAATATCAGCGGTCGTCGCACGGGGGTTGGACGATTCGGCAGATGGAATCGTCGTTGCTTCAGGCGTTTCCGTGCCGGAATCGGTTGGTGTCTCGCCGGATTTATTCGAATTCATACTCAGCGGCTTGAGGTCATCTAGCGTCGCTGTTGGCTCTTCCGGTTCTTCCATTCCGGCCAATGCGAATTCATTTGAGACACCGGATTCGTTGACCGTCTGCCCAACCGCGTTGGTGAGTTCTCCCTCAGCTGAAGACGACATAACGTCTTGAGGGGTTCCGGTTGCTACTTCGGCAACACTAGCCGTCGTGATTTGATTGGCGAAGAAGACTGGGGTGCTGACGTCCGCTCCATTCGACGGGGCCGAATGAGGAACATTTGCAACGACGAGCTCGGCAACGGACAGCATGCCGTCTTCGTTCATGCTCGCATCAATTTGCAGTTCGGTTGTTGATGCCACGTTTTCCGAATCGAGGATCGCTTTGGCGCCAGGCTTACTTGGAAATTCTGAACTTCCAGCGGAGTTAACCAACTGCTGCAGCGATTCGACATCAACCGAAGCCGACGCGAGCAATTCCTGTGACGAGATTGCAGCTGAAGTTACTTCTGCAGAAGCTTGCGCAAAGATTGATTCAAAAGATTCAGTGGCACCATCAGGGAGACCGGAGAGTTGGTCAGTACCATCCGCTGATTTGCCGGTCGAATAACCAGCGCCTGCTGAGAGGTTCAGCAGGAGATTGAAAGGGTTTGGCATCGTGTGATTTGAAAGAACGCGTTCCGAACAAAACGTGTGATTTCAAACCTAGGCAAACAGTGTGCCAATCGTTTCCAACCGGCAATTTTGCTGAGAATCAGCCGGACGATTTTTGCATCTATGACAAACGGACTTTTAAAGAAAAGTTAAAGTCTGCGGTCGGAAAGAATTGCTTTGCAAGCGAAGCAACTATTGCCGTCTAGCGTCCTGCGGAGACGCCATCCTTGAGTGGCTTTTAGGCGGCTTCCGGCTCACTGTCTGCTTCGCGATAACGGCGGATTTTGTTGGTCAAAGTGCGGGGAGAGATGCCAAGCTTGTCGGCGACGACTTGACGGTTTCCAAATGCTTCGATCGCAGCGGTGATTATCTTGCGTTCGACCTCTTCGAGGTTCATGTGAAGCCACTGGCTGGGCAGGTTTGGCTCCTGCGGTGGAGTCTTTCCCTCGACAGGTTGTTCCACAGCCGACGACTCAAGCCCGAGGTACTCGGCAGTAATGCGTGGCTGGTCGGTGAGTACGCAGGCGCGGTGAATGACGTTGCGCAATTCGCGGATATTACCTGGCCAATCATGTTTGGCGAGTGTCTTCATTGCAGTCGAATCGAAGCCTTCGATCCGAATTTGATTTTCTGATCGGAACAGATCCAGAAAATGCATCGCAAGCAGAGGGATATCCGAAATCCGTTTTCGTAGCGGCGGAATTTCGATGTTCAAGACGTTGATTCGGTGCAGAAGATCGAGCCGAAATTCGCCTTCTTCAACCGCGAGTTTTAGATCTCGGTTGGTCGCCGCGACAATACGAACATCATGTTCAAGTGTTTGGCTACTGCCGACACGTTCGAACGTCTTGGATTCCAAGACACGTAAGAGCTTGGATTGCAGGGGCAGCGGTATTTCACCGACCTCATCCAGGAACAACGTTCCGCCTCGTGCGACTTCAAACCGTCCTTCACGGGTCATGATCGCTCCCGAGAATGCACCTTTCTCGTGTCCGAACAATTCGCTTTCGAATAGATTCTCAGCGATAGCGGCACAGTTCACCGGCACGAATGGATGCTCGGAACGCGGGCTGGATTGATGAATCAGCTGTGCGAAAAGTTCTTTGCCCGTTCCACTTTCACCCGTCAGCAAGACGGGCGCCGTCGATCGCGCAGCCCGCTTTGCGAATTGAATGAGCTTCTCGACCTTCGTCGATTGAGTGATGATCATCCCCATTTGCCCCAAGGATGCAGATAAATCGTTTAGTGACGGTGTCGAAACACCCGTGCGGTTGCAAGTGCGGAATGCACCATCACAAGCTGTTAACTGTGATTGTTCGTGCGATAGGCATTTTGCATTTGGATCCCACGCACGCTTCCTTGAATCCGTGGGAAAAGACGTCGAAGCGAATCGACGGAGACCTTCTCAAGTTGAGCCAGTTTCGGCATCAAAGATTTGACAAGGTCGATGGTTTCGTCGGTGATTGCCTGAAGTTGCCCTGACAATTCACGCGACTCGCCAAGGTATGTTTCTCGAATCGGTCGAAGCTTTTCTTCGGTCTGTTTGACCAGCGCCATCTGTTCGCGAATCGGTTCGATAGCCCCGTGCGAATCGTTCGCATGCTCGTCGATGATCGCGTTCAGTTTTTCGTAGTGGCTTTTCAGCTCGCTGGTGTAATTGAACAGCAGCGTTTCATTGAGGTCCGACATTCTTTTCAACCCTCTCGACAATCATTTCGATTTCACCAGACAATTGTTCCATCGTTTCCACGCGTTTTTGTTCTGCCTCGGCATACTTGAGGTACCACTTCGCGGCTTGCACGGGATAGTCCGTGGACTTGTCGTTGGCAATGTCGCGTAGCGTTCCGATTGAACTTTCAAACGCTTGGGATTTCTGTTCGCATAACGCCGTCAGCAGTTCAAGCCACATCCGGTCTGATTGAGGAAGACCTTCTGTTTTGACTTCTTTCAATGCACGCAAAGCGGCGACATAGTTCCCGGTTCGGTACAGGCTTTCGCCAAGGGCGAGCGTATTGACAGGTTGAGGCAGCAATTGTTCGGCGCTGATATTTGGCGTACCGATGACCGACGCAGTCATCTCTTCTGGCTGCGGAGTTGTGGATTGCTCGGCAGCAGTCAACGATTGGTCGACACCGGGGTGAACTTCCGGCGTCATCGGGGCAACCGATTCGGTTGGCGGTGTCGGTTGCATCTTATGGTCCAGCGGCGATGGCCCACCAGCCCCGGCCATCTTTTCATCGCGACGAAGCTTCTGGAGGACTCGGATCCGATCACGGATCTCTTTCAGTTCTAACGCTGGGTCAGGACGCAACCCAGCGACTCCGTCCAGAACAGCGCCCGTGGTTGGAGATAGCGTCCCTGCACTAGTTGACATCGAAGGCTGGCTCAACGCATCACTGCCAGCCGATTCACGCGATTCTGCGGCTTGAAGTTGCCGCATCCGCTGCAGGCGTTCGGTTGCATTCACCAGGTTTTTCAGCCGACTCTGCAGGTCGTTTTCGGTCGACGCCGGCGTGGTCTGTGGTGTGGCTTGCGGAGCGGGCTCGATCTGGGGCGCGGACAATTCGGCCAGTGGATCGCTGCCGTCGTCAACGGATTGAGCCAAAGCAGCGCTCGTTGGCGTCAATAGACTGGCAAAGGCGGTTGCTGCCGCGAAGGTACCTGTGATCAGATACCGACTGGCAAAGTTTCTGGACGCGGTCTTGTTTTGAGGGATTTGGGTCATGGTGTGGCAACTCCCTGAGGTTCAGAGTCAGAGTTCGCTTTGATCGGTTCGGGGAGCAACCCGGCAAAACACAGGGTTGCGGCATAGTGTTGGCCTTTTTCATTAAGAACCATGCCCAACTTGTTGAGCGCCTCGGCTTGAATGGATTGGTCAACATCCAAGCTTACGATGCGGCGACAGATCGCTTCACATTGATCCAGTTGCTGAGCATCAAATTTGACATTTGCATGCAGCAACAGCACCTGTGGAAGCATTCCGAGGGTCACCTGTCCGAATCCCGCGATCGTTTCGTCCGCTTCTTGCAGCTTTTCTGCCTCGTAGTACGCCTTCGCAAGTTCCAGGCGAATCCGTTCGGACCAGAAACCGGCTGGTGCCGTCGCGAGTGCTTGTTTCAGGCTTTCGATCGCTTTGGTTTTGATGCCGACCAGCGCGTAGGCTTGCGACACGATCAATGCGTCTGCAAAACCTTTGGGGTCATCGGGTTTCATCATCGCAAGGGCCATGACCAATCGTTGCCCCTCGTCTTGCAGACCACCACGCGACGGGTTCCGCTGGTAGCGAGCGAAGCTCGAAAAGACGCTCGCCAGCCGGCGTTGCGAATCTCCGATGATCGCTTGGGATTGGTCGAACAGCACTTGATTCGCCGAATCTGGATCGTCGTTCAGCAAATAGGCTTTGGAAAGCGTCATCGCACATCGACTGAGGACTTCAGGGTCTTGAGCGCGGCGCAGGCCACGTGATCCGGCCGTGATTGCTTTTTCGGCCTGCCCGAGTTCCAGTTCCAATTTGGCGATCATTGCATAGACATCACCTTGCAGCGATGCGGTCAAGGTTTGGTCCAATGCCATGTAGCAAGCGTTTAGTGCGTCAAGCTTCTCGCCGTCCGCCAATTGCAGCGAAGCTTCGTTGAAATACAGCTTCGCACTTAACTCGTTGGTCGGAGTTTGCTCGCGAGCCATCTTGTAGCTTTCACGGGCTTCGTCCCAGCCGCCTGACAAACGCGAGTTGTTGCCTTCGTTCATCATTGCCGCGGTACGGCGAGGGCCTTCTGCTTCTTCCAGCTTTACCTGTCGCAGCATTCGCTGCACACGGGCCAAGTCATACGAGGCGATGTCTCGCGGTGACAGTTCATCGCGGTGCATGATGTTGACCTCGGAGGTTCCTTGGCTCCATGACAATACGACGGGTTCAAGGACGCTGTCGAGCACAAAAGAGAGCGGCATCGCGGTCGTTTGAATGTTGCACATACGTCCGACCAAGTCAGACTTCGCACGTTCGGTCAATGTGAAACGCAATTCTGAACCGCGTTCCAGTTCGCTAAGCAAACCGAGAACACTGAGTCCACGCACGTTTGCGGCAATCAAGATCAGCGTCGCATCAGGGCGAGGAGCCTGTAACACTTTCAATTGGCTTGGTTCGACCGACATTCCTTCTGCCGGGGTCTCCCAGTCGATCAAGGTCAGGATGTTGTCGACGACCAACGATGGCCAGAAGTATTCCATCGGCTCTTTTTGAAGTGCTTCGATGACAACTTCGCTGGACAGCAATCGCTTTTGCAAGCAGTCCGACAGTTGGGAAACGAGTTGTCCGCGGAGCAGCTTTGGATATTGCTCGCCGCCATAGAGCAAGAACAGTTCGCTCAGTAGTGAGCAGGAGTCTTCGAATTGGCCTCGGTTCTCCCAAACGCGTGCGATTCCTAAAAGACAGTTCGCTTGTGCAACAGAGCCTTTCTCGGAGACTCGAATCGCGCTGCGGTAATGCTTGATCGCATCGTCATGCAATTCGGCGAGTTCGGAAGCGAGAGCCAGTCGCATCAGCACCGCGTTGTCGGTGGGGACGTTCGAAGTCTTCCACAGTTTTTCGTAGTGCTTGATCGCACCGGTGTAGTTGCCACCGAGAAGCAGACGGTCGCCCAGTTCAACGATGTTCCAATCGACCGATTGGGTGCGTTTCATGGGAGGGCTGATCTCGCTCCAGACATCCTCGACCGGTGCGGTTGGGGTGTCGGTGGGAAGCGGTGTTTCTTCTGCGGTTTCGGGTTGAGGGTTCTCCCTCACTTCGTCTTCGAAGGGCCATGTTTCGTCGATTTCGTCCTCATCGAGAGCGGGCGAGTCGCCTACTTCGGTCGCCACGATCTCATTTTCGGCAACGGAATCAGCGGCCGGATCAGGCCAATTGTAGACCAGCCCGCCGATCGCACCGACCGCGAGAAACACGGTAATCCAGACGATTTCCGCTCGAAACACCAGTAAAAGCCCCGTTTTTGGATGGTTCGTTTCACAGTCAACGAACTCTGTATTTACTTCGGGACCGTTGTAATCGGAATATCTTTCCTGGTCCCTGTAATCGCTACCGGTGTATCGACTTAAAAAGCTTTACGGCTTGAAGATTTTGTACGCAAGTTGGTACTGGACCTCTCGACAACCACTTGCAGTCACTCACCTGCGGAGAAATCCAAATGAGAATCAACCCAACTGGTAATTCGTTGCCGTCTGATATTAAGCGGCTCGATCCTAAAGGTCCAAGCGGACAATCGGCATCGCGGGCCGAAGAGTCTGCCGCCAGTGTTTCGACATCGGCGGATTCAATTCAATTGGATTCCATTCGCGAACTGTCACAGGTCCTCGAACAAGCAGCTGATGTGCGAGAGTCCGTGGTAGAGGATGTCAAACTGAAACTACAAAGCGGTGAATACCTGACCCGAGAGGCAGCCGTCAGTACGGCCAGGTCAATTCTCGACTTGTAGTGCTCGTGTGATCTCCAGTTTTTCGCCCGAGGCGCCACGGATGCACTGATTGACATGGAAGTTCCGTTGATCCCCTAATCCTGAGTTAGCAAGAGATGACCTTAACTATACAAAACAATGTCGGTGCACTGAACGCCCGCAACAACCTCAACCGTTCGAGCAGCGCTTTGAACAAGTCGATCGAGCGATTGTCGACCGGCTTCAAAGTCAACCGCGGTGCTGACGGCCCTGCTGCGTTGGTTATTTCGGAAAAACAGCGAGCTCAAATTGCTGGTCTGAAAACCGCGATTGCCAACACCGAAAAAGCTGTTTCCGTCGTTCAAACCGCCGAAGGTGCATTGAACGAAATCAACAGCATCCTGATCAAAGTCCGTTCGTTGGCTTTGGATTCGGCTAACTCGGGTGTCAACGACGCTGACGCGTTCGCTGCCAACCAAGCCGAAATCGATAACGCCCTGGATACGATCAACCGTATCTCGTCTAACACCCAGTTCGGCGAGAAATCGCTGCTGGACGGATCGGCTGGCGTAACAGGCACTGCGTCGGTCCCAGCGACCGTGACCTTCCTGAAGGGTACCGGCGACACTAGCGGCGGCACCTACGCTGTTGCAGTGACCACGGCTGGCGAGCGTGCAAACATCACCGGTGGTACGTCACAAACGACCGCTTTGGCGGCCGACGAAGTCCTGACGGTCAACGGTGTTAGCATCAAATTGAATGCTGGGTTGAGCCAAACGGGCGTGATCGCTCGTATCAACGAGTTTACCGACCAGACCGGCGTTGTCGCTGAGAACCGTTCGGGCGGAACTCGCCTGTACTCGAAAGAGTTCGGCGCCGACGCAGAAATCGAAGTTGTTTCGGACAAAGCCGCAGCCACCAGCTCCTCCGGTTTCGGCACCACCTTGTTGACCGACACTGGTCTCAACATTCAAGGTACGATCGACGGTGTTGCGGCTTCAGGTAAAGGCAACACGCTGACGAGCGTTTCTGGTGCTTCGACGGGCGCTGTGATTCGCCTTGCCGCTGACACGACGAACGCCGCCCTGTCGGTGAACGGTGCTCAGGGCAATATTTCTGTCCAGAACAACTCTCTGGTCTTCCAGATCGGTGCGAACCAAAACCAAACTGCCAAGATCGCTATTCAAAGCATCAAAGCCGATTCGTTGGGTGTCGCGGTAACCGGCACGAAGTTCAATAGCTTGAACGAAGTCGACGTCACCTCGTTCGATAACGCTCAAGACGCATTGAAAGTGATTGACGCGGCGATTGACGAACTTTCCAACATTCGTGGTGACTTGGGTGCATTCCAAGCCAACACGCTGGAATCGATCGGCAACAACATGCGTTCGACTCTGGAAAACACCGTGAACGCCGAATCGGTCATCCGTGACACCGACTTCGCCGAGGAAATCTCGAAGTTCACCAACAACCAGATCTTGGTCCAAGCCGGTACTTCGGTACTGTCGAGTGCCAACCAAACCACGCAATCGATTCTGTCCTTGCTGCAGTAACGCTTGCGATTGTGATCAGACCGGGGGGAGGCGAGCAGCACGCTCGCCTCCCCTAACGGTCGTGATCGAAGCATCTTGGCTGAGGGACTTTTCGAGGCGTCCGCAGTCGTCGTTTTCTTCGCATCGGCTTGATTGAAAAAGCCCATGCGAAGCAACCGGAATGATTTCGATGCTTGCCCCGAAGAATCGGTATCGACGATACCGGGTCATTTTGCCTAAGTCATCGTGCTACCTCATAGATTGAAGGGATGACGTGAAAGTCAGGTGACGGATTACCGACTTTAAGTTGTGATCGGTTAGACGCCGTCGAAGCAAAAGTCGTAGAGTCTTCAATGGCGAGGTGTGGACGACGAGAGATAGGCATATTCCAGTGGTAGGGCAACTAAAATGTTTAGTATCGACGGGCTCGTATCAGGCTTCGATACGACCAGCATCATTGACAGCCTCTTGGCTTTCCAGCAGCGCCAAATTGATACTTTCAATTCGCGAAAGGCTGAAGTCGCCACCAAGCAGACCTCCTTCAAGGGTGTCGAGGCTCAGCTCCTGACGCTTCAATCGTCGCTCGGACGATTGAATCGCGCAACCGCTTCGGTGTTTGATGCGCGAAACACAACCACCACAAACAAGGACGTTGTGACAGCGACAGCCGGCAGCGGCGCGATCGCGACCAATTACCAACTGAGCGTCGATCAATTGGCGACCGCCCATCAGATCGCATCGCAGGGCTTTTCCTCGACCAGCGATCAAATCGGCACCGGCGAAATCAGTTTTAAAGTCGGCAACAATGCTGCGCAGACGATCACGATCGACAGCAGCAACAACACGCTGCAAGGATTCGTCAATACGATCAACGAGCAGGTCGACGATATCAGTGCGAGTGTGGTCTTTGATCAAGCCAGCAATTCGCACCGAATCTTGCTGACGTCTCAGCATACTGGTGCCGAAAACGTCATCAACGTGACCAACAACTTGGATCCATTGGAAGGCATCCTGCCGGACTTTACCGGGCCTGCCGTTCAACCGCCTCTCAACGCGATCATCACGCTCGGTTCGGGGCTAGGTGCCATCCAGGCTCAGTATGATTCGAATACGGTCGACGGGTTGATCGAAGATGTCACGCTGGAACTGAAGAAAGCAGATCCGGGAAGCGTGATTACGATCGGCGTGGAAGAAGACGTTGAAACTGCCAAAGAAGCAGTGACCGATTTCGTCGAAGACTTCAATTCGATCATCGACTTCATTACCGAGCAAACGCGTTACAACCCCGACACTCAAGAAGCGAGTCCGCTGCTTGGTGACCGTTCTGTTAGCACGATCAAAAACCAACTTTTGTCGATCGTGTCAGGCACGGTTCCCGGTTCGGATCTCTCGCGACTGAGCCAAATTGGGATCGACATTGACGCCCGTGGCAAGTTGAGCGTTGACGATACAAAGCTGACTTCTGCGTTGAAGGGCGAATTAGAAGGAGTCGATCCCGAAAGTGTGCGAAAACTGTTCGGGCTCAATGGTACTTCGGACAGTTCTGGGATTCGATACCTAGGCGGTACCGTCCGTACCAAGCCAACGAACAATATTCCGTACAAAGTCGATGTGACGCAAGCAGCCGAGCGTGCATTGGTGACTGCAACCAATGCCGCCGCCGCATCGACTGTCATCGATTCGTCGAACAAAGAGTTTCAAATCTCAGTCGATGGCATCACCAGTGAGACGCTTTCGCTAAGCGAAGGAACGTACACGACCCAAGAACTGGCGTCGCAACTCGAAAAGGTCATTAACAAATCGAGCAAACTTGGCGTTCACGACGTCAGTGTGAGCGTTGATGGCGATGGGCACTTCGTGATCCAAACGGAAGCGTACGGATCGGCGGCAAAGATCGAGGGTTTCACTGGGACTGCCGCAACAGCTCTCGGATTTGACGGAACCGAAATCGACAACGGCGTCAACGTTGCCGGGAAGTTTATCGTTAATGGCGTAGAGGAAATTGCCAGCGGAACAGGACGTATCCTCACCGGTGATCCCAAAAACGAGAACACCGCCGACTTGCGTGTCGAAATCACGCTTGGACCTGCCGATGTTGTCGCTGGTGCTGAAGGGGAACTCTCCGTCACCGAAGGTATTACCGGACAGCTGAACGACTATATTCGCGAAGTCATGGACTCCGAATCGGGTTTGCTGAAAACGGTAAACGATAGTTTCGAATCTCGGATCGAATCAATCGATAAGTCGATTGAACAAGTCGAGGAGTTGACGGAAACGAAACGACAATACTTGCTCGAAGAATTCGCCGCGCTCGAAAGCGTGATCAACGAGCTTCAAACGACCGGTAACTTTATCTCCTCGCAACTCACCAACCTGAGTTCGCTGAAGACTGGCGGCAACAAGTAACCAAAACGAATGGGGGCTATTCGATGCAACACGTAGCACAATACCAAAAGAAGAGCATTAGCAGCGGGTGGACTCGCGTGGACATGCTTCTGATGCTTTATGACAAAGCGCTTGCTGCGGTCGAGGCCTGCGAAATCGCACACGAAACTGGCGACCAAGCTCTGTTTACCAAACACGAGATTCAGGCGCGCAAAGTGTTTGTCGCGCTGCTTTCGGGACTGAAAACAGACGAAGACGAAGTCGCATACAACATTGCCCGCTTGCTTGACTTTGTGCTGTTCACGTTCGAAGAGCGTCGATTCGATTCATGCAAGACGATCTTGAATCAAGTCCGCGATAGCTTCGCCCAAGTTGCCGAGCAAGTGAACGAGATGGAGCGAAATGGCCAAATTCCCGCCATGCCCGATTCCGATTCGTTCCAGTCAATCGCCTGATCGAACGATCAAATTGCGAGAAATACGAAAGGCCACCGCTCAAACAGCGGTGGCCTTTTCGTTGAGGCATCGGTCTTTATGGAACCGTGTCGATCAAGTCCTCACGCCTGCGTTAGTACTGCCGAATGATGTTGCAGACCCGTTCAATATCCTGCTCATCAATGTCGCTTCCTGTCGGTAGACAAATCACCTGCTGGCAAGCCGTTTCCGTGTGCGGAAGGACCAAGTCTTGATTGAATGGCTGCGACCGGTACGGTTCCATCCGATGGCAGCCGGGGAAAAAGTAGCGACGAGCGCGAACGTTGTTTTCATGCAGTCGTTGCATCACTTGATCGCGCGTTTCGCCCCGCCGTTGTGCGTCGATTTCGATGACAACGTACTGCCAATTCGTCTTTTCGACGTGGTCGTACGTCAAGAAGCGGATTCCGTCGACTGTTTCGAGGTGCGCTTGATAGAGTGAGTGCTTGTAGCGATTGGCGGATTGAATTTCGTCAAGCATTGGCAACAGCGAAAGCCCCATCGCCGCACAGATTTCGGGCATCTTTGCGTTTGTGCCGAGATGAATTACTTCGTCCATTCCGGCGAATCCGAAGTTCCGCATCAGCTGCAATCGCTCCGCCAATTCGTCGTCGTTTGTTGCGATCGCACCGCCTTCAAAGGTATTGAAGAACTTCGTCGCATGAAAACTAAACACTTCGCAATTTCCAAAATTGCCAATCATCTTGCCTTGATGACAACTTCCAAAGGCATGAGCGGCGTCGTAGATCACTGCCAGTTTATGGTCCGAGGCAATTTGCGCAATCGCTTCGGTGTCACAGGGGATTCCCCAAACATGTACGCCCATGATCGCACTGGTTTCGGCGGTGATCTTCTCAGAAATACTTTCCGGCGAAATCGAGTGTGTCTTCGGATCGATATCTGCAAAGATCGGGGTTAACCCTTCCCACTGAGCAGCGTGAGGTGTCGCCGCGAAGGTAAACGATGGCACGATGACCTGGCCGGACAGGTCCAAAGCATGGCAGGCGAGTTGCAATCCGACAGTCGCGTTACAAACGGCGATACAGTGTTTGACGCCAAGGTAGTCCTTCAGTTGGCTTTCGAGCTCTTGGACCACACATCCATTGTTCGTAAACCAACGGCGTTCAAAGATCTCGTCAACAAGTTGATTGAAGCGTTTTCGGTCGCCAACATTCGGGGCGCCCACATGCAGCATTCGTTGGCGATCAAGTTGACGATCGCTTCGAGATGACGGTTGGATGGTAGACATTCCGGCTCGTGCGTCGCGCGTTTTCTATCTGAATTCACTGGTACCTACTGTTTTCGGTACCGACGCGAATCGCGCTAGACGTTAAAAGCCGTTTTGACGGTCGAGTGTTCGGATCAGCGTGAGGGTTTTCGGACAGGTTGCCGGGGTGATTCAACTAGCTTCGTTCGCACACCAAATAGATGCTGGAACATAGATCCGGGTAAAGCTGGCCGAGTTGATAGCAGCCTTCGAGGTACTCGTCGGAGATAATGTCGGTGTTGAGTAATCGGTCCCACTGAAAGTTTGCGAGCGCTTTAAAAAATACCCCGCTTCGATAGATCACATTCAGTCCGGCGGCGCGTGCGTCACGTTCCAGCGTGTCCAATGAGTACGTGATGCGGTGTCCGTGTTTTCGCTCGGCTTCGGTGACAGCCGCATTGTGCGTGATCAAACCCATCTTCACGGCGATCTGTCGCGAAGGTGCATTGGCGTTCGGGCAAGCCAGAAAAAAAAGACCACCTTCGGAAAGCCACTCGTCGTTGATGCGACGAAGGACCCCCACCGGGTCGTCCAGGTGTTCCAGGACATGAGTCAGCACGATGTTGTCGAATTGACGGTCTAGGGTGACATCTTCGAACAATGCTTGGACGCATTCGACACGTTCACCGAGTTCTGATTTTAGGGCCGCAACGGCATCGCCGGACGCCTCGATGCATGTGACCGTTTCGAAATGCTGCAGAAGACGCTTCGTAAAGTCGCCCTTGTAGCTGCCAAGCTCCAAACAGTTCCCGGTTTGGAAAAACGGTGCAAAGGAACGCACCATCATCGGGTGGATCACGTCCAGATCAAAATTGTACGCATATTTGCGTTCACTGTTGTCACGTAGTTCGGCGTCGTAGTCACGTGGTGCGGGGCTAATCGTCATTGGTCTCTCCCAAGTCAAATTGCATCGTCAATTCGTCATCGTGCTCGGCCGTGATGCGATAACCAAGACTGCGATAAAGCTGAAGTGCCGGAATGTTGTCTGTGGATACGTTGAGAGCGATTTGGCGATGTCCAAAACGTTTCGCATTGTCGCTTAAGTTACCCAATAGGTGTTTCGCAATGCCGAGGCCTCGATAGTCCGCCTTAACGCTGACATTCGTAATGAAAACCTGACGACCAGACTCTTTCGTCGGATAATAAGCGGCGACCAGACCTACGAGCTCGCTGGCGTACCAAGCTTCCACTAATTTTGCTAGAGAAGCAAGTTTTGCCGCATAGGATTGAAGATCAACTCGTGTTTCGAGCGGCGGTACAAAGTGAACGGAGCAGCAGCGAAGGTGTTCGTAGATCTCTGCTTCACTGGCAGTGCCAAGTTGGTATCGGATCGCTGGGGGGCTGTCTTGCATCGCGATTCCTATTCGGCAACGGCGAGACCAAAGCCGTGACGCCCAAATGCGTTTCCGTTGTACAGCAAGTAAAGTTTGTCTTGAAAGCGAAAGACGTGCGGATAGCACATCATCTCATGATCCCAGTCCGTCGGATCTGTCGAGCGGTGGATGCCGACATTGGCATCGTCGCGAGTCCAGCTTGCGAGATCGTCCGAGTAGGCATATCCCAGTCGGTAGCCGCGATCGGGATTGGTGCGAAAGTCGCTCGCATATCGATAGCAGAAATACATGTGATACCGGCCATCGTTTTCAATGACCGTTGGCAATGCTTGGCATTCATCGTCGCCTATCGAATCGTCAATCAAAGATTCAATCGCACTACGTGTCCATTGGACGCCATCATCAGATGTGGCGTGCGCGATTTTATAGATTCGTTCTGCTTCGGATGAATTGGCAAACTGTTTCCATGGTCGCCCATAGATGTACCACATATGGAAACGGCCTGCGAAGAACTTGACGAAGCCATCGCCAACGAGGCAGGGTTCGTGCAAACTGGATGACAGCACTGGACCAGGCCCCAGCCGAGTAAAAGTCGCTCCATCGTCATGGCTGATCGCCAGTCCGATTCCCGTTTCGACACTGACCGCGTGCCTGCGACTCCACCCGCACGTGTATCCGTACACCCGATCGCCAACTCGGACGACGTTCAGCGGAAAGATCCCGTGTTCATCAAAGCAGCCAAGTTCGCCAAGCGGCAGGACGGCTTGGTTGCTGACATGTTGGATCGTTTGAAAATTGGCGTCAAAGTCTACATAGCAGACTTGGCTCAAGAATTTGCCAGAATCTTGATCCACCGATCGTGTTGAAAAATAGATGCGAACCGCATCATTGTTGATCAGGACTTGCGGTGATTGTGCAAATTCCTGACAACCTAGCGGCAACTTGTGATCGCGCGGGTCGAATAGCTTTCCGAGTTTTCTCCACCGTGGCGCAGCCTTGTTCAAAGCGAGCCCTCCAGGCGTGCGACTCCAAAACCGTGTTTGCCGACTTGGTTTCCCAAGTAAAACAGATACGTTTCCCCATCGAGCAGCAAGACATGTGGATAGCTAACCATCTCGCTATCCCAGCCAGAATCGGAAATCGTGATGCCGGCGCGGTCATCGTCGCGAACCCAGTCGACGCCGTTGTCCGATGAGGCATAACCGATTCGATAGCCACCAGATTTGCCGCGGTAATCGCGACTGTGTCGGTAGCAAAAGAACATGTGGAATCGTTCGCCGTCAAACGTTACGTCAGGACTGGCCTGAGCTTCGTCTTCTTCGATTCGGCTTTCAATCAAGTCTTTTCCAACCTTGGACCAATTGAATCCGTCATCGGAAACCGCCAGGCGAATTTTGTAGACGGGTTCGGCACGGTCGCCATCCAATATCCATTTACGGCCGGCGATGTAGTAGAGAAACCACTGATCTCGGTACCGACGGATTTTTGGACCGCTCATCACAAACGGTTCATCAAGGGAGTACGAAATCACCGGGCCTGGGCCAAGTTTCTGAAATGACTCACCGCCGTCATTGCTTTTGGCAACTCCAATGGCTGTGTTAAACGGTACCGACTCGCAGCGTGTCCATCCGGCATAGTAGGCGCGATAGCCTTCGTGATCTCGTATCACGGACATTGGGTACGTGCCGAATTGGTCAAACGTACCGAGATCTCCCAAGGGCATGATCGGCCCGTCGCTGACTCGAATGACGCGAGTCAAATCGTTGCGGTCAACATCCAGGAATGCGCAGTGGCTGGTGTATTGACCATTTGCGTCCGGCGCCGGACGGCACGAGAAATAAATTCTGACGAAACCGTCGTGAACGATCGCGCTGGGCGCCTGCGCGAACTCCGCAATCCACTGCGCTTGTTCAATCGACGTAGTGGTCGGGTCAAAGACCACGCCGAGTTTATTCCACTTGTAAGGGGTGGATCTCACGCAACAGTCACCGGTCTCGAGATCAACGAATATCCACGCAACGCATCATCGCGTACAGTCTCGATCGAATTGAACATCAGGAGGTCGATGATTGAGAGCCAAGGGACGAACTCGTTGTCAAATTGCGTGTACGGACGCGGGTGAGACTCGATGAATCGCAAGTCGAGTCCAGCGTTGGCAAAGCTCGGTTCGTCGTAAAGCGACAAACCGCCGATCGCGTTGATATACGTTGTCGCCTGTTGTGCTTGGCAGATCGCAATGACTTTCTCTTGGCCAGACAGTTGATGATCGATTTGGATCTCCGACGAACGCAAAATCGTTCGAGCAATTTTTAGGTGATCAAGTACCAACTGTAGCGAGTGATGCAAAAACGAGAACAGATTGGCGGCATCGTACCGCACGGCAGATTCGAAAAGGGCCATCGCCGAATCAAAGTGCGGTGCCTTTGCGTAAGCACTTGATACGCGGCGGAGCAGTTTTTCTCGGTCGAAGGAGTCTGCCAATTCACGCTGGTCGATGTTCAGTGAATCGGATGCTTTGCGAAGCGGAATCGAAAACACCGCGTCCGAACCATGTTCAAGGAACCGGTTGCGATTGATCCAACCACGTTTGGTGTACTTCAAATTGTCGTAGATGACAAAAACGTCCGCCGAGCAAACCAGATGAAAGTATCCGATATACGGTAAGAAGTATGGCTGCATGATGGCGATCGTTTTGTTCTCCATCGATGCTCTCCAAAGTGATCCTAATAGGCGCGAACGATTGTGGCGTTCCCACACACGTTTTTCGGAGCTATCGACACCGACCGAAGGTGGCTTTAGTCAGAAGACGTTGGAGGCGGTTGTTGCTTTGACGTTGAGGGGCAACGGACGCTCAGACCTCGCTTGAAATTGGTGCAAAGTAAGACTTTCCGTGCTACGGATCAGCGACAGACTGATCCAGGATATGCCTGTAGCGGGGGTTTAAGTTTCTTTATTCGCATTTAAGGGGCAATGCACTTGCCTTGTGGGGCCGCAGGGGTATTATTCACTGCAACAAGTCGCTGGCAGGATCGGCTCGGTGTTGTCCGCGAATGTTGCACGGATGTGAAGGGTGCGAAAGCGTCGCTTGGCGTCACCTCGCACCCAAATATCACTCGACGACGAGCTTCGTATTTGGCGTGATCCCGGTTGGACCTGCTTGGACGCAGGCGAAACGAAGCTCTCTTTCCGACGAGCCATGACGTTCGACCTGAGTTGTCGATGCGGCGGTTGGATCCATACGAGTTCCCATCTCTGCACGATCGATTCAGTTGACGTACGGAGCGGTCGTCTCGGCCTCCCGGTCGATACCGCAAACTTCGGTTCACGGACGGCGTTCGTTTTCTGCTTGGGAACCGGTGATGGTACAGCCAGCCGAAGACCTGCCCTCAGGCAATCGTGGTCCGCGATGGTGGCGATTTGCCAGTCAAGCGGGTGCCAATCCAAACATAGAATCGGATCGCGGCACATTCTCCTTACGACCCCAACAGCTGGGCTCTCCGTCGGCTGGCGAGGTGAGACTCGCATCCGGCATCAAAGACTATCGGCACCTTCCGGCGTTCGGCTTGCTGCAGCATGCTGCCGAACAGTTGCCGCGCCGAACGGCTTTGATCTACGGCGATGAACGTTGGACGTATTCGGAACTGAATGCAGACACGATTCGCGCTGCCGCGATGTTGCAACGGTTGGGCGTTCGCCCGGGGGATCGTGTCGGATTGCTGTTGCCGAACGTCCCGGAGTACATCATTAGCGCGAACGCCGTTTGGCGTGCCGGTGGAATCGTCTTGGCGATCAGTCCATTGATGGTGGCAAGCGAAGTTCAGAAGCTGCTCGAACGAACGAAATGTAACGTTGTGATCGGGCTCGATGTTCTCTCGCATCTGATGGCTTGTGGTGAGACACAGGATTGCACCAACCGTACGACCTTGCTTGTTTCCATACGCAAACATCTTCCTGCCCATCAGCAGCTCGGTTATTTGCTGAAACGTGGCTACCAATGGATGCGACAAAGGCCTTCAGGAGTTGGCAAACGTGTCGGATGGTTTTGGGAAGAAATCGAACAGATCGATCGTAGTTGGCAGCCGATCTCAATCGATCCGGAATTCGACCCTGCCTATATCTTGCCGACCGGTGGTACCACAGGGGCTCCCAAGGCCGTGACGTTGAGTCATCAAAACATGGTTGCCAACGCGTGGCAGCAATACATGTGGACGGACCAATCCTTTGGTCGCGAGATCATGATGGGAGTGCTTCCGTTCTTCCACAGCTACGGCATGTCCGCAACAGTGATGGGTGGAGCAGCGATGGGAGCTACCTTGGTGTTGCACCATCGGTTTCAAACGGTGAAAACGATTCAGTTGATCGAAAAATACCGACCGACTGTCTTCCATGCTGTCCCCGCGATGTTGCATGCGATGAACGAGCGGTTGCGTCGGTTTCCCAGCCGTGCGATGGACTCGATCCGTTGGGTGATTTCGGGAGGGGCACCATTGGATGCTTCCGTTGCCGAAGAGTTCGTTCGTTGCTGCCGTGGTGAACACGACACTAACGAGTTGACCGTTGTGGAAGGATATGGCTTGAGCGAAGCTTCGCCGGTCACCCATGTTGGACACTTGTTCGAACCGCCCAAATACGGACGGATCGGTCTGCCGCTTCCGGAAACGGAATGCAAGATCGCATCCGAAGACGGCTTGCCGCTCAACGACACGATGGTCGGCGAACTTTGCGTCCGTGGTCCTCAAGTCATGTTGGGCTATTGGAATGATCCGACAGGAACGGCCATGGCGATTCAAGACGGTTGGCTTCACACCGGTGACCTGGCAGTGCGTCATCCCGACGGCACCTTCGAAATCGTTGGACGGAAAAAGGATTTGATCATCACCTCGGGATACAACGTGTACCCAAGCGAGGTGGAGGAAGTCCTTTGCCAATTCAAGGGCATCAAAGAGGCAGCGGTTGTTGGGCTGCCAGATAACCGACGTGGCGAGATAGTGCATGCGATCGTGGTGACGGAAAACGATTCGCCGCCCGACTTTTTAGCACTCAATCGGTTTTGCCACGAGCACCTTTCGGCTCACAAGAGACCGCGTCGGTTCACCTATCGAAAGCAACCGTTGCCACGGAATTTCCTCGGCAAGATTATCCGTCGCGAGTTGCGTTGGCAGCCTGAAGGACAAAACGAATCAGCCGAATACTTTGAAGACGGAGACGATCATGAGTAATCAAATGCCGCTGGCGGTGATCGAAGGCGTCCGCACTCCGATGGCGAAAGCGTTTACCGAGTTAGAACGCGTATCAGCAGTAGAACTCGGTACCCACGTTGTCACGTCTGTGATCAAACGTGCGATGGCAAAGACCGACGATTTTAACTTTCGTCAAGTTGATGAAGTCATCATGGGGAATGTTTCAGGACCGCCAGATGCAGCGAACATCGCTCGTGTCATCGCACTCTCCGCAGGAATTCCAAAAGATCGGATTGCCCACACCGTGAACCGGAACTGTGCTTCCGGGATGGAATCGGTCATTGGTGCTTGGCAAGCACTTGCGTCCGGACGCTCCACGATGGTGATCGCAGGTGGGACAGAGTCGATGTCACAAATTCCAATGTTGGTCAGTCCTGAAGCAGCTCGACTTTGGATCCAACTGTCCAAGAGCAAGACGTTTTCGAAGCGTCTACGTACGTTGGCAAAGTTTCGTCCACGACACTTTCGGCCGGTGCCCGGTGTGCAGTTGGGACTAACCGATCCGGTCAGTCAATTGAATATGGGAGAAACGGCAGAGTTGCTTGCCAAGGAATTTGGAATCAATCGCGAGGAGCAGGATGCGTTTGCTCTGCAGAGCCACCAACGAGCGGCCGCCGCCCGTCAGCGATGTTTTCTGTCTGGCGAGATCGAACCGTTTCCGCTGCGTTCGACCGTGTTCGAAAAGGACAACGGACCGCGCGACGGACAATCGATGGAGCAACTCGCGAAGCTGAAGCCGATTTTCCAGCGTGGCGGCACGGTGACCGCCGGGAATAGTTGCCCGTTGACCGATGGCGCAGCCGCACTACTGCTGACGGATTTGGAAACATCCAAACGATTTGACCAGCCACTCGGTTTTGTCACTGCGTCAAGCGTTGCCGGTTGCGACCCGCATCGGATGGGGCTAGGGCCGGTTTATGCAACGGCAAAACTGCTGAATCAAACCGGAATGACGCTACAGGATTTTGATTTGGTCGAAATCAACGAAGCCTTTGCGGCACAAGTATTGGCATGCCAGAGGGCAGCCACATCGACCGAATTTGCTCGAAACGAATTGGGACGCTCTCAGGCGCTAGGGGAATTTACGAACGAGAAATTGAATACCCACGGGGGCGCTATTGCGCTGGGGCACCCGGTCGGAATGACTGGGACACGATTGATCCTGACTTTGTTGCGTTCGTTGCGTGAAGCAGGAGGCAGACGTGGGTTGGCGACGCTGTGTGTGGGCGGTGGGCAGGGCGTGGCGATGATGGTCGAAACTAATCTTGAGGGCTGAAAAAATGACCAAGCAAACTTATCAAACATTGAATGTCCACTGCGACGATGCAGGTGTCTTGCGAATCGTGATTGACGTTCCTGGACGTCCCTTGAACGTCATCAATGCCGATGTGATGAACGAGCTCGACGCTGCCATCACCGACCTGGAGGCTCGCAAAGACGTCAAACTCGTCGTATTCAAAAGCGGCAAAGAGAGTGGCTTCTTTGCCGGTGCAGACGTGTCGATCATCGAAAGTATTTCCAACAAGTCGCAAGCAGAGCAGCTGCTGGTGGCTGGACAGAGGCTATTTGCGCGGATCGAGAAACTCGCAGTGCCGACGTTGGCAGTGATCCATGGGCCCTGTTTGGGCGGCGGTTTGGAACTCGCGCTCGCCTGCGATTATCGGATCGCCCGCGACAACAGTAGCACCAAACTGGGACTGCCTGAAATCAAGTTGGGGCTGATCCCAGGCTGGGGTGGTACCCAACGTCTGACTCGTTTGATCGGTCTAAAACATTCGCTACAGATGATTTTGAAAGGGTTGCATGTTTCGGCCCAGGCGGCGAGCTCGATCGGATTGGTGGACAAGGCCATCGCGCCTGACCGTTGGCGTGACGAATTGCTGGAAGTGATCAACCATCTCCTGCACGGTGACGAATTGCACAGCGTCTTTGCGATCGGACGAGGCGTAAAGAATCGTCTTCAAGCGAACGAATTCGTTCGTCAGCAAATCGTTGCGATCGCCGAGCGATCGATTGCCAAACAGGCAGTGCATTTCCCGGCTCTCTCGTCAGCGATCAAGGCGATCTCTGAATCGTTTGAAAACGACGACCGAGGCTACGAAACGGAACGCGCCGAGTTCAAAAAACTGTTGTTCACACCGGCATGCCGAAATCTGCTGAGATTGTTCTTTGCAAAAGAACGATCACGCCAATTGAAAACTTGGGTGACCGACCATTCTCAATTGCTTCATCAAGACCCGATTCGTCGTTTAGGCGTGATCGGCGGCGGTGTAATGGGAGCTGGCATTGCGCACTGTGCGGCAACACGCGGGTATCCGTCGACCATCAAGGAAGCGAACAAGATGACTGCGGATGCCGCTCGAAATCGGGTGGATCAACTGGTCAACGAGTATGCCGAACACAAAGGCATGGATCGCGAGCAATCGGAGCGATTGAAGTCTGCCGTCATGGTCAGCGAAAGCATGGCGGATTTGTCCGACGCAAGTTGTGTGATTGAAGCGATTGTTGAACGAATGGATGTCAAGAAATCGGTGTTGCGAGACCTCGAATCTTCGATCGGAAAGTCGGCCGTCATTGCCACCAACACTTCGGCTTTGTCGGTATCTGAGATGGCAAGCGTGCTCCGCTATCCGAAACGTTTCGCAGGTCTGCACTTCTTCAATCCGGTGTCGCGGATGGAATTGGTTGAAGTCATTCGCGGTGATCAGACCAGTGATGCAACGATCGCGAAATTGGTCGGGTTCGTCAAGTCTTTGGGCAAGACGCCGATCGTGACGAAGGACTCGCCTGGCTTCTTAGTCAATCGAATCCTGTTTCCCTATTTGGGTGAAGCAGTCTTGATGGTCCAGCAAGGCTTCGACGTCAAAACGATTGACGACGAAATGCGGACTTTCGGGATGCCGATGGGGCCACTGCGATTGCTCGACAAAGTTGGTCTAGATGTCGCACTCCACGTGGCAGGAACACTTCAGCAGATGATGCCGGCCGCCGGGACGATCTCGACCATTTTGGGAGACTTCGTCGGCCGTGGTGATTTGGGATGCAAGTCCGGCAGTGGGTTCTATCGCTACGGCGGAAAGCGTCCTAAACCGCGATCAGGTCGAAAGCTGGTCAGCTACTTTGTTCAGCCGCCCGCTTCGATCGATTTTATTGAGGACGGACTGACGGATATCCAACGTCGTTTGGTTTATCCAATGCTGCTCGAAGCCACACGTTGCTTGGCCGAAGGTGTCGTCGAAAGCGAATGGGCGATCGATCTTGGGATGGTGCTCGGGACCGGCTTTGCGCCCCAGCTTGGCGGGCCCATGCAAGTCATCCACGAAATTGGTCATGCGCACTTCAACGCCAATTTGGCTCGACTCGCACTGCAGCTTGGAGAACGGTTCGAAACCTATGAACCCGTTCGGGCTGTAAACGGCCAAGACACCTCGTTGATGAAACAAGGAGAACTACTATGAGTCTGGACATTTCTTCCTCCTCGGGATCGACGCATCCTGACCCGGTACCAGCAACAGCGGTGCCGGGATTGCCGGAACGTGAACCGACTCAAGTAGACGCTCGCGAAGGCGAATCGTTTGCGGAGGTCGCACTCAGGCTTGGCGGGGCTTCCGCTGACGAAGCGTCCCGCACGGGTGTGATCGACTCGGCTGACGACCAAGTCGAAGACTTGTTCGCCGAGCAATACAAGACCGTCAACAGCCCGGTTCACCGCGCGGTTTGGGAAAACACCGTCGACACCGACACATTTGTCGCCGGTGCGGTACCCCACGATGATGATGTCCAAGCCGTCGTGAATCGATCTTTGGCAGTGGTTCAGCAAGCACGCGACGCAGACCGCTTGTTTGACGATCGCGGCAAGGTAAGTGACTCTGTTTTCAAACAACTCGCCAATGCAGGCTACTGGGGATTGCTCGTCGATAAGGAGTTTGGCGGTAGCGGCGCGTCGATGCGACAATTCGCAAAGATGATCACACGAATGTCCATGATCGATCCCACCGTTGCTGGCCTGGCATCCGTTCATGGATGCATTGGGGCCGTTGACCCTGTGCGTTCGTTTGGGAACGAAGATCAGAAAAGGCGATTTCTTCCGGGACTCGCTGACGGGTCACGTCTTTCCGCGTTTGCATTGACTGAGCCTGGCGCCGGTAGCGACCTGACAGCTTTAAAGACGACGGCGACGTTGGACGGAGATCACTATGTGGTCAACGGCGAAAAGCTGTTTATTACCAACGCGACGTTCGGAAGAACGATCG
Source organism: Rhodopirellula baltica (assembly GCA_002901265.1). Lineage (GTDB taxonomy): Bacteria > Planctomycetota > Planctomycetia > Pirellulales > Pirellulaceae > Stieleria > Stieleria baltica_A. The sequence goes on along the minus strand of PPHI01000048.1, from coordinate 21,007 downwards.
GATTGGTTTGTAAAATCGATGGTGTTCCGAGTGTGTTGGTGGCTGAGCTACCGGAACAAGAAACAGAACAGTTTCGCATCAATCGCTATCAGATTTTCGCGCTCCGTCGTGCCGAAAATAACGGTCTGGTATTTAAAAACTTTCGCGTGCCGGCAGCGAATCGTCTGATGCCGACGCGAGGAGACGGTTTGACGATTGCCTATCACGGATTAAACCTCGGTCGGGTGTCGCTGTGTGCGAACGCAGCCGGGGCGATGCGTTGGATGCTTGCGGAAATGTTGCCTTGGGCAGCTTATCGTAGCACCTACGGACAAGCGATCGATCGACGTGAATTGGTCCGGCGCCGGATCGGACATCTCGCGGGTTTGATTGTCGCGGCGGACGCACTAACCGATTGGTGTGCTTGGTTGCTCGACGAAGGTTATCGTGGCGAGATGGAGTGTATTGTCGCAAAGATCTTTGGGAGCGAAGCGCAGAAAGAAGCGGCCATTGAGCTGTTCATGAAGACACATGGCGGCCGCTCATTCTTGCAAGGACATTTGTTTGGTGACAACGTCCATGATTTCCTCGCGCCGTGCATCTACGAAGGCGAAGGGGAGATGTTGGCGATGGCGTTTTTCAAGTCTTTGGTCAAAGATCATGGGAAACGATTTTTCGAACCGATCGGCAGGACGTTGCACGACCTCGGCGTTCGTCGTCCGAACTTCACAAACCCCAAGCATGTTTGGGCGTTGCGGGGCCCGATGGCGAAGTACACAGCCTGGTACTCGGCGAAATGCGTGCGCTCGGCATACTGGGAGGACGATGACGTTCTCCGCGATTGTGACGAATCAATGCTGAAACATATTCGGTTCGCACAGCGCTACCTCTCGGATTGCGGGGTCAGAATCAGTGACGCGATGCGGCGTTACCAATTGAAACTCGCAGATCGTCAATGCCGTATGACTGCCTTGTCAGCTCAGGTACAGGACGCGGTGACGATATTGGTGACCGCCCTCTACGCATCGCGGCACAGCGATCCGCTGACTCGCCAAGCGGCCGATGCCGTTTGTCGCCGACTTCGCCGACGCATCACGGGCGGATTGCCTACCGATTCCGAGTTCCGTCAGGTGACAAAACTGGGCGAGCAAATCGCCTCAACTGGCTGGAGCGAATTGGACGGTACAACCGCCGGACGAATCCTTCAGTCGTACTAGTGCGGTTGCGATTCCTGGGAGCTGATCATGGGAATGGAAACGTTTGTTGACACATCGCTGCGTCGCTCGCTGCGCGCCCAAGCCGATCTTCGGCAAAGCGGCGTAGCGGTAGCGTTGGGGGGAGGGGGCGCCCGTGGCCTCGCTCACCTTGGCGTGATGCGTGCGATCACATCGACAGGCATTCGAGTCGAGCGAATTGTCGGAGTCAGTATCGGCAGCCTGATGGGCAGCTTGTGCGCACTTGACACGAACATTTCACGGGTTGAATCCAAAGTCGTTGGATTGTTGCAATCCCCTACGTTTTCAGGACGCTGCGAGACACTCGCGCGGCTCGCCGAGCGTTTGGGAAAACGTGGAAAGGATCACGAAGACACCGCGGGACCGTTGAATTGGTTTGCCAGTTGGTATCGACGGTTGGAACGAATGATGGGCAATGGACGTCGATTCTCGCGGATCGTAACCGGTCCAAACCTGCTGTCGAACGTTTTGTTGCTGGATGCCATCGAACAGCTGATTCCAGACATCGACGTTAACGAAACAGAAGTCCCGCTAGGAATCGTCGCAGCCGACCTTGTCAGCGGCCAGCGGGTGGTGATTGAAAATGGCCCTTTGCGAAAGGCGATTTTGGCATCGATGTCGATCCCGGGATTCTTCCCACCTGTTGAATGGGACGACATGTTGTTGACGGACATCGGCGTGCTCGATTCGCTACCGATTCAAATGGCAAAATCCTACGGTTGCCATTCGACCATCGCCGTCGATGTCAGCAGTTACCTTCGCAAGGAAGCGACATACCGGACCGCCGTTGATGTGATGCTTCGAATGGAAGAGCTGGGCGAATTGATCTGTCGACGCCATGCACTGACCATGGCGGACTTAATTATCCGCCCTTCGGTTGGCGAGTATCCTTGGTATGACTTCACGCGTCCCGAACGACTAATCGAGCTCGGTTTTGCCGCCGGAAAGCAGACTTTGGCAGAGAGTCTCGCCAAGGTGAAATGAGAATCGATCGCGAATTGACGCGTCGGAATTCGAGCTAGCCGTTAAGAGCGGTCAACGCTTCGATCACTTTTTGATCATGTCCGTCGACTTGGACTCGTTTCCAGACTTTTGCGATTTTACCGTCGGCGTCGATCAAGTAGGTGCTGCGTTGAATCCCCATCGACTTTTTGCCGTACATGTTCTTCTCTCGCCACGCACCATACTTTTCCATCATGGTGTGCTTTTCATCGACCAGCAACGGGAACGGTAATTCGTACTTGTCCCGGAACGCGGCATGGCTTTCGGCCGAGTCAGCGCTGACACCAAACAATTGGGCACCAAGCGTTTTCATTTCGTCGTAACGATCGCGGAACGCACATGCTTCTTTGGTGCATCCGGGGGTGTCGTCTTTGGGATAGAAATAAAGCACGACGGGATTGCCTTTTAAGTCACTCAGTTTGACTTTATTTCCCTCGTGATCTTTCAAGGTGAATGCAGGTGCTTTCGTGCCTGGTTCGAGCCATTCAGCCATTGGATCGAGTCCTCGTGGTGCGGAGTTCGTGTTTAAAGGTGGGTGTCGAGATGGAACGGGGAATATACCCGTTCGCACAAATTGTGACAGTGCGTCCAACGGCGGGGGCGGTTGTCGCATCGGTAAAGTGCTACTCCAACCACACCCAAGGAATCATCATGGAAAGCAAAGCATCAGCACATTGGCAAGGCGGTCTGAAAGACGGCAAAGGAAAACTCAGCACCGAAAGCGGTGCTTTGAAAGAAACGCCGTACGAATTCAGCATGCGATTCGAAGACGCTGAGGGAACAAACCCCGAGGAGTTGATCGCGGCGGCACATGCGGGATGCTTCTCGATGGCGCTCTCGAACATCCTCGGTCAGAACGACATGACCGCTGAAGCCATCGACACGACCGCGACGGTCACACTCGAAAAGACCGATGCCGGCCCTACGATTACCAAAGTTCATTTGGATCTGTCCGCCAAGATCCCGGGCGCGACCGAAGAGGCGTTCAACAAGTGCGCCAATGAGGCGAAAGCTGGCTGTCCAGTCTCTCGTTTGCTGAATGCCGAAATATCGATGGACGCGAAATTGGTGAACTGATGCCTGTCACGGTCACCCCAGCTGCGCACAACCAGCGGCAGGGGTGGCTATTCTCGCGAAGCGAATGGCGACATTCGAAAGTTGACAAGCTATGCAAGTCCGGTCCGACGGTCTAATCGACGCCGATATTTCACTCGGGCTGGACGCTTTCAAGCTGAGCAGGCTTTGGCAAGACTTGGTGGATATGAATGTCTTGCTGAGGATAGGGAATCGTAATTCCCGCCTCGTCGAAGCGTTTCTTGACGGCACGCGTCACATCTGTTTTTACGGTCCACCAGTCACTCGTTTTCGCCCAGGGGCGGCAGACGATATTGACCGACGAATCGGCGAGGGCATGGGTGACGACGGCGGGTTCGGGGTCTTCTAAGACAAGCTCGTGTTGATTGACGATGTCTTTGATGATCGCTTCCGCTTCTTCAAAGTCGTCGCCATAACTGATCCCAAATTCCATATCCACGCGGCGGTTCGCGTTTGCGGTGATATTGGTGATCACGTTGTTCCAAATCTCGTTATTGGGAACGTAGATCGTTTGATTGTCGAACGTTCGAAATCGCGTCGACACCAAGTTCATTTGGTCGATCGTCCCGGTGATTCCTCCGGCGGTGACAACATGGCCGACATCAAATGGTCGATTAATCAAGATCATCAGGCCGGATGCAAAGTTGCTCAACGTGCCCTGGAGCGCGAGCCCAATCACCAAGCCTGTCGCACCAATTGCAGCGACGATTGGCGTGATATCGATTTCCAAGGCGGTCAATGCGACAGCAAATCCGATTGCCAGCACCGCATTCTTTACCGTTTGCGAAATCAGTCGTTCTGCCAGTTGCGACAAGCGGATCTTGCGATCGAGCAACCAATTGACAATTTTGGCAACGATTCTCGACATGATCCAAGTGATCAGAAGAATGACGAGAAATCGGACAATGTTCCATGCCCATCGCTGACCACCTTCTTTGGATCGCAGCCAACCGACGAGACCGCTCCACGCAGAGGTGACGTCGGACGTATCCAATTCGATTCCAGAGATCGCATAGATGTAGTCGCGATACTCTTGGACATCGCCGCCTTTGAGTTCCAAAGACATGAGTACGATTTCGAGTCGGTCGCTTAAAGCGGTTCGCTCGCCCTGCAACGCCGTCACGTCATCGAGAAGTTGGTCACGGACGGATTCGACTTTGTTGACCGGCTCGCCGTCCGTTTTGTCGTCCGCCGGGACAGGTTCAGGCTGATCGGAGTCGCTCGGTGTGTCGATTGTTTTGGCATCAGTATCGGTGTCATCGGTGCCTACATCGGCGGGTTCTGCCTGTGTTTCGTTCTCGTCTGCTTGTGGTTCGTTGTCATCGGCAGACGCGTCTAAGCCCAAGTCTGTTGCAGCTTCATCAAGTGTGTTGGCAGCAGGTTTTTCTTCGCTACGTCGAGCCGTTTGTCCGCTTTCAGCGGCTGCTTCTTCGACGATCGCTTGCTCGGTTTGCTCCGCCTTGTCGGCTGCTTTGTCAACAATCTTTGCCGCTTCGCGAATTGATTCTTGCGCGACCTTTTGGTCTTCGGAAACAAGTGCTTGGGTGGCTTTCTTCGCACCCAAACGAACGGCCGCGACTTGAGCCGCTTTGACACGCAATAACTTGAACCATGCGTCGGCTTCGACCTGCAATTCAGACTTCGTCAGGGGACGAACCAGGATTTGCAGTTGGTCAATCGGGATCCCTGGGTTCGCTGTCGTTGTGGCCACGTAGCGGTCCGATTGTCCCGAAAGTCGACGATCGGCCAAATTCGTGCCGGCATCGGAATCTTGGCAGACTGCAGTTGCAGGACAGAGTTGAAAGGCAATGCCGACTGCCATTGCGATTGTAAGTAGCGAACGCATCAGTCCCTTTGGATGTTCGGAAGTATTCGAAGCATTGAGAAAAGTTCATTGGACAAACTTAGCTTGCCTGAATTTTAGTGCCTCGCCTACCCCCGGCTTGAACCCGCCGGGGCCGAATCAATGTGCCGTCAGTCGCTCGTTGCGTTGGATCACGATCAAGTGAGCGAGTGCAATCTCCGCTCTCGAGATCGAGCAGTGGCGGTGATCCTGTTGGGATCAAGGCACCCAAGTTTCCTTGGAAGAATCGCAATGATGTTTGATTGAGTACTTGTTCTGAGTACTTGTTCTGAGTGCTTGATGGGGAGGTGATTCTACTGCCTGTTTTAGCAACGCCACGAGGCGTTTTTGCACCAAGTTGCGGCGGTGCAACAGGCCCGGCTATTTACCCTCAACAAGGGTAATTTACGCAGGAGCGAAACGATCTGCGAAATGCTTTGAAGGTAGGTTCACTGTACACCGCATCACCCCTCCGGATTGGTGTGTGTGCCTCTTCTCAATAAAAACTCTTATCTAAATAGGTCGATATCAATATGGCTCGTAAACTCTCTTTTGAGTCGATGGAAGCGCGCCGACTTCTTGCAGCGGACGTCGCTTTCAACCACGAGGAACCCACATTCGAAGTCGCTAGTGATATCTCGGCAAAGGCATTCGCTGACATTGGAAATCTGGACGGTACCGCGATCATCTCCAGCTCGCTTGGCTGGTTCAACTCTTATGACCGAATCGGCTTTTCGGTTGAGCGTGAAGCAGACGTTTCGATTCGTCTGAACAGTTTTTGGACCGACGTGGACTTGTACCTCACCGACTCACGCGGCTACGTCATCGACTACTCCGTGAATTGGGGAACCACTGCCGAGTCGATCGATATTACTGTCAATCCGGGTAACTATTACGTTTGGTCGTTGGCGACGTCTTGGTACACGACCGGGTATCGTATGGAACTGACTGCTGATCAAGTTCCCGAGCCATTGCCTGAACCTGAACCAACACCGGACGCGGGTGTGCCGGCCGATGGCGTTTCGCCGCTTCCCGATGTCGCGTACTTTGGTGGATCAAATGAATGGGGACTCAATGCGGTGGGTGCCCCTGAGGCTTGGGCTGCTGGATACACCGGTCAAGGTGTTACCGTTGCCGTCATCGACACGGGGGTCGATCTTGATCACCCCGATTTGTACAGCAACATTTATGTAAACCCAGGTGAGATTGCAGGCAACGGAATCGACGACGACGGCAACGGTTACGTTGATGACGTGCACGGTTTTGACTTCGCCGATTTCGATGCCGATCCGAACGACGTTCATGGCCACGGGACACACGTTGCCGGCACGATCGCTGCACTCGACAATGGATGGGGCGCCACCGGTGTGGCACCCGAAGCGACGATTCTTCCCGTCAAAGTTCTCGGGGACAATGGATCCGGCAGCTCGACAAGTGTTGCCGCGGGGATTCGTTATGCTGCCGACATGGGCGCCGACATCATCAACTTGAGCTTGGGGGGTGGCTACAGCTCCGATATCGAATCGGCTATCAATTACGCCCGGACGCTCGGATCGTTGGTCATCGCAGCTGCCGGAAATGAGTACGCTTCGATGCCCGGTTTCCCGGCTCGATTCAGTGCGAGCTACGACAACGTGTTGTCTGTCGGTGCATATGATTCTGGAAGCAACATCGCTTCGTTCAGCAACGATGTCGGCGGTAGCGGTGCGGTACAAGTCGACGCCCCCGGCGTCGGTATCTTCAGCACCTATGTCGGCGGCGGATTCGGAACGATGTCGGGTACCAGCATGGCAACGCCACATGTCGTCGGTGTAGCCGCACTGACCTTGTCGGCGAATCCATCGCTCTCGCCAGCAGCACTACGTGACTTGCTTGTTTCCGGAGTCAACGGTCACGCCAACGGATCAGACGGACTTGGCAAAGCCAGCACGATTTACTCTGTCGCCTATGCTGCGGCCGGAGTTTCGGGCAGCTCAACATCAGGTAGCGGTTCTACGTCGACGTCAGGCGGTTCGGGCAGTGTTGGTGCGGCAAGTGTCGGCGATGCTGGCGGATCAACCTTGGCAGGGTTGTCAGATTCTATTGAGGATGATGCGACAAACGCTGACCGCGTGTTCGAAAGTGATGTACAGTTCGATTCGAGTCCACGATTGGCACGATCAAATCGTCCGAGCGTCGCACCGCAACCCGAAGACACTGACGCCGCTCTGTCGGACTTCTTCGGCGACTCTGATTCCGACAATGAATTCGGATCCGACCGCGAAGTTGACTTAGGACTACTGGTACTCGCCTAGAAAACTTTACCGCTGAACCTTGACGATTGTGCTTCGTCGCACGTCAAGGTCGATGATACAACCGGGTGATGTCTGGACTGGAATGTGACTCACGTACCAGACATCGCCCACCGGACAAGCACAGAAGCCCGACCTCGGCGTATGCCGCGATCGGGCTTTTGTCGTTGATGGACACAAAACTGATGCCGAAAGCGTTCATCGCAACGCTAATTCGTCGGATGGGGAAGAAGCTCCCAGAGGCGTGTGTCAAGCAGCGAGTCGGCAATCAATGCCGCACCCTGGAAATCTTGGTCCTTGGTGTGTGGACTTGGAACCGAGACGACGATCGCTCCCGCAGCCACACCAGCAGCTGTCCCGTTGCCGCTGTCTTCGAGAACCAACATGTTTTCCGGGGCAATGCCGAAACGCGCTGCGGCGCTCAGGTACATCTCTGGGTGCGGTTTACCGTTGGTGACGTCGTCGCCGGTCAATACAAAGGCCAGTTCTTCGCGCCAGGCAACCGTTTCAAAAATAACGTCGACCCATTTCCGACGACTACTTGTTGTCAGGGCGAACGGCAAGCCGCTTTCTCGCAACCGGTTTACCCATTGTTCGAGTCCCGGCATGGGGCGAATTTGGGACGGAAGCAGCTCACCATAGACTTCGTCTGATTCTTCTAGCAAGTCTTCTGCGGAATCGTCCAACTGGTGAAAGTCAATCATTTGCTGGACCGCCGCGGTCCCAATTCGGCCCATCATCAGAGCTTGCAATTCGGCGCTGTAGCGGAATCCTCGGCGTTGTAAAATAGTGTCGCCGACTTGCCAATAAATTCGCTCGGTATCGAACAGAAGTCCGTCCATGTCCAACGCGACCGCTTGAATGTTTGATTGAACGTCCGTGTTGGCGATCCCTGTCGAGTCTGTCCGGTTGGGCTCCGCTGCCATCGCTTTCCCGCTGTTTAAAGTTAATTCGTGTCAAAGTCGGTCGAACGCATTCTTACCACTTGGTCCATTGATGGTACAGGACCGCTCACCCGCTCGATTGCGGAGGTGAGCACCACCGGATGGATCGACCCGGATGCCAGTCATTGGGCGATCGAATCGTTTATCCCCATTGAAACCAGCGCGCTGCTGAAATATCTGCGGCAATCGGCGGCAAGCGAAGCCAACTGGAGTCGGTTGGACTCCGTATTCGATCGAGCGGTCGCGACGATCACCGACTATGTCGATGACCTCTCCGCCAAGCGACAAAACCAGTTCTCCGACCAATACCACGAGCTGGATCCTGACAGTGATTGCAAAGTTCCCGCTTCCTTGGAAAGCGAATCGCCTGAACCGCCGATCGACAACTTGATCGAATTAGTCGAAACGACGATCAAGGATGCCGGATACAGCAAATTGACACAGGAAGAGATCGAACGCTGTGTTGGCGTGGCAAGCCACTGGGGCGTACCGATGAGCGCCAACTTCGAACTCTTTCGACATCTGTCGGTCTATGCGCGGGGGGACGTCGTCGGGCGACGATGCCATCGAAATCTTCGCCATCTTTACCGATTGGAAATGGTCGATGTCGCGATTTACCAACGGTTGGTCGTGATTTTTCAGCTTACCGAGGACCACGAGCGAGGTGAGTTATTGCCGGCCAACAAGGTCCATCTGCGGATTTTCAAAAACATTCCCAAGCAAGACGTCGACATGTTGCTCCCGGGAACAAAAATCAAACTGAGCGGGTTTGATCACGCAAAGGTCCTTGTGCCAAGTCTCAGCGGATGGCTCTTCTCGTTGCAGAAGATTTCCCGATTCGTACTGGTTACCTTGGCCCTCGCCGCTTACTACAGCACCGCGCTGGTGATTGGATTGATTCTTGCGGCGATCGGTTACGGGGTGAAAAGCTTCTTCGGCTATTTCCAGACAAAGAATCGGTACCTACTGAACCTGACTCGGAATCTGTACTTCCAAAAGCTCGACACGAACGCGGGCGCGGGGCTGCAACTCGTCGGTCAGGCACGTCGCCAATTGTTAAACGAAGCGATTTTGGCGTTCTTTGCGATCCTGACTGAAACCGAGCCGATCAGCCAGCGACGACTGAGACGCAAATGCGAACGCTTGATACGTGAAGCGGTGGAAGTCGAGATTGATTTTCCGGCCGAACGCGTTGTCGAAGTGCTCACCACACTCCAACTCGTCCAAGTGATGGACGAGGGCCGACTACTGGTGAATCAATCATTGCTCGCGAGTTCGACCGAGTAGTCGGGGCCTGTGATGCCCCGTCGTGGCAGATGCGATGTCAATCGGACTTTGTATTTTGCAGTGCGTTTTCCGATTCACAAACGTAGCGTTGCGGAGCGAACGGTGACATCGGGAGAGAAAACAGATCTGTGATCGACAGACTGCTAGGAAACGTTGGTTTCGCCGCGTTTCTTGACTTCGCGAATCCAGCCATGTTTGTGCCGGACGATTTCACCTTCGACCAAGTAGATCACTTCTTCGCAAACGCATTCGGCCAAGTCGCCGATTCGTTCAAGGTGACGTGATGCACTGAAACAATGCACGGCTGGTTCGATCAGTTCACGATCGGATTTCATCACCTCTTGCAATTGATCGATCACGACACGATTGAGTGCGTCAACGATGTCGTCCATTTGGATGACTTCGTTCGCCATTCGCGAATCACAATTGATGAAGGAGTCGAGCGCTTGGCGAACCATTTTGATCGACGTGTCGACCATTTCGGAGAGTTCATCAGGGACTGTAAACAGCGGGAACTTGCAAAGCGCCTTTGCGCGTTCGGCAATGTTGCACGCCGTATCGCCCATGCGTTCGAGTTCTCCGTTCACTTTGTCGACCGAGATCAGGTATCGCATGTCGAAGGCAACGGGCTGGTGCAGCGCCAAGACCTTCAAGCATTCTTCTTCGATGCGGACGTCCATTTCATCGACAGCAACGTCGCTTTCGAGAACGCGGTCGGCGAAATCCGGGCGGCGTTCCACGAGCGACCGAACGGCCAACTGGATCATTTGTTCGACGACAGTGAATTGGGAAATCAGTTGCTCGCGCAGATGTTCTAATTCGCGTTCAAGATGTTTAGACATTTCCCAATCTACTCCACTTATCAATCAATCCGTCTGAATTTGAATCAGCCACTGGCGAATCGGACATCGCCCGTGCTGTCACCAACTTCTGGCAAGAAATGCTCGTCCGGGATCAACCGAATTTGCCACGAACATAGTCGTCGGTCTGCTTCTTTTCAGGCTTCGTGAAGACCTGAGTGGTGTCGCCCGCTTCGACCAAGCGACCTTCGAAAAAGAACGCCGTGCGGTCACTGCAACGCGACGCCTGTTGCATATTATGCGTGACGATGACGATTGTGTACTGCGAACGCAATTCGAAGATCAAATCTTCGATCGCAAGGGTGCTCGCCGGATCCAAGGCGCTACACGGTTCGTCCATCAGCAAAACTTCAGGGCCCACTGCGATCGCGCGGGCGATGCACAAACGTTGTTGCTGGCCGCCGGACAGACCCAGCGCGGGGCCGTGCAGTCGGTCTTTGACTTCGTCCCAGACTGCCGCCTTTTGTAACGACCATTCGACCAACTCGTCGAGTTCGGCCTTGGTCGTTCTCATGTGCAAACGCGGGCCAAAAGCGACGTTATCGTAAATGCTTTTGGGGAACGGGTTCGGCTTTTGGAAGACAATCCCGATCTGTCGGCGCAACGCAACGACGTCGACGGACTGGTCCAAAATATCCAGTTCCTTTTTGGACGCATTGTCAGAATCGCTGATCAGCGACAAGTGCCCTTTGGCGCGGGCGCCGGGCACGATGTCGTTCATGCGGTTGATCCATTTCAGCAGCGTGCTTTTGCCACAACCACTGGGGCCGATAAACGCTGTGACCTGTCGCCGCGGGATGTCCAGTGTCAGATCATGAAGCGCTTGATAGTCGCCGTACCAGGAACAAAAGTTCTTGATCCGGAGTAACGTTTGGTCGGCAGGCGGATCCGTCTGCGCATCGGTTGTATTGGCGGTCTGGGCGGTAGACATAGCTGCTAAAAATCAGTTGTGTGCTTTCTGTACTTTCTGCCGAATGATGATCGCCGTCGAATTTAGGATCAGTAGCACGACCAGCAAGACGATAATGGCCGCCGCCGCGAGTTCCTGAAATTCGTTCTGTTGCCGACCCGCCCAGTTAAAAATCAACACAGGCATTGTGATCGCGTTGTCCATCAGGTGTTCTGGTCCGCCGCCTTTCATCACGGTCGCACCCAAGACCACCAAAATCGGAGCCGCTTCTCCGATCGCACGCCCCATGGCGAGAATCGAACCGGTCATGATACCTGGGATTGCGGCCGGAAGACAAACGTGACGAACGGTCTGCCAAGTGGTGGCACCGATACCCATCGACGCTTCGCGGAGCGACGGCGAAACGGCACGCAGTGATTCTTGCGACGCAATGATAATGATTGGCAGAATCACCAGAGCGAGCGTGAATCCACCCGATAAAAAACTCTTGTCCAATGGCAAGCGGAAGTAGTACCACGACCGGCGAGTGATTGTCCCGCCAATCGCTCCCTCTTCGATGGTTTGACGCTTGGTCGCTTCGTCTTTTGGACGCGGAGTTCCGGGTTTCCAGACGGCCAGTTCAAAGCGATTGCCACTGTTATCGACCGCTTCGATTGGCTCGGTGATCTCGATTTCGCGGACACTCGCGTCCTCTTGCGGGACAAAGACCACATGCCCCGGTTGCAAGGTCATCACTTGGTAATAGTGATCGGCGCCCATAATTTCCAAACCGGGCGACTCGTTCACTTTGATTTGTCCAAACACATTGAACATGTAAACGAAGACGGTCAGGCCAAGAAGCCCGTAAACGATCGATGGGACGCCGGCCAAGTTTGCGATGTTCAACTGAATGAACCCGTGGATCAACCGGAGTGGCTTGCTGGTCGGTTTGAACTCCTCCAGGAAAACCGCTGTGGCGATTCCCAGGGGCAACGCCGCCATTGCACAAACAAAACAGACAATCAAAGAACCGATGATCGAGGGCCACATACCGCTCCGTTCGATCTCGAGTTCGCTATGTGCTCGCGTCAGCAAGTCAACGGTCAGTCGCGACTGGCCTTGCGCCCAAATCGCTGCTAACAGGACAACGAGAATCAGGACGCTGACAAAGGCGATCGCAACGCAAAGCCCGTAGAACCAACTGCTCAACCGTTTTCGACGGATGGCGTTATTGGTCAAGTACTTGGGATCTTGGCTCGTAAGAGCGCTCGGCATCGTGCTCACTGGTACGACTCCTGAAAGCGTCGGCGAATGATCTGGCCGATCAGAGTCATCCCAAAGGTGATCACGAACAGGGTCATCGCGACGCCGTACAAACTGAAGTATTGCACCGTTCCGTATTCGCTTTCACTTTTGATCATTTCGACAATAAAGCCCGTCATTGTCTGGGCTTGCTGCGAAGGGTCAAACGTGAATGTCGGCAGCGTACCGGCGGCGAGTGCGACGACCATGGTTTCACCGATCGCACGGCTGAACGCCAACAAGAACGCCGAAACGATCCCGCTCAGTGCGGCTGGCACGACGACTTTGATGGATGTTTCAAAAGGCGTGCAACCGAGTCCATAAGCGCCCTCGCGGAGGGAGCGGGGGACGGCACGCATCGCATCTTCCGACAAACTGCACACCATCGGCAGGCATAAGATCCCAACCGCGATCCCTGCACTTGTCGCGTTGAATGTTGTGAACCCGTCGGTAAAAAATTGAAGTGACGGGCTGATCACGAGGATCGCGAAGTACCCCAGAACGACCGTCGGGATCCCGGCGATCACCTCAAGGGTCGGCTTTAGCCAGGAGCGTATCCGTCGCGACGCAAATTCGCTGAGGTAAATTGCGGTGACGAGTCCCAGCGGCAATGCGATCAACATTGCGATCGCGGTCACCCGCAATGTCCCGCTCAGCAGTGGCAAAATGCCGAACTTTGCTTTCTCCAGGTCTTTGCTTTGCAGCGCCGTCCACTCGGTGTCGGTCAAGAAGCCAGAAAAGGAGACGGCGTCGCTGGCGAAGAAGCCTGCACTTTGACTGACCAACATGTAGATAATGCCGATCGTGATCAGCACCGTGATGGTCGCGCAGGTCGCCAAACTGAACACGATCAACCGTTCGGACAACACGCCGATGCGAGTTGACCGAAACTCCTTCGATTGCAGTGCCTTCGGCAATGACATTTTTGTCGTGCGATTATTAGATTTTAAAACTCGCAACCGAAGTCGCTGTGTTGAGATCGTCGACTGGCTCGACGAGCCTCATTCGAACTGAAACGGTCTCGACGGTCAAATGCCCGACGGCGTTTCCATTGTAGCTACGGTTGAAAGTAAACAAGGAACCTTTCGATCCGACCCCAAGCCGCGGGGGATTGCGGCACGGGATCAGTCGAAACTTCTGTTGCGATCTTCGCGAAATCGTCGGAAGATCGCAACGGCCTGACTGCCTCGCTGAGGAGGACTACTTCACCAAGTTGGACTCGACGAAGACGTCTTCCAAAGCGCCGCTGCGGGTTTCGCCTTCAGGGCTGATGTAGTGCGTACCGGCAACGCGGTTTTCGATGTTCGCTTTGCCTTTCTCGATGATCGACGCTGGCAGGCGGACGTATCCAACTCGTTCACAAAGTTCAGACACATTGTCCAGGTAGTAGCTGACGAAGGTTTGCACTTCGGCACGCTTCAGCGAAGCCAAGCTAACGTAGATGAACAACGGACGGCTGAACGGGGCGTAGCTGCCGCTGGCGATGTTGTCGGTCGTCGGCAGGTAAGCTTGTCCGTCTTTCGGGTTGATGATCTGAACGGCTTTCAGCTTGTCCTTGCTTTCTTCGTAATACGCAACGCCGAAGAATCCGATCGCGTTTTTGTTATCGGCAACGCCCTTCACCAGGATGTTGTCGTCTTCGTTCAAGCTCATGTCTTTGCGAAGCTCGCTGTCCGACTTGCCAACGACGACTTCGTGGAAGTAGTCGTAGGTTCCGCTGCCCGTTCCAGGAGCGTAGATGTCGATTTTTTCCGCCGGCCACGAAGGATCAACGTCCTGCCACGTTTTGGCAGCGTCTTCACCGACGAAGATTTTGGTCAGTTGTTCGATGGTCAACGTTTCAACCCAATCGTTCTTGGGGTTGATCACGATGGTCAAACCGTCGTACGCCACAGGAACTTCGATGAAGCTGACTTCGTTCTCGGTGCACTTCTCTTTTTCGCCTGGTTTGATTGGGCGAGAGGCATCCGAGATGTCAGTCTTTTTGACTTGGAAGTCTTTGAAGCCGTTCCCTGTGCCGGCACCGTCAACGGAAACCGAAACCTCGGGATACTGCTTGCCAAACTGCTCGGCGACAGCGTTGCTGATCGGCAGAACCGTGCTGCTACCGTTGATTTTGATCGTGCCAGCCATGTTCGAAGGTGCTGCTGCGCCTTCTTCGGTCATGCTGGTGGCTGCACCGTCTTCGGTCGAAGCGGTGTCTGATTTTTTGCCGCATCCGGCAACGCACAAGGCGGCGATCGCCAGGGGAAGGGTCCAGTTTTTCAGTTGGATGGCCATCTGAAAGAATCACTCCGGTGATAGTTGAGGAATTTTGTTCCTGATTTGGCCGCCTAAAACACTTGGCCGCCGAAAAGGTGCCATTTCTGGTGGGGAAAGTACCCTTTTGAAATGCTGACAATTCGAAAGGGACGGTTTCCGTGTCGCGCGGAAAGATACCAGTGCAGGCTCAACCTGACGACCACAAGGGTGCGAATCAGCGAATGAAGATTAGATGAAGAGAAACGTGGCGTTGCCGCAATCCTGCCCACCCGAGGGAAGAACCCCCGAAACACGGGCGCAATGGGGGTGGACGTCACATTGACACTGCTGCACCCCTGCAATCACGCTAACCGATCCTCCCGTGAAGACCGTGTTAAATCTAATGCGGATGGCCCGTTGGGGGCAGATCGGTGGCCCTGATCAGTCCGCCGACTCTTTGACTTTCTCGAGGATATCGAGCAGGACCTTGTCCGCTTCGATGCCTTCTGCCTGGGCTTCGAAGTTCAGCAGAACGCGATGGCGCATCGTTGGTAAGTAGACACGGCGGACGTCTTCAAAGCTGACATTGAATCGACCCGCGAGTACCGCACGAACTTTCGCGGCGAGTGCCAGCGTTTGTGCACCCCGCGGGCTGCTGCCCCAGCGAACGAATTGATTGGTGGCGTCGACCGAATGCGGTCCATCGGGGTGGGTCGCCAATGTCAGAC
Source organism: Rhodopirellula baltica (assembly GCA_002901265.1). Lineage (GTDB taxonomy): Bacteria > Planctomycetota > Planctomycetia > Pirellulales > Pirellulaceae > Stieleria > Stieleria baltica_A. The sequence continues at coordinate 5,311 of PPHI01000048.1, read as the reverse complement.
GAACCAAGTAGTCACGAATCGGTGGGGTCAAGACAACTTCGCGGACCATCGCTTGCATGCCGCGAATCGCCTCGCCGTCGATGACTTTTTCAATCACCGGTTTTTCGCCACGCGTCGTGCGTTCGACGATTTCGTTCAAATCTTCGCGGCTGCTGTACCCGACAACCAGTTTGAACAAGAACCGGTCAAGCTGCGCTTCCGGCAGCGGGTAAGTGCCTTCTTGTTCGATCGGGTTTGGGTCGCGAGCACGAAGAACGGTTTCTGTAGTTCGTATCGCGACCCGCCAGCGGTGACAGTGCCTTCTTGCATCGTTTCGAGCATTGCCGACTGTGTCTTCGGTGTCGCTCGGTTGATTTCGTCAGCCAACAAGATTTGCGTGAAGACCGGCCCGCGTTGGAATTGAAATTCGCGATGCCCCTGGTCCGATTCGACAATCATGTTGGTGCCCAAAATGTCGGCGGGCATCAAGTCGGGTGTGAACTGGATTCGATTGAAATCCAAGTCGAGGACTTCTGATAGCGTGCGGACCAGCATTGTTTTGCCAAGTCCCGGTACACCCTCCAGCAAACAGTGCCCTCCGCAGAGCATTGCGGTCAACACGCCTTGAACGATTTCGTCGTGTCCGACGATCACTCGACCGATCATTTCGCGAACGCTTTCGTATCGTTGGCGGAAGTCGTCGGCCTTTTGCTGGGTGGAATCGGAAACGCTGCTCATCGAATGCTCAAAGGGGATAGACAAGTTGACTTTGGCCAGTTGGCAGTTTATCCGATTTTGATCGGGTGAGGTGATTCGCCTGTCCTTTTTTGCCGTCGCGAATTGTTTTTTAAGTCGCGGAATTGATGGTCAATCAAATCGCCGATTCCAGCCGCCGTTAATGTTGATCGATTGCCCACAAAGAAACGTGTTGTTCGGATCAACGGCAAAGCAAATCGCGCGTGCAATGTCTTCCGGTGAACCCCATCGCCGCATCAAGGATTGTGAGGTTGCGCGAATGTCCCAGTATTCACTCGTTGTTTCTCCCCAAGCTGTTTTGATCCAACCCGGACAAACGGTGTTGACGCGAATCGTCGGCGCAATCTCTTGAGCCAAGCTCGCTGCGAACGCCATCACCGCAGCTTTGACAGGTCCAAACATCTGTCCCGCTTCGCCTTCCATGCCGAGCGGCGCTTGGTCCCATCCGATAAAAATCATCGACCGATCACAAGGGTTTTGTTTGGCATCGGTCTGCATCCGCTGCGCAACATCACGGCTGACTTTAATCGTGTTGATCACGTCAACTCGCATCAAGTGTTCGAGCTTTTCTTCGAAGGATCCGTTCGCGGCTTGGCCGGTCAAGACATCCGCGCCAGCATTGTTGATCCAGACTTCGGGGCGGAGCGTGTTCCAAGCTTCTTCGGTCAATCGTTCGCAATCAGCAATCGATGCAAAGTCAGCTTGGAAGAGGCTGACACGTTTTCCAAGTGATTCGATCTGCCGTGCGGTTTCTTGGGCTCCGTCAACGTTTTCGCGATAGTGAATCCCCAGGTGTGCAACGCTTGGGTCGCGTGCAAGCAGGCTAGCGATTTGTTGGCCGATTCCGGATGATGCTCCGGTAACCATGACTCGACGAGAGGATTCGGTCATCAGTGAAGCGGGATTCCTGTTTGCGAAAGTTCCAGTCGGGCGGCTTGCGCCGGTGGTCGTGGCTGGACATGTTGGAGCCATCAGGATGACTTTAAATGCCGCCTCCGTTGAGGGTGTTGTGAGAAAAATTTTCTTTCAACAGCCAAAGTTTTTAGCCACCAAAGTTCGATGTTGCGAGCAGACTTTACGGGAAACGAGCTAGCCTAAGCCTAAAGCTAGCGGCTTTTCCGGCCCCGACTTCCTCTCCCCAACGGGGCTGATCATGCCTACAGCCTGTCGTGCCCTTGCCGTGACAACACCTTGGGAGCTACGCTTTTGAGGCGGCGCATTCGACGTAAAGTCCGCAATTTGGCCTTGCGGAGGCCGAAACGGTCCCCGCCGGAACTAGATTTGCCTTTACCTTTCTATTCCCCTCCCAATCATTCTCTCTATGTCTGACTCAAAGACCATTGCTCAGGACGAAGTACGCAAGCAGCTCGGCGAACTGGAGCGACAGTCAGAGATCGATATCGATACGGCGGAAACGAAAGAGTGGATGTCGTCGCTGGAGTATGTGCTCAAGAGCAAAGGCCCCGAGCGAGTCCGCTTCCTGCTCGAAAAACTACGCGACCGCGCCGCCCAAGAAGGCGTGCACGCAGCAGCCGCAGACACGAACACTCCTTACCTGAATACGATCCCCGTTCACGAACAGCCTGCTTTCCCAGGCAACCGTGATTTGGAACGACGCATCAAATCGATCATCCGTTGGAACGCGATGGCGATGGTCGTCGGCGGTAACAACCGTGGCGGCGGCATCGGCGGACACATCAGTACGTTCGCTTCGAGCGCGACACTATACGAAGTCGCCTTCAACCACTTCTTCCGCGGACGCGGCGAAGACGGTTTCAACGGCGACTCGGTTTACTTCCAAGGCCACGCCTCACCCGGGATGTACAGCCGAGCGTTCGTCGAAGGACGCTTGAGTGCAGAGAAGCTCACCAACTTCCGACGTGAACTTCAAGACGGCGGCGGGCTGAGCAGCTACCCGCACCCTTGGTTGATGCCCGACTTCTGGGAATACCCCACCGTATCGATGGGCCTTGGCCCGATCATGGCGATCTACCAAGCACGCTTCAACGAATACCTTCGTGACCGCGGCATCAAAGACACGAGCGGCCAACGCGTTTGGGCATTCCTCGGTGACGGCGAATGTGACGAACCGGAAACACTCGGTGCCATCGGTTTGGCCTCGCGCGAAAAACTCGAAAACCTGATCTTCGTCATCAACTGCAACCTGCAGCGATTGGACGGCCCCGTTCGCGGTAACGCCAAGATCATTCAAGAGCTTGAATCGATCTTCCGTGGTGCCGGCTGGAACGTCATCAAGGTTATCTGGGGCGGCGATTGGGACGAACTGCTCGCACGCGACGAAAGTGGTTTGCTGGTCAAGCGAATGGGCGAAGTCGTCGACGGCCAATACCAGAAATACACCGGGATGCCCGGCAGCTACATCCGCGAGCACTTCTTCGGCAAATACCCCGAACTGCTCAAGCTGGTTGAGAACTACAGCGACGAAAAACTGGAAAAGCTCAGCCGTGGTGGTCACGACCCCGAAAAGGTCTTCGCCGCTTACAAGATGGCAACCGAGCTGAAGAACGGCAAACCGACCGTTGTTCTGGCCAAGACGATCAAAGGTTACGGACTCGGCGAAGCTGGCGAAGGCCGCAACGTTGCCCACAACCAAAAGAAGCTGAACGACGAAGAGTTGCTCGAATTCCGCTCGCGATTCGGGATTCCGATCAGCGACGAAGAAGTCGTCAAGACTCCGTTCTACAAGCCACCAGCGAACAGCCACGAAGTCAAATACCTGCACGAGCGCCGCAAAGCACTCGGCGGATACTTGCCGTCGCGTCCGACGGAACCGTTGACGATGGAAGTTCCCTCGCTGGAGGAAATGACCAAAGTCATCAAGAAGCTTGAAAACAAAAACGCGAGCACCACGTTCGCCGTCGTGCAAACGCTGATCGCACTTTGCCGCGACAAAAAGATCGGCAAGTTCATGGTGCCGATTGTTCCTGACGAATCGCGTACCTTCGGTATGGAAGGGATGTTCCGTCAGTTCGGCATCTATGCCCATGCGGGACAGCTCTACGAGCCTGTCGATTCGGCGATCATCTCGTATTACAAGGAAGCCCAAGACGGGCAGATCCTTGAAGAAGGAATCACGGAAGCTGGGTCGATGGCCAGCTTCAATGCCGCCGGCACCGCGTACAGCTGCCACGGCGTCAACATGATTCCGTTCTATATCTACTACAGCATGTTCGGGTTCCAGCGCATTGGCGACTTGGTCTGGGCTGCTGCCGATATGCGAGCCAAAGGTTTCTTGATCGGCGGCACCGCCGGTCGAACCACGCTCAACGGCGAAGGCCTGCAGCACCAAGACGGACACAGCTGTTGAACGCGATCGCGTTCCCAACGGTTCGTTCGTATGACCCGGCATTCGCGTACGAAGCGGTGGTCATCATCCAGCACGGCCTGCAAAAGATGTACGCCGAAGGCGAAACTTGCATCTATTACCTGATGGCCGAAAACGAGCCTTACGATCACCCGGCAATGCCCGCCGGTTGCGCAGAAGGCATCGTAAAAGGGATGTACAAGTACAGCAGCCGCGAAGTGGATGGTGCCAAAGCACGCGTCCAACTGTTCGGTAGCGGTGCGATCTTGAACTGTGTGTTGAAAGCACAAGAGATGCTTGCCGAGCAATACGGCATCGCCAGCGACGTTTGGAGCGTGACCAGCTACACGGAACTTCGTCGCGAAGCCGCCGCGTGCCAGCGTTGGAACATGCTTCACCCCACCGAAACGCCTCGCAAGAGCTACTTGGAAGAGTGCGTCGAGGGTGTGGAAGGCCCGTTCATCTCGGCCAGCGACTATGTTCGTGCCCTGGGCGAGCAACTTGCCCCTTGGATCCCCGGCGATTACTACGTCCTGGGAACCGACGGAATGGGACGCAGCGAAACCCGCGAATCGCTTCGCCGTCACTTCGAAGTTGACGCCGAATCGATCATCATCGCGACGCTCAGCCGACTGTCCAAATCGGATGTCTTCACTGCCGAAGACGTCAAAAAGGCGATTGATGACCTTGGGTACAATCCTGACAAAATCAATCCCTACTTTGCATAACCTTGGTGGATCAACGATCCGCCACCTTTCCCGTTTAATGGTGTGAGCGGTTGACGCGTTCTGTCGCCGCTCGTTTCCCAGGCCATTCTCCGATCAAGCGCTAAAGAACTCATCACGATGGCAACCGAAGTTACCCTTCCCGAACTAGGCGACGGAATTGAATCCGGCGACGTCCTTGAAGTCTTTGTTTCCGTCGGCGACACGATCACCGAAGGCCAAGACATCGTTGAAATGGAAACCGACAAGGCGACCGTTCCTGTACCGTCTTCGGTTGCCGGAAAGGTTTCCAAGATCGTTGTCAGCGAAGGCGACACCGTTGCCATCGGTGGCGTCTTGATCGAAGTCGAAGCCAGTTCTGGCGCGGCAACCGCAAGCGAACCTGCACCGCCTGAGCCAGCTGCCGAAGCACCCGCTCCGGCACCGGAAGCTCCTGCCGAGCCGGCACCAGCACCGGCCGAGCCAACTCCCGCACCTGCTCCCGCTGCACCGCCAGCTCCTGCGGCACCTGCACCTGTGCAAGCCG
>PPHI01000054.1 GCA_002901265.1 Rhodopirellula baltica | reverse complement strand
CCATCGAGCAGCATGGCGACCGCATCGCGTTTGAATTCATCGGTGTAGGTGCGTCGCTCGGGCGTCGCTGAGGGTTGGGTCTTCCGTGGCATCGTAGGCTCCTTGAGTTCCTTTCAGTTTAAGGACTCGCGTGGCCCCCAAAACCAAGGCCACCTCACGCCCTCCCGTACACGCACGAAACGCAGCGGCTTAACGCGAGCGCGAAGGATCAGCTCGCATACCTCCTATCCTCTTGACTTCTGACCTAGAGCGATCCGATCGTTATCCGCCTTTGACCTCGTTCTCGTCTTGGCTCTGTACGAAAGAAACTACGTCCAGTGCGATGTAGGTAGGGTTGCTGGAGTTCGGCGATTGCCAGTTCCCAGATATGTCAACCTCGTTCCCTCGCACGAAGTACCTATCCCCTACAACGACGATCGTTGCATTGAGAAGTATGGCGCGGTCGGCTGATCCGTTTGTCAGGCCGGAATCAAACACGAAGAGACACGGCCCCGGTCCAAATTCACTAACGTGATCGACTTTTTGAACATCCGAATCGTGCGCAAATGCAAATTTCACCACACAGAACGAGAACGCAATTGCCAAGATAAAAGCGGGAGCGATGTATTGTCGGAACATTACGTGATTCTCATTGTGTGAGCATTCGCAGCGAGTTACGAAAAGACTGTTTCGGTTAATAGGGTTGCAGCCAGATGAGTTGATCGCAGTCAAAAGTGGCACCGCAACCCCCGTTCATCAAATGGTTCGCGGCGTCCCCACGACGACAGCTTGCCGTTCGCCGCTGACGACAAGTTTACTCGATCGGCATTGCGAAGGTTAACGAGTTGCGAACTAGCAGTCGGAATGTGAGACGCTGGATTGTCTTCAATCGCGCTCGTACTCGGCAACGCGGTGCGCGTACTCGCAATCGGTTGCCAGACGCCAGCTTGTCTTCATCAGCCAAGTCGACCGCGCACCAATCAAACCACGACATCAACTGCGATCACCAGGAAACAGAGGATCCGTGACTTCCGATGGGCGACACTTGAGCGCACCATCCAAGCCCGTCGACGAGCTATTAAACCACTCAGTTCGCGAAGAACACGAAGATGGGATGGGCATGACGACGAAGGATCGGTCATTGCGGACAGAGCCATCCGCGCGAATAGTCAACATCACGTGGAACGGGCGAACGACTTTTCACTTCAAAAAAAACATGCAGGCCACCCTGCCGTGCACGCGCGAAACGCAGCGGCTTAACGCAAACTCGAAGGACCGGCTCGCTTGCCGCCTATCCTCTTGACTCCTAACCGCAAGCGATCCGACGGTTCATCGCTACTCAGGCTTGGAAAAGTCGTCGAGAATTCGTGCAAGCTGTACGCTTGAAGCGCGGATTCGATCGCGAGGCAAATAGCCATCCCTATTTGGGATCGTAGCGTCGGCCCCGTTCTCGAGCAGTTCCTTTGCAGCATCAAAATGGTCGCCGTTACAGGCAAACCACAACGGTGTTGCACCGTTGTCGGTTTGGATGTTCACCTCCGCCCCGTGCTGGATCAACTCTCGCACTACTACGCTGTCGCCAGTTCCTGCCGCGTGATGTAGCACAGTTGTGTTGTCGCCAATCACCGGGCGAGGATCTCGGGCATTGACATCGTCACCAGCATGTATCGCATCGAGTGCTGCGCCCCGATCGCCACGAATTAATGCTGAAAGCAATCGAGTTGGCGGTTGACCAAGAATGCCCGTCATTTGCATTGAATACGATGACCGATAGCCGTCACCGGGCCGCCGGAGAGTCGCTCTCCATTGAAAAACCGCGTGATCGGCGCTTCCGCGTGCACGGCATTTTTTTCCGTCGACGGCAACCTATCCATACCGCCACGATCGTGACCAGAGGAAGAGAGTTTGGTTCTGGCACGGCAACGGCAATCACTGATTGGGAACCGGCCGAAGCGATGCTAGTGAGTGACGCGCCGCCAGCGTTATCATCCACCAGTCGTAGCGATGCGCCCATGCTCGCAGTCGAATTCGAAAAAATCACTTGCTGGTCGTCGCTGTTTGGAAATAGCGTTCGAATCGCAAGAATCGCGGAGCCCTGTCCCGACTCAAAGAAAAGCTTCTCGGGAGTTGCAACGGGCTGGTCCGCAATGAAGGTCCAGAAAACAGACACTCTCGAATTGGTTGGGGTCAACTGGTAAGCCCCTGAGGGAGACGAGAATTCGATATCCCAATCGACGAAATTTGTCCCGTCAAAATGTCCCAAAGATTCATCGGTCGTTAAGTGCCCGCCTCTAAATTCCCACCCTACGTCAAAGCCGCCTCGATCCGAGGCCAAAAACACCAGATCAGCGTTTGCGTGGTGGTTCGCATTAACAACGGCTGCAAAAATCGAGACAACCAGAAACAGTTTTCGCCAATTCATGATGGCCCCTTGTGCAAACTCAATCAATCAGAACATGAATGCAAAACGGGATAACGATACGGATCACGTGGCCGCCGCGAACGACTGACGACTTCGAAAAACTCAACTCGGCAGCTCACATGCATCCGCTTGTTCGCCGTTTTTTGCAGCGGTGATATGCTGAATCAGTGTAGCCGTGAATTCAGAAAACGAATCGGAGTCGGGGCCATTTCTTGGAAACCTCACACAAGAATCATCCCCTGCAGAAAAGGTGATCCACTCTTCGCGTCGGATTGTGTAGGCAAACCACAGCAACCCACATGAAGCAAGAAACATGAATGGTAACGTCCAGAAAGGGATGTGATGCCCTTCGATTCCCAGGAACTCACAAACCGAACCAAACACGCCTAAACAGCCGACGAGTAGACACCCCCAAAACGCCCCCGATGTAGTCCACCCCCGTATTGGATTGGGATCGATATCGGAAAATGGCGTTTGATAGGACCAGCAAGTCAAGTTACGTCGAACGAGTGTTTCAACACCATCCTCGTGGAGACGGATGACACCGCTAGTGTCAGCAGTACGGAATCGAAATTCGTTCAAGGTGCGATTGTGCAATGTACCAGTTCGCCGGCGAACGATATTGATAACGGGGATGCGGCCAAATGAGTTGACCGCAGGCAAAAGTGGCACCGCAACTCCCGTTCATCAAATGGGTCGCGGCGTCCCCACGACGACAGCTTGCAGCTCGCCGCTGCCGACAAGTTTTCTCGATCGGCATTGCGGAGGGTCACGAATAACGAATTGGCAGTCGGCATGTCATGCGACGGATTATCTTGAATCGTGCTCGTGCTCAGCAACGCGGTGCTCGTGATCGCAATCGGTTGCCAGGCGTCGGCTTGTCTTCATCGGCCGAGTCGACCGCGCACCGATCAAACCGTGAAACTAATTGCGATCCCCAGGAAACGAAGGTTCCGTGAACTCCGATTGGCGACTTTCGCGTACAACAATTAGCAGCGTTGAAGTCAGGCGTCGGTCATTGCGGTCACAACTACCCGCGCGAACGGTGGCCGTCACCGAGGACGGGCCAAGAATCTAAACACTTCAAAAACGTCGACTCCCGTCCTTCGGTCCACGCCTTGGTTCGTCGTCTTGGGCGTCAACAATGTCGACAAATGGTTCAGCATCGCGGCCCGATACCGTCATGGTAAATTCAACCTTTCCAGTCGTTATCTCACATACCGCTTTCGGGTTGTCCGGATCACAGTTCTTTCGCTCAGTGACGGCTACAGTTGCTCGGGCAGTACCGAACGGTGCAGCATCAGATTTATTGAATTGGAAAGTCGTATCGATAGTAATCGCACCTCCGTAGAACCGGTGTTTCCCCTTTTCGATTACTGTCGTCTGTTCGGTCGCACGTGCATCGACAACGTCTTGTTTGCTCTCTTCACTGGCGTCGGGCCGATCATTCGGCGGCGGGCATACGAGCATGAGGCGTGGCAGATAACCACCCCAGTTAGGGTCTAATCGCGGCTTTTCGTTGAGATCACGGACCCACACTTCTTTCGCACTACCAAGCGGATCATCCCCCATCCGCAATTTTTGGTCTGGTGCCAAAAACCGGAATCCTCGACGTGCACGTTTATCTACTGTTTCAACAACGAGTTCGACCCACGTGCATTCGATACCGTCAACCGTTTGTTTTTCTAGTGCTTTAAGTGTTACATCAAGCTTCCGCGTCGGTTTTCCCGGCCACTCCTCAATCATGCGGAAGGTCGCCCACTCTCCCTCCGAAGGTAAACGTTGCAAAAGTCCGTCAGCGAAGGATTGAACTCCAAATAAGCCCACTGAACAGAGAATACCAACCTGGGCAACTATCGGTCGCGTCATTTCTTCTACACTCGAAGAGTATCGGGAGTGCATGGAACACCGGCGGAACAATGAAACCTCTGCACTAGATGCGCAACACAGAATCATTTGTTTAGCAAACCGAAAATTCTGCGACAGAATCGAGTCTACGTGTCGACGAACGGTTGACATCACGCGGGACGGGCGAAAGACGTGCAAGCAGACCATTAAACCCGACTCCCGTCCGCACGTGCATGTCATTGTTCTCCGTTGTTCCGTAGTTCGGAAAAGAATTCCGTCCGTTCACTGACCAGCGTTTCGGCTGGATCATGGCCGAACCGCGTCCTAAGCGTGGCATTTCCGAACAGCGTTGACCAAAGCGCGTCGCCCATTCCGACTATCGAGCAGAGAAGTGCAAACCACACTACTTGCACAAATTCATCGGTGATGTGGAGCCAGATCAGCGCTGCGGCAATCGCGAACACTGCGGAAGTGCACCATCTTGCTGCGCGAGAGGAAACCATACGAAGACGTCGCTTACATACACGGCATCGCGGCAGGGGTCTCATACGATCAATTAATCGCAAAGACGAATCGCAAACGGGGCAGGATTTCCAAATCCCGCAATCACCAACCGGAGCAACGGAAGCGGGCTCTGATTGAGGCGGTCTGAATGCTTCATGAATGTGTTCCACGATATTCGTTCGCTTACAATGATGACTTGGAGGCGGCAGTCACGGAGAACGATTTCGATCACGTAGCCGCCGCGAACGACATTGTGTAATCGTACCAACTGAAATCCGCGTCATCGGGTACAAGGGTTGGTTCGTAGATGTACCAACGGCGATAGGTGGAACCATCACGGCCGATTGCCAGTCTAGCCGATTGGAATCACCGAGGGAAATTCCGGCATCCCAATCAGCAGTCGGCATGCCAGGCGTCGGTCTTCAGCGCTGAAATCGACAGGCGTTGGTTTATTGCAGCGACCTTTGTTCCACGAACGGTAAAGATTGACGAGTCGGCGGCGCGGGACGTTGCGATGGCCAGACCAAATTCGACTCCGCCAATCCGTTACATCCGCTGGTTCGTGCATACGCTATTCTCGCCTAATCACACCGTGACTTGAGGCCGTGTCCTTGACGACAGAATACCTACGAGGGCAACTGCAAACACGGAAGCAAGCAACATGACCGTATCGACAACAGTGACAGGGTGCTCAAAAAGCAAACTGACTGCGATTAGGCAAAGCAGTGAGCAACTCCAGATCTGAGTCATTCGCCTTGTGTGTTGGGAAAGCCTCCCGACTGATAGACATACCCCCGTTAGCCCAAATATTCCAACCAGAATCGTCGCCCCGATTTCAAGAAAGTCGGCCGTGCGGAATGCAACTTGAGTTCGAAATAGTTGAAATGCGCTGACGGCGAAGAACAAAAGACAGAAGGCTCCGATGGGGAAAAGAAGTAGCCGCGCAGCGTGACTTTGTCGAGAACTCTCACTCGAACAGTCGTCAACAAAACACGACTTCACTGGTTTGTACGGATTCATCGACAAGACCAACTAATACCACGAACGCTACGGTTAACGTGGCGGCGGCCACAAACCGTTGACTTCAAAATCGACGTGATCCGCCGCTCACGCTCAACCGATTGTTCGCCGCTTATCCTGGATCGACGTCAATTGTTTCATTTGACCATGACCGTTGACGGGTTGGATCTGTCAGCATCCACGTGGAAAATACACACCCGTAGGAGTTGGCAACATCACACATGAACGCCACCCAATCAACGCATCGATCCGCGTTCATGCAGTCGATACCATAGGGACGAGTAGTGCCTTCCACGCTCCAATACGTGAAATCCGGCCGTCGAGTAACTGTCATCGTGTAGCTTGTGGCAAGCTGTGCTGCGAGCTCACGAACGTCGCTTTCCACATTGCCGAAGTGCATAAAATCAAGTGCAAGTATTGTGTCATCGGTGATGCCATCGGCCGCCATTCGCGAGTGTAGGATTCGAGCCTCCGCGATACGCCTTCGTCGCATTCTTGCGTAGTAGTCGGTCCAAACTTGCTGTGGGTCTTCGGTCATGAAGTATTGGCCGGCGAACGATTTTGATCACGTGGCCGCCGCAAACGACTGACCACTTCATTGAACACAACGCGGCGACTCATGTGCATCGAGTTGTTCGCGGTCTACCCACGACGACAGCTTGCCGTTCGCCGTTGACAACAAGTTTACACGATCGGCATCGTGAATGGGAACGAGCGTTGCACCAGCAGTCGGCACGTCAGGCGACAGATTGTTTTGAGTCGTGCTCGTGCTCGTGCTCGTGCTCGTGCTCGTGCTCGTGCTCGTGCTCGTGCTCGTGCTCAGCAACGCGGTGCGGTGCTCGTACTCGCAATCGGTTGCCCGGCGTCGGCGTGTCGTCATCGGCCGAGTCGACCGTGCACCAATCAAACCGCGACATCTAGTGCGATCACCAGGAAACAGAGGATCCGTGACTTCCGACGGGCGAAATTCGAGCGAAACAATCAGCAGCATTGAAGACAGACGCCGGTCATTGCGGTCACAACTACCAGCGCGAACGATTTCGATCACGTGGCCGCCGCAAACGACTGACCACTTCGCTTAACAGAACTCGGCGGCTTACGTGCACCGGTTCGTGCACACACCAGTCAAACGCACCGGAACCGCCAAACAACAAGCACGCTGGGCAAGTCGATCGCCTACGTGAAGCGACCGGCGATGAGGCTGCCCCCAATCTCGCAGGAGAAGGCTAATCGAGACAACAGAAAGGGATTCGCAAGCAACAGCCAAGTGAAGCGAATCCCAAGCGTGAAGCGACCGCCCAAATGAGGATCAACGGACTTCTTGAACAGAGGACTTGAGCTGCGGCTCGCAAGCTTGCGAAGTCAAATCCTTACTGGCTACCCGTCGCGTTCTGGGTATTTTTTCGATGAGCAATAAACGACCTTACCATTTCATTGGGTTCTGCGCCGACCCAGACTGTCCGAAACTTGCCACCATCAATTCGAGTCACCGGCGAGTCTAACGTGCCAGGAACAGGATCAAACGACCAGTCAATCTTGATCATGGACCGAAGTTTCTCAATGTACTCCGATTTCGATATGGGATTTCCATCACTATCCGAGCGAGCAAAGAGCATCGGTTGCTCTTCGCCTATCACGGTGGAGAGCTCGTCCCAGCTTGATGGCCACTTGCCATCGCTTTGGTCCATATAAGTCGTCAAGAGCGTTCCGGTGTCCCACGCCGCATAAGCCTCGGGTATCTCTCGAATCGTCCGTGTGAGCGAAAGGGCAAACCAGCCGACCACAAACGCAACAGAAATCGCTGCAATCCGAACGAGTCTACGCTTCGTGATGGCGTTCACGTCAAAAGCTCAATCGGGTAACGTCGGACATCACGGGGGACGGAGAGTGAACTATCCATTACAAAAACGCTCGCAAGCCCGGCACCGGGCGAGAAGACCGAGGTCTCTTTGGTTTAGGCTACGGTTTGCGTTCCCTGTTTGCCACCGGTTTCCCGATTGTGGTGCTACAAGATGGTTACCATGCCGCATTGACCCTCGGCCCCTCTCAGAACCGGACGTGCGCTGTTGACGTATCTGGCTCCCAGCCAGTGACTCGCCTCAGCCTCCCATCAGATTGGCCCTCGACACTGCGATCAAGTCCGTCAAACGCGTCGGCTGAACAAACGCAAAGCGGTCCTGGTAGCGAAAGAGCTCCGACCAACTCTTCGATCGACGCTTCTTGGCCGTGCGACGTTTGAGTTTGAATCGGCTCGCTTGCCGCCTATCCTCTTGACTTCTGACCTAGAGCGATCCCATGGTTATTTGATCTTCGTGGTGAAGGTCGTGGGCTTGCCAACCAATTCGCGAGAGTGCTGTCTAATGCATTCGAGCAAATCTTCGGCGTTTGCAAATATCTTCGACCCAAATGCACTGTACTCAATTACGGCAGAATGGCCATCCGCGTGCATCAGTCTAGCGAGACTCTTGGACTCAATCCACCAAACGCTAAGCGTGTCGTCCTTTCTCGCAATGATTCCCAAGTACCGAATCCCGGGTATGCCATTGGATGACGCAAGCACATCCGCGATCGCGTAGTCTTCCTGCTCGCCGAGCTGTGTGGTCCTCAATTCGATCGCGATCCCATCGCTAGCAAACATGTCGACTGAGAACACGCCGTCGCCTTTTTCGCGGATGGTAATCGGTTCGTTTGTCTCTTGAGACAAAGCGACGTCCGGCGCAGCGATCCACGACCCTGCCAGATCAAACTTTGGCGCTGTCGGCTTGGTCACGACTTGCTGTTCCGGCGAAACAGCACCTTGGTGTTTGCATCCTGCCAGTAAGAGGACGGAAGCAATGCAAATGACAGCGATTCGCATGAGAGACTCCATTCATTCAAATAACGACCAAGGTAACCCGGCGGCGGCCAAGAACATTCATTCGAAAAATCCGCACGATCCGCCGCTCGGGTTGACCGCTTTGTTATCTTACTTTCGTCAATTGTGCAAATCCTGATACGACGCGATCAGTCAACGCGCCGTACCCAGTGTAATCGCCAATCAATCTCTGATCATCCTGAGATAAATCCCAGACCATTGAACCGAAATGAGGTCTTGGCCCATGGTTGCCGACGTAGTTAATCCAAACAAAGCGACCTCCTACGAAACCACCCGCAACGTTTAGCAGGCCCGTATACTGTGTTCCTCGATAGGGCATACTGAGCGTCATCGTCCCGGTTACCAGATCGTTGGTCGCATGAAGCTCAAGGGTAAGATCGTAATCGATTGGATGCCCATCAGGCCCTCGCTGCTGGTGACCTTGGCCGATCCATTTTCCTGCAATACGCTCAGCATTAGTGTCAGCAATCGCTTTTATCGTTTTCTGAAGCACCTCTGACGTCTGTGCGGCGTTCCTTTTGAACTCGAACTTACGCAAGTGCTGGCATACACCATCGAGGGTGTTGATATGACTGAGTCGCGATAGATAATTAGGCAACTTAAGACTGGGGTGAGTCAGGAACGGGAGAATCTGCTTCTTCAATGCTCTTGCATGGCCGATTTCATAGGGTACCCACGCAGAATCCAAACTGGCCGGTGAAACGACAACAATGATAGCGGCACAATTATGAAGGGCGATCCGAACTTCTCCTTCAATATCCTGCCCCCAGCCAATGTCTTTGACATCGCGAAAATGAGACACTCCCTCCGCGTCTAGTAACTCTGAGATGTCAGAGGCAATCTGCGAATCAACGTGTGAGTAGCTAATGAATACGGTGCTCATTTGGCTTTGTCAGATAACGGCAGAATTCACGGGGAATGGGCGAAAGACTTGCAAGCAGACCATTTAGCACGACTCCCGTTCTCGTGTGCAATTCATAGTTCCCCGCTTCGGTCATGTCTGCGTAATCATAGTGTAGGCATGTGCGAGAATGGCAACAACAAGGCCTAGCGCCGCGCAGTATTTGGCAACTTCATGAAAGGGAAATAGTCGCTTGTGGTTGCCCCAGAACCATTGGAAATGCATGAACAGACCAATGCAGACGATAACCAATCCGAATGTGACCGCATGTATTCCAGAAATTTCAAGCCAGAGCCCGCGTCCGATCGGCTGAAATCCTCGTGTCGTGATGTTAAGGGTCGTTGCACGTTGCGTCAGGCAGCATGAAATACCGTAGAGCGAAACCAACGCCGAAAGCCCTGCACCGACAACCCACATTTGGATCGGACCACCGCTCGGTGGATCAGTGAGCCAATCGGCGAGGTCAAACAAATACTCGTTGCGTCGCATGCGGGTTGCGTCCAATGGTGCAAGGAAAGACGTTGCATCCAAAGGCAAGACAAGTTTCGAAGCAGGGCGCGAATTTGCCGGGGAACGGTAGAGTTCAGCGGGGCCGCGCGAGCGACTGACCACTTAGAAAACGTCAACACGCGGCCTCCGTTGCAACCCAAGGTTCAAGTAAGCCGCTACGCGGCGGTTGATTTTGGGAAGCAATCCTGTTGGAAGGAGTGGTTCACGTTGAACCGCTCTGCACACTCCTTCCATCAGGACCTTACGATGGCCAAGTCTAACAATCGCCGCTCCCATTCGCAAAACGATCCTCAGCGTGGTGCCTACTTTCCAGAAAA
>PPHI01000068.1 GCA_002901265.1 Rhodopirellula baltica | reverse complement strand
CAGTAGCCGGTGTGTTATCAAACCGTCACTGAACGATTCATCAAAAAACTCGACCCCGCCACCGTTCTGTCCGGGAGTGGGACTCGCCGCAGGCGTTTGTGTCGCTGGCGGTGCCGTCGCCGCAGAATCTGTTGGTGGCGATCCGCCAAAGGCGAAAAATTCCGCCAACGCGGTGGTACGATCCTCGTCCGCCTGTGGCAGCCACTGGACGCCTAAACGTCGTAAGTGATCGGCAAGACCGGCCGTCCCGGACAGAACGGTGGCGGGGTCGAGTTTTTTTGATGAATCGTTCATGACGGTTTGATAACACACCGGCTACTGAATTTGCACTGCGCGGTTTAACATACCAGCGGCGGGCGTCCACGATTCAGGGGTAGCTGCCGGCATTTCGCTCCGATTTCACTGATTCACTGTTCAAAACACCTTTCCCATGCCTGTTCCCCAAGTAGCCATTGTCGGTCGCCCCAACGTCGGAAAAAGCAGTTTGTTTAACTGGTTGGCCGGTCGTCGGCTGGCAATTGTCGACGATTTTGAAGGCGTCACGCGAGACCGAATGACCACGTTGATCAACAACGAGGACGCGTTCTTTGAGTTGACCGACACCGGGGGGTTGGGCATCGAGGACCCGGATGACCTGACCGCCGACGTGCGCCGCCAGATCGATTTGGCGATCGAATCCGCCGATGTGATCCTGCTGGTGGTCGATGTTCAGACCGGCCCCATGCCGCTGGACGAATTGGTTGTCGAACGTTTGCGTGGAATCGAACGCCCGGTGATTTTGGTTGCCAACAAGGCTGACCAGCCTCACCAGGACACCCTCGCGGAAGATTTCCACCGCCTCGGTCGTGGCCGATTGGTCACCGTCAGCACGACGCAGAACCGCAACAAGTCCGAATTGATGGAGCTGATCCTGGATCGCTTGCCGCCTTCGGACGAATCGATCAACGAACCGACAATGAAAATCACCATCGTCGGACGCCGAAACGTCGGGAAGAGTACCTTCGTGAACACGTTGGCCGAATCGGACCGAATGATCGTCAGCGAAGTCGCCGGAACGACCCGTGACAGTGTTGACGTGCGATTCGAAGTCGACGGCCAGACCTTTATTGCGATCGATACGCCAGGTCTACGGAAACGGAAAAGTCAGCGCACGGACCTCGAGTTTTACGGGACTCACCGGGCCCAGCGCAGCATCCGACGTGCGGACGTCGTACTGATGTTCTTCGATGCGGCCGAGACGGTCAGCAAAGTCGACAAGCAGCTCGTCGGCTACGTGATCGAAAACCACAAGCCGGTCATTTTTGTGATCAACAAGTGGGACCAGCTTCACGGCACCGTTCCGACCGACCGCTGGGTGCGTTACATCCGTCGCCAGTTCCCCACGCTCGCCTATGCACCGATCGCGTTCGTCACCGGTCAAAGCGGAAAGAACGTCAAGGCGCTGTTGAATCACTCGACCATGTTGTTCAAGCAGGCCCGAGAACGTGTTTCGACCGGGCAGCTCAACCGATTGCTGCGATCGGCGATCGAAGCACACCAGCCGCCGATGTATCAAAACCGTCGTCCCAAGGTTTACTATGCGACGCAGGTCGCGACAGAGCCGCCGACAATCGTTGTGATGTGCAACGAACCCAAGGCTTTCGCGAACGATTACCGGCGATATCTCTTGAGCGTGCTACGTGACCACCTAAAGTTTGGCGAAGTGCCGATCAAGCTTTATTTACAAAAGCGTCCTCGCAACGACGAAATGGACGCGATCAACAAGTAGTTGTTCACCGATGGGACGCCACGCCAAGTTAATCCGATTGATCGTCCTGTTGGCGATCGCGTTGACTGGCGCCGCGTTGACCGGACGTTTAACAGTCCATCAGGTCAACGATTCGCCGAGCTATTTGCTCTACCCATTTGATTCACTGGAGCAATCGCTGCTTTCGATTCGGCCGCCGGTCTATCCAGTGTTTCTTCGCTTGGTAACGGCGACCGTGGGGATCTCCTGGGTGCCGGCACTGCAGGTCATTTTGCATGCCTTTGCCAGTGCGTTCTTGACCGAAGAGCTGATTCGACGCGGCCTTTCTATCAGGCAATCGCTACTAGCTGGAATCGTCGTCTTGATCGGCTGCACTGCCGCCGACAATCTCAGTACGATCAGCACCGACGCCCCGGCGGCCTCGTTGGGCGTGTTCACGGCAACTTGGCTACTGCGTCTGCAGCGGTGCGGTGGAGTCGCCGCAGGCGTTGCCTGTGGATTGTTTGCGTTCACATGCATCCTGATGCGACCGGCGTATCTGTTTTTGATACCTTGGTTGCCGGTCACCGGTTGGCTTGTCGCCCGTTGTGATCGCAACCGCACATTGCCACAGGTCTCAACGTCAAGGCTTGGCAAAGGGGCGAATCGATGGTCGGGGGCGTTCGTCGCGATCGGTGTCACGTTTGGCGTGCTGCTTTGGATGACGCTTCGCTTGGTGGTCGTCAACGACTTTGCGGTGCTCCCGTTTGGTCACCAGAATCTTTCCGCGATCGCAGCGCAACTGGTTTCGACCGATGAAATGCGATTGATCGCGAAGGACTCCGATCCGCCGACTGCGAAATTGCTTGTCGCGGTTGCCGATCGACTCGATCAATCAGGACTGGTGCTTCCACAATCCAAGCGTTCGTCACTGCCAACGTTGACACTGGAAAATCAGTGGGGCGAGATCAACTACGGAATCATTTGGCCTGAAGCCAAGCGTGTCATCTCGAGCAGCGATGGCGCGGACGCGGGGCTGAGTCGTGACGTCGCACCGCGAATCCGTGAGCATCGATTGATCGGGGAATTCAACCGAGCGATTTTGAGCGATGCCCCAATCGCTTATGCCAAATGGATCGCGTTGGCGGTTCGGCGTGCGGTTTGGGGAACATTCGCGAATCTGGCAATGCATCCGCCCTTTCTTGCGGTAGTTGTCGGAGTGCTATTTGCCATCGTCTGGGTTGCGGCGACCGGGCGAACGCTTGTTGCGCGTGAGTTGCCGCAGGGTTGGTATGCCTTCGCGGTTGTTTCGATCAGCTATTTGGTTTTCAAGGTTGGGTTCATCGTGCTGACGAGTCCGCCGATCGGCCGATTCGCCGATGCCGCCGCAATCTTCTTGCCGGCTCTGATCGGCAGTTATCTGCTGGGCTCGGTGCGGATCTCTGAACGTGAGAACCGGGGTTAGCCGCCGAACCCAGAGTTCAAGCGGCAAAACTCCATCGTGATTGTGGCACCATTTAGAATCATGTGCACGACGATGGTAATCCAAAGGCGGTTGGTCCGTTGATAGACGACGCCCAGTCCGAGGGCGAGGAAGAACAAGGGGATCGGGGCGGCGCCTTGGCCGAGGTGCATCACTGCGAATACCAAGCTGGAGACCAGTAACGGCGCCAGTGAGCTGTAGGAAAACCGCGGATGGTCGTCCTGCCACGACGTGTCGCCAAAGTACTTTTGCAGTCCACCTTGGAGCAGCAATCGGAATTGAAACTCTTCAACGATCGGGGTGAGCACTGCCGCCGACAGAAACAACGCCGCAAAGGTGCGCATGCTGTTCTTCTCGGCGAGCAGGTCAGTCACGCTGTGTTTGTATTCGACGAGCTGAGACACGGCGATGTTGACCAGCAGCACCGGTGCCAAGATCCAGACCGTCGCCACCAAGCCTCGCCGCAAGTCCGATAGCCGCGGAATGAGGGAAAGGTTCTCCAGCGTCGCGTCTCGAGCGAGATGCAAAAAGCTAGCAGGATCAGGAACGAAGTGGCGTTGGCAAGCATTTGAATGCCGACGCGCTTCGCCAAATCCATTTTGACGGGAGGAACGCCGGCTTGATTGGGCAACACGCCCGGCTGCTGTGCGCTCTCAACCGGTTCGATGGCTTCGGGATTCGAGGCTTGTTCGGCGGGGGCGACTTCGGTTGCCTGTCCGACGGTTGGTGCGATTGGCTTGTTCAGAAGCGGAGACGCTAAAGACCCGACGACGATGATGGTTCCGAACATCAGAAAAAAGTCTGCGATGGTCCAGTGTTGCGCCGGCCGAGGCAGGCGTGTCACCAGGTAATCGGAATGGTCACCGCAAAGGTTACGACGCCGATAGCCAGCCATCCAGGCGAGCCACATCCCACTGCCGATCAGGACGGCGCTGAACACCGCACCGGTAAGGATGAAGT
Organism: Rhodopirellula baltica; assembly: GCA_002901265.1. Classification (GTDB taxonomy): domain Bacteria; phylum Planctomycetota; class Planctomycetia; order Pirellulales; family Pirellulaceae; genus Stieleria; species Stieleria baltica_A. The sequence goes on along the minus strand of PPHI01000068.1, from coordinate 8,833 downwards.
AACCGCCAAGAAAAAATGGATGGCTGAACGTACCCTCGTCGTACATCACACTAACGCGTCTCGTCGGGTTCGTCTTGCATCAAACGCGCCGCAATCACGGTGTAGTCGTAACCGGAGTAGACCGTCAGTGCAATTGCGGACCAGACCAGCACGTCCGTCGTCAGGCTTAGCCACTGGGCCGGTGTATCCGTTTGCAAATACAGCAATGCCGCGACGACTGCGGCACACTGCAGGACCATTTTCCATTTGCCGAGTTGGCTGGCGGAGAAATCTTTGCCGCTACCTTCGATCATCCCTCGCAAACTTGTGACCAGCAGTTCGCGTCCGACCACGACAGTCGCCATCCAGGACGCGATCGGTGAACCAGTCGAACCGACGAGCGCGATGAACGATCCGCAGATAATGATCTTGTCCACGAACGGATCGAAGATGCGGCCGAATTTGGTCACCTGGCCGTACTTTCTGGCCCAGTAACCGTCCATCCAGTCGGTCGAGGCGGCGATCAAGAACACGACCATTGCGGAGAAGTAATGCTCCAACGGGATCAGTGTCATGACGGCAATAGCGAGCCCAAACCGAATGCTGGTCAGCAGGTTTGGGACGTTGTAAATCGATCGGGCGACTGGTGGATTCGTCTCAGCCAACGGTTGCGGTGGTTGGGTTTGGCGTGATGCCCCGCTGGACGAGGCTTGATGTGAAAGTTGCACGGTTTGGTACCCTGTTTGGTTCCCTATTCATCATGATCCCAAGAAGCTACTGGGGAAAGGGCCCGCCAACGGGGGCATTCTGCGCGATTGTGAGCGATCAAACTATAGCGATTGCGGCAACGAATCGGGCGAGGCAACCGGGAAAACACGGCGTCAGTCGGCTTGGCGCACGCCTCGCGAACACTTCAATTACAGGGATGAGCAAACAAGAAATCGAGGCTGCGATTCCGCACCGTGCCCCCATGTTGTTGTTGGACGAAATTGTCCAGCGTGACGATTCTTCGATCGTCTGTAAAAAGACGTTTTCGGCAGAAGAGTTCTTCGTGCAGGGCCATTTTCCTGACAACCCAATCGTCCCAGGTGTCATTCAGTGCGAATGCTGTTTGCAGGCCGGCGCTGTGTTGTTGGAAAAGTTCATGGCGACGTTGCCCAACTCGCTGCCCGTCGCGACGCGAATGGACAGCGTCAAGTTCAAACGCATTGTCCGTCCGGGGGACAGTGTGGAAGTCCATGTGACGCTAAAGGAACAGGTTTCCAATGCGTACTTCTTGACCGGGAAGGTGATGCTCGATGGAAAGCTGGCGACCCGGCTGGACTTTGCGTGCAGTGTGACGCAAGTCGGTGAGGGAGGTGTTTGATGAGTGAGTCAGATCAGGCTGCGCCGCCGGTTGCCGATTTCTTGCAGCTCGCCGGTAAAACGTTCTTGGTACTGGGTGTCGCGAATCGCAAAAGCGTTGCGTACTCCATCGCACAAATGATCGAACAGGCTGGCGGGACGGTCGTGTACGTCGTCCGCAGCGAAAGCCGCCGTGAAAGCACCGGCAAGTTGCTCAAAGGTCGCGACGTACGTGTTTGCGACGTCGAATTCCAGGAACAAATCGACTCGCTCGCGAACCAGTTCGAGCAAGAAGGTCTCCAGTTTGCGGGAATGGTCCACTCCATCGCATTCGCCGATTATCCCGAGGGGATACGTCCATTCCACGAAACGACCAAGCAACAGTTTTTGCAAGCCGTGGACATCTCCGCATTCTCCCTCGTCAACCTTTCCAACGCTTTACGCGACCGTTTTACGACGGACGCTTCGGTGGTGACGATCGGGATCAGTACAACGCGGATGGCGAGCGAGAGCTACGGCTACATGGCGCCGATTAAGGCAGCTTTGGAATCTTCCCTTGCCTTTTTGACGAAGTCATTCAGCCGCTTTAGTCAGGTGCGATTCAATGCCGTCGCGGCCGGTTTGTTGAAAACCAGTGCTTCGGCGGGGATCCCCGGATACGTCGATTCGTACCTCTATGCCGAGCAGGTGATTCCACGCGGAGAGGCCGTCAAAACCGACGAGGTCGCCGCGACAGCCGCTTTTCTGCTCTCACCACGCAGCAGCGGCATTACGGCTCAGTCGATCGTTGTCGACGCAGGAATGGCAATCAATTATTTTGACGCCGCCGTCGTTTCAGCGGTAACGAACTCGCAGTTCGGTTCGTAAACGCCGTTACGGAAATCGCCAGCCTTTGGTCATCATCGAAGGCGATCGCCCTAGCAACGTTCAGCAAGCTTCAATCACCCCCATTTTCTCGCATCCGCCGACCATGAGCCGACAGATCTACATCAACGGTGAATTCTTCGCCGCCGAAGACGCCAAAATCAGTGTCTATGACCACGGATTGCTGTATGGCGACGGGGTGTTCGAAGGCATGCGGATTTACAGCAACAAAGTGTTCCGCCTGGAAGAGCACCTTGCACGCTTGGACGAATCCGCACGTGCGATCGGCTTGACGATCCCGATGTCCTTGGAAAAGCTCGCCGAGGATACCAACGCAACGGTCGCGAAGAATGGACTTGTCGATGGTTACATCCGCTTGATCGTCACCCGTGGATCCGGGGCACTTGGTCTGGACCCGTTCAAGTGTTCCAACCCACAAGTCATCATCATCGCGGACAGCATCACGCTGTACCCGCAGACGTACTATGAGAACGGCTTAGAACTGGTCACGGCATCGACCATTCGCAATCACCCCGCGGCTCTCAGCCCGCGAATCAAGTCGCTCAACTACCTCAACAACATTCTTGCCAAGATGGAAGGCCTGAAAGCGGGCTGCATCGAAGCGTTGATGTTGAATCACAAGGGCGAAGTCGCTGAATGTACCGGCGACAATATTTTCATTGTCAAGAACGGCAAACTCAATACGCCGCCCATCGAGGCTGGCATCTTGGAAGGAATCACGCGTAACGCCGTGTTGGAATTGGCTCGCGGAGCCGGTATCGAAACCACGGAGCTGCCAATGACCCGTCACGATATCTACGTCGCTGACGAATGTTTCCTAACCGGAAGTGCGGCAGAGGTGATTCCGGCGGTGAAGCTCGACGGCCGTGATATCGGTGAAGGCAAAGTCGGCCCGATCACCCAGCAGCTCAACCAGTTGTTCCGCGAATTGGTTCGCAAGTAATCCCCGCGAATTGGCTCGCAACTAATCGTTGAAAAGACGTTCTGTACGAGGGGCCGTGCCGGTGGTATGGCCCGCTCTCACGCCCTTATTTGGCGGCTTGTGATTGCAGTGTCGCGCTCGCGAGGTGGCTGCAGAAGAAACTTTCGAGATGTCGGTTCGCCCTCAAATCGAGTGCGGCGGTGAATCTCGTCCCCCGCGTCGGCCGATGACCGTTTGTGCAACGGATGCTGATCAGGAGTGCGTGGGGCAGGCCTTGTCAGTCGTTTCAGTTGCATAAGAAGCCGAGCGGCCTGGATTTTCTCAACCGAGACTGTGCGAGCGACAGTTCTCTGTGGGGCAGAAAATCCAGGTCGTCTCGCATGCGCGGGCCGAATTTTTCGGCGCCCCCGATTTGACTTTTGATGGCACTTGAGCGTTAATACGGGTAAGCAGCCGGATCGGTTGCTGTCGAGCTATCCCACCCATTTGCCCCATTTCTTGGGCAAGGCGACGCGTCTGTTGCGGTTTCGGCGTTCGCGCTAGGATTGAGACCCCCAGATCAGCTGTCACTCAAAGATCCCTCGGAGACGATGCATGAAACGGTTTGCGATTCTATTCGGTTGCTTTGCGCTGCTGGCCTCGCCCGCACTCGCGACAAGCGATTTCAATAAGATGTGGAAAGAGAAATACATCAGCGGTGACGACGCCAACGAAGATCTGAAGAAGACTGCTCGCAAGCACGGCTGCTACATTTGCCATGTCAGCGGCGAAAAGAAAGACGTTCGCAACGAGTACGGAAAGGCCGTCCACAAGTACCTCAAAGCAGAAGACTTCCCGAAAGATTGGATCAAAGACAATCCAGAAGAAGCTCGCAAAAAGATCTTCGCCGGTCTGGACGAAGCCGCAAAAGAGAAGAGCAAAGACGGTGACCTGTTCGGCGACAAAATGAAAGCCGGCAAGGTTCCTGCGACCGATAGCGGCAAAGACTGATTTCGCCGCCGCATTTTATTTGCGAGAATACGAACATCGAAACGCTTGCCTGCACCCTCGTGTGAGGCAAGCGTTTTTTGTTTCCCTCCAGAAGTCTCCTACCCCACCCCTGCAATGCAAAAGACTTTTTGTTTCTCACTGATTCGATCGGCTCTGATTCTCGGCCTGATCGCTGCGCTCATGCCTGCCAACAGCCAAGCCGAAGAAACCGCAGAAGACGGCTTCGTCAAACTGTTCGACGGCAAGACCATGGAAAACTGGAAGCTGGCCGAAGAGAACCAAGACGCGTGGCACGTCGAAGATGGCATGCTGGTTTGTGACGGCGAACGATGCCACTTGTTCTATGACGGTCCGCTGCAACCGATGAAGGACTTCCACTTCCGTTGCGAAGTGATGACTACTCCAGGCAGCAACGCTGGTATTTACTTTCACACCAAGTACCAAGCACAAGGCTGGCCGAAATACGGCTTCGAATGCCAAGTGAATGTGTCGCACTCCGATCCCAAGAAAACCAGCAGCTTGTACGGTGTCGACAACGTTGCCGATCCAGGCGTCAAGGACAACGAGTGGTACACCCAAGAAATCATCGTCAAGGGCAACCACGTTCAATTGAAAGTCAACGGCAAGACCCTGGTCGATTACACCGAGGCGTCTGACAAAAAAGCGTTCAGCAACGATTTCGAACGTCGTTTGAACGAAGGCACCATTGCGTTGCAAGCTCACGATCCAAAAAGCAAGGTTTACTTCCGCAACTTGGAAGTGAAGCCGCTGTAGTTGACGTCACTGTCTTTGACGACACGACTGACGTACTCGATCATCTGGCTTAAAGCAAAAACGTCGCGAGGATTATCCCCCGCGACGTTTTTCGTTGGTCTCAAAAGTTGATCGTGAACGCTTAGGCGTGTTCTGTCACGATGCTTTCGCCTTTCGGTTGATCGATTCCGGCGAGCAATTCGCCGAACCATGGTGTGTCGATGTCGAACGGCTTGCCGCCTTTGATGCGTTCGAATTCGATCGCTCGCAATTCGTTGTCGCGGTCTTCGTCTTCGCCGATCACGCCGCCATCGCCAGCAAGAGCACACTGGACGCCTTTGTGGGCGCACTTGGCGATTAGCTCGATATCGGCTTTGTTGGCCGCAGCGGCACGGCTGAAGTAGCCGCTCTTTTGCACCAACGTTTTCTCCGCCCCTAGCATCTCGCAAACTGTTTGCCGAACCATTTGCCGGGGTTCACCGCGTCCAACTTGACGTGGCCGAATGCGTCCGTGGGAACTTCTTCGCCGCGTTCACGCATCTCTTCAACGATGGTGCTCACGCCGGCACCTTCGCTGATGAAGATGTTGACGCAATCGTTTTCGTCCATGATCTTGCGAAGCCGCTCGGCTTCCTTCTTCATGTCGAAATGCATTTCCGGGATGTAGACGCCATGGACTTCTTTGCGCTCGCGGCTGAGGCCAGCCTCCGGCAGAAAGTTCATTCCGTCGAGGCGTTTGCGATAGGCTGCTGCGGTTGCCGCGGTCAGCCAGCCGCAGTTGCGGCCCATGACTTCGTGAATGATCAGCATCCGCGGGTTGGCGTTGTGTTCGGCGACGATGTTTTCGAAGAACAAAGCGCCTTGTTCGGCCGCGGTCCAAGCACCCAAGCTTTGTTTGATCGGGATGACGTCGTTGTCGATCGTTTTGGGCAAGCCGACGACGGTTAGGTTGTAGTCGTTCTCAGCCAAGAAAGCCGCCAAGTCGGCAGCCGTGGTGTTGGTATCGTCGCCGCCAATGGTGTGCAGCACGTCAACTTTGTCTTTGGTTAGTTGTTCCGCGGCGACGTGCAACGGGTTTTGGCCTTCTTGGACCAAGCCGCGTTTAACGCAGTCGGCAACGTTGGTCAGTTTGACGCGACTGTTGCCGATGGGGCTTCCGCCGTGCTCGTGCAATACCGCCGCTTTCTCGCGAATGGCGGGTGTGACGACAAAACTATCGCCTTGGAGCAAGCCCTTGTACCCGCTCCGGTAGCAGATGATTTCGATTTCCGGTGCCAGTTTGGTGTAGTTCTCGATCAACGAACCGATCGCGGAGGACAGACAGGGCGCGAGCCCCCCAGCGGTCAAGATTCCGACACGTTTGACTGCCATAGTTACAATTCCTGTTGAGTGTCCGTTAGGGGAATTAATGCCTTTCAAATGCCCGTGCATGGGAGTTTCGACACCCAACAAAATATCGCATGCCGCCAATTTCGTAAGGATCCCGGTGCTGAAGTTGACCGGAGGGCGTCCAACACGTCGCTACCGCCGCATTGCGGCAGCCCCGGCGTAGCCCTTGTCGGGGTGGCCGGTTCGTGAGATGGGTGGTGTGTGTGAATGAAAGCCAGTCTGACTGGCACTCGCCGACGACGCTAAAATAGGACCCCGGCCAACCGGCGTCCCACATTGACGAAGCGTTCACCTTCCGACGGAATCAAAAACTGCAAATGGATCTTGGCAAACAATACCGAGGATGTAGCGGGCGAAAATGCTCTCCGGTTCCGTTTCGATCCTCGATGCGGCAGCTTGTGATTGCGTGCGCGGTCTCGCTTGCGTGGGTGGCCCAAAGCAAACCCGTCCTGGCGCAGCGGCGATTAGATGATGCGCCGATCCAGTATCGTCAGTCCGCAGCTGATAATCCCATCGACCGACTGGCTTCGAGCGTCGCCGCGGGGGAGACGAAGCTGCAGTACGAACCGGGCTACGGATACCTGCATTCGATTCTGCAGGAGCTGGATATACCGGTCTCATCACAATCGTTGGTATTTTCGAAAACGAGTTTGCAGACCGGCCGTATCAGCCCTGACAATCCTCGGGCGTTTTACTTTAACGATGATGTTTACATCGGTTGGATTCGTGGCAGTTCGTTGATGGAGGTCGCGACCGCTGACGTCAACCTGGGCGCCGCGTTTTACTCCATCCAAATGAATCCGCGTGGCGCGTCGATCCGACGAGAACATCACCGCTGTTTGGTTTGCCATGAAAAAACGGCGGACAGCGGCAAGGTTCCGATGCACACAATCACGAGTGTGATGGCCCGTGAGACTGGTCAGGTGAATCTGCTGCTGGCCGAGTACAAAACCGATCACACCAGCCCATTTAGCGAACGTTGGGGCGGCTGGTATGTCACAGGTGATGCCGGCGAAATGGGGCACATGGGAAATGCATTTTTGAAAGATGAAACGCTCGTGCCGATCAGTCCGCATCAACTTGATGACTTGCACGGAGTGATCGAAACGTCACAGTGGCCGACGCCTCATAGCGACGTTGTCGCCCTGATGGTGTTGGAACATCAAGTCGAAATGCACAACCGGATGACGCGTGCAAACTACGCCGTGCGGCGCGCAGCGTTCCAAAAAGAACAAGGCGAAATCAACGATGCTGATTTTCAACAAATCGTCGATCGCGAGGCCGATGCGGTAACGGAGTACGCTTTCTTCAGCGGCGAAGCAAAGTTGACTTCGCCGATCATCGGTTCCAGTGAATTCACTCGCGACTTCGCCAAGCGTGGCCCGTTCGATTCGCAAGGCCGCTCGCTCCGAGAATTTGACCTCACCACTCGAATGTTCCGGTACCCTTGTAGCTATCTGGTCTACTCGGACCAGTTCAAAGGGATGGAGGATGTGTTGCGCGAGCGAGTTTTGGCCATGATGAACGACGTTTTAACCGGCAGCGATCAACGTCCTAAATTCGAACACCTCTCCGCCGAAGATCGCACTGCAATACGCACCATCTTGCAAGAGACGAAAGCGATTTAGCCTTCGCATCCACTGACTTTCCAGGCAACTGATGACAACTCAAAACCTCTCTGATTCCGTACGACGAAATTGCAAGCACCACCAAACGCTTGTCGTGGTGATGTGGTGTGTTTGCTGCTGTATTGCGGTTTCGGCCAGTGCCCAGGATCCGGCCAAGGCATCGGTGCAAGAATCGACAGGATCCGCCGACGTTGCAGCCAAACCGGCGGATGAGAAACCGGTTGAGCGACGGCGCAAGAGTTATCTCGGTCGAGTGGTCGCGCAGCCGATGAGCCATGTGGGCGCACCTTGGCTGATTCGGCCCGAGCGAGACAGCGAAGAGAACGTCACGGACTCGTACAAGGCGTTGCAAATCCAACCCGGGATGGTGGTTTGTGACCTCGGATGTGGCAACGGATTTTGGACACTGCCGATGGCCAAGGATGTTGGCGAAAAAGGCCTTGTCTATGCGGTCGATATCCAACGGGAAATGTTGAACAAATTGCAATATCGCGCTTCGCAAGAAGAGCTTTCTAATATTCGCCCGACGCTAGGGAAAGTCGATGATCCGAAGTTGCCTGTGGACGAGATCGACTTGTTGTTGATGGTTGACGTGTATCACGAGTTTTCTCATCCGCAATCGATGCTTTGGGAAAAACATCAGGTGCTGCCAAGGCAATTCGTTGTATTCGCGCACCAGCTTGAACCCGTTCGCTTCGTACTCTTTCATGATCTGACGCTTTGACATTTTATGCAGCAATTTGATCGGAACCGTCGGGTCTTCTTCGCGGTATTCCAGAAGTGCGACGACGCCGGTCGGTTTCAAGCTGCGACGTATTTCCCAAAGCATCGATTGCGGATGAGAAAACTCGTGATACACGTCAACCATCAACAACAAGTCGATCTCGTCCACAGGCAACTTCGGATCATCGACTTTCCCTAGCGTCGGGCGAATATTAGAAAG
>PPHI01000061.1 GCA_002901265.1 Rhodopirellula baltica | reverse complement strand
CGTGACCGCGGTACCACGAAGGTCCAGCAATCTCAGATTAGGCAAACCGGAAAACGCATCGACGGCAGCATCGGTGATTTTGGTATTCGTCAACCACAGCGTTTTCAACTTTTGCAATTCACCGATCCCCCAAGCAAGTTTGGGGGAGAGGGGCCGGGGGGAAAATGCGTTCAGGCCGGCATCACCAAACACACCAATCCACTCAACCGCTCGCTATCGCGAATGCGGCTAATCTGTTACTCGTGCACGAACGTCACGTTTTCGCTACGGATCGCGATCGATCCGGGCAAATCCCTTGCGTCGATCTGTAACAACAACGTGTGCTTGCCTGGCTTCAATTGAATCGGCTGCTTCGTGGTGCCTTGATCTTCACCATCGACCCACACGTGAGCTTCATCGATGTTGTCGACGGTGAACGTCGCCGCCGTTTCACTGCCAACTTCAACTTGTGTTCGCAGGTAAATATTGACCAATGAAATATGCCGTGGCTGCGCGGTAAGCTGCTTCAGCGTCTCACCATCGATCTTGCCACTGACGCGTGCTTGCACGGGCTTCCAACCGTCGATCGGTTTGCCGGCGATGATGTCACCGTTGCCTTCTTGTTCGATCCGGTGTGTCCCCGCAAAAACCTCCAAAACCCGCGCGACCGTTTGGCGACTAGCATCGAACTCGCCAGGCTTGCCCAAACGCGTCAGGAACTTGATCAAATCAAGCTGGTCTTGTTGTGACACTCGATCCAGCAACGCGGCCGGCATCAGCGACTTGCCTTGCTTGACCTGCACGACTTCATCCCTTGCGATACGAATCAGTTTGCCAGTGGCATCGCGAATGACCAATTCGTCATCCGTGCTGCCTTGCTCAATTCCGGCAAAGACCTGTCCGTCTTCGTTCAAGACCGTGACCGAATGGAAGTTCTCTTTGATCTTTGCGTTGGGATCGAACAGCGATTCGATGATGTAATCGATCGGTGCACTCGCACCCAAACTGGTCATGTCTGGACCGACTTTGCCGCCAACGCCGCCGATCGCGTGGCAAGTAACACACTGCAAGCTTTGTTGTCGATAGACCAGTTCACCGTGTGACGCGTCGCCACGCATTTCCACCAGTCGACGGATCTCGGTCGCTCGCTCCGGCGACCACGCTGCCGCAGTCATCGTCAAACCGCTTTGTGGCATCAACGCGTCGATCAGCGGCCCGGTCGTTTTACCGATTTCATTCGCCGCTCGAATCCCCGCACGCGCGGCGACTTCGTTGATACCGTCGCTTGGCATCGAACTGACCAACAGCTTCTCGCCATCTTTGGTTGCCAGCATCGAACGCCATAGCGTGATCGCTTCGGTTTCGTTCTCGATTCCAGACAGCGCCGCATACAGCGGGCCAACCGCCTTCGATGCATCAATTGATGCCAACCCACTGATTGCCGCGTTGCGAATGACCGGTGACTGCGAATCACTCGCAAGCGATGCCAATGCGTTGGTTGCCGGCGCACCGCCGCAAGCACGCAGAGCATCGACCGCTTTCACTCGCAGTGTTTCACTCGCGTCCGAAGTTGCAGCCAACGTCGCCAATTGCGGAACAAAAAATCGAAGTCGCCATGCACCGATCAGGTTGATCGTTGCCGCTTTTACGCTTTCGTTGTCGTCATTGAGCAACTTGCCAACTCCTCGACCAGGCGAGTCCAACTTTGGCATGATCTTGCGAAACTTCTGAGCGTTCGCGACGGCGTTCAACGATCGGACCAAGGCCTCTTCGCTGAAGGTCCCGGCAACGGCTTGCTGATAAAGGGTGGTGACTTCGCTTTCGCCGCCCGCCTTTGCGATCAACTCAATCCATGGGCCGGTCCCATCGGCCGGGATACCATTGTTGGCCAAGTAGTCGCTCAGGAACTGGCTGGAACGTTCCGCAGGAACACTTGTGAGCAAGAACTCCAACTCGCTTTGGCCATAGCTTTGTTGGCTCTCAGGATTGTTCAAATCGGCAATCAACTGCTCAGTGTGTTGGCCAACGTTGTTAAACAATGCGTGCGAAATAAATCGGTCACTCGGTTGCTGCAGCGCGGTCAGCGATAACTTGATCGCTCCCAGCGTACCGACTTTGTTCAACGCACAAACCGCTTCCAATCGCACACGGGAAGCCGGATCAGTAATCCGGTCCGACAGCCATACGATCGCTTGATCGGTATCCAACGACGCGGCGGGATTGGTGGGGTCGGCCCAGTCACCCAACAAACGTGTTGCAGCGGCGCGGGTATTGGAGTCTTCGTCGGTCAGGATCGACTGCAGCCAATCGTGATTGGGGCTACCCAAAGCCGCTGACAAGCGAACGGCGTCAACACGATGCTGTGATTGCTGTGCCGCATCCCAAACACCAGCAAGTTGCTCCGCGGTCTGATCACCACGTTCGATCAACACACGACGTGATTGCTCACGAAGGTAGCGGTCGTTGCCAAACAGGTTCGCAACGAGCGCTTCGTGTGTTTGCTCACGAAGGTTCATTGGCTTGCGGAGCGTTTTGTCTTTCACCGTGACACGCCAAATGCGTCCATGCCAACGGTCACGACGCGGATCACGGAAGTCAACTTCGCCGTGATTGATGATCGGGTTAGACCAGTCGGCGATATAAAGGGCGCCATCAGGGCCTTGCTTGACATCGATCGGCCGGAACGTGCTGGCGTTCGTACGCAGCAAATCACTCTGTTGAGTTGTGACAAAGCCTGATTCCGATTCCGACAACGAGAACCGTGTCACACGGTTGGCACGGAAGTCACACGTGATGAACGATCCCTGCCACTCGTCCGGCATGCTGTCGCCTTCAACGATTTCGCCGCCGCAGAATTTTGGATAGTTGCCGGGGCTGATCAAATCCAGAACCTGCCGTGCACCAGGCGTCGGGTTGAATGTCGCACCGGGAAAGACGTACGCGATCCCCTGGAACCCCGCACCGTCGGTCATAAACGAATTGCCGTATTGGTCGAACTGATGTCCCCAAGGGTTCCACAAACCACGGAAAAACAGGTCCATTCGACGATGGCGAGGATCAAAACGAAATCCGCCGCCCGCTTTCAATCGAGCCACACCGTAAGGCGTTTCCGCATCCGTTCGCGTGTAAACAGACTGGTTCATGTACAACCGGCCGTCGGGACCAAAGTTCAACGTGTGCAGGTTGTGGTGGGTGTCTTCGGTGCCAAAGCCGCTGAGGACGCGTTCGCGGCGATCGGCTTTGCCGTCCCCATCGGTGTCTTCTAAGTACAACAAGTCCGTACTCTGAGCGACGTAGACACCGTTGCCGGCGGGTGCGATGCCGGTCGGGATCAACAATTGGTCAGCAAAGATCGTTGACTTGTCAGCGGTTCCGTCGTTGTTCGTGTCTTCAAGGATCAGCACCTTATCCGGCAGCGACTGGCCGACTTCGATCATCGGATACGCTTCACTGCTCGCCACCCACAGCCGACCTTGAGGGTCAAAGTTCATGTGGATTGGCTTATTCAGCATCGGGTTTTCGGCCCACAACGAAACCTCCAACCCTTCGCCAACCACAAATTCCGGATGGGGCTGCGGCGTGAACTCGGCATACTTCGATTCGACATGAAGTTCTTCGGCTTTGCTTGGTGCGGAGTCCAGCGTACGAAGCTTCGCGATCGTTGCCTCTTCGGCTTCGATCAACGGGTCAAACTGTGGAATCTCGACCGCGTTTTGGCCCTGTTCATGTTTCCGGAACCCAAACACGTACGCCATGTTGGCTGGCCGAGAGCGATGGAACCACAGGCGGTTCTTTTCCAAGATCACGGCACGAAGTGCGGCCGCAGCATCGCCGTTCTTCCAGTCGGCTTGCTTCAGTCCTAGTGCGTCTCCGATCGTCGCGGCAACCGCTTGGTAACCGGCGCTATTGAGATGCACCGCGTCTTTGCGAAGTGCCGTGTCCATTGCGGCATGACGCAGATCGACGAACGTTCCGTTGTTCTGCTGCGCGGCGGAAGCGATCGCCTCGCTAAAACGATTGACGACGTTTTCGGTCAATACTGATTCGCCGACCGCTGACAGCGGCGATAGATAAATGAACTGGCAATCCGGCGTCGTCGCTTTCAAGTGATCAGCCAGTTGTTGCAGTTGCTTCGCGAACGACGCGATCGATTGATCGAGTGTGACGGTCGATCCGGGACGTTCCACCGCGGCGGCAAAGTCCAAAGCATTGGCCATGCCGTAACCGATGATCGCAACGGTGGGCTTGGTCAGTTCGATCTGTTTCTGCAGCTGCTTCCAACCCTCGTCAGCTGGCTCGTGACCGGCTTGCAACAAGCTGAGCCCGAACCGTGAATCGCCGGCCGGTGTGTCACCGTTCCAGCCAAGGTTTCGAAACGTGACGCCAGCCTTGGGATGAGACGTCGTCAACATCGTTTCGATCCAGCCGAAGTACTGCTCCTGCTCGACCAGCCCGTCACCGATCATCACGACACGATCGCCGTTACCGAATAACGACGCTGATGGGGCATCCGCGTCCGGTGATTGGGCGACTGGCGTTTGAGCCATCGCATCCGAAGGTGTACCGAAACCTTGAGCGGAAAAGCCACCGGCGAAGAGAGACGCGAACAGCATCGCGCGGACCGGAGTCAAGCGTCGTCGTTTCATCGATCGATCTGAAAGGAGGGCGTGGGGTGAGGCAAAGATCGGCCATTATATCCCAACCGCCCCCGGTGCGAGCGTTCGATCTCGCCAAGAGCTTCGGATCGGGGCCCCGCGAACCCCGGATCCTGCGTGCACGCCGGTTTTCAGTATCGACCTGCTCTACAGTGTCGCGATCGGCGTGTGCCGCGGCAGATCCGATTGGCTGCGGATCATCGATGCGACCAACGCGGTCCAGCCGGTCTGGTGGCTTGCGCCCATGCCACGGCCGTTGTCCGCATGGAAGTACTCGTAGAACAAAATCAAGTCCTTCCAAGCCGGATCGTCGGCATAGCGGGCTTCACCACCGTGGACGGCTCGCACGCCGTTTTCGTCACATTCGAACATCGAGATGCAGCGACTTTCGATTTCCTGTGCAACTTCCATCAGCGTCATTTCATTGCCGCTGCCGGTCGGGCACTCGACTTTGAACGTATCGCCATAGAACGCGTGGTAACGTTTCAGCGATTGGATGATCAAGTAATTCATCGGGAACCAGATCGGCCCACGCCAATTGCTGTTTCCGCCAAACATCCCACTGTCACTTTCGCCTGGCACATAGCGAACTTCATGACGTGTGCCACCAAAGTCAAACACGAACGGCTCTTTGCTGTGTGCAGCCGACAGACTTCGAATTCCATACGCCGACAAAAATTCGGATTCGTCCAGCATCACACTTAAAAGCTGCCGGAAACGTTCTTCGCTAGGGATCGCCAACAGTCGTCTGGTGACGGTCGTCTCGTCATCGGGGCTTTCGCCCTCTTGATAGGTCATGTGCGTCGACAGGTCCGGGCGGCTATTCAAGAACCATGTCATGCGCCGCTTGAAACCCGGTAGTTTGTCGATGATCTTTTCTTCCAAGATCACGCCTGTCGTCAAAGGCAGTAACCCCACCAGCGATCGGACACGGATCGGGATCGACTTCCCATCGACAAACAAGTGGTCATAGTAAAACCCTTCTTCTTCGTCCCACAGGCCCGTGCCGTCCATCGTATTCATCGCTTCGGCGATCGCCACGTAGTGCTCGAAGAACTTGCTGGCCATGTCGCCATACGCTTCGCTTTCGTCAGCCAGTTCGATCGCGATTCGTAACATCGTGCCGCAGTAAAACGCCATCCATGCGGTCCCGTCGGCTTGTTCGAGGTGGCCGTTGGGAAGCGGTTTACTGCGATCGAACACCCCGATGTTATCGAGGCCTAAAAAGCCGCCGCTAAAGATATTGCGTCCGCGCGGGTCCTTGCGGTTCACCCACCACGTAAAGTTCAACAGCAGCTTTTGGAATGCCCGCGCCAGGAACGAACGGTCTCGCTGCATCGGCGGCCCGCTGGCTTTATAGACCTGCCAAACGCCCCACGCATGAACCGGCGGGTTAACGTCCTCGAGATGCCATTCGTACGCCGGAATCTGACCACTGGGATGCATGTACCATTCGCGCAAGAACAGAATCATTTGATCCTTCGCGAACTTCGTATCCAAGTGCGACATCGGCACCATGTGGAATGCCAAGTCCCAGGCCGCATACCAGGGATACTCCCACTTATCGGGCATCGAAATCACGTCACGGTTAAACAAGTGACGCCACTCGCTATTGCGGCCGTGCTTGCGGCCGGGACTGACAGGGACGCCGTTAGGATCTCCGTCCAGCCAACTGTTGACCGCATAGTAGTAATACTGCTTCGTCCAAAGCAGGCCCGCATACGCCTGCCGCATCACACCGTGACGGCATTCGGGAATCGAATTGGGGATGCGCGTTTTGTAGTACTCGTCGCACTCGCGGATGCGATCCTCAAAAACCGCTTCGAAGGATTCACCGAACGCGGCCGCAGAAAACTTTTCGATCTTGCCGTCGCAAGTTTCCGCGGCGATCGGCTCGCTGATTGACGTCAGACGCAATCGCAGCGTCCGACTCTCACCGCCGGGGATCAAATCCACACCGTAAGACGCGCACTTTGTCCCACGATTCGCCGGGTTCACCTTGCTGGTATCGCCTTCAATCACATACTCGTGAAAGGCGTCTTTGTGGTAATCCGATTCCGATGGCAAACCGGGATGGCGATGCGGGTTGGTTTCGTTGTCGGTGAACAACCACGACCAAGCTTTCGATTGCCCCAAACAGTCGCTCGTGAACCAAAATTCGCCCAGCGTCTCTTCCATCACGCGAACGGATTGGCCCTGCAGGCTCAGGTTCGGCCGGAGTGAGCAGCCTTCATCGGTGCATTGCCACGTCCACGTGTTACGAAAGAACAACTGCGGCACCAAGTGCAGCACTGCCGGTTGCGGCCCACGATTGGTCACCGTCAAACGGATCAACAAATCATTGGGTCCGTCTTTGGCGTACTCGGCCAGCACGTCAAAGTAACGTGACTCGTCAAAGATCCCGGTATCGGTCAGTTCGTATTCGGGCTCGTTGCGTGATCGTGAACGGCTTTGTGCGACCAAGTCTTCGTACGGGTATCGCGCGTGCGGGTACTTGTACAACGCCTTCATGTAGCTGTGCGTCGGCGTGCTATCGAGATAGTAATAGCACTCTTTGACGTCTTCGCCGTGATTGCCTTCAGGGCCCGTGACGCCAAACAAACGCTCTTTCAAAATCGGGTCGCGGCCGTTCCAAAGTGCGAACGAGAAACACAGCCGGCCTTTGCGATCGGTGATCCCCAGCAAGCCGTCTTCGCCCCAGCGGTACGCTCGGCTGCGCGCGTGGTCATGGGGAAAGTAGCTCCAGGTGGCGTCGCCGCCTTCGCTGTAATCCTCGCGAACGGTTCCCCATTGTCGTTCAGACAGATAAGGCCCCCAGCGCTGCCAGTGTTTCTGGCGACGTTCGCTTTCGATCAAACGCTGGTCTTCGGCGGTGATTCTCATGGCGACACGCTACTCTGGGGTTTCAACAAAGGAAAAACAATCGGCCGACAGGAAATCCCCACCGGCCGTTGGCACGCTAGCGTACGTTGCCGCCGCTAGCGTGTGGTTTCGCAAATCAATTTGACGAACAATTACGCTTCGTCGAGCAGTTCGACTGCCGCGAACTTCTGTCCTTCCAGCATCGCCAAGCTCGCACCACCACCGGTGCTCACGTGCGAGACTTGGTCGGCGAAGCCCAATTGATCCACTGCGGCAGCGCTGTCACCACCACCGATGATGCTGATCCCGTCGCTATCAGCAACGGCCTGCGCGACGGCTTTGGTTCCGGCATCAAACGGTGGCTTCTCGAACACGCCCATTGGACCGTTCCAGACGATCGTCTTTGCCGACTTAACGATCTCGGCGTACTTGGCGCTCGTTTCCGGGCCGATGTCCATGCCTTCGAAACCGTCTTTGATCTCGCCCGCAGCAACCACTTCTTTGTTGCATCCGGCAGCGTCACTGAAATCGTCACCGCAGTGGGTGTCGACTGGCAGGACCAATTTGTCGCCGCCTTTTTCGATCAGCTCTTTCGCCAACGCGACCTTGTCTTTTTCGACCAAGCTGCCACCGACCGAACCGCCTTGTGCCAGCGAGAACGTGTAGGCCATCGCACCGCCGATCAAAACCGAATCACAGATGCCCAGCAAGTTGTTGATCACGTTGATCTTGTCGCTGACCTTTGCTCCACCCAAGATCGCCACGAACGGACGCTCGGGGTTGCCGATCGCATCGCTGAGGTACTGGATTTCTTTGGCGACCAAGTGACCGACCACGCGTGGCTTGCCTTCCATCGCCATCGGGACGGCGTACATCGAAGCGTCTTTGCGGTGGCAGGTCCCGAACGCGTCGTTGCAGTACGCGTCGGCCATCGCAGCGAGCTTGCCAGCAAACGCTTCGTCGCCTTTTTTCTCGCCCGCGTTGAAACGAACGTTTTCAAGAACCAGCACGTCACCGTCGCCCAGCGCCGCCGCTTTGGCGGTCGCGTCGTCACCGACGGTATCGCTTGCAAACGCGACGTCTTTTCCAAGCAATTCGCCCAGGCGTTTTGCGGTCGGCGCCAGCGAGAACTTCTCGACATCCGAAGGATCGCCACTGGGGCGTCCCAAGTGGCTCATCAGAATCAGCTTCCCGCCACGGTCAATCACGCTTTTGATGCTGGGCAGCGCCATCCGGATTCGGCGGTCATCGGTGATATTCTGTGAATCATCCAAGGGGACGTTAAAGTCGACCCGCATCAGGACGGTCTTTCCGGCGACATCGATTTGGTCAATCGTTTTCTTGGCCATCTTTCGTTCAAGTTTGAGGGAATGCTCGGTTTACGGCAGCCTGGGGATCGTCTCGGTCCAAACGACGCTGCGGGACATCAAGTGCCTACGCACACACGTTTTGGGCGGACACGTCACCGTTGTCGGTGCGGACCTCTTGGGGAGCATCGGGTCGATTCGATCAACAAACCACTAGGCAACGGATGAATTATTCAGCACCCCACCGGAAGTGTCGAGGGTGCGAGTTTCTTGAGCGAATTTACTGCGCAAACGTTTGAATCGGAAAACTCTTCGGGTGACTGCCCGACGCTCACGAAATCTCTCAACTCCGATTGCCGGTTTGGCCGAACGATAACCTGGGACAACGTCCGTGCGGTGGCGGATCGCAACCGCTGCGTGTCCGGCGCTCCCTCCGAACCTCTAGGGATTTTGGTGGCAATTACGACCGGGCCTAACGAATCGATCACCCGCCGTTCGTGCAACCGCCTAGTGGGTGGCCTGCGCAATCGGTGTGGAATCGCCTTCACGGTTTGGCTGTTATCGATCGCCATCTGCGCCGCCGAAAACCCGCGACTCCGCTCACCTTCTGCTCGAAGTGACGCGGGGGACAGCGACAGCAACGAACGCTCCGGAGGCCTGTTCGGATTCCGTTCGATCTTGGGTTCCGACAAAGACGACGATGCGGCCGAAGGCGATGACTTGCTTCGGACCCTGCCGCTGCAACGCTTGACGCCACAAGCGAAATCTCGGATCGTCGCCGTGACGGATAACCCGACCATCCGCAGACGACTGCCTTCACAAGCCATCCGCTGCGACGAAGACCTGTTTCTGTTCCTCACACGCCAACCCGAAGCCATCATCGGCTTGTGGGACCTGATGGGGATCACCAACGTCCAAGTCGAACGCATCGGCCCCTACCAATTAAAAGCAGACGATGGCAGCGGCACGACGTGTGTGATCGATCTGGTGTACGGCGATCGTAATTTGCACATCTATTACGCCGAAGGCAAATACGATGGCAAGTTCGCACAGAAACCGATCATCGGCAAAGGTCTGTTTGTCTTCCGCAGCAGCTATGCGGTCGCGTCCGACGGCGGCACCACCGTGATGGGGACGCTCGATTGCTACGTCAAATTTGAAAGCTTGGGCGCCGACTTGATCGCCCGTTCGCTACGTGGATTGATTGGCAAATCCGCGGATCACAACTACGTCGAAACCGCCAGCTTCATTAGCCAGGTCTCCGGGGCCTGCCAAGTGAACCCTGAAGGCATGTTGGACATGGTGCAGCAACTCCCGCAGGTCAACGAAGACGTCCGCGGCGAATTTGCAGATGTCGTCAAAGAAACCTATCGACGGTCGATCCTTCAACAAGCTCAGAATCTCGCGCCCGCGAACGCCCCGACCGCTGCCGCTGTCGAGGCTGTCGACGCCGCTGCCTCGCCCAGCCACCCAGCCAGCGCTTCGTCTGCCAGTGCTTCGTCTGCGGCCGCTCCCAGCGTCACCGATGGCGGATGGTCGACGCGTCGCTAAGCTTGTGTGTGACGCGACCCGGCGTTTCAACCTTGCCGTTCTTACCGATGTGGTGGCCTGATGGGAAAAGCGATCATTGATAAATCGTTGTTTGAGTTTCTTGAAGACCTCAAACAGAACAACGACCGCGACTGGTTTGCCGAAAACAAAACGCGTTACCAAACCGACGTGCTCGCACCCGCCGTCGAGCTGGTCGCACAGCTCGAAAAGCCGCTTGCCAAAGCCGCCCCCATGCTGCACGTCGTCCCCAAAGGCCACAACGGTTCGGTACTGCGGATCTATCGGGACACGCGGTTCAGCAAAGACAAACTTCCGTACAAAACCAACGTCGGGATCTCCTTTCGCCACCAAGCCGGCAAAGACATCCATGCCCCCGGCGCCTACGTGCACCTGGATACCGACGAGTGCTTTGTGGCCGCGGGCTGCTGGCGTCCCGCCGGTGATGCCTTGACGGCGATCCGGGCCGCGATCGATTCCGATCCCAAAGCCTGGAAACGGGCTCGCGACCAAAAGGCTTTCACCGAACACTTTCAACTCGTCGGCGAAAGCTTGAAAACCGCCCCACGCGACTACCCCAAAGACCATCCGCTGATCGAAGATTTGCGTCGCAAGGACTTCATCGCGATCTCGCCGCTGTCACGCAAAGAGGTGACCAGCGACGCGATCGTGCCACTGATTGTCCAGAGAATTAAACAGGCTCGCCCACTGATGCGATTTCTCTGCGATGCCGTCGGTGTGCCCTACTGATCGCTTTCCCCTTTCCCAGCCAGTTGTAAGGGTGGACTGGTGCCCAACAAGCGTTTTTTGCCCGTTTAGGCCACTCTCGAAGTGCGATCGAGCATGTAGAATCGACCGCGTTTCCGACAGTCTCGGGCGTCGAGACGTATCATTGCCCGCCCCCCCGCAACTGCCGAATCGCTGTGAATCGAGCTCCCGAACCTGCATCCAAATCGCTGGCACCAGACGATCTCGAAGTCAAAGACGCGTTGCTGATTTTCAACTCCGTTTGGAAACAGCTCGAAAACGAAAAAGGCAAACTGAACCTGCGGTTCCCGACCGAATTGATTCTCTTGGGCGGAGCCCCCGGCGCCGGTAAAGGCACCAACACCGATTTCATCCGCCAGGTGCGCGACATCTCCGCGCCCCCAATCGTTGTCAGCGAGCTGCTCGACACCCCCGAAGCTCAACGCATCAAAGCCCAAGGCGGCATGGTGGGCGACCGCGAAGTCGTCTTGCTGGTGTTCCACAAACTGCTCGAACCACAGTTCCAAAACGGCGCGATCCTGGACGGCTTCCCACGAACGAAGGTCCAGGTCGAATGCTTGAAGATGCTTTACGACCGCATGAAAGCCTTGCGTCGTGAACTGCTCGACAACCCACACTTGGAACAGATGAAACCGCCGGTGTTCCACATCATGGTTTTGTTTGTCGACGAAGCGGAAAGTATTCGCCGGCAACTGATGCGTGGACGCCAAGTGATCGCGCACAACGAAGAGGTCACCCGTTCGGGAATCGGAGAGCTCTGGGAAGAACGCGCGACGGACTTCAACGAAGCACTCGCCAGAAATCGCTACCGTGTTTTCAAAGAGAAAACGTACGACGCATTGACGTCGCTCAAGCAACTCTTCCACTTCCACTTCATCAACGCACAAGCGGAATTGGTAGTCGTTCAAGAGAACATCCTCAACGAGCTTGAGTACCAGAGTTCACTCGAGCTTGACCCGCGAACATTCCACGCGATCGGCGGCATCCCGCTGGCCAGCAACATCGTCCAGCACGCGCGGCGTGACTTGGTGCGGCGGTTGGATTCGTACGAGTACGACCAACCAGAACTGTTCCATCGCATCGCCCAATTGATCGAGTCCAAGTTCATCCCGATTGTCGTCCGTCACGCCATCTCGGGACGAGCAACGATCAGCAGCGAAGACGAGATCCTGGAAGACCCGTTGGCGTTACAGATGTTGATCGACATCTTCTCCGAACGCGGCTATCACGCCGTCATCGACATCCGCCGCCGAACGATCCCGCAGCGTTTCGATCTCGAAACCGGCCAAATCCATTGCGAACAGATCAAGGTCTATCGAATCGCCGTCTTCTTCAAAGGCAGCGAAATCCGCCGAGGCTAACCGCCCCACCAAAACGTGCACTCCCAAACCGAAACGCGAGCACGTGCGGTTACTTGGCCCACCCAAACCTTAGCCGCATGGCACTAGCCACGGTTCCCGCGCAGCCCGCGCTCCGGCCACATCTCCATGCCTTAGCGACTCCACGCAAGTCCCGCCCAACCCAACCAATTGCAAATTGCAAACTGAACATTGCAAATCGCAAATTGGTCCCCGGCACCCGCGTCAAACCAACCGCATCACGCGACTCTCATCCCACACTGGCTCCCCTCGCCACCCAAACTTGTTTGGGGGAGAGGGGACGGTGGCGAGGGGAAAAACACGTTCAAGCCAGCATCGCCAACCACGGCAAGCACACTGCCCCACTCAACCGCTCGCTATCGCGAATGCGGCTAATAATCGCCGGCCCCCGCGCCCCATCAGCCGAAACGCGATAGCGTGCGGTTGCGTGTCTCACCAAAACGCAACCAACCCAACCAATTGCAAATTGCAAACTGAACATTGCAAATCGCAAATTGGTCCCCGGCACCCGCGTCAAACCAACCGCATCACGCGACTCTCCTACCACACTGGCTCCCCTCGCCACCCAAACTTGTTTGGGGGGAGAGGGGACGGTGGCGAGGGGAAAAACACGTTCAAGCCAGCATCGCCAACCACGGCAAACACACCATCCACTCAACCGCTCGCTATCGCGAATGCGGCTAATAATCGCCAATCACCGCGTCCCACCATCCAAAACTCGGTCGTCCGCGAATACTAAATCCGCGAAACATACTGACCGCTCAGACGCCGGATCAACTTTC
>PPHI01000013.1 GCA_002901265.1 Rhodopirellula baltica | reverse complement strand
AAACCCTGCCAAGCCGCAAACCCTGCCAAGCCGCAAACCCTGCCAAGCCGCAAACCACTGCTAAGCCGCAAACACCTGCCAAGACTCAGGTCCGCTGTGGCAGCTGCAAAACGAAGCTCGCTGTCAAACTGCTCGACCGACCGTCAACGATCAGTTGTCCCAAGTGTGCATCGCAGCTCAAGTTGCCCGCCCACAAGGTTGCTTCTGCCGCAACCCGCGGTCCTGAGGCCATCGCCCGCTCGGAAGCCCGCCCAGCAGCCCAGTCGGAACCTCAGTCAGCAGCGAAAACTCCGGTCGCGTCGCCGGCCCAGCGAGTAAACCCGCCAGCGAATCAACCGACGAGCAAGCCTGCCAACCGTCCGGCGCCATCGACTCGCGAGACCGTCTTGCCGGCGATCCCGATCGGGGCGACCGCCCAAGCGATGGCTCCTGCCGCATCGCCCCAAACCGTAACGCCCATCCAGCCCGAGCCTGATTTCAGTGCCTCTGCTTTCGCGTCGCCTGGTTTCGCTGCACCAGCCGCCCCTGCGAACGGCGGATTTGACGACCCGTTCGCGACAGCCACACCTGCTTACACCACGCAGCCAGCGGCCGACGGCGGTTTTGGGTTTCCGACATCGATGCCCATGCACGCCGCCACTGGTGGGCCACATTCAGCGGGCGGACAACAAGCCAAGTGGCAGCAATCCAAGAGCCCGTCGAGTTGGGTGAAAAAGCACTGGATGGTTGTTGCCATCGGCGTTTCCAACCTGCTCGGTTTGTTGGTGGCGATTGTCTCGTTGCGGTATCTCGTGATGATGGTGTTTCAGCTGCCGATTGGAATCGTGATGGCCGCCTGCCTGTTCATTCCACGCCTGTATGTGATGGATCGTCTCTTCGGCGGAGGCGACAAAAGCGGTTCAGGACAGGGCGGTTCAGGACAGGGTGGTAAAGCTGCGATGAGCGTTGGGGGTGTCGCGGTCGTGATCGTAGGCGTGATCATCAAAGCCGCTTCGCGAATCTCAAGACGGTCCAATGCAGATGTTGATCTGTCTGGGATTGTGCCCGTTCTGGGCGGTTTGTTGGTGATGGCGATTCTCTTTGCAGCTTTCGTCATGCTGTGGAAACGATTCGGCTTTTTTCGCTCCGCAGCAGGGTTTTACCTGGTGCAGTTCTGGCTCACGTTCTTGTTGGGATTGATCGGTCTTGGGGCTGCTGGCAGGATGCCGCCGCGAGAAGATCCGTTTGGCAATTCATCATTCTCCATCGATCGCCAAAGTGGCGACCGCGATCATGACGCGATGCTGAGATACGAAGAAGAAGTGCATCGCCAACATCGAGCGTTGCTTGACCAAATGCGATAGCGAATGGAGACTCACCCCGCAAGCATCATCCCGGCGTTTGTCGCGTTCGCGGGGCTTCTTGGATGATCGCTTTAGGCCGCCAAACCTCGATCGCC
The DNA here is from genome assembly GCA_002901265.1 of Rhodopirellula baltica. Classification (GTDB taxonomy): domain Bacteria; phylum Planctomycetota; class Planctomycetia; order Pirellulales; family Pirellulaceae; genus Stieleria; species Stieleria baltica_A. The sequence continues at coordinate 12,973 of PPHI01000013.1, read as the reverse complement.
AAGTAACTGTTCTAGACGTTGTAATGCGACCAACATCTCGTTCCATTGTCGCACGACGTCCATCGTTGGAAAGCGGACGGGGTGTTCATCGTCGAAGCCAACTTCGCTGACCGTCACTTGATGATCCATCACACGCGGACCCGACTCGCTGATCGATGACGCTTTGCACTGCGAGGTATGTTGCTCGTCATCGACAGGCAGAACCTGCTGCATCGCTTGGTGCACGGCCCACAAGGCCGCCTTTTGACCGGTCTCAGCGTCGACGGTGGTGCGAAGCGTTCCGGATTGCACAAAGTACTTGGCCATAACTGTGTCTCCTACTGAACCGATTCCTAAAGGTGAAACTGGATCGAGAAGCATTCGCTTCCTCCGACACACCATTGATCGCCGACAGCATGACACAACTGGTCCGCACGTGAATTCTCCCCAAAATTGCCGTGTCGTCTGCCAAGATCGTCGCCCCGACGACGAATCGATGGTGCAGTTTAGTAACCCGTTGATTTCCTTGTCCGTGACCGCGAAAGTAGCAGCCTTTTTCAATGTTGTGCGCGAGCACAAGGCGACATCGGAAGAGATCTGCTACTGAAAATCAGCAGGCATCTTAACCGCCTCGTTTCGATTAAACTGGCCGCGTTGATAGCTGACGGCCTATTGATTTTCTAAGTTGTACTGTCCCTATGTCGGCTTTTGCTCCGCAAAAGCAACGGTAGAGAACGCTACATTCGTGGAACGAAAAGCGACACTCGAAAATCAACAGCCTGCTACCCGAACAGCGACGTTCCTTTTCCCCGCACCGTGCTGATGAAACCTGTCCTTAAATGGTTGATTTTCCTGGCGATCGTAGGCGGAATCGGTGCAGCCGTTGCCGGTCCCGCGATGCGATACTGGAAAGAGCGTCATCGCGTTCGCTGGGACACTGCCGAAATCGTCCAAGGCGACATCACACGCTTTGTCAATTCGACCGGTGAGGTCCGTCCGGTACGGTCTGTCTCTGTCGGTTCGTTCGTCTCGGGGCCAATCGTCGAATTAAACGTCGACTTTAACGACGAAGTTAAATCGGGGGATGTGCTCGCGCGAGTCGATCCGCGACTGTTCAAAGCCGAAACGGCTCGCGCCGAAGCCGCCTTGGCAACCCGCAAGGCTGAACTCGAACGCATCGAAGCCGAGCTGCAACAAGCGGTCAATAACTTCGACCGCGGCGAAAAACTACGTGCCAAACGCGAAGGCTTCTTGTCGGAAAGCGAAATGGATTCGCTGACTTTCGAAGTCAAGTCGTTACAAGCCCAACGCAAAGTCGCCGAAGCAACGATCTTGCAAGCTCAAGCGACTCTCGAAAACGCGATGGCGAACCTCAACTACTGCGAAATCACGGCGCCGGTCGACGGCATTGTGATTGATCGAAAAATCGATCCCGGCCAAACCTTGGCGGCCCAGTTCCAAACGCCCGAATTGTTCATCGTCGCACCCGACCTGCGCAAAACCGTCCACGTGTTCGCGTCGGTCGACGAAGCAGACATTGGACTGGTGCAAAAAGCGCAAGCCGAATCCAGACCCGTAACCTTCACCGTCGATGCACATCCCGACATGGTGTTCGAAGGTTCGATCGTACAGATCCGCGTCAGCAGCGCGACAACTCAAAATGTGGTGACCTATCCGGTCGTGATCGAGACGAAGAATCCGGATTTGAAACTGCTCCCCGGAATGACGGCCAGCATTTCTTTTGAAGTCGATTCGATTCAAGACGTACCAAAGCTGCCCAACACGGCGCTGCGGTTCTTTCCCGACGATGCTCAGCAGGTCCGCGAGCAAGATCGCTACCTGATCGACGGGACCACATGGAAGAAACCGACCAGTGATGTTGCCGAAGACGATTCCCTGATGTCTGCCGCTGAAAAAGCCACCCGCCGTCGACAACGGAGCCAACGCCATGTTTGGGTCATCGATGGTGAATTATTAAAGGCCGTGCCAATCGTAACGGGCCTTAGCGAACATGGCTTTACGGAATTGAAATCCGGTGACCTGTCCGCCGGCGATTCACTTGTCATCGGCAAGCAAACCGATTCCGAAAACTCAATGTGATCACGATGTCGTTCTTCGATACCCTACGAACCGCGCTGCGTGCATTGCGAAAGAACAAGATGCGGGCGATCTTGACGATCATCGGTGTCGTGATCGGGATCGCTGCGGTGACGACGATCGTGTCGATCGGCCAAGGCGCCAACCGATTGGTGCAAGGCGAACTTCAGGGCCTTGGAACCAACGTGATCTTTGTCACGCCCGGCCAAAAGCGTGAACGTGGTGTCCTGCGAAACGACGCGCCGACACTCACCGAAGCAGACGCCGACGCGATCGCACTGGAATGCTCCGCCGTGCGTGCGGTGTCGCCGATGATCTGGACCGGCGGACAAGTCATCTTTGGAAACGAAAACTGGAGCCCCAAAGAAATGGTCGGCGTCGGTCCCGATTTCTTGCAGGTCAGGGCATGGCCGTTGGCTGCCGGGTCGTTCTTCAGCGAAGCCGACATGGAATCGAGTGCCAAGGTCTGTGTCATCGGGCAAACCCTGATTGGCAAGTTGTTCCGCACCACCAACCCGATCGGGCAGACCATCCGAATCAACAATGTTCCGATACGCGTCATCGGAATCTTGGCCAAGAAAGGCGCGAACATGGTCGGTGACGATCAGGACAACTTGATCTTGATGCCGCAAACAACCGTGCGAAAACGTTTGGTCGGCGACCCGCTTGATAACATCCACGCGATCATGGTCTCCGCCCGCAGCATGGATCAAATGCATCGGGCAAGCGATCAAATGCGCAATCTGCTGCTCGAACGCCATGAGATTGCCCCGCAAGAAGAACCCGATTTCGAAGTCACCGACATGGAAGAAGTCTCCAGCATGTTGGGCATCGTCACCGGCACACTGACGATGATGCTGTCCGTGATCGCTGGCATCTCGTTGGTCGTCGGTGGCGTCGGCATCATGAACATCATGTTGGTCTCGGTCACCGAGCGGACACGCGAGATTGGGATCCGGATGGCACTCGGTGCCCGCGGTCGCGATATCTTGTGGCAGTTCTTGATCGAGTCGATCATCTTGTCCAGCATCGGAGGACTGATCGGCTTGGCACTGGGTACCGCCCTATCGATGGGCGCCACTGTGGTGATCAACACATACAAGCCTGGTACCGAGTGGCCGATGGTCGTTTCGATTCCGGCCGCGCTCGTCGCAATGGGCTTCGCCGCAATCGTAGGCGTGTTCTTTGGCTTCTACCCGGCGCGTCGCGCCAGCCGTTTGGACCCGATCGACGCCTTGCGATACGAGTAAGTCTGATGGCATTGATCGAGCTGAATGATATTGGGCGCACGTATGACTTGGGCGAAGTCCAGGTGCATGCGCTGCGAAGTGTGACGATGCAAATCGAAGACGGCGAATCGATCGCCCTGGTCGGCCCATCGGGCAGTGGCAAGTCGACACTGATGAACACGCTGGGCTGCCTTGATCGACCGACACGTGGCAGCTATCGATTGGCGGGTGAAGAGATCGTCACGATGACCCGCGACCAGCGAGCGCGAATTCGAAACCGACAGTTGGGATTTGTGTTTCAAAATTTCAATTTGCTCAATCGCACCTCGGCGCTCGAAAATGTCGAACTGCCGTTGATGTATGGGACAAAGGTTTCACCTCGCCAGCGTCGTGACCGTGCCCGAGAAGTACTCGACCTCGTCGGTCTCGGTGATCGCTATCACCATCACCCAAGTCAGCTTTCTGGAGGACAGCAGCAGCGTGTCGCGATCGCGCGAGCCTTAGTGAACCGGCCTTCGATTTTGATGGGTGATGAACCGACGGGGAACCTCGATACCAAGACCAGCCGCGAAGTCATCGAATTGTTCAACCGTCTAAACGAGACCGAACAGATCACCGTGATATTGGTCACCCACGATCTAAACGTCGCCCGCACCGCACGCCGAACCGTCGCCGTCCGCGACGGCGAAATCGTCGTCGACACAACCGACTTCGCCCAAGCAAAAGCAGCGCTCGAATCGGACGAGTCGCTGTAAACGATTGTGACTGAGGAGCACCTTTCGATTGACGAAGAGTTCGCGGTAGGAAGGCCGCGGACGCAATCACATTTCGCGAAAGTCAATGTAAAGTGATCGTCGCTCGCACCAAAACCAATACCGATGGCGCGATAGCGTGCGGTTGCGTGCGGTTGCGTGTCTCATCACAACCTTAGCCGCATGGCGCTAGCCACGGTTCGCCCGCGAGACCATGCCCCAGCAAAACCCCGTGCCTTTGCGACTCCACGCCAGTCCCGCTCAACTAACGGATTGCAAATTGCAAACTGAACATTGCAAATCGCAAATTGGTTCCCGGAACCTGCGTCAAACTAAATGCATCACGCGACTCTTCACCAACACTGGCTCCCCTCGCCGCCCAAACTTGTTTGGGGAGAGGAGCCGGGGGTGAGGGGGAAAAATACGTTCACACCGAATCACTCAACCGCTCGCTATCGCGAATGCGGCTAATAATCGTCGCCCTTCGCCCATCAGCCGATGGCGCGATAGCGTGCGGTTACTCGACACAAAACCATCAGCCGAAACGCGATAGCGTGCGGTTACTCGACACAAAACCATCAGCCGAAACGCGATAGCGTGCGGTTACGTGATGCACCACAACCTAAGCCGCATGGCGATCGCCACGGTTCCCGCGCAGCCCACGCTCCAGCCACATCTCCATGCCTTAGCGTCTCCGCGAAAGTCCCCGTCCAACGTGCCGAACAGTATTGTGTCAGATACCTTCAAGTGAGAACGGGCAAGATAGCGAGGAAAAGGGGAACGCTGATTACACGCTTGACGTTGTCAGTCCTGAAGTAACTCCGACCGGCTGAACGTCGAGTTCCAAGTGAAAAAATAGGCATCCTTGATCAGTCCACTGGCCCAGCCTTGCATGGCTTGATCAGTCACTTTGTCGATCGTTTTTGTGGCAGCGTTGTCTCGATTGATCCACAGTTCGCGTGTTGTGAATCGTACAACGCAAAACATCCAAACCGTTTGCTGTTCTTGTCTGACCGCTTCCAGCAACAGAAATGCCTCTGGATCGGTTCCGGAGGACGACACAAAGGCGAACAGAGCACTGTCGATGGTCGTGGCACTTGTCTCTACCTTTTCTGCGCGGTCATCCAATTCGCGGCATTCACGAGCGACTGGTTGAGGGAGCAAACGAAGTTCATTTTCGACGTTGTCATCGTTGACCTGCATGCCAACATGAAAGCTCCTCGCAAGTCTTCGCATCTGAGAGAGTCGCAGGCTTGGCGAAGTCGCCGGCAGTGGCGCGCCCACAAGCCGTGCGCGATTCGCCGCGTCGTCAGTGGGAATCCAGCGAATTTTGGGCGTCAGCAGGACGTCTTCCAGCGGTTCCGCTGCCAGCGAATGGAATTCATAGAAATCCCTGAACTGTTCTTCGCTCGTTTGCTGAGCCCCGATACATCCAACTGCCTGGATCTTTCCGTTGCCAGTCCACACAAATAGATCGCCGGACCAACCACCTAAACTAGCCCAGCTCATCGCAGGCTTTTCCATCATCACAAACCTCTCGCCCGAATCGCCGGCCGACCGGAGGGTGATCTCGCGTGCGATCGATGCATAGTGATTTCGAAGTGATGCCATCAGGCCAACACCATCGTCTTCTGCATCACTTTGTGAAACGACAAGCAACGTCACAAGCAATGCCAAGAGAAAACGATGCGATACACCAAGCGTTGTTTCTTTGATCATCAACAAATTCCAAGCGGCATGAGGTGATTGATAGACGCTAAGTCTAAGATGGCCGCGAGAACCCGTCAATAAATTCCAACACCGCGTCGCATCAGCCGATGGCGCGATAGCGTGCGGTTACGTGTCTCACCAAATCCCAAACCGATGGCGCGATAGCGTGCGGTTACTCGATACAAAACCATCAGCCGAAACGCGATAGCGTGCGGTTACGTGATGCACCACAACCTAAGCCGCATGGCGATAGCCACGGTTCCCGCGCAGCCCACGCTCCAGCCACATCTGCATGCGCTAGCGCCTCCGCGAGAGTCCCCGCCCAACCAAACCGATTGCAAATTGCAAACTGAACATTGCAAATCGCAAATTGGTTCCCGCCATGCGCGTCCAACAATACGCGTCACGCGTCTCTCTTTCCACACTGGCTCCCCTCGCCAACCAAGCTTGTTTGGGGGAGAGGGGCCGGGGTGAGGGGGAAAAACATGTTCACACCGATTCACCCAACTGCTCGCTTTCGCGAATGCGGCTGATAAGCCAACCCGCTCAACAATTCAAGCGTCACTCCCCGATTCCATTCGCACCGCTGTTTGAAATGTGCATGTGACTAGGGAAGCGGCTTGGTATCAGGTTCGATGATCTTGGGGACAAACACGATTGCGAGGTCGTCACGCAGCTTCGGAGCACATCGCATTCCGGGCTTCAGCAAAAACTGTTTGCGTTCAGAATACGACTCTTTGAGAACAGAGCCAATCGATTGCTTCTTCGCTTCATATTCGACAATGATTTGGATGGGCCCATCAGTCTGTGCCGTTGCCGTGATCTGCAAGGCTTGCCCATCATCGAGCTCGATCTTCTTGGGTACACCAGAGTTGAAACTCACTTCGCCAAGATTTTGAATCGGCATTTCCGATGGGATCGAAGGAAATGCCTGGCGGATTTTTGCCTCTTCCCCTGACATCTTGGAACAACCAGTGACCAAGAGTATCGCAAGTAAAAGAGCGTGCCGGCGCAGAAATCGTGTGTTCATCATGACGTTCTGGGCCAAATAAAAACCTCTTCAGGGCGCCGGCAAGCAAAATTGGTTGTTGGAAAACCGATTGCTTGAAGTCGATGCACTATCACAATGTCAACGCGAGACTTCCGAAGTCAGTCACTCGGCATAATTGCTTCTTCTCTACGAAAGCGAAACATGGACGACAGGCAGTCTACCAGCTGTAGATCGATCAAGTTTGATGAAAATCCTTCTCGGACGCTCGCAGCGGCCACGTCGCTTGGAAGGTGTCCGTGAACGCAGCGATGCATGCCGCGATCTCGATCGACTCTCTCAGGCAGCAAGGGCTAGCGAGCCTTGAGAAGACTTGGAGCAAGTTTGTTTCCTAGGAACAAACCGCCGGATGCGGACCTGCATGTCCGGTAGTGTGAGAGGGGGCCGAGAAACCGGGCCCCGATCTCGATATTGGTTCGTCGAATTTACGATCGGCGACGGTTTGCGGTGCGTCGCTCTCACCGCATCTTAATCGATTTGAATCGCCGAGTGCCAATCGCTTTGGGTGTCTCGACAGGCGTTGGATGTCAGCGATACGCTCAGCGACGAAGCGATGCGAGAAATGTCAGAGAGGCTGAAACACTAATCAGCACTAATTCACGCTAATGTCAAGCATTCGTCAGACGGCAAGAACATCCGATCAACGCGGCCAGCAGGACTCGATTAGTGTAGATCAGGGGCGATTAGTGTTCCAAAATTAGGTGCTTGAAATTTCCCGATCTCGGCACGACGAACGTCACGGATCACGCGGTCGCCGCGAACGACTGACCACTTCATTTAACACAACTCGGCGGCTCACGTGCATCGATTGGTTCGCGGTTTAGTCGCGACGGCAGTTTGCAGTTCACCGCTGACGACAAGTTTACCCGATCGGCATTGCGAAGGGTAACGAGTAGCGAATTGGCAGTCGGAACCTCAGGCGTCGGATTGTCTTGAATCGTGCTCGTGCTCAGCAACGCGGTGCTCGTAATCGCAATCGGTTGCCAGGCGTCGGCTTGTCTTCATCGGCCGAGTCGACCGCGCACCGATCAAACCGCGACATCAACTGCGATCAAAAGGAAACAGAAGTTCCGTGAAATCCGATGGGCGAAATTCGAGCGCACCATTCAGCAGCATTGAAGACAGGCGTCGGTCATTGCGGTAAGAACTACCAGCGCGAACGGTTGTGATAACGGGGTCGCGGCCAAGAATCATGAACCCAGGAACCAACAGCATCCGCGACTACCGTTCATCACGTTGTTCGTACGGCCCACACGACGACAGCCAGCAGCATCGTCGCTCGTGAAAAGTTTACTCGATCTGAATCGCGAAGGGTTACAGGACTTGAACGTCAGGCGCCGGATGCTTGCACTCGCTTGTGCGTGTCATCCCAATAATCGCAAATCGACTTACGCGCAATACCCCAAGCGGCATTCACCAGCCAGTCATCCGCGCACCAACTAAACCGCAACATCAAATGCGAATCATAGGAAACAGAGGTTCCGTTGCATCTGCTGGGCTCATTCGAGGGCAACAATCAAACGGTGACATCAAGTGCGATCAACAGGAAACTGCGGTTCCGTGAAATCAGATGGGCGTATTCAAGCACCATGCTCTCGGAAGTCTTATACCGAACTTGCGGCAGTGATGCATAGCACCAGCGCACCTACCCGTGCGAACGTCAGGATTCACGGGGCCGAGCCGTGAGAAGTATGATCTGCCGAAAACACGTGATGCCCGACTCCCGTGCAATCCATTGGTTATCCGCGATTACAGCGGACATTTGTCGAGTATTGCACTACGCGAGTGGAAAGCAAAGACCGAACGTCGCCAGCAACTATTCAGCGCGCGGCCTAGCGTAAAGGAACGGGGGGCGACAACCCGTGCAGCAAATCCAACCGAAGTTTACGAACGTAAAAGCCATGATAGCAATGGCGAACAATCCATGTGGCGTGGGAGCTGCGAGCATATCGGACACAAGACGGTAGGTTGCAAAAAGCAAAAGGCAACACATCACCCCCGCGAGGAATCGAAATATCGGTCGAGCACCGTTCGGTTTCATGCTTGCGGACTTCGGCGTTGTTGAGGAGATCGAGATTGGTTCGTATGGATTCAAAACAGGAGGCTCGTCAACATCACGCAAATCGGCGAACGTCGGCGTTAACCAGGCCCGAGCGGACCGGTCTGTGTTCAAAAGACGGGTTCTTCGAGGGCTCTGGTTCAACGCTTTGTTATCTGCCGGCATTGGGTTTGCGTCGGAATACCTGAGCACCACCAACGATGTCGCCAGAGTGCTTCGACAACGATTCTAGCAGTTGTGTTGAGTCGCATCGGACTGTCGTTGAAAACGTAAAGTGTTCAATCACGGCAGTGACGCCGTCATCAAATAAGTGTTCGCCAATTTTTCGGCCATCAATCATCCACAGGTAAAGGCGATCATCTTCAACGGCTGCAATCGCGAGTCGGCGATATACAATTCGTTCATTGTTCTTCAGTTCGATTTCGACAATTGCGTGAGGATGTTCCTTGGAAATCTCGTGTGTTCGAAAGTTAGCAGCTAGCTGATCGCTATTCTTGCGTGCGGCATCAACCAAAATTGCCGTATACGAACCGTCGCGTTCGATCGACATCTCGAAAGTGCTGATATCGTCAGGAAAGTGGGGATCTGGGGAGGGTATCCACGTGCCAACAAAGCCAAAGTCCCGGTCAGAACAATCCGTGATTACGGCTTCAGTCGGCGCAACCCCAGTCTGTACATTGCAGCCAGTTACGAAGCTGAGAACGCAAAGTAGAAACAGTCGACGCGAATTCATTTTGCTCCTCCGTGGCAGATAACGATTACGATCACGTGGTCGCCGCGAACGACTGACCTCTTCAATGAATACCACTCGGCGGCTCACGTGCATCGGTTGGTTCGCGGTCTACCCACGACGACAGTTTGAAGCTCGCCGCTGGTGACAAGCTTACTCGATCGGCATTGCGGAGGGTAACGAGTGCCGAATTTGAAGTCGGCGCGTCAGGCGTTGGATTGCCTTCAATCGTGCTCGTGCTCAGCAACGCGGTGCTCGTAATCGCAATCGGTTGCCAGGCGTCGGATTGTCTTCCTCGGCCGAGTCGACCGCGCACCAATCAAACCGTGACATCAGTTGCGATCAATAGGAAACTGAGGTTTCGTGATTTCCGATGGGCGATATTCGAGCGCACCAATCAGCAGCATTGAAGATAGGCGTCGGTCTTTGCGGTCACAACTACACGCGCGAACGGTACGGATCACGCGGTCGCCGCGAGCGATCCTCTACTTCAATAACCACGACTCGGCGACTCGTCGTGCATCCGATGGTTCTACCGAATTCTATCCGTTGCCATACCGATTGAGCCAGCGACCAAAGTATTCGGAAATAATCTTCTCACCGTCTATGTTCACGGCGTGGGTTTCGATGGGCTCTAGATCGTCAATTCGCATGAATGTCAGCAGCAATTCATACGCGATTGCATGTTGATCACCGGCCTTCAAGTCCGTGGACAGTCCGTTGCATTGGAACAGTGCCAATAAACGTTGAATGAAGAGATCGACACTCTTTAGCGCGAGTCGCAATGCGATTTCGCGATCATCTTCTGTCAGCGTTGCTGCTGCATCATATTCGACACGATGGAGCCGGCCCATTTGGTTTCGAGATTCTTTTGATGCATTGACATTCGCACTGATCGACGAAGCAACAGACTTCCGGATCGCAAATAGATGCCGTCCAAATACTTCAATAGCGGCCTCGTGCCGTGCGTCGTCATCGTCGGGTAAGTCAGCGTAGGGTATCGAGTCTGGAGGCTTCATTCGGTACACGCCTGGCGACGCAGTTGCACAAAAGGTCGTGGTAGATGCTTACCGGTAGAACGATTTCGATCACGTGGCCGCCGCGAATGACTGACCACTTCATTGAACACAACTCGGCGGCTCACGTGCATCGAGTTGTTCGCGGTTTACCCTGGACGACAGTTTGCAGTTCGCCGCTGTCGACAAGTTTACCCCATCGGCATTGCGAAGGGTAACGAGTTGCGAACTAGCAGTCGGAACGTCAGGCGTCGGATTGTCTTGAATCGTGCTCGTGCTCAGCATCGCGGTGCTCGTACTCGGTTGTCAGGCTTCGGCTTGCCTTCATCGGCCGAGTCGACCGCGCACCAATCAAACCGTGACATCAAAAGCGATCAATAGGAAACAGAGGTTCCGTGAAATCCGATGGGCGACATTCGAACGCAACATTCAGCAGCATTGAAGACAGGCGTTGGTCATTGCGGTCACAACTATCCGCGCGAACGTCCAGCGTCACCCGGTACGCGGAAAAGAGTCACCATCTCAAATCGCCACGACTCGCGTACTCGGGTGCACGCAATGGTTCGTCCGGCTTCCAAGCGGCGACAGGTTGTAGCGAGTCGCTAGAAACTAATTGTACCAAGCCCAAAACATCGCGGGCCAATCGGGCTCTAATTTCAACAGCACCGTCGACAGGCGTCGGACTTTAAATCCTTCGATTCGCGTTCGTTCCGATTTGAAGTCGAGCTTCGTTGCAGCAAGCATTGCAACAAACAGCAGTCGGCAACGAGCATAAGAAATCAGAACCGTTCCATCGATTTCGATCATCAGGAAACACCTGTTCGAACGTCGATCGCTGGGCCAAGTCAAGCATGGGTTAGCAGCAGCATCAACAGGCGTGGGACGAGCATGATCGCGAGCATTGACTCCAGCCACCAGCCGCGACGAACGGTAACGATCACGTGGTCGCCGCGAACGACTTACCACTTCAAAAACCTCAACTCGGCGACTCACGTGCATCGTCGGGTTCGCGAGGTACGCACGACCACAGTCTGCACTGCCACGCTGACGACAAGTCTACCCGATTTGAATCGCCAGGGGGGAACGAGCATTCAATTTGCAGTCGGCACTTCAGGCGTTGGAGCAGATGTCTCGGAGCAAAGATCAAACCGTGACTTCAATTGCAGCAATCAGCTAACGGTTGAAACGTGAAATCAAATGGGCCAGATTTAGCAGCATTGAAGACAGGCGTTGGTTATCGCAGTCGCAACCACCCGCGCGAACGGTACGCGTCACCGGGCGGCGGAAGCCAGGCAACCACTTGTGTAAACTCTCCACCGCCGCTCCGTGTGCACGCGATGGTTATCCGCTCAATCACGACCGTTTAGTCGGTCGCAATGCATTAAACATCCAGCGGACCCAGGTCCGGAGTTCGCGTCGCCGACGCTTGATCATTCTATTGACTCTGTCGTGATACCGTGCAGGAATTGGGTGGTCGAATGAATCATACCACTCGGGCTCAAGCCGATCTATCATCTCGTTGTTTGGGCCCCGTAATATCCAGCCGACATGCGGGTATCTCTCGACTGTGTCCTGAATGAACCGTTGAGCTTCTTCCTCAGTTGCAAACCAAATTGCATGGTCGTCGCCGTGGCGTTCGGGACAACGAGTGCGGAACTGGAGGTGGGGTTTCAGGCGTCTCAGAATCCGTCCTGTGAGCGGGTCAAAGAGTAGAACGGAAAAGTCAGGCAAGGTTTGGAGCAAATTAGACTATGCGGATTTCAGTCGGATAACGATTTCGATCACGTGGCCGCCGCAAACGACTAACCACTTCAATGAACACAACTCGGCGGCTCACGTGCATCGATTGGTTCGCGGTTTACCCACGACGACAGTTCGCAGCTCGCCGCTGCCGACAAGTTTACTCGATCGGCATTGCGAAGGGTAACGAGTTGCGAACTAGCAGTCGGAACGTCAGGCGTCGGATTGTCTTCAGCCGTGCTCTTGCTCAGCAACGCGGTGCTTGCACTCGCAATCGGTTGCCAGGCGTCGGCTTGTCTTCATCGGCCGAGTCGACCGCGCACCAATCAAACCGCGACATCAAGAGCGATCAATAGGAAACAGAGGCCCCGTGAAATCTGATGGGCGAGATTCGAGGGCACCAATCAACAGCATTGACGACAGGCGTCGGTCATTGCGGTCACAACTGCCAGCGCGAACGACCAAAATCACCCGGTCGCGACGAGAGATTGTCCATTGTCAAAACGCCCGACTTCGCGACTCGGGTGCATTTTTTTGTTCAAGTAAGCCGCTACGCGGCGGTTGATTTTGGGAAGCAATCCTGTTGGAAGGAGTGGTTCACGTTGAACCGCTC
>PPHI01000027.1 GCA_002901265.1 Rhodopirellula baltica | reverse complement strand
GTCAGGCACTATCATAGGATGTTTCGGTCACGAAGCGAGACGCAACAGGCCAAGGAGATTCTGGCGAACCGCTAGCAAAAGCCAAGTCGGCAAAACACGGTGTTTTTCAACAGGCCGGGAACTGCTGTGTCGGAAGTTGCATCACTTACGATGTAAAGTCGCCTACGACCTTCCTATTTAACGTTTCCGTCGCACGGAACGAGTATCAGCAAATTGTGAGCGAATCTTTGGAGGTTGAGCCGTTTCACAGAATCGAAGAATGCGGGGTTGGCATGCTGGGCAATCGTCTGGTTCGTTTATCAGTCCCGGTTGGTCGATTAACTATCAAGTACGATGCGATGGTCAATCTGAATGCTGAGCAGGCTGACGCGACTGACCTTGGCGAAGTGCCATACGAACGATTGCCCGCCGATGTACTGACTTATCTCAACCCGAGCCGGTACTGCGAGTCCGACGAGCTGCTTGGTTTTGCGATGCAGCAATTCGGCGATCTTTCACCGGGCTACTCGCGCGTGACTGCGATTTGCAACTGGACATACGATGAGCTCGCGTACACGCCCGGCAGCACCGGCCCGACGACAACTGCCTGTGATGTTCTGCGGCAAAAACAGGGTGTCTGTCGAGACTTCGCCCACGTTGCGATCAGCCTCTGTCGCGCGATGGGTATTCCGGCTCGATACGTATCCGGCTACGCGGTGAACTTAAACCCGCCCGACTTTCACGGATTCTTTGAAGCCTATCTCGACGGACGATGGTTCTTATTCGATGCGACTCGGCTCGCGCCGGTCGGTGGCTTCGTACGTATCGGGACTGGACGTGATGCAGCCGACGTTTCCTTCAGCACCATCCGTGGTGATGCGATAACCAACGATATGAACGTCTGGGCGAAGGAAGCGCAGCCCGATGACGAGCTGCTTGATCCCAACAATGTTCAAACGGCAGTCAGTTCAGCATGACCGTCTGGATTTAGGAGAATTCTGTTTGCCCGTACTTGGGCAAACAGGATCTTCTCGCGGTCGTAGTTGTCTCATACGTCATCTAACTTCGCCTTCGAAGTTTGGCCACGGATACCCGGCTTCAGATAACCATGCATTCCGAGCCAACGCACATAGGCATCGAACCAGCCAGTGCTGGTAGTGGATTTCTGGTACATGCCAAAGCCGTGCCCACCCTGTTCGTAGTAATGCAACTCAACAGGACGATTTGCTTTACGCCAGCTCTCAATGAGACCAAAGCCAACGGGGAAAAGTGGGTCGTCGGCTGCAATCGCAACGAATAGGGGCGGTGCGTTGGTGGGAACTTCAACCGCATTCAGTCCGCCATAGATGCTGGCGATGAATGCGGGCTCGCTTTCCCCTCCGCTCAGCGTTGTTGTCATGGTGAGCATCGCGCCTGCGGAGAATCCAATCATTCCAATGCGGTCTGGATCCACGTGCCATTTCTCGGAATTCTCGCAGATCAGCGCGAAAGCGGCGTTCGCGTCGGCAACCTGCGGTGCAATACGAGCGGCCATCTCCGCCGGTGTGGGACGCCCCGAACGCGGCCCACCCCTGGGCCGGGGTCTAGTGGGATTTGCGAACTCATTGAGATCGGCCGCAGTCTGATTAAGACGATACTTGAGCACAAAAGCCGCTACACCTTTGGCGGCAAACGCCTCGGCGACCTGCCAACCTTCATTTTCCATTGACAATGTCCTGAAACCGCCCCCCGGTGCAACGATCACAGCAGCGCCGCTCGCATTACCAGGGTCAGGTAGGAAGGGAGTCAAGGTGGCTACGGTGACATTGCGCGCGAACTTGCTACCGTAGTGACTGTGCCAGGACTCTGGTGTTTCGGCGTCGGGCAATGGACCAGTTCCCAACTCGATGGCGTTGGGCTGTGCGGGGGTTTCGATCGATGTCATGGCATCTCTCGGAGTGCTTTGCTTCGGTGTGTTTGGACTTGCCGCTTCCTGGGCGATTGCTGGGGCAGGTATCGAGAGAAAGCACGCTGATGATAACGACACACAATACAACGTTGTCTTGACGTCTCTAAACAACCGAAAGTCTACGAATCTTGTAAATCGATTTTTCACAGATGACTCCAGTACCAAATGGTTTATTCGAGGGATTGTCAACGTCGGATCAAGGACGGCAATCGAAGAATCTAATCTCTTCCAGCAACGCATTGTTCGGTTTTGTACTTCGCGATCGAATGCAGGACGAACTCCACGTCACTACTATCAGTTCCGGATTGCGCAATAAATCCAGCGGACCGCAAAAGGTGTTTAACGGGGGCGTTTTCCGTAGCGATGAACGCATGGACTGACCTGCTGTCTTTATCACTGGCAACCCGAATGAGTCGGTCGAGGATAAAGCGTCCTAATCCCATTCGGCGGTGCGATTCGGCCACGACCATCGCGATTTCTGCAGTATGTGCCTGAGGGTCAAAGTAACATCGCCCAATTGCAGCGATGGAACTTTGCTGGCCATCAAAGATCGCAAGTGCCCGTTCGTCAGCATCAGTGGTGGCTCGTTGCACTGCAGCGTCCTGAGTCAACTTCGCTAATAAGTGTCCAAATCGACAACGAATAGATTTTTCGCTTAGCGAATTGAAGAATTTCAAATATTCGTCGACATCCTCAGGTAACAGATCGCGAATAATGAAGTCGTGGTTTTTTAGTGTGAATCTCATCATAAAAACATAGGCGAACGGCACAGATGGTCGAGCACTTAGATCGATGCGGGCTACTGTTCCAGGTTCTTCATGTCGATCGTCCAATCCGGATCGCGTTTCAATTGACTATCGTTGCCAAGGAACATCTTGGCGGATGCCTTATCGTCTTTGAGCTGCCAGTTGAGCCAAGCGAGGGCCACGGAGGAATATTCGCCGCCGTGCGGCCGACGGTAGGTTCCTCCGTGCCCGACGTCTAAGTTGGTCATCACGATGGGCACATGGTCGACTCGGGAGAAATCGTCCATCGCGTTGTTGTAGGCGATGTCGGAAGGTCCGCCCATAATGTACAGGACGGGACCGTGAAACTTCTTGAGGTCTTCCTTAGTCAGGCTCGGCATCGCAGCCATCGGTGAGCGAGAGGGTAATACGCCACTGTTGCAAACAACCGTCGTTGTGACTCGAGGATCGTCCGAAATTTCGATGGCTTGCAGTCCACCACACGACATTCCCATCGCGGCGACTTTGGTCGTATCAATCTTTCTGTAGTAGATGCTGTTTTCATCGGTGTCCTGTGCGATGATCCAGTCCAAGGCAGCAACCAATTGAGAAGAATTTGTCCGCTGACGAGATGTCTCGTCTCGCTGTTGCAATTGATCCAGCGGTCCAATGCCTAGAATAATGAATCCGTGTGATGCAATCTCGTTGAGAAAGTTCTTGTGTTCCTCCGTCGTGTTGGCACACGCTCCATTTCCCCATAGAAGTACCGGCAATTTCTTTTCGCCAGCAAAAACAGACAAATCCTTTGGGCGATAAATCGTCATTTCCGCAAGGGTTGGTGCGTCAGTTACGATCGCTGAATAATCACCCTGACCACCGTCTTCAATTTTAAGGTTCTTTGGCGGTTCGGGAGCTCTCTTGGCATCATCATCGCTATCTGCCACCGCCACAATGCTGGCATACGCTGGCTTAATGTGATTGTTGTCGTCAAAAAGAAGAGGATGTTGCCCCCACCTCCAGGTTCTTCGATCGTTAAGCCCCCAGAAAGTAATTCGTTCGATGACATCTTCGTGCTTTTTGAAGATCGCAAACAAGCGGGCGTAGTCATCGGCTTGTGCGTTCAAGTCGTTAAGCGAAGGAGGTGTAGAACTTCGGAAGCGTCTTCGTCCGAATTGCCCGCCGGACTCACCTCGGATTGTGACGTCGAGTTCCGTGATACTGACTTTCAGTCCGAGCGATGCATAGTCGGTGATCGCCTTTTCGATGTCTTCGAAAGGAACCCGACCGCTTCGCCAATGCCCTTGGATGCCGACGGCATCGATGGGAGCACCCTCGGCAAGCAGTCGTTCAAGCAGCACCATCGAACTTGCATGCTTGGGGCCCGATTCGATGTTGTAGTCGTTGTAGTAGAGCACAGCATCGGGATCTGCCTGTCGAGCGAACTTGAATGCCAAAGTGAGAAACTCGGGGCCGAGCGTTTGCAACCAATTCGAGTTGCGTAGATTTTCCGTCTTCGCGGTTTCAGAGTTCCCACCATCGTTGATGGCTTCATTGACCACATCCCAACTCTGCAGCTTCCCTTTGTATCGTGCCGCAAGCGTTTCAATATGTTGTTTCATTCGCCGCTTGACCGTCTCCGGATCACGCCCCTCGAAGAACCAGTTGGGCGTCTGTGCATGCCAAACCAAGGTGTGGCCGTGGATGGTCATGTCATTCTTTTCGGCCCACTGCACCAAAGCGTCGGTCCGCTCAAAATCCCAACGATCTTCGGCTGGGTGAACTCGCTCGGGCTTCATGCAGTTTTCGGGAGTGATCGCGGCAAAATGCTCGGCGGCTAGTCTCAGCTCCTCCTCTGAATAACGCGAAGGAAGGTCACCGGCCATGCCGATCAAGAATGATTCTTCATACGCGTCTTTGATGAGTCGATCGATTTTGACTTCGACCTCCGGAGCAGGATCTTCCTTTGGTGGTGGCTTGGGAAGCTCTCGCGTGGCAAGCGACTCTTGCCCGCCCCGTTCTCCAAACGACCTCGTTATCGCGAGATCCTTTCCTTTGCGTTCGCCGCTGAACTCGATGCGAAACTCTCGGTCGCCGAACTGACGGATCTCCGCAAAGCTGAGAGAATCGTTGTCTACTTCTACATTGACGAACTCGACTTTCCGCTCTTCGTCGCGAGTCTCTACTTCCGCGTGTGCGGTTGCATTGCCGGCTTCATTGATCGCAACGTGGAGGTGGTAAGTCTGCAATCCGAAGGGTGAATCGAATTGGCAATGCCACGTGCCTGCCAAACCTTCAGAGCTTTGCTTTGGCGAAGCCTTTTCTTGGCCAAGCGTGAACGTGGCGGACAACGCGATACACCAGAAGCAAGCGATCGATTGGAATGACATGAGGCGATATCCGATGTGGTTTTAGAAGTTACAATGATCAATCACCGAAATGGCTTATTCGGCAACTAGGTTCTCTGATGCCAAAAATGAGAGCATCTCAGCAGCGTATCTCTTACCAAACTCGCGAGATCCATCCGGATTAAAATGCAGTTTGTCGTCGGTTGGCAAACCTGCTGAGGATATCACCCGAGCACCCGCGATGACGTCCGGTAACGTCGCGACGATCGCGTTGTGGCTTGCACATCGTCCACCCTGATCAGCATGCACCATCTCTCCGGCCAGCAGTGGCACCTCGTTTGGATCTAAGTCGAGGTCCCTCATCAAGTCGTCATAGACGGACTTGACTTTCTCGGGCCACTCTTTGTCCCCGGTGTTTGATTCGCCCTGATGGAGAAGAATTCCTTTGATGACGCCGTGCTTCTTCGCCTCTCTAGCCATGTCGACAAGGTACTGATAAGGACTTCCCTCGTAGGTTTTGACGATGTTCTTCAACCAGTCTCTCTCGCCGTCGAGATAAGACTGAAACGATTCCTTCTGATACAGTTCGATCTTGCATCCGGGCACACAAACCTTGATAAGTCCGACGCGGATGTCTTCTGGAAGCGAATTAGCCATTGCTTTGCCGAAGGAGTCGACCATGCAAATGCCTCGTCCGCGAGCGGCCAGCGGTGGGATGGCGTGGTACCAGCTACCTTTCTGCCAGCCCCTCTGGTCATTGTCAAAATCGGCTAGCACCAGCAGACGCTCTGGCACGTCGCGATCAGCGTCATTCATCCGCCCGCCGCTATCCATGTTGGATTGTCCGAAGCTGAGATAAATGTGGAAGTTTGGGTCGACCGAGTCGGCCATTGCGACGGCCTGTTGTCGCTGGGCGTCCGCCCCACGCTGCATTGATTCCTTTGCGTTTTCGGACACCAGGTCGTCAACCGATTTCGACTTCTTCGCTGTTGCCTTTTCCGTTGCGAAGTCGCCTACCTTTCGCGAAAACAGGATTGTGTCGCCGTCTATCTTCCCCTCGTATTCGATACGAATTTCGTTTCCACCAAAATCTAGGTTTTCGACGAACGAGATAATATCGCCTGTCCGTTTGACCTGCTCAAAGGTGACGTCGCGCGACCGACCATCGACCTCTGCTTTCGCCGTCGCGGAGAGTTCGCCGCTTTCCTCGCCAAATGTCATTGCATAACTTTGGACGCCGATTTGAGTATCAAAGTCAACCTTCCAGTTGCCCAACAGGTTGTCCTCCGGTTGAAACAACAGAGGGGCGAATTCCTTCAAGCTGCGTCGCCAAGTTTGCCATTCGTGGGCAGTTTCGGGAGACAGGTAGTAGTGGGCCTCGATTCCCATCTCTTTTAATTGCTTCACGGAGTCGGCCGGGTTGCCTCCCCGACGAGTTCGCCCTCCTCCAACCTCTTTGCTTCCGTAGCTAACGAATACGAGTTCAACTTTGTCTTTGAACCCATCCGTATTCTCGACATCTTCCTTTCCAATCGTGGCTCCACTAAAAAGGCCGATGTGTGAAAACTTGTCAAGATTGCGTAGCGTGATTGACTTCGTTTCCATGCTACCCATCGACAGTCCTGCCATGGCACGATTGGGTTGATCGGTCAGGGTGCGGAAGTTTTGATCGATATGTGGAACGAGTTCATCAACCAGGACCGTTTCAAAATCGCTGATGTCAAAGTTGCGAAGCCCGCCCATGCGAACTTCGTTGGTCATGCCATAGGTCATCACGATGATGAAGGGCTTTGCCTTCCCTTCCGCGATCAGATTGTCCATGATCAGACCCGCGTGGCCTTGGACGCTCCAGCCGTATTCATTTTCGCCCCAGCCGTGCTGTAAATACAGGACTGGGTAGCGTTTGTCTTGATTGCTGTCGTAGCCCGGTGGTGTGTAAACGAAAGCTCGTCGCTCGGAATCCGTGCTCTCCGAATGAAAGTAGATCTCGCGAACTTGGCCGTGAGGAACGTTTTTCAGTGCGTAGAAATCACGGTCATGGGCAGGAATTTCGATCCCGCTCCCCCAACGCATTGCTCCGAAATAGTATTTGCTGTCGGGATCCGGAACGTGGGCACCATCAATGATCAACTCATAGTAATGGAAGCCTTCGTCAAGAGGTCGTGAGTATCCGATCCACGCCCCATCTTCACCTTTTACGAACTCGGTGCTGTCGCGAAATGTCGTTGCCACGCTCTTCGCTTCCGGCGCGACGATCCGAAACTTGATTCGACCTTGTGAATTGACCTGCGGATTTTCCTTTCCGTCCTGGTTGGTCGGGGATGGCTTGAAATCGTCCTTTATCCCTTCCGGTTCATTGCTATCGCCGGCGTGTTCTTCGTTTACCGAAGGTTGGTCGCTCGGCGCTGTCGGCTGGTTCTCCTCTGGGGTGTGATCTGTCGATGTGGTCTGAAATACCAATTGAGCAAAGTGGTACAGATTGTTTCGCCAGTGAGTCGGGTCGTGTCCGTAAGAGTCGACGTTCCAGATGTGGGGGATTTCGTTCTCTTTGAGGTATCGCTGCACTCGTTGGCTAATTCCGATCAAGCCGTCTTTGTTTCCACAAGACAAGTAGAGCAGCTCAAGTTGCTCTTTCGCGTTTTCGGGATCCGGGATGAGTTCTTTTGGGGCTTTCGTATTTGGTGCCGACGAGAGACCGCCGACCCAGGCAAACGTATCGAGGTGACTAAGTCCAAAGTTCAGCGATTGGCCACCGCCCATGGATAGCCCGGCGATCGCTCGATGCTGGCGGTCCGCTGCGACGGAGTATTTTGACTCGATCGCCGGAATGACGTCCTTCAGCAAATCGTTTTCGAATACCGCAAACGCTCCCGCGCTTGCCATCACGTTTCCCTCGGCGCGATCGTTCTTCTGGGCGCGCCCGTTGGGCATTACGACGATCATAGGTACCGCTTTGTCGTCGGCAATTAAGTTGTTCAGCAGCACATCGGGAGTCGCGAACCGTTGCCATTCGGTCTCGTCACCACCGATCCCATGCAAGAGATACAGGACCGGATACTTCTTGCTGTCGGAGTACCCCGGTGGTGTGTAGACATTCATTTTTCGTGTTGTGCCAACTGTTTTCGATTCGTACTCGATCATTTCCAGTTTGCCGAGCGGTACATCACGTAGATTGACGATGTCATCCGGAGGGTCCGGGTGGGTTTGCCTGTCGTCCGGACCGAGTTCGATTCGTCCACCGAATCCTCCACGTTGGCGACGAGGTCGTTCAGTATTGGGGTTGTCTTGCGTCCAAGCTTGAACAACCTGGAGCAGACACAATGCAGACAATGCTAGAAATCTTTTCATTGATTCGACCTTGCTTGTCAGGCGTCTAAAGGAGAGGAAGAGGGAGTAGGGTTCAGGGCGATAGCTGAAATGAATAGTTACGGCGAAACTTTCGATCGTACGCGAAATGTGCGAAGCCGAATCGGGTGCTTTCGCGTCCAGTCGATGTCCAAGGAGCCAATGAAATTCGACTGATTTAACCATTCGTATTTGCCCTGAGGGGCGACGAATCGAGGCGTCGTAAAGCGTAAACCCGACGGCGGTGCGCCGACGCCGAAATTAGAAACTCGGATCAAAACGCCATCGTCTGTTCGCAGGAAGTAGGTCGCATCTGCTTCCGTGGTGCCATCACTGCGGGAGAGGTTCCAATCGACGCCGCCGGGGATCACTTCGCCCCGAATGTCAGGACCTTGGAACGTTCCACCGGTGATCGGAATAACGCTGCGGCTGCCAGCGGAGACCTGACCAAAATCAAGTGCTTCGCCGACTTGAATATCAGCGGCATACACGAACTCGAGATCTGGATATTCATTGGGATTTGGGGAGTCGGATAGACTTGGGGGCTTTGTCTCGTTCGCTCCGTTCAGCCCTGCCCGCGAATAGTCTTGCGCGAACTCCCATGCAATTTCCTGGAGCGTTCGGACGAACTGCGCATCCCACTGTGGTCGATCCGCCCGGTTGAGCTTGTTGATTGCTGGAAGGCCAACCGGGCTCTGATGGTACAGAATCGCAAAATGCAGGTAGGTGTTCAGCGCTTCCAGTGGAGCCGAGGGGTGGGCTGGGTCGACAAACAGCTCATCTTGATCCGTTAATCCCGGCAGTTCGTTTCGGTAAATGCGTGATCGTAGCTCGGAAGCCGCTTGAGAAGTCGGAATGAGAAAGGCAATCTTCTCCCCGTTTCCATAGGTGTCGTTCAATGCATCGACTTGCGCTTCACCCGCGCGAATGTTGCGAGCGTTCATCTGTGCAAGCTGCTCGGGTGTCTTGTTGCGATCGGGAGTGTCCCAGGCACCCTTCGGGAAATCTTGATTGTCAATATCTCCGCCACCCCAGGAAAGCTGAATGAGGAATCTCATCTGCGGATTGTGTTTCAACCCTAGCTTTACGAATGATTCAATTCCTTCGTCGGGGAATTGGATAGGAGACATCACAAAGGCATCGACATTACCTTGTCTTAAAGCCTTTTTCGCTTCGTTCATGTCTTCCGGCTGCTGCCAGTGTTGCAGTGTCCTTGATGCACCGAGTCTCTGCAGGCCGATTAGCCGATGGTCTTCGATGTCCTGCGCCGAGGCTAGCTCTGCTAGTTGTTCCGGGACGTACCACATCAAACTATGTGACGCATAGAAGACCCTTTCGCCTTTCAATTTCGCACCTGGCAAATCCTGAGCGACGGCGCAGGAAACAAGGCCGGCTTGCATGAAAGTCAGGAAAGAAACAAGCAAAGTGAGAGACTTGAGCATTGGATGAATTTGGTGATTGATAGGACGACCAACGTTCGTCGTCGTTGATGCCGAGTGAGAGATGCATAGGTGCAGGACACTGCGGCTACGGGCCGCGTAGCAGAAAATTGCTGCGTAGCGAGTCGTCCTTTATAGGCGTTCGCGTTCTAGATTCCATGAAGAATTGCGCAATCGGCCAGAGTTATTTCACATGCTGTAGGGCGCGGGGACTCACCGTAGTCGTGCGTGCACGCATAAAGCCCATTAAATACGGCCGTTTCGCCGCTTTCACTGATTGTCAGCGCGAGGGCGATGACAGTAAGGAAAATTCACCCGATGAGCTTTTGATGGCCGCTCCGCTAGGGAATTCGTGTCCCCGTAATCCGTTTTTTCAGGGCTTTGGAGCCCCGTAAGCCGTTGGGGATTTTAGGAGGTAATGTCAACAAGCAAATGTGCTTAGCCTTCTTTGCGGCACCGCTCCGGTGATGATCATGTTCAATTGTACCCTGCGAGCCAGATGCATCTCGGGGTACGCTTGGCTCGTGACCGCATGTAGAATGCCGAGCGGCTGAGGAATTTCACGCGGTGAAATGCTTGGCCGTTGAGCGGACGTGCCACGGCCTTCGGGGTTCGCTGTCTTGTCGTGACTCTTGTTGACCCAAGCGAATTCATCTGATGCACACTACTCTGCCGACAGCATTTTCTGTCTTTGTCTGTCTTGTCAGCCAAGTCGGTTTCTCGTTCGCTCAGGAGCCAGGTTTCTTATCGGCGGGTGAGCGCCGGCCAGATGGGAACACTCGGTCTCTGAAGTCTGCCGTTGGTAGCCGTTTTCGAATTGGCGTCGGAGTTGGTGAGTCGGTTCTCCGTGACCCAAGATGTGCTACGTTGATCGAGAGCCAGTTTCAGATACTGACGCCGGAAAACTGTATGAAACCGCAGAGCATTCACCCAGCGGAAAATGTATGGAACTTTGCGGCTTCTGATCGCTTCGTTGAGTTTTCTAGAAGCAAGGGGTTAGAGGTTGTTGGACATTGCCTTGTTTGGGCCAAAGACGACCGAACCGATGAATGGATGAAGCGGGGAGAAGATGGGCGGCCCGTATCAAAGGAGGTGTTGCTCAATCGTATCGACAATCATGTCGAAACCGTCGTGCATCGATACGGTGAGGTGGCGACGATGTGGGATGTGGTCAATGAGGCAATCTCTGATGAAAGCGGCAGTTTCTTGCGTGACTCTGTGTACAGCAGGACCACCGGAATCGATTTCATCGAAACAGCATTTCGTGCCGCCAGAAAGTGCGATCCAGATGCCCTGCTAATCTACAATGACTACAACTGCCACTTTCCGGAGAAGCGAAAAAAGCTTGTTCGATTGTTGACTGAACTGAAGCAGCGAGGTGTCCCAGTGAATGCCTACGGGATGCAGGGGCATTTTGAATTGGGCGACCATTCGCTCGGGCAATTGCGAAAGACGTTCGAAGCGCTGCGCCAGCTCGAAATCAAGGTTGTAGTTTCGGAACTCGATATTGACGTTGTGACACGCGGCAAATGGTGGGCGGACGACGGAAAATTTCGCGAAGAACTGAAGAGCTATGATCCATACAGAGATGGCCTGCCGCAAATCATTGAAGATCAGCAAATCGAGCAGTATGTCGCGTTATTTCGTCTCTTTTGCGAATACCAGGACGTCATCGCACGGGTTTCATTCTGGAATTTGCACGATGGAGAGAGTTGGCTGAACGAATTTCCTTGGCAACGGACAAACTACCCATTGTTGTTCGATCGGTCACTTAGGCCGAAGCCGGTGTATGGAAAGGTGATTGATGTGCTGAGCCAAAATGCGACGGTGCATGCCGCAGAAGAGCGAACTGATTGGATGTCGCGAGCCGCGCACGAGCAACTTGTGGAAAAGGTGAAGCGGGGCAAGATCGATATCTATTTTCAAGGCGACTCGATCACGCGTCGCTGGGGCGCCACCGACTATCCGGAATTACTTGAGCATTGGAAGCAGAGTTTTCACGGTTGGAATGCGGCTAATTTTGCTTGGGGGGGGGATAGCACACACAATATGCTCTGGCGAATGCGAAATGGCGAGTTGGATGGGGTGCAGCCAAAAGTTGTGTCATTGCAGGCAGGAACGAACAACTTGCCTTGGAGCGGTGAAGCGAGTCAGGAAACGATTGATGACGTCGTCGAGGGAGTGGAAGCGATTATTTGCGAGTTCAAAAAGCATTGTCCCGATGCAGTGATTGTTTTGACCGGCGTATTTCCACGCGATCAAAACGAGGCTCTCAGGCCAGCAGTCGAGAGCATCAACAAACGTCTTCAGGCTCTGTGCGTGCAGCAGGATTGTCGATTCATCGATATCAATGCACGGCTTGTTGGCAGCAGTGGTAGATACTTGGCCGGATTTTCAAGCGACGGATTGCACCTTGAGTTGCTAGCCTACGACGTGTGGGCAGATGAACTCAAGGAGATCTTTAAGGAAATTCTTGGTCCGCCTTCTGACCAAGACGATGCCCCTTCACCAAGCGGTCTTCCCAAGAAAAAGAGAGGCTGAGCATTAGCGGGGATCTTTCAGGCAAGCCAAGATCCTTCTGTGTTAGATCCCCTCGCATTTTGCTTCGTACAAAGATGCAACCGTCCGCTCTTTTGTTAAATCACCTTCCTCGCCTGCCAGCTAATCGCCCATGACAAAAATCCTAGTTTTATATCACTCGAACTCCGGAAACACAGAACGCATGGCAGATCTGATTGCGGCCGGTGCGAAAGAACTCGAGGGCGCTGAGGTTCGTCATCGCAACGTGGCATGTGCGGATGCGAGTGACCTTGATTGGTGCGAGGGAATCGCACTTGGGTCACCGACAAATTATGGTTGCGTCAGTTGGCAAATGAAGCAATGGTGGGATCAACAACCGATCGAGAATTGGGGGCAGATGGATGGAAAGATCGGCTGTGTTTTCTCTTCTGCGGGCGCTTGGGGAGGCGGACAAGAGTGGACTTGCATGGCATTGATGTCCATTCTGATCAATTATGGGTTTCTTGTATTCGGTTTAACGGATTATTCCGGTGTGAAATTTTCAGCCCACTACGGAGCCATTTCTGCTGGTGCACCGGACGAGGAACGCGTCCAACAAGCCTGTCGTCGTCTCGGACTGCGTTTATCCGAGTGGACGGCCACGATGATCCACGGACGGAAAGAGGCTCACCCGTTGAAGCAAGCTTATGAACGTTTTGAAGACCTGGGGAAATAAGGTGGTTCATTGACCTTTATGGTATTGCGGTTGAAGTTTGGGAGTTTCGTTCACTGCCTTGAAGCTGATCAAAGCTGAGTCGGTATACCGCATTCGTCGGCGTTGACGGACTGCGGCTTCGGTCGGAAAGGGCGATCGACCGATTAAATGGGGAAGGAACGGAATGCCGTTTTGCTGTAGAACGCTGTCGTGGAAGTCCGGGTACAATCGATCGGATTCAGGCCTGTTTTCCCCTTTGCCCACCTTCCTCTCTCACCCTGGTGACGCGTATGCCGTTATCACTTTTCCGTCGCCACAGACCGCTTCTTGTTGCGATACTGGCAGGCGTTGCCATCGTCACACACACCGCTGCCGCGTCGGCGGATCGTCCGAACATTGTTTTCATCCTTGCCGATGACCAGGGTTTTGGCGACGTTGGTGCGCTGAATCCTGATTCGAAAATCCCTACCCCAAATATCGATCGCATTGCGGCGGAAGGCATGATCTTCGGTGATGCACATACCTCGTCGTCGGTTTGTACCCCGACTCGCTATAGCATTTTGACGGGGCGATATCACTGGCGGACCCGGTTGCAAAAAGGCGTCTTGGGTGGGTTCAGTCCGCCATTGATCGACCGCGACCGTTTGACGATTGCCGGGATGCTGAAGCAGCAAGGTTACACCACCGCCGCAGTTGGCAAGTGGCATCTCGGCTGGAACTGGCCCTTGAAAGACGGCGGCAACGCAGACGACAGCGGAAACTTCGCAAGTGCCTATGCCAAAGGTTGGCAAGTTGATTACGAAGCGGCGATCAAAGATGGTCCTGTCGATGTCGGCTTCGATCACTTTTTCGGAATCAGCGCATCGCTGGACATGCCGCCCTATGTTTTCGTGAACGATCGTGTGCCAACCGAAACGGCGACGGTCGAGAAGGCATTCCACCGCAAAGGCCCTGCAGGAGCGAATTTCGAAGCGGTCGAGGTGTTGCCGACGTTTACAAGTGAAGCGGTACGTTTTATTGACGCCAGCAGCAAAGCCGACCAGCCGTTCTTTTTGTACCTTCCCCTAAACGCCCCGCACACACCGATCGTTCCTTCCGAACAGTGGCGTGGCAAAAGCGGAATCAACGATTACGGCGACTTCACGATGCAAGTTGACGCGACCGTCGGGGCGATCTTGGAAGCGTTGGATCGCAATGACGTCGCCAATGAAACGTTATTGGTGTTCACGACCGATAACGGTTGTTCCCCGGCCGCCAAAATCAATGAGTTGGAAGCCGCAGGCCACGACCAAAACTACATTTATCGTGGTCACAAAGCGGACATCTATGACGGCGGACATCGGGTTCCTTTCATCGTTCGCTGGCCCGGAAAGGTCAAGCCAGGATCTCGGACGGAGAACTTGGTCGGGCAACTCGACTTCTTTGCGACGACTGCCGAAATCACCGGAGCAAAGATTCCGGGCGACATGGCCGAAGACAGTGTCTCTTTCTTACCAACGTTGTTGGGAAAGGCGAACGCAGTCTCACGTCAGTCCATCGTGTCGCAATCGATCTCTGGCTACTTCGCCATTCGCGACGGCGTTTGGAAACTTTGTTTGTGCCCTGGTTCCGGAGGTTGGAGCACCCCGCGTCCGGGACGCGATGACATGAGTGAGCTTCCTCCGATGCAGCTTTACAACCTCGCTGACGATCCCGGCGAGACCAAGAACTTGTTTGTGAGCGAACCGGACCGTGTCGAATCGATGATCGCAATGATGCAACAAGCGATCGACAACGGCCGAACCACGCCCGGGAAAAAGCTGAGCAACGACGTCGACGTTGTCATGGTCAAGCCCATTCAAAACGGGCGTCGAAAGCTAAAGTAGCGTTCGAACTCGTGACGGGGCTCCCGCCTGCTGCATGCACCTAGACGTTCGACGTCACCGACGTCTAAAAATCATGCGACTCCCAAATTGATTCGATTGAGGGCGCGTCACTCCAGGCCCCGGT
>PPHI01000053.1 GCA_002901265.1 Rhodopirellula baltica | reverse complement strand
GTCGCAGATCGCGGACCCAGGCCCCAATGTCGAACGAGTGATCAAAGAAATCGAAACTGGCCTGTCGGCGTCGACCGAAGATCACACTGCCGATCGCGGCAATCCCCGAAACGTATTGGATCGAGCCACCAATAGAGCAAGCGGTGCTGCCGCTTCCGATCGTTGCATCGCCTGAGTTCTATTCAATCGAGTTGCCTGCTCGTCGATCTGTCGTCGCACTACCGATCGTTGCTTTCCCAGCGGTCTACCAAATTGATTTGCCATCGGGTGATCAACACGCAGAAGAACAAGAGGCGGTGGATCTGGTCGCTGAGGATTCAGATCAATTCACCGTAGCTTGCCCTGGATGTAAAAACGAGTACACGGTTCCGCGAGACGCGATCGGCGAATCAGCGGAATGTGAATGTGGCTTTGTGTTCCAAATCAAAGACAACGTCGATGCGATCGACACGGCATTGTCATTCGATTTGGTTCCCTTCCCGCCGATCGTCAAAGATCGGACGGGGGAACGGGCCAATCAGCCTTCGCCAAACGCCAAAGAATCCACTCCGGTCGAGCTTGCTGAGACGGTTCGAAATCGGGACCAAGGCAGCGATTCGGAAGAACCATCGTGGTTGTGGGTGCGATACATGGCATCGACACTGGCCGTGATCCCGATTGCCGTTTTGATTTTCTGGGGTGTACTTCAGCCTCGGGCCTATCGGGTCGCATGGGAGGCGGCGCTCGAGCGATTTGCGGCACAGGAATCGACAGAGGTGATACCGACGGTCGCTCCAGTTGTGCCAAGTAGCTCGGCTAATGTAGTGCCTGCGGAGGAAATCGAATTGGCAAGTGCCGAATCAAGGGAGCAAACCCAGCGTGAACTCTCCGAGTTTTTATTGCCAGTCGCCAAGATCGCGATCGAACTTCGCGACCAGCCGCGGCTTGATCGGCCAGCATTGAAACGGTTCTCTGGTGTGATTGAATCGTTGCGAGATCGGCACCAAGACCTAACCGAGCGAGACTTGTTGTGGCTTGGTGAACAGTGGTCGTCTTTGGGCGAGCGAGCAATGAATGCAGATCTTGCATCACGTTGCTATTACCAAGCGTCGAGCGCCTATTCGTTGTTGCTGACCGTTGATCAAACAGACGTCTCGAAAGCGTTTGCCGAAGAGCAGCACCAGCTATTGTTCGAACGCTCACGTGAGCAGCAGCGGATCGCGTTAATCGAGTCAGGACGCCAGATCCGGTAGCCGACATCATCTGAAAGCCGTCTGTGCGGATCTCGTTTACGCGGCAGTGGTGTGTAAGACTTTGCTAGACTGTCATGCTCTTTCAATCGAGATGACAGAGGTGAATGATGCGACGTCGAAAAGCCCATTGGTATTCCAGTTTTGCTTTGGCTCTCTGTTGGCTTCACGCTTTGCAAGGCGTTGCCAACGGCGGAGAACAACTGCAGCAGCTTTCCAGGCAAGTCGCGGCAGCACAGCAAGTCTTCTGGGCACGTTTCTATCAGGAGCGGACGGGGACTTTTGCGGACTACCTGAGCAGCTATGCGCCGGGGAAAGAGTTGGCTCATTTGCCTACTGCCGAAGAGGTTTCGCGGCAATATCCCAATCCTTGCGGATACGGCACGGGGATGGAGGACGGTCTGATTCTCGGTGGCGCAATGTTAAGTCTGTTGGTCGATCAGTACGCGGTCACGCAAGACAGGAGTCTTCACGACCAAGCGAAGTCAGTCTTTGAAGGGATTCAAAAATGTGCCACGGTCCATGGAGTGCCGGGCTTTCTGGCTCGCAATGTTTGCGCCGAAGATCAGCGAAGCGTGTATATCAATTCGTCTCGTGACCAGTACACACATGCGGTGCATGGTTTATGGCGGTATTATCGCAGCCCACTTGCCGACGAATCGACGAAGCAATCAATCGCAAATCAGTTGGCAGCTGTGGCCGATCGCATGATCGAATTCGTGAGACCGGAAAACGGATACGATTTCTGCCGGGCTGACGGTGAACGTTGTCCGCTTGGCATCTGTCGAATGTGGAATGTTCAGCCACATGAGGCGGCGCGATTGCCGATGATTTATGCTGCGGCATGGGATGCGACGGGCGATGAAACCTATCGGGCCCTATGGCGAAAGTACCTGCCCGATGCGGTGGTGCAGTCCGCGAATCCGGATCGCAATATGCCTGCTTATGCGATGTTGCAAATGCAATGTTCGTTGGAGCTATTGTACGAACTCGAACCCGATGAAAACCAAAAGCAAAAGCTGTTGCAGATCATGCAGTCTGTCGCGGAACTAGCTGATCGGCGCGCCATTCGGATCAGTGGTCAACTTGCGAGTAAGTCTGACGAAGAGATGTCAATGTTGGGACCTGACTGGAGAGCCGCGAAAGTTTGGATCAACCAAGGCGGCTATCTCAATCCGCAGTGGGGGCCTTATCGAGAGATCTGGAGTTTGACTCGCGAAGTTGGGGAAGCGGCCTTGGTCCCTTTGATGGTCAAAGGATCGGATCTGACTGATGCTCAGCGCGACCGACTGCAAACACTGATCGCCGAAACCAACTATTTGCATCGTTCCAGTTGCGGGATTGTCTATCACCTTGCTGCCTACTGGAAAGCGCTGTTTCGTGCGCAAGTCAGTGAATAGTCCATCGCAATCAGTTTCTTGGCAGAGAACGGCAAGTACATCGCTGCCGATCGGTGCGTTCTCAGCAGACTGGTTGGCCGCAAGCCGGTGACGGCTTGCGATTGGATTCTCGCGCGGATCAATTCGAACAAACCGCAGTTTCGATCGATCTCCCACCCATCCGTGCGGTGGTAAATGCCAATTCTCGCTTGGTTTCGATCGGGAATTCAATCAGAGTGCTAAGTATTGAGCCCTGTCGCACATCAACTGATTGACACCGCATGTCGAACTCGCTGGACCTGACTAGATTTTATCGCGATTGGCTTGAGATTCCGGCTGATCGTTTGCCACCGAACCATTACGCGTTGCTCGGGGTAAAGGATTTCGAAGCCGATATCGAGGTGATTGAAGCGGCCGCGAAGGCTCGCGGCGCTTATCTTCATCAGCTAGCTTCCGGCCCAGAACGGAAAACCGTACAGGAATTGCTCAATCAAGTAGCCGTTGCCAAACGCACGCTGCTGTCACCCGAGCAACGTGCGTCGTACGATCGATCCATCGTTTCACCAACCATCGTCCAAACAAGTGACGCCCAACCCGCGAACGGTGAAACGGAACCCGAGGCGTTAAACGGCCCAGCGTCTCGTCGCTCGGAGTCGAAAACTTCTTCCAAGCCGAAATCGTCTGGCGCTCGGAACTTGCAAGTTATCGGGATCTCGGCGCTTTCTTTGATTTTGGTTGGGGGGTATTGGTTGACCCGCGATCGCGGCGTAAGACGTGCCGCAGAAGCACGAAAATTGAGCGATGATTCGGTGGGCTCATCAAGCGAATCGATTCCACGAAAGTCAGCTTCGGCGGCAAAGTCTGGGGCTGTTTCGGCGCCACGCGAAAGTCCGGTCGTCGCCAGGAAACGCACCGGAAGTGGACTGGGATCGGGAATGGATTCGAAGTTTGGCGACATGTTTAGTGACATCGAATCGCAATCATCGAAGGTTGCCAGTGAGCTGAAATCTAAGCAGCAAGGTTTTCGACCGCTCGCGGGAATTTCGATCGGGCCCGTCGAAACTGAAGGCGGTCCGGGTGATTGGCCGGATCGTTTAGACGTCATCGAGGCCTTTCCTAATTCGCTCGAAGACCGCTTTCGCATCGACGGCGAAGCGGAGCGATACGCTGTGGAGCTGACTGGAATTCGAATCGAACCAGACGAATCGGGCGACTCTTTCCAGCTAATTGATCAGAAACGAGGCGTGCTAGCCGGCGACGCGGTCGCGATTACAGCAACGATGCCGGTCCAAGAGGGCGTTTCACCAGCAATCGCGATTTCGATTGCCGGAATCCAAATCGGATTGAAATCCTTCGGAGAAGGCGTCGAAGTGTTTGCCAAGGACCATATCGAAGGTGCAAAGCCCAACGGCATTTTGAAGCTGGTCTATGAAGGTGGCGAGATATCGCTCTTGGTTGGTCGAGATCCTTCGGTGCAAGACCGTCTGTTTTGGAAGACGAGAGTTGGGGATCAGGTTCACTTCGGGACGGTTGATGGTACCATCCTGGACGAAGAGGCCAGCGTCGCGGTGGTGATCACGGCCCCCGAGAAATCGGTGGATCCGCCCCTGTCGCTTCATTCCATCGCCAGGACCGCCCTGCTGTCGGAGTGATTGGGCCAGTCCCCTACTTCGGCGCTATGGATCGATGGGAAACGATTTTGGAGAACACGGAATGCATGGGTTGATCATGATCGCTTCGGCGGCGGCGATCATTTTGTTGGTCAAGTATGGTTTGCTTCGTGGCATCGACCACGTTGCCGGCGCGATGAACTGGAGCGTTAAGGCTCGTGGCAAATTGACCGGATTTGCGACCTCGGTTCCCGAGTTGGTTTGTCTCGTCG
Organism: Rhodopirellula baltica; assembly: GCA_002901265.1. Lineage (GTDB taxonomy): Bacteria > Planctomycetota > Planctomycetia > Pirellulales > Pirellulaceae > Stieleria > Stieleria baltica_A. The sequence continues at coordinate 11,548 of PPHI01000053.1, read as the reverse complement.
CGGCGGGGTTGTCTGGCGTTTGGGAAGCCGGGCTGTGGAACATCGCCAGTTCGAACATTATCAACTGCGTGTTGATGCTGTCGGCGGTGCTCGTCTATCGACAGTTCGGTGATCTGATGAACCGGCGGTTCATCGACGAGATTGCGTTCGCAGGCTTAGCGATCATGGTGCCAATCACCCTGATGTACTGGGGGATGGACACAGAGTGGTACTTAGTACCGTCACTGCTGTGCTTCTTTGGTTTCTATCAATTCGTCGACCAAAAGGTAAATCCGCCAAGCGAGACTGAGTCGACTAGTGAAGAAGCTGTCGGGAATCTTCCGTTTGGAATCATCGTGGCAAGCACGGCATTGATTGCCATCGCGATCGCAGGAATGTTTCTCGGCGACTCGACCGCGAAAGTGGTCCTGCAGCTTGGCATCCATCCGATCGTTGCCGGTTGGATTTTAGGATTCGTCACCAGCATTCCCGAGATGGTGACGTTCTTTGCCGTTTACGCGACCGCCAAGAGAGAAGGTAAACTGCATCACCTGGATGACACACAGGAGGCGCTCGATAATCTGACTGGATCAAACATGTCCAATGTCGGGATCATCTATCCCATCGGGCTCGCGGCGTACCTGCTGGGTGCGCTATTGATCGGCGGTTAACGCATTTGACGCATGCGAAAAAAAGCCTGACGTGACGGATGATACCGGCACGCCAGGCAAAATAACAACGCCGCGGCCGGTATCTACTCGGCAGCCTTCTCGAATTCGCCGGCGACCGAACGAACGAGTCGATCCCAGTGAATGTATTTCACGATCGCCGCGTTTACCGAATCGACCGTTGCGGCCTTGATTTGCTCGGCATGCTTCGCGGCATGTTCCATCGTGCGTTCCATGAACATGGTTTCGAGCAGTTCGCCCACAAGATTGGCATCATCGGTGCGGCGGACCACTTGGCTTTGAAGATACGCTTGTTGTGCCTTTTCAAGCTCCTCTGCGGTGACGCCGTCTTTGCGAAGACGTTCGACTTCTTCACGAATGACTTCGATCAGTCGGTCTTTGTTCTCTGGGTTCGTGATCGCGTAGATGGTGAAATCAACACGGTTATCTTTTGGCCGAGAAGTCAGCCCACTGCGAACGCCATACGACAGGCCTTCTTGCTGTCGAACGCGATCTGCCAAGCGGCTGCTAAGGCCGCCACCACCTAGGATATAGTTGCCCAAGACGAGTGCCGCGTACTCGTCGCTGCTGTCTTCGAGTTGCATTTGCGACTGCGAAAAATAAAACGCGTTCGCTTTATCAGGCGTATTGAACTCCGTCAGGCCGCCTTCGATGTTATCGTTGGCGGGGCGATCAATGCGGACGTATTCAATGTCGCTGGACCAGTCGCCCAGAATCGTCGTGATCTGTTCGCGGATTTCGCTGCTATCGAAATCACCGACAACAGCCAATTCGCCACGGTTGCCGCCGACCAGGTCTTGGTACGCTTTATTGATCTCGTCAATTGAAACGTTTTCATACATCGCGATCTCTTCCTGGACCGTTTGCACGTAACGAATGTCGTCGGTGCCGTAAGGCGACAAGCGACGGCGAACGTCTCGAGGTGCGATCGATTCAGGCATCGTACTGCCCTGACGCAAGTTGGTGACGATCTGGCGGCGTAGCACTTCCAGTTCGCTTCCATCGAGTCGCGGCGAGCGGAGCACTTGTCCGAGCAGTTCGATGACTTCGGGAAGGTACTCGCGTTTGGTTTTCAAGCTGACTTTCAACAAACCAGGAACGGTGTTGATCGACAGTTCGGCACGCAATCGCGTGAGTTCGTCTTGAAACGCTTGGTAATCGAGTTTTTCAGTACCGCGGGTCATCATGATGCCCATCAGTTCGATCGCACCCAAGCGGTTGATCATCGCGTCCGCGGTGCCAAAGCGTAGGGTGAGCGATAGATTGACTGAACCGCCACGAGTTTGCTTGGGAAGCAATGCGAATTCGATTCCGTTGTCCAGCTTGCCGCGTTCGGTTCGGCTTTCAATATTGGCGGGCGAAGGGTCAAACTGCTCGCCTTGTTGGATCGCTTCGCGGCCTTTGTAGTCTTCTAGACGCGCGATCAAGTTGGGCGATTCTGGGATGGTGATTCGCTCTGACGTTTCCGTCGGAATGAACAGGCCCACGGTACGGTTGTTGCGCACCAGGTAGCGTTTCGCGAATTGTTGAACCTGTTCCGCGGTCAAGCTTTCGACGACATCGCGGAACAAGAAATACAAACGCCAGTCGCCTTGCGCGGCCCACTCACTCAGCGAGATGGCAAGGCGATCGGTTTCGCCGGCTTCAAGTTCTCGTTGCTTTAGGATTTGTTGTTTCGCCCGCTCGACTTCTTGTTCGGTGATCGGGGTTTGTGTCAGTTCGTCTTCGAGGATCGAAATCAGTTTCGCTCGTGCATCTTCGATCGATTTATCTTCGGGAACCTCGGTCAGAGTCATCAGCACGCCCGGATCGGCAAACGCATAGGCAAGTGCAAAAACATTGCTGGCCATTTCGCTTTCAACCAAGCCCTGGTACAGGCGACCGCTGGGTTCATCACCCAAGACGATTGAGAGAGCTTTCGCGGCGGCAAATTCTGGGTGGCTGCCGGACGGAATGTGGTAGGTCGTGCCGACCAATTGGACATCGCCGACGCGTCGCAAAACCACGGTGCGTTCACCATCTTGCGCCGGTTCCGTGGTGTAGGTGGGATCGATCGGCGTATCGGGGCTTTCCAAACTGCCGAAGATCTCGCCGATCATCGTCGTCGCGGTCTCGGGGTTAAACTTGCCGGCGACGATCACCATGATGTTATCGGGGCGGTAATACTTGCGATAAAACTGACGCAAGTTGACCACTGGCACACGCTCGATGTCGCTTCGGTTACCGATGGTCGATTTACCGTAGTTGTGCCAATCGAATGCGACCGACTGCATACGCTGCATCAGGATTCGGAACGGCGAGTTTTCACCGCGTTCGAATTCGTTGCGAACGACGGTCATTTCGCTTTCCAGGTCTTCGCCGCGGATGAAGCTGTTAAGCAAGCGATCTGCTTCCAATTTCAACGCGAACTCGAGGTTTTCGTCCGAAGCTGGCAGCGTTTCGTAATAGTTCGTGCGGTCAACCCACGTCGTGCCGTTGAAGCGTGCGCCGCGGTCTTGCAGTACCTTGGGGACGTTCGGATTGTCTGGCGTTCCCTTGAACAGCATGTGTTCGAGAAGGTGTGCCATCCCGGCTTCGCCATAGCCTTCGTGTCGCGAGCCGACGAAGACAGTCATGTTGACGGTGACGACTTCTTTGCTGTCGTCGGGGAACAGCAGCACGCGGACACCATTGTCCAGTTTGTATTCCGAAATACCTTCGATTTCAGTGATTTTCATTAGTGCGGGGGTCGCCGCGTCGCTTTTGGCAACCGGCTTTGCGGGGGTGGTGTCCTCGGACTGGCCCCAGACCGGATGGGCAATCATGCATCCGAGGAGTACCAAGGGGGATATCGAATTGCGGAGGCGACGCTTCACTTTCAAACTCCATCTAGTCGTCACTGGCACGCCGGCGGCATCGCTTAGCCGACCGGCGTATTGGGAAACGCGGTATTGTCTGGCGTCACATTGTATCGAAGGTCACAACCGCGACACAGGCAGGTATCTATCCGGTGTTTCCTTAGCGGGATAACTTGACGGCAACCGAGCCTCGGCGTTCTGGGCTTCGGTGATGTCCGGATGACTTTTTAAGAACACTTGCGACGATGGAAGAAAATAACGGAACACAGTGGATTGACGTCGCGTCCGTCGAAGATCTTGCGGAGGGGCAAGCGATGGAGGTAGTCGCTCAAGGCGAGGTCATCGCGATTTTTCGGAATGGCGACCAGTACTATGCGCTCGATGGTCTGTGTGCCCATCAAGGGGGACCGATCGCGAAGGGAAGCTGCTCGACCACCGACAAAGGCGAGCCCTGTGTGACTTGTCCGTGGCACGGATGGCAGTACGAATTGGCCACCGGGATCCAAACGATCAATCGTCAGCCGTTGCAGCGTACGTTTCCTGTTCGTGAAAACGGCGGACGGATCGAAGTGTCTCTGGGCTAACCGTCGTGCGCAGTCGTGGTGTTGATTGGTGATGGCTTGATAAATAGCAAGCTAATCCATGCGGCGATCCAGGCCAGTCCACCCAGCGGCGTGATCGCACCAAGCCAACTGGTATCGGTAAGGACCAGCACGTACAGGCTGCCGCTAAATAGCAGGATCCCAATGACGAACAGTGCGACGGCGATTCGCGTGCACTTTCCGCACGGAAGCATGGTCATCGCCAGGATCGCGACAGCGTGCACGAGGTGGTAACGTGCGCCGACATCAAATTGGTCGAGGCGTTTTTGGAGATGGTCCGGGTCATCGGTGTAGCCCGCGATTAGATCGGGTAGTCCGTGTGCCCCGAACGCGCCGATGATCACACCGAGCGCGCCTGCGATTGCCGCTGTCGATAGAACGCTGCGGTTCATGCGGAAGCAAGCTGCGTATCGACGGCACGAATCAGCTTGTCCATTTGGAATGGTTTGCGGATGTAATCGCTGACGCCCAGCAGTTCAGCATAGGCTTTGTGTCGGCTACCTTCGTTGCCCGTGATCATGATCACAGGGACCATTGTTTCATTCATCCGGCGAAGTTTTTCGAGCACCAGGAACCCGCTCCGTTTCGGCATCATCATGTCGAGGATGATCAGGTTGGGTGACTCCTTTTCGGCGAGTGCCAAGCCTTGATTGCCGTCTCGGGCGATGATGACTTGGTAGCCTTCATTTTCGAGTGCGTAGCGGACGCTCTCGATGATTTCGATGTCGTCATCAACGATCAGGATTTTGGCCGTCTTGCTGGCGTCGTTTACGGGGGGCAAAGCTTCTTCTTCGGCCATCAGAGTTTCTGGAATCAGGGGGCGCTAGCGGTGGGATGAAACGCAGCTGCGGGGAGTTTACCCGGCCGTTGTTGGTTGGGCCGTTGCTTGTCGCGTCGAATCGTTTCGAGTGGACTTGCGGTGGGTAGGTTCGCTGCGTGGGGAGGGGGTTAGTTGTCCGAGAACCGTACAGGGCTCGAATCCCAGTCCGACATTTTACCGATCGGCGCCGAGCAAACCACATGTTCCATGACCCAGCGATCCAAATCGGACAAAACAACTGTGTCCATTTCGTCATCGTTGACGTACTGACGCACTTCCAGTTGTGCGTCGATGCTAGCCGCGTTGTTGATTTGCTTCGCAATCACGTCGTAGCAGTAGCCGTCGCGCTGAACGGCATGTTGCCAGAGCATCGCGACGCGTTGCTGTTTCAGTTGTTGCAGTTCTGCGTTGCTGAATTCGGGCATGCAGAATTCGCCACCAAGTGAGATCGCGGCGGCAAATAGGCTTGGGTAGCTGAGGGCCATTTTGAGGGCCATCGATCCACCTTCGCGGTATCCGGCAAGCACAATGCGTCCTGCGTGCACGTTGTATCGTTCACGGGCTTGGCTGACAGCCGCGATGACCGAATGACGAACCTGCTCGACAGTCGCTTCGCTGTTTCCCCATGCGTAACGATGGCCAGAGGCGTCGGCGGCGCGTGGGGCTCGGATCCCGGTCGCGAGGTAGTTCCGCGTGCTGATGTGTGGCATCACGTGGTTGACTTGGTTTTCATTGAAACCGTCACTGTGCAACCAGACAATCAGCGGGTACTGGTAGTTCGCTTCGTAATGCAGTGGGACGAAATAGGATTGTGGTTTGGGGACGCTGACCCACGCCCCAGTGTCCTCGCCCGAAAGATGCTTGTCGCTCTCGGAAAGCAGTTCGCTGAGCTCGTCAAACGACTGGCCCGCTGCCAGTTCCTCCGCGAATTCCTGTGTGTTGGCGCTCCCAAGGACGGATGCATCAAAACGGTTCATCGCAGACCGGAATCTAGCTAGAGAAGGAAGTTCCAACCACCGAAGTGGTTCGCCTACAAACGTAGGGTGAGCAACATTCGCATGTCAACGCTGAAGCGAAGTTCCAGATCGCGAAACCGCCTTTTTGATCAGAACTGCTCAAGTCGTTGGCGCAATCCTAGGACAAACTTTGCAATTCCAGCAAGAAGAGTTTCTCAACGTCTTGGGCTATGGGTGAAACCAGCCCCTTAGGAAACGTCGGCCCGTCATTGCCCTGGTGATGCAGCGTTTGGGCGTCGTATCGGGTGCTTCAAAGTCGCACGTCGCTAGCATTTGAAAATGCGCCCGCCATCGGATTACACTTCCGCCCGCAAAGTAAGTCAGCAGCGCATTCCGAAGGGGCTTAACGCTTCAGCATCGATGCAAGTTCGACCAAGTGGCGGAGGCTATCGCAGTACGCGGTGTAGCGAAGTTTCGGACGCAGCACATCGTCCAAAGCACGGCCGCCAACAATCATCGACATGTTGTCGTCCAATGCATTTGCCAAGCGATTTTCCTCGCGGATAAATTCCTGCGGATCGGCAACCGAAGTGACGCTCAGCCAGACCAGTGTTGGGCTGTATTCTTGCACCGCTTCGATACACGAATCCAGCGGAACATTGTTTCCTAAGTTGATCGCGTTCCAGCCGTTCTCGCGGAGCGCCAGTTCGACCATTGCCGTCGGCAGTTGGTAAGGATCGGTCGCAGGGGCCGCGCCAATCGCTATCGGCGCATTAGCCGGAAGCGTGGGCAATCCATCGCGTAGTTTTTCGATCAGTCGCTGGCAGATCAGGCAGCTGCGACGCTCTTGGTAGACCTTTAGCTCACCGCAATCCCATGCCTGGCCTATGCCACGCATGGCGTCGGTGATCAAGTCCTCAGCTGCTTCGGCACGCCCCCAGCCCTGGGACACGCGTTCCAGCAAAAGTTTCATGCAGTGTCCTTCATCGCCAGCCGCCAAAGCAGACCGAAAATCGTGTTGCGTCGGTTCGTGGCCCTCCCCGGGTATCGAAGGGCGGCGCGCAATCGGTGGGCAGGCGAGGGTTAGTTCCACTTCATCGATCCCAAGCACATCGGGATCGACGAGCGACCTCCGGGTGGAACGCAGGAATTCGCGGAGTGCGGTCAGAGTGATGCGGCGGTGTCCGCCGACCGTCCGCATCGTCGGAATCGCACCCTTGTCACACCATCGTTTGACCGACGATTCGCTGACACGTAGCGACTGGGCGACTTCCTTCGGCGAGAATTGGACTCGTTTGGACACCACGGCAAAGGCAGACTTCGTTGTGGAGGACGGGGCGGGAAGAAACGATCAGGCGGCGAATCAGGATCTGCACAACTGTTTCCAGTGTACGGATTCCAGTGTACAGGCCATCGGACAGCTTCTGGGGCACGAGCCCCACTTGGGATGGCGGATATCCGCCGGTGTTGGTTGTCGTGGAGTCTGATGAACGAATTCATGTCAAAAACGTTCATTGCTCCGTCAGATCGTAGCGAAAACGTTCAATCCGCCAAGTTGCAAACCGTCAGATTCTTGGTGTGCACCCGCGTCGTGGCAAGTCTTTTCGGTGTAGTTGTGCCAATACCGCTCGTGACAATCCGCACAGAAAAACCAAGTGGCCGTTTCAGTCTGGCCGGAGAGCATCTTTTTCCTGCCTCCGAACTAACGTGAAATGCCGTATTTTTCGGCTTTTTTTAAAGTAAAGCGGCGGAGCCTGTTCGGAAACGGGAATTTCTAAGTAATTACGGTTGTCGCCCATTGTCCATGAACGGTCACAGGAATATACCGTAATGAACGTTTTGAACGAATTGATCGCCTACCGGATTGTGTTCAAGGATCTCTAATGTCTGCCAAAGCCATGCTCGACCGCCAAGACTCGAATACGACCGGAACTGTGGAAGCTCGAACCCCAGCAGTTGCTGAAGGCAGCAAAGTTGCCAAAAAACAGAAGGCGTCGAAGAAGATTCGTGCACGCGAGCCTTCGTGGGTGCGATGTTCCGAACTCGAAGCTGCCAATTCAGAGATCGAGGACTTTTTGACGTCTTACGATTCGATGGAGCCGGCTGAATTGAAGGTGGCGATCAAGCGACGGCTACGTGAGGAATTGGCGTTCATTTCGAATCCGGAATTCAGCGATCCGCAACTCGGCAAACAAGTCTTCGATCAGTCGCTTGAGTTGGCCCCACGGAAAGCGGAGCTTGGAATTGCGGCCGTTCGTCGGAGCGGAATCGATATGCCGATTCACCTGGGCAGGCTTTGTGAAGCTCCTTTGCTGAACCCGGAACAGGAGCGACTGCTATTTCAGCGAATGAACTATCTGCTCCAGCAGGCAGAGGTGCATCGCAGCCAACTCAATCCACAGCGACCGTCACGAGTAAGAATGGAGTTGATCGACCGACTGATCGCTCTTGCCGAATGGCATCGTGACCGAATTGTCGAGGCCAACTTGCGTTTGGTCTTCTCGATCGTCAAGAAATTCGTCAATCCAAACAACAACTTCGATGACTTGTTAAGCGATGGTATTGTTGCCTTGATCCGGGCGGTTGAAAAGTTTGACTTCGACCGTGGGTTCCGCTTCAGCACTTACGCAACACAAGTGATCCGCCGCAACTCTTACCGAACGGTTGTCGTAAAACAGCAGGAACGCCAAAAGACGGTCGGCGGTTTGCAGGATCTTGACCTCGACATCACCGACGAGGGTCGCGAGTCGGCGATCAGTGAAAAACGTTGGCATGAACTGCGTAGCCGATTGTCCGTGATGCTGGACGATCTCGATCGTCGCGAGAAGCTGATCATTCGTGCCCGGTTCTCGCTTGGGTCGCATCGCAAGGTCCATACGCTTCAGTCGCTAGCGAACCGTTTGGGCGTTTCCAAAGAGCGTGTCCGACAACTCGAACGTCGCGCAATGGAAAAGTTGCGTGCGATGGCGGGAAAAGCTAACTTGGCCGAGTTGGAACCACAGTGATTTTGGCTCCGGGATACTCCAAGTAAGGCAGTCCACCTAAGATTCTCGTGCAACAGTTCGTCGCCTCTACAACGCTGCCGGTAAGTGCGGAAACCGCATTCGCGTACCATGAACGCCAAGGCGCTCTTGAGCGTTTGATTCCGCCCTGGCAAAGCGTCGAAGTTGTCAGCAGTGACAAGAGTCTTAAGCCCGGTAGCGTCGTTGTTTTGAAAGTTTCGATTGGCCCGGCGTCAAAGACCTGGGTCGCCGAGCATGTCGACTACCAGCGTCCCGATTTTTTTGCGGACACGCAACGCTCGGGGCCGTTCGCAGCTTGGAACCACCGTCACGAGTTCCTCAGCAGTTCGGATCAACGTTGCGTACTTCGCGACCGTGTCGAATATGAGTTGCCAATGGGCACGATCGGTCGGCTTTTCGGAAGCGATCTCGCGCGGCGACAGCTGGAGTCGATGTTTGCCTATCGCCACCGCGTCACTCTTGACGATCTGCGATTGGCATCGAAGTACAACCGTGACCCAATGACGATTGCGGTGTCGGGCGCGACTGGTTTAGTGGGCAGCAGGTTGGTGTCGCTATTGAGGCTGCTTGGCCACCGCGTTTTGCGATTGGAACGCACCGCAGAGAAAGCTGACGGTGAAGATTCGCTTGCTCCTTGGAGTCGAGAGGAAGACGCCCAAAGGCTGAACGGAATCGACGCTGTCATTCACTTGGCTGGAAAGTCGATCGCTTCGGCGCGGTGGACTGAAAAGATAAAGCAAGAGATCCGCGACAGTCGAGTGGACCTGACCACCGAGCTTGCAAACAAACTTGCAACGCTTGAGACGCCGCCAAAGGTATTCGTGTGCGCTTCGGCGACAGGCCTCTATGGGGATCGCGGCAATGAAGAATTGACCGAAGCGAGTAAACCAGGAAACGATTTTTTAGCGTCAGTCGCTCAGCAATGGGAAGCCGCTTGTCAGCCTGCGGCCTCGTCCGGCATTCGCGTTTGTAACGCAAGGTTTGGAATCGTGTTGGACCCCCGCGGAGGCGCACTACAAAAGATGTTGCTTCCCGCGAAGCTGTGCGGCGGTCACTTGGGAGATGGGCATCAGTGGTGGAGTTGGATTGCGCTCGATGATGTTGTCGGGGCGATTTATCATCTGATTTGTGACGAACGCGTCACTGGCCCCGTCAACTTTGTCGCGCCAGAACCGATGACCAATCGGGACTTTGCCAAGACATTAGGGCATGTGATCTCGCGGCCTGCACTCGTTCCCGCACCCGCCTTTGGGTTGAAGCTCGCGATGGGCGAAATGGCCGACGCGCTGTTGCTGGCCAGTACAAAAGCTGTCCCCAAGAAGCTCCAGGCGACCGGCTATCACTTCCGATTCGAACGAGCCGAAGAAGCTCTTCGATATTGTCTTGGGATTGATCGGCTGGAATCAAACGATTAGGCCGCAGTCGACGTACTGTTGAGGACGCTGTTTTTCCGCGAACGCCAAGAGTGATACGGACAACCTGGATCGGCGGTTAAGTTCCAAGAAGCGAAATTCGACTAATCCCTTGCGGAACATCGACGCAGATCAGTGACTTTGGCTCCAGGTTCACGAAACCATTTGGCCGCAGTTGTCTCTGTCGGCTAAATCGTTCCAGCGGGATTCTCTGGCTGCCGTGACGAATCGAATCGGGGATCACGTAGGGAGTGGAGGAGATCTCCAGTGTCAGGCCGGGACACGCGATCGGCGCCACAATCTCCAATGTTCGGTCGTCGTTCCATTCGATTGACGTCAATTGTTTTGCAGCGTAGTAGCGACCGATCTCACTGCATTTCATCCAAATTGTCTGGTCCTCAAAATGTTCTTTGAGTGAGCGGACGACTTGCTGAAAGGCGGTGAATCCAGACAGGTCGCCGTTGCAGTACATTCCGGGCCAGTGACAGAGCATGACGGCGGGTTCGCCGCGACGGATCAAGTCAACGAGGCGACCCGAGGTGCCGTCGCGGTTGCAATATCGATCGGGGTCGCTGCGTTGGGTACCCTCCCAACTGCCAAACCAATCGCCGGTGCCGGCTGGTACGTTCACGGTCAGGCGTTCGACGCTTTTTGACGAGTCAGTGTATTCGAGCGTCGGGACCGTTGACTCGCCATCGTCTCGCACATATTTGAAATAGTGTGGCAGGTCCGCTCGAAAAACGTCACGAACCGCTTGATGAACGGCGATTGGCAGCTTTTCTTTGACTCGATTTCCGAAGCCTCCTGGTGTCGTGATGCCTTCGCAGGAAAGACCACAGTTCTTTAAGATCTTGAGCGCGTATGCGAGGTAGGATGCCAGGTGATCGACACTGATATCAGATTGCGGGTAGCTGTTTTCCATGGTCGCGGGCGTTGCGGTTTCCATGGGGCGTCCGGTGCTGAGATCGATCACGCGTGTGTGCGAGATCATCTCCGGATGGATATCCCAGTTGGGCATCATCAAGTCACGAACTAGCGCCAAGGAGTCGTCGAGTTCGCGTTTGGACCATCCAGGCAGAAAGCGGTCGAGCCATCCGACACAAGCGGGATAAGGCACGATGCTGTATTTACCTTTGACACCGTATTCGCCACACCATTGGCCAAACTCACGAACGAAGGAATCCGGAATCTCGCGTGGCCATTGTTTCCACGGTTGGCGATAGATTTCTC
>PPHI01000034.1 GCA_002901265.1 Rhodopirellula baltica | reverse complement strand
CTTCAGCAAGCGTGCTGAATGCTTCGCACGACAAGCACTCGTCCCGAAGCCGACTTTGAAAGCTTTCGACGTAGCCATTCTCCCAGGGGCTGCCTGGTTCGATGAACGACGTGCCGACATCAATGCGGCCGAGAAACTCTCGAACGCGACGACTGATGAACTCGGGGCCGTTGTCACTTCGGATGAATGCCGGAACGCCTCGGATCACGAACACATCCACAAGGAGATCAACCAGGTCATCACCCGTGAACCGGCGAGAGACCTCCAAGGCAATGCATTCCCTGGAGTACTCATCGATCAGCGACAGGATTGTCAGCGAGCGTCCGTTGCTTGTCTGATCAAAGATGAAGTCGATCGACCAAACACGATTCATGCGTTCGGCACGGCGACGGCAGATGCCTCCGGAATCGCTTCCGAGTCTACGTTTCTTCCTCTTCTTCCGCGGCACTCGAAACCCTTCTCGTTTCCAGAGTCGGTAAATCTGTTTGAAATTCACTGTCCACCCTTCACGGCGTAGCATCCGCGTGATCATCCGATAGCCGTAGCGCGGGAATTCACGAACCAGTTCATGAATGCGGCGAAGCAATATCTCTTCGTCGCTCTTGGATTGCGTCTGGTACCGCTGTGTACTTCGCGGTTGACCAAGCGTCTTGCATGCCCGACGTTCTGACACCTCAAAGGCCTTTTGAGCCTTGGCGACAGCCTCACGTCGTCGCGCCGAACTCAGAAGTTTCCCTCCGCAGCCATCTTCAAAATCTTCTTGTCCAACTCCGCTTCTGCGAGAAGCTCTTTCAATCGTTGATTTTCGACCTCAAGCTCTCGAAGGCGTTTCGCTTCGTCGGATTTCATTCCACCGTATTGTTTTTTCCAGCGTTCCCAGGTCGCCGCGCTGATCTCAAGTGCCTGAAAAACTTCAGCCTCGGTGTTGCCCGCCGCCATCATCGCTTCGCCTTCTTGGAGGGCCTTCATAATCAGCTTGGGTTTCCGCCGTTTTCGTTTCTTCGTCATCGAAAGTCTCCTTTGGCCGTCGTGGCCGGTAAACTTTCATAACCGAAGAATCAGTTTTTTGGGAGTACGTCAAATCATTTGAGAGGCTCACACAACATGCGCACGTTGGCTATCGGCGATATTCATGGCTGCTATCGTTCACTCGACACACTCGCGTCGTTTGTGGGGCTCGAGAAAGACGACAGAATCGTTACGCTTGGCGACTATGTTGATCGGGGTCCTGATTCGCGACGAGTCCTGCAATGGTTGATCGATCGAGTGGATAGCGGACAACTCATTCCACTGCGTGGGAATCACGAGGTGATGATGGTCGAGGCGCTTCAATCTGAGCGGCACCTTGAAGAATGGCTTGCTTGCGGCGGTGATGCGGTGCTGTCGTCATACGAAGCCGAACGACTCACCGATATCCCCACAGAACATTGGCATTTTTTAACCCGCTCGCTACGATCACATTTCATCACAGAAACGCATTTCTTTGTACATGCGAATGCATGCGCCGAAATCCCGATTGATCAGCAACCAGATGAAATACTGTACTGGGAATCGTTTCGCGATCCGCCACCGCACGAATCGGGTTTGACGATGGTGTGTGGACACACGGCACAGCGCGGAGGAATTCCGCTTTCGATCGGCCATGCAATCTGCATCGACACCTGGGCATGCGGAGAAGGTTGGCTGACCTGCCTTGATGTCCAGACTGGCAACTGTTGGCAGGCCAATGAATCTGGTTCCACCCGACACATCTGGCTGGATGAGCGCCGATAGCAACCAGTAAATGCTCAGACCTGGTCTTCTGGCTTGTCGTAGGGCGAATAGCGACGCTAGAAATTAACTGATCGAACGCCATCCGTTTGTTTCTTGCAATTGTCGCGGCTCGTCTCGCAAGCACTCAAGAAAGTACGAAGCAGGACAATCGGGATCGCCGGATTTACAAACCGCCCTCAACGCACCACTTGAGCGCAACCGAACCACAATCACGATGGGTCGAGTTGCAAGACTTGCGCTCCGCACGGTCTACGGGAGCAAGGGGGATCAGCGACGACGCCTTGCCCCAGTTGATTCATTTGCCTGAGTGATGGAGCTGATTTCGAATCGAATAATTTCGACGCCATGGTGGCGGGCTGCGATTCCGACTTGGCCTTCGGCAAAGCTTCGGTCAAGGAATTCGTAGCAGAGTGTTCCATCCTTGAAAATGGCGAAGCGATTTCCCACCCCTAGCACTTCGACAACGTTGGTTGCATCTCGCTCGGTTTTCAATGCTTGAAGGTTGATTGGCCGTATCGCTAGTCGCTTTTCGTCTTTGCCGAACCGGATGGGCGAGGCGATGTTGTAAAGCCAACCTTTTTCGGACGAGAGTCCCACCCAGTATCCCGTTCGGTTGCCCGGGCGACGTTCGGTAGAACGGAAAACGACCGCAGCTTCGCCGTCGTCTGAAATCTTGTAAGTGATTCGGATGCGAAAGTTGTCGGTCGGGACACCATAGAGCATCATCTTTTTGTGGTCGCCGTTCGCCGTCAGCAGACCGCCTTCGAGGTCAAACCCACCTTTACTAAAAGCAGGATCAAGCTTCCCGTCACCGAAGAGCACCTGCCAATTCGCCTCTTGTCCATTTCGTTCGGTCGCGTTGTCCGAGGCCGCGGTGAACTGGGCATAGGTTAATGAGTGTTGGCGCAGCGACTCGGCTGAAGCGGGACGAAGATTGCCGGTGCGAGCGAAAATCGCCAAGACCGAGATAAAACAGGGCCCCGCAATGCAGCATGCAAAGAAAAGAGCTCGCCGCACCGCGATGGAATTAAAGTTGCTGCTCAGCATGGATTCGGTTGTTTTTTGAAAAGTGAAGTTCGATCATAAAGCCGATACCAGCGCAAGCCAGCAATGCAACCGCCCTGCCAAATGAGAGCAGACCGATTTCTTCATCATACGCTGGACCGAAGCAACCACATTGTGCGACTCGCCCTTGAATCAAGAGTATCAGCTGTGCTGCGGCAAAGGAGCCGCTGAGTGCCAATGCGATCACCCAAGAACCGAGTCGGAAGATCCCGGTAGCCAAGAAGAACGCGGCAATGGCGCTCGCAATGGGAATAACCGATGCGACAGCCATCGAGAACCTTGGACCAACGACACCATACCGGTAAACGGTGCTTAAAAATGCGAACGGGTTGCTCAAATGGAAATAGCTGCTTGCGGCCAGCATCAGCAGGGTGAAGCAAGCTGCAACCGCATACACCGATTTCAAAAGTTTCGAATACTTGCTCATCGTTTTTTCAGGCTTCCGGATTGTTCGACCCAGTCCGCCCAGCCTCCCATATAAATACTAATTGATTTGTACCCTGCGGTGTTCAGTCTGGATGCCACTTCAGCCGCGTAGGGGCATGATGCTGAGCCACAGAATACGATGATTCTTGAGTGTTCATTTTGCGACCCCAGTTTTCTACGGATCAAAGCAAGTGTGGAATCTGGCGGCACATTCAAGCTGCCGGGAATCGATCCCTCGCGATGCGATGGCGCGTTGCGTGCATCAACAAGTGTTATGTCATCGCTGGAAATTGCGTCTTGAACTTCTCCAATGTCGACCCAAGGGAAGAAGTAGCCTTTGTTGGTTTCTTTAATCGCTTCAACCGTTGATTGGTTGCGCCAAAGCCCCTTGGCCTGAAGATTAAAAGCGAGCATCGCGATCGCCAGAATTGCAATTGGGGCACCGAACGCGTGGGAACGCCGTTCAGACCTGAGTAGTCGGCCAATCGGCGTATCCGATTTCAATAGCTGTCGAAGGCTAAAAGCAAGAAGCAGAAGCAGTGAAATGGCGATGGCGCGGCCGGCTACCAGCGTGATTGAGGGATGGGACGCCTCCTTGGGTGACACGACGATTGCAGTTCCATCCCAGCGCGAAAGCAACTCCGATGCGCCGACCTGGCTATCCACGTTCTTCGCGGAGCTATCGTAGAGCGAAACAGAACTCCCGGACCCACGATAGAGCACCCAGTGGTTGTACCGCGATGACCCTGGTTCCCCCACATGCAAAATAGCTGGCCTCCCCAGCCACTCCAATTCACTGAGCGAAATGTACCGATAAAGCGATGCCTGTGCGCCGTGGTCGGCGAGTGCCGACATTAACTCCTTTGCCGACGACCCATAGGTCGAACTCAGATATTGTGGCTGAAGCAAGTCTCGAAAATCCGAGACCGGTTTCCCAATTTCACTGAGTGATGCGTGGACGCAATAAATCCCACAATAACCGTCGTCATTCGCGATGTCCGTCGCAAAGCTTTGCGTGCTCAACCAGGAGACACAAACCAGGACGAAGACAAAGAATCGCTGACGTTCCAAAACTTGCTGGTTCATCATTTCGCACTCATTCGGGTCGACCGGATGGCAAAAGCGCCAACTGCGAGAACGGCGATTGCAATCCCGACGATAGCAATCGCTCGAAAGCTACTTCGACTAGCATCGTCCGGCGATCGGGATAGTTTTGACGATGTGTAAACCGGGGCGATCGCATCGCCGTTCCAGGCATATGCCAACCCGCTATCCGAATCTGCCATTGTCACCACTGCCCCGGCTGGAAGCGGCGAAATCAATTCGGCCGAGTATGACTTCGCCGCTTCATCACCGGTCAGCAGCACGGAACTGGTATAAGCCCCCCGAAGCCCCAAAACAGTACCATGCTCATCGTACGAACCACCGCGATATTGAACTCTTTAGGAACTGCGTGTTGACCGACCGTTTCCGTCGCCGTGATTTCAAGTTCACACGACACTGACTTAAGCGTCGGATAATCCTTACCGACTATCCTTCCGTTGCTGCCGGCACCAAACAGATCCCCTTCGGTCTTTTGGATTTGAAGGCGTTGGAGGACGGGGAAATCGCCAGTTTTAAACACAGCGGTGGCATGGCCATACTTACCCTTTCCAGTAATGACCACTTCGCCTTCGGATTCCTCCACGCTTTCAAGACTATCGAAGTAGGACGCAAATTTCACGTAGTCGTCCCATGGGCTTCTGCCGACCGCGACACTGGAATACGCGAGAAACCGGTACCATGGCGCGTCACTCTTTTTCGCATCAAAGAAACCCCGACAAGAGGACGTCCCGTTCTCCGGCATGATGTCGATTGCGAGCTGTTGACCGTCTTCGATGCGAAGCTCCACCTGCATTACCTGCTCGCCAGCCGTTGCAAAATCGCGATCCTTGTAAAACAGATGTTTCCGATCACCATCAACTTGAAAAATCACATTTTGCGTAGCAACGACGCCTGAGCCTGGGGCTGCCACATCAACAAAATCAAACTGCCCTTCGATCCTACAACTCTCGGGCAAGCTGCACGCCCGAAAATATTGCTCGGAATCATCTCCGCTAAACACGTACGAAGCAGGGAAAATGACCGCCCAAACTGCAAGCACGGTAACCTGAAAAAAAACAGTGCAAATCACCCCCGAAAAGAGAGTCGACCGATCAAACCGTAGGATCTTTGCCCTGCGAGCGACAACATTATCTCTCGCCCTTTTAGACTCCGAGACGCAAAACAGATTACCGAACTCATCTTGCGTCTGCGAATGATGTTTTGAATACATTTCGTTACGATGTTTTCCTGGGGAATAATCCTGTAACCGCCACTGGCCGTGTGAAGCAGATTAGCTGCAAAGGGAAGCGAGCCGGAGTTCTATTTTCTAATTCAAGCTGGGTGGCGCCGTCCGCACCAAGCCCCCTAGAAGACCTTGAGTTCAATACACCTTTGCGCAGCCCCAAACTGAACTCACGCGGTTAGGCAAAACTCACAGACTATCAGGACGCCACATCTGAACGTCGCTTTGCGCGTCAATTGCGAACTTCCGGCTCTGCGAGATCCCAAAACCCTCGCAGAGCCGTGTAGTCCTAGTTGTCACGCATATGCATCAATTAAACAAAATCCGAAACGTTATCGATGCGCAGCAAAACGCACTACTTCAAGATCACGATCAATGACGTAGCCGTTCATGCCAGCTGTTAGCAAGAATCGATCAACTTCCGCAAAGCCGACAGCCTTCATGGGCTTGGCTCATGCAGCCGTTCAATGTTCTTTTCTGGCAATCCTGAGCACTATATGGGTCAAAGACAGCAGTGAAACATTCTTTGAGTGGATCATACTCTGAATCGACCCAACAATTCTTAAGCATTTGATTGCAGGGCAGTCCACTGCCATCGCCCTGGCACGAGACATCATGGCGTCCGGTGCAATCCGGACACGCACCACCAACAATTTCACCGCCGTCAGATACAGAAGCCTCCACTGAGATGACTGAGAAACATAAAACAACAACACCTACACAGAACACCGTAAATGCTCGCATGACTTTCCCTTTTGAAAGGAACCGCTTTGGTGTGAACCAGCCTTGACGGCGTTGTCAAGACGTTTTCAACATAAGAGTGCTCTAGCGGGGTTGCAATATCCACTGTTGGCGAATAACGATTTTTTCTATACAGCGATACTCAGTCAGAATCCCGCCATTTACATCACTACATTTTTCTCTGAGTTGTTTGTCGGACCTCTGACAAAACTGGCCAATCAAAATGAGTGCCAAGGTATATGCATAAACGAACAGAGAATCCGCGAACGAAGAAGCGGAACATGTAGTCGAGCTTTGATTAGTCACGAACCAGTGACACCGCATGTCGCTTTGACAGCCCTCCGCCACTTAAAAAGAAACACCTCTGATCGCGTGACCTTTCATTGAGGCGGGTTTCCGTAATTGTCGGGAAAGCGCAAATAAAACAAACTTATTGGATTTTGCTTGAACAGAATCTTCGGTTGCGCTAGAACGCTAGGGCCACCTTCGCCTCCGCTACGCGGATTGAACGTGGATACCACACACGTTAGCCTGGCGAAACGGCATCTAAGTTAGCCATGCAACCACAGTCTCGCTGCACAGGCTGGAGTCTTGGAATGAAACTCATCATACAGATCCCTTGCTTTAATGAAGCCGACACACTGCATCGAGTCATTTCAGATTTACCTGAGACAATTGTTGGCATTGATGAGATCGAGACGTTGGTGGTTGACGATGGAAGCACCGACGGGACTGCTGCAGTTGCATTGGGTTTGGGGGTGGATCATGTAATTCGGCACAACAGAAACCGCGGGTTGGCGGCTGCGTTTTCAACGGGGCTGACGTCCTGCTTAGCGCTCGGGGCCGACGTGATCGTCAACACAGACGGGGATTGCCAATATCCGGGTTGCGAGATCCCTTCACTGGTTGAACCGATTATCAAAGGACGTGCCGATCTTGTCATTGGAGATCGCCAACCCGGTCGCGACCCGCGATTTTCGAGGTTAAAGCGTTTCCTGCAGCGAGTTGGACGGCGGGTTGCAAGCCAACTGGCCGGGATGGACCTGGCTGATCCGGTGAGTGGTTTTCGTGCGTGGTCGCGAGACGCTGCGATGAGAACGCATATCGTAACAACATACAGTTATACGATTGAATCATTACTACAAGCGGCAAAGAAAGGCCTTGCGATCCAGTTCATTCCGGTGAAGACGAATGCCGCAACAAGGCCATCGAGGCTGTTTCGAAACATCCCCCACTTCTTAGTGCGGTCGGCAGTGACGATGCTTCGAGTGTTTTTCTTCCTACATCCACTTCATATCCTGCTTTGGATCAGTGGTTTGCTGTGTTTGATCGGTGCAATTCCTATTTTTCGTTTTTTGACCCTGTTCCTACTTGGGAGTGGCGAAGGCCACCTGCAATCTTTAGTTCTGGGAGCAGCATTGGTGATCGTAGGAGTCTTGATTCTGGTGACTGGCCTTGTTGCTGACTTGGTCGCGCACAATCGGCGTCTCATAGAAAAGCTTTTAGATCAAATGCAGGCAACAAACGAACGTATGATTGCTGGCCAGAGCATTGAATCAGCTGAGATGCGAGTTACTGCGACGAAGAATCGGACGCGATAATCATTATCCCTGGATGTACAGAGGCGGAGGATGAGCAAGAGATTTTCTTTTGGACATGTGTCGCGTTCCGCATTTACCTTGATTGAACTTTTGGTTGTGATTTCAATTATCGGTATCTTGGTTGCTTTGACATTGTCAGCTGTTCAAAGCGTACGTGAATCTGCAAGAAAGATGCAGTGTGCGAGTCGACTTCGGGACCTCGCGTTAGCCTGCCAGAATTACCACAGTTCGTTTCGACAGTTCCCAATGCACGGCGGCGGCACTGCGGAACCGAGAGGCACTCGGATATCACCTGACAGCTCAAGTAATCATCATCGGCTGGGGGTTGCAGTAGCACTACTTCCCTTCATTGAGCAGCAACCGCTTTGGGACACCATTTCGAATCCCTGGAGGGAGCCAAGGAGTGGAATCGTTTTTCCTGCGATGGGACCAATCCCTTGGTACAACATTCTCTCCGCGTCACAAGAAAACCTGTACGGCCCCTGGAAAATTTCACCGACGTTTCTTCGTTGCCCGAGTGATCCCGGGGAACCGCTCGTCAACAGCGGTGCGACGAACTACGCGGCATGTCTGGGTGACGGTGTCTTCGCGGTGGGCTGTGCATTAAAAAAGCCACAATACCGATCCTCAGGCGATCGGCAGCCCCAGCGATTTGATGACTCGTCAAAACGGGGCCTGTTCGCAAACTGGTTTGCATTCCGGATGCGTGACTGCAGTGACGGTCTTTCCAACACCTTACTGTTCTCGGAAATCTGTGTTGGAAACGGTGATCGAGCATTTAAGTCCAACGTGATCATGGAAGTCCCTGGATTACGAGATAGCCCGCAAAATTGCTGGAACTTAATCGACTTGGAGTCCCGACTGATTGAAGGCGGTGCGGATCTGGAACCACGTGGCGTACGGTGGGCAGATGCGGCACCTTCGTTTTCGGCGTTCAACACGGTATTGCCTCCCAACTCACCTTCATGCAGTGAGGTTCCTCCGGATGGTATTCATGCCAACTGGTTTGGAGGCGTCTTCTCCGCAGGAAGCTATCACTCGGGGGGAGTGAACTGCGTGTTGGCTGACGGTGCGGTCCGTTTCATAAGTGACTCGATCCAAAGCAAGTCAGATACGGAAATTGCTGGAAGCGTGTACTTGGGTAATACGCAAAGCCCCCCAGGTTCAGCGAGCCCGTTTGGGGTATGGGGAGCCATGGGGACGCGTGCGTCCAACGAAACAATTGTGATGACAGATAATTGAGTTGAAAGAGATGGATGCCAAGCAGAACACCTACGATCTTGAGCGGCAGCGTCGCAAGCGGTCGGTCACTCTTCCCTCCGACGAGGTTCTTAAGTGGATCGAATTTGGATGTTGGGTTACGGTTTTGTATTTGCCTGTATTGCGTCTCACCAACGGCGTCTCTGTTTCGCCTGAACAGTTTGTCTCGCGTTCGCTCCTTGCCAGCGTCAGTGTTTTGGGCGCGATATTCCTCTCACTTCGCCGGATTCGCAAGCGACGGCAACTCGATGTTGAGCGAGGCTCGTGAATGCGCCATTTGATGGATCAACGGGGACGGTCTCAAAAGTTCTATGGCGAGTTGGGATTCCTGTGCCTCGCCGTTGTCATCGGACTTATTGTGCGGATCGCATTTCTGACGCAGACAATGCGATCCGATGAGGCGTTGACGTTCAATAATTTTGTTCAAAAACCGGGAGAGTTGTTGCATTACGCGTTACCTAACAACCAACTCTTTCACACTGTACTTGTTCGCTTGACAACCGCCGTGTTGGGTGCGGATCCATGGATCATCCGACTGCCAGCGTTCCTTGCGGGGATTGTGGCGATTCCACTTGGATGGCAGTTCTGCCGCAGATTAAACAATGGGCGTGGAGGAGAGTTCATTTCTGCGGCGATCGCGGTGTTCCCGTTTTTCGTGCTGTTTTCCACTAACGCACGTGGCTACACGCTGCTGGTCTGCCTTTGTCTCCTCGCAGGACTGCATGTACAGCGGATCCTTGAAGATCCCAATTCGACAGCAATTTGGCCGCTCGCAGTTTTCATCGCACTTGGTTTTTGGACCATCCCGACGATGTTGTACCCAGCGACCGGGATTGTCTTTTGGCTGACTTTAGGACTGATCACGAAAAGTGACTTAGCGGTACGCGATGGGGCCTGGATCCTGGTCGTACTTGGAATCCAAATCGTGGTTCTAACGACAGCTTTTTATGCTCCCACACTGATTCGTGAAAAAGGGATCGAAGAGGTCTTCTTTAATCGGTTCGCTGCTTCTCTTTCGACAGAACAGTTTTATGGCGGAATGGGAGACAACCTGACGCACACCTTACGGCATCTATTCCGACACGTGACTTGGAAACTACCGCTGGTAGTGCTTGCTGTCTGCGGATTCGTGGCATCTTTGATGAAACGCGAAGAGCGGTTATTGCTTTTTCTTGCCGGGGTGAGCGGAGGTGTGGCGTCGGCATTTTTGTTAAAGCAAAGTTTGCCATTCACGCGTTCGTGGATTTTCGCCTTGCCGTTTTTGTTCGTTGTCGCTGACCGTGGATACACATGGATCGTTAGTGCAACCCCACGTCTCGTAACTTTTGCTTGCCATTTGCTGATCATTGGGGCAAGCGTCTGGTTTGCGCGTGACTTGGTGATTCATAATCGAATCGCTAAATACAATGACACGGGATTATTCCCGGAGGTCATTGATGTCGCTGATTATCTGACCAAAGTCACGCAACCTGGAGACAAAGTAATCAGCCCGATCCCTAACAAAGAGCCTCTGAAATACTACTTGGCTCGTGCGGAGTGCCCGGTGCAAGTTGACCATCGACTTCGGCAGCCCGGCCGACATTTCTTCGTGACTCGCGAAAACCTAGCTCCGGACGGAGAAGGAAAACTTTTGGCAACGATCGGAGCGGCACGCGTGTTTAGGATGCATTGAAGGGACTGCAAATTGGGTCAGTGCGTTCGCATTGTTTTTCACGTCAGTTTTGATTGATCGGAGATTTTTGTCGATGCAGATGCAGGGTGTGCCGGGCGATCGCGGACGAGTGAAATGGAGTTTACTTCCTGTCACCATCATCGTTTTCCATCTTTGCCTCGTCTCCATCATTGCGTTTCGATCCGGCTTCGCCTGGACCGAAGTGGGATTGTTGCCGAGCGGAGTTGCAGACTGGAAATACGCCGACTTTGCATCCTTCCGAGTTAATCCGCCTCTCGTACGCGACATCGCTGCGCTGCCGTGGTGGATTGGCGGCCCTCAGCTCAAGTACCTCCATGAGAAATCGGATCCGCGATACCGAATGGAGTGGGACCTTGCTCGTGAAATGATTATTGATCACGAGGAGCAAAGCTATTGGTGGTTAGCACTTGGCAGAATCGCTTGCTTGCCTTTTTTGGCGATAGGGATGGCAACTGCATTCATTTGGTCCAGTCGGCTCTACGGACACGCGGCAGGGATCGGTGTGCTATTACTTTGGGCGGTTTCGCCCAGCTTGATTGGTTATGGGGCATTGATCAGCGGCGACGCACAGGCAGCTTGCATGGCTTTGGGATTGCTTTTCGTATTTCGCCAGTGGCTAGACCATCGCTCCCTTGTGATGTCAACTGCACTTGGTTTAATGGCGGCATTTGCTGTACTGACTAAAACCAGCTTGGCAATCCTAGTGTTGATGCTGCCGTTATTTTGGCTTGCCGCAATGGCATGCGATTGGCTGAAGCGTTCGGGGCCAGTGCAACGCAGGAGCATTTCGGAGCGTCTCAATGACAATAAAGGAGTGCTGGGACACGTGATCGCGGCGTCGTTCGCGTTCCTGTTGGTGATCAATTTGATGTATGGCTTTGACGGATCGTTTCGTCCGTTAGGGAACTTTGATTTCATCAGCCGATCATTTGCCGGCGCTGATGGCTGGCAAGAGGTGGAGTGGTCGGGGAACCGATTCCGGGGAACGATACTGGAGCAAATCCCGGTACCACTGCCGAGCGACCTGCTGATCGGACTCGATCTTCAGAAGTGGGATTTCGACCGTGTCCGATGGTCCTATGCCAATGGTGACTGGGCAGACCACGGCTGGTGGTGGTACTACCTACTGGGATTCGCGACCAAATCGCAGCTGGGGTTGCTTGCACTAATCCCGCTTGCCATTTGGATCAGGTTTCGTGACGGGATCCATCCTGCCACTGTGCTTCGGGACGAATCGCTCCTGATGTCGTCTGCAATTCTTCTCATCATTTTGGCAAGCACACAGACCGGCGTTAGTCGTCATCTGCGCTATGTGCTTCCTGCTGTTCCGTTGTTCCTGGTGTTATTGAGCCGGGCATTCAATGCGTATGCCACTGCGTCACAGGCACTAAAGGGTTATGCGTCGATCTGCCTGAGTGGAATGATCGCAAGCAGCCTTTGGGTTTATCCACATAGCATCTCGTACTTCAACGAGTCGATCGGTGGGCCAATGCATGCGGACAAGGTATTTAACGCCAGCAACATTGATTGGGGACAAGACTATCCCTACTTGAAGCGGTGGAGCGAGGATCACTCAGGAGCGAGGCCATTGCTTGTAAAGTCCTATTTACACTTGATCGATCCACAAAAAGTTGGCATTCCAACCGGACGCCAACGCGTGCCGCCGATGACTGTTAAGCATTATGAGCAACATGGTGATGCCAGCTTTCCTGTTGGTTGGTACGCAATTGATCGAGAGACGAGACTGCGGCGCACGGGCGACTATCTGTACCTGCACCAGCTCAATCCAGTTGCATTTGCGGGTTACGGATTCCTAATTTACGAGATCACGGAAGACGATTCACATCGCCTGCTTCGGGCAATCAAGAAACTCGCTAAGCAAGCAGAGAGGCCACAGGACGGAGATGATACGACCAGGTCGGAAGGCGTCTAATTGGGGGCAACCAGATTTGCGTCTCGGGAGAGTAGCCATCGGCCGTCTGGCTGGCGGTTGAAGACGGTCAGCGTGTTGCCCGTCAGAGACGTCGGCTCGCCACCAAACCGTGGCGTGACTGTGATCTGGATCAATCCGGTCGCGACTGCCAAGTCGCCATCGATCTTGATCTCTATGAATTCGCCTTCGCATTCCATCGTGACTTGATCCTTCATCGCTTGGAAGCTCTTGAAGAACTCCTTTCGTCCAAATGGCGGGCGACCAGGAGAAAGAAAAACGACATCGGCAGTCATCAGTGAATCGAGCATCGAAAGGTCGCCGGACATGGTGGCGCGGAACCATCGGCGTTGGACATTTCGGATCGCTTCGATGTCATTCATGGGACTTGCGAGGCCTCTCTGACGTCGGCGAATTCTTGGAACACGAACCCGCTCTTGGCAACAATGTACCCGCCCGATCGGACTGGCCAAAATCTGGATCGCGAAAGCTGAGCAAGATTGCGGAAATTACTTGGCCGATTCGCGTGGTCGCCCCCGCAGAGTGAATGGCGACACTCGAAAATCAGTCGCTTGGAGTGGTTTCACGTTATTGGGTGAGATCTTTGGTATGGTGCGTAGCGGATGCTGCGTGGGATCTTTGACAAGATCCACTACGGGGGAGATGCGCGTGTTGGATCTTTGACAAGATCTACTACGGGAGAGATGCGCGTGTTGGATCTTTGACAAGATCCACTACCGGAGAGACGTGCGTGTTGGATCTTTGACAAGATCCACTACGGGGAGATGTGGGATGTTTTGGGTTTATTGGACTTGCCACGATTCGTTGAAGAAACCTGCATCGATGACTTTTCCAGGGGCACGTGTCGTTGCACCTTCGGTAATGTCGACGATTGCCCAGTCAGGCAGCTTGGGCGTTTGGCGGGCGTTGTTGAGGTAGTCGTATTCTCGGAACGTGAATCCGCTATTTGCAACAATGTATTTGTCTGGATTGGACGGGTTTGGGTAGATCAATATTCCGGCGTGGCTCGACCGCGGGTAGCGATGGTCGCCAAGCACGATCGCGTCGTTTTCCCACCGCATCGGCAATCCGTCTTGCAAACGGGCCAACAGGGAATTCGAGTCCGGATCGCCAAATGCGATCAAGTGATGCCGCATGATCATGTCCTTGGTGACTTCGTTGTCATGGACCACTCGGATGTCGCCGCGAAAATGTTTGCGCCAGTGAACCATCGCGTGCTGTGCTTCGCTTTCGGCCCATTGTTGGAACGTTTTGTCTTTCGACGATTTCGACGGCAGAACGAATAGAAAGGAGTCCATCAAGGCATCGTCGATCGGCCCTTGCATCCCTGGCCGTTTGCGTAGTGCATTGCCAGCTGAGTCATCGACTGCCCATGTGTCGCCATGTCGGACAAGCTTGATCGACCACGAGCGGTCAGAACGAACCGGTGGACCAACTAACTCGGAGCCATCGATGGTGATCGATGGCTGGCACGGAAACGTGGACTGCCATTGTCCCGATGCGAAGCTCAGCTCAAGTTTCGTCGCGTTTGTGGTTTCAATGGTGAGGTGTCCTGCATCGTTTAAGGAAGCAGTCACGTGCGATCGTTGCCAGTGTTGCTGCAGTCCGGTCAGGTGCACCCAGTGCATGCGGTTGTAGCGAAGGGTGTAGGTCGTCAAGTCGACTTGATTGGGAACGTTACCGTCTGCCATCGCAGCCAGCTGGGCCATCCGCGATTCGATTTCGATTTTCGAGTCCGCATGAATCTGGTGTGCGGTCTCGGGACCGATAACATGAACCAGATCGATGCCTTGCTCCGCAAGCGAAACATCCATCACATCGGCTGCTTGCTTTTGTCGATCGATTCCTCCGCTGTAAGCAACCGTCGAGCAATGGATCAGATTGCGTGACCATGGTGGGCAATCATAAAGCTGCCACAGAGTGCGTTGATAGTCCGGCGTTTCGCTCAGGTCCTCTTGTTGGAAGGACTTCAAGAACTCCGGGGTCTCGCTAAATCCGGCGCCGGGGTTGGCGGCAAAGAAGCGGTCGGCGTAGTGCGTCGCAAACTGCCAGCACGCGGCACCACCCATCGAGAACCCGCGTGCGGAGATTCGCTGCGGATCGACTGGCAGTCGCGTTTGCAGGTACTCGAGTGCTTCCAATACGTCGACTTCACCCGCAAATTTGAACGCGTTGCTGTAGCGTCCGTAGGGATGCAGGACGAACGTTTCGGCGGGTGTGTATTGGCCGGCGTTGTTACTGCCAGTCCACAGAAAGTTCAGCTCGCTGAGTTTTTCGCCGCGTCCATGAAACCAAAGGTCCAGGCGACGGGGTCGACTGTCGGATGCAGAGAAGCCGGCGGGGACCACGAGTGCGTAGGGTTGATACGAACCATCAATTTTTGATTCGAAGCCGCCGATCACCAGCGTTTGCGATTGGCCGTCGGTGATGCCAACAAGCTTTGCCCAACTGGCATCTTGTTTGGCGAGCGCGATCCTGCGGTTCGCTTCGTCCAGCAAGACGCCTGCGTGTTCGGCTTCGGTTTCGGCATAGAATTGATTCAACTCGATCGCCATTTCGACCGACCGCGGGAACACCAAGATCTCCGGCGTAAGTCGGCTGAGTTTGTCGAGTCGTTTGATCGCGGCATCACGTTGCCATCCCTTGCTCGCTTCAATCGTTTGAGACGCTTCGGCAAGTGTTTGTTGCCAGGCTTTGCGAATCTGCTGGCATCGTTTGCGCAGTGATTCGATCTTGTTGCCGTCGATTTGGATGCCGATGGGAGGGATCGGCCGGACGGAGGTTGCGATATTGTCAGCTGGTCCGTCGGCGCAAACGTTGCTGTAGCTGAAGGGAGTGCCAGGAACACTCGCCAAAAGGCAGGGCAGTGTCAGTGCGAGTAGGAATTTGCGCAGCATGAAGGGGCACCGCGGTGGGAGGAAAAGGTAGGGGGAGGAATAGAATCGAGAGCGACTGGCTAGTCGACCAAGTCGGCTTCGGCCCAAAGACTTGGGTCTTCCATCACAGGGTACTCTTCGCCGAGGCTGAGCGTCTGCCAACCGAGTTCACGATCCAGCACCGCAAAGTATAGCCCCAATCGCGACTGGTCTTTGGGGGCGTAGCCGGTCATCGCGTGATCAGGGATCAAACCACTCAGTTCGTAGCCATCATGGCGGGCGACGGTTTTGATTTTCAGGGCTTCCGGCGGGATCGGTTTAGGATTTGTCCGGGCGCGATTGATTTCGATCAGCGAAGCGACCGGGCGTTCGCGACGTGGACCGCCACCAGCGGGCATGAACAAGAATCGGTGACAGTACTGCGTCGCGCGGTGGATGTTGGGACTGCAACGAGTGTCCAGCCAGAGATGAAACCCGTCGCTCTCGTCCAGTCGTGTGTCGCGGCACCACGGCAATTGTCGTTTACCGACGACGCGGAGGTGGAATCCCAGGCCGCTTTCTGACCAACCGATGCGGACATCTGCATACGACGGCCGATCGGCGAGGGAGCCGAATGACGGAACTCGACAGCGATCGGGGAGTTCGAGGCCTTTGTCCGTCCAGTTCAATTCGTCCTTGCGGATCGGAATTTCGAACCGGAATAACATCGTCGGATCGATGAAGCGATTCGGCTTTGTTTTCGGACTTTCCATGACGTGCAACGTTGGGCGGCAAGGTGGTGCGAGGCAGGCAGGATCACCGATCCGCGTTGACCGTCAGTGTGATCGAGTCGAGTGCAAGACGCAGCGACTTGGCGGCCATGACAAAGTTTGTGTGCCCGCTGACCTCGGGTTGAATCTCTTCGTAGAGCTCAGTGGCTTTGCGAAGTTTCGACAATTTCTTGCGAGCCATTTTGAGATACTTCGCGTCATCGTCGACTTCATCAAGCGGGCCGACGGCAAGGATAAAGTCGTAGATATCGCGAACGATATCACGCAAGTCCTCGTCGTCTTCGGACTCGTCAGCATGCTTGAGAAACGTGCGCACCATCCAGAGGTGCGCAACTTGTTGATCAATCTGGATGACTCGGTCGTGTGGTTCGACTGGAGGTGTCATCTAGCTATCGCTTACGAGTCGGATGGCGTTGTCGGCGTATCCGGCGCGGCAGCTTCACCGGTTGGCACTGCCGCGGCTGCAGCCGGTTTGGCAGGTGCATGCCCGTGCGGGGTATAGGCAGCGGTCAAGCAAATGCCGACGGCGACCAAGCCCATGCCGAGGAACATCAACGGGTTTCCTTCGTGGAATTTCAAGTAGGAAGCGATCGCGTTCACGGTCACCGCACCACCGAATACGATCGGCATCACGTAACTGGGTTTACCACCGGCCTTGGTCAAGGCAAACGTTAGTCCGAGAGCACCGAATGCCCCCAAGACACCTGCAAGGAATCCCCACTTCATCGCCGGCTGGTACGGGCCGGTGTAGTCGAAGTTATCGTTGAAGACGGTCTTCATCATTAGCGAGCCACCGATGATCGCGATCACGACATAGGCCATGCCGATGAAGACGTAGGGCTTGAACGGACCCCATTTGACGGCTGAGTCGGCTGGGGCGCGTGCGTTGGTCAATGTCGGACCGTAGAGCCCCCAGCACAGGGCGACGCAAAGGGCACACAGAACGGCAAAAATCTTCATGGTTGTGAACTTCGAGAGTAAGACGGAGGGGCGAAGTGGAGGGAGCGTTAAATCTTGTGAAGGAAGTGACAGATATCGCCATCGTTCATGACGTAGTCCTTGCCTTCTACGCGTAGTTTACCGGCTTGGCGAATTTCTTTTTCGCTGCCAAACGTTTCGAGGTCTTCAAGCGTGTAAACCTCGCAGCGAATGAAGCCTTTTTCGAAGTCCGAGTGGATCACGCCGGCAGCCTGTGGTGCGGTCGCACCGGCCGGGATTGTCCAGGCGCGGACTTCTTTTTCGCCAGCGGTGAAATAGCTTTGCAGCCCCAGCGTCTTGTAGGCCGCCTGAGCAATCGTGCTGAGTGCGGGGGCTTCCAAACCAACGTCGGCCAGCATTTCGGCCAAGTCGTCGTCTTCGAGTTCGGCCAATTCGGATTCCAGCTTTGCGCTGACACAGACGACGTCGGCGCCCGATTGTTTGGCGTGTTCGCGTACTTTATCGACGAGTGGATTCTTGCCTTCGAGGTCGGTTTCGTCGACGTTGGCGACGTACAGAATCGGTTTGGCAGTCATCAATCCGAAGCTGTGGATCGACTTCGCTTCCGCTTCGGTCAGCTTGAGTGTCCGCAGCGGCTGTTCGGTTTCCAGGTGCGCGTTGCACTTTTCGATTGCCGCGACCCGCAGTTTCGCCTCTTTGTCACCACTTCGAGCGGTGCGCTGTGCTTTAGCCATCGCGTTTTCGAGCGTTTGCAAGTCGGACAGCACCAATTCGGTTTCGATGGTGTCGATGTCGGCGACCGGATCAACAGCCCCGGCGACGTGGACGACGTCTGGGTCTTCGAAACAACGGACGACCTGGACAATCGCGTCCACTTGGCGGATATGGCTGAGGAATTTGTTTCCCAACCCTTCGCCTTCGCTGGCACCTTTGACGATGCCGGCGATGTCGACCAGTTTCAAAGCTGCGGGGACAACTTTTTGTGGTGCGATGTATTTAGTGATACGTTCCAGGCGAGCGTCCGGCACGTTAACGATCCCTTCGTTCGGCTCAATCGTGCAGAACGGATAGTTTTCGCTTTGTGCGGATTGCGAGCTGGTTAACGCATTGAAAAGCGTGCTTTTGCCGACGTTTGGCAGACCGACGATCCCGGCTTCCATCGATATTGTCTTGGGCGGTTCTGGGACTTGGATGAAAAGGCAAAGCGTATCATCGTCGAGGCACTTTTCGAAGGGCACAGCTTCACAGTGGGACGAACTGGAACACAACAATGCGCGGATAAGTTTCGCTGAGTCCTACAGGCGGCCCGCAGAAGGGAATCCTGCAGGCAAAGCGGGTGGATTTGTGGAGAAAAACTCGAGATTCTGACGAGTTGACTAATCGCACGAAGCGGAATTCGCAGTCACGGAGGGCCATCGAAACTCGCAATCGCAAAGGTCCCTCCCAGTGCGACGCTTCACACTCGGTGCCATCATTCTTTTTGCCGGAGCCCTCATGGCTCTGCCATTCCGCCGGACGGATTCTCCCGATCCGGGGCCGACACCACCCAACCGATACGGTTCTCCATCGACACTTGACGATCGGGCGATCGAGTTGCTTGTTCAAGAAGTGACCGCCGAAGTCGATGTACCGACGCTCTATGAACCGCAGCACGAAATGATGCAGGCGGATCCCGCTGTCGCAATCAACTCGCTGCCGCTGCGGTACGAAGAAACCGCTGTACCGCTGGATCCCGATCCCTACTACCAAGAACGCTTTAGCGCGGCCAGTTCGGCAGTTCCGGATAGGTTTGGCCAGTGGCGTCACCGTACCATGCCCAGGTGCTTCGCCCCGATTGGCCATAGTAGTGATGCAGTGAATCGATTTTGCGGATCAACGCCTCGACACGCAGGTCG
>PPHI01000015.1 GCA_002901265.1 Rhodopirellula baltica | reverse complement strand
GGTGGGCGAACGACCACTTCGCCAGCATCACCGGTATACCGACCGTCTTGGTCGCCATAGATCACCAACCAGCCCTGGCTCGTTGCCGAGGTCTTGCTGTGCGTCAGCGGATAGGACCATCGATGCGAATGAGCCTGCCCCGTAGTGGATCTTGTTAAAGATCCTGCGGGAAGAGGAAGACAAATAGACCAGATCTTTAACAAGATCCACTACCCGCGTTACCAGGCTTTGGACCAACTGGCGATGACTGAATAGTCGGTTTCCAACTGAATCCCGTCCAGGTCTTGCGCGATCGTGGGCACGAATTCGAAATTGAAGTAGTGACCGTTCTTCATGAACTGAGTCCCTATTCCCATGTTGTACCAATAGCCGCCGCGGAAGCTTTCCACGTTGGTTTCGATCACCATGTTGTTGGCCGTCGGGTCTTGACCCTCATAAGCGGTCCGCCACAGGTGCTCGCCACGCAGTGAAACGGCCCAGTTGTCAGTTAACAGAACGCTGGTCCAGCTGTTGAATCGGAACTCGTCACCGACACTGTACCCGCGATAATTGCGTCCGATCGGCAAGTCGGTTTGGAACTGATACCCGAACGACCACCAGTCGCAGTAGCGTTTGTAGGTCAGGCCTGGTTTGGCGTTGAACGTTCCGCTGCCAAGTCGCATCGGATACGGCAGCGGCTGTGAAACAGCACCGGCAGTCGGAATCGTTGATTCTCGATAGATATCCCCGGTCGGAACGCTGCAGCCGAGATTCGCGATCCAGTCTTGGCGTTCGTCGCTATAAAGACGAATCAATGCGCCCATCGACGTGTCACCGAAACCACTGTTGTGCGTGGTGAAGGACGTCCCGCGTCCGCCAGGATTCATGTCGCCGCGGATGTGGTCCATCGTCAAGCTTGGCAACATCAGCATCGTGTACAACGTGACGTTCTCGGTGGCGCCGTACATGACGTGCATCATGTGCATTTCCATCGTCATGTCCGTCGGCGCGGCGCCGGCATTCGTTTGGATGCCGTTGACGTTGATCCCTGCTGGCGGACCGGGTGGCCCAATCGCATCGGCATCCGACACCTTGTTGTCGCCGATCCGATTGTCTTCCATGGACATCACCATGTACTTGTACTCGACCATCCATTTGCCTTCGTCATGAAGGTGATCGCCCATGATCCCGGCAGGCGCATGCTTGTCGGCGAGCGACTTGCGACCCTCATCGGCCATCGCATAAGAGGATGACGCGATCGCTAGCGCCAACGTCAGTCTACGTAACAACATGGAACCCGCCTGAGTCTGGTATCGAGTGGCATAGAAATTCAATGTCCGACCAGAATTCACATCGGCAGGTTTACGCCGCGCGGTGTTGAACTCACCCCGACAACCCAGTGAGTTCGAAGATTACACCAAGCACGATCGCGCCAATCGACAAGCTTTAACAGCTCGCAGCGTTACTAGGAACACCGTCGTGGATCTTGTCAACGATCCTTCGGGACGAGGAAGATATGCGTCCGGATCTTTAACAAGATCCACTACCCGCTTTTACCTGATGTGTTCGGATTGTCTGTCTTGCTGCGAGTCAGCGGTTAAGACCATCGATGCGAATGAGGCTGCACCGTAGTGGATCTTGTTAAAGATCCTTCGGGAAGAAGAAGACAAATAGCCCGGATCTTTAACAAGATTCACTACCCGTATTCCGTGATGTGTTCGGCTTGTCGGTCTTGCTGTGCGTCAGCGGATAAGACCATCGATGCGAATGAGGCTGCACCGTAGTGGATCTTGTCAAAGATCCTTCGATGAGCGCGCGTGGGTGGTTTGTGCTGACGGTTATTTATGTGGTGTATTCGCTGTTGAAGCGGACGTATTCGCAGGTCAGATCGCTGGCCCAGCGGGTGGCTTCGCCGGGTCCGTCGCCGACGGTCAGTTCGATGTCGACTTCGGGAGTGGCTTTCATGGTGCGGCTTAGCGCGGCGGCTTCGAAAGGCAACGGCGCTCCGTTTTCGAAGATTTTTGTCCCGCACACTTCCAAGGTCGTCAGGTTGGGCTGGATTGGGAATCCGGCGTATCCGGCGGCCGAAACGATTCGGCCCCAGTTTGGGTCACCGCCGGTCATCGCGGTTTTTACCAGCGGGCTTTCGCCGATTGCTTTGGCGATTCCGTTTGCGTCGTGATCATCTTTTGCACCGGTGACATGAATCTTCATCACGTGCTGGGCACCTTCGCCATCGGACACCAATTCACGCGCGAGTTGCGTGCAGATGTCATTCATCACTTCGGCAAACGCCGCCTTGTGTTCGGCGGTGATTTCCACGCCACTTTCGCCGCTCGCCAACGCCAACAGGGTGTCATTGGTGCTGGTGTGACCGTCGACGCTGACACGGTTAAAGCTTAAATCGGCCGCCTCTGTTAAAAGCTCTTTCAACATCTCTGGAGCGATCGCGGCGTCGGTCATCACGACGGCCAACATGGTCGCCATGTTGGGAGCGATCATGCCGGCACCTTTGGCCATCGCGGACAGCCTGACGGTGACGCCACCGAGTTTGACTTCACGGTGTGCCGTCTTGGGACCTTTGTCGGTCGTCAAAATTGCCGAAGCGGCCGCTTGAAAGTCGTCGATGCTGTCGCCAAGTTTATTGCCGACCGAGTCGATTCCGGCTTTGATGCGTTCCATTGGCAGTGGCTTTCCAATGATTCCGGTGCTCATCACCAGAACCTGCTCATCAGACGCACCGATTTTCGTTGCAACCAATCGACACATTTCGGCAGCGTTCAATGCTCCCTGTTCGCCGGTGCAGGCGTTCGCATTGCCACTATTGGTGATGACAGCACGAATCGATGACGAAGGCGTACGGCTTTTGCATAGCGTGACGGGAGCAGCAACGATTTGGTTGGTGGTGTAGACGCCAGCGGCCGCGACTGGCTGGTCGCAAACGATCAGTGACAGGTCCGGACGTCCACTGGCTTTGATTCCACAAGTCACTCCACCAAAACGAAATCCACGTGGCAGTACATTCTCTGGCATCAGTTCGGTGGCCCTTGATTAGCAATGTTAAAGAGTGGTGAATCAGCTTGTCTAAGCCGAGCGGTACAACAGCAATGGTTATTGTCACAGGGTGACGTGCGAATCAGGAATTGTCACCGACCGGGGTGAAATGCCGTTTATCGCGGTCCGGATTTTACGGTTTGACTTTGGTTGACAATAGACGTGGACTTATCACCGAAGGTTCGGAAGTAAACAATGGGCACTTCCCGAGAACGATTGTCACACACGACGCAGTACGACAACTTGATTGCAGTTTCGGAAATGAACGACCTTGACGGCCACATGGACCTCGAACCGGTAGTGACCTGCCGTGAGTTATCCAAACGATACGGTGAATTCCAAGCTCTGGAGGAATGTGACCTGACCGTTCGCCAAGGCGACGTCTTCGGGCTGCTAGGCCCCAATGGTGCGGGAAAAACGACGCTCATTCGGTCACTGTTGGGCTATTTGCAACGATCGGGTGGTGATGTTCGCGTTTGTGGTGTCGACCCGAAACTGGACTCCGTCGAAGTCCGTAAGCGTGTCTCGTATCTGCCAGGCGACGCACGACTGCCGCGGCACTTGCGCGGCGAAGGGGTACTCCGGTTTTTCGCTGACCTCCATCCCCTGGGGGATTATCAGCGAAGCCGGCAAATTGCGGACGAGTTGGAGCTCGATACCCGCCGGCATGTCGGGATGATGTCGACCGGCATGCGACAAAAACTGGCACTGGCCGTAGTCCTCGCGCCAAAAACACCGCTGCTGATTCTGGACGAGCCGACCGCGAATTTGGACCCTTCGGTCCGCGCGAGTGTGCTGCGGTATGTCACCGACGCCCACCGTGATGGCCGGACGGTGATGTTTTCGTCTCACGTGCTGAGCGAAATCGAAGAAACCTGCAACCGAGTCGCGTTCCTGCGCAAAGGACGCTTGGCACGTGAGCTGGTGATGGCGGAACTGTTTCAACGCCATCGCATCTGGGCTGACCTACCAACCGGTCGCACGATCGAATCCACAAGGCAGTCCATCCCAGAGTCCTTTTCAAGTCAAGTTCAGATCAACGCGATTGACCATGGGACTGACGAAAGGCCCAACGCGATCCGGATCGAAACCTCCGGCGACTTGGCCCCAATGCTCGGATGGCTTGCAACTTTGCATCTCGAACGAATGCGGATCGAGCCGCTGGGACTGCGTGCGATCTACGATTCCGTTCATCACCAACAGGCCGACGATCCACGTGTTGCCCCCGACTTGGATGCGAACGAAACCAATCACGAGCTGACCGGCGAGGTGTCCCAATGATTGATGCCGCAATGGTCCGCAGCTACGTCAAACAAGCGATGTTGTTGTTCTTCGCGCTGGCAATCGCCTTGTTCGCGTTCGCGTGGGTGCGTGTTTGGGTGGTCAGCTTGTTGGACATGGGACAGTTTCAGACGATTTTGGAACAGTTCCGTGACTTTGAAAAGTTTGCCCCGATCAGCTTCGATTCGCTCTTCACCTATCAAGGTCGTGTCGGCATGACCTATGACGAGCCCATCATCATCATCTGTGTCGTGATCTGGTGTATCTCACGTGGCAGCGATGTCGTCAGCGGCGAATTAGGACGCGGCACCATGGAAATGTTGCTTGCCCAACCAATTCGACGTACCAGTTTGTTGTGGTCACACGCACTGGTTGCGGTCGGCGGTCTGACGCTGTTGTGTTTGTTCGTGTGGGGCGGCTTGGCGATCGGCGTTCATCTGACAACGGTCAAGGAAACGCAACCGACGCCGATGGTTCAGGTTCCAGTGTTTGGCTGGGAGGTCCCGCTACAACTTGGCGAACCGATCAAAGAATCGTTCCCGCTTAGCGAACGCGTTGATCCAGCGGTCTTTGCGCCCGCGACCTTCAACCTGTTCGCGTTCGGCTTTTTTCTGCTGGGACTCTCGACGTTCTTCAGTTGCTGTGACCGATATCGATGGCGAACGATCGGGATCGTAATGGGCATCTACGTTTTGCAGGCGGTGATGTACGGTCTCGGCAAAGCGACGGATTCACTGCAGTGGCTGCTGAACCTGTCCTTTTTCAGTTGTTACAAGCCTCAGAAATTGGTCAACATGACCGGTGAAACAGGCAGTTCGCTATGGAGTCTGACGACGACATTACCGGACGCCGCCATGCCCCCCTTGGCATATCCGTTGTTGTTGATGATGCTCGGGATTGTGTTCTACGCCCTTGCCGCCAGAACGTTCAACCGACGAGACCTCCCGGCGCCGGTTTAGCGAAAGTAACAGGTTTATCGCTAAGTGACGCTTCGCAGAGTCCCAGGTGGTAAACTATTGGCATGATCAAACCAGCCAACTCGCCCGGTTCGCAATCGCCTCCAGCGGCCGATGCCAGTCATTCGGAGCCGTCCGGGTTGTTCAAACTGCTCGCGGCTGCTTCTGCGGTGCTGCTGATCGGATTGCTTTTCGGAGCGTCTTTGTGGGTGTTGACCGCGATTGTTGCGGCGTCGGTCATTCTGCTGAATCAGTATCTGGCCAAAACCTGGGCAACCGCCACGATCGCGACACGTCATGGGCGGAACGAAGAACTGCATGTCGGTGAATCGTTCTCGGTCAAATTAAGCCTGCAAAACACGTCGCGTTTACCCGTCGTTTGGCTATTGGTCGAAGACCTTGTTCCACACTGGGCGACGATCCATGATCCTCCGACATTAAAGGTCACTGGTGAGCGGGTCCAAGTGCTGTTGCTATGGCCCAACCAAACTCGCGATCTCGAATACACGGTCAAATGCAACCGCCGAGGCTATTTTCAGATCGGCCCAACGGTGCTGGAAACCGGCGATGTCATGGGACTCTATCGCCGATTCCGTGTGGGTACCGAACCGCAGTACATCACCGTTTTGCCAAAGGTACTGCCACTGGAAGGCTACGACATCGCTTCACCTCGTCCGATGGGCGAGATCCGCATGCGGGCGAACGTACTAGAAGACCCGACGCGATTGCGTGGCATTCGCCAATGGCAACCGGGTGACCCGATGCGTCGTGTCCATTGGTCGGCGACCGCGAGAACCGGAATCCTGCACAGCAAGGTCTATGAACCCACGTCGATTGCTGGTGCCACACTGGTATTGGACCTGCATGTTGAAACCAATCCTACCAATCAAGAACCAATCCGTACTGATTTGGCGATCACCACGGCGGCTTCGATTGCGAGTTCATTGATGGAGCAATCACAGCCCTTTGCGATGGTGACCAACGGACGAGACGCTGCGGACCGCATACGCACTGACGGTTGGCGTGGCGACCATCGCATTCGAGAACAGGCCCAACGTTCGGCGCAACGGACCAACAAAAATGACCGCTTGCGTCCAGTCATCGTTGATGTCGGACGTGGCCCGCTACAGTTTCAGAAACTGAGAACTCAACTGGCTCGGCTCGAGAGAAGCGACGGGATGTCGTTCGCACAGCTTTTGATCGAAGCCGAATCGCGAATCAGTTCAGAAACCACACTGATCGCGATCTTTCAGAAAGCGACTCCAGAAACAATCGCGACTTTGGTGGGCTTTGCACGCCGCGGCAAAGCAGTCGCAGCGGTCATCAACACCATCGATTTCAACGAATTTGGGCAAGCCGCTGGGCCATTGATCGCCGCGAATATCCCGACGATGCAACTGGCCGATGAGAACTCTATTCGCGATGTCTGCCGAGCCTCGGTGGGCTCGCTCAGACACAGCTAATCGCTTTCGCGACGCTGCTTACTTTTCGAACCACTTGCGGATGGTGTGCAGGGTGGTGGCTCGTCCAGCACGAGCGATCGAGGTGGTCAGCGGAATTTCCTTGGGGCAAACCGCGACGCAGTTTTGAGCGTTGCCGCAAGCCTGGATGCCACCTGGGGCGGTCAAGGCGTCCAAACGTTCGCCTTCCAACGCTTTGCCGGTGGGATGATTGTTGAACAGCATCGCTTGCGAAATCGCATGCGGGCCAACGAACGCTTTGTCGAACGCGTCGTTTTTTCGAGCGTCAAAGGCTTCGTCGCTTTCGCCTGGCTTTTGTTCCAGCTCGATTTTCGTGTATTGCGGGCATGCTTCGACGCAGCATCCACAGCTCATGCACTGACTGAGCGGGTAGTTGCGTTCTTGCATTTCACGCAATTGGCGTTCACCGCGTCCCATGTCGTAGTAGCTGTCGACGGGAACCCAAGCTTTGACGCGTTTGAGGCCACGGAACAAACGCGATCGATCGACCATCAAGTCGCGAATGACAGGGAACTTCGACATCGGTTCCAGGACCAACTCGTCAGGATTGTCCTCCATCAGGCGGTCAACCAACGCACTGCAGCTTTGGCGGACGCGGCCGTTGATGACCATCGTGCAAGCGCCACAGACCTCTTCCAAGCACCCGCAGTCCCAGCAAACCGGAAACGACTTGTTGCCATCGGCGTCTTTGCCAAGTGCCGCGATCCGCTGGAGGACCGTGATGACGTTCAATTCCGGCTCGTAGGGGATCTTGAACAATTGCCAATACGGCTCTTTACCAGGACCGTCCTGTCGCTTGACACGAACGTTGATAAACTCAGGGCGTTTCGCATGTTGGTCGAAAGCAATCATGGAGTCAGCCTATTTGAAACCTAAAGGGATTTGGATGTTTTGGGCGTTGCGAACGGAACGGGAACTAACGTGCGAGATCAAGCGGAGGCGGCGGGTGCCGCGCCTGCTTTTTTGGCTTCGGCACGCTCTTTGAACACCTGTTCGATGATGTCCGCGCCGACCAGGCCATACAAACGTGGTCGTGGTTGAATCAGTGACGTATCGACCGCTTCGTAGCTTAGCTTTGGCTTCATCGAAGCATTGTCGTATTCGGCGATCGTGCTTTTGAGGAATTTTTCGTTGTTCTTGTCGAACTCGTCCAGCCACTCTTCCGCCTGTTTGCGGCGTTCGGCGGGATCCTCGGCGGTCAAAGACGGCCTTTGGAATTCCGGCTTGTAGTGTGCCCCGCGGCATTCATCCCGTTGCAACGCGCCTTGCAGAATGCACTTGGCGATCGGGAACATGTCTTGAAGCGACTTGGAGAACAACACGTTCTGGTTGGACCAGCCACCGGTGTCCGACAAGCTGACCTTCATCGCACGTTCGTGCAGTTCGTTGACGGTTTCGATCGCGTCTTTGAGTTGATCGTTACGGCGGACGACCGTTGCGGCGCGAGTCATCACATCGCCCAGTTCCTGGTGAATCAGGTAGGGGTTTTCGTCGCTGCTGGAGTCGCCTTTGAGCAAGCTGTCGTGGCGGTCTTGCTGTTTTTTCACCGCCGAATCGATCTCGCTGGATGCAAGGTCGGCGTGTCCTTCGGATTGGTTTTCGATGTAGTTCACGATCGAAGGACCGGTGAACAAGCCTGTAAAGATGCACGACAACAGCGAGTTCGCACCCAAGCGGTTTGCACCGTGGTAGTGGTAATCGCATTCACCGATGGCGTAGAGGCCTTCGATGTTGGTCATGTGGTTCTTTGGTGCGCCAGGTTCCAGACCGCCGGCCGCGGTGCGGACATAGTCGGCCCACAAGCCGCCCATGCTGTAGTGGACGGCCGGGAAGATCCGCATGGGCTCGATTCGAGGGTCGACGCCTTGGAACTTTTCGTAGATCTCCAGAATACCGCCCAACTTGCGGTCCAATTCGCTTTTGGAGATATGCGTCAAGTCCAAGTAAACGCACATCCGCTCGTCATCGACGCTCAGGCCTTCGTTGACGCAGATGTCGAAGATTTCACGCGTTGCGATGTCACGTGGAACAAGGTTCCCATACTCGGGGTAGCGTTCTTCCAAGAAGTAGTAACGGTCCGCGGCGGGAATGTCGCGTGGCGAACGGCTATCGTGTGGTTTACGTGGAACCCAAACACGGCCGCCTTCGCCACGAGCCGATTCGCTCATCAGTCGCAGTTTGTCGCTGCCTGGGATCGCGGTCGGGTGAACTTGGATAAATTCGCCGTTGGCGTATTTGGCGCCTGCTTGGAAGCAGCGGCTTGCCGCGCTACCGGTGCAGAACACGCTCATCGTGCTGCGTCCGTAGACCAAACCGCAACCGCCCGTTGCGACGACGACCGCGTCGGCGGGGAACGATCGCATTTCCATTGACACCATGTCTTGTGCGACGACGCCACGGCAGCGACCGGTGCTGTCTTGGATCAGCCCCTGGAAATCCCAGAATTCAAACTTGCGAACCTTGCCTTCACTCTCGCGGCGGCGCACCTGTTCATCCAGTGCGTAGAGCAGTTGCTGCCCGGTGGTCGCGCCGGCAAATGCGGTTCGTTTGTAAAGCGTCCCGCCGAATCGACGACGGTCGATGAAGCCTTCGCCGGTGCGGTTAAACGGAACGCCCAGGCGGTCCATCAAGTCGATGACTTTGGGAGCCCAGTCGGCCATTTCTTTCACTGGCGGCTGGTGGTTCAAAAAGTCACCGCCGTAGACGGTGTCGTCGAAGTGTTTGAACTCGTTGTCACCCAGTTGTCGGGTCTGGTCGTTGCAGCTGTTGATGCCGCCTTGAGCACAAACGCTGTGGGAGCGTTTAACGGGAGTCAAGCTGATCAGGTCAACGTTGATGCCAAGTTCGGCCAATTTCATCGTGCTGGCCAGACCGGCTAGACCTCCGCCGACGACGACGACTCGTTGATTTGCCATGGCGATTCGATTCTTGTTTTCTAAGGTGGTGACTGCGTTGGATTGGATTCCGCCGGACGGTGTCGGCGCTGTGGTTTAGCTGGCTGGGACGAACTCGGTCATCGCGGTCGCTTCGGTATCGCTGACCGCTTCTTCGCCCGCTTCGACATCGGTTGCGCTGTGGTGAGCACGTTTTTCTTCGTTCTCGGGAACCATTCCGGCTTCGACGCCCGCCTCGTACATGCGGTTTTCGATGGCTTCCATCGCTTGTGCGTCCTCTTCGCCTGGGATTACGGCGCCAGCCCAAGCTGACAAAGAGATAACCGTCAAAACGATGCCGAACGCCACGCAAACTTTTGTCGCGCGAGCCTGTGCCGCGGGGCTAATCCAAAGCCCCCAGGTAATCCCGGCGGTCCACAAACCGTTGGCAAGGTGATAGACCAGCGACAGCATGCCGACCAAGTAGATCGTCGGCCAGACGACGCCCCAGCCCCAGTCCATCGCACGGACCAGCGAGCTACCGGCGTTGTAGGGCGAGAACATGCCAAATCCGATGCCGTTGATCGAGTTGATCCACCACTGGGCGTGGAAGCCGCCGTGAAGGTGCATGATGTGCAAGAACAAATAGACCAGCCCGATCATGCCGGTCCAGCGTTGCCACGAATAGCGTTTGTTACTGGCGAAGCGATATTGACCGCTGTTGGTGCGTCCGGTTTTTGCAATCCAAACACCCAAGATGGCGTGGAACAACAGTGGTGCGAAGATGAACGCCCACTCGATCAGCGGCAACAACTTGCCGGGGCTGTGGATCATGAACACGGCCCGCTGAAACGTTTCGACGCCATTGAGCAGGCTGGCATTGGTCGTCAGGTGAACGACCATGTACAAGCCCAACGGCACGATGCCCAACAAGGAGTGAATTCGACGAATGGCAAATTCGTGCTTCTCGAAAAACGAGACCTTGGTTTCAGAAGGACTGTCGGACACGTGACTGATTGACCGGTTGTGTGAGGATTGAAAACCCGTCCGCGACCGACTCGGCCCCGGAGTTCACCTTACGAATGCTGGTTCAACATCGGCTAAGAACATTCTTTTGTCGAGTCTAGGTCATCAATCGTCCGGCACCAATGACTTCACACCGGCACAGGCGTTGATGCAGCTCGTTCAAGACGTCTCGGCAACCCTTTGTAACCAACAAACGATTGCTCGGGGGACGGCGACCACGCCCGCCCTCGAATTCTGCTAAGTTTCTAGCTTGCATAATCTACGCCCCTTTCGATCT
Source organism: Rhodopirellula baltica (assembly GCA_002901265.1). Taxonomy (GTDB): domain Bacteria; phylum Planctomycetota; class Planctomycetia; order Pirellulales; family Pirellulaceae; genus Stieleria; species Stieleria baltica_A. The sequence continues at coordinate 9,167 of PPHI01000015.1, read as the reverse complement.
GTCGACCAGATCGACTGATTGCCGCAGTCAATTTTGCTCCCCGGCTGACAAACCTTGATGAATATTTGGTGGATTGTCGCGCTCGCGATTACCGTCGTTCTCGTCTGTATCTTGCGTTTTCGCCTGCACGCTTTCATGACGCTCTTGTTAGCGGGACTTCTTGTCGCAGGCCTGACCGATACCGCCAGCCTGCAACAACATGCAGACCGCGAAGTCGCTGCCGAACGCTTCACCCCTAAAGAAGCTGAGTCATTCCCGCACAGCAGCCCCGTCAAGCGTTTGTCCGGCGAATTCGGCAACACCGTCGGCCGGATTGGAATCCTAATCGCACTCGCAAGCGTGATCGGCGGTTTGCTTAGCGAGTCCGGCGCGGCGAACACCATCGTCGCTCGAATCCTTGCGATCACGGGCCCGCGACGAGCCCCCGAGGCACTTGCCGTCAGCTCGTTCATCATCGGCATCCCCGTTTTCTTTGACACAGTGTTCTACCTGATGGTGCCGCTTGCCAGATCGATGCGAAAAGCGGTCGGTAAAAACTATGTGTTGTTCCTGTTGGCGATCATGGCCGGCGGCTCGATCGCCCACTCGCTGATCCCTCCAACGCCGGGGCCGCTGCAAGTTGCCGAGATTCTCGGGATCGATGTCGGCGTGATGTTGATCGCTGGTCTCGCCATCGGTGTGTTCAGCAGCACTCTTTCGCTCGCCTCCGCCCGCTTGATCAATCACTTCGTGCACGTTCCCTTTCGTGAAAGTGAAGCAGACGGAACGATACATGCGATTGACGAATCACAGATGCCAACCGAAACCAATGAAGATGAAAAGGTAATGCCGGGACTTTGGATGTCGCTATTGCCGATCATCGTGCCGGTCGTCTTGATCACTCTTGGCAGTGTGATTCGCTATGCTCTCGATGCCGGACATCTATCGAGCGGAGATGCGACCGAAGCGATGCTGTTTGTCGGCGATAAAAACATTGCCATTGCCGTCGGAGTCGCCTTGGCGTTCCGCTTAGTCGGATTCATTGACAAAGACCGACGTCAGACGCTGGTCAGCCGTTCGTTGGCTTCGGCAGGCAACATTATCTTGATCACTGCAGCTGGCGGTGCGTTCGGCAAGATGTTGTATTACGCAGGCATCGCGACGGCAGTCAGTGACTTGGTGGATACGGATGCCGGATTGGTGCTGTTGCCGGTCGCGTTTCTGGTTACTGCCGCCATTCGGACTCTGCAAGGCTCAGCCACCGTGGGGATGATCACCGCCGCAGGCGTTCTGCAAGGATTTGCATCGAGCGAAAGTTTGCCGTTTCACCCCGTTTATTTGGCGATGGCAATCGGCGCCGGCAGCAAGCCGGTGTCTTGGATGACAGACAGCGCGTTTTGGGTGATCACCCGAATGAGCGGGATGACCGAATCGGAAGGCTTGAAAACGCTGGCGCCGATGAGCACTGCGATGGGGCTGTCGGCGTTGGTTGTCACCGTCATCGCCGCGTGGCTGGTCCCGGCGGTGTAGACACCCCCTCCAGCAGAGCCGCTTAATTGAGGAGAATCAACGGCAAGGTCGTGTCACAGCCGGCAAGCTCCATCAGCTAGAATAGACTGTCCCGCCTACTATCCCACCTTTGATTCCATAGCGAGTCCGACATGGCAAGCCATCATTGTCGACGCTTTCGTGACCTGCCCCAGTCCCGTCGCCATTGGCTCGGCGAAGTCGGCAGCGGCTTGGGTGCCCTCGCTCTCGGTGCCTTGCTTAGTGAAGCAGACGGCACCGCGCACGCCTCGCCGATTTCTGCGACTGCGGGCGATTCTACTGGCGACGGCCCACTCGCCCCGAAGCCCACACACTTTCCCGCCAAAGCCAAAAGCGTCATCTTTTTGTACATGGACGGCGGCCCAAGCCAAGTCGACACGTTCGACCCGAAACCGCTGCTCAAGAAGTACGACGGGCAAGACCCGGCGAAAACGATCGGCAAACTCGCTCCCACGCAGTTTGACAATGTCGGCAAAGTCCTGGGCAGCCCCTGGGAATTTGCCAAACACGGCGAAAGCGGGATCGAGGTCAGCAGCCTGTTTCCGCATCTGTCCGAAGTCGTCGATGAGTTGGCCGTTGTTCGTTCGATGACGAGCGAGTTTTCGGAACACACTTCTGCGAACTACTTCCTGCACACCGGCAGCGGGTTGCAAGGCCGCCCCAGCATGGGAGCCTGGTTCGGCTATGGCCTGGGAAGCGAAAACGCCGAACTGCCCGGCTTTGTGGTGCTCAATGGCGGATTGATCCCGCCCGGCGGGTTGGATTGTTTCGGCAGCGGATTTTTACCTTCGGCCTATCAAGCAGCTTGTTCCTGCCGCAGCAGAACCCGATTGCCAACATCAAACCACTCGAACCGTCCTCGCAATTGCAACGCAACAAGCTGGACTTGATCGCGGAACTCGACCAAGACGCTCTTCGCGAAAGCGGTTACGACAACGAGATCGAAACGGCGATCCAAAACTTTGAAGTCGCCTTCCGGATGCAGACCACAGTGCCGGACTTGATGGACCTGCAACAGGAAACGGCTGCCACCAAGCAAATGTATGGTCTGGAGTCTGACTTTCATAACACGCGGACCTTTGGCACCGAATGCCTGGTAGCCCGCCGGTTGGTCGAGCGGGGCGTTCGCTTTATCGAACTGACCTGTCCGGCCGGAAACGGTGACCGCTGGGATCAACACAGCAATCTGTTCGACGGACACACCAAGAACTGCCGCACGGTGGACCAACCGATCGCGGCGCTGATCAAAGACCTTCGGCAACGCGGCCTGCTCGATTCGACGTTGATCGTTTGGGCCGGTGAGTTCGGGCGGACACCGTTCGCGCAAGGCGCAAACGGACGTGACCACAACCCGTTCGGCTTTACGATTTGGATGGCTGGCGGTGGCGTTCAAGGCGGCGTGACGGTTGGCGAAACCGACGAGTGGGGCTATCACGCGATTCGCGACCGATACGAAATGCACGACTTACATGCGACGATGTTGCATCTGATGGGACTCGATCACACTCGCACCACATTTCGGTTTAGCGGACGCGACATGCGTCTGACGGACGTGCACGGCAAACTGATCGAAGGAGTCTTGGCATGAAACGAACCTTCGCAATTTGCATGGTGATCGCGTCGGGTCTGACCGTACGCGGTGAAGACACTCAACACGCCGACAGCGAACAGGCGGCGTTCTTTGAAAACAAAGTCCGGCCGCTGCTGGTCGACAAGTGCTACGAATGCCACTCCGGCGATGAAACCGAAGCCAGCCTGGCACTCGACAGTCGCCAAGGTTGGCAAGACGGCGGCGATTCGGGCGCGGCCATCGTTGCTGGCGATCCCGATAAAAGCTTGATCATGGACGCGGTCCGCTATACCGAAGAACGCGTGATGGGAATGCCGCCCGATTCGCGGTTAACCGACGCGGAACTGCAAATCCTAGAACAATGGATCGCCAGCGGCGCCTACGATCCGCGTGAAGCAACTGCGACGACCGGCAAACGGAAACAATTCGACCTCGACGAACGCTTCGAAACACATTGGTCGTGGCGGCCCATCGCGGATCCGGAACCGCCACAACTAGAGAACGACGATTGGTCACGCGACGACGTCGATCGTTTCATCTTGGCAAGACTTCGCGAAGCCAACTTGCAGCCGGCGGATGATGCCGATCCGCTCGTGTGGCTGCGGCGAGTGAGCTTTGACTTAGTCGGCCTGCCACCGACGCTCGAACAAATCCGACGCATCAATTCCGATCGCTCGGACGAAGCGAAACGACAACTCGTCGACGAGATGCTCGATTCGCCGCGGTTCGGCGAGAAGTGGGCGCGCCACTGGTTGGACTTGGTTCGTTATGCCGACACGTTTGGCCACGAATTCGATTATCCGATTTCCAATGCGTTCCGATACCGCGACTATTTGATCGACGCGTTGAACGAAGACGTCCCCTACGACCGACTCGTCCGCGAGCACCTCGCGGGCGATTTGCTCAAGTCGCCACGTCCGCACCCAACACAGGGATACGACCAATCGGTATTGGGAACGGGCTTTTGGTACCTGCATGAATCGACGCATGCACCGACGGATGTCCTGCAAAACGAAGCCGACACGTTCTCGAACCAGATCGATGTGTTCGGCAAAACTTTCCTCGGTCTGACGATCGCCTGCGCCCGCTGCCACGATCACAAGTTTGACGCGATCAGCACGGCGGACTACTACGCCATGCAAGCGATGTTGGAAAGCAGCTGCCGCCAGGACATCCCGCTGGACCCACACGGCAAACGCAGAGCTCTCGCGGAACAAATGGACGCCGTTCGCAGTGAGTTTGCAGCGTATGTAAATAAAACGCCGAAGCCGACAGACGACGAACTAGGCAACGCCTTTGCAGAACTCGCCGAACGTCATCAGGGTTTCAACGAAGAACGCTGGAACGCGTATTCATCGCAAGCGACTGAAATGGTTGATTTCTGTGGTTGCGAACTGCCCGAAGGCTGGACAACGACAGGAATCGCGTTTCAGTCGGTCGATGATTCATTGCGTTATGCACTGTCAGCCGTACCGGAAGGCCATCGTGCCGGGACGATCGACAGCGGTGTTTATGGGAACACGGCACATGGGACATTGCGATCGCCGACGTTTGAAATCACGTCACCGCGAATCGATATCTGGATGCGTGGCGGTCCTGAATCAACCGTTCGCCTGATCATCGATCACTACGAGATGGCAAAGTTCTCGGCGTTACTCTTCGCAGGAACCAATCGCGAGAAAGGCCAAGTCGACACCGGAGGCGAATTCCGCTGGATTTCACTCGATGGCGATCTCAAGAAATACATCGGGCACCAGGCCTATCTGGAATTCACCGATGCTGGCAACGGTTCGATCGCCGTCGATCAAATTTGGACCAGCGAACACGCTCCCCAGTCACCGCCACCTTCGTTCGTGCAAAAACAATCGGCCGAAGAGGCGATTGCGGAATGCAAACGCAAACTTGCCGCCGGCGAGTCCGATTTACTTGCACGCCAATGGATCGCCTCCCAGTCGTCCCCTGATTTTGCCAAGCGACTGAGTGACCTGACCGGGCAATGGCAACGACCACCGATGGCATTGGGAATGGCGGCCGGAACCCGGCAATCATCGCCCATCTATATTCGTGGTGGGCATTCGAATCATGGCGATTTGGTCGAGCCGCGGAACCTGTCCGCTTTTGGCGGGCAAGCGGGCAGCCGATTAGACCTCGCCAACGAAATCGCAACTTTGGAGAACCCGTTAACAGCCCGCGTTCGAGTCAATCGGGTTTGGCACCACCTGTTCGGACGCGGCATCGTGACCTCGCTCGACGATTTTGGTCCTCAAGGCACCGAGCCCACACATCCGCTGCTGTTGGATTATCTGGCCACCGAGTTTGCCGAAGACGGCTGGTCATTAAAGCGGCTGATTCGGCGATTGGTATTGTCACGAACCTATGGACAATCGGTTGTCGGAAATGCGGCCAACGACGCGAATCAAATCGCAGAAGCCGACCCGACCAACGCGTTGCTGCATCGCATGAATCTACGTCGGTTGGACGCAGAGATGATTCGCGATGGGATCTTGCATAGCGCTGGCAGCCTGTCAGAGCAGATGTATGGCGAGCCGATTCCGACGCACCGAACCGCGTTCATGACGGGGCGTGGTGCACGGGAGAGCGGCCCGCTGGACGGGAACGGGCGGCGCACCATTTACCAAGCGGTGTACCGTAACTTTTTAAATCCGCTGCTTGTCACCTTCGACATGCCCAACCCGTTTGGCCCCAAAGGCCGGCGTAGTCAATCGAACGTGCCCGCGCAATCCTTGGTGATGATGAATTCGCCCTTTGTGGTCGACCAATCGACACGCTGGGCAAAGCGGATTGAATCCGACCCGCGACCACTACGGGAAAAGATCGAAGAGATGGCGATGAAAGCTCACGGCCAACCACTATCCGATCAATCGATTGACAAGATGCTCGAATTTGTCGATTCACAAACTCAGGCACGCCAAGGAGACCGAACCGCCGCACTTGCCGACCTTGCACAGTCAATGTGGGCAATGAAGCGATTTTTCTATTTGCAATAGCATTGCATTTACGATCATTCCGGCTGACACGCTGCGTTGAGTTGTATAAATCGACGCAGGGTTGCGACAAGAATGATGCTTTACGGTCTGTCGCCCAACATCACAATGCTTGGGCGTGGTAGCTTGACTGGCGGTCGGTGTTCCGGCGTTTAATCCCCGGAGGTCAATCCCGACAGTCGATGCGCTGGTGATCAACTCATGGGAGAGGGTCGCCATTTCAATCGCAGACCCAGCATGGTTCGAGATGGACGTCGAAATACTCAGTCGGTTGCAGTTCGCCGGAACAATAATGTTTCATTACTTGTTCCCGCCGCTTTCGATCGGCCTCGGGTTACAGCTTTTCCTCTGTGAACTCGCCTACTTCCGGACTCGCAAACCCGAGTGGGAAATTGCCGCACGGTTTTGGACACGTGTCTTTGCGGTCAATTTCGCGATGGGCGTCTCGACCGGGATCGTGATGGAATTCGAGTTTGGCACCAACTGGGCCGCGTATTCACGTTTTGTTGGTGACGTCTTCGGATCCGCACTCGCGGCCGAGGGCATCTTTGCATTCTTTCTGGAAAGCGGTTTCCTGGCGATTTTGGTATTCGGCTGGGACCGAGTGAAGCCACCGCTGCATCTCTTCAGCACCTTGATGGTGTTCATGGGGTCGGTGTTCAGCGCTGTTTGGATCGTGATCGCCAACAGCTGGCAACAAACACCGGCGGGCTACCACATCGTCTGGCACGACGTTCAAGGGACGCCCATGCCGCGGGCCGAGATCACCGACTTTTGGGCGATGGTCTTCAACCCTTCCTCGGTTGATCGGCTAACACACACATTGACTGGTGCGTTGGTTTTGGGCGCGTTCTTTGTCGCTTCGGTGTGCAGCTACTACGTTCTGAAAGGTCGCCATCTGGATATCGCACGCCGCTGTTTGTCGATCGCCCTGCCGAGCGCGTTGGCCTTTACGTTCGCGGCAGCAATGACGGGCCATGATGCCGCACAAAAATTGGTCGAGACCCAACCGGCAAAGCTCGCCGCGATGGAAGCCCACTTTGAAACGAGCGAGGAACCCACCGGTCTGTATTTGTTCGGTTGGCCTGACGCTGAAAACAAAACCGTCCACTTTGGATTGCAGCTGCCACGGTTGTTGAGCTTTCTGGTTTACAACAACTTTTCCGATCCGGTCCCTGGGATGGATCAAATCCCCGAATCGGATCGGCCGCCAATTTGGCTGCCGTTTCAAACGTTTCACCTGATGGTAGGCCTGGGATCGATGATGATCGCGGTTGCAGGGCTGTCGGTGTTGTTTTGGTATCGAGGCACGTTTGAGGAAAAGCGTTGGCTGTTGTGGACGATCGTTGCCATGCCGATTGCCGCGATGATCGCGAATCAAGCGGGCTGGATCACCGCCGAAGTCGGCCGGCAACCGTGGATCGTCTATCCGTCGGTCCAAGATGGCGTCGCGATGATGGGATTGCGAACGTCCGAAGGCCTCAGCGAATCGGTGACTGCCGATCAAGTCGTCGCCTCGATCGTCTTGTTTGGGATCATCTATGCGTTGCTGTTCGCGGTCTGGATCTTTGTCTTGAACCACAAAATCCAGCATGGTCCCGAAACGGTGGAACAGTTGGCGGAACTGAAAGCTCGCCATCGCAGCGAAGGGATGCAGGAGTTATTTGAGCAGCAGGGGCAAGCACTCGGCGGCCACTTAATGGGCGAAGACTCAACGGAGGGGAACGATGATCGGGCTTGATTACGAAACGCTGACACTGATCTGGTTCTTTTTGCTCGGCGTGCTGCTGTGCGGATACACGATTCTGGACGGATTTGACTTGGGGGTCGGAATTCTCCACCCGTTTATTGCCAAGACCGATGAAGAGCGTCGGTTGGTGATGAATTCGATTGGTCCGCTATGGGACGGCAACGAAGTTTGGCTGGTGACGTTTGGCGGAGCGTTGTTTGCGGCGTTTCCGGTCGCCTATGCCACTGTCTTCAGCAGTTTTTACCTCGCGTTCTATTTGTTGCTGACCGGATTGATTGCCCGTGCGGTCAGTTTGGAATTCCGTTCCAAGGTCCATTCCAAGTTGTGGCGGTCGGTCTGGGACTTTGGCTTTTTCGCGTCCTCGCTATCGGTTGCCGTGCTTTTGGGTGTTGCCGGCGGCAACATCATGGCCGGGATGGAGCTTGGCGCGGACTACGTTTACGAAGGCAGTCTTCTCAGCCAGCTCTATTGGTACCCGTTGTTGGTGGGGGCTTTGACGGCATCGTTGTTCGCGATGCATGGTGCGATCTATCTGTACCTGAAGACGGAAGGCGAATTGCAGGAGCGAGTGTGGAAGCGAATCACGCCGCTGTTCTTTGTTTTTGCGTCGCTTTACTTATTGGTCACTTTGGCAACTTGGTACCACGTGCCACATTCCACAGAAAATCTTTCCGAGTACCCGATCCTCTGGGTCGTGCCGCTGCTGAACTTCTTGGCGGTACTCAACATTCCGCGAGCGATGCATTTGCGGAAGCCGCTGTATGCATTCTTCAGTTCATCGATGGTGATCTTGGCGCTCGCTTCGTTGTTCAGCGTTGCGGTTTATCCGAACTTGATGCTGTCGACGATTGATCCCGCTTTTAGCGTGACATTAGACGACTCGCGGAGCAGTCATCGAACGCTGGGGTTGATGTTGGTGGTTGCGTTGATTGGGCTTCCGTGCGTGCTTTCGTACACGGTGACGATCTATTGGATCTTCCGTGGGAAGGTGAAGTTGGACTCGCATAGCTATTGAAACGCACCTCCACTTATGGCTTGTGAGGTGGCGACTGGGTGAGGGATTCTGAATCAAGTCTTCGGCTAATTTTCATCTTTCTTGTGTTTGCCCGTTGACCACCGGCCGATCATGCATAACAATCCCGCTCATCACTGGGAGACGTCGCCGACAACAAGTCACCGCGACACTCCGAGCGAAACCGATCATTGACAATTTGGTGGTGAAACTTCTGTTGAGTTCAGATATTGAGATCGCTTTTGAGCGATCAGAGCTTGTCTCTGGTCAATCAAAACAATGGCGAATTGTGGGCCGGCTAAC
>PPHI01000090.1 GCA_002901265.1 Rhodopirellula baltica | reverse complement strand
CGGCTAATGGGGGAGAGAAATGTGGATGGTGTGGGGGTGTGTTTTTGCAGGGCCCGATGGAACTGTGGCTAGGCTGGGCGGGGGAAGTTGTTAGGTGCCTCGGCGGTTTCCGTACCAGCGGATTTGCATGCGGTCACAGTATTGATAGCCGCTTGCTTCGGTGGTCGGTCGAAGCTCTTGTTGAGCCTTGTCCATCGCTTCGACCGTGACGCCTTGAGGCATGATGTAGACATCGTTCGCTGTGATCGCCAACGCCTTTACGATGGAGTCGATTTCTCGGAACTGCTCCTGCGAGGAGACGACGAATTTCAATTGAAAGTCTTTGGCCGCGTCGATCAATCGTCGCATGGTGTCGATCGGCATGCGGCGTGCCTCGTGAAGTTGGCTCCAACGCGGGTGCTTGTCCGCATCGGGAGTGCTGTCGGCCAGCTTGGGGCTGAGCGAGAGCAGATCGCAGGCGATCGGTTTGTCGATCGTCCCGGCCGTTTCAATCGTGACGTGAAAGTCCTGTTGGAATAACGCCCTGCACAACGACTCGATCGACGAGGGAAGCAGCGGTTCGCCGCCGGTCAGAACGACGTGCCGCGTGCCGCTGTGCTTGGCCGCGTCAAGCAATTGGCGGACAGATTGGGTTTCACCGCTCGGGTTCCACGAAGCGTAAGGTGTGTCGCAAAACCAACAGCGCAGGTTACAGCCGCTAGTGCGAATGAAGAAGCTGTCGGTGCCGGTCAGTTTGCCTTCGCCTTGACGGCTATAGAACGTCTCGCTGACAAAGACCGATTGGTCGAGGTCACATCGCTGTCCGAGATCGTGGCGCAAAGAATCCGACGACGCGGCTTCGGCGCGGTGCAGTGCTTTAACGAGATGTGGCTGCCGCTGGGACGCCAAATCAGCCGGGGGGCGTCCCCTGGTCGAGCTGGCCGAGGCGTGCGACACTTGTATTTTTCCCAAAGGAGATCTTGATCGTTGAGTGAGTCAAAGAATTTCCGCGAGATCCTGGAAGTGTTCGAAAACCCCAGTCAATCGCGTGACTTTAAAATCGTCCACCACTGCCCCGAATTCACGTCGGTGTGCCCGAAAACCGGACAGCCTGACTATGGCAAAATCGTATTCAGCTACGTGCCGGACAAGGTCTGTGTGGAGCTGAAAAGTCTGAAAATGTACCTGCAAGCGTTTCGAAATGAAGGGATCTTCTACGAAGCGGTGACCAATCGGATCATGGACGACTTTATCGCGGTTGTACAGCCGAAAAGTGCAACGGTCGAAAGCCAGTGGACCCCCCGCGGTGGGCTGCATAGCAATATCATCGTCGAATATCCCACCCCAGAATCCGCTTAAGCTCTGATCCTCGAACGCCCCCAACCTCGAGAGCCCCGCCCAACATGTCTGACCTGCCTCCCGTTCTTTTGAGCGGCTTCGCGGACGAAGCTGCCAACGAGAAACTTGCCGTCCAGCAGTTTTCTGCGTTCGCCGCCCTCGGACTGCGCTACTACTCGATCCGTTTCATCGATGCTGGCGAAGGCATCAAAAACGTCATGAAGCTCTCCGACAAGGAGATCGAGCACGTCAAATCGATGCAGTCGGATTATGGACTGAAAGTCAGCAGCATCGGTTCGCCAATCGGCAAGGTCAAACTTTGTGATGTCGATGATGGGACCAGGAACCAGTTCATTCCGTTCGAGAAATACCTGGCCGAGGACGTTAAAACGGCTTGCGATCGCGCCGAGGCCTTCGGGGCAAAACTGATTCGCGGATTTTCCTTTTATCATCCCAAAGGCACCAACCCGTCTGATCACATCGATCAGGTCGCCGACCAATTGGGACAGGTCGCTGAAGCTTGTGACAAACGTGGGCTGACGTTTGGCTTGGAGGTCGAAGCAAACTTGGTGGGACAGACGGGAGATTTGCTTCAACAGATCGCAGAGAAAGTCAACCATCCGGCGATGTTGACGATCTTCGACGGTGCCAACATTGTCACGCAAGGATTCACCGCTGACGAGACCTACGCACAGTATCTGGCGATGAAGCCCAGCATGGGATGGTTGCACATCAAGGATTACCACGATCCGTCGCCAACCGGGCGCATCAGCCATGTCGATGAAGCGAGCCTAGCCAATTTCGTTCCGGCTGACTGTGGTGACAGTGGTCACGAAGCGATCTTGCGTGACATGCGAGACTTTCTGCCAGAGTTGCAAACCCGCATGACGGCTCGTGGCGCCGACGGCGTGTTCATGGACTTGGAACCGCACGTCAAGGGTGGCGGTCAGTTCGGTGGCTTTAGCGGGCCAGACGGATTTGGCGTTGCACTTCGCGGACTTTGCCGAGTCCTCGACTACGTTCAGATTCCGTATGACCTTCGCGGATTCGCAGACATCAAAAACGCATCGCCTGCCTAGCGCATCGCTAGAGTCCCGTTTACTCCGCCGATCGAATCGAACCGTTCAATTCGGTTGGCGAACAGGATTCCAACTGCCTTGTTTGTCAGGTCGAGTGGCAACCCGAATAGGGACCGCTGGCGCTGCGCCGTTGGATTCAGTAGCCGGGCGGGTTGCGACCGATGTAGATCCCGGTCGTTGGTACGGTGGGAAGTATGGATTCGACTGCACCGCGTTGGGGCTGTTTTGAATCGGCACTCCGACATGACCGTTGGGAATCAACAAGTCGTCTTCGTTTTCGTCTAACACACCTTCGAACCAAGCTTCATCATCGATCGGTTGCCGCTCGCTTGGCGCGGGTAATGCTTCAATCGATCTCTCGGGAGGAGCCGTTGGCAACGGTGTTCCCTGAACTTCGGGAAGTAACTCGACCTGTGACGCGTCGCTGGGAGACAAGAGTTCTTCGTTCGGCGTCTCCGCGGTGTCATCAGGCTGGCCGTTGATACCTGAACCCGTGACAGTATCGTCCGCATGGATTGCGTGCGGTGGAGCCGGCAAGGGTTGCGACTGAGGTGATGTTAAAATCGGCGTGACTTCTTGGCCCCCTGAGCTAATGCCTGTGGGCCAGTCGCCGTGTTCGATTGGTGGCATCACTGGAAAGGCGACGTTTGCTTGACCTTGCGTCGGATAAGTTGTCAGTCCGTCGCAATGAGGCTGTGAAACATGGCGCCGTTGGACAGGTTGTGGACCTTGCGGCGGATAGACCGGCGCGTACCCGCGCGGGCCAATCTTGGGCAAGCGAATGCATGCCGGTGGCATCACCACTTCGGTGACGCCGGAGTAAGGCATCGGTGGAGGCACCCGGCAGGCTCCCGTGTCGCAGTTGTTCGCATGGTGCTTTTTGGCAGGTAAACCGAAACCAGGCGGATAGATGCCGTTGCACGGTTCACAACTTGCTGCCGACGAGTCACAGTCGATGTGTCTGGCTGCGAAACCGTGTGGAGGGAGATCAGCACCAGGGCGGCATTCACCGTTGCTGCACGCGTGATAGCCGTCGCCCCAGCCAACACCCAACAGCCGGCCAAGCTGCCGCACGTGCGAGGGGCCGTCAGCGAATGCGGGTGTTGCGGCGATACCGAGTCCGATCGCACACGCCAGACTTTTTTTCCAAACCGACGCGATCACCATGCCGCTTGTTTGAGTGCGGTTTAGGAGCGTGGCTTTCGGTGGTGTTTTTTCTGGCACGTACATGGACTGACCCGCTGCGCACAATCGCGATCGTTTTGAGTTGACGTCTGAGCGGAAAAATCGGCATTTCAGTCGCTTTCGGTCGAATCGGCGGGGGATGAAAATGCGGTGTCATTGGAAAACACGGCATGGTCGTACCGTTTAGAGCAACTTTGACGACGCGTCGGTTGCTTGGTCGCGAAGATGTCGCTGAAAACGCGGTGGGGCAATTTGGCATCCCGGTCCAAATCGAGCTACCGTTGCAAGTCGCGCCAAAGCCGACGCTTCCAGGCAGGTCACGCTTCCAGCGGAGCCTCGCGATACGACAGACCGATCGCGAGCGTGGCCATTTATTCCCCGGCTTTCAAAGTTGTCACCATGTCTCAACGTCGTCGTTTCCTTGTCGATCCACCGGTTCAACTGGCAATCATTCGGCGAATGCTGATGCACTGGACCATCGCGTTGGGGTCATTGATGCTGATCGGGATTGCCGTTCAGTTGATTTTTGCTGCCGAGAATGTCTCGGTCATGCAAGCGATCTCGCAGTCATATTCGGCGCAAGCACCGCTGTTGGCGTTGATGTTTGTTCTGATGCCGGTGTACGCCTGGGATGTGATTAAGCTCAGCCACCGTTTTGCCGGTCCGATGCTCCGGTTGCGGGCCATCCTCAGCGAGCTTGCCGACGGCGGTACTGCCATGAAGTTGAAGTTCCGTCCCGGCGATTTTTGGCACGAGACCGCAGAAGATTTCAACCGGTTCTACGAAACGCATTTGGCATTGAAAAAGCGGTGTGAGGAACTTGAGGCGATCGTAAAACGCTATGAGAGCGTTGAAAACAACGACAGCATGCCTTCATCGGAAGTCTCGGCGGGTTCAGGCTCGTAATCCGGCCTGCCCCGTGAAACTCTTCCGTTCGCGGGGCGAGCGAGAAAGCATTCGTCATTTCTGTTGATCTAAATCAGGCTTTTTGCAGACGCAGCTGTAGCTGTTGTCAAACCGGTCTACGCATCGATTCGCCGGCACGTCATAATGAAGATGTTCCGACGAAATCCTTGAACGAGACCAGCGACGATGTTTCGATTCCTAAAAAATGCCCCTCAGTTGGTCGTGCCACTATCGACCAGCTTGATGTTTCTTGGCCTAACCGCCCCGACGACCTACTCCCAAGACGCTCAACCTGCTGATGATTCGACGGAGGTCGTCGAAACTGGCGAGTCCGGGACTGATTTGGGGCAAGAGGACCTCGATGAAGCAGCCATTCTGGGAATCGATGCCAAAGACCCGGCCGATCTGCGCCGTGTTGAGTTGTTGCTGCAGTCGGCGATCAAAAAAGGTCTCAGCGGCGAAAACTCGTCCTTCGCTAAGAAAATGCTCGGTTCGGTGCTGCTCAAAAAGGCCCAGCAAATGCTTGGCGCGATGCGTTCGGCACCTCGAAACCGTATCGCACAGCTTCGGGACGAAGCATTGCGGACTCTTCACGAGGCGCTGGAAAACGAGCCGGAACTGGTCGACGCGCATCTCTTGATCGCTCAGCTGAATCTGCTGCCAGGTGGCGATAAACAGGCGGTCGCCGAGTCGACAACTCGTGCGATTGAAATCTTGAAAGATCGCCCCGTCGAAAGGAGTGCCGCCTATGTCCTGCGCGCCCTCACGTGGGGGCCTGGCAACGAAGATAAGCGGCTAGAAGATCTGAATTCGGCAATTCAGGATGACCCCAAGAATCTGGAAGCTCTGCAAGCCCGAGCCGCTTTGAAATTGCAAGAGGAAGATGTCGCCGGCGCGATTGAAGACATGGAACGCGTGATGGCAGAAGATCCGAACAACCGACTGGTGGAACCGGTTGTTCAGAAGCTAGCCGAATTGAATCGCCTCGACGATGCATTGAACCTGCTCACCCAAGCACTCGAAGCCAAACCATCGGAAGGTCTCTACCGTATGCGTGCGATTCTCTATCGCATGCAGATGAAAGAAGACGAAGCGCTTGCGGATTTGAACAAAGCCCTCGCGATTCAACCACGGGACCCCATCTCGCTGTTGCAACGCGCCGAAATCGCGATCAACAACAATAACTTGCAAGGTGCCAAAGACGATCTTCGTGCTGCCGAGCGAATCGATCCACGTGTCGCGTTGATTGAACAGGCAATCGCTGTCCGCTGCATGATCGCGATGGAAGAAGGGCGAATGAGCGACGCGATCAGCGAATTGAAAAAGTTGATCGAAAGCAACCCTGACAACCTCGCATGGCAACTTCAGTTGGCCGGTTTGTACATCTCAGATGACCGCCCACGGCAGGCCGTTGATCTGATGACCGCGATTCTAGATCGTGATCCCAAAAACGTAGGCGCTCTGCGGACTCGCGCTGACGCGTACTTGAATATCGGCGAACACGTGAAGGCGATCGAAGACTACGACAGCGCGATCGCAGCGATTGGCGACGACGACGCGAACACGCAACTGTCCAGCATCCTTAACAACTTGGCTTGGGTGCTGGCCACAAGCCCTGAAGCGAAGATTCGCGACGGCGAAAAGGCAGTCCGACTTGCCGATCGAGCTGTACGCCTGACTGAGGAAAAGAAGCCTCACATTCTCAGCACGTTGGCTGCCGCTTATGCGGAGACTGGTAATTTCGAAAAAGCGATCGAATGGAGCACCAAGGCCGTCGATACCGGCAAGGAACAAGAGCACGATCAAGTTGACCAACTGCAAGAAGAATTGGATCAATACAAGGCCGGCAAGCCTTGGCGTGAAAAGCAAGAGGTCGAAGAAAACGCGACACCGATTTTGTCACCCGATGACTTGATTGACACCTAAGCAACCTTTGGCATTCAATTTCATCCTCTCTCAATGTCGCCTTCTGCTTCGCAGCAACTGCGGAAAATCGCTTCTCCTGCGGAGTGAAAGGCGACACTTCGGAAGTCAACAAGCTGCTGACAGAGGTGTGGTCTGTCGTTTCCTTGGAACGTCGCCCCAGGAGCTCATTGTCGGAACATCAGCGTGTTTTCAGGGCCTCCGCATTGCTGCTGCTATGCGTGAGACTCTGCTATTGAGCTAGTTTTGGGACGTCCGCCGAAGCGATCACGAACGGTCCGCAACGAAGTACCGATGCGGAATACCATTGGTATCTCGCACTGGAATAGCTTGATCGGATCGAGATGGACACCAAGCAGCTCGAGTAATTTTGGTACGGTGGATTCTGCATAAACACCGACCTTGTAAATCAACTCGAGCAGTTGGTCTTCGTCGACGGGCTGTTTGGCAAAGCGAGACCAGTGAAGTTCGCCGGAGTGATTTTCACTGCGAACGTCAGCATCAAACTCAACGCACGCGGCACGGTATCCGTCGTCGTAGCACTCCAACCCGACTTCGGCACTTTCGAGAACCGATACCAGAACGACCGACGTGGTCTTGGATAATTCGGCAGCAAGCGATCTCATGCGAACGACACTGTTTGGCGTCGTTGTTGTGCAATAAATGAAGCCTGCCGCTGGTAGGACTTCGAGATAGAAACTGTCGGCGTTGCAACTTGTCCTAAGCCGTTCAGTTGTCGGGATTTCGATGGACAAGTCATCGAAAAGGTCCCCCAAGAATTCGATGGGGTGACGAAAAATCAAGTAGACCGCGGTTCGTCCCATGAGCGACACCAATGGTTAAGTCCCATCTGAATCCTGCCGCTTCGGTATTGATCGAGCGAAGTCAAACGACGCCGCAAGATGTCAAGTTTGGCGATTTGCACTCGGAATTCAATTGGAACCCGCTGGGCACAAATCGTGGTGCACCGAAGCAGTGTGGTTCAGCTACATGATTGCCAACAGGGTTCAACTTAACACCTACTTGCTGCAAGGTCACGCAATTTAATTCGCAAAATGCCAGACAGTTAGAGCTCTCGCTTAACTCTGCTGACCATGTCGGTCAGCTAAGGCGTACTCACGCCCGCCTTGGCGAGTAAGCGGTATTGTTCAACCATTTGCATCATCTGGCAGCGAATCGATGACCATTTCGATGCGTTCGCTCAGCAGCTTTAGGCTGCCTTGCATCAACTCAATGAGCTCCTGATGATCACGCTCATCGTCGCGTGACAAACGAAGTGCCTCCAGGTTCATCATGAGACTGACGAGATCGTTCCGAAAGTCATGTTGGACCTTTCGCCAGTCTGTCGAAGCGAGCTTAGAAGCTCGATCTGCTTGTTCGGAGTTGACTTTAGGTGTCTTTTTGGATTCGTAGTTCATTCAACAGGCGATGAATCACATCGGGTTCAATTGGTTTGACAAGATGTCGATCGAAACCCGCATCATGAGTTTTGCGAACGTCATCTTCTTGTCCCCATCCGGTCAGTGCGACCAGCACTATGTCTTTGCCCCATGGCTCGGATCGTATGATGCGAGCCGCCGCGTTTCCATCCATGACTGGCATTCCGATATCCATGATTATAAGGTCAGGTTGGAATTCACGCGCTGTCTCGACCCCTTCCGCTCCATTGCTTGCAATGCTGACTAGGTTGCCGAGTTGTCTAATCACGATACTCAATGTCTTTGCGGCGGCGAAGTTGTCGTCGACGACCAAGACTTTGAGTTGCTTTTGAGGCGGTGTTGTGTCCTGCTTGCCGAGAGATTCAACGGCGTCCGTTGCGATCTTCAACGGTGTGACTGAAACGACAACCGGCAACTGGACGGTAAAGGTCGCTCCTTTATTGAGCCCTGCACTTTGGACGCTAATCGAGCCACCATGCATATCGACCAGTGACTTGACCAACGAGAGTCCGATTCCTAATCCCGAATTTCCGCTCGACTCATTCCGTTCGATCTGCGCGAACATTTCGAAGACGTGCCGGATATCTTTTGCCTCGATCCCAATACCGTCATCCGAAACACTGATGACAGCTAGATTCGGCTCGAGCGTTGCGGTGAGGTTGATGTTGCCGCCCGATGGTGTGTATTTGGCGGCGTTGTTGATCAGATTAGAAAGGATCTGTGATAGTCGATGGGGGTCACCGTTGAGAACCGCATCTTGGTCCGGTAGCTGGATCTCGAAGTGGTGACCGCTTTCTTCGACCATTGGCCGCGAGATCTCAACGGCGTCTTCAATCATCGATTGGAAGCTTAAGTTTTCACAACGTAGACGCAGCTTCCCTTTTGATATTCGCGAAACGTCCATCAAATCGTCGACAAGTGCAACCATGTGCGCCAGTTGACGTTGCATTGTTTCAAGCGTGTCTTCAACCAGGCTTGGATCGTCGCCGGCGAGTCGGAGAATCTCGAGTCCAGAACGAAGCGGCGCGAGTGGATTACGAAGCTCATGGGCTAATGTGGCTAAGAATTCATCTTTGCGTCGATCTGATTCACGAAGTGCTTCTGAAGCGTCCTTCTGTTCGGTAATGTCTTGAACGAATCCCATTAGGCGAGTTGGTTCGTAATCGGGTTCGCGTTCTGCATTGGCGACAACCCAGCGCAAAGCCCCATCGGGTTTGGGGATCCGGACTTCGACGCTGAAGTTGTTCTTCGACTCGACTGACTTCGCGAGTGCCGTCTGAAATCGACCGCGATCTTCAGGGTGAATTGCTGCGAGAATTTGCTGCAGATCGGTAATCGCGGATGGGTCCAATTCGAAAAGGTTGGCTGCCAGACTGGAGACACGGAACTCATTGGAACTCGGTGTCGCTTCCCAACTTCCAGCGTTGGCAATCTCCATCGCTTTCCGGAGCCGACTCTCACTTTTCAGGATCAGATCCTCTGCATTTTTCTGGGCCTGGATATCCACGTTCAAGCCGACCCATTCGCGGATTCGTCCGTCATCGAGGCGGACGGGAACGGCGCGTACGGCAGTCCAACGGTACTCGCCGGTATGATGTCGAACACGGTATTCAATTCGACAATCGCTTTGACTTTCCACCGCGGCTTGCCATGCATCTGATGTACGCTGTTGGTCGTCGGGATGAATCGCTTCCAGCCATCCCCATCCGATCCACTGCTCGTAGGTTTGACCGGTGTACTCTCGCCATGACGGCGAATCTTCGACGACCTTGCCGTTCGCGTTCGTTGTCCAAACAATCTCTGCTGTCGCATCAATCAGCGCGCGGTAGCGTTTCTCGCTTCTGCGTAGATTCCGTTCGGCTCGCTTGCGATCGCTGATGTCGACAGCAGACGCAATCAAATATCTCAAGACACTATTTTCATCGTATACAGGCGAAAGCATGTATTCGATTTCAAGCAGGGTTCCGCCAGCGACTTGGATCACTGCGTCATGCCGAATTAAACTGCCTTTTCGAACAGCCTCATGAGCAAGGATGATGCCCTGCCGCGAGTTGTCGTCATAGTTCCACCAAGGTTGGTCCCATTCCTTGACACCGATTGCATCGTCTCGATCAATTCCTGTGCGATCCAAGGTGGACTGGCTGACTTCGAGCGTTGTCCCTTCACAATCCATCAGTGCGACGAAGGCAAGTTGATTGTCCAAGACGCGTCGCAGATAGGCTTCTCGGTCACTGAGCTTCGACTCCCAAAGCTTTTGCTCGGTAATGTCGATCGCCGCCCCGCACAAACTGACAATTTCGCCTTCATCGTCACGTTCTGGTACGCCGCTGGCCCGAAGCCAAATGTATTGTCCGTCGCGGTGAAGCATTCGGTGCTCGACCTCATAGCGAGTCTGCTTTCCGGCGATCACCTGATCCAATTGATTTTGAACGTGCCTGTAGTCATCGGAATGGACAAGCTTCAATACTTCCGTCGTGTGGTTGTCGAAGTCGTCAGGAGAGTACCCCAAGATTTCAAACAATGAATCGGACCACTGGATCTGTTTGGACTCGATCTGCAGCTCCCAGGAGCCAACGCCCCCAGCGCGCTGCGCTACCTCCAGTCGACGATTGAGCACAAAGAGCTCTTGTTCGGTATGTTTCCGCTGGGTGACATCGTATGCCATGCCGAACCACTCCCGGACCATTCCCCGTTCGGTCGGGATTGGGGCCGCGGAAACATTCATCCAGCGATATTGGCCGTCGCGTCTGCGGACACGATGTTCACTTCGGAACGGCTTAAGTGTGGCGGTCGAAATCCTCCACTGCTCCAACACTTCGTCGATATCTTCAGGATGAAGTGCATCTTGCCAGCCGACACCGAGATGTTCGTCAACCGACTGTCCGGTGAATCGCATCCATGACAGTTGCGGATCCGTAAAAAGTCCGGACGATGGACACAACCAAGTAATCGCGCTGGTCGCGTTGATGACCGTCCGATAACGATGTTCGCTACGGCGTAAGTTATGCTCGATCGCTTTCCGTTCAGTGACCTCTTGAAAGACGATGTTGACACCCATGATTGTGCCATCGGGCTGTTGCAAGGGGACGCAACTCGTCAGGAAAGTACGTTCAAGGCTGAGTCCCTCGGTCTGTCCTTTGACCTCGCGTTCGTGGATCGGTCGACCGGTTTCGATGCTGTGCTGTACCATTTCGGCAATGGTCCCAGCGAATGGCGCTGGTAGCACGTCGGCGATGTAACGGCCGAGATGTTCTTGAACCGTCAGACCTGTGATCGACGCGAGGCGATCGTTGATGTTGACAAACTGTAAATCAGAATTGACGAACGCGAGACCAATTGGTGCGGTCGAGTAGATGTTTTTGTTCTGCGCCAGCTGTTGTTCGGCGTGCTTTTGTGCTGCCAAAAGATCGGTGATGTTACTAAACGTCATCACCACGCCTTGGATCCGGTCGTCATCGGTGCGATACGGCAACATGCGACGCTGATACCACCGAAGCCCATCGAGGCTTTGGACCCGTCGTTCCCGTGGCTGAAGATCTCGTAATACCGCTTCGGCGTCTTCGATCAAGTCCGGGTCGGTAAATCGCGTTGCGATATCGACTAGCGGGCGTCCAAGGTCACCTGCGATGAAGCGAAACAGTTCGGCACAGGAAGGCGTGTGGCGCCGAATTCGGAACTGTGAATCCAAAAACACCGTTGGGACTTCGCTGCTTGTCAGGAAGTTCTCTAAATCGTTCGTTGAATCCTGGAGCTCACCGAATTTCATTTCCAGTTGATTGTTCAGAGTGGTGAGCTCTTCGTTGAGTGATTGCAGTTCTTCCTTTGATGTCTCGAGTTCTTCGTTGCTGGATTGTAACTCCTCGTTCATCGTCATCGCTTCCTCGTTTGCCGCTTTCAATTCTTCGTTAGCGGATTCGAGTTCCGAGATCGAGCTGCTCAGTTGTTCCCGAGTGGTTGCAAGTTCGTGTTCAAGCTCCATCACCGTCTGCTCGGAAACGATTGTTTCCTCAAGCTGACTTTCCGGCGACGCCTCACCGGAGAGCACTGATTGATCGACGACGTATTCCTGCGGCGTGAACACGATCAGTACGGCCGGATCGTCTGGACGTCCCAGAAGCCGACTGATTCGCATCTGGCATTGTTTGAAAGTGCCGCCCCGCTGGACTTTGCCCTCCAGGTCGATTGGCTGTTTGGATTTCCACGCCTGGCGGATGCCGACGCGCAGCTTAGCTTTGATCCCTCGCCGCGTGACGTCGATTAAGTCGGGCAATTCAGTGGTCAGTTCCCCGGTATTGAGCTGCAAATAAAGATCCGCGCAGCCCTCGACAAACAGGAGTTTTCCTTGTTCGTTGACCACCGCAACGGCGCGATCAAGTTGTTGCAATACCTGCCGCTGCACACACGCGGCGAGTCCCGAGTCACGACGCGTTGGCCTTCGCAATTCGCTCGTCCCGTCGTATTCCTTCGAGATCGACGGGGACACCGATTCGAACGCCGTATCGACCGGCGGCCAACTTCGTGTGGCGGTACGACGAAATAGTCGGAGCTTCTTCGAAATGGGTGCGAAAAGGTCTCCGGCCCGTCCGACCGATTCAGTATTGCCAAGAAACAAAATGCCGCCTTCCTTTAACCCGAATTGAAAGACATCTAGAACGCGGTCCTGTGCTTCCCGTTCAAGGTAGATCAGCAAGTTTCGACAAAGGATCAAGTCGAGCTTCGCGAATGGCGGTTGTGCAAGAACGTTCTGGCTGGCGAAGACCACCGATTCTCTTAACTGCTTCGAAATTCGATATCCGCCGGTTTCTTTGTTGAAGAACCTTCGAAGCTGCTTGGTGGAGAGATCTTTTTGAATCGCATCGGGATACAATCCACTTCGCGCGATTGCGAGTGCGTCTTCTGCAACGTCGGTTGCGAAGATTTGAAAGGGTGCTTCCTTTCCGCGGATTTCGGTTTGTTCGAGAAGCAGCATAGCGATCGAATATGCTTCTTCACCGGTGGCACATCCCGCACACCAAACACGCAACGGGGCGTTCCGACTGGCGCGGTCAATGAGTCCCCCTAGATGTTCTTCTAGTTGCTGCCAAGCTTGCGGATCACGAAAGAAGCGGGTCACTCCAATCAGCAAGTCACGCCGTAAAGCCTCTCGCTCGTTGACGTTATCTGCCAATACATTCGAGTAATCGGACAAGGCTTCAAGTTGAAGTAGGCCCATTCGCCGACGAATACGACGTAGCAACGTGTTCTTTCGATAACGACGAAAATCGTGTTTCAGTTCACGTCGGATAAGATCCAAGATTGGCGAAAGGTCCGATTTTTCGTTGCGTGATGCGGCTTGTGCGGAAAGCGGGCCGTGCTGGCGACAAAAGTCAACGTAGCTTTTCAGCCTGGTTCCGATCTGATTTGCGGGCAGCACATAATCGATATGCACCGTGTCAATCGCGGACTGCGGCATCCCAGTATGCTCGGCATCCTGTGGGTCCTGTACGACTGTCAAACCGCCATAGTGTTTAATCTCCCGAAGCCCTGCGGTGCCGTCTGTCCCGGTTCCAGACAACACGATACCGATGCCGAATTCGCAACTGTCTTCGGCGAGAGAATTTAGGAAGTAATCGATCGCCATTCGCGAACCGCGAGCGTCGTTCGGTTGACTTAAGTGTAAACACCCGTCTTCGATTGAGAGGTATTGTCCCGGAGGAATTACATAGACCTGATCGGCATCGACCAGGGTTTCCTCGTTTACCTGCGAGACCGGTAACGAGGTTCGTCGGCTAAGAATATCGACAAGCGAACTTGAGTGTGTTGGGTCGAGATGCTGAATGATGACGAATGCCATTCCGAGATCGGAAGGCAGGTTTTCGAGCATCGAAATCAGGGCACTCAATCCGCCGGCGGATGCACCGACGCCAACGACGATCGGTCGTTGTCTGGAATCAGAATGATCGGTTGGGTCGAGTTGCTCGGGCGACTCTCTATCTGGCGCAAGATTTGAAGAACTTTCCGCTTCACTCATTCCGTCGCTGTACTTTGGAGGCAAGAATCCAACGCTTCGAATCGCTCGCGTCCGAAGTGAAGACTGCCAGCGCTATTCAATCGTGGAACAGCGTACGAGCGGCGACATCGCTCTTTATTCTACCTGTCGCCCGAAGAGAGTCGCTACAGTGCGCAAACATCGAGTTTCGCATTTCACGTCGAATTCGAAGCATTTTCGTCCGCCGCGAATTCGTAATAGAGATGACAAACGCAGCCAGTGAACTATTTCATTCCTTTGATTGCGTTGATGGCAGCTCGTCCGATTGCGGCTGATTCCAATTGCTCACGCGATGCGAGAGCAACGGAATTTTCGAGACTGGAAATCAGCGCCGCGCGGCGTTCATCGTTAAATTCGCTGACGTAGAGACGTTTAATTTCCGTAAGCTGTCGATTCTTCGGGACATCGCTGGTTTCCTGTGTTGCGACACGAAACCAGAAGCCAAGTGAAAAGAGTACGACTTGGTCGCATGCGTTTATTGTGTACGGGCTGAGCACCTCTGATTGACTGGTGAATGTGGCCAGCTCGGCTGCGAAGCGGATTGCGTCTCGCTCATCGCGATCCATCATGACCTGCTGTCCATCGATCAACAATTCCGCCAACTTCAAATACTCGCCCCCCGTCTTGGGATCGATCCAGCGTGATAGTGCTCGCGCACCATCGGACAAGTCGACCATCAAAGTGTCATTGGGATGTGATTCGCCAATGGCCAAACGATGGCTGAATTCACTGACCGCATGGATCGAGACTTTTGCCATTTGGAAGCTGCCACTATCACTCTCGGAGAAGCCTAGTTGCGGCGGTTGGCGTCGCTTTACAGTCTCCAAGATGTAGGTGAACAGTTGAGGATCGTTTGATCGGGCGATCAAATCTGTGAGTGTCCCCATGTTCCTTGCAAACTCACTCGGTGTTCCACGACCGCCAGCGAGTTTGAGCGTCGCGATCAGTTTCAGCCACTTTTCGTCCGTATTCGAAGCATTGGCCGACGCACCATAGGTCAGTGCGACAGCCCACATAACGTCGATATGCCGAGGGTCATCACCGGAACGGGGCGATGACAGTCTCTGAAACAGGCGATCTGCCAACTGTTCGGCTTCGTTGACAAATCCGCGTGCCAGTTCGACATTCATCTTCCAAGTCCACCATTCGATCGCCTTGAACTCATCGTCCGCCATATTCTCTTCATTCGGCGGAAAGTCGAACGCGTCATTCGCACGATCAAGGATCCGTAATCGCTCGTCTCCTTCGAAAAACCCTGCCTGACGATACAGCGCACGGCCCAGCGAGTACTGTGTCTTCAAATCTTTTGGCACACGTTTTTTAGCTTCACTGAATGCATCAATAGCGTATCCAAAGTATTTCTCACGACGCGCGACCTCGACCTCTGTCGCGCCAGCCGAACAGTAAAACGCAATGTCCTCGCAAATGTTTCCTTTCGTGAGCCAGATCGTGGTCAAACTAAAATCCGTCTCTCCATCCCATTTCGCTTGGTGAGCTTCGAGTGCTTGCAGGTTGAGTTCGAAAGAGTCCAGCAAGATCGGTAGCTTTTTTCCAACATCGTTGTAAAGGAAAGCTAAACGTACACCCAACGCGGCAGATTCACACAGCGACTCGTACCGTAGTTTCAGCAAGCGGGACGTTTTAGGCGATGTCTGATCAATGGTTTGAATGACAACCGCTTGTTGCCGCCGAGAGCGATCAAACCACTCTGCGCGTTCGACCGGATCAACGGTTTCCTGACCAAGCGACTGGAACGCTTCGGCATGAAGCCATGCCACCATCGTTGGATCCGCGCCAAGCGAAGCGGACTGTTTCGCAAAACTGAGGAACGCCTCAGCCTTCGGTTCCTCAAGAGCGAGAAACAAGTCAGACAACTCCCGAAAGATTGGTTGGCGACTGGGAACGGGTTGGTCCTGCGGATCAAGTCCAAAGATTGACAAGGTGATCGCGTTTCTGATGCGTCGACTGGAGTCTTGATAGAGTTTTTCGATCGACTGATCGGAATAGACGACGGCAGCCAATTGGCAAAATTGACGTACTGCCTGGGGATCGACCTGGTTGCCGATCAGTTTGACAGGAAGGATTCCGGTCGGATCCATCTCGATTGACGTTAAGACAACTTCTTCGACGGTTGGACGTACGACCGTGCGCGTTAGGCTTGATTTTGAAAGCGACTCGCTCTTTTCAGGACCAAATTTATCGATCCCGAAAGTCTCTAAAATTCGAATGGCGGGCAAGAGCACCATTTGACTGGCGATTCGAGATTGACGCTGTTTGTCACCGTCACTTTGGTACGAAGCTAATCCAACTTGGTGAATCGCCAGCAGGATCTGATTCGTAAGTTCGCTGTTGTTAGATTCTCCCGTGAGTCGATCGGATAGGATTCCTGGGACCTGAATCCGATCGAGTTCATTTTCATTGCTCGCTACCGTCTTCAAGAAAAGCTCTGATTCAAGCTTGTATGAGACGGCATTGTCCAGATGATCGGCAAGCAGCTTTCCTGTTCGAAGGTACTCCGAAGCCTTCGCAACCTCATTTCGGTTGGTCGCTGTCAATCGATAACGGCGGGCATCGACCTCTTCGTCGCGCACACCAGACACGTCGATCGCCTCCATCGCCAGACGGTCTGCTGCCGTGACGAGCCGCCAATCGCCCAGTGACAAAATTGATTGGCGGGAGCGAGTGCGAAGCCGTTCGTCGGCAGACGCAATGGGCGTGTGCTGAATCACAGAAACGGCAACCATCAAGAAGTCACGATAACTCTCTGAAACGATGTCCAGAACAGAAGGTTCGTCCACCCCGATCAACTTGGCGGCAGATTGAATTTGCGAAGGTGATACGTCGCCTTGTCGCAACGCTTGCTCGATTACAACGGCGGCAACCAACTGTGGAAATAGCTTCGGTTCACGCAGACGCTGCATACATTGGGCTAGGTTCGGATGTAACTTTCCGTTCGAACTGATGACACGGTCGTCTGGGAATCGAAGGGCCGACAAAATCGGCGTCGCAAAGGCAGTTGCTGGAACGCTTACCGCGGTCTCCGACTCGATTACCTGCAGCACCTCAGCTTGCCGATCAAATGGAACATCGATCGAATCAAATGATTGGGACACCAGCTTTTCATTGACATTGTCAATGAAATGTTCGACCACAGGCACAAGTTTCAGTGCACGCAGCTTGGTGTTCGATAAGTCCATTGCTTGGAGCGTGTTTAGCAGTTCAGACATCGCGCGAACGTTGACCGGTATCTGTTGTAACTGCGTAATGAATCGAATCACTTCGCGACGCTGTTCGTCAAGCTTGTCCGCCGATCGCAATTGTTCCAAAACGCCGGACACCTGATTCCAATCATCATCGATCACCGACTGACGAAGTTGCGCGAGCAACCGGTCCGTCTCAAGGAGAGGGAAATCGCGGCGAACTTGGTCCAATACTTGTTCGGAAAGTGATGGCGTCGGAACTGCCCCCGTCGCAACCGGCTCGACCGATCGTACGAATGCTTCACGAAGTTCCAACCACTCCGAAAGGAAAGGTTCACGACAACCTTGCACGCTCGTTAGACGTTCTGCACGCGCGATGTCCGTTCGTCGTTCATCGTCAAGCCATTCATTGGGTGACCAATCGCGAATCGGCTTTCCTTCCGTTTCTCCTACCGCAAGCAATACCGCAGCGAGTGATTCAGGAACTGTGGTAAAGTCCAACGACGCGGGCTGATCCCCGTCGATCAGTTCACGTAGTTCGTCAAGCGAAACACTATCGACCGGCGATTGATCAAGCAGCTGAAACCGAATCCGTCCGGCGGTCAGTAGGTATCGGAACTGCTGCAGTTGCTGACGAAACGCGTTTCCGTCCGCCGTGCCCCAGCGCTCCAGTCCTAAGAGTATTGACGTTTTGACGGATGCTTGTTGTTCGGAAGTTGTTGCAACCGCTGGGTCAAAGATCGCCAGGCAATCGGAAAGTGCGGAGCGACGGTCAGAGGACTGAAGTGACTCGCCAGACGATTCGATTTCGGCCAACGTTTCATGGACACGACGCAGTAGTCGAATTGCTGCATTCGCATACAACTGTTGACTGGCAGTCCGAATATTTTCCTCGTCTTCGGTTGACGCGACCTCAGGCGCTTTCTCCGCCAAGTCCGCGGCTTCGCTCAGGACAATGTTGACCAGCGTTGAATTGGACTCAGTAAAGTTTTGCTCGTTCGTCTTATCAAAACTCGATTGAGTTCTCGCCAACAGTTCCTTTGCTGTTTGAATTTCGCCCTGGTTAAACCATTCGTTAAAGCTGGTTGGGAAAAAATACCACCAACCGGTCCCGCCAAGTGTCATCGCGATCAGCAACACCGCAATGGTTGCCACGATTCGGGCCGGAGTGATTCCACCGCTCTTATCGACCCCGGCGGCGATGGCGAAAGCGGTGACCATTTCGGTGCAGGAGCGATACCGTTTCTTCGGATCTTGCGCGAGAGCTTTCTGAAGGACTTTGCGTTCCGGGGGCGTCAGCGCGCTGAGATCAAGTTTGCCGGTCGCCTTGGCAACCAACATGTTGGCGTGAGTGGTTACGTCGAAGGGCAATAAGCCCGTGCGCAATTCGTAGTAGGTCACGGCCAACGAATATTGATCGACGTAAAGCTTTTCACCGGAGACCGTCGACAGCTTTTCACCGGCTAAGATTTCGGGGCAGGCGTACGCCGGTGTTGCATGCGTTTGCTGTGTAGCGCGGTCATCCGCTTCGATCTTCTTGGCAAGACCGAAGTCGCAAACCTGTGCTTCTCCACCGACCAAGAGGATGTTTTGGGGCTTGATGTCGAAGTGATAGACATCGTGTTCATGATTGAGCAGGTCGATGGCGCTCGCGGACGCGCGCAGGTACCGAATCGTTTCCGTCGCATCAATTCCCATCGCCGTTTCGGTGTCGTTGTCGTCCAGTCCGGCATCACGGCGTATGAATCGCAAGCGATCGTAAAGCGTGCAATCGCCAAGCCCCATGACAACGATCAATTGTTCGGCAGTGACTTTCGGCTTTGTAACTGCCTCGTTCGATCGATCGCTATCCTGTGTGGATTTGCCGCTCGGATTTCCCCCGCCAAATGCCGCGTCGAGCGCATTTGGGTCGATCGCCATCGTGCCTTCGACGGGCCGTTGATTTGGCGGTTCCGGTGGGCCGCCGGCCATGCCTGGAATCACATGCACTGAATCGAGGGTCAATTCCTCGGTTTCACCATCGGCAAGGATTCGTCCGCTCGCATCCTTCGTCCAAAAACCGAAAAGCGGGCACAAATTCGGATGATGGACATCGCGAATCGTCTTCAGTGCCTTCAGTTCTTTACGTCCGCCGACGTCTTTCAACGAGCGGACAACTTTTAAAGCGACTTTGATCCCGCCTGCGGCTTGTGCCTGCCAGACGTCGCCAGCCATCCCGCTGCCGAGCGGAGCGATCAACGTGTAGCCGGGAACGACTTCCATTCCGGAGTGGAATTCAACGGGTGGCGGACTGGTCATCAGACGTCTTCGAGTGAGTGAACCGGAGTCGATTGTGCGGGAAATAACGACAGAAGAGCCGCTCGTCCTAGTGTTGTCTTAACAGGTTAACATGGTCCGGCAACAGGCGACGTTGCAAAATGTCAACGTCCTGGCTTGCCCCCCCAACCTTGTAACCTAGGGTTGATGCGAAACCGCAACGTCTGCGGCAAATTCACTACGTCTGATCACCGTCACGAAAGTACGAAACCATGTTTGCCGCAACACGATTGGGCTCGTCCCTTCTCCCGCTCGCCTGCCTGTTGGCCGCTTTTTCCACACCCGCTACCGCTTGCGACGATTGCAACCGATGCCAGGGGACCGGTTGGTGTACTGAAACGATTCAAGTCCCATGTACGGTGATGAAGACGGTCACTGAAACCTGCTATCGCGACGAAGAACGCGTGGAAACAGTTCTGGTTTCAAAAACGATCACCGTCGAAAAAGAAGTTCCGTACGAGTACAACGCTCTCGTTTGCGTCGAAAAAGTTGACGAGCAGGTGATCGAAGTCAAAACACCAAAATTTCGTTGGGTCGAACAAGAGTACGAAATCATGGTGCCAGCCAAAGACACCGTCACAAAGATTCGCAAACGCACCGAATGCGTCCCTGTTACGGTTCAGAAAACCTGTGTCGAAGACCAAGGTTGCTGGAAAACGGAACTGGTAGCGACCGCGACCTGCGGCGGATGCAAGTGCACCGAAAAGAAAGTCTGGTGCCCGAACCTTGTTGAGGTCACAAAAGAGGTGACCGAGATGCAAGAAGTCTGTGTCGAAGAGCCCTACACCTGTGAAGTCTGCATCACCGTACCGATCAAGAAGACTCGCAAGGTCAAAGAGTATTTCACAAAGACCGAAACCAAGACAATCAAGCACCCCTACAAGACAATGGAATACCGCAAGAAAACCAAAATGGTTACTGCATGTATTCCGGAATGCGTTGAAGTAGAAGAACAACGCACCGTGACGGTGAAGGTTCCCTACACCGTCGAAAGGCAAGTACCATGCACGGTCATGCAGACCGTCGAGAAACGATGTGCCTGCAAGTGCGGTTGCGAGGGTTGATTCAATCCGCCCATCAGCCGCATTGGCGATAGCGTTTCGATCAATGGACGCGGTGATTGACACAAATTAGCCGCATTCGCGATAGCGAGCGGTTGTTTGAATCGGAAACCAATTTGCGATTTGCAATGTTCAGTTTGCAATTTGCAATCGGTTGCGTTTGATGCTTCACGAAACCGCCCGCTAGCGAGTTTCGGCTGATGGACGCGGTGATTGACGCTTTGCTGCAAGGCAATGTGCCGGATGGATTTGATGCCGAGGCGGACTTTGAGCGACTCTTTTGGGATTGTGCAGTGCTCGTCCGACACGTGGATTTTCAGGTCGTCAGATACCGCTTCCGTCA
>PPHI01000005.1 GCA_002901265.1 Rhodopirellula baltica | reverse complement strand
GTCGTCAGCGGCGAACGGTAAACTGTCGTCGTGGGGACACCGCGAACCATTTGATGAACGGGAGTTGCGGTGCCACTATTGCCTGCAGTCAACTCACCTGGCCGCAACCCCGGTATCAATGTCGTTCTGTCACTACCGAAAACGGAACCCTAACGAATCGCGGCTAATCGCGCTGCCTTAAATGACAACTGAAGATGAGTCCATTAGTAAACCACCACTTTTTCGTACTTACTTAACCGATCTGACTGAAGACGAGCTACTGATTCTCGACGTAATGTTCGAATGCAGCGTCACGTATCCAATGCTGCGAGCATGCAATTTTGTCCCGCAGTTCAATGCTCCACCGCACAGCCTTGACGATGAAACGTTAAAGTCGACGCTCGATACGTTCAGGATTCGCGGCATCACTCGTGGTGAAGATCACAAGTTTCGAGGGCATCACTACTTCTCGATTACACCAAAAGGTGGCGAGCTTTGGGCAGCGGAACGTCAGCCTAGATGGGAGCGTTATTGCACGGAATCCTATCCGGCGACTATACGTGGGCGAACAATCATGTCTGTCAAATGCACAACATCTTCGGTGCGTGATGATTTCATCAGACTCCAGCCCGAATATCCGGCACGTACCAGATCGGCTACCATAAACGACATAGGGTTGGTCCATTGGCGTGACTTTTGGAAACTATACATTGGCCTTGCAAGCTATGCGGAACCATGCGAATGGACTCCCAATGAGTTCGACGAATGGCTGGCTAGACGCCTAGCACACATCGAGCGGGTTGAAGAAGAACGTACTTGGTGGCGAACAGTTAATGAACTCCAAAAATTTGCAAGACCATGATTCGGGGCTGATTTCCGAGCATTGGATGATGACCTGTAAGTCCGATGCGAAAATCGCGACAGAACAAAGCGATGCACGTACGTCGCCGGTCAGGCGCGAATTTGAATCATAGATTTTTGACGGCGACTACGTAATCGCCGACGTTCCCCGATAAAATTTAAGTTCGCGTCTCACAAATTGCGTCTACTTGGCGCCGATCGTTGTCATGGCTCCCAATCCATATCAACCCGCGTCGGTATCCGACCTGTCGAATGATGATGATGAGACTGTTCAGGCTTCGATTTTGCGCCGGCGTGATCGACGCAAGCGATGGAAATTGAGATGCTATACGATCTCAGGATTGTCGATTCTTCTCGCCTTGGGAACGGCGTATCTGGCTTCCAGGTTACAGTCGACGAAGAGTGGAGATGAATTTCTGATTGATCTGAATTGGGCGGCGCTTTTCATGTTAGGCTGTGGGATTTTGGCATTCGTGTTCGGCCCGATTTCCTGGTTTTGGTTTGGACAGCATCAACGCTAGAATTACGAGAATTAGATGCGTGGGAAACCAAGTGGTGCACCGGAGCGACCGCGCTGTCAAAACTGAGTTCCCGTTTTCTGGTGGTCGCCCGGTGACCACCGACGTTCTGCCACAAAAGGAGAGTACAATGCGACTTTTGATTTCAACTATTCTTTGTTGTTTCTCACTGTCGGGTGATTCCCCAGCGCAAGACGTGTTTCCAGAAGGCCCGTGTGGTGTTTACGAAGTCGATCGCCTTCAGAAGAATTTTCAGGTTGCTGTCGAACACAGAGAAGCTCCTGATGGAAGATACAAGGTTTCTATTATTGTTCCGAATGCCTTGCGACCGAGTGACAATCGACGACTTTTTCCGCGCAAAGACATGGTGATCGTGTTTCGGAACGAAAAAGAAGTCGAAATTCTGAAGACGCCTCTGGCATGGCGAAAACGCCTTGATCCTGTACACGGAACTGAGGAATGGATCGCAACATTTCAACTTGCCCCAGAAGCGGTGGAACGCGTTTACCTGCGTCGCGACCTTGTGGGTTTCCCGATGATGTTTACGCAACAAGTGCTTATGCTTTCTTTGAATCAGATCGGCGACCAGAACGAAAGTGGCAGAACAAATCGGTAAACCGGAGCCGGATCAAAATTTTGTGTTCGCTGCGCTCATTCACGTCAACTTCCGGACCAGTTACCTCAGGCGTTCTGCCCATGAAGCTGATGATACATCGATGGACAATTCCGCTGCTTGCGTTTTTCATGCTGGGTTGCAACCAATGGCCACCCAAGACGATGTGGGCACCATCAAACGTTCCAGCTGATCGCAAAGAAATCGATCCGTGGACTTCTTCATTGCTGGACGTTGATGTTCCGACAGCGTACCAACTTGTTGGCGAGCGGCTGAAATCCGACGATCCTAAACTTGCGCCTCTCGTCAAACGCATGACAGGATTTGTACCGGTTCAGGTTGCTTTCGCATCCGGGCGTGGGCATGTGAGATGTGTTCGGCAATACGTGGATGCTAAATCGAACATGCCTCAGTACGATGCGATCTACATCGCGCGGCCACCTGCTAAGGAAATCGTCCTGAAACGCATCGAGTTCTTTGACGAATCACTGCGATCAACGATGTCTGAGTTTTTGGAACGATTTGCAGGTTCGGGTGAAGAAATCGAGATGGCCGGTCAATTCGCGTACGACCATTGGCCAACCACCGAGGAATTCGGTTATGCTGATGAGAACTCGCTTGAAGACTGGAAAGAGGCTACGCTTCTATACCACGCATTGAATGGAGACGCCGTCTTCATCAAACCAAATGGCGCGACGGCTTGGCGGGTTCTGGAAACTGACGAGACCATTCCACTCGCAACGACCTTTCGTAAATTTATCGAACTGTATGCGGACTTCCGTGGTACGCACGAGGTCTTTGATTCTTGGGCCTATCGTGAATTCAAAGAAGGCAGAACCAAGCCATGAACCCAAGTCGCCGATCGCAAGTTTAGTTACATCAATATCAACCTCGGCGACTGGGTTATGGCCGCCGTTACGCCACTGATCTTAATCGTTGAATGCCCACTACGATCCAACGACTACTGGAACTGACCTAGCGACGATTTCCCAATCCCGTCGAACCCCGCGCACTGCGTGGGCCATTGCTCTAACGCCAATCGTTTGGGCGTTTGTCTACTCACTGCTCATCGGCGGCGGCATCGAGGACATTCGCAACCGCCATCCTCACGCGAGAGACATGCCGATTGGATATGGAATCTTCGCGTTAGCATTCCTGCTAATTACGATTCCCGTCAACTATCTTTCTGTGGCACTTTTGTTCCGGCCGATCGTTCAGTTCCCATACCTGCGTTACGGCACTGATCTCATCGTTTTGCTGTGTGTCGCAGGACTACTTGCTATGACACTTACACCGCTCGCCGTCTCGTCGATTCCCGGACTGACACCACTGCAGCAAGACCGCGATGCGTTAACGCGACCGTTTGTGATTGCTAGCCTTGTTTCTGCCGTAACATTCTTTGGATTGACTCGCGATCGCGTACTTGCGTTGCCGTCTATACTGTTCTGTGCTCTCCGAACGCTAGCGTTGCGGATGTGGTCGAGGAGGGTGTAACCATGCCGTGCACGCGAAAACGGCTTGCGCGGTTTCTGAAGTGGAGACTCTTTCGTCCGTTCCCGGTGATGTCCGACGTTCCACCAAATTGGCATGCTCAATCCTTACGAACCAATAACCGACAACGCAGCGGAGTCTCTTTCAGACGATTCCAGGACGGGCACGCGATATTTTCGTTTGCGCGTATTGCCCACGGGACTTAGCTGGCTCTTCGGCTTGTTGCTCTTGACAGGCTTCGTCTTCTGGATCGTGCAGATGTTCATCTCGAACGCAGATCACCCGCTTGATACTTCACTTTGGCTTCTCACGATTGGAATAGCTTCTTCGCTCCTCATTTCTAGCGGTCTAAATTTGCTCGCCGGCGTCCGTTGGATAAAAATGCGATGGCGGTCAGCGCTGGCGTTGAACTTGGCCAGCTGGCTGCTGATGTACGTGTCCACAAACCGGATGCAGACCTTTATGGACGCGCAATGAAAGGTGGAACCATCGAATACACGACGAGTAGGCGAGTCGTTGTTTTTGAAGCGATTGATGACTCCCGCCGACCGCGTCACCCGTGGCGTTCGCGCTGATAGTTGCGATCGCAATGACCGACGCCTGTATTCAATGCTGCTGATTGTTGCGCTCGGATCTCGCCCATTCGATTTCGCGGAGCCTCTGTGTCCTGGTAGTCGCTCTTGATATCACGGCTTGATTAGTGCGCGGTCGACTCGGCCGATGGGGACAATCCGACGCCAAGTAACCGATTGCGATTACGAGCACTGCGTTGCTGAGCACGATTCACGATTGATGACAATTCGACGCCTGACGTTCCGACGGACAATTCGCCACTCGTTAGCCCTCGCAGTGTCGATCGAGTAAACGTGTCAGCGGCGGCGAGCTACAAACTGTTGTCGTGGAGACACCGGGATTCAATCGATGCAGGTGAGCCGCCATGTTGTGTTCAATGAAGTGGTCAGTCGTTTGCGGCAGCCACGTGATCGACATTGTTATGCCATCGGCAATTGCCAACGAACTCTGTTCTGCAGAGATGCAAAGTGCTAGAAGGTGGTTGTCACCCACAAGAGGCCTCGCCATGTCAACTTCTCTTCCTGCACCGAAGTCCGATAGGGATGCGGCCGCCGATATTATCGCTCGGCAACCGTCGGACGCTAGCTTCCAGGCGATCCTTCGGGAACTTGCCTATGCGGAAATGGTTCGGCGGGGGTTGGCCGACAACGACTCCGGACGCACCGTTTCAAACGCTGAAATTCGCCAACGAATCAGCACATGGCAGAAATAGAGTGGACTGAAGAGGCTGAACGTAGGTTGCGGTCCGTTCATGACTATATTGCCCAAGACAATCCCACTGCGGCCGCAAAAGTTGTGGTTGAAATCTATCACAACATCCAGCTTTTATCATCGCAACCTCGCCTAGGGCAGCGCTATGAGCCGATTGTGGATCGCGAGTCCGTGAGATTCTTTATGGGCATTACCGCATACCCTACCTGGTTACATCGGAAGATTTAATTCGTGTGTTGGGTGTTTTTCATTCAGCAATGGATCTTGGTCATTACCTTCAGTAGGACATAACCATGATTGAGACGTAAGCGTTCTATCTGCCCGTGTAGACAGGTGTGTTAGCTTGGTGGGTTTCCTTCCTTTTCGTGGAGAAACCTGTGCCGAGAACTTCCTGCCCAGAACTTACTCAGCAGTGGCGTGAGCGGATCCGTCGCTTTGAAAAGTCTGAGTTGACCGTTGCTGATTTTTGCCAACTCGAAGGCTATAGCGTTGCCTCGTTCTACCAGTGGCGACGAAGGTTTGCAGAAGAGGACCGCGATGACCAACCCGGCGCTTTCATGCCCGTCGAACTGCCACACGCTGCACTTCAGGGGCATCGGCTTGATGAGCAAGGGCAAGCCATTGACCTGAGGATCGAACTGCCCGGCGGCGCGGTACTGCGACTTGATGCAGAGGCATCCGATCGGCAGCAGTGTCGCCTGATCAGAAATGTCGTTCGGTCGCTCTCCGAGGTCGCTCAATGATTGCCCTCGCACCGACAACTCGGATTTTCATTCACACCGAACCGACCGACATGAGGAAGAGCTTCAACGGCTTGTCTGGCATCGTCAAGCAGCATTTCAAAGTCGACCTGTTCTCCGGTCATCTGTTCGTCTTTTTCAACCGCAAACGGGACTATGTAAAAATCCTAATTGAGACAGGGGCCCGGTTGCCCGGGACGCTGTCACACCACCGGACATGCGAGTCCGCATGCGGCGGTTCGTTTCTTGGAAGCAAACTTGCTCCAAGTCTCGTCAAGGCTCCCTAGCCGTTGCTGTCAGAGAGAGTCGATCGAGATCGCGACATCCATCGTTGCACTCGAGGACATCACCCAAGGCCCGCGGCAACTGCTACCGTGTGAGATCGCTTCGTCACGACGAACGCCAAGCTTGAGCAACATCCGAAAGCGCGCGAACTCGAGACCATTGTTTCCAATCGCACGCCCGAATGCGGCGCCGAGTCCGAGCGAACGGTGAACCCGATGCAACTACTCTAGCTGTAAGCGAGACTTTGCAGCCAATCTACGTTTGCACTGGTGCATGGGACGCTGTCCCGTCATTGCATTTTTGAATGATGAACCGTACTCAAACGTTTTCTGGCAAGAATTCTTCCGTAACGGGTAAGCCGCGTCGAAGCGATCAAGGGAACCATAGCAAGCACCCGCGTCACGATTGTAGAATCGTTATCTCTATACCAGGTGACACCGGTCGTTGCCGAACAGTTACACCCCCAAACTGACGCCGACGCAATGCCGTGGATTTGTCCTTCTTGTAATTCTGAAACTGAACTCGGCGTCAATATCTGTTCAAATTGCCGGAATCCGCGACCTGGGTCATACGGAGGTGACAATGTTACCGCGAACGCGATTTCGAAACGTCGACGCATCAACGGGATTGCGATCGAATCCATCCTTGATTTTGCTGCACTGATGATACTTTTTCTCGGCGTGGCTGCATCGATCTGGATGGGCATGTCAGGCGAACCTTACTCCGCCGCACTAACCACCTTCGGTGCCTTTCTACATTGGTTACTGTTCCGGTCGCTCGCTGAGATCATCCGTCTTCTAAAACGAAACGGTGGATTTGATTACGAAGGACGTGTTTCGGGTTCGTCTTTCGATCATATTCTATCGTGTAGTCACTGCGGTGCTGCGTTGCAATCGGACGCGTCTTGCGATCGTTGCGGTGCGCGAATCGTCAAGCCGGAGGCGGACAACCAGACTGAGGATGACGGGTAGCCAGGCGATCGTTTGAGGTCAAAAGTCAATTGGATAGGCGGCAAGCGTGACGATTCATCGAGTTCGCGAAAAGCCGCTGGGTTCCGCACGCATCAATGTGACCTTAATGACCAACGCAATTCGTCAGTGCTGCTGACTGGCGTGCGAATTTCACCCAGCGGAAGTCACGGAACCTCTGTTTCCTATTGATCGCTCTTGATGTTACGGTTTGATCAGGGCACGGCCGATGAAGACAAGCCGATGCCTGGCAGCCGATTGCGAGTACGAGCACCGCGTTGCTGAGCACAAGCACGAGCACGATTGAAGGCAATCCGATGCCTGACGTTCCGATTGCAACCTCCCTACTCGTTACCTTTCGCAATGCCGATCGGGTAAACTTTCCGTGAACGGCGAACTGCAGGCTGTTGTCGTGGGGACGCCGGGAACCAATCGATGCAAGTTAGCCGCCGAATTGTGTTCAATGAAGTGGTCAGTCGTTTGCTGCGGCCACGTGATCGAAATCATTCGCCGCCTCAAGTAACGCCGCCAATAGGTACCCTGACTACTGATCTAATGAAGTTCACATGAATGCACGAGACGTTCACAAACTCGTTGTCGATCAAATTGCCGAACGTTGGGACGAAACGAATTCGCATCTCATCAATCTACGATCCGCGATTGTAGCGCCGTCCCAAACCAAAATGATTCTTCGATTGGTTCGGAACGGTAAAATCAAAGACACAACAGTTGAAGTCTGGATCGTGCTACGCGAACTGCCTGAGGGTGACGGATACATCATCTTTTATGACGATGCCCGTAACCAATTTGGACTTGCGTCTGCTGGTTTCCCCGACGACCACTCACCTGTAATCTGCGGATACTACGGTGACTTCTGGACAACTTTCAAAGGCATGTAATAGCCCCCAGGGGACGCCAGACGGAAAATGAAGACCGACGCACCAGAAACGGCGGCGAACAAACCGGTGATGGGGAGTCACCGATCACGCGGGTTTTGAAATCATAGTTTTTGGCGGCGGCCCCGCTACCGCCGACGCTACCCGATAGACTGTGCGTATGACATCTCCCGAATCTATCGCGGATCACTTTGGATATACCACGGAATGGCTACGCCTCGGTGTCGTGACGCAAGCTGACCTTCGGCAACAAATCGCTGCGTTCGAGACATCCGAAGACAAAAACACTGAACACTACCGTTGCGCAGCGTTTCGCGAATACTTGAATCGCTGTGACGCCATCTCTGATCAAACATTTCACGATCTACTCGCACTTACCGATGCTGGGCCTGACGAGTGCGACCTGTCACTCAATCGTGCGTTCGATTTGGTCCACAGCGAATTGCTTACTGAATCACAACTGCGATGGTTGCGCGACCGATCCGGCTATGGCCAGCACACAAGCTTCAGAGTTGTGATTGACCGCATCCTGATCGGTCGCCGCCTAACTTGCGAGGGCTTGACGGGTTCCGTCTTTCAAGAAATATGTGCGTTCAACGACGCTACTACAATTCAGCAATTGCTTGACCATGATGACCTCACACGGGATCATGTTGCTTGGGTTGCCGAACACGGCTGCAATAAACGCCTGCGGAATTTCGCAACCCAACTTCTTAGCTCCCGACGATTCCAAAACTGCGGGTAACCAGTACGAATTTGACTTCGCGAGCTTGCGAGCCGAAGCCCAAGCCCTCTGTTCAATAAGCCCGTTGATCACCAATTGGGTGATCGCTTTACGCTTGGGATTCGCTTGGCTGATTATGGCGGCTCACTTTTTGCCGTCTCAATTGATTCGTTTCGAATCCAGATTGCCCAGAACCTGCTCACAGGTCGCGTCAAACAGAGGTGAAATCGACCTCCGGCCAATCGTCACCTGTGGAATCGACTTCCTATGGCGATGCCATAGGCTATGGTGTGCCAGGCCTTCGGCAGAGTGATTGCTGGTCGAACAGTGGCTCTGCTTTTTCGATGTTTGGCGCACATCAACGATCCCGATGCCTCGATACTATTCGCACTGCGTTTGCGCATGACTCGTTGACTGCGTGATGGGCGAGGTGGATTTGCTCCGCTGCCACCGAGTGCGATTGCACACAGACTTCGTTGCACTACGAAACCTTACTCAGCAAGTAGCGTGCTTGACCAGTTCGGCGATGGTTTGCTTTAGAAGGCTTTGCCCTCCGAATTGCATTCCTTGCTGTTTGATCTTGTCGGTGATGATTTGATTTTTGGGCTGCCTCGGTTCACCGTCGATTTGACTGCTGCTGCCCGACAGCTCCTTGGCTAAGGTTGCGACTTCGTAGTTGGAGATGTAACAGTCGTAGCAATTGAACGCTTCGCCAGCGATCCCTTCGACCGTGAGCAGAATACCGACTGCTTTGGCGACGTCCGCGACGTGAACTTCTTTGCCGCCACCAGTACAGTCGACGGACTCGCCTCGGACAACGGCAGCGACCAAGTCGTACCACTTGCTTTGCTCGACTGGTCG
Organism: Rhodopirellula baltica; assembly: GCA_002901265.1. Classification (GTDB taxonomy): domain Bacteria; phylum Planctomycetota; class Planctomycetia; order Pirellulales; family Pirellulaceae; genus Stieleria; species Stieleria baltica_A. The sequence continues at coordinate 12,963 of PPHI01000005.1, read as the reverse complement.
ATTGACGCCGTAAACTCCTGTCGGCCGGATCGCGCAGATCGGATAACCTTGGCCCAACCCATAGCTGTGGACAAACTTCTCGATGGCGGCTTTGTGGGCGCCATAGTGACTCTTCACCCACAACGGGTGAGCTTCATCGAGCGGGCGGTCGTTCAAAATTTTGTCGTGGACGGCGCAGGTGGAGAACGCGACAAAGCGATTGACCTTTGCCGAACGAGCGGATTCGATCAACTTCAACGTCCCCAGCACGTTCTTGTCGACGAATTCGATCACATCGCCTTCGCCACCCGCAAAGTTTGATCCGGCGCGATACAGCGCGGCATGCACGACCGCATCGCAGCCCTCGACGAGCTTCTTTGCACTGTCGACTTCGCCCAACTCGCCTTCGATCCATTCGAGATCACTGATTGCGTCGAAACCACTGATATCGCTGGATGGACGAGCCCAGCAACGCAGTGAGTGCCCCTGACCGGCAAGGTGCTCGGCGATGTAGCGGCCGATGAATCCAGTGGCACCTGTGAGTGCAATTTTCATATTAGATCTTGGTGCGTGTGCGACGGAATGACCAGGCATTGTTGGCGGGTGGGTAGCCTGATGGGGCACGAAGCTTCTGGAAGACGAGAGCGCTACTTTCGGCGGAGCGAAAGGCGACAATGAATCAAGTCCGCTGATGTGACTGTGGAGGCGAAATCGGGACGGTGGAAAGCGAGCAAGGCGAGAACGCTACTTTCGCGGAGCGAAAGGCGACATTGGGAGACCCGATTGGAAAGGGCCGCCAATTCACTCTGCCGTCTCGAACAGTTAATCAGCGCAGGGGTGTGACTTGATCTGGCAATGCTTCCGAACGGTTTTCATCGTCGCGATCCTGTGGCAATTGACGTCGACTATTTCTGTGTGTGCAGCGACACGGCATACCGATCGCATCTTCGAAGACCTTTGCAATTCACTGGTCGATGCTGGAAAGGTCGATGACGCGATTTGGATTTGCCAACGACAACTTCAGCAGAACCCTGACAGCACCCTCGCCCATGCTCGTTGGATCGGTCGCTTGTCGATCGTGCTTGCCGAAAAGGCTTCTGCATCGCTCTATGACTCTCGTGCTTCAGACCTAAACGAGACTTTCCAGCAGGCGTTGATCAATACCAACCAGCCGATCGATCGGTACCTGCAAGCCAACCCCGGCTTTCACGCGCAATCATTTTTGATCGCGGACCGCATTACGGCATCCACGCGAGTCCTCCGTACCGCAATCCTGGTAGCCTCGATTTCGTCGCAGACGGATCCTAACGACGACACACTCTTGCGAGCGATCAGTCGTTTGGAATACGAGGCAAGTGGTCTGGAACGGTCGGCCAAAGAATGCTGGACGCTCGCCAACACAACTCCGAAACCCGAAATTGAATCGGATCAGTGGCAACAGCTCATTCGTGAGCTTGCGATGCAGCAAGTTTCGCTTGCCATCATGCAAACCGAGCTGTTCGACCGCGGCAGCAACGATTTCGCTGCCGCTGCCGCAAATGCGACCGGTGTTGCAACCGAAACACTTCGTCAATTACCCGATGGTGTCCCCGCCAAACGCATCACGCGGATTCTGTTGGTTGAATCGCTCTTGCGAAGTGGTGATTCGCGAGAAGCCGAGCGTGAACTTGGACAACTGACGGATGTCAATCAACCGAGTGACGATTTAACACTGCGGGCATTACAGGTCCGGATCGCGTTGAACAACAAAGACGTTGATGAAGCAGAACGGTTGGTTGCTGCACCTACGGCCGCGACATCAATCGAATTGGATTTTGCCAAGTTAGAAATGCTGCTGGCGAAAGATGAAAGCGGCGAAATGGCGTCGAAGTGGTTGGCGACGATCGAGCAGCATGGTGGGGCATTCGCACGGCGACGAGCGGAGGCGTTGATCGTCCGGCACGCAAAGTCTATTGGCGGAAACGACGCAACTGCAAATCCAAAGTCGATGTCGCCAGCCGTGATCGCGGCTCAAGGAGAAGACTGGTTGCGACGTGGCGATTACCTTCGGGCAGCGAACTTACTCCGCGATGCGGCATCCGTCTCAAATGCGGAAGCGGCGATTCCATACGCGACGAAAAGTGCAGCGTCAGCAATCAAAGCTAGCGAGCCTCGCCACGCGATTGATACGCTACGCCTGGTTGCGATGAAATTTCCGAACGAGCCGACCGCATTTGAATTGATGACACAGGCTGCGTTGCTTGCCGCGAAGTTGCCTGCTGACAAGTCTTCGCAGACTCCGTTCGAGTTGCTGGAATCGCTGCTCACCGACATCACGCAGACTTGGCCAACACACGAAAAGACGCCCGCGATTGCCGAATGGCTTTGCAAGCTGTATCGCCAAACCGATCGGGATGAGTCCGCCGCGGAGTTCACGTTGCAATGGCTAACCCTGCGTCCGGACGCAGCCGCATCATCGCTTGTCGAGGAAACATGGTTCGAGTACCTGTCAGGCTTAGATTCTGAAACGTGTACCGCGTCAATTGACCGGTTGAATGCTGTCCTGTCAGAGCTGACGTCGGCAAGCGAAGAGAACGCATCGCCGTTCATTGGAGTCGTTAGCTTGTTGCTCGATCAACCGGCAACGTTCCAGTTTGCGGAGCCTGATTCACAGATGGGCGATGACCGGTTTGTCTGGACGCTCTACAAATTGCGATCTGGCGAAGCGGCGAAGTTGCAATTTGATGATGTATCGGCAGATCGCGTGAAACGTGGACGCTGGCGGTTGGAACGTGATATTCGAATTGGTGCAGGTGACGCGCGGTCGACAGCGCAAGCACTTGCCCAATGGCCGGGCGCGACCGCCGTCCAATCCGCAATCGCGACGTTTTGGAACGAGGGTGATGACGCATCCATCAACCGGCTCAAGGACTTGGCAGTTGATGCCGCGACGACGAATGATCAAGCCGATGACATCTTGCGCGTGCTAGCCAGTTCAAACTCGACCGCAGCCAAACGAGCCGCAGCTGAACTTGCCGAACGCCGCGCTGCGTCACAAAAGATTCGCAGCTATGGATGGTACCAAGCCAAGCTCAATGCGATCGAATGGCTCCAGGAAGCAGGCGAAGCGGACGAAGCAACGAAGCGTGCAAGCTTCCTGTTGCTGTTGCATCCACCCAAAGACGTCGCTCTCCGGCAAAGGTTAAAACAATACACCACCGCGCCATGACCGATCACATCGATCAGTGACTCGCCGAAAACACCCACCGGGTGGTGTTTCAGGAAACGTGCCGCGGCGATGTATTTGGCATTGATCGTGTCGATCGCAAGGATCGAAAGTCGTCGAAACGGCCGTGGCGACGTCGGCCCCTCCGGGGCGAACGCATAGTGAGCGATTAGTCTCGGGGCTGCTGCCCCGAGCTACCAAAGCCGGCCCCTCCGGGGCGTGCGAGTTTTGATTCAAAGATCGGTCTCAACAGAACGACGTCCGAATACGGTGCGAAATTGCAATTCGGCTGCCTCGGAACACAAAAGCTCTGCAGGTACATCAAACAATTCTGATGCGCCACCACCGGCCAATTCCGCGTCGGCAGGATTGACTCCGGAGGAGTCCGCGTGGGTAGCTCGGGGTGTCAGCCCCGAGATTACGACGCGAACCACGTCATCGCCCCGGAGGGGCCGGCGGTGGTTCGCTTTAAGCCTTCTTTGTTGCGACAAAGAAGCCTCGGTCGGCTAGGGTGTCGACGTAGGGGGCGCATTCGAAGCCTTGCTCTTCGAAAATCTTGCCGTATTCGGCTGGGCTGTAGCACCGACCTTGCGTGATGTTCGCTAACAACACCGAATATTCGGCAACTGGGAGTGGGCCATCCTTCGCGTCGTTTAAGAAGGCTTCGTGAACGATGACTTTGCCACCGACTTTCAGCGTCAATGCACACTTCTCGATCAGCTTGCGCACGTCGGGAAAGTCCCAGTCATGCAGGACATTCGACAAGAGGATACAGTCCGCTTCGGGCCAAGCGTCCTTGAACATGTCACCGGTTTGAACCGAAAGCCGATCTTGTAAACCGTGACGTTCGATTTCTGAACGAGTGATCGCGTCGACCGGAGCTTGCTCGAACACAACCCCGCGAAGCGATGTGAACCGACTGGCCAGGGTTGATGAATAAATTCCTGAACCGCCTCCAACATCCAGCAATGTCTCGACGTCTTGCATCCAGGGATCAAGGGCAGCTGCCATGGCTTGGCCCATCGCGACGCCACGGCAATTCATCAGCGCGGTGAAGCTCTGTGCGAACGCATCGTCCATCATCGATTCGTGCCAATCGCTGGTGTCGTCCTTGGCTTGCCAGTTGGCCGCTTTGTTCTGCGTCAGGACCTGCATGCAGCCCTGTGCGATCGGCGAATCGGCAATGGGCTGATAATACGGTCCCAAAAAGTACAACGAGGAATCGACCAAGTGCTCTTCGGCCATCTTGGTCAGCCGGTGCGTTTCACCTTCGGACACCAGCCATCCGCCAGCACGGCAAAGCGTTAGCAAGACATCAAGCGGCCGCGCGGCAAAATTGAAATGCGAAACCAATTGCGCTGTTGTGACGGAGCCTTGACCATCAATCCACGTGAAGAGGTTCAGCTTCAGGATCGCGACTGCCATCATGTCGGCGGCGTATTGTCGATCCCGATAGCGAAGGAGAAGCGCGGGATCGGTCGTCGGTGCGGAAGCGAGGTCGCCTTGGGACATTGTCAAATCGGTGGGGAGAGTCGAAGGGCAGAAGCGTACTGACGCTGTCTTGATCACTGCCGATCTTAAACGTGTGAGTTATTTGGCGACAGCGGTCACGAGACAGTAGCATAGGCAATAGCCAAGTGGTACGAGCTACAGGCTTGGCCGGACCTCGTTGCCCTTGTCATCGACCGGATAGACCGCGTGATGTCGTTCGAGCTGCTCACCCATTTCTTGGATCATCTGTTCCAGAATATGCGGTTGAGATTCCGACAAATCGTTCTGTTCGAAGGGGTCACTGGCGAGATTGAACAGTTGAACGTGGCTGTCGCTTTGGATGCGTTTCTCTTTCGCGTATTGATCTGGAAACGCGTGGAAGATGGCTTTCCAGTCGCCGCTGCGCCAAACGGTGAAGTAGTTGCTGCGATGCACACCGTGTGGATAGTGCATCAAGAACTGCTGTGGGTGCGTGCTATCGGATTGTCCCGTCAGCAGCGTTTGCAAGGGCAGGCCGTCAACGGTATGACCAGCGGGTACATCAGCTTCTGTCAGTTGTACAAGTGTTGGAAAGACATCGGTCACGTTGGCGACCTGAGTTTGAACGGTGTCCGCCGGAATTGGGAGTTGTTGTTGAAATGCGTTCGTGGAATCTCGTTTCGCCCAGGAAGCAATGAACGGCACGCGCATGCCGCCTTCGTAGTGGGCGCCTTTCTTACCGCGTAGGGGCGCCGCACAAGCGACTTCGTGTTGGTGTCCGAGCGGCGCGTCGCTGCCGTTGTCGCCCAAGAAGATCACGAGCGTGTCCTCGGCGATTCCCAATCTTCGAAGTGATCGAGCATTTCACCGAGCGATTGATCCATGCCTTCGATCAACGTCGCGAATGCTTGAGCCTGTGGCGAGACGCCCGAGTTGCGATAGTGGTCGGCAAACCTTGGATCGGAATCAAACGGCGCATGAACGGCGTATTGGGCAAAATATAGATAGAACGGTTCCCCTTTTTCAACCGTTTCCGAAACGCGATTCTTGGCTTCGATCGTTAACGCTTCAGTCAAAAACGTGTCTGTCCCGTGGTACTGCTCAAGTCCAGGAACCGCGTGGTTTTCACGTTTGGTTCCCAAGCCATAGTTCTTCTCGCCATAGTAGCTGCCTGGTGCGCCGAACGCGGCACCGGCGACGTTGATGTCGAAACCCAGATGGCTGGGGTCGGCGCCTTCATGATCGGCCGCCGCGAAGTGTCCTTTGCCGACATGGATGGTGGTGTAGCCTTGCTTTTGTAGCAATCCTGGCAAGGTCACATCGCTGCGATCGAGGCCGGCCCAATTCCAATTCGGCGGACCATTTTTTCCGCCATTGTTTGTTTCCGGATTGATCCAATTGGTAACGCGATGCCGGGCCGCATTCTGCCCCGTCATCAGACTGACTCGCGTCGGCGAACAGACGCTCATCGCATAAAACTGGCTGAATCGAATTCCCGATTTCGCAAGCCGTTCCATGGTCGGCGTGCGATAGTGGTCGTTAAGTGGGTAGCGTTTTGGCACGCCATTCTCGTCGACCAACATTGGGACTGACGTGTCCATCACTCCCATGTCGTCCACCAAGAACACCATCACGTTGGGACGTTTAGCGTTCGATGTGTCTGCACTCGCCACGCAGGGAAGAGTCAGGACGAGTAACACCAACAAAGTGGTTTGCATTGGACGCATTATTGATCACGTTTGTTGTGAGGCGGGAATTCGCGAGGCGGGCGAGAGCTTGGGAAGACTGCTAGTCTATCACGCAGCGTTTACATCGTGTGCTGCGATACGAAGGGGGCGTTCGAATCTTCTTCCGGACATTCAGGCACTCTGCCGATACAATGGCAGCCTTGCAAACCAGATCTTGTTTACTGGAATCAGCGACGTGGAACATCGATTCAATCCGGCCGACGCACAGACATATTTTTCGACGAACTTTTGGAAGAACCACATCTTCGTCGGCAGCGAACTCAACAAGAAGAAAGCGGAAGTTGTTTTCCAGCGGCGCGGCGTCGATGTCAGCTCTGTGATTTGCATGACGCGTTCTGAGCTGATCATGTTGGCAAGTGACTTGCACAATCGCCAAGCCGAATTCGCACGCGGCGGCCCGAATGCCAAGTACATCAGCCGGGTCGCCTTTGATATTTGGCAACGCGGCGGGCCACGCTCAAGAGATCGGCAAGCGGCGTCTCATACAAAGTCCAAGTTTGAATACAAAGTTCGATCAACCAACGGCGGTCGTATCGTCGTCTGTCACTACGAAGGCACCTGTGACATCTAGCATCACAGAACCATGCGGACCACTTGGCGACTACTCGGAAATCGATTCACAAAGCGGAATGACCGAGGTGGTTGAATTCAAAAGGTCTTCCAGGGTGACGTTTCCGAATGCTTGTTCGGCCTGCGCGTAGGCTCGGTCAAGTTCCGCGTGCAGCGGACAAAGCGTGTGGTGCGTTTTCAAACCGAGTGGGCATTGGCGAATTCGCTCGATCGGATCGACCAAGTTGACGACGTCCAGAATCGTCACTTCGGCAATCGGCTTACTAAGCACGTAGCCACCGCCAGGGCCCGGACGCGACCCCACCAGCCCTCCGGCGGCCAAGTCTTGCAAGACGCGTGTCAAATAGCGCCGCGGCACTTTCGTCTCGGCGGCCAGCTTGTCCGCCGAAGCCGCTTCACCGCGCCGATTCGCTAAGCAAACGACCGAACGCAACGCGTATTCAGCTGTTTTGGAAAGCATGTCTTTGGCCCGCCTGATCGAGTATCCGAGGCTGCGACGGGCTGTCGCTTGACGCTGCGGAATCGAATGTGTACCGTTTGGTGTAGATTTAGCCTAGCGGTTCGCGCGGGTGATTGCAAATCGGTTCGACAGCGTCCGAGGTGTTTTTCGATGATGGCACACAAACGATCGCTAGTAGCTCGTTTCAAGGCGAGCGTTTCGCTGGCGGGTGCTCTGTCACTGCTGATGTTCGGCGAGTCTCCTGCGAGCGCCCAGCGTGTCACCTACGAACAGCCGCCGATCGACTATCTGAACGCCGAGGTTCACGATCGTGTCGCGGTCTTGATTGAGAAAATCGAGTCAGGCGAAGCGACACTCAAGTACGACTCGCAATTCGGGTATCTGAAATCGATTCTTGAAGCCCTGGATATTTCCGAGAGTTCGCAGTCGCTGGTGTTCTCGAAAACAAGTTTGCAGCTTTCGAAGATTTCGCCCCGGCGTCCTCGAGCGTTGTACTTCAACGACGATGTCTACGTCGGGTTCTGTCAACGCGGTGATGTCATTGAAATCGCCGCGACAGACCCCAGGCAAGGCGCGACGTTTTATACGCTGAAGCAAACCGAACAAGAGCGACCGCGCATCGTACGTGATCGAGGCGGTTGTTTGTCTTGCCATGCATCGAGTCGCACACAAGACATCCCCGGATACTTAGTCCGGAGTGTTTTCCCCGATGCAGCGGGTCGTCCCAAGCTAGGCAGCGGCAGCTTTACGACGGACCACACCAGCAAGTTTCATGATCGTTGGGGCGGTTGGTACGTCACCGGCAATCACGGAACGATGCGGCACATGGGAAACACCATTTGCCGAACCGATGAGATGGAATTTGATCGCAGTGCCGGTGCGAACGAAACCGATTTGTCTGATTACTTCCGCACCGATGCTTATGTGAGCCCCAACAGCGATATCGTCGCATTGATGGTCCTTGAGCATCAAACGCAAATGCACAACGCGATAGCGGCTGCCAATTTTGAAACCCGTTTGGCGCTGCATCAGTCGTTTCAAATGAACGAACTGCTGGAACGCCCGGAAGGTTTTGTCAGCGATAGCGCCAAGAGGCGGATCAGCGCGGTCGCCGAAGACCTCGTCTACTACATGCTGTTTGGTGAGGAGTTCCAATTGACCGACGCGGTCAGCGGCAACACGTCGTTCGCCGATGAATTTCAAAGTCGCGGTGTTGTCGATTCGAAAGGGCGATCGCTTCGTCAGCTGAACTTGCAAACGCGTTTGCTGGAATATCCGTGTAGCTACTTGATTTACTCTGACGCGTTTGCTGCACTCCCTGACCTCGTTCGGCACGAGACGCTGGAAAAGTTGGCAGCGGTTCTTGAAGGACAGAACCAAGCCAAAGAGTTCCAACATCTCTCACCGAAACTTCGTCAGCAGATCTCTGAGATCCTGCTGGAAACGGTTCCCGAGTACCGCGACATGATCACTTCGCGGAATCAGGGTTGATCACGCGAGTTCGCTTGGTCGTCGCGACGATAACAACGCGAACGCCACGCCTAGCATCGCCAGCAGGCCGAGCAAGCTGGCAATTTGCCATGGACGAAGGTCCCACTGACGTTCAAATTCCAGTTCCAACGCCAACGCTTCGCTTTCGGCGACCTGCACCGTGCGACTAAAACGGTACATCGTTCCCTCTTCCGGCAAACTGATCGTGATCGCTTGTGGTGCCGGCTCGCTGCCGTGCTGGTGTTGGACCAACCGCGTCGCGATCTGACTCAGCACCGCGTTGTCTTCCAGCGTATTGCCTTGAAGCAACTCGCTGATTTGCTGGGGGCGGAAATTCAACTCGTTCTGTTGCAGGATCGGGTTGATCGCTGCCGCATCGCGTAGCTGTTTATTATCGAACGCAAACCCTTCACTGGGGCGATTGTCCAGGTACATCCGTTGACGGCGGGTGTTCAGACCGACGATCGCCTGTTGCGTTTGAACCTTTTCCAGCTGAACCCGAGCGTCTTCGTTTGACGCCGCATCAAGAGCGTATTGGTTGGCGACGCTATTGAGTGCCCAACTGGCTTTTGCCTGATCCCCGGCTTGCAGGAACTCGTTCGCCTGTTCGAGTAACTGGGTCGCTTGTGCGGCGAGCTTGTTCCGACGACTGCTGGTTTTGGACAAGTACGAGCCGCGATCGTATTCGAGCTGCTGTTCTTCTTCGACCAGTTCCAAATCGCCGCCATTGTCGGCCAAAGCGAATCCGGTTGGCGCGACAACGTTCCAGTGGATGTTTTCCAGTGGCACGTTCAGCAGCGGTGACGTGAGACGCAGATCGCTGATGCCGCTGCCTGTGACTGAATAGGTGAATTTTACGTTCGCGGATCGCTCGCTAAGTCCCGGCAGCACGTAGAACTGCCAAGTGCTGGACGACTCGCCCAGACGAATCGAGTTCACGCTTTCGCCATTGACAAACACATTGAACAGCGTACTTCCGGCGGGCAATTCGACGGTCAAACTGCTTCGCTGGATCACGTCCATCGTCAAGTCAACTCCAGTGATTTGATCGCCGGTTGATGACAGTACGGTCGTCAGCGTTCCTTCGGCCACACGCAGTTTCAATGATTCGGCCAGGGCATGCCTTGCGACGGCGATCTGGATCGTTTGATCAGCGACGTTGGCGCGGAAACTGAGGGATGGCGAGTTACGATTTCCGCTGTTTCGAAGCTCGGCCGGAATCGCATTCCAGTCCACACGCTGCCAGCCATCCGGCAGGCTCGGTGACTCTAGCTCCAACCTTCCTCCCGCGCGAACGGCAACATAATAGGTCAGCTGTTTGACGCTCGGAAAGCGAATCGGCGTCAGCGTTTCCGCACCCGAGGTGCGTTCACCGCGTCGTTCAAATTCGATCCGGAACTCGGTTCCACCGACCACTCGTCGTTTGAACTGCAGTTCCCAGAGGTCGCCTTCGTCGCCGATGTGAACGAAGTCGCTGACCGCTTCGCCGACGGCCCGCAGCGTTTTGATTTCGTCTTCATCCAGGCCCGGCAATTCGACTTGGATCGAGCGTACGGATGCGTTTTGCACTTCCAGTTTCGCCATCAGAGCGCTACGTGTCTGGCCTTCGCGTAAGCTGACTTCATGCAACACTTCGCCAGTGATCCAGGGCGCGAGCTTTTCGATCCCCAACTGCAAGCTCCAATCGCGTTGCAACAAGCGAAACGCCAGCACGCCTTGCCCCGCACCGCCAAGCGATCGCGGGTCGGTCTCGGAAATGTTTTCCCGCGCCAGCGTCCGCAAGCGGATTCCCGTGGTTGGGCGAACGACCAGTTCACCCGTTTGACGCGTCGATTGATTGAGCACCAACTTTGGTACCGTCCATTCGGTGACGTCAGCAGGTGTGTTGCCGATCAGCGTGATAGCGAATTGTTGGGCACCGATGGTTTTTCCATTCAGGTGTAGCACGGCTTGCCGCTGTCCGTTTTCTGTGACTTCGGCCCAGTGGTGGAGCGAGTTCCCGGACAGCGATTCGATTTCTACTCCATCAGGAATCGGAAACGTCAATGTGAACAGCCCGGCACGTGAAATCTCGACGTTCAAAGCCACCGACAACACGATGCGTTCGTCACCGAAGGACAGCACTTGTTGGGAAATCACACGGACCTCGGGTTTCACCGGCGCCACGTTCAACGTCAGCTTGCCTCCTTCGGCACCATACCGATAGACGCGATGCAATACGGATTGGGTATCCGGCAGCATCGATAGGTCGAAGTCATTCAAGTTGACCGCCGAAAGCTGTTCGGTTTGCAGTCCTTCGGGTTGTGCATCAGGACCGAAGGCGATGCCCAACAAACCGATCTGGCCATCGGCGTTTTCGACCTGCAAATTCGAAAGCTCAAGATCCGTGGGAAGGGTCGCCAAACCACGCTGTGTTTGCACGGTAACTGCAAACGGTGCTGCTTGTGGCGGTTCCAGCTGGATCGCGAGTCGTCGCTGTTCGGCATCGAACTGCCAAGATCGAACCGGCCCACCCACATCGCTGACCGTCAAACCGGCAGGCACCAAAACCGACAGCTGATTGAGTTGTCCTTGTGACGGCCGGATTTGTAATCGGTGATTGCCGTCGACCACACCCGGACCTGGTAGATAGAGGTCCGTCGCTTCGACGAAAAAGACGGTGGCTTCGGAAGAGACATCGCGTGCTTTCGGACGCAAATAAACGATGGCGCTCGAGGCATCGTGGGCATTCGGGCCAAGCAACAACTGAACCTTCGGTTGATCCGTTGCTGGAGTTGATTCGATACGAACGGCCGCCGGGCTGGTGACTTCCCAAGTCGACTTGGGCATCGCGATGTCCAGTCGATGCACGGCAGCCATCCCGGTCAAAATCGGCAACCCGTTGGTCGCATTCACCGAATCAACTTGATAGGTCAGCGAGGCGGAAAGACGCTTTTCCGTGGTCGAGTCATCTTCGTCGGAAATCGGCAAGCTGGTGACATAGGCGATCGATTGGTCGTCCAAAGCCGTTTTGCTGATCCGCAACTCGTCGCTTTTGAAAGCTGTCAGGATCGCGGGTGACTTCAAAACGATAAATGCGTCACCGGGTTTACCAACCAACTCCATCGTTACGTCGACGGTCAATCGATTCGCGGCCGTGTCAACGTTCCAGTGCTCTTCAATCACACTCGCTGCTTGATAGGACATCGATTCCTGTGCGACGAGATGCGACGACGGGAGCGACAATAAGAGGAAGCCCAGCAGCAGCCCGGTTGGCAATCCGCCTTCACCCGTTGACGGGCTTTCCGGATCCTTGCTGGAGTTCCGTTGCAATTTATCAGCGGTCAGCTTGAACCAGTTCTGGATTTCGTGAACGTTCTTACGGGCGGCAGGAACCCATCCGAACGCAAACAAGGCGACGGCGGAGATTGCGAAGAACCATGGTGCGCCGCCACCTTGAAGCAAGATCCCGCACGACACCAGCAACACGATCGCGATTTTGTAGGCATCGGACAGGTATTGCTCCCGCGCGGATTTCGTTCCGTCAGATCGTTTGACGCACCAGACGGCAAGCATCAGCAACCCAACGGCGGCAAGCACGACGCCAACCCACGATACATCGACAGTCCAGCTGGGCAGGTTGGCGACTTCAAGAACAATACTCTCTCCGGCGGAAACGACGGGGATACTCATTTCCAACGGTTGAGGCGATCCGATTCCGGCCCAGGCCAAACCGGCGAGGTACAACGAAATCAACACCGCGACGGTTGTCGAAAGAGAGCCCACAACCAGTCTCCATCCGGTGGTTCGAATTCCCCAAATACCGACAAGCGTGAAAATCAGAATCAGCACCATACCAGGGAGCCCATAACGCGCCGTCCAGTGGAAACCGCTCGGCCGCGTCACTGGTGCGGGAGGTTGGACGTTACCGCCATCAGGAACCAACACATGGTTTTCGTCACCTTGGACGGACCATTGCGTTTTCAAGACCGGTGCGTCCAAAATTGGCAGGGCGAGTGACGGATGTTTGGGGTCAACTGATGGTTTCCCAAGTCGTAGCC
>PPHI01000062.1 GCA_002901265.1 Rhodopirellula baltica | reverse complement strand
TTCTTAGCGGTGTCTCTCGCGGCCCCGATGCCATGCAGGGAGTCGAGTAACGGCTTGACCTTTCGAAAGAACTTTAGCCCGGTGATGTCCGAAGCGTTGATCTTCCTAGAATCGTCGGCGGTGTCAGATGATTGTCTCACCCACCAAGTATGTCATGTCATCGCTCGACGCGCAACTCCACCCAAAACCCCTGGCCGTCCTATTGTGACTGCGCAAATTTTGCGCCGAACAGTATTGTACCTGACACCTTTTCGGCGGTGGAGTAACGCTCTGCGTGCCACAAGGCATAAACCGCTCGGATCGCTCTCGCGTCACGGTTGCCAAAATGCCTAAACTTCCGAGTACCGCCTAGCTCGCCAAGTCCAAACAACAAGAGACACGTCTGTGGCTCCGGAAGTTCGCCGAGGATTCGTCGTTTTTGCAGCTCTCGTGGCTGTCTTTGCCGTCATCTGGGCGGCCCGTCTCGATAGCGTGCCTCCCGCTGACTTCTCGCTCCAAAACGGGACCGATCCCAAAACGATCGACCCGCACCGCGCGACCGGGCAACCCGAAAGCCGGATCATCTACGAAATCTTCGAAGGCCTGACCCGGATGCTGCCCGAAGGCCCGCCGGATCCGGAAAACGGTTTGCAGCCACTTTCGCCTCAGCCCGCCATGGCGGAATCCTGGGACATCAGCGAAGACGGCAAAACCTACACCTTCCACCTCCGCGAAGGACTCCGCTGGTCCGACGGGACGCCTCTGACCGCTCACGACTTCGCTTGGTCTTGGCAGCGGATGCTGCATCCCGCGACCGCCTGCGAATACGGCTACTTGATCAGCCAAGTCCACCTCGCCGACGCCTATCACCGCGCGATCGTCAACGTCGGTGACCGTGTCGAAGTCGAGCTGTGGGATCGTCCCGGCGAAACAGCCACCGGTGACGCTGCAATCAAGCACTTCCCACGCGGCACGATGAAATACGGCGTGCTCCGCGAAATCACCAAGCCACCCGAACCGGAGCTCCCAGAAGACGCCAGCGACGAACAACGCGAAAACGCCGAACTCGATTGGCAGGAGAGCTGGGTCTACGAAGTCGACATCATCCCGCTCGGCGAAAACGGGCGGCCCGACTGGGATCACGCACCCAAACGAGAACGCTTCGCCAGTTCACTGGCCGCAATCAGCGAAGACTCCACCATCACCAGAACGCACGGTTTGATGGTCGATTTCAAGCACGAGGGCGGGGCCCAAGCGATCGATGACAAAACCTTCGTCGTCCAGCTCGAATACTCGGTGCCTTATTTCTTGTATCTGTCGGCCTACTATCCGCTCTATCCAGTCAAACAAGAATGCGTCGAAACCTTCGGCGCCCAAATGTGGACCAAGGCCGAAAACATCGTGTCCAACGGCCCGTTTCGACTGAAGTTCCGCCGGCTTCGCGACCGCGTACGCGTGGAAAAGAACTCGGAGTATTGGAACGTCGATCAAGTCGGAATGAACACGATCGACTTCGTCTCGCTTGAGAGCCAGAACACGGCGCTCAACATGTACGAAACCGGCCAGCTGCAATGGATCAATGACTTGCCAACCTCGGTGCTCGAAGAGCTTCGCAAGCGCGATGACTTTCACAGTGCACCCAAGTTGTCGATCTATTTCTACAAACTCAATCACGCCGTCCCGCCACTGGACGATATCCGAGTCCGACAGGCGCTCAGCATGGCCATCAATCGGCGACAGATCGTCGAAGAGGTCACCAAGGCCGGACAGCTGCCCGCGTTCAGCGTCGTCCCACCAGGCTTGGCCGGCTACAAAGGCGTCAAAGGCCTTGGCGAAGACGTCGACAAGGCCAAGCAGCTGCTCGCCGAAGCTGGCTTTCCCGGCGGTCGCGGCTTTCCGAAGCTGACGCTGATGTACAACACCAGCGAAACGCACCGGCCGATCGCAGAGGTGATTCAGCAGCAGCTGCAAAACAATCTGAACATCAAAATCGAGCTGCAAAACATGGAATGGGGCAGCTTCACCGAAACCGTTCAGATGGAAAACTACCAGATGGCGCGGTATGGCTGGGTCGGTGACTATCCCGATCCGAACACGTTCCTGGATCTGTGGGTGACTGGCAATCCGCAAAGCAATACGAACTGGTCGAACAAAGAATACGACCGCTTGATCGCGGAATCGGGCGAGGAACAGGATCCTGCAAAACGATTGGAGCTGCTCCGCCAAGCCGAAGAGATCCTGGCAACGGAGCTGCCCGTGATTCCGATCTACTTCTACACCTCGGCGGAAATGTGCAATCCGAACGTGCTGAACTTTGCACCGACCGCACAAGACCTGCACCCGCTGTCGATCCTACGCTACGCCGACGAATCAACAGCGTCGAACGCCCCGTCTCCGAAAGCACCGTCACAGGAATGAGAACGCCGACGCAATGAGAGATTTGATCGGATACCTATTGAAGCGTCTGTCATGGATGCTGTTGACGCTTTGGGCCGTCTATACGGTGTCCTTTGTGTTGATGCGGAGCGTTCCCGGCAACCCCTTCAGCGGCGAGCGGAGTGTTCCACCGGCGATCGAACGACAGCTCAAAGCCCGGTACAACCTCGATGCCCCGCCGCTGCAGCAGTATTGGGATTACTTGGTTGGCGTCGTCACCCGATTTGATCTCGGCTGGAGCACGCGACTAGAAGACTACAGTGTCAATCAAGTCATCGCCGAAGGTTTTCCGGTTTCAGTGACATTGGCGATCTTCGCACTCGTGTTTGCGATCATCTTTGGGATCACCGCTGGCGTGATTTCGGCCGTTTACCGGCGATCCACTGCTGACGTGATGCTGATGGCGGCGGCCGTGTTTGGGATCGCCGTCCCGAACTTTGTCATCGCCAGTTTGGCGATTCTGTTGTTCGTGTTCATGATTCAGCTGTTCCCGGCTGGCGGCTGGGGAACGCTCAGCCAAGTTGCGTTGCCGGCGTTCTGTTTAGGGCTGCCCGTGGCGGCGTACATCGCCCGACTAACGCGGACCGGCATGTTGGAAATGTTGACTCGCGATCACGTGCGAACGGCCTTCGCGAAAGGCCTGCCCAAGCGAACGGTGATCATGCGGCATGTGTTGCCAGGGGCGTTACTGCCGGTGGTTTCGTACCTTGGTCCGGCGGTCGCTCGTGTCCTGACGGGATCGTTGGTACTCGAAAAGATCTTCGCATTGCCAGGCATGGGAAGCCACTTTATCAACGCCGCGACGCAGCGTGATTACACGTTGGCGATGGGCATGGTTTTGACCTACACGGTGCTCTTGTTCGCGATGAATACCTTGGTCGACTTGGCGTACGCGATCATCGATCCGAGGGTGAAGCTTCAATGAGCAGTTCCATCACATCCGGCGGCCCCGTCCGGTCTGGCGGCAATGCCACCGAAGAAGCTCTTGAGCGGTTACTGGCCGAGTCCCGCGAAATCCGTGGCGTCTCGCTTTGGCAGGACGCGTTCAACCGCTTGCGTCGCAATCGCACGGCGATGATTTCGCTTTGGTGTTTGGTGTTGCTGGCGACGGCCGCCTTCATGACGCCGCTGTTGCCATTGCAAAGCCCGATCGACAAGGATTTGAACAACCGGCGTTTTCTGCCTCCGAACTTGCAATCAGTGGTTTTGGGTGGTCGTCCGGGGCTGAAGTTCAAAGACGGCAAACTGACCAGCGAATTGGCGAAGTTCGAAGCATCGCTGGCGGGAACACAAAAGAAATTGATCGAAGCGACGGATCTCGAGACCCAGCAAAAGCTTTCTAATGAAATCGAGTCACGGATCGCGGTCGAACATCCGTTCAACCAAATGTGGAACAACCTCGGTGGCGTCGCGTGGTGGATGTGCAAGGTTCGCGTCGCAGTCTTTGGCGACTATGCGATTCCCAGTCTGTTCGGCACTGACAAGCTAGGCCGCGATTTGCTTGCCCGGGTGTTCTGGGGAGCGCGTGTGTCGTTGATCGTCGGCATCGTCGCGACCTTGGTCAGTTTGATTATCGGTGTCAGCTATGGCGCGATCGCCGGGTACTTTGGCGGCCGCGTTGATGCGGCGATGATGCGTTTCGTCGACATGCTATATTCGATCCCGTTTATCTTTGTTGTGATCTTCTTGGTGACGTTCCTTGGCGAAGAAACAGTCAAGCAGGAACTTGCGTCGTATGGGATTGATCAGATCACCATTTTCTACATCGTGATCGGTGCGATCTATTGGTTGACGATGTCACGGGTGGTTCGCGGCCAAATCCTTTCGCTGCGTCACGAGCAATTTGTCGAAGCCGCCAAGACGGTCGGCGCGTCGTCCTGGCGGATCGTGTTCCGACACTTGGTGCCCAACGTGTTGGGGGTCGTGATCGTTTACCTGACGTTGACGATTCCGAGCGTGATGCTGTTCGAAGCGTTCCTTTCCTTTTTGGGGCTGGGCGTTTCGCCGCCTGACGTTTCTTGGGGGCTGCTGCTAAACGACGGCGTCGAAGCCCTGTCGATCGTGAAGGTGTTCTGGTGGGTCGTTGTCTTTCCCGGCGGTGCTTTGGCGGCGACCTTGTTTGCACTGAACTTCTTGGGTGACGGCATTCGTGACGCGCTCGATCCACGAATGAAAAACCGGGACTAACAACGATGAGCAACGCATCCGAACCCTTGCTTGACGTCCGCAACCTGCAGGTCAGTTTCAAAACCGATGACTCACAAGTCCGCGCCGTCCGTGGCGTGTCTTTCCAAGTCTTTCCGGGCGAAACCGTTGGATTGGTCGGCGAGAGCGGCAGCGGCAAAAGCGTCACGAACCTGTCTTTGATGGGTCTGGTTCCGAAGCCACCAGGACGCATCGATGGTGGCGAGGTCTGGTACGGCGGCAAGGATCTGCTGAAAGCCAGCGTCAAGGAGATGCAAGCGATTCGCGGTCGCCGCATCGCGATGATTTTTCAAGACCCAATGACGGCGCTCAACCCGTTGATGACGGTCGGTCAGCAGCTAACCGAGATGACACGGCTGCACCTCGGCCACACGCAAAAAGAGGCCAATCGTCAAGCAGCCGAGATGCTGGAAATGGTCGGTATCAGTGGTGCGTCACGTCGCCTTCGCGATTACCCGCATCAATTCAGTGGCGGGATGCGACAGCGCGTGATGATCGCCATGGCATTGTCCTGCGAGCCCGACTTGTTGATCGCCGACGAGCCCACCACTGCGCTCGACGTGACAATCCAGGCACAGATTTTGGACCTGCTGCGTGATTTGCAGCAGCGCCGTGGAACCAGCATCATCATGATCACGCACGACTTAGGCGTCGTCGCCGAAATCTGTCATCGCGTGCTCGTGATGTATGGCGGACGCGTGGTCGAAAAGGCCGATGTCAATTCGCTATTCGCTTCGCCCAAGCATCCCTACACGCAAGGTCTGCTGCGATCGTTGCCAAGGCTTGATCAAGCGTCCGGCCAGTTGGAAGCGATCCCTGGCCAGCCGCCGGATCTTGGGAACTTGCCCGCCGGTTGCTCGTTCCGCCCGCGCTGTCCCGACGCAATCGAACGCTGTGGATCGACCGAGCCGGCGCTAACGTTGATCGGTCAAGAACGTGAAGCGGCATGCTTCGTCGCACAGGAGGCAGCCGATGTCTAATGCACTGATGTCCGATTCTGTAAAGCCTCGCCAAACCGCACCGCTGTTGTCGGTCGAGGACCTGAAGGTTCATTATCCGTTCAGTCGCGGATCGTTTTTGAATCCCGAGCATGGATTCATTCGCGCCGTTGACGGCGTGTCGTTCGAGATTGCCGAAGGCGAAACGTTGGCTTTGGTTGGCGAATCGGGGTGTGGCAAATCGACGACCGCACGTGCCATCACCGGACTCGCGCCAGTGACCGATGGTCGTATTCGGTTGAACGGCACCGATCTCGTGGGCTTGTCCAGTCGCGAGATGCTGCGTTATCGCCGCGAGGTCCAAATGGTGTTTCAGGACCCGTTCGCTTCGTTGAACCCGCGGATGACCGTCGGCAGCATCATTGGCGAACCACTCGCCGTCCATAAACTGGCTGCCGGGAAAGACCGTAAGCTCGAAGTATTGCGGCTGATGGAGTTGGTCGGGTTGAACCCCAAGTTCCTCAATCGTTACCCACACGAATTCAGCGGCGGCCAACGTCAACGGATTGGGATCGCACGTGCGTTGGCGGTCAATCCCAAAGTGATCTTGTGCGATGAACCGGTTAGTGCGCTCGACGTTTCGATTCAGGCTCAGATCATCAACTTGCTGATGGATCTACAACAGCGGCTTGGGCTGTCGTATTTGTTCATCGCGCATGATTTGAGTGTCGTGCGTCACATTTCGACTCGTGTCGGTGTGATGTATTTGGGGCGGATCGTCGAAATCGGTTCGGCCAAATCGGTCTACAATCACCCGACGCATCCCTACACGCAAGCGTTGCTGTCGGCAGTTCCTGTGCCTGATCCGAAGGCAGCAGTCAGCCGCAACCGCATTCGGTTGGAAGGCGAGGTTCCTACTCCAGATCAGGAATACGTGGGGTGTTCGTTCATCAATCGCTGTCCGATTGCGGTCGAACGCTGTGGTAAAGACCGGCCACCACATGCGCAGTCTCCCGAAGCGGGCGAGACGCACACGGCGGCCTGCTGGGAACGAACGTAGCAGACCGGTATGCTGTGTCTAACGTTGCGGCGTGGACCGTGACGAGATTACAGACTTGTCTTTGACGTTCGGATTGATAATTCGACATGGCTGAATTGATCGCACAAGGTCCCCAGGCCTATCACCGCTGGCGGCGTGAGATCCCTGAACCGGCGATGGTCACCGATATTGTCATCGGCCGAGCGGGCGTGGATTGGAACGTGCCTTGGGATCCGATGATTTCTCGTTCGCATGTCCGCTTGGTGCCACAACCGGATCAAAAGGTTGAAGTGTTTGTTGTCCCGGCGGCGCGCAACCCGGTGTTCCATCAAGGTCGTCACGCGGTGCGTTTCGTCTTGGTTCCGGGAGAGCACTTCGTGATCGGTAACACGACGTTTACGTTGGCCGCCGGTAGGCCAGCGAACAGTCGGGTCGGCCAGGATCAATTCGAAGTCACCGAAAACGTGTTTGATCACGTCGCCCTGCGGCGTAAACATTTCCGCAATGTCGGCGCACGCATCGACGTATTAACGCGATTGCCAGACTTGATTGCCAGCAGCGAAAGCGATCAGGAATTGTTGGTGCGAGTGACAAGTGTTCTGTTGCAATCGACGCCCGCGGCCGAGTCTGTCGCGATCTTGCAAGCGAACAGCAGCGATGGTGATTCGGATCTGCCAGAGTCCTCCGACTCGATCGAAGTGCTGCACTATGACAATCGCAGTGCGACGCTTGGTAATTCGCCGATCAGTCGTCGCCTCGTCGAGCGGGCTATCAAAGCACGTGAAAGTATCTTGAACGTCTGGGAAGGCAGCGACGCGCCGGGTTCAGCCGTCTTTACCGCGCGTGAAGATGTCGACTGGGCGTTTTGTGTTCCGCTTCGTAGCGAAGCTTGCCGCGGTTGGGTGATCTATGTCACCGGCCAAATTCACAGTGACTCGCCATCCGAATCCAGCACGCCGGAAGCGGTCAGTGAGCAACTTCAGGACGATGTTAAATTCGCCGAAATCGTCGGCACGACGGTCGCAAGCTTGCGTCAAAGCCACTTGTTGCAGCGTCGTCAAGCGGCGATGGGGCGGTTCTTTGCACCGATCGTGATGAAGTCGATCGCAGCGGGGGATTCATCGCAAGCGTTGCGTCCACGCGAAGCGGACTTGGCGGTGATGTTTTGCGACTTGCGAGGGTTTTCACAGCGAAGCGAACAAAGCGCCGACCAACTGTTGAAACTGCTTAGCGACGTGAGTGACGCGTTGGGCGTCATGACGAAGCACATCTTGGGGTTCGACGGCGTGATCGGTGACTTTCACGGTGATGCCGCGATGGGCTTTTGGGGTTGGCCGTTGGCGCAATCTGATGCGGCGTTAAAGGCCGCCGAGGCCGCAATTAAAATCCGCGACGAATTCCGAAATTCGGATCACGGTTTCCGCTGTGGCATCGGCATGGCACTTGGCCCCGCCGTCGCTGGTCAGATCGGGACCAAGGATCAGGTCAAAGTCACCGCGTTTGGACCAGTCGTCAACTTGGCGAGTCGTTTGGAGTCGATGACGAAGCGCTTTGGTGCGGAGATCATCGTCGATGAACCGATGCGTGAAGCGTTACGGAGCGGGACATCGGGAACGCTCGGGACAGATTCGCAAGCCATGCCGGTGTTGCTACGGCGTTTGGCCAAAGTGCGGCCCGCCGGAATGAACACTCCGGTACAGATTAGCGAATTAGTTTCCGCTGGCGGTGTGTCTGAATCGCCTGTCGATGAAGCGTTGATCGGCCAGTATGAAGCTGCGTTGGAACGATTCGAATCTGGCGAGTTGGACAACGCGTTACGGCAGCTGAGAACGTTGCCGACATGGGATGGGCCGACCCAGTTTTTGATCCAACAAATCGTCGATGGCACTCACCAAGACGACGTGATTCCGCTGACAAAGTAACTGCTCTTAACGCGGTTTGGATCGCGTCAGTTTCTGTAGCGAATCAAACAGCGTATCGATCTGAGTTTCGGTCGGGTCGGGAGCGATCGCGGTGTAGTAGCCGGGAGTGATTCCAAGTGCCGCACGCATCGCCGCGGCACGTTCCGGCGGCGCATCGATCATTTCTTCGACCAAGTCAAAATCACGGTCCCAAAGGATGCGGTCGGCTAGGCATTCGACCAGCCATTGCCAACGTTCGAGCTCCGCACATTCCTGCCGCAAATCCTCAACGGCCGAATCTTCAGTGGACTGTAGCGTCAAACGTTCTCGCACCAAGCGATCCGCTTGGCGACTGGCGCCGATCACTTCACTTTCCAAGTAGGCGTTCAGTGCCGCCGCGCGCCATTGATAACGGACTTCTGGAGGCGAGACGGTTTCCAACTCGATTTCGAGTTCAATTTGCTGTGAGACGTTCTGGTAAACCGCAGCGACGCCGGCTTCATTGATGCCCGTCAATTCGACCGTTTCGCGGGTTGACTCTAGCAATCCATTGGCAAGTAAATCCAACATCGCCAGTTGCTGTTGCCATGACAATTCGTCGAACAGAGTGACGCCATATTCCCAAGGTGATTCATCGGTTTCGCGACAGCTGATCAGCTCATCCGCCATCGTCGAGATAGATTGACGAATCAACTCGGCTTCCCGGCCGAGCAAGATTCGATCGCCCGAAGGAGTATGCCAGGTCATGATAAGGAATCCATTTTCCAGCCGCACGTGCGAGAGACAAGTACGCCGACGGGACGGCCACCGTGCTATTGCGGACGCAAGGGAACCATCGACGTAGTCGAGATCTTGATCGAACGAGCCGCGGTGTGCAAGTTTTTGACCTGTAGCCCCCACGCTCGATGAGTCGTGGATTCGTCAAAGACATGGATTCAGGTTCGAAATTGGAGTTGATAAAGTGAAATAGAAGCAAACTTGGGGGGTGATCTGAACCATTAGTGCACGCCACGATGGTATCAAGCACACGATAGAGTGGTTTTCTTCCCCCGAATCACCCAGATTGCCGCACCTTTGTGGCCGTATTCACATGGGCGTCTTGGCGATGGCACTCGCATCCATAAAAATTGCGACTCTCCAAGAAACAATCAGAACGTTATCAAACGACGTACGAGGGAGCCGCCGGTCTCATTCTCTTCAGTACCTCGTCCATCCCCCCGATCCCATTAAGCAACTATGCCTGATCATCACACTCTGGATATCAAACGCGTCGCCATCCTGTTTGCGGGCGGCCCAGCGCCGGCGGCAAATGCTGTCATCTCGACCGCCGCTTTTTCGTTCCTGGAAGAAGGCGCACAGGTTTTTGGAATCAAGCACGGGTACAGCCGGCTGAGCGATTACAGCGCCGCGGGCCCTCTGCAAGAAGGCGTTGATTACATCCGCTTTACCCATGACTTGCTGACCAACGCACGCAGCAGCCGTGGGATCATGATTGGCACCGCCCGCACCAACCCTGGCAAGCACGTTAGCAGCCCCGAACACCTCAAAGATCCCGAACTCGTCGCGCCACTGCGTCGCGTTTACGAAGGCCTCTGCTCGCTGGAAGTCGACGCGTTGATCTCGATCGGTGGTGACGACACGCTGAAGACCGCCAACAAGCTGAAGATGTTCCAAGACAATCTTCCTGGCGATGCACGACGATTCCCTGTGATCCACCTGCCCAAAACGATCGACAACGATTACAGCGGTATCGATTTCACGTTCGGGTTCTTCACCGCGGTCGAAACCTTGGCCGAAGAAATTCGCAACCTGAACTATGACGCCGCCGCCGGCCGAGCGTATTTCTTGTGCGAAGCGATGGGACGTAGCGCCGGATGGTTGGCCTACGGTGCCGCGATCGCTGGCGAAGCGAGCTTGGTGATGAGCGTCGAAGATGTCACCGGCGAACTGGCAACTGAGGAAGTCGATCCAGAAACCAACGAGACCCGCAAGGTCATGGTCTTGGACAAGGTCATCGACAAGATGGTTGACATGATGATCGCCCGCGAACGAGAAGGCCGCGAGTACGGCACGATCGTCGTTGCCGAAGGCTTGGCAGAGTTTCTGCCGATGAGCTACTTGGAAGGCGTGTCGCGTGACGAACACGGACACATCAACATCTCGGCGATCAACCTGTCGACGCTGATCAGCAAGTTGATCGCGAAGCGATACAACGAACGCACCGGCAAGACTCGCAAGGTCAACGGACTGCAGTTGGGTTACGAATCGCGTTGCGCCCCGCCACACGCTTACGACGTGATGTTGGGATCGAGCTTGGGCGTCGGTGCCTACCGTGCCCTCGTCGAGGAAAAACTCAACGGCGTCATGGTTTCGGTCTCTGGCCAGTTCAATCTGCACTACGTCCCATTCGAAAAGCTGGTTGACCCCAAGACCCTGGTTACGAAGGTTCGCTTCATCGAGCCACAAAGCGACTTCCATCGCCTTGCACGGTTCTTGGAAACCTGCACCGAGTAATCGCCACCGCTATCCCACTGTGATCACACTGCGATCACACTGCGATTCCACCGCGGCTCATCGATTGAGCCGCAGTTTTGGCTTGTGGCGGTGCCCTAACTTGCGACAAGGCTCCCGCCTTGTCGCACACTCTCTCGCAGGCTTCCTGCCTGCCAATCCATCTAGCCGAGTTTCGAACAGAGCCAGTCCAGTTCGCCGGCAATGTCTTCCGCCAGCCCACGGGCTCGCATCTCGCTCGGAAGCACCGTCCACGCGTACGTCTCGGCTTCGAGGTGCCCGGTGAAGTCGACGTTGATTTCCGGATCGTTGAGTGCTGCCAAGCACTCGAGTACTTCTGCACGCGTCGTTTGCAACAGCCCGAAACGTTCCAAGAAGATTGGCACGTGAAAGTGGATGACCCAGCGATCGCTCTCTGTGAGTTGTTCGGGATCGGTTTGGCGAATCAGTTCAGGCAGGTCTGTCGCCAAACGGAAGCCGCCTTGTCGGTCGACTTGGCCGGTTTGATGCAGATAGCGGTCTTCGGCGAATTCGGACAGCTGTGTCAAAGCGGCGGAGTGTTGGTCGGTGGGGATCGTTTTCCAGTCGGCGACGATCGCGCTGCTGACCTGGACTTTACCGATCGAGATCCCGGCTTCCGCGTACGCCTGGATCGCGTCACGTTGTGGCTCGTTCATCACCGCACTGTGGCAGATGTCGTGACAAGCGCTGATGAATTGCCGATGCCGCTTGTCGGGCAGCTGGGCGTCGAAGAACGCGATCATGTCGTCGACCGTGTCCAGCGTGCAGCCAGGTTCGGGCTCAATCGCGACGGTGATCTTTCGGCCGCTCGAAGCGTGAAGTTCAGCTAAGTACCGTGCCAGTTCCCGCAGATTTGCGCCGGCGGCATCGAGGTCGATATGACGTGCCGAAGCGTCGGCAAACGGATTGTCTGGCCAGCCGATAGGCAGTGTGCTGATCGAGCCGGTTGCGGCATCCTCTGGCATAATGCACGAGAGAATCGTCGCGAGCCGCTGAGTGTATTCCAGGCGTTCGCGATCGGCCCATGTCGGCAGGTAAACGCCTTGTTTGACCCGATCGCCATGGAAGTTTGCGAAGGGGAAACCGTTGATGGTGAAGGCCGACAACTTTGCATCCGCTAAGAACGTGGCAAAGCCATCGAGTTCGCCGCCGACCAATTGTCGCGAGGCTTCATCGGGGATCCAAAGCCCGACGCCCAGTTGGTCACAAGGGCGTGTCTGCGAGAGCTTTTCGCGAACGGCAACGGCGTAGCGAGTTAGGTTCTCGCGGATCGAGTTCAGATCGGTTCCTGCGTGCACGTTGGTGCAATAGCCGACCTGTGCCGACGTGAGTTTCCCAAGTTCAGTTGTTGAAGTCACCGTCGGGTCTGTCCTTGTCGAGGAAGCGTGGTCGCCAAAACGTAGAACGTCAGTTTGTTAGACGTTCTTGGCAATCCAGTCAGGGTTAAGCAACCAGACCAGCAGGCCCTTTTGGGCATGCATGCGGTTACCCGCTTGGTTGATCACGTCGCTCTGCTTGCCATCGATCACGTTGTCGGTGATCTCTTCGCCGCGGACGGCTGGCAAACAGTGCAGCACGCGAGCGGTGGACGGTGCGGCGGCCATCAGTTTGTCGTTGACTTGGTAATCGGCGAACGCCATGCGGCGGCTTTTCGCTTCGGCCTCTTGCCCCATACTGACCCACACGTCGGTGTAGATCGCGTCGGCGGTCGCCACGGCGGCAGCCGGATTGTGGACCGTATTGATATCGGCATTCGGGTGTGCTTTGGCCAGTTCGGCGACCCATTCCTCGTCCATCTCGTAGCCTTCTGGACAGGCCAACGTGAACTTCATGTCGAGCTTGGCACAGATCAACGCCAGTGAATTTGCGACGTTGTTTCCGTCACCGACAAAGACCATGTGTTTGCCGGTGTAGTCACCAAACGCTTCATCAACCGTCATCACGTCAGCGAGAGCTTGGCAGGGATGACAAAGATCGGTCAGGCCGTTGATCACCGGGACGGCATTGAAGCTGGCCAGTTGGGTGACGCTTTCGTGTCGATTCGCGCGGCAGACCACCGCATCGATGAACTGGCCCAGGACCTTGCTGAAATCCGAAGGTGACTCACGTTTTCCCCAGCCGACATCATCGCCCAAAAACAGGCTGGATCCGCCGAGCTGTGCGATTCCCGACTCAAAGCTCACGCGGGTGCGCAGGCTGGGTTTTTGGAACAGCAACGCAACCACGCGATTGTGCAACACGTCGGGGCGTTCGCCAGCGAGCAGTTTGCTTTTGACGACCTTGCTCGCTTTCAGAATCAGCTTGAGGTCGTCGGAGGAGACGTCAAAAAGAGAAATGAAATGTTGCATCTTGGAGGACTCGTTTTCCGCTGTGACGGGAAAAGGAAAAAGTCAATGTCACGCGGTTGCGGGGGCAGGTTCGCGATAGATTTCGGTGCCGACGCCTTCGGAGGTGTAAATTTCCAGCAGCAGCGAGTGGCGCAGTCGGCCGTCGATGATGTGGACTTTGCCCACGCCACGTTCGAGCGTTTGCAGACACGCTTCGACCTTGGGGATCATCCCTTCGGAGATATCGCCACTGGCGATCAATTGCCGAACTTTTGATTCGCTGAGCGAGTGGATGATCGTATCGGGATCGTCCTTGTCCAAGCGGACGCCGTTGACATCGGAAAGGAAGATCAGCTTTTCGGCGCCGAGTGCTTGGGCAACGGCCATCGCCGCAGTGTCGGCGTTGACGTTGTACAAGTTGCCTTCGCGGTCTTCGCACATGCTGGGGATGATCGGTACCTGGTCGGTATACAGCAAGCTTTCGATCACATCGCGGTCGACTTCGGTGACGTGGCCGACGTGGCCCAGGTCTTCGCCGGTTTCCAGTGCCAGCCGTTCGCCGAACAGAACGTTCGTCGTGTGCACCGACAGGTTCATCGCGCGACCGCCAAGCCGTTCGACTTCGTTGGTCAGTTGGCGGTTCAAATCACCGGCCAAGACCTCGCGGACGACTTTCAGCGTCGCGTCATCGGTGTAGCGTCGGCCGTGGATGAACTTTGCTTCGATGTTCGCTTCGGCTAGGGCACGGTTGATCGCTTTGCCGCCGCCGTGGACCACGACGGGTTTCATGCCCACCGTTTCCATAAAGATGACGTCCAGCAAAATATGCAGCAGGGCGTTGTCGTCGTCCAAGACGCTGCCGCCCAACTTGATGACGGTCGTCTTGCCACGAAACCGGCGGATCCACCCCATCGCTTCGATCAAGGTATCCGCTTTCGCGATCGCTTCTAGCACGTGCGAGACTCCCGTGGAATTCAAGGCAAAATGTTTCAATGCGTCAGCCGGTCGCCGGCTATCAAACTATCGGCTGATGGAGGATCGGCCTGTTGGCGATCGGGGAAAAACGCATCATGCTAGGTGCCTGCGGTGTGGGGGTCAATTGTCAAGCGGTCGGTCGGAAGACTTCACCGCAGAAAAGAACCAGAAAAGCGGCAAAAAGGCGTCGTCACCCCTCCAAACACGCCGTGCGAACGAATGAGGAAGAAAACTTGATGAAGAAACGAACTGTAGCCATCATCGGTGGCGGACAAATGGCACGTGCCCTGGCTGGCGGAATGCTGGCCTCCGGGGTGATCGCAAATGAAGACCTTTCGGTCGCCGATCGGAACGCTGACAAACAGCAATGGTGGGCCGAACAGTACCCTGGCGTCACCGCGAAACCCGATCTGACCGACATCGTTCCCGATTGTGACACCGTGATGCTGGCGGTGAAGCCCTACGCCATTCCCGCCGTTGCCGCTCAAGTTGCCGCTTGTAGCGATTCAGACAAGCTGGTGGTCTCCGTCGCCGCGGGAGTCTCTCTCCAGCAGCTCGCCGATCAGGTCGGGCACCAGCGGATCATCCGGGTGATGCCCAACACGCCTAGCTTGGTCGGGGCGGGGGCAAGTGCCTATTGCGTCGGCGAGGCCGTCACCGACGAAGATTGCCAATGGATCGACGAGGCGCTTTCCAGCGTCGGTGTCGCCGCAAAAGTCAACGAAGCTCAGATGGATGCCGTCACAGGACTAAGCGGTTCCGGCCCCGCTTACATCTGCTTGGTCATCGAGGCGCTTTCCGACGGCGGCGTGCTTTGTGGATTGCCGCGGCCGTTGGCGATCAAGCTCGCCGCGCAAACTGTCATGGGGGCTGCCAAGATGGTATTGGAAACGGGCAAACACCCTGGCGAGCTAAAAGACGCAGTAACCAGTCCCGGCGGAACGACGATCGCTGCGATCCAAGCACTCGAAGACCACGGGTTGCGCGCCGCCATGATTGCGGCCGTTCAAGCGAGTGCGAAACGCAGCATCGAGCTCGGCTCGTAAGCGGAGCGGTACGGCGTCGGTTTACGAAAAGCCGTCGCCGACAACAGCAGCCCAAAACAACAACAGCCGGTGCGATCTTGTTCGCACCGGCTGTTCGTTTTGGTTTCAGGTGATTGAAAAGCTGTTGGTCGCAGCTCGTCGCTTACAGTTCACCGCTTAGAGTTCGAGGAACAGGCGAGCTGGGTCTTCGATCACTTCTTTGATCGTGCGTAGGAAGCCGACCGCTTCGCGACCATCGACGATGCGGTGGTCATAGGTCAATGCGACGTACATCATCGGTCGGATCTCGACTTTTCCGCTGATCGCGACGGGGCGTTCTTGGATCGAGTGTAGCCCTAGGATGCCCGATTGTGGCGGGTTGACGATCGGTGTGCTCAGCAGCGATCCGTAGACTCCACCGTTGCTGATCGTGAATGTACCGCCGATCAGGTCTTCGGCTTGCAGGCGGTTTTCAGACGCTTGCTTGGCGAAGTCGGCGATTGTCCACTCGATTTCGGCGAACGACATCCGTTCGGTGTTGCGAAGGATCGGCACGACCAAGCCTTTGCCGCCACCGATGGCGATCCCGATGTCTTGGTAGTTGCGATAGATCGCGCTGTCGTCGCGAACTTCGGCGTTGACAGCGGGGAATCGTCGCAGCGCTTCGACGCTGGCCTTGGCAAAGAACGACATGAAGCCAAGTTTGACGCCGTGCTTCTGCAGGAACGCGTCCTTGTACTTGCTGCGAAGCGCCATGACGGGAGCCATGTCGATTTCGTTGAAGGTGGTCAGCAGTGCCGCGGTTTGTTGGGCGGTGACCAAGCGTGATGCGATTGTACGTCGCAGCATGCTTAGCGGTTTGACTTCTTCGCTGCGGTCGGCCGCACCGGTCATCAGGGTGCTTTGTGGCTTCGGTGGTGCGGCGACGGATTTCGATTCGGCGGGTTTCGCCGGCGCGGCCGGTGCTGGGCTGGACGCGGCTGGCTTCGCTTTCCCGCCGGCGTCCAGGAATTTTTGCACGTCTTCTTTTAGCAAGCGTCCGCCGGGGCCGGTTGCCGGGACGTCGCTGGCGGACAAGCCATTTTCATCGAGCAGTCGCTGAGCGGCGGGCATCACAAAGCTGGCTTCGCCGGAAGACGCGGGTGCGGAATCTGGCGACGCGGCAGCCGCAGGGGCGGAGCCGCCAGCCGATCCGCCGTCACCCGACGGCTTGGGGGCGACCTTGATTTTGGCGATCACTTCGCCGATCTCGGCAAAGTCTTCTTCTTGTTTGGTGATGTCTTGCAAGAAGCCAGCGACGGGAGCTGGCAATTGGACGGACGCTTTTTCGGTTTCGATTTCGACAAGGTCTTCGCCACTCTCGACCCAGTCGCCTTCCGACTTCAACCACGCACCAAGTTGAACTTCGGTGATGGATTCGCCCACGGTTGGGACTTCAACGTCTACGATTTCGCTCACGGGTCCAGGTCTTCCAGGTCAGGTTGAAAACAGGTTGGAACGGGCACTAGCAGTATGAAAAGGATACCGGGTGAGCAATCGCTCTCACAGCGGTGTCCCGGCTGGTTCTGGGAAGAACACGGTTCTAGCGAAGGCGAGCGTGTTCGGTGGCCACAACCTTGCGTCGGCACAGATACCCCTTCGACACAATAGCTCGATTCCTGAAACATACGTTCCCCGAATCGGAGGCCTGATAGCATTTTCTCAGCTGGCTCGGTCCGTCGAGCCATGTTGGTAACAACCGTCAGGGCCGTCTTCCCGCGACGCAACGTCGCAAGCGATTAACGCGACGCAACGTCGCAAGCAATCGAATTGAAAATCGATGGCGGGGCCAGACCCCGTCAACCTCCACCAGTTGCAAGCAAATCAGTGACGGGGCCAGACCCCGCAACAAAACAGTGACGGGGACAGACCCCGCCGGTCTTTCGCTTTCGCGTATGTTGAGTTCGATTTGCGATTTGTTCGCTGTTGGTCAAAAGGTGACGAAGTTGGCGAGTTTTTAACGGGCGGTCCCCACAGGCTGGGGAGATTCTCTTGCGATGACCGACACTGTTCCAGTAAAGCTTCCCTTTGGGCGATGATTCTTGCCTGCCCCCGCGGCCTGCAGGTTGGCATCCCAAACGATCTTTACACTCATTTGCGGCGTGACTAAAACGCAAAATCAGACAGGAATTGTCTGACGGTTTTGTGGTGCGAATCGCGACAGGAAAAAGCAGGATGCTTTCATTTTCGATCATTACGCCAACTCTGGCCAGGCGACGATTTCTCGTCGAAACGCTGGAAAGCGTGACATACTCGGATGCGGCGCTGCAAGTCGAGCACTTGATTGTCACTTCGCCGGACGCCGGTGATTCGCCACTGAAGTTTGATCTCGGCGATTCACACGTCACTCGATCCATTCTCGAAACACCCGTTTGCGGTGCCGCTGCGGCTTTCAATCACGGAATGCTGCAAGCCCAAGGCGACATTATCGGATGTCTCGCCGATGATGACACGTATTTGCCCGAGACATTGAGTCGGGTTCAAGGGATTTTCGAGTCGAACCCCGATGCCGAAATCATCTATGGTGCGATCGATCAAATCGACGAAGACAACGTCACCTACCGAACACGCGTTCCCCGGCTGATCAATCAACGCCGCATTCTGCGCAAAGCACCGAATCTCCAGCCAAGCCTGTTCTTTCGCCGCAGTCTGCTGGAGCGAACGGGCAATCTGGATGAATCCCTGCAGTATCATTTTTGGTACGAGTTCGCACTGCGAGCGTTCCGTGCTGGTCATCGCTTCGTCCGCACCGAGGACAGCCTGGGGTGCAAACGCCGGCACCGAGAGAACACCCACTTCGGCAACGCGGTGATCAGCGATCGCGTCGCCGCCGCACAAGAACGTATCGAATTGTTGCACAAGCATTTGGGAATGGTTCCCGCCCCTGCGGCGCTCGAGCTCGGCCAAGTCCTTGCCTTGCAACAAGGGTTTGAGCCCTTAGCAAAAGGCTACGATCGTGCCGTCTTGCGTTTGGCGTCTCAGGCGATCAAGCCACTGGGCGGTTCACGGAATCTGTATCTCACCCATGCCAAACACCAATCTGTTCGTGCGCTGAAGTACCCACGAGAGTTGACACGTTACATGCCAAAGGCGGTTGCCGTTGGTGTCCGTGGTTTCTTTCGCAGTCGACTATTCCAGTTGAAACAACACGAGCCTCGCGCGGTCAAGAACCAGAAACAGTTGGTTGGCGAGTCAGCCAGCAAACAGCTGTCGATCGGCATGGTGACGCCGAACCTGAACACCGCCGAGTACCTGCAACGCACCATCGAAAGCGTCGTCAATCAAAACTTTCCGCGGCTTCAGTACGTCGTCCAGGATGGCGAATCGACGGACAACAGCGTCGACATCATTCGCCAGTTCGAATCCCAATTGCACTGCTGGGAATCGCGTCGTGATGGCGGCCAAACACAAGCGATCAACCGCGGGTTAAGCCACGTCGACACCGACATCATGGCCTACCTAAATTCAGACGACATCTTGCTTCCTGGAAGCTTGTCGTTTGTCTCAGAGTACTTTCGCAAGATCCCAGCGTGGATGTGATCTACGGGCACCGATTGATCATTGACGAGAACGATCAGGAGATCGGCCGCTGGGTGCTTCCCCCACACGACGACCATGCCATCATGTTCGCCGACTACATTCCGCAAGAGACAATGTTCTGGCGGAAACGAGCTTGGGAAGCCGTCGAATGCACGTTTGATGAATCGTTCCAGTTCGCTATGGATTGGGATCTCATTCTGCGGTTTCGAGCCGCCGGGATGAAGTTCGTCCGCGTCCCCCGGTTCCTCGGCGCATTCCGCGTCATCGAAACCCAGAAAACACAGGTCCTCCTCGAGACTCTGGGGACCACCGAGATGAACCGACTTCGTCGCCGCGTACTGGGGCATGTCCCCAGCCATCGTGAAATGCGACGAGCCATTCGCCCCTATCGATTTCGGCAGTGGTTTCACCACCATGCACAAACCCTGCTGGAAACGACCCGCGGTTAGGTCACACGATAAACAACATGAAACCATTCCTCCGCATCGCCAGAGGCTTGGGCCGTTACCCAATGGCCCTTGCCGCTTCCGTCCTATGTTCTCTTGCCGTCGCGATGCTGTGGGGCGGCAATATCGGTGCCGTCTATCCAGTCCTGGAAGTCTGTTTGAACGGCAAGTCCGTTCAGCAATGGATCGCTGACGACATCACCGAAGCAGAAACGGATATCGCCGAATACAATGCTCAGTTGGTCGCTTTGCCAAAACCAGGCGAAGCAAATGCCACCGAAGCGACTGATCTCCAGCGGCGGCATCTTCAAGACGACATCAAGTCCTGCGAGGAAACCATCACCAATCGGCAGTGGGTTCAGCCTTATGCCGAGTACTTGCCCAAAGATCCGTTCTATACCGTCTTGGTGTTCATGACGATCTTGTTGGCCGCGACCGCGCTGAAGAACTTGTTCATTGTCGCGAACTTGGTGACGACCACTTGGGCGGTTCAAAAGACAACGCTGGATCTACAAAACGAGTACACCGAAAAAGTCCTTGCGCTGGACATGGCCGCGTACGACAAGTTCGGAACCAGCCAGCTTGTCACGCACTTTACCGAATCGATCGAACACGTCAGCAAAGGGTTGCATGTCTTGCTGGGGGCCTCGGTTCGTGAACCACTCAAAATTATTGTTTGCGGTGTCGGCGCGTCGCTGATCAGTTGGCGTCTGATGCTGTTCACCCTCATGATCGCTCCACCAACAGCGCTCTTGATCTCCACACTCAGCCGCAAGATCCGTCGCACACTCAAAGCACACGTTTCTGACTCGGTGCACTTGAATCGATTGGTTTTCCAGTCGGTGATGTCACTTCCGGCGATCCAAGCTTACGGCATGGAGAAACCGATGGCGCATGAAGTCGACTTGGCGGGTGACGAGCGGATGCGCCGTTCGGTCAAAATCTCGTTTTGGATCGCGATGACCAAACCGGTGACCGAACTGGCTGGCATCACCGCCGTCGCGCTTTCGCTAGTTGCCGGTGCCTACTTGGTGCTGAACCAGCAAACCGACTTGTTTGGTATCCAGATGACCGATCGTCCGCTAACGATTTCACAGATGCTGATTTTCTTCGGCATGATGGTCGGGATGAGCGATCCGGCGCGGAAGCTAACCGATGTCTATAGCAACTTGCAAATCGGGATCGCGGCTGCCGATCGCGTCGCGGAAATCTTGGACGAAGAAAGTCGATTGGCATACAACCCAAACAGCGTGTCGGACGCCGTTGCAGGCGATCGCAACAGTGACACCTCCGCGGAAACCGCCAGCGATGCGGCGCATGCGTCATCGACCCTGTTTACTGATGGCCGGGTCGAGTTCCGGTCAATTTCGTTTGGCTACCTCGCTGACCAATCAGTTCTCGACGAAGTCACCTTGTCGGTCGAGTCCGGCGAGACGGTTTGTATCGTCGGGTCCAACGGATGCGGAAAGTCAACGCTCGCGAAACTGCTGCTGCGGTTTTACGACCCGCACGATGGCCAGGTCTTTATTGACGGTGTGGACCTTGCCGAGGTCGATCCCAGAGTCGTCCGCCGCGCGATCAGCTTTGTTGCCCAAACGCCAGCGATGATCGACGATACCGTGTCGGCGAACATCCGTTTTGGGACGGACGGAGCCAGCGAAGAAGAGGTGATCAAGGCGGCGAAACTCGCGCGTGCTGATGAGTTCATTGTGAACCTTGGCAAGCAATACGACACAGAAGTTGGCTTCGACGGAAATCGTTTGTCTGGCGGTCAGAAGCAACGGATCGCACTCGCCAGAGCGTTCTTGCGTAACCCAGCGATTCTGGTGCTTGATGAAGCGACAAACCAAATTGACCAGCACAGCGAGCAGATGATTTACGACGCGCTGCGTGACTACGCTCGCGATCGAACCTGTATCTTTGTGTCGCACCGACCCGAAGTGTTTGAGCTTTGTGATCGCATCATCGTGATGGACCAAGGCAAGGTCGTTGCCAGCGGCGCACCAGAAGAACTGCTCAACACCTGTCCGCCGTTTGCCAAGTTGTTTGCGGCCAACCTCGACCTGCTTTCGTCACGCCAAGCCGCTTAAGTCATTGCCAACAAAGTCATTGATCATCGCCGGGGCCCAGAAGTGCGGCACGTCGACTTTGTTTGCGACGCTGGCCAATCATCCCGGGATCGATGTTCCACGCGATCCCGAAACTGGTAAGGCGTTCAAAGAGATCGATTTCTTTAATCGCCATCACCAACGTGGCGACGATTGGTACTTCAGTCGATTTATGTCGGACGGGAAAACGCGTCTCGATGTGTCACCGAACTACCTCTGCGACCCGCAGGCTCATCAACGGATGCATGCCTTGCTGCCTGACGCGATGGTGGTTGTTTCCTTGCGAGATCCCGTCGACCGTGCAATCAGTCAATACAATCACTACACGCAGCTGATGCCGGGTTCGCACGATTGGGATTGGCGATGCCCTGAAGACACGTTGGACGTCAACGTTCAATCAGAACTCGCCAGTCCCTATGACGATTGGGCAGGAATTCTCAATCGCGGCAAGTACCTTCAGCAGCTCACGCATCTGCTGAAGTTCTACGATCGTTCCCAAGTCCACGTGATGGTGATGGATCAGTGGTGCGTGGACCCAGAACATCATCTCAGTGCTCTGTTGGACTTTGCAGGTCTGCCGCAAGTCGCCCTCGACGTCCACACCTGTCATGTGCGGACCTATGATTCCGACCCTGCAGGTGCCGAGCTACGCAAGCAGTTAGTTGAGTTCTATCGTCCTCACAACGAAGCCCTGTTTGACTTCCTAGGGGCCCGCTTTGAATCATGGATCCTGCCGTAGAACTGGTCGCGCCAGCGAACTCAGTCGTCTTCGAACGAAAGGATTTCGCCGGGCTGGCAATTCAACGCTCGGCAGATCGCGTCGAGTGTGGTGAAGCGAACGGCTTTTGCCTTGCCCGTCTTTAAGATTGACAGGTTGGCGAGTGTGATTCCAACTTCATCCGCAAGTGCCGTTAGCGTTTTGTCGTTTTCTTCCATCACCTGAGATAGGTTGATACGGATCGTCATGGCTTCGTCTAAATCGTGAGCGATTGTTCTTCCCGCATTCTCGCGCCATGGCGAAAGACTTCGGAAAGGACAAGAACGGAGATACCGACGGCGAACAATCCGACGGGGAACTCGACTCTGCCGTTCAGATTGAAACCGCTTGGCACGATCATCGAATCGGCGAAGCCAGAGACGAGCAGTTGACCGAATGCCCGGAAGAAGCCAAACGCCAGGATGAGCAGGCCGATCGTTCTCATTCGGCGGGCGTTTTCTGCAACAAACGGATCTTGCTGATCAATCGTCCACACGATGTCTCGCAGTTGCTTGACAAAGTAGATCGCAGCCACCAGCAAGCTTCCCAGTAGCAGGCCGAGTGCCGCACGTTGCGCGATCGTGATGCGGGCCGGGTTGCTCTCATTGAAAACCAGTTTGACTTTCGCGGGCCCATCAAACTGAACTCCGACCGCCCTGCCGGCGCGATCCTGAGCAGCGAGCGCAGACGCATCGATTTCACTGGCGTACCCAACCAACTCCCAGTTCGCAATGTCGCTCGGCGCGAAGGCGATAATCAGCAGTGTAACCGCTGTCATCGCGATCGCTCCCCACCACCAAACGTTCACAACAGCTTTCAACACACTCAACGAAATCGGCTTCTTGGACATTGCGCAAGCTCCTTTGGGTTTATCGTTTAACGATAAGGCGTTGAGGTTGCCAGAGTCAAGTGTTGTTTATCGAATTGCGATAAATGTGTGGTGGGTGAGATAGCCTCGGTTATCTCGCTGTAGTTGGTGGCTTCAAGCTGAACCCTGCTTTCCGTGCGAGCCCTTCTCAGTCGTGAGTGCAGCAAAGTCCTGGCATCTTTGGTTGACGCTCTAGCGACATTGTCGCGTGCGGTGTCCCTCAGTTCTGCGTCCGTCTACCCGATTTGTCGGGGTGAGCGGTCGTTACGAAGTGAACGATTGGTGCAATCGGCACTGAAACCCGATGCGTACGTTGCAGGTTCATCGTACGCATCGTTTTCCGTTAGTGGCTCCAGGGACCGCCGATGTCTTCCGTTCGATTGCTTCTCGTTTTGGTATTTGTCGCGACACTTTTTTCGGCCACCAACGTGGTTGCCCAAGGCGACTCGGTGCCACCAACGCTGATCGCACTTCAGGAGCAAATCGAATCCAACACCCAGCAATTGCGTTTGCTGTCCGAGCAGCTTGGGCAGGCCGAGTCGACTTCTGATGCGGCGTTCGGATTGTTCCCCGATCCTGGTGATGATGGGTGCACGCCAGGAAGCCTGCTGCGTGTTCCGCTGACGATGGAGCAAGCTGTTGACTTGGATTGTGATCAGGCTCCGTCGTCCGCCAAGACGCACCATCGATTGGATTTTTATGGTGACTATGACAAGGGGTTCGTGATCGAACCGTTTGATCAAAGCGAGCATCCGTTTCGATTGCGGATCAGTAGCTGGGTGCAGTTTCGCCACTCTGGTTTTGGTCGAGACGTCGACACTTGGGCCGACAACGCCGGGACGGTTCGGGATGTGCGGACACGAAATGTCTTCGACATCGAACGCGCACGTTTGGTGTTTTCTGGAATGGCAATCGACGAGCGGTTCAACTACTTTTTGCAAATCGATGGCGATAGCGATGGCTCGCACATCGCCGATTTTATGGACTACTGGATCGGATGGAAATTCAGTGATTCGTTCCGATTGCAAATGGGGAAGCGAAAGATCCCGGGCAGTCGCCAGTGGCTATTGAGTGCTCGCCGGACTCGGTTCAGTGACCGTCCAATGGCAAACGACTTCTTTCGCCCCGACCGAACGATCGGCATCTACGGGATCGGCACGATTGGTGAAAGAGGTCACTACCAACTCATGGTTGGCGATAGCTTTCACCGGCCCAATGCCCGTATCAACCAGCGAGACGACCGGTTCACGTTTGCGGCGACCAGCTACTTCGATCCCTGGGGAAACTACGGAAGTCAAATCGTCGACTTTGACTGTTCCGGTTCGCCTCTATTGAGGGTCGGTCATTCCATTACCTATTCGTCCCAGGAATCCGACAGGCTCGGGACAGCGTTGGATGAGGCGACGTTCTTGCGACTGTCTGACGGAACGGTTTTGACGCAAACGGGCGCCCTCGCAACGGGAGTGACGGTGTCGGAGTACGACATCCTGCTCTATGGAATCGACATTGCCTGGAAGTATCAAGGCTGGAGTTTCAACTCGGAAGTTTTCCTGCGTTGGGTCGACAACCTTCGTGGTGATGGGGCGCTGGCGATCAGCCACCTTGATCAACGCGGGTTGTATGTTGAAGGC
This sequence comes from Rhodopirellula baltica, assembly GCA_002901265.1. Classification (GTDB taxonomy): domain Bacteria; phylum Planctomycetota; class Planctomycetia; order Pirellulales; family Pirellulaceae; genus Stieleria; species Stieleria baltica_A. The sequence goes on along the minus strand of PPHI01000062.1, from coordinate 387 downwards.
GGGCGGTTCTTGATCCCAAAAACACTTGATCTCAACGGACGGTACTCTCAGGTCAGTGGCGAGTTTGGTACGGGAACCGAGTACGCGATCGGCTTCAGTTGGTTTCCAGCTCACAAACCGCAGCTAAAGTTTTCATTCGACGTCACAGCACTCGACAGCAGCCCGCTGCAAGGCACCCCCAGCGACATCCTGGCAGGCGACGACGGAATCCTCTATCGCACCCAACTCCAAGCCGACTACTGAAAAAAGATGTCAGGACTGAATGGCACGTACTTAAGCGGCCGGACACTAGATAGGGGCTAGTGATCGGCGTGCTAGCACTACAGGCAGTGACTGCAAATCGAATTTGCATTTTCGATGCCAGTTTTGAATTGAAACATGGACAAG
>PPHI01000084.1 GCA_002901265.1 Rhodopirellula baltica | reverse complement strand
TGATGAAACCGCCACGATTGCGTACGGCGATACGAATCAATCGATTTCAAACACGCGGTAACGGACCGGGCCGTTGGCCCTACTGTTTTTGGTTGGGTCATTTTCCAGGCCCTGCGGACCTGGCTAGGTAACCGGCCGGGGCTTCGCCCCTAAGACAAGCGCCGCTGGAGTCTAGCCTTTAGGCGATTCTCGGGCCCGCCAGTCAAACCGAAGCCACGCAACCGCTGGCTATCGCCAATGCGGCTGATGTAGCCGTCACGATTTCGTACGGTGATGCAAATCAATCGATTTCAATCACGCGGTAACGGACCGGGCCGTTGGCCCTACTGTTTTTTTGGTTGGGTCATCTCACAGGCTCTGCGGACCTGGCTAAGTAACCTGCCGGGGCTTCGCCCCTAAGACAAGCGCCGCTGGAGTCTAGCCTTTAGGCGATCTTCGGTCCGCCCGCCAAACCAAAACCACACAACCGCTGGCTATCGCCAATGCGGCTGATGTAGTCGCCGCCCGTTCTCCATCAGCCGCGACCGCGATAGCGTGCGGTTACGTGATCCAGCCAAATCAAAACCGCCTAACCGCTGGCTATCGCCAATGCGGGTGATGAAACCGCCACGATTGCGTACGGCGATACGAATCAATCGATTTCAAACACGCGGTAACGGACCGGGCCGTTGGCCCTACTGTTTTTGGTTGGGTCATTTTCCAGGCCCTGCGGACCTGGCTAGGTAACCGGCCGGGGCTTCGCCCCTAAGACAAGCGCCGCTGGAGTCTAGCCTTTAGGCGATTCTCGGGCCGCCGGCAAAACCAAAGCCACACAACCGCTGGCTATCGCCGATGCGGCTGATAAACCGCCGTGCGTTCTCCCATCAGCCGCTAACGCGATAGCGTGCGGTTACATGATCCGGACACAAAAATCCGACCAACCGCTCGCGAGTGCCAATGCGGCCAATTGGCCTGGTCGCCAAGACTTTCTTCTTATCCTGCTGTAACAAACCGCCCTTCGTTTCGACAAAACTAGGGCGTGAACGCCTCATCCAAACACGACCGACGATCGCTCTTCCATTCGATTTGCGACGAAAACCGATTGCGACTTTCTCGTATCGCGCGGTTTTATGGTCGCTCTGATGCGGATGATTTGCTGCAAGACATCCTGCTGCAACTCTGGTGCAGCTTGCCGAAATTCCAACACCAATGCAGCACCGGCACATGGTGTTTCCGTGTCGCGATCAACACCGCGATTACGTGGCAACGCGCTCGCCGTACAAAAGTCACAACGATTAATATCGAAATGCCAGCCACACTTGCGACAAACACCGCTAGTGACACGCACCAGCAACAAATGCTCGAGCGATTCCTCGACTCGTTGCCGGAGATTGATCGGGCGACACTGATCATGCACCTCGAAAACTTTTCGCACGCAGAAATCGCCGAAACCATGGGCGTCGGGCAAGGTGCGATCCGCACGCGGCTTTGTCGAATCCGGAAACGCCTCAAACAGTGGGAGCAGGACTGATGGACGAGTTCGAAAAGTTGAAAACAACTTGGCAGTTAATCGAACCTCTGCCTGACGAACGATTCAGACAACTTCGCGACCGCGTCGAAACGGCACAAACTCAGATCCGTCACGCGATCGTACGACGAGACCTCGCCGAAACAATTGCGGCCGGATTTGTCGTGGTGTTTTTTTCATTTCCCCTGCTCTATTCCGACCGAACCTGGTCTCGCCTCGGCAGCCTCGTCATCATCGCTTCTGCGATCGAAATCCCGCTAATACTCTGGATCGCCAGACGCCCCCCGAATCGCACCGAACCAAACGACACGCTGCTCAATCAGCTCGATCAAGAAATCATTTTGCTGACGCGGCAAGCGAAACTACTTCGCAACATTTTTTGGTGGTACTTTTTCCCACTCAGCTTAGGGATGCTGCTCTTCAGTATCGGACTACTCGAAAATCACAGGCCGCACGACCACGGCGGTTCGGCGCTCATCAACTGGGGAGTTTTCTCGGTGATGCTGGTGATCATCCTGGCGATTTCAATCTTCGGCTGGAAACTGAATCGCGACGGAGCATCCCAAACGTTCGACACAAGAGTTCGATACTACGACAACTTGCGAACAGCGCTGCGATCGAGCGATGAGGATTCTCTCTCGACGCTCCAGGATCAAGTTCCATTTCTAGAAAGCCCAAAAGTGACGATCTCTCGACGGCGCAAAATGATCGGCTGGTCACTCGCATTGGGGGTCATGATCTCGTTTACCGCGTTCGGCTATTTCACGATGGTTCACTTCAATCAACGGTGCGGCAGATGGATCATGATCTCGGCTCCCGTCACGGGTGCTTTGGTCATTGCGTTTTCTCGTGCTTGGCGGAAAACAAACGACGGCAGAGCCAACACACCCTAGGAATCGACAGCGGTAGACTAGATGGTCCCCACCTTCTCTCATTCCAGGCTATCCCAATGCTGACTCCCGAAAGCTTTCAGTACGTCCATCGTCCTTGCGGTCAATCCACTCTGATCGATGGACCAGAGTTCCAAGCCGTTTCGAATCCACTGTCTGGAATCGAGACAACCGTTTGTGCACATTGCGGCGAACAAGACGACATCGAAAACTTCGCCTGGGAAGGCTCCTCCGAGACGATCGGGCAGTACTATCGGCGACACCTCGCACACATACCGCCGCAAGAAAAAGCCCGTGCCGACCGATCCGCGATGTTCAAGTACCTGATCGTTGGCGGGGCCATCGGCATCGCCGCCGGAATCGCAACGGGTCTACTCACGGCGTTCTTCAGCACGCTGGCCGGACTGATCATAGGAGCAGTCGCTACGATTGCGTTCGCAACTCTCGGCGTCCTTGTCGGATTCATGCACTTCGAGAATAAGATTGTTGCGTCGGTTATCGAACGCTATCTCGGCGTCGAAGATGCACGACAACTCGTGGCGTTGCCTCCCAACGCATGACAACAATTGCTACCGATAGCGCCAACACCAACTACTGATTAGCTCCCCAACAAAAACTAAGTCATCTGGATTCGATGCCAACAGGTGGTCCGCACCGTGAAGGGATACCAGACTGACGGGCTTCGCCGCCTCGCGGGTCGAACCATAAAACTCGGCTGACGGCGATTGCGATAACAGTGACATCAACCGCAAGGCGTGATCAAACGCAACGGTTTCATCAACAGGCGAGTGCAATAAGAGGACCGGGCACTGAATCGTCGGCAACACATCGGCGACCTGATGAGACCGAAAGTCATCCAGCATCTGCTTGGTGATCGTCCACTGGATCCCGCCGATCGAGACGACACCAGAACCTTCGGTATTGATCGCCGGATTCATTTTTTCAAGAAGAACCGCGAGGTGGGCAGAATCGCTTGGCGCGGCCAACGTCGCAACCATCGACAAATCGGCAAGGTCAGCGAGGTGATGGTCGCTCGCTTGGTGCGCCCGCGCCGCGGTGACCAAGGATGCAATCCCGCCAAAGCTATGGCCAACCAATCCGGTCACTGTCCCCAGTTCGCTTTTTGCAAATCGGATTGCGGACGCGAGGTCGGCCAAATTGGTGCTGAAATTGGACTGCGAGAAGTCACCTTCACTGCCGCCCAAACCAGTCATATCGAACCGCAACACCGCGATCCCGGACTTGGCCAATGCACGGCAAATTCGCACCGCAGCTTTTAGGTCCTTGCTGCAGGTGAAGCAGTGCGAAAACACAACGACAGGCGCATTTCCATCGCCGTCTTCTTCGCCGGCAGTCCACGTTTTTGGCCGATCGACGATGCCGGCTAACTGATACTGCCCGGTCCCGTCCGCGAACTTCACGCGGTACGAGGTGGTTTCAAAAGTACGTTGACTCACCAGCCTAATTGTTCTCGCTCGCAGCAGAGATTCGACCAGCACGGAACGCTTCGGCCATCGCACGTGGAACTTCGGCTTCCGCCAAAACCAAAGCAGATTTGTTACTCGCAACTTTGGCCCGCATCTGCTGTTCTTCGGCAACAGCCTCGGCACGACGCCGTTCGGCTTGAGCTTGGGCGACACGAGTGTCCGCTTCAGCTTGATCGCTTTGCAATCGGGCACCGATGTTTTCACCAACATCGATATCGGCGATATCGATCGACACGATTTCAAATGCGGTTTGTGCATCCAACCCACGCTCCAAAACCACTCGAGTGATCATGTCTGGGTTTTCTAAGACTTTGAAGTGAGTTTCTGCGGATCCGATAGAACTAATGATCGCTTCGCCGACTCGGGCGATCACGGTGTCCTCGGTCGCACCACCAATCAACTGCTCCAAATTGGTACGGACAGTAACCCGCGCCCGAACACGCAACTCGATGCCATTTTTTGTGATCGCACTCAACGTCGTTTTCCCACTGCGGGAAGGATCGGGGCAATCGATCACTTTGGGGTAAACGCTGGTCTGGACAGCATCCAGAACATCACGCCCGGCCAAGTCGATCGCGGCAGCTTGATCAAAGTCCAAAGGGATTTCCGCCCGGGCTGCTGCGATGATGGCGTGGATCACGTTCATGACGTTTCCGCCAGCCAAATAGTGCGCTTCAAGTCGACGAGTGCTGATACCGTTTTTTCGTCCGATATCCAATCCGGCCTGCGCGGACATGACCTTGGCTTGCACGATGACATTTGGATTCACTTTGGTGAAGTGCATTCGAATCAGGCTCGGGGCGCTGACGTCAGCTACCGACATGTATGCCTGGATCCAAAGCTTCCCATAGCGAAGAAAGAAAAAGCCGAAAATCATCGCGAACACGATGACCATGACTCCGACTAACAGAATCACCAATCCAAGGACGGGCGACGACTGTGCCAACGGTAGTGGCATGACCGAGTTGCCTGCGGCGACAGCACTCATTTGATTCCTTCGTAGTTCGTTGTTTTCGGCAGTCGTTCATTGGGGAGGATTTCCGACGGCCGAACCGAGCGGTGCAGAGCACTCCACTAAATTCACCAAACGGTCGACACCGAATTTAAACAAATAATTCGGCACCAAAGTCCACTTGCGAACGTTGTACAGTGTAAGGGGGCAACGTTTCCGCCTGCAAGCTGAGCGAAGTGGCTGGCGTGTCCGACGCCCCTAAGAAAAATTGGTTTTCCGCCTGCAATTCAGCGGTCCTGGCACCGCGTTTGCAAAGAAACAGTGAATCTCACGTGGAAATCCAATTATTAACACGTTTTCAACTGTCCATCGATCAGTTTTGTTTCTAATGTTGAAGCGGGTCCCTTTGGGGGAATGCTGACAGCACGAGGGACGGATTGAACTCGATTTGAACTTATACAGGTACTTGACCCATGCATGCAAATTGGCGAGCAGGCGATTGGGCCGTTTATCGAAAAAGCAAACAAGGTGCGAATCCCGGCCGTCGTGCCGCGCAGGTGATTGCTTCGAGTAAAGGCGAGACCTATCGCTACGTAGTAGACAAGTTTTGGGTGGTCGATGAAGTCTTGAGTGACGGCCGTTTGCGTCTGATTACGGCGCGCGGCAAAGTGCACACGATCGAATCGGACGATCCCAACCTCCGACGTCCGGGCTTCCTGCAACGCTTGCTTTGGCGAGAGCGATTTGCTGTCGTCGAAGCGTGCCGCCAGGGCAGCGAGCACTCGGAACACTCCGCCGGTGCTGTCGGCGCTTAACGGAGCGGAGCCTACGAATGAGGCACCGAAGCTGAAACTCTCGGCAAGTGGCATCCAGCTCTCGCGGATGCCAGCATTTCAGACATCAACGACACCGCAAGACGATCGCGGTGTCTTCTTAGGACCAGCTCTCCCCAACATTGGGAGGAGAGTTAACTTGCAGCGTTGGTTCCGAAGTCGAACCTACCCTGCCATCGCGGTCTTCGCTTGTTTGATGGATTCGTCCATGTCTTCGAACATCTGGCGGGCTTTGTCATGGAAGATCCGTCCGATCAGAACATCCGTCAAACAGCTGCGGTGCTCGGGGTGAGCTTTCATGAAATGCCCGATACTGAACTCCTTGCTGTAGAACGCATGGACCAGCTTTCGAACCCACATCGCCCCCTCAAGAAAATCTTCCGTCCAGCATCCGAGTTGGCTGCCTGACAGATCGTCGTTCTGGAACCCCTCGACGATTGCGTCGCCGGCACGAACACCCATCTCCAACGCGAAATAGACACCGGAGGAATAAACTGGGTCAATGAAGCCCAAGGCATCGCCGATCAACACCCATCCGTCGCCCGAATGTTTGGTCGACATGTACGAAAACTCTTTCGCCGTCCGCAGGCCACCGAGTCGTGTCGCTTTCTCCAAACGCGATTTCAACCCCGGGCATATCGCCAACTCTTCGGCAAAGGTTTCTTCTTGTGTCCCGCGCCCTTTCAACAGATAGTCGCTGTCAGCGACGCAACCGATACTTGTGATGCCCCGGGAAAGCGGGATAAACCAAAACCAAGATTCCTTGGACTCGGTCTGCATGATGATTGTCGCACCCTCGTTGTCACCTTCGCCACGCATCGCGTCGCGATAGTAGCCCCAGATCGCGGCCTTCTTCAGGTTCGGATTGACTTCCTTTAAACCTAGCTTGTTGGCGATGAACGATTGCTGTCCGGTTGCGTCGACGACGACCTTGGCTTCGATGTGTTTGGTTTCGCCATTCTTGTTTCGTATGGTGACGCCAGTCGCACGGCCATTGTCGTCAAAGGCAACGTCGGATAGCCGCGTTTCGTCATAGCATTCCGCGCCAAGCTCTGCCGCTCGATCGTAGAGCATCTTGTCGAACTCACTTCGCTCGACTTGCCACGTGTCGCTACATTCGCGCTCGTCGTGCCGGCGAAAAAAGAACGGAGCGGATTCTTTTCCATTGGCCGTGACGAATTGGACGCTTTTCTTGACCTGCCAGCCAGAATTCTTGACCTTGTCGTTTAGTCCCAACCGTTGCAGCGGCCAGTAGGTCTCCGGCATCAGCGATTCGCCGACATGAAATCGCGGCACGCTTTCTCGTTCGATCAACAACGTGCTCAAACCGCCTTGTGCGGTGATCGAGGCTGCCGCACCACCGGCCGGGCCGGCACCAATGACAACGCAATCGTACGCTGACTTCATCGATTCAAAATCCTGAAAATCCGAGTCTGAATGTCTTGGCTGGGAAAATGGAACTCTTCGGACTGCTTTCCTGTCTAAAAAACAGCATCCGGCTCGAAGGTAACCGTCAACAAGGGAAAACCGCAACGCGAGATCGCGTTCAAAGTCAAATCACCCGAGTTTGGTATTCCGAGACGCCGACATTTCCAAGGCCGGCCATACCGCTGGCATTTTAGCAGGTCGTACAGGCTTTGCCCGTCGAGGCCTGCGACCGCACCACTCGCGCGAGCGGTGCCGCAACCAGCTGATTCGTCAAAACCCGATCATCGGTGCTTAGCAATCTCCCGCGAAGCACCCACAGGAGGCATGTTTGCAACCTAGGCTCTGTTTGAAATTAGGACAGTCCTTCCTCACACGATGCAACGATTCGTTCAAGAAAATGAACTGTCGACCACTGCTTTCCGCCGCGGTCGTGGCCATGCTACTGCTGGCTCCGCTGGGGTGCAAAGAAGTCTCCGAAGCGTTCGTCCATATCGACAATGGGCATCATGCCGCAATCGCCGTCTATGTTGACGACGTCTTTGCCGGAGAAATCAGCCCTGGGCACAGCCGACGCCTGACGCTCCCTCTTGGTGAGCATCACTTCCGTGTGCTGTCCGCCGGGCAACCGGTTTATGACACGATTCACCATCTCGACAGTGGCAATCGGCCCTACCGAACGCCGGTCTATGTTTTAAATCCAGATGGCAACAATCGGTACTGCGAAGTCGAAATGGCAACCAACGCGTTCGAGCCAGACGCTTTCTCCGCCGATCACTCCAAAGTGACTTTGGTGAACCATTGGCCCGAACGCGAGCCTGATCTGACATCTGACGATCGGACCATCCGTGCACGCTATCAACGATTGACGCAGCATGCGATCGCGCACCCGCAACGTCCGTTTTTCAAAATCAAACGGGCGGACTTTTTCTTCGGCCCCTTACCTAGCGCGGTCCTGTCCAATGACGACTTGTTCAATTCACCGAGCGCGCTGACCCGCGTGTCAGCACGGGTTCATAAAACGATAATCGACGCAAAGGAAATCGAATCGCCTTCTGAGCAGGATCTTGAGCGGCTGGAAAAGGCCGTCAACGCTGCAGTGCGATCTGTTCCGATTCGATCGGAGCACTAGTGACGGGAACGCTAGTTGAGTTGCAACCCGATTAACACTGGGTCGTGATCCGAGCAACGAAATGCGTCGGGACGATAAAAACGTCCGGTGCCGTACTCGGTGTTGTAGTCCAAGCACCGTGGCTCGTCCGAGTTGATGTGCCAGTCAGCGACTCCTGTCACCTTGTCTGCAAGTGCTGGTGTCGCAAAGCAATGGTCCAGCGATCCCGCCTGCCCATAGTAGACGTACGAGTACGACGAGCCGGTTGCCTTAGTTTTGCTGACATCGACCAATCCGCCAGCACGCAGCGTGTCGATCGGATCTTCTTGACCGTAGGAATTCAAGTCGCCGATCACGAGTGCTTGCATACGTTTGCCGCGAAGGTACTTCACCACCGCGTCCGCTTGCTTCTTGCGTGAATCGTTGTACGCACCTTGCCCGTCGCGTCGATCGGCGTTGGCACCTTTGGCGTTGTTGGAACCTTTCGATTTGAAGTGGTTCACGACCACCGCAAAAGACTCTTTACCGCCAGGCAATCGGAACTGCTGAACCATCGGTGTGCGAGCATTGACGAATGCGAAGTCATCAATGAACTGCGTGTTGCCAACCGTTTCGACGCGATCTTTGCGATAGATGATTCCGACGCGGATCTGGTCACCGGCGCCAGGTGCTTTCTTGAATCCGGCCGGGATACCACAGCCGACATAGACTTCTTTGCCTAGCGCTTTGTTGACTGCGGCCACCAACGACTGTTCGGCGTCCAAATTGTTTTCGAGTTCCATCAACCCAATCACGTCGGCGTCCAATCCGACGATTGCGGCGACCAGTTTTTCGGTTTGACGCTTGAACTCTTCGTCGTTGTCCGCACCACGTGTTCCGTTCGAACCGTTATCAATGGTCGTGAAGTAATTCAACACATTGAAACTAGCAACGGTGACATCCGCATCACCAACGCTCGGACGTTCCGGTCGTTCGGCGGGAGTGATCTTCAGTGGTAACTCCGCGACCAGATAAAACCGTCCCCGATCTTCGGTGATTTTTCCGACCAAGTTGCTGACCTTCGATCCCAATCTCAGAGTCGGCAGATCCGTTCCAAAGGCGGGCAACAATGGCACTGGATATTGGTTGCTCCGGTCAACACCGTCTTCAATCACAATCCAACTGGCGTTGTTGCTTTTCTGGGCTTTGGTGATCGCCGCCACATTGGAATCGCCCGTGACACTGTTGTTTTGGGCGGCAGCATCGTTGGGATCGATCGTTTCAGTGGGAATAAACAAGCGTTCGGCTGCGACGCTGATTTGCCCATGCTGTGCCAAGCCATAGCTGTCCACGACGACCAATTCGCCGGGAATCAAGACTTTCTTTCCGAGGTAGTCGCTCCAGTGGATTTCGCTCAAGTGACGTGTCAGCTGAATCACATCGCTCCGATCCGAGAAAGCATCGGAAGCATCCGCAATTTCAGGCTGACGGGGCGATTCAGCGACGCGTGGTGCGTCAGATAACTCGTCACCTGGAGGCGGACCATCACTCATCCACAGCGTGGTGAGCGATGCGATGGCAATCACCGAAACGGCAATGACGATTTTTTCAACACCGCCTCGTCGGGCGAGAAACACTGGAGTCGATCGAAGTTGCATGACTTGTTTGACAGTGAGATGGTTATTGCGAGAGTGCTTCGCCGATCACGTCCGGCTTGTCCGTGGTGATCGACGCGGCACCGAAAGAAGCGAACGCTTTTGCGTCGCTGACTTCGTTGACCGTCCAGACATGAAATTCGAATCCGGCTTCGCGAATCGTGTCGACAAAGGCTTGGTCGATGATCGACAAGTCACCCTTGCTGCCGACGCCGGTCGCCCCGGTTTGCTGCAGTGTCTTGATGATCGATTCGACCGTTGGCTTGCCATCTTTGTAGCTCGTCAACCAATTCACCCGGTACTGCGGCATCAACTTGCGTGCTTGACGAACGACGTCTTTGTCAAAGCAGATGATCGCGATCTGCTCGTCTTTGAGGGACGAGTTTTCGAGCGCAGGTTTCAGCAGTGGCAGAATCTCCGTACCACACTTAACCTCGACAAAGATCTGTTTGCCGTCCGGAACCGTCTCCAACACTTGATCCAAGGTTGGCATCCGCTCGCCGGCGTACTTAGCGTCTTTCCATGCCCCGACATCGACCTGCTGGAGTTCCGCCAGGGTCGACCCGGCAACACTCAGCACAGGCGTCCCAGGTGAAGTTCGCTTGGTATTCTTGTCGTGGATGCAAACGATCTTGTTGTCTTTGGTGACATAGAAATCGCCTTCGATCGCGTCCGCACCACGTTCCCACGCGAGTTTGAACGAAGCCAGAGTGTTCTCCGGGGCCTCGAATGAAGCTCCACGGTGGGCCACGACAAACTGCGCATTGGCTGAGCTAGCGGCCATCATCAGTGACACCAAAACGACGAGAGAAATGGGGAATTTCAAAGTCTGTTCCTTAAAAGAATGACATCCATTGTGATCCCCGCTCGTCGCGATTCGCACAAGGGTCGCCCCATTTGAGGCAAGACCCTTGCAATCGGAAAGCACCGTTCCGAGCGGGGTTAGAAACCGGCCAACCGTTGATCGGAATCTCCAAATGCATCCATCGCGACACCCATTCGGTCCATCAACGAGAGATACAGATTGCAAAGCTTGCGGTCGTCATCATCCCGGTCGCTGTAATCGAGCGTGCGGCCGGTCTCGACCGTCCCCGCCAGACCACCGACTTGGATCAATGGGACCTTTGAACTGTCGTGATTCTTGCCGCTCCACATGTTCGACATGAACATCAACATCGAATTGTCCAAAACGGTCGAATCGCCTTCCGGCATCTTCTCCAGCTTTCCGGCCAGGTAGGCGACCTGTTCGATGTAGTAACGGCAAATCCGTAGATAGTCGTCTGTCGTGTCACGGTGAGACGCCAAGTGGTGTGCCAGCCGGACATCCAAGAACGGATAGATCAACCCCGAAATGTCGCGGCAAAGCAGAAGCGTCGCGACACGCGTTTTGTCGGTTTGGAACGCGGTCGCGATGATGTCGCACATCAACCGCATGTGTTCGCGAATGTCTTCAGGTAATCCCGCGTCGGGGCGTGACATCAGCGAGATCGACTGGTCTTTGTCGCGAGCGTTCTCGGCAGCCTTTTCGCTCAGCTTGCGCATCCGCTCGATCCGTTTTTCGATCTCACGAACACTGGTCAAGTACTCGTCCAGTTTGGCTTGATCGCTGCCACTGACCTGCCGCTGCAAACTCGCCGCGTGTTCGCGCACACGATCCAGCACGCTGCGATTTCGCATCGCGCCACGGTTTTCAAACAAACTGTCAAATGCGAGCGCCGGATAGGTTTCCATGGGCACTGGCGAGGTCGCATCATGCCAAGAGATATGCGAGCTATACGCCATCGAGAAGTTGGTTTCGTGATAGCCAGTCGTTGGCTGCTCACATCCGAGCACCAAACTGGGCTGCAACGTCTCGGCACCGACGTGCTTGGCCAACACCTGGTCCATGCTGACGCCGCCGCGCAGTTCGGCGCCTTTTTGCAGCTTCGCTCCCGATAACAAGTTGCCGGTTTGTCCGGGGTGAATCCCGACACCGACGGCGGCCGGGTTGTAGAGCCCCTTGATGAAGTTCAGCTTCTCTTTGAACGGCTCCAGCGGCGACAAGCAATCGCCCAGTTCCATTTCGGCGCCTTGACCTTTCGCCCACCAATGGTTGTAAGCGACCCCATTGGCCATAAACATGACCGCGATCCGCTGCGGACAGGCCGAGGATTCGTTGGTCGCTTCGTCACCCCAAACGGCAACCGATTCCAACCATGGCAATGCCATCGAAACACCGGTGCCTTGCAGCAACAGGCGACGTGAAAGTCGTTGATTAAGGACTGGTTGGTCGTGCATCGCTAGAATCCCTCGCACAAAACGAAATCGTGTCTGTCGATCAAATCGCGTCGCCTCGGATCGCCAAGGCAACGCCCGCCATCACTGGCGCTCTTAGCCTCGTCGATTCAAGAACTGATCGCTTGTCACGATCGTTTCTACCATCGATGAAAATGCGTAATCGTTGTGTTCGAGCCGCAGCTTCATTTGCTCGATCAAAGGTTCATCCGAAACGATCAATGATCGCCCGAGTGCGTAGGCAAGCAGCTTGCGACAAAGGTTGTCGACAAATTCGTCCTGCCGCGCGGTGCGGATGTATTCCTTTAACCCACTGACCCCAGCATGCTTTGATCCGTCGGGGAAATCGGCGACGACATCGACCGGGTTACCGGCCAAATCGAGCTCGCGTTTTTCGCCCACTGGGCCAAAGCCTTCGAACACTAATCCGACTGAATCGAACTTCTCGTGGCAACCGGAACAACTCGAGTGCTCGCGGTGTTTCGCCAAAACTTCACGCAGCGTCAATTCGCCGAGTTTCGATTCGTCTTCCGGCAACTCGGGAACATTCGGTGGCGGTGCCGGAATATGGGTCCCCAGCAATTGCCGAACCACCCAAAACCCACGCTTCACCGGACTCGTTCGCAAACCGGGTGAGTTTTTCGTCAAGAAAACCCCCATCGGCAACACACCACCCCGTCCGACACTCGCGGCATTGTCAACCTTTTTCCATTCGGTCTCGTCGTCAAAGGTTTCGTCGATGCCGTAGTGCTTCGCCAACACTTCGTTGACAAAGGTGTGATCGGCATACAAGAAATCCAGTACCGATCCGTTGCGGGCCAGGACGTCTTCAAAGAACCGCACGGGTTCTTCGAACATCGCATGTTGCAGCTTGTCGTCAAATTCCGTGAAGCGATTGCGGTCGACGCCTGTGTGTGATTTGAACTGTCGGAACCCCAACCAGTTCCCACCGAACTCAACCGCCAGTCCCTCTGCCTTGCTGCTAGCCAGCATCCGCTGACACTCACGGCGAAGCGTTTCCGGGTCCAGCAAACTTCCGTCCGCTGCCGCTTGCACTAGCGCTTCGTCTGGCATACTCGCCCAAACGAAATAGCTTAGACGTGACGCGAGCTCATACGCACCAAGCGGTTTCACGCTGGCAACATTCTCTTCCTTCGCGGTGCTTTCGACAGCACTCTCGATCGCGACAGCGTTCGAGTTCTGCACGCGATAGCAGAAGTGCGGTGAAATCAGAATGCTGACAATCACGTCACGAATTGCGTCTTCGTGTGTCAAACCGTCGACGTCCACCAAGGCATGATAGAACTCGTGAAGGCCTTCACGCTCGCTGTCCAATAGCGGTCGGCGGAAGGCACGTTCGGCGATCCGATCCAAGTCATTGACATGAGCGTCATAGGATAGCGTCTTAGCATGTGCGACGGCTTGGACTTTCTCGTTGACCGCGTCGAAGTGGTATCGCATCGCGTCGAGGGCTTTTTCGCTCGCCCCGATACGTTCCGCCTTTGCGATGTAAACCTTCGACAAACGCTGAATCATGTCTGGATGCGACGCGTTTTTATCAGCAGACCGGAACGGATCGAATTCGGAGTCAACTAGATAGTGACCTTCGGCGCGTTCGAACCAAATGAACCCCGAGTGCTGACGAGCAGGCACGTCGGCGACAAAATCGAGCTCGAACCACAAGCGATCAATCTCTTGTTGCTGTTCTTCGGTCAGCATCAGTTCGTACAACGGCTGATCATCGCGGAAGTAGCCCATCATGCTGTGAAATCCGGCACTTAGCAGCCGGTATTCGCCTTCACGATTGAGGTCTTTTTCCTTTTGGCCAACGTATTCCCGCCCACGCCGATCAACATAAAAACGGTCAGGGAACAAGCGGCAAAACGCTTCGTATGATTGACGAAGTTGAGCTTCGTCCAGTTCGTCAGTGCCTTGACCAAGTGCGAATTCGTTCCACTTGTCTGACTTGCGCAGCTCTGCGAGCGCATCAGCATTGAACGACATCCGATGCGATGCCTTTTGACGGTTTCGCCACAACACAAGCGGCTGTGAACCGCTGTTGATCCCCGAAACACTTAGGTGTGGGAAATCAAACACCAACGCTTCACGCAACGTGCTGATCTCTTCCGCCAACGCTTCGCAGGCCTCTTTGGCGGCGGCCGGATCATCGGGAAGCGACTTCAATCGAGATTGGATTTGTGCCAGAGGACCAATCAGCCCGTCAGCAGTGGCAAGTTGACGGGTCAGATCGTCCAAGTACTTGGTGCTGAGCGACGGGTCGATTTCAGCATCATTGCCTTGACGAAGACGTTGCCCGAGTGCGTACAAGTAGTCGGCGACCTTGGTGTTTTGCGCGTCGTAGTAGTCGACGATCTGGCGAACACAGAATTTGTCACGATCGGTGTCCGTGACGACCGGGTGTGGTGCGAACGACAACCCATCGGGCAAGAACAACAAGTGATCTGAAACGAAACGTGCCGCATCGATGTACTTGGACATCAGCGAGGGTGTCATCACCAAGGACTCGCCCGAGTTGTCGAAGCCAGCAGTATTCGACGGATCGATCGGAAAGCTATCGGCAGGCCGAATATCAACGCCGGTCAGATCGGCGATCGTGTAGTTGTATTCGGACGCACTCAATCGGTGCGCGAGGACTTCGCCGGGATCCCCAGCATGTTGTCGGATGAAATCGTCACGACGTTGTTGAATCCAGTTCAGCAGGCCAGCCTTTTCATCGGCCTCCATTTCATAACCGGAATCCGCAGGCGGCATTTCACCATCGGCCACGCGCTGGCGAATCAGGTCCCAAGTCGCAAAGTTGGCTTCGACCGAATGCGTCGAATCGAACGCGGTTAAATCCAGTGCACCATCGGGATCGGTTTGGCCATGGCAGTCAACGCAATACGATTGCAACACCGGCTCAACCGCTTCGGCGAACGATCCACCCACGGTTGATTCGGCGGTTTCTTGTGCGGTCCCGACCTGTGCCGTCGCACTGACCCAAACGGCGCCAAACAACATTGCCTTGGTGAGTATCGATTCCAAGCGGAGCAGCTCACCGCGAATCATCGGTCGCTTGCCAGCCAGACAATTGTCGTGGCGAGAACTCTTGGTCGCGGTGCGCGCGAGCGGGTGATTGCTGAATCGCAAGTGCATCATGATGGGTGGGATTGGAGTGGCGGGACGATCATTGTAGTCTCATTTCGCGTTTCGCAATGCCAACGCAAGACAATGCGGTCCCGGACGCGCCTTAGCGGTCTTGCAATCTATCGGCAAACGCCACAAATGACCAATAAATCCTTGTGATTCGCCGGCCATTGGCGGGGCTTTCCGACTGCTTCGATTGCAAACTCCACCACCGCACCACTGGGGGGACAAAGCGGTGACTTGTGTTTTTGTGTAGGATGCGTAACGATCTCGGTTTCGCCTATTCCCCGTTCACTTTTTCCGCATGACTGACGCCGCTCCTTCCAGCGAAAAAGATTCGTCCTACGTCGTTGTCGCCCGCCGCTATCGGCCGCGAAATTTCGGCGAATTGGTCGGCCAAGAGCATGTCGGACGCGCCCTCGCCAACGCGATCGAAACCGGTCGTGTCGGGCACGCGTACCTGTTCACCGGTGCGCGGGGGGTCGGCAAAACCAGTACCGCGCGGATCTTTGCCAAAGCGCTGAACAATCCCGCCGGCCCCAGCGCCGAATTTGACGGATCCAGTGATATCGCCCAAGCAATCGATGTTGGCGAAGACATCGACGTCATCGAAATCGACGGTGCGAGTAACCGCGGGATCGACGAAATCCGTTCACTCCGTGCCAACGTCGGCGTCCGCCCAAGCCGGTCACGGTTCAAGATCTACATCATCGACGAAGTCCACATGTTGACGCAGGCGGCTTTCAACGCACTGCTGAAAACGTTGGAAGAGCCTCCCGAGCATGTGAAGTTCATCTTCTGCACCACCGATCCGGAAAAGATGCCGATCACGGTGCTCAGCCGTTGCCAACGATTCGATTTCGCCCCCGTCGAAGTCACCAAAATCGTCGGACGTCTGCGTGAAATCGTCACCGCCGAAAACGCACAAGCTGACGATGAAGCTCTCGAACTGGTTGCCCGACGCGCCGCCGGTTCGATGCGTGATAGCCAATCACTGCTTGAACAAGTCCTCAGTTTCAGCGACGGCCATCTGACGGCCGACCAAGTCCACTCGATGCTGGGCACCGCCGACGATGAACGCCTACACGCTCTCGCAACATCGATGTGCAACCGTGATGCGGCCGCCGCGTTGAAACAACTCGACTCGGCAATTGACGCCGGAGTGGACGCCGGACGAATCGCGGAACAATTGCTTGGTTACTTCCGCGACCTGATGGCTGTCAGCGTCGGTTGTGATCCGTCACTGCAGCGCCACACGGCAGCGTCCATGCACGACGAATTAAAAGGCCTCGCCGACGCATGGGGCCTGCAAACGGTGCTAGCTGTCGTCGCCTTGATCGACCAAACACTCGTTCGCGTTCGGCACAGTGTCTACGGTCGCGTGCTGCTGGAATCGACCCTAATCCAGATCTGCAACCTGCCCGACTTGCAAGCGATCGCTGACCTTGCCGCTGCTGCCAAAAGCGGCCAAAGCCTTTCCTCTGTCGGGGCCGAAAAAAAAAAGTTAGCCCCTGAGCAGCCAACTCCCGAACAGCAAGCTCCGGCACCACGGGCGCTGGCGACACCCACACCGGCATCGCCGGAATCACCTACTCCGCCTGCAACCGCACCCGCACCGCCAGCGGCAACTGCTTCAGCACCAGCAACACCGCCTCCAGATCCGACGCCCGCCGGGAATACCAACGGCGCAGCAACCGAGCCTGCCGCGACGAACTCGGAAGCTCAAGCGACCACCGATGCGGCAGCCGCGACGCCTTCGCCCGCGGTAAGCAGCTCGCTGCCCAAGATGAACCTGAGCGCATCGACTGCCAAAGCAGTTTTTGCGGCGGCGCTCAACGAAGTCGCCCAGATGACGGCTTCGATCGCGTTGATGGCCGATCTGCGCTACACCACCGATTCCAGAACAGGCAATCCGGTTTTGGAACTCGTCTATCCGGCAGATTCCGGCATGGCGATGCGGCGAATGAGCCAACCCGAACACCGCGGCACCGTAGCAGACGCATTAGCCGCGATCACCGGTTCCCCGGTAACGCTCTCGATTGTCGAAGGTGCCGCGCGCGGCACCGTGAAAAAGGCGGTGGTCGTGTCACCGCAAAACGCGGCGAAAGAACGCATGGAACGCTTGCGGCAGATCGAATCCCATCCGTGGGTTCAAACTGCCATCGAAACGTTTGCAGCTGAGTTGGTCAAAATCGACCCGAAGTAACTATTCGACGTCGTCGGCACCGCGAGGGTCGACTTTCAAACTCGAAAGGTAGGCGACCAAGTCTCGAAGCTCCCGTGCAGACATTTGTTTGACCAAATCGGCAGGCATTGATGACTTGCCTTTCTTGCGAACTTCGATGTCATCTTGCGCGATCGTTTCCTGAGTCCCATCGGCCAGCATCAGTTCCACGACGTCGTCGTTTTGCATTTTGACGATCCCGCTATGGACCTTCCCATCGATGTCGATGATGACGGCGGTTTCAAAACCCTCAGCAACTTTGGCATCGGGCAAGCAGATCGATTCCAACAAATAGCGTGGGTCACGCTCCTTGCCAATCACCGTCAGCTTCGGGCCGACTTGCCCACCCGACCGGCCGATGGTGTGACAGCGAACGCAGGACAGTTCGGTCTTTCCGAAAAACAACTTCTTGCCCGCTTCCACATCGCCACCGGCAAGTGAATCCAACCAGGTTGCTAACGGATCCGTTTCGGCGAGCTTGTTGCGGTAATCGTCGAATTTCGATTTCAGATCGTCGCTCAGTTTTCCTTTCGATGCTTCGACAACATTCAATTGAACGCGTGGGTCTAGCTTGCCATCGATGTACTTCGTCACAGCAGCATCAATCGTTTGGCTCGCCTGGGGGCTCGGCAATTTGCCTAGGATGTCCCAGGCTTTTTGTTGAACGTTGACGTCAGAATTCGATGTCGCGGCAATAAACGTATCGATCGACTCGCCAGGTGCGCGATCCGCTAACACAGTCAGCTTTGCCTTGCCCAGGTCACCACGGGTCTGCTCTGGCGGAATCGCTTTGGCAATTCGAACGGCGACTTCGGGCTGCAAACGCGACAGCGCGATCAGGAGTTTCGAACGTGACTCGGTCGAGCGTGAACTATCGATGACCTGTTTTTCCAAGACGTCGGCGATCTTGGCGATGCCAAGCTCCGAGGCGGTATCGATTGCTTTGAGTCGCACGTTTTCTGGTGCTGCCAACAACAGATCGATATGTGGCGTCAATGCATCGCGTGCCACAACCGCCGACCGAATTTCCAATGGCCGGTAATCGCCGATGACGCGGTCCAGCGGATCTGGATTGGCCCAATGTGCGAGCATGTCTAACGCTTCGATTCGCATCTTGGGCGATACATCGGTGCGTGTTGCGAAGTTCGCCAGCGCGGCCGCGTTCGCTTGCGTCCCCTGTCGATAGTTCGCATTGATCACTCGCATGATCAACGCTTCATTGTCGAATTTTCCGTTGATCAGTTTCGCCAACGCCGGCATTGCGACTTGGATCGGTTTGTCGTGAATCGCCCGCGCCGCTTCGAGGACAACCTGGACGTTTTGATCAGCCAGGAACTCTGCGACTTCGCCGCTTCCTTGACGACGCAGAGCGACCACGGCCAAACGGCGAACTTCGACCGACGGGTGTTTTGTCAACGCCTTCAGTTGGCCGGCGTTGGCAGCACGCGACAAATACATAGCGCTGGCGTGGCGAATTGCGGCGTCTTTCCCGTCCGCACCGACGATACGCTCAAGTACCGTGCTCATCGCGGTAGCAGACTTGCTTCGTCCCAATGCGTCGATTGCCGCGTAGCGAACACGTGCGTTCTCATCGTTGATCAACGGCAAGGCTGCATCAACGGCCTCGGACCAGCCTTGTTCGCCTGCGATCGTCAACGCGGCGAAACGGACATTGGCGTCCTTGTCGGTCAGCAGATCGACGACCGCCGTCTTGGCCAATTGATCGCTCGCGTCTTTTCGAGCAACCTCACCAAGTCCCCAGACCGCGTGAAGTCTCGCCAGCGGGCTCTCACCAAGCGTCGCCGTTTTTGCCAACGCATCGGTATCGCGACGGGCGGCTAGCTCCCATTGGCTTTCCAAACGGACACGTCGATCGGGGTGGCCCAACCAAAGTGCCAACGTATCGGTTTCGGCTTTCGTCAAATCGCTCGCCAAGATGTCACGCACCTCGGCAACGATCGCATCTTGTTGATGTTCCGCATCGCTGATTTTGTACAAGCGGCCTTTGCCCAAACCGTCCCATCCGTTGACCCAGTCACTCACGTAAAGGGAACCGTCATTGCCAAACGCGAGGTCGGTTGCCAGGCAGGACCAAACCGGTTGTGAGTTCTCGCCCAGCTTGTAGGTCGCGCCGTTCGGCTCCAATTGGAACGTCCGAATACCGCTATTGCTGGGGCCACCGCGAAAATCGCAAACCAAGAACGTGTCCTTGAGCGAGTCGCCGAATCCAGTGCCAGGGTAATACGCCAAACCGCTTGGGCCGTCGGTGAAGTTTTCAATGGGTGGGACAATTGCGGCCGGCTGTTCGTCGTTTTGTGGGTGCCAAATCTTTTCGCGATTGAACGGGCCACGATCCGGCAGGTATTGGTAATACATTCGCCATCCGGTATCGCCGTCTTGCAAGATGTGGACGATCCGAGCTCGGTCACCACTGTCGCTGTTGTTGTCGACCGTGAACCAATCGCCTTGGTCGTTGAATGCAATCTCTTGTGGGTTGCGCAAGCCGCGTGCAAAGACTTCCAAGCCACTTCCGTCAAGTTCACAGCGGAACATCGCGCCGCTGGCAGGGTCGGACAGCAGTTCGCCTTCCGCGTTTCGCAAGTGATAGCCGCGGTCACCGATCGTGAAATACAACCGGCCGTCATATCCCCGGATCAACCCGTGCATGTCGTGACCACGGAATGCAACCCGAACGCCATAACCGTCGCTCAACACGACGCGTTCGTCTGCTTTACCGTCGCCGTTTTGGTCGACCAATTTCCAAAGCTTGGGAATGCAGGTGTAGTAAACGCTATTCCCGATCGCCAAGACGCCAGCACCGGTGCCTTCTTCGAGATGATTAAACCCGTCGGCAACGATCACACTCTCGTCCGCAGTGCCATCGCCGTCGGTATCCGTCAATCGGCGGATGCGATCATCGTGCTGGGCGTACGTCACCGCCGTGTCACCCAGCAATTTGATGTGATAGTCGATTCGGTCCTGAACCGTCTTTGCGGCCAAGTCGGCAAGCAACCAAGTTCGGTCGTGCCCGCGGTTGTCCGTCACGCCACGGTTTTGACGAAACGTTTCGCAAACGTAAACGTTGCCTTTGCGGTCGATGTCGAACGCGACAACATTGGCAAGCTTCGGTTCGGCAGCCCACAAGTCGATCTTCCAACCGTCACGAAGACTGATCGCGGCCATCGCTTCGGCGGGTTCGTCCGATGCCTCGGCGACTTCGGGAGTCAGTGGCTTCACCGCCCCTAAATCCACCGCCGTTGCCGTCAATCCTTCACCGAGCAGCATCCCGCCGGTGATTATTCCGCCTGCGAGCAGCATCGCTGACAGCCGAAAACGTTTCATTCGGGTCAGCAGGGCTGCGGCTGGAAGTTGAGGGGATTGTTTGCAATGCGACAGGCGGGATGTTTTAGGAAGGGTCATCAGCACGATTTTAAGCAACGACGAAGGGTGACTCACCAAGATTCGATCCTGTGAATCGATGGCGAACAAGCGGCGCAGACCGACACCTTGCCTCGCAGATGTCGTTATCTACTAGAATAGTCGCTTCGGCCGCTAATCAGCGAGATCGGTTTGACATTCAAGAGTGAAAAGTTTCCTACATGAACGGCTCCGAAAGCGACGACGACAACCGTGACCGCAACGAATCGATCGAGGCCGATGAGCGAATGTCGTCGCCTTCACCTGCTGCCGGCGACGAAGAAACACATGCGGATCCCCCGTTTGTCGCCAAACTGATCTCGACCGGTCAAAATCCGGGAGCTGCCGCGGCAGAGAGCGACACCGAGACCGAACCGACGATCCGCGTCGGTTCCCCTTTCCGCGTCGATCCACCACCGCAACGACAGGTGGTCGTTCAACAGGCATCGGGGGAGGCTGTCTATGCCGATTACGGCCCGTTCCTCTACACATCGATGGGGGCCGCGTCCGCGGCAATCGTCGTGTTGGCCTTCGCGATACTCGGCTATTTTTGGTTTCCCGCCGGCGGCGCGCTCGTCACAATGCTGGGCACGTTACTGTCGCTCGTCGGCGTCTTTTCAGAGAAGCGTTTTCGACTGGCCGCCATCACAGCACTTCCACTGCATGCCGGCCTGTTCTTCCTGTGCTACATGCGAGCACTTGTTTAGTCATTGATGATTTCAAAAGTCATCACGACGCTTGCCGAAATCGTTTGCTCGCCTGGCGAAATCGGTACCGATCGGACAGACGCCATCATCATCATTTCTGGTCGCGGCGGCACGCCACCTTGGCCCGACTCGCGGATCTCGATCACCTTGCCAAGCTTCGTCTCCGCAGTTTGGCAGAGTAACTCTGCTTTGGCGCGAGCCTGTTTGACTGCTTTAATGCGAGCTTCTTCCAAAAACTTTTCGTCACGCTCGACGGAAAACGCGATCCCGTTGATCCGGTTGCTGCCACTTTGCACGACCGCATCCAGGATCTCCCCCACTCGCGAGATTTGTCGCACCTTGATTCGCACGTCGTTGGTGACCTGGTACCCGATGATCTGTGGCTCATTCTGTTCAGCTTCGTACGGGCGACCGGGTTGTGGTCGTCGCTGTTGGTATTGAGGCGAAACATTGAACTGGGCCGTCTGGCGGTCACGTTCGTCGATCCCCAGTTTGTCTAGCTGTGCACGCAACGATTCCATCGCTTTGTTGTTTGCCGCAACTGCCTCTTTGGCCGTTTTGGCTTCGGTGATCACTCCCACGGTCACGGTTGCCATGTCAGGATTTGCGGAGACTTCACCTGTACCGCTAACAGTGATGCTGGGGCCACGATCATCATCATCCGCATGAACGATGGCGGCGTTTCCGAGAAACGCGATCGCTGCGAACGCGAGCAATTTCGGGCGGGCGGCAGAAAAGACAGTTGAAGAGATCATCGAATTTGACTCCTGTTGTTTCGAAGGGTTACGCAAGGATAGTGCCTCGGCAATGGTTACAATAGTCACCCTTCCCCCCGCCCTTTTCAACCAACACCATTCCAGCGAGCCCCCGCCGATGCTCACGAGATTATGGGTCTGCTGTCGCCAATTCATCGCGGCTTTGTTGTTCGCATCAATCGCTTTCCCGAGTGTCCGCCAAACTCGCGCGGATGAACAATTGGATTTCGCGAAAGACATCCAGCCGATTCTTGAAACCTATTGCGTCGGTTGTCATTCCGCTGGCGATGCCGAAGGCGAATTCGCATTGGACTCTTTCGAATCGATCATGCATGGCGGCGAATCTGGCAGCGTGATCACCCCCGGTTCGGCTGCCAGCAGTCGCATGCTGCTGATGGTGACCGGAAAGCTTGATCCCGTGATGCCGCCCGATGACGCCGAAGGCCCCAGTGACCAGGAACTGGAAAAATTGATCCAATGGGTTGATCAAGGCGCTGCCGGCCCGACCGGTGATGCGCCGGTCAAACGCATGCTTCGGACCCCAAAGATTCAACCCGCCGAAGGTATCGCCCAACCGATCACCGCAATTGCGATCTCTCCCGATCACAACCATACCGCCCGTGGCAGATTCCAATCGGTATTGATCGATTCGTCTGGGCAACCATCAATCACGATCAACGACAAAGATCTCGGCAAAGTCAACGCACTCGCTTTTTCCAGCGACGGACAGCGATTGTTGGTCGCCAGCGGCATGACCGGGGCGTACGGTCGGGCCGCGATCTATCGCACCGCCGATGGACAACTTACACAAGAATTCGTCGGGCACCGAGACTCGCTCTATGCCGCCGTCTTTTCGCCCGACGAATCGATGATTGCGACAGCAGGCTACGACCAAGTGATTCGCCTATGGGATGTCTCCTCTGCCAAGGTTCTAAGGACACTGCAAGGACACAACGGCGCGGTCTTTGACCTCGCCTTTTCGCCAGACGGAAAAACGTTGGTCAGTGCGTGCGCCGACGAAACGGCAAAGCTTTGGCGCGTCGCAGATGGCGAACGACTAGATACGCTTGGTCAACCCGAAGGCGAAGTGTTGGCAGCCACGATCACTCGCGATAACCGGTACGTGATCGCCGGAAGCGCCGACAATCGAATTCGTGTTTGGCAACTCGTTTCGATCGAACAACCAAAAATCAATCCATTGGTTGCCACTCGCTTTGTCGATGAAACACCGATCGTCAACTTGGCGCTGTCACCGGACGGATCAACGTTGGTTGTGCTCGCCGAATCTGGCAACGTCAAAGTCCTCTCCACCGACGACTGGCAACCGCTTCCGTCACCGCAGCCACTCCCCTCGATGGGTACAGATCTGTTTTTTGCAGCTGACGGACAATCGGTTTCGATTGCCATGATGAACGGTGAGGTCGTCGAACGCGAATTGCCCAGGGATTCAGGTGAGCTGAACATGACGACTGATGCGTCAAACGTGTCGCTGGTGTACCTCGACCTGCCATCGCCAACGGCCTTGTCAGAACCCGAGCTACGAAAAAGCCAGCTTGGCCCTGACGAACAAATCGTGTCCACCTCGAACAGTGAATCAGACAGCCCTGCGATCCTTGATGTCGGACGAAGTATCTCGGTCGACGGCAACATCGATACTTCACAACAGGCTGACTTCTACCGTTGGCATTGCAACCGCAACGAAGTCTGGGCGATTGACGCCGACGCGATCGGTGACGGCCGACTTGATCCGATCGTCACAATCTTAGATTCGGCCGGGGAACCGGTTGAGCGAGTTCGATTGCAAGCAGTTCGCGACTCGTACTTTACCTTCCGTGGCAAAGATAGCGAACAAAGCAACGATTTCCGCGTGTTCAATTGGGAAGAGATGAAGCTCGGTCAGTATTTCTATGCGGCTGGCGAAGTCACACGTCTGATGATTCACCCGCGTGGGCCGGACTCGGGGTTCAACGTTTATCCCGGCGTTGGCAAACGTTGGACTTATTTTGGAACGAGCGGCACTACCCACGCACTGGGCGAACCGGCCTACATCGTTTTGCCACTCCGCGCGGACCAAACCCCACTGGCAAATGGATTGCCCGTATTCAATCTTCCGTACGAAAACGACGATGATCCAGACCGGGTTGCGGGCAAAAACAGTCGCCTGCTGTTTGTCGCTCCTGAAGACGGACCCTATACCGTTCGCATCACAGACACACGTGACGAAGGCGGGCCGGAATTTCAATATCGCTTGACCATTCGTGCGGCGCAGCCAAGCTTTCGCCCATCGAACGGCACGATCGCAAAACCACTTCATGCCGCGACGGGACGAGAATTCAATGTCAATGTCGACCGTATCGACGGCTACGATGGGCCGGTGACGTTTGAGCTACACGGACTTCCTCAGGCATTGCAAAGCAACTTTCCATTGACGGTTGAATCCGGTTTGCGATCCGCTGTGGGATTGATTTGGGCACCACCAGGCACGTCGACTTGGGAAGGAAACATTGAGCCACATTTGACCGCCTGGGCAATGATCAACGGTAAACGCGTCGAGCGTCCGGTGGGCAGCATTGGAAAGCTGACTTTTAGTGACAACGTCCCAAACGTGATCCCGTCGATTCAGCCGGCTTCCGTCGATATCGGTCCCTATGAAGATTGGATACTCGACGTCAATCGTGGCGAAACCGTGTCAGCACGCGTTCGAATCGAACGCAAAGAAGGTTTCGACAATGAAGTCTCCTTCGGCGGCGAATTCTCCGGCCGAAATGCGACCCAAGGCGTCTACGTCGACAACATTGGCTTGAACGGTCTTTTGGTCGTTTCCGGCGCCAGCGAACGCGAGTTCTTTATCACCGCCGACGAAACCGCGATCCCCGGCAAACGCTCTTTCTTCCTCACCGCCAACCAAGACGGCGGCCTCACGACCCACTCCATCACCATCGAAGTCAAATAAAGGTGTCAGGTACGAATGGCACGTACTTAAGCGGCCGGACACTAGATAGGGGCTAGTGATCGGCGTGCTAGCACTACAGGCAGTGACTGCAAATCGAATTTGCATTTTCGATGCCAGTTTTGAATTGAAACATGGACAAG
>PPHI01000074.1 GCA_002901265.1 Rhodopirellula baltica | reverse complement strand
TGCTCGGATGCTGAGCCGGCGATTCGCCGTAGGGCCTGTTCGACTTGCGTTCGGCCGGTAGCGACCTCGGCCAGCAACGTGGCCAATTCGCCGGTTGAAAGGAGAGTTCGGTTGGACAATGCGACGATGTCTTGGTTGGGGGTTCGCAATCGGGGGCGTCGATGCTTCAATATGGGGCGGCAACAATCGTAGCCGAAACGGCTCCGTTTTTTCATCGTTTTCGATTAAGGATCAAAGTTCATGTCGACCAAAAAGTGTGTCCTCGCTTATTCCGGTGGTTTGGATACGTCCGTCATTTTGGGCTGGCTTCAAGACCAGGGATACGAGGTTCATTGCGTCTACGTCGACTTGGGCCAGCCCTGCGAAGACCGTGACGCGATCATGGAAAAGGCACGGACTTGTGGTGCCGCGTCGGCACGCTTGGTTGACGTTCGCGAAGAACTCTGCCGTGACTTTGCGTTCCCCGTTCTCGCTTGGCAAGCCAAGTACGAACAGATCTATCTGCTCGGCACCTCGATCGCCCGTCCGCTGATCAGCAAAATTTGTCTGCAAGTCGCCCGCGAAGTCGGCGCGAAAGCGTACGCTCACGGGGCAACCGGAAAGGGCAACGACCAATGCCGTTTCCAATTGGCCGCCGAAGCCCTCGATCCGACCGTCGAAATCATCGCGCCTTGGCGAATCAAAGAATTCCGCGAAGCGTTCCCAGGACGCACCGAGCTGATCGCATACTGCGAAAAGAAAAACATCCCCGTCAAAGCGTCGGTCGCCAAGCCCTACAGCAGCGACGAAAACGTCCTGCACATCAGCTATGAAGCCGGCAAACTGGAAGAGCTCGACGTCAACGGCGTCGAACTGGTTGACTTCGGAATGGGCGTCAGCCCTCAAGAAGCTCCCGATGAAAGCGAAGCGGTTACGATCGGATTCAAATCGGGTGTCCCCGTTACACTGAACGGCAAAGAAGTCAGCGCACTGGCAATTGTCGAACAGCTCAACACGATCGCCGGACGCAACGGTATCGGCCGTATCGACATGGTCGAAAACCGCTTCGTCGGCATGAAGAGCCGTGGCGTTTATGAATCGCCCGGGATGACCGTTCTGTACGACGCGTTGATGTATATCGAACAGCTCTCGATGGACCGCGACCTGATGCACCTGCGCGACCGCATGGCTCCCGAAGTCGCCGAAATGGTTTACTACGGATTCTGGTACACGCCCAAAATGGACGCCTTGATGTCGTTCATCAAACAGGCACAGACCCCAGTCACCGGTGAAGTCACGCTGAAGCTTTACAAAGGCAACATCTCCGTCGACGCACGCAAAAGCCCGAACAGCTTGTACGACGAAGAAATCGCGACCATGGAAGGCGGCGGTTCATACAACCAAGATGACGCAGAAGGCTTCTTGCGAATCCAAGGTTTGCCAAGCCGCGTCCAAGGCCGCGTCACACCACGCAGCTACTAATCGGACCTGCAATCGCAACATGCCGGCGACACGCCGATCAATCGAGCGTGTCGTCTGGCAAGGGCTCGTTGCCGCGGGGCGTTACCAATGCCTTGAAAGTCTGCGGCAACATCTCTTTTGACAAAAAATGCCCGCGGCCATCGACGGTCGCTACCGTCGCACCGGACTCCACGAAACCACCGGGCGACAATCCAGCACCACTGTTGATGGTGCCTTGCATTTTGGAAAAGTCGTAGTCGACTGGCTCGGTCCATCCGTTGAACGCCTGATTGTTCGGCGGCCGAGCGGCAATCACCAAGATGGTCTGCGCCGACTTGTCGGTAACGTCTCTGGGCCCCAGTGGACCACTTGGCGGAAACAGTGTTCCCGGCCCTACGACCAAGTAGTAGCCTGAACGGTCTAGCATTCCGCTGTTATCACCCGGATGCAAATAGGCGTCCGGCATCTCATACGCCGCCTCCAAATTCACGGGATGATTCCAAGGTTTTGTGAGATCAAATCGCGAATACAATTCGCGTTCCCCCAAATAGGGCAACAACAGCACGCGCCATGAATGCATCACCGTACCGCCGGATGTCTTTGATGCTGGCGGCGGATAGGCTCCATAGTCAGCGGCATACGCATTCATCGCCGACGCGATCACTTCCAGTTTCGATATCGATGATCGCTGTGTCCTAATCTCCGCCAATCGCGACACGCTTCCGCCACCGAACTGGATGATAGAAAAGACCAAACTGACCAACAGCATCAAGACCACACCGGCAGCCAACATCGCTCCGACAGGACGGCGTGCCTTTGCCGGCGCAGACACTTCCTGGACGCCGGCAAAATCGGGGATTTCGATCGGCGACCCACAGGAAAAACATTCGCCCGATTGGCCGCTGTAACGGTCCTCGACCTGAGTCTTGGCGGAGCAGTGCGGACAAGTAAACAGTAAAGGCATATATTGCGTCGGTTTGTAATTCGATCAGTCGTCAAGCGGCGCCGCAATTTGGCACCGACATCCGCCTACATCTTAAAGGACAATTCTTTGCGAGTGGTATTACAGCGGGTCACAGAAGCGTCGGTGAAAGTCGACGGTGCAATCGTCGGGCAAATCCAACACGGCTTCATGGCACTTGTCGGGATCGGACAGGGCGATAACGAAAGCGTCGTGCAGTGGATGGCCGACAAAACGGCACAGCTTCGTGTCTTCGAAGACGAGGCCGGAAAAATGAATCGTTCGATCATTGAATCCGGCGGCGCAGTCCTGGCGATCAGCCAATTCACCCTGTATGGGGATTGCCGCAAAGGCCGCCGCCCCGCGTTCACAGATGCCGCCGCACCTGACGTGGCCAACGAATTGTACCAACGCTATGTCGCGATGGTTCGGCAACACGGCATTGAAGTTGAAACCGGAATTTTTGCCGCCGACATGAAGGTTTCCTTAGTCAACGATGGCCCCGTCACGATACTGCTCGAACGAGAATCCGACACCAACTGACGCCCACGCCCGTTTATCGCAGATCGTCCTGATCACGGCTGGCGCGAAAAATCGGCGGACGCCAACTCGGGAGCGACCATTGCTCCTGTTCTGTCAAATCATATTTGGCTCGCTCGCGAAGCCGTCCCGCGATTTGATTGTCGCTGGCCGCGATATAAAGCAGCGCAAACAACATCGCATAGACGATCACGTTGGCCATTGGGTTGATGCCAAAAAACTTGAGCGCCGTGCCAAATGACTTTTTGGTACGCAATCGCCCAACGCCGACTTCGACGGCCCAAATCTCGTCCAAGATCAAGTGCACCATGAAGCCAACGACCACGGCAACCGCTTTGTAAGCACGCTCAGCGTTGCTAGGGCATGGCATCACCAAGTAGGCAATCAGCCCGGCTGACACCGCTGCCGGAATACTGTGCCACATCCCGCGGTGCACCGTGAATCGCTTGAAAAACTCAAACGCGACAAAGCGGATCGCGACATAGATCAACATCGCGGCGAGCGCCATCGATTCGTGCGACAGATTCAAGTCTCGGAATCGATTCAGCATCATCATCGGCACGACCGCCGCGGCAAACATGCTGATCTCACGCAGCGGAATGCCACCATCACTGTCCAAATCAGGCAACATCCCACTGACCGCGCATAGACCTCCCGCCAAGATGCCGTTCTCTAACGTCATCGATTGACTGGTCACGCCCCAGTAGCCGTAAGCGGCTCCGGCGACGGTGCTGGCGGTGATGTGCGTTTTAAAATCAGCCACGCTAGCAAAACAGAGTTGACAAAGGCGGAGCAGGGCAGTGGAGTGATAAAATCGGGCAATCGTATTTACCGAGATCGCCAGCCCACTGCCAGACCGAATTCGCGTTTGCCAGCACGCGCCACTATGCGGTGGATCCCCCGTCAGAACCGTCACCTTGATCGGCAAGACGATGCTGCTGGAAATCCGCCGCAGCGGCATAACGCACGAAGTAACGATTGATCGTATCGACCAAGTCCGTGTTGCCACGAAAGTGCCCCGTCTTCAACGATTCAGCCCCGCCACTTTTTCGCTCAATCGTCAACACATTGTTTTCGAGTGACATGGATTCGGCGTCCGAAAATGGCATTTCGGATTTCCAAGGATCGTAGGCCATCCCCAAACAATCGATGACGAGCGTACCTTTCTTGCCTTCGTAGGTGACCGGCGGGAAAAGCTGCTCGACAACATCTCGCTCCTGATCGTTGCTCGGTAGAAACCGGTAGGGCAGCGATCGAGCGTGCACCTCTCGAAAGTTGCTTTCGTACTGAGACCACTGCGAGGCCTCGTATGATGACGCGTTGACGATTCCGTGATACCAACTGCCATCGCCTGGCAAAGAAAGATCTTGCTGCAACTCGGGCGCATCAATTCGATATCCCATCGCGTCCAAACGCTCTGACAAGGGCGGGTGCGAATCGAAAGGATGCGCCGTCTGCAGCGACGAGATGTTTTCGCTTCCGATAAACGACGGTGCGAATTGCCCGAACCCGTTTTCAATCCGCGAAGCAATCTTTGCGTCCTCAAGCGATCCTTCAAAATCAAACAGATCCTGCTCGATCTGATATCGGTAGGTGCTGTATGCGAGCGTCCTCATCAGCGCGCTTGCGACCGACCGATTCGACGCCACACCCGCAGCAATCAGATCCGCCCGAAACTCACGTTCGCGACTAATCTTGCCAAGCGACAATGCATACAAGCCACGGAAACACATCATGAAGGAATAAATCGGCTTCGTAATCGCACCTTCATAAAGCGCCCCCAGGTAGTTGTCGAAACGCTGCAACAGCGGCGATATCCGCTTCGAATAATGCGTGTCATTTCCGCTGAAGTGCGCCATCTCGTGCGCGATCACTGCACGAGTCTCTTCGCCATTGAGCTGCTTTAATAGCGCCAGGCTGACATACAGCGTTCGTCCCTTCAAACGCTTTCCGTCAAGCATCACGGGGGCTTCAGTAACAAAGAAATTGTCATCGATCCCGGCAACAATTTGCGACGGGGCTTGCGTTTCCAACTGATCACAAATTTGCTGCAAGTCAGCCCACAACTTGGGCGCAGCCTGCCGGTCCAACAACTGACCTTCGAGCTCCAATTCTGTTCGCGCTGGCGCGAAGATCGCTTTCAACAATCCCCAGATCGCGGCCAATCCGACCAACGCAACAACGATGATCAACTTGGGAATGTAAACGTTAAACCATAACGCCGTGACCCAAAACGAAAGCGAGACCAATAGCGTGACTTGAGCCACGGCCTGAAACGCTCCAAAGACCCGAAGCACATTCCAGCCCACCGCCAAGCTGACATACTGAGCCATCTGCGATCGTGTCGATGCGATCACGGCTAAAAAGCCAATGACAAACATCGCCACACCAGATGTGATGCAAGCAACCGATGTGATCTTCAACCATTCAATCGATCGATGCTGAAACAACACCTCGCCATCAACACCGGCGGCGAACTGCGGATCTTTGATCATCTCACTGAAGGGCACGCTCTCATAAATCAGCACAAGAGCGTCTTTCTCGTTCGGATCGATCGTCGGGTCAGAGCGAATTGCCGAAACCATCGCGTCGCGAGCTTCCGCATCCATCCGTCCTTGCGCATGCCAAAAGAAAGCAAACGCAAACGCCGGCACCAGAAAGACACTCAGCGCAGGCAACAAGAAAGTCTTCACAAAACTCAACTTGGAGAAATCATCGTGCGGTTCGGCAGTCATCCAGGCACCTGAAACAAAGAAAAGGCGAAAAACATCCCCTCAGAATAGCACCCCAGAAACCATCCATGTGAACAAATGCACGGGACCTGAAAGAGCGCCGCCCACGAGACCGCAGGACACACGATTGACCTTCGTCCAAACGGAGCTTTTTCCTATAAGTAGCGCCCAAGCCCGCGCGACAACGACACGGGCGACCCCGCAGCAAACGACTCGGAGCGAGACACTCGGAGTTCCTACCCATGCAACCATACGACTACGTCATGCTAGCGATCCTGGCCGGCGCGGGCCTGTTCGGCGCCGTGAAAGGCTTCGCATGGCAGATCGCGTCGATTTCGTCGATTGGGGTCAGCTATTTCGTCGCGTACCGATTCCGAGAACCGCTCAGCCAATCGATCGAGGCGGAACCGCCATGGGATCTATTTCTGGCAATGC
Organism: Rhodopirellula baltica; assembly: GCA_002901265.1. Classification (GTDB taxonomy): domain Bacteria; phylum Planctomycetota; class Planctomycetia; order Pirellulales; family Pirellulaceae; genus Stieleria; species Stieleria baltica_A. The sequence continues at coordinate 245,788 of PPHI01000074.1, read as the reverse complement.
TGATCCTATTCATCGGAACCTCGCTGATCATCTGGGTCGCATTCAACATGGTCCGCGAGACGATCGATCGACTGAAACTGAAAGAATTCGATCGGCAGATCGGAGCGCTGTTCGGGCTCATCAAGGGCTCGCTGTACTGCACGCTGATCACGCTGTTTGCGGTCACGCTGATGGGTGACTCGATCCGAGACCAGATCGTCGCCAGCAACAGCGGTCGATTCATTGCCAGGAACCTCAACCGCAGCGAACCGCTGATCCCGCCGGAGATCCAACACTTCCTCCAGCCGTACCTGGACAGGATGGACGCGGAGTTCGAGACCAACCAAACGCCAGCCGACAGCACAGGGCAGCCAACGCCAGACCAACAAAGCACCTAGGGGCGCTGAGAACCGGGGAACCATTGGCCGAAACCCGGGTTTTGCGTGAAATACGGGGAAAAATGAACTCCGAATACAACATAAGAGTGATTATCGGACGTTGCAAAAGGGGCTTTTTCAGGCCCATTCCCGCATCCAAACTCCCGGCGACCACCCAGAGATCGCTCTTCGGCAACTGATCAGCTAGCCAATCACCGGCCAGCCAACGCGCTCGGCCGAAACCAACCAGCCCCGCCCAGACAGCCGCAGTGGGCGAAGCTAAACCACCGCAAAGCACCGCGACGAAGCACCAAACATTGGCTGTCGACAACCAAGCAAACTCAGATTTGATCGGTCGTCGACATCGGACTCAATTCGCCTCCTGATCGGTTGTCGACAACCAATCGGGCGCGGGCGAAGCGACTACGCCTCGACCGGTTGCTCTTCCAAAAAGACACCGATCTGGCGGAACTTCTCGTAGCGAGATTCCAGCAACTCATCGATCGGCTTGGTTTCCAGATCAGCCAGCGTTTTGGCCAAGTAAGACTTCAGACGCGACGCCATTTGGTGATGGTCGCGATGCGCCCCACCCAGCGGCTCTTCGATCACGTCATCGACGACGCCGAGTCGCTTGAGGTTATCGCTGGTGAATTTCAGGGCCGATGCGGCTCGCGGTGCGTGCTCGTGGCTCTTCCACAAAATACCGGCGCAACCCTCAGGACTGATCACGCTGTAATAAGCATGCTGCAGAACCGCGATTCGGTCGCCAACGCCAATTCCCAACGCGCCGCCGGAACCGCCTTCACCGATCACGATGCAGATGATCGGCGTTTTTAACTGACTCATTTTGAACATGCTTTCGGCGATCACTTGCGCCTGCCCACGCTCCTCAGCACCGACACCCGGATACGCGCCGGGTGTATCGATGAAACAGATCAGCGGCAAGTTGTACTTTTCCGCCAACCGCATCTTGGTCATCGCCTTGCGATAGCCTTCGGGGTGCGCACAACCAAAGTGACACGCGGCGCGCTCTTTGAACGTGCGGCCTTTTTGGTGCCCAAGCACCATGACTTTAAAACGGTCGAGCTTTGCGAAGCCAGACAACATCGCGCGGTCGTCACCGAAGTGTTTGTCACCATGAAGCTCGACGAAGTCGTCGAACGCCAGATTCAAATAGTCTTTCGTGTAAGGACGATTCTTGTGACGAGCGACTTGAACGGTCTGCCACGGGTCCAACGACGAATAAACATCACGCAGTTGCTTTACCAAATCCAACCGCAGCGAACGCAACTCGGCTTCGGAGGACTCATTGCGATCGGTTTGACGCTCGAGGACGCTGATGCGGTTTTCGGTTTCCGCGATCTCGAGTTCAAAATCTAAACCGGGGCCAGCCATAGTTTGCTTATTCCTATTCGGGATCGAGTTCGTTGGCGGATGGCTTACGGATCATATCATCCGCACCACGAATGCCTGGCAAGCTGTCGAAGACACTGACTTCGGGTTTGCGAGGACGTTTGCTCCAAAGTTCCATTGATCGAATTTCCTTCAGCACATCCCACATCGACTGGGGACGACTTGCAGGCGACTTTGCCATCATGCGTTTGGTGATGTCGGCAAAGTCTTTCGACACGTTGTTGTTGTATGCGATTGGGCTCGGGACGTGCGCGTTGAGGTGCTTGTTCAACAAATCGTTCGGCGTGTCCCCGGTATACGGCGGTTTGCCAGTCGCCATCTCGAACAAGACGCAACCGAACGAATAGATATCGGTGCGTTCGTCGCAGACTTTGCTGCGGATTTGCTCGGGAGCCATGTAGCTCCGGGTGCCTTTGGCCAAACCGCCGCGGTGGAAGAGCTTCCCAAGTCCCGTTTTCTTTTTCTCGCTGATCGTAAAGTCGATCAACTTGGTTTCGCCGTCGCGGCTGACCAAAAAGTTATCGGGCTTGATATCCAAATGGATCCAGCCACGGGTGTGCATGTAGTACAAGCCTTCGCCGGCTTGCTCGATGATCTTGTCCAACATGTACGCAAGCGAATCGGGGCCACGCCGCAAGGCTTGCTTGATATTCAATTCGCTGAACAACTCCAGCACCAAAAACGGGCGGTTGTTCGCAAACAAGTGATCGAGAATCTTGATGATCCGCGGGCTGCTTTGCAGATCCTGACCGACGTTGTATTCGTGCTTCAGTAGGTTGATTTCGCTTTTGTCGTTGGCACACGAACCCTTGAGAATTTTCAGCGCGTAGCGTGAATTGTCGTTTTCGTCGATCGCTTCCCACACTTCCGCGGTGGATCCAGAGCGAATGAGCCGGGCCAGACGATACGGGCCGAAAAAGTCTCGGGTTTTTGTCATCGGATTTCGGTGCGAGAAGCTCGTGCGTGATACCGGCCGGCCATCATAGTTGACGGCCCTACTCTCGGAAAAGGTCGCAAACTCCGCCAGGGGAGGAGCAACGTCGAAATCCCCGAATTTCGCGATTCACGGCTCTCTTTCGGAGAGGCCCAAGTCCAGCGAATTAGCGGCCCGCGAGTACTTCTTGATAAATCTGGCGAATCTGATTCGTCATCGATTGATGCCGAAACCGCTCGGTAAATCGCCTCTGCCCTTCCCTACCCATTCGCTGACGCAACTCGGCGTCCGCCCCAAGGCGGATCAACGCGTCCGCCAAAGCCTGGCAATCGCGTGGCGGAATCAGGTACCCCGTCTGGTCCGAAATCACGACCTCCCGAGCACCGTCGATGTCAAAACTGACCGCCGGCTTTCCCGCAATCAACGCTTGCGGCAACGCCCGCGCGAGGCCCTCGCGCAGCGACGTGTGAACCAAAACATCCATCGCGCCGATCAGTTCCGGAACGGTCTCGGGCGAAACCAACCCGGTAAAGATGAAATGTTCTTCCAACCCAAGCTGATCGATTTGCCGCTGCAACTCCTCCCGAAGAATTCCGTCGCCCACCAACATGAAACGGACTTCGGGACAAACCTTGACAACCTCGGCCGCGGCCTTGATCAAGTCATCGTGTCCTTTCAAATGAAAAAGCCGTGCGACCTTGCCGATGACCACATGATGATCCTCGATTCCGTAGCGCGACCGGACCTCTGCCCGATGCTCATTCGCATTGACAAACGGGTCGACATTCATGCCGCTATAAACGGTGGTGAATCGATCGCGCGACGCGACGTTGGCATCGACCATCAAGTCAGTCATCGCGTCAGCGACACACAAAATTCGATGGCATCGTTTCGACGCATATCGCTCGCAACGTCGAAAGAACTCCTTCGCCAATCGCGGCTGAAAATCATGAAACGGCGCGCCATGGACCGTGTGAATCACCGCGGGCACTCCAAGCGACCAGGCCGCCAACCGACCCAGCAATCCGCCTTTTGCACTATGGGTATGGACGACATCCGGCTGATAAGCCTTCAGCGTCTTGCGAATCGCTTGATAGGCTTTCCAATCACGCCCGGGGTGAATGTTCCGCAGCAAGTCCGGCAAAAGGGTGATTTCCAGAGCTCCGTTTTTCAGCTCCCCTGCCCTGCCCTGCGATCTTCCATTGCCCGGCAGAGACTCACCCGATCCAGACTCGCTTGCAAGAAACCCGCCGCGCTCCAACAGGTCACCTTCTGGGCCAATCGCCGGACCGGTAATCAGCATGACTTCATCATGGTGCTCTTCAATCAGATCGACGCAGTTCAGCAGGGTGTTTTCCTGCGCCCCGCCGATGATCATCCGCGTGATGATGTGTGCGACACGCATCAAAACGCCTCCTGGCTGATTCGAATGGGTTGAAATGACAGTGGTAGTCGTCGATCCACCGTTGAGAAACCTCTGTGCTGAATTTGAAAGCGGGTGGCGGGTAAATGCAGCCCCACCGCAAGCCTTGAACAGCTTGCTGGTTTTCTGATGTCGCCCAGTGTCGCTTATTGCTCCGCGAAAGCAGCGGTAGCAAACGCTTACTTCACGGAACGAAAGGCGACATTTAAAACCCACGAGCCGCTCGTCCACCTGCACCTACGCATCGACACGGTATTCGAGTTCACTGGCTAAGTAGCGAATTCACTGTCCGCGCAACAAAAAAGGCCCCGACAAAAAGTCGAAGCCCTTGTTGTATGTGATTCAGGCGTGCGAGATCAGGCGGTGCCGAACTCCACACGTCGACGTCCGAGCTGGTTTTGCAACCGGTTGACGATCGAGGTGTGCATCTGGCTGACGCGTGATTCCGACAGATCCAAGGTCGCACCGATCTCTTTCATCGTCAATTCTTCGTAGTAATAAAGAATGATGATCAAGCGTTCGTTGCGGTTGAGACCTTTGGTGACCAGACGCATCAGATCGTTTTTCTGAACGCGGCGGGTTGGGTCTTCACCTTTCTTATCTTCCAGGATGTCGATCTCGCGAACATCCTTGTAGCTGTCCGTTTCGTACCACTTCTTGTTGAGTGAAACGACACCGACGGCGTTGGCATCAGACTCCATCTTTTCGACTTCGGCGACTGAGAGCTCCATGTGCTCTGACAGTTCGATGATCGTCGCTGGACGTCCGAATTTGGTTTCCAATTGCTTCTTCGCTACGGCAAGCTTACTGGCTTTGCTTCGAACCAAACGTGGAACCCAGTCCATCGTTCGCAGTTCGTCCAGCATTGCCCCGCGAATACGTGGGACACAGTAAGTTTCGAACTTGACGCCACGATCCATGTCGTAGGCATCAATCGCATCCATCAAACCAAAAATGCCTGCACTGATCAGGTCATCCAGTTCGACGCCGTCGGGCAAACGTTGCCAAATGCGTTCGCCGTTATAACGAACCAACGGCATGTAACGTTCGACCAGACGGTTGCGAAGAGGTTCGTATTGGTCCGCATCCTTTTCGGTTTGCTTGAACTGTTTCCAAACCTCAAGGATTTCATCGTCCGTTGAAACTGCGGCTGGCATCCAATCCTCCGTGAACTTTTCTTATGCCTTCGATTTCGTATCACAAGGCGGCTAGGCTTTTGGTTGGTTGCCGGTGATTCGCGTCACGTTTTTGCGATCAGTGAATCATCAGCACGGGTTGGCAAACAGATATCCGAATCCGTGTTTCTGTCTGCCTAGTCGCCGAAAGTGGACTCTAAAAAAAACCGTTCAAGTCGATTTCAGAGTTTCCAGCCTTCGACATCTTCCATATCGGTTGTCCGCTGGGTTGAGATTGAGCTTAATAATTTATTTAAGCCGCTTCCTTTTGGGCCCATTGAATCGGTGAGGGCAACAATCGTTCCACCAGCGCATCCGTGGTAGCGGAGGCGATGTCCTGGGGAACATGCTGACCATTGGTGACGTAGCTGACGGGAATCCCCGGTCGCTCGTCCGAGCACGCGATTGCGGACAGGACACCTGCGGTGTACGGGGTTTCATCCAGCTTCGTCAAGACCGCTGCTGTCGGTCGAGCGACGGAAAATCCGTCAATCACCGAATGCACCACGGATGCCGTGCTGGTCGCGCTAATCACCAAGTGTGTTTCGTCCGGCTGAGCCACTTGCAGGATCCGTGACAGCTTTTCGATATGGACTTCGCCGCTGGGACTCCGCCCTGCAGTATCGATCAAGATCAAGTCCACGTCCCCAAGCTGCTCGATCGCGGCAGGCATCTTTTCCGCCGATTCGACCACCTGCATCGGCAAGTCCATCAGTTGTGCGTAGGCTTGCAACTGCTGGATCGCGGCGATCCGAAAGGTGTCGATCGTTAACAAGCCGACGCGTTGTTTTTGATCTAAATGAAAACCGGCAGCCAATTTTGCGACCGTTGTCGTCTTGCCAACGCCTGTCGGGCCGACCAATGCCACAATCCGGCGATCCCCGGGCGTCATCGCGATCGGACCGCTAACACGAATGTCTCGGCAAACCGCCTGTTGCAGTTTTTCCAACCATGAATGCTGAAGCGGATCCGATAGACCACTTGCAAAATCACTGGTCGAGCGGATCCAACGGTCGACCACATGCGGATCGACTCCGAGTGAAACCATTTTGAAGCGGTACTCCGACAACGGATCCCACTCCGTTCGATAATGGAATGTTGATGTCTTGGGATGATCACTTTGAGCAGCACGATCGGGTCGGGATGCGTCACCAAAGTGACCGGGAATGATTTGTCGCGAATCGATCTGACGCTGCAATTCGTCGACACTGCTTGTACGCCCCAGCAAATCAAGGCGACGATCGGTGCCCGACATCGTCCCCAATGCCAGGCGAAGCCCGCCCTGCCCTGCCCCGGCTTCGATCGGGAGTGTCGATTCCGAATCATGTGGGTCATCGGGACTTGCCGTGACCTCGACATAACTATGTCCTAACCATCCCATCCAACCATCACGGCACTGCTTGGTACTTAAGACCGACGCGTTGGGACCGAGCTCCTCTCGGATCTCTTCCAACGCGGCTTGCAGATTCGCGGCTCGAAATGTCTTCGATTCCATCGGTAGTTCTGTGAGAAAGGTTACGATCAATTGGTCGACGCGTCGCTACGCGGCATGACCAGACGTGGAGGCGTGGCTTTGATGGTCGTGAAACTGAATCGAAATCGCGGTCAACTTAACCTGCGTGTCATCGGTGATTTCTCGAGTCGAAAGGACGTGTGCCCAGATACCCGATGCATCAAGCATCGATTTAACACGTCGGCGGATAGCTGGGGCAACGACGACAACCGGAGGGTGACCTTGGTCGATTAACGTCTTAACGCCTTGACGAATCGCGTCGCAAGTGACGTCTTTCGTTTTGTCAGATTCGCCGGCAATTTGACGCTGTACCGACTCCGCACCGGCTTTCGTTGACTGTTCATCGGTACTCTCCAGCAGAGCCGACTGCGCTTGTCGATCAAACGCGATCGCGTGCAAGACACCGACCTCATCACGCAACGGAACACAAAGCGTCCGCGCGATCCGCTGACGCACAATCTCGATTTGCTCCGCCGTTTCCGATGTCCGCTCGGCGGCTTCGCCAATCGCCTCTAAGATGATGCCCAGCTGTCGAATCGGAATCGATTCACGAAGCAACCCCTGCAATACCTTCTGGACATCAGCCGTTGTCACCCGGCTCGGAATCAATTCTTCGACCAACACCGGGGCGATCTGCTTGAGCTCGTCGATGAGGTGCTTGGTCGCATCATGTGACAACAGTTCGTCTGCATAAACTCGCGCGACTTGCTCCAACTGGTTGGTTAACACTACCGGCGCAGTCAGCGTCTTGTAGCCATAGATCAATGCTTGCTCACGCTGCTGGGTGTTGACCCAGACCGCATGACTGGCTCCCAAACCTTCGACGTTTTCGCCGTCCAGCGTTCCGGTAACCTTTCCATTTGCGATCGCCAACAGTTTGTCAGTCCGCAATTGACCGCGGGCAACAAAGTCTCCGAACAAACGGATCTCGTATTCAAGCTCACCCAAGGTCGCATCGTCACGCACACGCACCTTTGGCAAAACGATTCCGATTTCGGCAGCCATCTGATTCCTTAAGGCCGAGATCCGCTGCATCAAATCTCCGCCACGTGCCGGGTCGGCGAGTGGCAAGAGGCCCAAACCGATCGCGACTTCAAGCGGATCAACATTGAGAAAGTCTTCAACACGCTTTTGGTTGGCGTTGGCAGCCGCACTTTCAGTTTCACGCGCGAGCTCCTGCTCTTTTTCAGTTTCACGTTCGTTGACCGACAGCGTCCAAGCGATGAACAACAGACCGCCGCCGAGCAACGTCAGCGGCAGGATCGGCAGTCCCGTCACCGTAAGCCCTAAAACGAACACGCCGCTGATTGCGATTGCGGTTGAATTGCCCAGCATCTGGCCAATGAACCGTTCGGGCAGGTTGGTCGCGCGTGTCCCACGGGTCACCAAAATTCCGGCCGCCAGCGATATCAATAGCGAAGGCAGTTGGCTGACTAAGCCATCCCCGATCGTCAACTTGGTAAACACAGATGCCGCGTTAGCGATCCCCATCTTGGAGACGACAACGCCCAGGTACAGACCGCCAACAATATTGATCGCGGTGATCACCAATCCGGCCACCGCATCGCCACGGACAAATTTTCCGGCACCGTCCATCGCGGAGTAAAAATCGGCTTCGGCGACTAACGCTTGTCGCCGATTGGCGGCTTCCTCGGAATCGATCGCCCCAGCGTTCACGTCGGCTTCGATTGCCGATTGCCGGCCAGGCATGCCGTCGAGTGCGAAGCGGGCGGCGACTTCACTGATCCGAGTCGCACCTTTTGTGATGACAACAAACTGGACCACGACCAAAATCAGAAAGATGATGAGACCGACTTCGACCTGATTTCCGGCAACAAATTGGCCAAACGTTCGGATCACGCCTCCGGCGGCGTCTTCGCCAAGCGGGGTGCGTCGGTCAAAATCATTCGGGTGGTCGCGATGTTCAAAACCAATCGCGACAACGTCGTGACCAACAAAGCGGTCGGGAAGACACTAAACTCTAGAGGCGATTTGACGTGGATTGCGGTCAATAAGATCACAACCGCGAGCGCAACATTCCCCGCCAACAGCAAGTCCATCACCATCGCCGGCAACGGCATCAGGATGACAACCATGCATGCCATCATGAAACCCGGCATCAACAGCGGTCGGATACGTTGCAATTGGGTCACGAGGTGCACGTCAGCGATTTTGGGGGCGAGCCACCGGCGGTGGCAAGAATCTCGACAAGGATTGGCGAAAGTACAAAAAAATGCCATTTCGATTCAAGATTCATACTGACACGGCCGACATCCCTGTTTCACAGTAAATGTTTCACGCCACGACGCCGCCCACAGTTGTTCCTCAATGACACTTAGCAACCCGTATCAGCCATCGGCAACCGTTGACGAAGCTGACGATGCCCCCGATGCATTCGCGTCCCCAACGCTGGTGGACGATCGCTCGCGGCGCAACTGCATCGTGACCTGGACAGTGATCCTGCCACTGAACCTGATCATGCCGATTTTCTTTGCAATGGGCTTGGTGCAAGGCCCCGCATGGCTCGGCGTGGCGGCCGCAGTCTTGATGGTGTATGCCGCAGGCATCTGGTGCTGCTACCGGCAAACCGGCATCGCCACCCGCATCATGATCGGTGGAAGCATTGTCACGCTCTCACAACTCGTCCCGATCCTGCACATGATCTTTGGGATGATCGCCTTGAGCCTGCTGGCCGCAAACGTAAACGACAACTTCGAAGGCTCGCTCAGTGCGGTGCAAGCTTTCTTGATGACCGTCTTGGTCGCCATCCAATTACTGACCGTGTCTTTGATGATTGGCGCCGTGATCTACTTCATCAAGCAGCAAATGTCGCCAAAGAACAGCGCCCCCAAGACCAGTGAAATGTCCAGCTTTAGCTAGACGCGCGGGCAAACGAGATCGCTCCCCTGCCCCGCCCTCCCCGAGGCAAACCTAAAGAGGCCCCGGGGGTGAAAAGACGCACGCCGGCGAGCGACGTCGGTTTAAATCGACTACTTCTTTGGCGGCAAATGGCGAACCGAAAGCACGCCTTCGATCTTGCGCAGGTCTTCCAGCGCCGACTCTTCGATTGCACCATCGAGGTCGATGATGGTGTAAGCCATCTCGCCACGCGACTTGTTCAACAAGTCTGCGATGTTCAAATTCGCCTTGGCCAAAATCGCCGAGATCTGCCCAACCATGTTTGGAACATTGGCGTTGGCGATCGTTACCCGCGTGCCGTTGCCGCCGCGAGGCAGAATGGCTTCGGGAAAGTTGACAGAGTTGCGGATCGTGCCGTCTTCCAAGAAATCGCGGACTTGGTCGGCAACCATGATCGCACAGTTTTCTTCCGCTTCTTCGGTCGAAGCCCCCAGGTGCGGAAACGAAATCACTTTGGGGTGATTCAGCAGTGCCGCCGTTGGGAAGTCGATCACGTAGGAAGACAGCTTGCCGCTTTCCAGTGCTGCCAAGACCGCAGCGTCATCACAGATGCCGCCACGAGCGAGGTTCACGACGACACCGCCGTCGTTCATCATGTTGATCCGTTCCTTGCTGACCAAACCCTTGGTGGCATCAAGCAACGGGACGTGAACCGAAACGGCATCACACTGCGAAAACAGGTGGTCGAGGTTCATCGCTTGCTGAATGTTGCGAGACAGCTTCCAAGCGTTTTCGACCGAGATCAATGGGTCGTACCCAACAACCTTCATGCCGAGTGCACTGGCCGCGTTGGCGACTCGAATACCGATCGCGCCCAAGCCAATCACGCCAAGCGTTTTGGAGTGCAATTCCCAGCCGACGTAGTTTTTCTTTCCGGATTCAACCGCAGTTGAAACTTCTGCGTCGGTTCCTTCGAGCGTTTCGGCGAACTTCATCGCCGGATAGATATTACGGGACGCCATCAGCAATCCCGCCAAAACGAGTTCCTTGACCGCGTTCGCATTCGCACCCGGTGCGTTGAAAACCGGCACGCCTCGCTTGGTCATTTGATCGACGGGGATATTGTTTACCCCGGCACCTGCACGACCGATTGCGGTCACGGTTTCGGGAATTTCCATGTCGTGCATCTTGAACGATCGCAACATGATCGCATCAGGCGACTTGGTATCGCTGCTGATCTCGTATTTCTCACGCGGGAGTCGTTCGAGTCCTTTGACGGAGATGTTGTTGAGCGTGAGGATTTTGTACATCGCGTACTGGTGTGTCGGTGGCAAGTCGGAAGGTCTGTAACACTACATTACGATCAAAGCGGCGGGGACCGCTTTGATCTTCCTATCGGATGCCTGAAAGTCACCTGTCAGGCCAGCAGGGTTCGTTAACCGTTTTTGGCGGCAAACGAGGTCATGAAATCGGCGAGTGCTTTGGCGCCTTCAAGAGGCATCGCGTTGTAAATACTCGCACGAATTCCGCCGACGCTGCGGTGTCCCTTCAGCGCGACCAACCCGTTGCCAGCGGCTTCGCTCAGGAAGCTAGCTTGCAACTCGTCGTTTGGCAAAACGAACGTCGCGTTCATCAACGAACGACAATCGGGCTTCGCATGACCGGTGTAAAAGCCGTTCGAGCCGTCGATGGCGTCGTACAAAAGCGATGCCTTTTCACGGTTGATTTTTTCCATCGCATCCAATCCGCCGATGTCATCGCTCAACCAACGAGCGACCTTACCCAAGACCCAGATGGCAAACGTCGGTGGGGTGTTCCATTCCGAATCGTTTTCGGCGTGGAGTTTGTACTGCATGTAGCCCGGCAAGGATTCGCTGCCGATCTCCAACAGGTCCTTTCGCATGATCACGACCGTCACACCGGCGGGACCCGCATTCTTTTGGGCACAGGCGTAGACCATGCCGTACTTGCTGATGTCCAGCGGGCGGTGCATGAAATCGCTGGACGCGTCGCAGATCAACGGCACGCTTTCAGGGCACTTGGGCTCGTCATGGAACTGCACGCCTTGAATGGTTTCGTTGCTGCAGTAGTACAAGTACGCTGCGTCCGAGGCAACTTCGTAGTCACTTGCGGTCGGGACGTGATTGAAGTTCGAACTCGATGCGTCATAGACGACGTTGACTTTGCCCTCTTTCTTCGCTTCGCCGATCGCTTTCTTTCCCCAGGTTCCGGTCTGGAGATAGGCAGCCGACTTGTCGGTTCCACGCAGCAAATTCGCGGGAATCATCGAAAACTGCAACGCCGCACCACCCTGCAGAAACATCACCGAATAGTCGTCGCTGATCTTCAGCAACGATCGAATCGAGTTCTCCGCGTCATGCAAGATGTCGACGAAAGCCTTGTCCCGGTGGCTCATTTCCAGCAGAGAGGTTCGTGCCCCCGGGAGACACAACATCTCGTCTCGGACCTCTTCGAGAACCGACACTGGCAAAACAGCGGGGCCGGCGGAAAAATTGTAAGCGCGTTGATCGGTCGCAGGTGCACTCATCGATCGCATCAGGTAGTTGGGGAAGATGTGAATGAGCCGGGATTCTATGTCGTGTCGAGCGACTGCGAAAGGAGCGACTTTCCATCGCACCAGCCCCCGGAGCGAACTTCCTCAGTGACTTACCGGGGCGAGACGCCCCTCCGATGCCTCCAGTAGGGGGCGCAGCGGATTGATAGCGTTACCATCGCTAGAACCGAACCCTCCCCCAGCGACGCAACCTGAACCCTCACATCGGGTTACGTCTCCAAAGGCGTTCACTCTGGGTCGTACCCAAACTCACGCATCCAATCGGCGACTTCGTCAGGATCGCCAATCCGCGGCTTGCCCGCCCTGCCCTGCTCCGATGACTGCGTTCCCCCGGCTTCCTGCCCCTCCACGCGCCCACCGGCCGGCGACACGATGCCGTCTGCAAGCAAAACCTTGCCATCGGTCAAAGCGTCCATCCAAGGCTCACTATCACGGAACACCGCATTTCGACGTGACGCCGCAATTTGCACCCGATGGTCCGATGAAACCACCATCAGTTTTTTCGGCGTGTGGTGTTCGCGGATCAGTTCTTCCAATAGGTCGTCGGCCGTCGGATAGCCTACCGCAAAGCGAACCTGAATCCCTTGATGGTCGTAGCTGTCCGGTCGGTCCTTCGGCGGGTTGGCAGCATCAAACACCACACACGTCCGCTGCCGAGTTTCTTCGTCTAGGAACTTTGCCAAATCACGAAGGAGCACACCACGTATTTTCTCCAGCCAACGCGGGTTCGGACTGCGGGTCGGAATCGGTTGCGTGATGTTGTAGCCGTCGATCAAAAGTAACAAAGACACGGCTTGGCTGCGGAAAACTTGGAAACGGAATGGTGCCTGCAAACCGCCGGCGTTTCTCGGCAAGGCAGACGAAAGGCCGGATTGTAACACTCGATCAAATCCGTCAACTAACGAACCTCGTCACCGACAGGCTGCTGACGTGCGACATCCGCATAAACGATCGCCGACAGCCAGATCAAACTAAACACCTGCCCAGACAAAGCCGCGATGGCCACCGCAACAGCACCCATCGATGGCTCGAGCATCAACGCGACGGCAACCATCAACACCATCGCAGTCACTCGGCAACGAATTGCCGCCAACGGCTGACCACGCCCTTTCACATAGCTATCGAGCCCTTGCAAGATGCCTTTGATCGCAGCCACGGGCGCCAACCAATACGCGAATCGCACGGCCGGAACAAAATCTTCGCCGTACAACCACCGCACCATCGTTGCGATCAGCAGCATAAAAACCAGCGTACACAACGCTTGCACCGCGATCGAAACTCCCAGAATTCGGTGCACATCCTTGATCCGCATGCGATGGCTGCTGCTTGCGCCCGCATTGAACAAGAACAAGCCCATCGTGTTCGGAATCACGGTCAGCGGATAAGCCACTGGCACCATCGATGCATAAAATCCCTGGTCACGCAGCCCCGCGATCCACAGGATCAAAAGCAAATCCAGACGCTCAAATAAATCGGTCGCAAACATCGAATACGCATACGGACGGCTCTCTTTCAAAAGTGCTGGTACCGACGGTTCGCTCGCACCGCAAAGTGGCGAAGACAAACCGTTCATACAAACCGCCATCGAGACGACCGACGACAATACCATCACAAAACACGCGACATCCAGAGTAACGCCAAAAGCGAGTTCTGCGATCAACAGCAATAGCGGAAACGCGGCCGCACCGATGACACGCCGCAGGTTGTAGGCACCGAAACGCCCCTGGCCACGATCAACTCCCGTCATGATCAGCAGCACTTGCTGGCCAACCAACGAGAGTGAGCAGACCATTGCCAACGGCATCAAGTAGCGTTTGTCAGCGGGCAACGCGAGCGCGTTCAACAGCACCGCCACCAAGGTGGTTACCGCCCCGGTCGTCAAACCTAATTTCAATGCAGCCCGGCGAAGCGACAAGGACTCGATTCGACCTTCCGCTGCGTGCCGACAGATCACTTCCAAGCCACCGAACATGCCGATGTAAAGCAGCAACTGCACAAAGAACAGCGCCGTCGCATACTCCCCACGCCCGACCGGCCCCAGTGTGCGTGCAAGTAGGATCCCCTGCCCCATCTGCAAGACGACAATCAGAAACGCCACACCCACCGTTCCGACAAACTGGCGTGCAAGCTTGCTGCGGCCAGTCGTCCTGCTGGCATTCGATACTTCGTTTATCCCGTTATCTTCCGACATGATGTGGCGAGTATAGTCTTCGCCGGACAATCGTCAGTCCAAAGTTTCGCGGACTTCAACGGGAGGCCCCGAGAAAAACGATGAGATCTGGTACGCAAAGAACCCCAGAATTGCGACCGTGACGCACAACATCGCCAGCGTTTTCCAATCGAATTGACTTTGGAAATTGAGCCCAAAACTGGGCATCTGGAACGATCGCTTGGGTTTTCGTTTGTATTCCTTGGGGTCCACTCGGCGTGGCGGTTTGTTCTTTGGTTTGGCGTCGACTTCGACGTCTACCTTTTCAATCTCCTCGCCCGTCGGATCGTCTGGAAGATTCCCGATGAAGGTGTCATGCGGCATCGCATCGGCCTCGAGTTCCGCCAAGTCGATTTCGGCATAACCGCCGTCATCCACACTCGCGTCTTTCGATTCACCCTGCGCTGGCTTCGCAGCACCACGGATCATGTCGTAGCGAATCTCTTGCTCAACTTGGTCCTCGGCCGCCAAGAATTCTGCGACGTCAAAGTTTTGCCAAGACTTCGGCGCCTCGACAGGACCGTGCGATTCCACCCCGCTATCAGAATCGGACGCCGAAGCAAAAGCGGGCTCCTTGATCGAGACCGCGAATCCGACTTTGCCGAATCGCAATTCGTCACCATCGGAGAGCACACGCCATTGGTGTGGCTCGATCTTCTCGCCGTTAACGAACGTCCCACCGGTACTCTTCAGATCGAGAACCCCAAACCCGTCTTCGTTGTGCAACAGCAGCGAATGCCGCCGACTGACCGATTTGCTTTTCGGCCGAATCTGACACTCTTTGTTCCTGCCAACGAGATAGTACCCCAGGTGAATCGGGGCTACCGTGCCGGCACGACTGCCTTCGGTCATGACTAGTTCGACAGGCATTGGGTCAGATAAGCGGGTCACGAATTCGATGGGGGGACCTGGAATTTACCCAGGGATCATAGACGGACCGTGCTCAAGATGCGAGTGCCTAAGTCCGTCACCCAGCCAACGAAACCCTTGCTACGGTGGCCAATCACCTCACCAAAACCGGCCCAAAGGGATCATCCAACGCCCTGCTCTTCACCGAAACATCAAAGTGGATCGTTAATCTTGCAACACAACGATCTCTTTCCCGCTCTCCATCGAACGCAGCGGTCGCTCTTTCTTCTCTTCTTTCGTTAGCTGATAGAACGTAATCCCGACGACGACCAGCAAAGCCAACGTGGAAAGCGCCAGGCCGACCCCCAACAAGATGCTCTGCGACGTGTCACCGCTTGTCGTCGCGGGGGCCGATTTTCCTGCTGCCGCAGCAGCCGGACGCGCCGAGGGATTTTTGAATTGCTGTGACGTCGAGAGCGGCGAAACTGGTGCTTGCGGTAACGTCGAGAGATCGACCGGAGGCAGACTCCCAAAGTCGATGTCCAACGAATCGGACATCGTCGAAGTACTCGAATCCTTCAAAGGCCCGCTGTCGTCGATTGAGCTGGGACTGGGAATGTCCTCAGTCGCGACTCGGGACGAGATATGCCGGCCTGATAAATCGCCGCCTTTGGCAACCGTCCCACGCAGGCGTTTTAATTGCGGCAGAAGCTCTGCCGCAGACGCGGGACGATCCTCGGGCCGCTTCGCCATCATTTTCTGGATCAGTTCGGCAATCGCTTTCGGACAATCCGGCCTCACTGCCGAAACCGTCGGAACCGGAGCTGTCTGATGCTTCGCCAGCCGCTGGGCAACGTTGCTGCCCGTAAACGGTGGGCGCCCACAGAGTAAAAAATACCAAGTGCACCCGAGCGAATAGATATCCGCACGAGCATCGACCGTCTGGCTGTCGATCGCTTGCTCGGGGGCGATGAAATCAGCCGTCCCGGTCAATCGATTGGGCGAGTCACTGCTGCCGGCGGAATAACCGATTCGCGCCAACCCCATGTCGCTCACCTTGATCACGCCATCGGCGCGAAGTAACAAGTTGGACGGTTTGATGTCTCGGTGAACGATGCCACGCTGATGTGCGTGCGCGAGTGCATCGGTGGACTGGATCATCGCGTCAAGCGACTCGGCCGGCGACATCACTCCATCGCGAACCACCGCACGATGCAAGTCGACGCCCTCGATGTACTCCATGACAATGTAAAGCTTGCCATCGGCTTCGGAGAAATCGAACGCCTGGACAATATTGGGATGCTCGAGCTTTGCCGACGCGCGAGCTTCTTCCTTGAACCGCTCAATCCGGCGAGCGTCTTTGGATGCTTCGGCAGGCAAGATCTTCAACGCCATCAAACGGTTCATCACCGAATGTTTGGCTAAGAACACGACGCCCATGCCGCCTTTGCCAAGCGGCCGCATCAGCTTGTAATTGCCGAGGTGAAAGCCTTTCGCTTTGCCGGTCAGCAATTTGCGTGCTTGCCAAGGCGTCAGCAAGTTTGCCCCGACTAAACCGTCCGCCAATCGCTCGGGCGAAAATCGCATGTCCTCCGCCATCAGGGACACGACAACTTTTTTGATGTCCGCCAGTTCGACCAAACCGGCATGCATCGACCGTCGCACGAAATCGCGCGTCGCGTCATCGAGAACCGGTTCGGGTGCTGTTGTCTTGACCGACATGGGTTGTTGGGAACTCGTTTGAGTCGACCGAAGGAACCGCCATCGCCCTGGCTCTTGTATTTCGGTCGGCACTCTCTGCCATTCTCCGAGTCATCGGAAAAGCGTGCCAACGCATTATCGGGTATCAGGCCCCAAATAATGTTAAGAACCTGTTAAAGGCAGGTGTCGATCCGGTGTGATTGTGCTGCGATACCCTGGCAGGTAGTGAACGTGCTTTAAAAACAATCCCTGCGGCGGCGCCGTCGGCCCGGCATAGATCCGATTCTTTTGCTCGAGCACGTCGTCGATCCAATCGGGCGGTTGCTTCCCCATCCCTACTTCGACCAGAGTGCCGACAATATTACGCACCATGTTGTAAAGAAAACCATTGGCTTCCACCTCGATCGCAAGATGCCCCGTCTGCTCGAAATCGGGCGAAGGGACTACCACACAGTCTCTAACATCCCGGACGGAGGATTTCCGCTCCGCACCGGCCGATTCGAAGCTGGAAAAGTCACGGTGCCCAATGACCTTTTTTGCAGCAATCTTCATCAACTCCACATCGACAACCCGCCGCAATCGCCAACGGTAGCGGTGCTCGAACGGATTTCGCTGATGGCGAACCTGAATTTGGTAACGATAGCGTTTCCCCAAAGCATCTCGGATGGCGTGGAAATCCGGATCGGCTTCGTGAACTTCGTTGACCACGATTGCGCTTGGCAACCGCGAATTGATTGCGCGCAACAAAGCCTCTGTCGAGGCAGTCCAGTTCGGAAAACGACAACTGGCGACCTGACCGAAGGCATGCACGCCGGCGTCAGTGCGACCACTTCCGATCACACTGACTTCCTGACCGGTGCTCCGCCGAATGGACGTTTGCAGCGTTCCCTGAATCGTCGGTTGCTCCGGCTGGACCTGCCAACCGGAGTAGTCCGTGCCGTCATACGCAATGACGAGTGCAAACGTACGGCTCACCGGTTCGTTCAAACCGAAGCGACAGTTTGCTGCAACAACTCGGCGATCTGAACCGCATTGGTCGCAGCGCCCTTACGCAAGTTGTCGCTGACGCACCAAAACGCAATGCCATGTCCATCGCCACTGATGTCACGGCGAATACGGCCCACAAAGACGTCGTCTTTGCCATCGCAATCGCGTGGCATCGGATAACGCTTGTTGGGCAGATCGTCAACGACCGTGATACCGGGAGCAGCGTGGAACAACTCTTTCGCTTTTTCAACCGAAAGCGGCTCTTCGGTCTCGACCAAAATCGATTCACTGTGACCGATCGTTACTGGCACACGGACCGCGGTCGGGCAAACTTGAATCGATTCATCGCCCATGATCTTGCGAGTCTCGTACACCATCTTCATTTCTTCGCTGGTGTAGCCTTCGTACTTCTCGCCACCGATCTGCGGGATCAAATTGAATCCGATCGGGTATTGGAACGTCTTACACGACGGTGTTTCGCCATCGAGGACCTTTTGCGTGCTGGTCATTAACTCGACGTTGCCAGCCAACCCTGCACCGCTTGTTGCCTGGTACGTGCTGACAACCACACGTTTGATCTTGCACGCTTTGTGCAGCGGCGAAAGCGCGACCACCATCTGCGTGGTGCTGCAGTTCGGGCTTGCGATGATGCCTTGATGACCGGCGATCGCTTCGGGGTTGACTTCAGGAACGATCAATGGAACCGTCGGGTCCATTCGCCAATAGCCGCTTTCATCGACAACGATCGCACCTTCCTTAACAGCATACGGTGCGAACTCGGCCGACACCTCGTCCGGCGTGCTGGCGATTACCAAATCGACATCCTCAAACGCGCCAGGGGCGAGCAACTCGATTTTGATCTTCTCGCCTTTGACGAAAACCTCTTGTCCAACGCTGCGCTGCGACGCCAGCAATTTAAGGCGTTTGTAAGGAAAGTCGCGGGTTTCAAGCTGCTGCAAAACAATACGTCCGACAGCGCCAGTGGCACCTACGACAGCCAAGGTATCGTGCACGGGGTTCGTCCAGAGTGAGGTGTGATGGGAATTGGATTTAAAGCGTGGACAGATCCATCAGTCGAGCGGTTCGCACTGGCCCCTCTTTGCGAACAAGCAATTCAACCGATCGGATGGTATTTGCCAAAGTTTATGTTAGGACTGGCGTTTGGAAAGGCGAGATTTGCGTTGTCACCGCCCGGAACACTCCTGACGCCCTCGTCGAAGTTCAGTGGCCCCGCGGACGACTTCACCGAACGGCTTTCCTAAGCCTCGCAATCCCTACAAACGTCAGCAAATAGGCCTTCGCTGGCGAATTTAGCGATGCGACGGAAAAACAAAACCCACCCGCACGGAAGACCATTCGCTCCGCACAGGTGGGGATGAAAAATATCGAATTTCAGACGCCTATTTTTTCGCGTCTTCAATTGCCTTGGGCAAATCCTTGTCGACCAAGCCCATGCCACCACGGCCACCTTCGATACGTGACTTCACATCCAAAATCGTATCTTCGGCCTGCGCTTCCCAGAACTTCGTGATTTTGTCTTGGGCAAGTGGCTTGTAGGAACGGAACACCCGGAATCCCACCCCACGCGACGGATCGCTGGTCAACCACCAAGGGCTGCGTGGAAAGTTCGGATCATCAGCCTTCCATTCTTCGTCATTGCTCGCCAAGCGGGCCGAACTACGCAGGTCCTCCGCGTCGAATTCCCAACTGCCACCACGCAAAACACAAGGCGAAGGAAACTCAGGCCAGACAACGACATCGACCGCATTCAAATCTTTTTGATCGGCGAAGCCTGCATACCCATCTTCGGTGTATGCATTGACGGTCCACTCCGCGACGTTGCCGTGCATGTCGTACAAACCGAACGGGTTGGGTTTCTTGCTCGCGACAGGAACCTGACCGTCATCGGCGTTGTCGAAGTACCACGCATAATCATCAATGTCGCCAGCGCTGTCGCCCCAAGAGTACGCTGTCTTGGTTCCGCCACGTGCGGCGTATTCCCATTCCGCTTCGGTCGGCAAACGGTATTGTTGGCCACTCACCAAGCTCAGCCACTTTGTGAATTGCTGCGCTGAATACTGTGTCATTGTGACCGCAGGTTGCTTGGGATCTTGACCGTACTCGAACGTAAACGTTGGTTCGTAGAGTTCGGTCGGCGCGGTGATCGCGTCAACCTTGTTCCCGTCATTCACGGCGCGAACACCGTCAGCTTCGAAGTCTTTGAAAATCGCGTACAAGTCCATGTATTCCTTGTACTGTCCCCAAGTGACTTCCGTTTTGGCGACCCACATCGGATCAACCTTGACGGTGATTTGTGGACCTTCATCCTCGCGACGACCTACTTCACCTTCGGGACTGCCGAGCTGAAACTCGCCACCAGGCACCGGAATCATGTCGATGGTCTTGTCTGTTCCGGGAATCCGAAACGCATAAGGGACCATGTATCCGTCATCAACTTTGACGAATGGCCCGTCAGCGGGTTTCTCTTTGGCGATACCAGGCACGGCGTCTTCGCCATGACAATTGGCGACCGCGAATGAGACAACCAAAGAAACCGACAGGCAAAGCAAGCGCGGGAACAACCGTTTCACAATACTAGGTGGGGTACGAGAGTGCGGAGGGATACGACCAACCTCGAATCGATCGAGTGGAAGATTATAGATGACAAAAGAACTTATTTCGATTGCCAATTTGTCTCATCAGTCACAGTGTCGTTGCCCAGACCGCAACAGCGGCAAGGGGGGCGACACAACGCTACAACACCGAAGCAATATGGCCGACCGAAATCGAGGTGCAGAACCTAATGGCGTGAAAGCGTCGCCGGACGTAGACCGAGCTTCACGTCAAACATCAGCTCTTCGCCCTCGCGACTGACAAACAGTTTCATCCGACTCCCGGCCATGGTATTTCCAATGACCTGCATCAGATGATCGACGTCACGAACCACTTCACCATCCACTTCGACGACGATGTCCCCCGACTGAAGTCCGGCTTGGGCCGCCCCCGATCGGGAATCAGCGATTCCTGCGATCAGCGCGCCGCGGACACGATGATTTGAATTGGGAAGTTGATCGTCAGGAACCTCGGCCAGCGAAACGCCGAGCCACCCGCGTTCGATTTTCCCGTGTTCACGAAGCTGTGCATAGATTTTCTTGGCAACAGTACTCGGGATCGCAAAGCTGACACCTTGATAGGTATCGCCAACGATCGCGGTATTGATACCGATCATCGTCCCATGCGAATCGACCAACGGGCCACCACTATTGCCGGGATTAACCGCGACATCGCTCTGCATAAAATCCTGGTAACGATCCTTGGCACGAACGACCCGATGCTTGCCACTCAAGATTCCGAACGTCACTGTTCGATCGAGGCCGAACGGACTGCCGATCGCCCACACTGGCGACCCAACACGAATCCGCTCGCTATCACCCCAAGGGATCGGGATCAGTCCACTTGAATTGACCTTCAACAATGCCAAGTCGGTCAGTTCGTCGGTTCCAACCACAACTCCATCAAGCCGTTGCCCATCGCTAAGCGTCACGACAATTTCGTCGCTTTCGGCAACGACGTGCCGGTTGGTCAAGATGTATCCGTCCGCATCGACAACAACACCGCTGCCTTGATCAGAAACCAAGATCGCGGGTGCACCGGGAATGTCGTCGTGGATGATCTTGTGATGTGTCGCCCGTCGGACATCGATGTGAACCACACTCGGACCGACAGCGGCGCTGACCATTTGATAGGCCTGCGAAATCGAATCCAACGAGACGTCTTTCAATCCCTGACTGGCGACTTCAAACTCGGCACGCAATTGCCCGCGGTATTGGGCATAGCGAATACGCTCGACAATACCGGGCACGACAAACCACGCGGCCGCGAGTACGGACAAGACGGTGACCATCATCACCAAGCCTTGTTGAAACGCGTTGACCGCGGCACTCCGATGGCGATGCGGATCCATCTCCATCGCCACTTCGCGACGAGTATTGATCGATGGCGCGTGCCGCACTTTGATTTGACCGTCAGTGTCGCTACTCGCGATCACGCTGGCGTTCGGCTCCACAGGGGTCAGCCTGGCCGCATAGATTGGCGGTCCGAGCGTTCGAGACGGTGGCACAATCCGCACCGGCTCTGGCTGCTGCTGAAGGTCTTGCTGCTGACTCGGCTCACCTTCCTCAACCGGTGACGATTGCATGTCTGCTGAAGACCTGTCGATACCAGCTGCTTCAATTTCGTCCGGTTCAATTGACGAGGACTCGAAATGGTGCATCCGAGGTCCGACTTTACCGGGATCAAAGCGGTGAAAAATCAGCTTGCGACGCACTCCGTCCTGCGATGGGATAGAAGTGCCCTGCTCGGAAGTGCCCTGCTCTGTCACTTCAGAGCTGGGCTGATCGCTGGTGCAACCATTCCCGCCATCACTCGCATCAGAAGCGGTGAATCGATTCTCCGCTTGCTCTGGATGGGGTGGCACCTGACCTTCTGACGACTGATCCATCGGCGGCAGTCTCTTCTCCGGCAGAAATCGAATGAACGTCACAAAACGACCATTCTAGCGCGGTGCGTTCTGGGATCGGCAAGTTTTTTTTAAGCAATCGGCCGCATTTCTTGCGATCGTGCCGACAAAACCGGTACCAGCGCCTCGCGTTGCCGCGAAGAATTGTTGACAATTTGAACAGTTCCGTGGGGGGCGAAAGTGTCCTCTGACGATCTAGTTTATCTTCGTGATTCGCACTCCCTGATTGGCATTCTCATGGCAGCTCAACCGACACGCGATCTTTCGTCGGCACGCGAAACCATCTACCAAGCCATTTCCGCCATCCGGTTGGTGGACCCGCACACCCACATCAATCCGCACTCGGCTGGCTCGCGCACCCTGGCTGACATCCTCGGATACCACTACTACACCGAGCTGGTCCACTCGGCGGGCATGCCACGCCTGGAAATCGAAGAGCCCGGCATCGAGCCCCGCGAGTTGGTTCGCCGCATGGTGAACGGCCTGGGAAATATCACCAACACTGCGAACTACCACTGGCTCCTGCAAATCTGCCGCGAGTTCTTTGACTTTACCGACGACGCGATCACGCCTGACAACTGGGAAGCGTTGTACGATCGATCCGAAGAAAAAATGGCATCGGCCAATTGGGCCCAAACCGTTCTTGATCACAGCAACGTCGAAGCCGTCTTTTTGACCAACGATTTCGACGACGACCTGGACGGTTTTGACACCAACACTTACATCCCTTGCCTACGCACGGATGACTTGGTGTTCCACCTCGCCAAACCCGAAGTCCAAGATCGCCTCGAACGCTGCAGCGGCGTTTCGCTGGACGGATCACTCAACAGCCTGCGTGCCGCGATCCGACAACGCTTCGTGCACTTCGTTTCAAAAGGCGCCCGGGCCTGTGCGATTTCGATCCCGCCGACGTTCCAACCAATGATGGTGAGCGACGGCCGCGCACAAAAGGCACTCGATTCGGTTCTTAGCAATGGCGTTCAAGCAAACGCGGAAGACATCGCCGCTCTGTCGCGGCGAGTCTTCTGGACCCTCGCTGAACTATGTGACGAATTCGGTTTGCCGTTCGACTTGATGATCGGCGTCAACCGCGGTGTGTACCCCGGCGGCGTCTTTCAAGGCCAAGACCTCTATGACAGCCGCGTGTCATTGATTCAGTACCGCCACCTGTTCAACACGTTTCCGAAAGTCAAGTTCCCTGTCTCGGTGTTGGCCAGCGTGACTAACCAAGAACTGGTCAGCTACAGCTGGATCTTCCCCAACGTGATCACC
This sequence comes from Rhodopirellula baltica, assembly GCA_002901265.1. Lineage (GTDB taxonomy): Bacteria > Planctomycetota > Planctomycetia > Pirellulales > Pirellulaceae > Stieleria > Stieleria baltica_A. Next base: position 222,003 of record PPHI01000074.1, on the reverse strand, counting down.
AACGGCCACTGGTGGTATAGCAACACACCGTCGTTCATTCACCGTGATGCCGCTGCTCGCTTGGAAGCCGTCCCACGCAACAAACAAATCGGCTACTACAGCGACGCCTATAAGCTGGAATTCGTCCTGCCCAAATTCGACATGTACCGTCGCATCCTTGCCCGCGTTTTGGCTGACGAGTTCGTCGGCGAGAATGGCTGGAGCGAAGAGAAAGCGATCGAACTCGGCCGGCAAGTCCTACGCGGCAACGTCGACGAAATCTTTCGCGCTCCCGACGCGTCAAGAATCACTGAGGCTAAAACAGAAGACTCGCCTTTCGTGCAAATGCCAAGCAGCGGCAATGTCAGCGACTTGGACCTGGACCCGGTCCCCTCCGATGAAGAAATCGAAGGCTCCGGCGTCAACGATGTTTTATTGACCGAATTGCGAAGCGAATTCGGCGCCACCGCATTGGATCACGAAATTGACGCGGTGCCGCTGAATGTCGGTGACCTGCTGGGTGATGAAAATCCGTCTGGCCCTGATGCCCCCGGATCGCAGATTCACCCGATTGCCGGGGATGGAGAATTCACCCCCGACAGCGATTCGATGATGTTGCGTCCCGACCCGATGACGGGAGAGTTACACTTTCCCGTCGATGAAGACGCTGACAAGCCTGACAACGCCTAGCTGGCGATGATGCGATTGATCGCGTTCAGCATCGCCAGGATCGTGCTTTCGACACTGTCAGTGCTGACCCCAACCCCGCGGTATAGCTTGCCTTTGTACTCGACTTCCAAGTTGACTTCGCCTTGAGCGTCGCGGCCCAAAGTCGCACTGCGAACGCGGAACTCTTTGCAAATCAGCTCCAACCCGGTGATCTGCTCGACGGCCCAGAACGCGGCGTCGATCGGGCCATCACCTTCCGATACCTCGACCGATTTTTCTTCGGTGCCGTTGGACAACGTCAGCTTCACGCAAGGACGCTTGGCGGTCGAACTGGATACTTCATAGCTGACCAACGACCATGCTTGCCCGCTCGCGGTGCTGATCTCTTGTTGGACCAACGCGACGATGTCGCCGTCATAGATCTCTTTCTTTTTGTCCGCCAAGATTTTGAACTGCTCGAACACTCGTTGCAGTTCTTCGCCTTCAAGATGAAAGCCCAACGTTTTGGCACGGTCGGCCAGTGCGGCGCGTCCGCTGTGTTTGCCCAAGACCAAATCGGTTTTGACAAAGCCGACTTCTTCGGGCGACATGATTTCGTACGTGCTGCGTTCCTTCAGCATCCCGTCTTGGTGAATGCCTGACTCGTGCGCGAACGCGTTGCGACCGACGATCGCCTTGTTGCGTTGCACGTTGATGCCGGTCACCTTGCTGACCAACCGGCTGATCGGAACCAAGCGTTTTGAATCGATCCGCGTGGTGCACTGATAAAAATCACTGCGTGTTTTCATTGCCATCACGACTTCTTCCAAGGCCGCGTTACCGGCACGCTCGCCGATCCCGTTGATCGTGCATTCGATCTGGCCGGCACCAGCGGCAACCGCCGCCAGGCTGTTCGCCACAGCCATTCCTAAGTCGTCGTGACAGTGTGTGCTCAATACCGCCTTATCGATGTTAGGAACCCGGTTGCGCAACATTTGGAAGATCTTATAGACCTCCTCGGGCGTGATGTATCCGACGGTGTCCGGCACATTGATAGTTGTCGCACCGGCATCGATCGCCGCCTCGACCACACGACACAAGAAGTCGTGCTCGGTACGACAAGCGTCTTCGGGCGAAAACTCGATGTCTTCGCAACGACTGCGAGCCAACTTGACACCCTCGACCGCCCGCCGAACGATCTCGTCCGGCGTCATCCGCAGCTTGAATTCGCGGTGAATCGCACTGGTCGCCAAGAACACGTGGATCCGACCTTGCGCCGCCGGTGCGATCGCGTCCGCGGCCCGCATGATGTCTTTTTCATTGCACCGCGCCAGACCACAGATCGTCGACGTCTTGATCGCCTGGGCGATTTGCTTGACCGATTCAAAGTCGCCGGGGGAAGCGATCGGGAACCCGGCCTCGATGATGTCGACGCCAAGGTCAGCCAGTTGATGGGCGACTTCCAGTTTCTCGTTCAGGTTCATGCTCGCGCCTGGCGATTGCTCACCGTCACGCAGCGTGGTGTCGAAAATCCGAATGTGGCGTTTTTCGCTTGCCGATTCGGCGCCCACATTCGACTCTACAACCGCAGACTCGTCGGCCGCAGGGGTACTGGAAGAACTCATCGCATCATTTCCTGTGCATTTAAAAAGTTGAGCGTGGAATGTTATCAGTCTGTCGGAGGTTGAAAAGATCGCCACCGCACCGCGGCGGTAAACAGCGATTTCAGGGGCCTCGTTTTTGCCTCAGAGCCATCTGTAGAAAACAAAAAAGCCCGAGTCCGGATTGCCGGGACTCGGGCTTTTGCTGTGTTTCGTTTGATTGCGTTTCTTAACGCTTCACTGGAACGGTGCAAACCCTCATCTCCGGCCCGCGAGCAATTAGCCCGAGCAGTAGGAGTAGTAGTAGAGGTAGCAGGTTCAATAGCGTCATGTTCGTAGGATAGGTCGGGTCGACCGGCAAAGTCAAGTGAAAGTTCCACCACCGACGGAAAGCCAGTCGCTGCGGCTTCGATCAAACGAAGGCAAAATGGTGAGTGCTAGCTGTCTTTTCGGCCGTTTTCGGCACCAACTTGAGCGATCTAGCCCGCACAAGCGACCAGCACTTGATGCTAAGTCACGCCATGGACGGCTTCGGTTCGCGCCGGCCCCGGAACATTTGCCCGCTGTGAATTGCGGATTTCTTCACGCAACTCTAAATCGGTCATCATTAATTCTTGCTCGTGCTGCCACCACGCAATCGCAAAATCGACGATGGCAAAGAACAACACCGTGCCCCCCAGCCATACCGAGCAACCCACTAGCAATTCGAACACGCTGGCTCCCGCCCCGGCCAGCGGCAACTGTCCCAGTCGCACGATTGCTGGCATGGAACCTTGGACATACATCGCCGAAACCGACACGATCGCGGTCAACTTCAACAGCGACACGCAGAAACGCAACTGTGCCTGTGTGCCAAGCACTGACTTCATTCGCTTTGCCGGCGAAAACCGATCGAGCGAGGGCGCGAACCGCGACAACACCACACGTCCCTGTGTCTGCGCCAACCCGCTGGCTATCGCGACAAACATCAGACCGATCATGAGAGGCAACAGAACCAACAGGCCCGCGATGATCAGCGAACTCAACCGCGCAACAACGTCGCTCGTTTCAATCGAAAGCGACGCTTGCTGCTGAAACGCCGATTCGATCGTGTGCTTCAGAAATCTCGCAATCTGGGGCCCCGTCCACGAAAGGATTCCACTGGCACTCAGCAGAGTCGACGCCGAAATCAATTCGCGGCTGTTCGGTCCCCTGCCCTGCTCTTTCGCCTGCTGACGTTTCTTTGGCGTCGGCGGATGGATCTTTTCACTCATTGCCGAAGCGTTGCCTTGAACTGGCCAAGCGTCTCGGCAAACTCGGTCTCAAAAATAAGACCGACCGATCCGATGGTCAGCCCCAACACGACAAGTGCAGCCAACACGTTCAAGTTGATCCCGACAGCGATGACATTCAATCCTGGGATCGCGCGGCTGATCAACGCAACAATCACATTCGATAACAAGATGCACGCCAAACAAGGCGCAGCAATCCGAATCCCCGACTCGCATCCCATCGTCAACGGATCGATCAGCAGCGACAACATTCCCGCTTGATCGGCAACCGATTGTGTTGCCATCGACAGTGGCGGCACCTGGCCAAAGCTATCCAGCAGCGCGCTGACCAAAATCCGATGGCCACCGATCGCAAAGAACAGGCATGTCACCAACAGCCCGATCAATCGAGAAAACTGCGGAACACTCGCGCCGGTCGACGGATCCGCCGTCGTCGCCAGTTGCATCCCAGTGCTGCTGGAAACCAACTCGCCAGCCAACTGCATGCCGCTGATCAAGAACTGTGCGATGCCACCAATCACCATGCCGAGAATGACTTCACGGACACCGCCAACCGACCACTTGGTGATCTGTGGTAGGCCAATTTCTTCGGCGGAAGTAACGCTCTCGAAGACCGACGCATCAGCCGAACGCATCACCGACGGGGCCAAGACAACCGTCATCACGACGATCAATGCGAGACGCATTCGTACGGGGATTCCGACGCACAATCCGGGCATCGCCAAAACAAGTCCGCCTAATCGAAGTGCGACCATCGCGGCGACAACTGGTAGCGCCGCGAACGAAGGAACCGAAAAGAAGTTGTAGACTTGGTCAAGCATCGAAACTGTCTTTGCGAACGCCGCCTTCGAAACGTCTAAAACCCGCCGCTTGCAAACAACGTTCCCGCGAAATCCATCATTCGCGACAACATCCAAGGCAAACACGCCAGCAGTACCAAACTTGAAACGACCAGTTTCGGAACAAACGAGATCGATTGATCTTGAACCTGAAACAACGTTTGCACCAATCCGCTCAACAACCCTGTCGCCGCTCCAGCCAATAACACCGGTGCGGCCAACAATGCGGCAAGCAACAACGCTTGTCGGCAAAGGTCTACGGCTTGGTTGGCGTCTAACATGGGTGAAGTCTTCCTAGGCGAACCGATGACGCATCAAACGAAACTATTGAGAAGCATTCCGGCAACTTGATGCCAGCCGTCGACAAGAACAAACAACAACAACTTCAGTGGCATCGAGATCATCGCGGGTGGCAACATGAACATCCCCATCGACATCGTCACACTGGCAACGACCAGATCGATTACCAGGAAAGGCAAAAAGATCGAGAAGCCCATCAGGAACGCGACCTTCAATTCGCTGATCACGAACGCAGGCAACATCACCCGCATCGGAATGTCGGCAAACGTGCTCGGCCGGGCGCCTTCAGGAAACGCGTGCCGGTAAAACAAAAAAATGTCTTCGACGTTCTTTGCCGTTGTGATCTGATTGGCCATGAACTCACGCACCGGCAAGGTGCCCAGTTCGTAGGCTTCGCTAATTGCCATCCCCGATTCAGGATCGCTGTATGGCTCGATAGCTTCGTCATAGACTCGCGTCCAAACGGGTGTCATCACCAGCATGGTCATGAACAGCGAGATGCTGGTCAGCACTTGAGTCGGCGGCAAAGACTGCACACCGATCGCTTGCCGCAATAACGACAGCACGACGATGATTCGCACATAACAAGTCGTCATCAACAGGACCGCCGGCGCCAAGCTGACCACTGATAGCAGCAGCATCGTTTGCAAACTGCCGCGAGCGTTCTCAGGACTGGCCCAAGAATTGGGTCCACCGGCGAACGTTTCCAACGCCTTCGCGGGAAGCGACGTGGGCTGATGATCTTCAGCACTCCCCTGCCCTACCCCGGACGGCTCCGGCAAGGCTTGTTGTTGTGACACGACGTCGTGATGGACATCAAGTTGCACTGGCACGGCCTTGAGCGACCGAACGACCGGCTGAGACAACGATAAGTCCCGCGTTTCGGCCGCGCATAGTGCCCCCGCAGGACGCAGCAACACGCCAATCAGCATCAGCGTCGCGATAGCCAACAGCCGAAGGGTTGGTGAATTCATAGCGTCCAGCAAGCACGTACAAGACCAAGACGTCCCCGTCGGCCGCCTCGAAGCCCGACTTTAGAGAAAATCCCAATTTCGCCGGAAGAGGAGTTTTCGCACGTCGAAATTGGTGCCTCGACGACAGAGGAGTCCGCATTGGTAGCACCGGTGCGGCAACGCCAACGCACAATCGGCACGATTGCCTCGGCCCCGGTGGAGTCCAGGTTGGTAGCTCGGGTGCAAACCCCGAGATCAGATGACGTCAACAAACAAAACCAAAACGCCCCGGAGGGGCCGACGGCGAAGGGAACACAACACCAAACGACGGCCCCTCCGGGGCGATGGATCTCGTTTGGTTCATGAGTCTCGGGGCTCCCGCCCCGAGCTATCGAAGACGGCCCCTCCGGGGCGGAAAACATCGGGATCCCACGGAACGCAAAACGCGATCGCATGCAACGCGTGAAATCAATCACACCAAACCCGTGTGAACAATCGCAAACGTCACGCACGAACAAACGCGCCCCCTAGTGAATGATCCGTATCAAACCGCGTACACGATCCGCACGAATGTCTCGACTCCGGAGGAGTCCACGTTGGTAGCTCGGGGTGCTAACCCCGAGATCAGTCGACATCAAAAACAAAACGCCCCGGAGGGGCCGACGGCGAAGGGGTCTCGAACTCAACGACGGCCCCTACGGGGCGATGAATCTCGTTTGGTTCACGAGTCTCGGGGCTCCCGCCCCGAGCTATCGAAGTCGGCCCCTCCGGGGCGAAAATATCGGGATCCATGGAACGCAAAACGCGATCGCATGCATCGCGTGAGATCAATCTCAACAAACCCCGTATGAATAATCGCAAACGTCACGCACGAACAACCGCGACAACCCCGCGTGAATGATCCGTATCAAACCGCGTACACGATCCGCGCGAATGCCTCGACTCCGGAGGAGTCTGCGGCGGTAGCTCGGGGTGCAAACCCCGAGAACCGATGGCATCAACAAACAATCCGCCCCGGAGGGGCCGACGGCGAACGAATCACAAACTGACCACGCCGACTCCGATTATGTCACGATCGATTCGACCAAGGGTTTGAACCAATCTTCGTAACTGCCGAATGTTGGGCCGGGTAAGGCGACTTGGCTTTTGTCGGCGAAGGTTACTTGGCAATCACTGCGGATGTATCCTGATTGCTTGCTGAACGTTGCATCGCTCCACGGGCAAACACTGTGGACATGCAACATCCAGCATGCCGGCGTCTCCTCGATCGAAAAACACACCAACTCGCCTTTCAAACGCAACACACACACCGCATCGTTCGCCGCGAGTTTCGCTTGCGGTGCCGCGGTCCACTTGCCACTACAAAACAACGCGTGCGGTCGCTCGATGGCAAACCATTGGCAAATCGAAACAACGGCATCAATGACAGACGGCGGCGCCGAACGCGCGATCAAATTATTCGACAACTGCTTGCGGTACTGTGCGACGATCGCCTCGGGATCAGATCGCAAAAAATATGCCGTCACCCGCAACACACTTTCCTTCGTCTGCTTCGGCAACTCGATTGACTCCCCCGGCGTTAGCCTTACCGGGGTCTCCGATGCCGACGGTACTCGCAACCCGGCGGCGATCGCCGACAAATCCTCTTGAAACATCGTCGCAAGCTCGCTGCCTGGCACGATTTCTGGTGGGTGATACAGGAACGGTGGGTCTTCGACCAACTGCCCCAGATACTTTTGTTGCGTGTCGAGGTGCACCTGCTGCCAACACTTCGTCGGTGTCAATGTTTTCTCGAGCACCGCCGGTTCGTCGCCAAGATGTTCGAGCGCAAACGCGGCCAACGCCCACACGGCTCGCTGACGCAACTCGTTCTCGTCTCCTTGCACCGATTCGGCACGGAACTGAATTTCCAATCGAGCACTGGTGTCGTGCTGCCACTGCTCAATCGCATCTGCTTGATTGCGTGGGGCCTTGGCACCGTTCAACACATGTGCCAACAAGAACTCTTCCAGCTTTTCAGCGACGACCGTTCGATCGGCCAAGGAGAGCGATGCCGACGGATGGTACTGATCGGGTCGCGAAGATGCTTTGTTTGCCAATTGACGCATCAGAGAGACGCGCCCGTATTCATCTTTGAAATTCAGGACCGCCAACTGCCGCATCGCTTCCATTCGCGCCGTATCCGACAGATTCAATCGACTGGCCAAGTGCACTAGCTCGACACCGTACACCCAATGGATATCACGGTAACGCACCATCGGCGAATAAATCGACGCGACTTCGACCGCGACAATTTCCACCAACAACCGGATCAGCCCGACCGCTTGCTGGTCGAGCACATGCTGACCAAGTTTCGATGCACCATAAGTCGTCGCCTTGCTGGCCGCCCACCAAGCTGCCATCGTGATCGGGTTGGTACTCACAACGATACGCCCCGCCAACCACATCGTTGATGCGATATCCAAATAAGGTTTGGCAGACTTGTACAAGCCGAAGGTTTTGACCGCTTGCGTGACCAATTTGTAGATCGACTGAAAGTCATACGTGGCCAGGGACACAGGCAGACTTTCGACGGCAACCAACAAACGCAACGAAGCTCGACCGGCGGCACGCGAGATCGCTTCAACGTTCGTCCTCAGCAGCGGAGCCGGATCACCCGGTCGATAAATCGCGGCAACGTCTGAAACCAACAGAAACAAGTCATCGCGAATTTTGTCCGTTTTAAAGACGTAGCCTTCGTCAGTCTTTTCGCGATAGGTGTCGTTTTTGATGCTGTCGAAAAGCTCGTGGGTTTTTGCATCGATCAGCGCCACGAGTGCCTTGTCGTGCGATTGCAACGGATCCGATGACTTCGGCACCAACCGTTCACGATCAGCCTGAGGACGAAAACTGATTGCGTCGGGAAACTGCATCCACTGCTGCAGTGCCATGGCGCGATCGGCTAGCTGTTTCGATTGGATTTGTAGCGTTTCAGATTGATGCTCAATCCATTGACGCAATTCTTCGTCGGTAACTTCGGTATTTTTACCAGACGAATCGGAACTCCCTGCCCTGCCCTTTCCACCTTCGCCCGAACGGGACTTGTCCGAGCCAAGTTGCCCCAATCGAATCGCATCGGCGATCGCGGACGACAAGACAACTAAACCCAATGCACCCTGACCGGTTGCCGGTAAATCGGTGTCCAGAACCGCATTCGTGACCAACACCGCGGCAGCAACCATGGCGGTGATCAACGAAAAAACCGGTAACCGGCGAATGGTCTCGTGACGTAAACCTGTCATCCCTAGGCTCTGAAAGCGGACGATAAGCGATCGATTTTCCTTCGATTTCGTACTCAACTGTCGAAGGCGAGCTTTCCACCTCTGTTGCGGACCATCCGTGGTACCTTACATGGCACTTTTGGGCACACCAGCCGCCGCAATATGAAAGCTTTGTTAGTGATGACTCGATTATCCATAGATTTGTTTACACTACCACTGTCTATCGGGACTTGGCGGACCCGTGAGGATATTCACCGTGCAGAATTACGACCGTGCAGCACTGTCAGGCCAGCGTGGGTTATTTCGACCCTGTATGCTAGACAGTGTGATGCGAGACATCATGGGAAGAAGGTGTCTGGCCACACGTCGAATTGCAGTCTCACCGAGCCGTCATGCAAGAACAAGCTTCAGGAAAATCGTTTCAGCGACAGTCTCAGTCATCGATACCATCGCTGCCGAATTACCAGACCGATGGATTTTACGACGAACTGGTCAATGATCAAAACTTGGCACGTCCGGACACCGAAGAACTGGTGTCCCTGTTCAATCGCTTAAAACCCGCTGAACTGTTCCGTCGGCAACAAGCGATCGAAAAATCGCTGTACCAGATGGGAATCACGTTCACCGTTTACAGCGATTCCGCAGGTACCGAGAAAATCTTCCCGTTTGATGTCGTCCCGCGGATCGTTTCGGCGATGCTGTGGAAACACATCGATGCCGGTTTGAAACAGCGGATTCGGGCGCTCAATCGCTTCTTGTGCGACATTTACAACGAACAAGCGATTGTCAAAGACGGGATCATTCCACGTGTCCTGATCGAAAGTTCGCCAGCGTATTTGAAAGAGTGTCAGGGTTTGGCACCGTTCAATGACGTCTGGTGTCACATCACCGGGACGGACTTGATCCGTGACAACGAAGGCACCGTCTACGTCCTCGAAGACAACCTGCGTTGCCCATCAGGCGTGTCATACGTGCTGCAAAACCGGCACGTGATGAAACGCAACTTCCCGCAGGTCTTCGGTGCTTCGCGAGTCCGCCCGGTATCGGATTACAGCTGGCGTCTGTTCGACTTGCTTCGCGGGATTGCTCCGCCGCACGTCGATAACCCAGCGATCGTGGTGCTGACCCCGGGCATTTATAACAGCGCGTACTACGAACACTCGTTCCTAGCCCAAAACATGGGCGTTCGATTGGTCGAAGGACGTGACTTGGTGGTCGAAAACGACTTCCTTTACATGCGAACAACCGGCGGGCTGAAACGAGTCGACGTGATTTACCGACGAATCGACGACGCCTTCCTGGACCCTAAAACCTTCCGCAAAGACAGCGTGCTGGGTGTTAAAGGCCTGATGGACGTTTACCGCGCCGGTAACGTCAGCTTGGCAAACGCACCAGGAACCGGGATCGCGGACGACAAGGTCATCTATGCCTTCGTCCCCGACATGATTCGCTATTACCTGGACGAAGAACCGATCCTGCCGAACGTTCCTACCTACGTTTGTCAAAAGGACGACGACCGGAAATACGTTCTCGAACACATGGACGAACTGGTCATCAAAGCGGCTGGTGAATCCGGCGGATATGGCGTTTTGATCGGTCCTCATGCGACGAAAGAACAACGCGAAGAATACGCCGCGAAGATCAAAGAAAACCCGCGTAACTGGATCGCGCAGCCAACACTGCAGCTCTCCCGCGTTCCGACACTGATCGACGGCCAACTCGAAGGCCGTCACGTCGACCTGCGTCCCTACATCCTGTGCCGTCGACAAGAGACGTGTGGGTGTTGCCAGGCGGATTGACTCGGGTCGCGCTTCGCAAAGGCTCGCTGGTCGTCAATTCATCGCAAGGCGGCGGCAGTAAAGACACCTGGGTCGTGGCCGAAGAAGGCCAGCAAGTCGCCTCGCCCAAGAACGGACTCAAACCCGTTCAACCGGTCGACAAGATGCCGCCGATTGACACTGTGTAAACGCGCCGCGATCTCCTCTTCTTCCGAACCACCCTCCGGTCCACGCTAGCCTCCATGCTTTCCCGAGTCGCCGAATCAATTTATTGGATGAGCCGTCAGGTCGAACGGGCTGAAAACCTCGCCCGGTTCATCGAAGTCACCCTTCACATGACGCTGGAACAGGCGGAATACATTGTCGAGCCCTGGGAACCGTTGGTGCAAGTCACCGGCGACAACGAGTGGTTCTTGGCGAAGTATGGAAAGCCGGACCGACAAAATGTCGTTCAGTTCTTAGCGTTCGACGAAGAATACCCGAACTCCATGCTTAGCTGTCTGCGGGCCGCACGTGAAAACGCACGCGGCGTCCGCGAGATGATTTCCACCGAGGCGTTCCGCGAACTGAACAGTTTTTATCACTTCGTCTGCGAAGGCAGCACGCCGCAACTGACCAGTGATCCGACGGAACTGTTTTTTGACCACGTCCGCAGCCAAGCGTTGATGTGGAGTGGCGTGATGGAAAACACCATGACGCACGACCTCGCTTGGCAATTCATCAACCTTGGTCGCATGTTGGAACGCGCCGACAAGACGTCGCGAATCTTGGATGCAAAGTATTTCAACTTGCTACCCAGCGTCGATGACGTCGGTACCGCCGTTGACGATTTGCAGTGGTCAACTTTGCTGTTGGCGATCAGTGGCTTCGAAGCCTATCGTCGTGAACACCACTTGGTTGACGTCGAAAAAATCGTCGCGTTCTTTTTGTTTCATCGCTCCTTCCCACGCAGCGTTTATTACTGCGTGGCGGCAGCGGACTGGTCCCTGCGAGAAATCGAAAAGGTCTCCGGTGCCGACCGCCCGGGCGAAGCCAAACAACGCATCTCTGCACTTCGTCACCGCTTGAAAAATACGAACGTCAAGGAAGTCATCGCCGGCGGCATGCACGATTTTATTGATCGTTTGCAACTTGAACTTAATGCCATCGGTGAATCGCTCGGCCGCGACTACTTTCACAACACTGGAACCTCATGACGATCCGAGTCGCACTCCACCACAAGACCCAGTACAAATACGACAAAGCAATCGGACTTGGACCTCAGTTGGTGCGACTTCGACCTGCTTTTCACAGCCGCACGAAGATCGCATCGTACAACTTGAAGGTCGAGCCAGAGGAGCACTTCCTCAACTGGCAACAAGACCCGTTTGCGAATCCAGTCGCGCGATTGGTCTTTCCTAAAAAGGCAACCCAGTTTTCGATCACCGTCGACTTGCAAGCCGACATGACGGTTATCAACCCCTTCGATTTTTTTATCGAAGAGGGTTCTGATTCGTGGCCGTTCGAATACTCGCCTACCGTAAAAGTTCAGCTCGCACCCTACTTGGATGCCGAGCCGTTGACGCCGCAGTTTCAAGAATGGCTGCGTGAAGTCCCCGAAAAAAGCGAACGAGTGATCGACTTTCTGGTTGACGTCAATCGCTATGTCCAACGTTCGGTGAACTACACCGTCCGCATGGAACCCGGTGTGCAAACCCCGGAAGAGACGTTGACCTTAGCCAGCGGATCGTGTCGCGATTCGGCGTGGATGCTGGTCCAAGCGTTTCGAAACATTGGGATGGCCGCGCGATTCGTGTCAGGTTACCTGATCCAGCTCGCACCCGACGAAAAACCGATCGAAGGCCCCGAAGGTCCTGTCGCTGACTTCTGTGACTTGCACGCCTGGACCGAAGTCTATCTGCCCGGCGCTGGCTGGGTCGGCTTGGACCCGACCAGCGGATTGTTAGCCGGTGAAGGACACATCCCGCTGTCCTGTACGCCACACTATCGCGATTCCGCTCCGATTACTGGTGGCCACGAACCGGCCGAAGTCGAATTCGCACACGAGATGACCGTCACGCGGATCATCGAACAGCCTCGCACGACGAAGCCTTACCAAGACGAACAGTGGGAAGAAATCCTCTCGGCGGGTGACCGCATCGATCGGATGTTGTCCGAAGGTGACGTGCGATTGACCGTCGGCGGCGAACCGACCTTTGTCGGCATCGATGACACCGACGATCCGCAGTGGAACACCGATGCGGTGGGCGTTGAAAAACGTGTGCTCAGCAACGTGCTGCTGCTGAAGATGCGTGACGAAATAGCCCCCGGCGCGATGCTGCACTACGGCCAAGGCAAATGGTACCCCGGCGAATCGCTGCCGCGTTGGGCGCTGACTTGCATGTGGCGTCCCGACGGCGAACCGATTTGGCAAAATCCGAAGTACATCGCTGACGAAGGCAAGGATTATAAACTCAACCACGAAGACGCCGGTCGCTTCGTCAAGCATCTCTCTGGCGTACTGGGAATCGAATCGCGTTTGACTTTCCCTGTCTACGAGGACGTGTTTCATTACCTTTGGAAAGAACAGCGTTTGCCGATCGATGTCGACCCGGCCGACCCAAAACTAGACGACCCCAACGAACGTGCGATGATGATGCGCACGTTTACCCAAGGCATGGGAAAACCGATCGGGTTCGTCATGCCGCTGCGTCGTGCTTGGTGGCAAGCTCATCCCGGTTGGGTCGGCGGACGCTGGCCCGTTCGTGGCGACAAAATCTTTGTTATCCCTGGCGATTCGCCCATCGGTCTGCGATTGCCGTTGGACAGCCTGCCGGTCGGCTCACGCCCCGGGCCAACCAGTTCGCTGCCGTATGACCCGTTCGCATCACGCAACCCGTTGCCTTCGGTCCAAATTATTCGGCACGATCCCAAACGGATTCAACAAGTCCAAGAGCAACTGGACAAGGCGGACGATTCGGAAGTAAACCCGGAAGACGACGGCGAGATCATCCCAACTGCGTTGTGTGTCGAAGCTCGCTTCGGCCGCATCCATGTTTTCATGCCGCCAACCCAACGCTTGGAAGACTATCTCGATCTGCTTTCCGCCGTCGAAGAAACCTGCGTCGACTTGGACATGCCAATCGTCCTCGAGGGATACTTGCCGCCGCCGGATCACCGCGTCGAGCTGTTCAAGATTACGCCGGACCCTGGTGTCATCGAAGTCAACATCCAACCGACGTCCAACTGGAAAGAGCTGGTAGACCTGACAACATCGCTGTACCAACACGCACGCGAAAGTCGATTAACGGCACAGAAGTTCGACATCGACGGAACCCATACGGGAACCGGCGGTGGAGCTCACGTCGTCTTGGGTGGCAAATCACCGATGGACAGCCCATTTATCCGGCGTCCAGATCTGCTGGCTAGCATGTTGCGATTTTGGCACAACCACCCTGCCCTTTCGTATCTGTTCAGCGGCAAGTTTATCGGCCCAACCAGCCAAGCGCCGCGGATGGACGAAGCTCGTCGCGACAGCGTTTACGAAATGGAAATCGCGATGCGCGAGATGGAGACCTTTTATCAGAAAGGTCAAACCATCATGCCATGGACGGTCGACCGTTTGTACCGTGACTTGCTGGTTGACCTTACCGGCAACACGCACCGTGCAGAATTCTGCATCGACAAACTGTATTCGCCCGATTCCAGCACCGGTCGCTTAGGCTTGGTCGAGCTGCGTGGTTTCGAAATGCCACCGAACTCGCAAATGAATCTCGCCCAGCAATTGCTGATCCGAGGCATCATCGCGGCGTTTTGGAAGACGCCGTACAAAGCACCGCTGGCACGCTGGGGCACGGCCCTTTATGACCGGTTCATGCTCCCGCATTTCGTTTGGAATGACTTGGGCGAACTGCTATCGAAACTGCGTGACTGCGGCGTCAACTTGAAACACGAATGGTTCTTGCCGCACTACGAGTTCCGCTTCCCCAAAGTCGGCGATGCGATCTTCGGTGACGTCAAAGTCGAAGTGCGTAGCGCGATCGAACCTTGGTACTTGATGGGTGAAGAACCAGCATCGGGCGGCACCGCTCGTTTTGTCGATTCGTCATTGGAACGGCTTCAAGTCACCGTCGACGGATTCGATCCCGCTCGGCACGCGGTGCTTTGCAACGGACGCCGAGTCCCAATGCACCAAAGCCAAATCGCAGGTCGATACCTGGCGGGAATCAAATTCCGTGCTTGGCAGCCACCGCGTTGCTTGCACCCAACCATCCCAGTCGATGTGCCACTGCAGTTCGACATTGTCGATCGCGTGACACAGTTCTCGATTGGCGGTTGCCGCTATCATGCGGCTGACCCCAGCGGTCGGGCACACGAGATCTTCCCGATCAACGCCAACGAAGCCGAATCACGTCGCGCGGCAAGGTTCCAAACCGGAACACTGACCGGAGGCCGAATGTACATTCCTGAAATGCCACCGGTCGACTCGCCCAACGACTTCCCTGTGACCTTCGATCTCCGACGCTACCGGCACACGGTGTATTAACAGTAATACGTGATTTAACAAGCACGTGGATGTATCGCTCGCCGTCGCAATGATTGCGGGTCGGAAATTCGAATACCCGGCATAGGTATCGGAACATGTATCCCACACTCCGACCTGCAATGTTGCTGCGAGGGACGATCGGCTATCTGCTGATCGTCTTTCCGCTGGCCTATGTTTGGCATCTCGTCGCGTTTGAATCGACGTATCGTGAGCTTGGCTATTTCAGCCGTGAAGAACCGATCGTCGCATTCGGATTCGTAAGCGTTGTCTTGCAAGGTGTTCTGCTTTCGTTTCTTTATCCATTAATTTGCCGAACGTCGTCTGTTCTCGCCAACCTGTTTCTCTTTGTGTTGGTGATGGGTGGCTATCACTGGACGGTTCATGTGCTTGCCGAAGCTGCCAAACATCCAATCGAACCTTTATCGACTTGGTTTGCACTCGAATCAGCTTACTTGCTGATTCAATTCGCAAGTACCGGCTTGCTGTTTGCGGTAGTGCATCGATCAACAACAGTCGCTTCGAGTAGCTAACCAAGAATCACGCCGGCATAACCAACGACGCGTTGACGGTCGCCGCCCGCATCAGCACTGGTGGCATAGGCGATTTCTTCGCAAGTGACTTTTTTGCCCAGTCGCTTCATCACCATCAAGATCAATGCGGCAGGTAACTGACCACACATACTGACGTTTTCCGTTCGGCAAACCTCAAGCAACTTTGCGCCATCGCCACTTGCCAATGCGTCGAGAGCCAGGCGATCGCGACGGCGATTTTCGCTCTCCTCGGCAAAGTGATTCATGTCACTACTGACAACCAACAATGGCGGCTCAGCTTGTTCCGACCACCACTGAGCCAATTGATCGGCTGTCTTTTCCAATTCATCAACGGTGGCCCCATGCATTGCGATTGCGGTCAACTTTGTCGTTGGACACAGGCGATACATCAGCGGCAGCTGGACTTCGATGCCATGTTCGCGTGCATGGGCAGCCGAGTCGAGTTCGAAACCCTCTAACCGCTCCGCCAACTGCGTCGCCATTTCCTTGTCGCCGGAAAGCCCGGCCGTCTGACTGATCATCCAGCGTTCATACGGTGCGACGGCCCAATCCATGCCGTCCGGAGTGTGCTTGGGGCCGAGGATCAAAACACGTGAAGGCACGTTGATCCTCCGCCAAACTTCCGCAGCAACGCGACCACTGAACCGTAAACCTGCATGTGGCACCATCACCGCAAACACGTCACGTTTTTGAGGATTGTCAGAGCCTGCTGCGATCAATTGATCCACCATCGCTTCACGGGCGTTGTCTTCGGCCGGATAAAAGGCACCGGCGACGGCGGGTTGACGGATCGATTGCTTGTCATTTGGCTTGGGGCCCGTCGAAACGAACATCACGTCTGAACTCGCGCAGCAGGCCATCGAATAGGCTTGTGTCGGCGAACGAAACGATTCGCAATGAGCGGTTTGATGCAGCACTCGATCCAGCGGAACGCCGGCTTGATAGCCGATTGCCCATCGACGCTGGTCAGTCAAGATGATCGCTCGCTTGGCCGTTTCGAAGCCTCGCCAATCTGCATGCGACAAGTCACCATGATGATTGCAGTCAGTCAACACGGCGAATTCGATCGTCGACTGAAGTGGATCGGCACTTCCAAGCCAACCGGCAGCTCGCTGAGTCATCTGAAACAGCGTCGACTGCAACGGACGCGATTCTTTGAATCCGAGTTGCATCCATTGTTGCCGACCCAAAACCGGATGATCCACCACCAAGATCAAACCCAGCACCTCTGCATCGCTAAGGCCGGACGCGTAATACATGGGCGTCGCGCCGCTGCACATCGCAACTAAGTTTTGCCGAATCCATTGATGATAGGACACCACTTCGTCCGGACGCAGCAGCGACGCGCGTGTCGCGACCATTCGCGGATCGAGTTTCAGCGTGTCATCAAAATGGACACCGTCAAAAAGCATCAGCCGAGCATCATCGCGTTGCCAAGTTCCAGCCGGCAAACCAGCTTTGCGACAAACGGCATCCAAGAACTGTCGCGAATTCCATCCTTGTTCGGTCGCAACTTGCGGGAGCAACAGTCCGCTAGATTGGCCTAACGAGATCCGCAGCCCGTGCTTGCCGATTTCGATCGCCTCGGCGCGTTGATCACCGCGTTCGCTAATCTCTCGTGGTGGCCCAAGCAGTGAAACCGACAGATTCAAGTACGGCAACTCGGCCGCCGACAGCGGCGCCATCCTTGGGTCACGCGCGGTCCTGGTTGCGGAATGCCACATCGCTTCACCAAGTTTGACGGTGCTTCCCAGTTGTCCACAGCATCCGCGCAACGCACCTCCACGCTTGACGGTGAGGAAGACTCCGTCGACGAGCATCTCGGCCAGATCGCCAAGTGTCTGCATTCCAAACGAAGGATCCTGCCCCAGAACAGTCGATTGAATCATTTGCGATGCCGCATGAATGATTGTTTGCTTCTGGGGCTCAGTCAGCTGCGTAAAATCCGGCATCGTGTTCGCAAGACGAGGTGTTTGAATGGTAGGCAAGACGACCGATGGCAACCCAATCGGTTCAATTCGGACGCGCTGACGCCGAGCTCCCCAATCGCCAGCCTTCGCTTCGAAAACGCCGGGTATGGGGTGATCACAATGTGCACAGCGATCATGACGGAGCGAGTATTGCCCAAGTTGATGCCAATCTCGTTCAATGATCAACCGTTGGCAATGATCACAGTAGGTACTCTGACGCTGCGTGTCGTGGACGTTTCCGAGATAAACATAGTTTAGTCCCACCCGCTTCGCGATCTCATACGACTGAATCAAACAATGGTGTTCTGTACGGTTTCGATCGGTCAGTCGAAAGTCAGGATGGAATGCCGTGAAGTGCAGTGGCACGTTCGGGCCAACATGATCGATTATCCATTCGCACATCGCTTCGATCTCACCTGGTGAGTCGTTGGCATCGGGAATGATCAGATTTGTTAGTTCGACCCAGCAATCGGTTTCGTTGCAAACCGCTTCGATCGTGTCGAGTACTGGCTGCAAATGCGAACCTGTCAACTTGAAATAGAACGACTCGGTAAACGCTTTCAAGTCGATATTGGCTGCATCCATCTGCCCAAAGAATTCGCTACGTGCCTCCGAGGTAATGTAGCCTGCTGTCACGGCAACCGCTTTGATGCCGGCTTCGCGGCAGGCGATTGCCGTATCAATCGCATACTCGGCCCAAATCACAGGGTCGTTGTAGGTAAATGCGACACTCCGGCATCCGTGTTTCGTTGCCGCGGCAGCAATTTCATTGGGCATCGCGCGATCACTTAACCGAGCGACTTCACGGCTTTTGGAGATATCCCAGTTCTGACAAAACTTGCAACCAAGATTACAGCCAGCGGTACCGAAGCTGAGCACCGGTGTGCCCGGCAAGAAATGATTCAAAGGCTTTTTCTCGATCGGATCGATGCAAAATCCGGTGCTTTTCCCATACGTATCGAGCACCATTTGACCGCCTTCATTCTTGCGGACAAAACAGAAACCACGATCCCCTTCGTGCAAATGACAGGCCCTCGGGCAGAGCTCGCAAAGCAATCTGCCATCTTCGGTTTTACGATACCACTGGGCTGCGTTGGTCATTTGACTTGCTTCTCCATCCCAACTTGAAATCAGGCATAATATGGCAATCGGTTGCGACCGAACCACTGCTTCGCTGCTCCCCTGCCCTGCCCTTCCCCTGGCCGACGAGACCTTCCCATCATGTCAATCGACCGCAGACGATTCTTAGCATTAGCCGGAACCATCACAGCCTCCGCCAGCGTTCAAATGGCAGCCAACGCGGCAACACCGCTTGCGTCTAATCCGATTGCCGTTTTTACGAAGCCATTTAATTCTCTATCGTTTGATCAACTGGCTGAATCGATGGCAGAGCTGGGCGTCGACGGGATCGAAGCCCCAATTCGTAGTGGCGGACATATTGATCCTATCAATGTAGTCGAACAGTTACCGCGACTTGTCGAAGCTTTGGCGAAGTGCAACTTGAAAGTCACGATCTTGACCTCCGACATCAATGACGCCGACGATCCCGCGACCGAGCGTGTCATTCGCACCGCGGCGACACTTGGAATCACGCGATACCGGATGAAGTATTTCCGATACGACGCCAAACAATCGGTGAAAGACCAACTTCAGGGCTGGAAGCCAAAGTTTAAAGCGCTCGCATCGCTCAACCATGATTATGGGGTCACCGGTTTGTATCAAAACCACGCCGGCACGAATTACTTGGGAGCACCAATTTGGGACTTGGCAGAAGTACTTGATGGAATCGAACCGAGTGACTTGGCGATGGCTTATGACATCCGTCATGCGACGGTCGAAGGCGGTACCAGTTGGCCAACGACGTATCGCATGATTCGCGATCATATCGACACTGTTTATGTGAAAGACTTTGTTTGGGAAAACGGGTCGGTGAACAACGTCCCACTCGGAACCGGCTTGGTTCAAGAGTCGTTTTTCGAGATGCTGAAATCAGACGGCTTTTCGGGGCCGATTTCGCTGCACGAGGAGTATTTGGATCATCGTCCGGCGGAACTGGTTCCGCAGCACCTTGCCGCCATCAGAGAGGACTTGGCCAAGCTTGACCACCTGCTGGGACGTGCTTGATCGCTGGCATCTTCGGACATGAGCCTTCTTAGGGGCTAAGCAGCGGATTGATCTTGTCCCAGCGGCGAGATACTCCTATATGCAGTTTTGAACTGCCCTATCGAACGCCCCGACCGACCATGCCCCATCGCGATCAACCGATGTCGAACGTGACATCGGCCAAACTTGCATGCCTGTTTTTGGCAACTCTTGCGTTGGTGCCTGGATGCGCCGATCGCTCAGCGTCGTCTGACACCAACCCCGACGCAACAGAACTCGAGTCAGAAATCAGCGGTTCGTCCGAAAAACCAACCGCATCTCAATCCGCTGACTATGCGTTTGAAGAGGTTTCATCTGAGTCTGGTTTTGAGTTTCAAAATCTGTCCGGTCGGACGTTGGAGTATCGTTTTTTTGAGATCGTCGGCACGGGCGCGGCATTGTTCGACTTTGACAACGATGGCGACCTAGACGTGTATGTCGTCCAAAGTCACGAAGGCCCTGTTCTGACAAAAGGATCGACATCAGATACACCAAGTGATCGTCTCTATCGAAACGACACTGCTGGAAGCGGCCCCAACGTCGAATTGAAGTTCACTGACGTTACCGTATCCAGCGGTGTATCGGTTGCCACCGGGTATGGGCAAGGCGTCGCCTGTGGTGACATCGATAATGACGGCGATGTCGATGTCTTTGTAACCAACGTTGGCGGCAATCAATTTTTGATCAACAACGGCGACGGCACGTTCAGCGACGCGACCAAAGCGGTCGGTCTGCAGTCCGACCGTTGGAGCACGAGTGCGTGTTTTGTGGACTTTGACCGCGACGGTTGGTTGGATTTGTTCGTATCGAACTATGTGATCTACTCCGCCGAGTCCCAAAAACCTTGCTATGGGGCCAGCGGTCGGCGTGACTACTGCGGCCCCAACAGCTACACCGGAGAAGCCGATCAACTGTATCGAAACGATGGAACAGGACGTTTCATCGATGTCTCGGTCAAGGCAGGGATCGCATCTAAATACGGCGCCGGACTTGGCATCGTTAGCGCCGACTTTAACGGTGATCACTGGCCCGACATCTATGTTGCCAACGACGGGATGGAGAATCGACTCTGGATCAACGGCAAGGACGGCACCTTTGAAGACGCTGCGTTATTGTTTGGCTGTGCCTTCAATGCGGTCGGAGCTGCAGAAGCCGGGATGGGCGTCGATGCCGGTGACTTTGATAACGATGGCGACGAAGACATCTTTGTCGCCCACCTGACCAGCGAAACGAACACGCTGTATCTGAACGACGGTAGCGGCGGATTCTCCGATCGAACCAACTTGCTCGGACTCGCCGCCCCCAGTCAAGCGATGACCAGCTTCGGCTCTGGATGGCTCGACTTTGACAACGACTCGCGTCTCGACTTGGTCGTGGTCAGCGGAACCGTCAAACGCGAAAACGGCACGGTGACAACGAGCCAAGATTATCCGCTCGGACAACACAACCAACTGTTTCATAACGAAGGCGATCGGTTCGTCGAAGCCAAGCGTCGCGTTGCCCCTTCGTTCGAGCAACAAGAGATGAGCCGCGGCCTGTCGATGGGCGACATCGACAACGATGGCGACATGGACTTTATCGTAATCAACAACGAAGGCCCGGCGAGAATGTACCGCAACCAATTGGGCCATCAACAAAACTGGACCGGCGTTCGGCTCGTCGACGCCAGCGGACGCCGCGATCAGCTTGGCGCGGTCGCGCGATTGACACTCAGCAGTGGTGTCACAATGCAACGTCGCTGCCGCGCCGATGGCAGTTACTGCAGCGCCCACGACCCTCGTGTCTTGTTTGCTGTCCCTGACGGCGCCAAAGCGACCAACTTAACCGTCCGTTGGCCCGACGGAACCATCGAACAATTTCCCGCCCCAACTTTGCGACAGTACAACACCCTTCGCCAAGGAACAGGTCAACAGCTGTGATCGAATCCAAACGCATTCAAACTGTCGCTTCGCTGTGCCTGTCGATTGGCATCAGTTGCAGCATGACGGGCTGCTCCCCATCCCCCGTTGCGAAAACGGAACCGATCGAAGCCTCGATTGAAGCACCCTTCGACGAACATCTCTTCAAAGTCGTCGGCGGACATCGAATCCCAAGACTGGACGATCCTTCGATCGAAGCATCGATCCAAAAGCAAATCTCGGATCTAGAACTTCGATTTGAACAGATCGCCAAATCACCTGACGCAATTCGCCACGGCAAAATGGTCGAGTGCTATGGCGAAATGGGAATGATCAGCCAATGCTTGGAAAGCTTCGATGCCGCGCAGTTTTGCTACGAACAAGCACTTCAGCACCAACCCGACGACTATCGCTGGCAATTTCTGATCGGGCATCTTCACCGACTCGAAGGCCGACCCAAAGAAGCCAAGACAGCTTTCGCCAATGCACTTGAAAATCTTCAGCCCATTGATGCGGAATCGCTCGAGACGCAACTGGCCGCGATGTGTTGGTTAGGCGAAATCGAGTTATCGACGGGGCGTACCGACGAAGCCGAAACCTGGTTCGACAAGGTACTTTCGATTGCCCCCAACCATGCCTTCGCACGATATTCGCTGGGCCGAATCGCAGAACAACGCGATGAATTGCAAACGGCCATCGAACACTTGCAAGCTGCGTTGAAGCAGGACCCACATTCTGGAAGCATCCAGCACCTGCTGGGCACCGCCTATCGCCGAAGCGGACAACTCGAACTTGCGAAAGAGATGCTGACCAGTGCGGCTTCGAATCGCAAACCCTATGGGCCATATGATCCATTGTTGTGGGCTGTCGAGTCATCGCTTCACAGCCACCGGCGTTATCAGTTCATCGCCGACCAGAATTTCAAAGCACAACAATACGATCGGGCAATTGAGTTCTATGTCAAAGCGTTGTCACTTGGCGCGAGCACAGAAGCACTAGCACAAACCCATTGCAATTTGGGAAGTGCGTTGATCAAAACCGGACAACCTGCCAAAGCGCTCGAACATTGGAAACGAGCCGCGACGCTGAATCCGAATCACGTCGAAACGCTACTCAACTTGGCAGCGTTAACGACAGCGATGAAGCAATATGACAAATCGATCGAGCTCTACCGAACCGTGTTGGCCAGCCAACCGGAGCACCGCAAAGCACGATTGAAACTTG
The DNA here is from genome assembly GCA_002901265.1 of Rhodopirellula baltica. Lineage (GTDB taxonomy): Bacteria > Planctomycetota > Planctomycetia > Pirellulales > Pirellulaceae > Stieleria > Stieleria baltica_A. The sequence continues at coordinate 199,064 of PPHI01000074.1, read as the reverse complement.
CACAAGCTCTGCAGTCGACGGAAGTGTATGCGGGCGCTATGACTGAATACGATACGTTGCTGAATATCGACCCAGGCAATCGACAGGCATGGCTGGGAATCGTACAGATCCACATCGCCGAAGGTCGGCAGGAAGAAGCTCGGAAACTAGCCGAGGAACACGGCCTATCTGAACTAGTCCCGCATCTCGCAAATCGCCAAGAAGAAACGTCCAATCAGCAGCGTTAACACTGCTGATCAAACGGCACGTGAGAGTTACCAAGCAAACATTAATCCGCCTTGGCCGGTGTGCTGGTCATGACTGGATGTGAACTGGGCATCGTAGTCGGCGTACAAAGTGATGCCCGAGCGAGTCGAATAGCCGAAACCGACGCCAAGGTCCAAGAAGTCGCGACCAAGTTTTGCACCTTGGACCGACAACGCGTTTCCGCCGGCAAATTGCGTCGTCAACACTTGGTTGGTATCGGCAAACTCGTGGGCGTATCCCAGCCGATAGATCGGTGCCAACGTACCGCCAAGCACGCACATGTTCTTTGAAAAGCTCGTGCCAATAATCCCACGTGCCGAATTGAAGTGGTCTTCGGCGACTTGCAAGTTCGATGCACCCGCGCCGCTTTCGGTGTATCCGTCGTAGCTGATTCCGATGTACTGCATTGCGACGTGTGGCTGAACGCTCCAATCGCCCGCCCGAAGGTTTCGACCGAGCTCGAAATAGCTCTGGAACGAATCGCTCTCTGTATTGCCAAGAGCATCACCCGTTGTGGTCGAACGGTAGGTGTCGTAGTCGCCTTGGTTGAAACCCAAAATCCCGGTGAAGTACCGGTTCGATGCGAGTTGACGACTTGCATAGGCCGCGAGTCCGAACGCTTCTAAATCGACGTTCGCTGCCAAACGACCGCCGTCAGCACCGAAGTAGTTGCCAGCCAATCCAACGGTGGTAAAGCAATCGATTTGACGCTGGGCTCCGAAGGTGAGCCCCGAAAAGTCATAGCTGAATCCGTTGTCGACCGAACCCTGCGACCCGTAGCCCGAGATCCAAGCTTGGGTTTGCGAGATCTTACGCCGTTTGTAGACAGGCGATGTGTGATACGAAACCTGCTCGACCGTGTGATCCGAAGGAGCCGTCGAAACCAGACGAATTGGGTTGGCGGAATCTCCTGAAGCAATGGACGGAGCCGCCGCCGAAAATTGCGAAACCTGATACGCGTATTGCTTCGCACTGGTCGGAACACCACCACGTAGACGGTCGGCGAGCTGACCGAGGAACTGGTTCGTCGCTTGGACTTCCAGAATCGCCGAACTGGCCAACACGTCCGCGTAACTGAAGTCCTCTGCAGCCACAAACAACAACTGCCAAAAGTTCAAAAAGCCGGAGTCGCCTGGTAATTGATCGTTGATAGTTAACGTCCATGTTCCCTGGGCGTTCTCTCCATCAAACGCGGACAGCAGTTGGTTGGGGCGATAGGTTCCCGGGGGAATGGGATTGCCGCTACCGAACGTATTCCCGGACTCGTCATCGAATCGATAACCGCCATTGGCCGCATTGGCTCCCCCACCCACTCCGTCGAACAGCTTCGCGGTCGTTCCATTCGGTGATGTTACGGTCGCGACCAAATCACCGTTGAACGAGTGGTTGTAATCAACATTGACGTCGAGATCAGAAATCGAAAGTCCACTCCCAACGGTGATCGACGAGATCGTCGTTCCCGAAGTGCCTCCCGGCGGAATTCGAAGTGGGGTGTCCTGTGAAGTAAACGTCTGTGCGGAAGCGTTGGAACCGAAGAACGCGAGCAATCCAGCAAGCGCAACACGACGGAGCTTTTTCTTGGCCATAGTGATGGCATCCTTTCCAATCACAGAATCAACAGGTCACCGTCCTGCGACTTGATCGTTGTCACAAGATGAAGCGGTGATGGTGATATCGGAAGCGGGTTTTCCCTCATCGCAAAGATTCCATCCACCGCGGCTCAACCGCGATAACTCGTCCAACCGGACTCCTAAAACTGCTGCCCCATGGCCGACCGAGCCCCCTTCTCTGAGTCCCTCCGCAGCGCGCCGAGGCTCCATAGCCTAGGACTTGGGCAGCCTGCCTGATGTCCGTGCAAAGTTCAGGTTGCGTCATCAATGGGCGACTGAGCGCCGAAATGCGTTCAGCGGTGACAAACGCAAAATGCGAGCTGATTGTGCGGGACCGGATTGAATAAAAGGCCGCTGAGGTGAATCCGTTTCCCGTAGAGTCGAAGTCGTCCCCGAAAACAAAAGGCTTCCGTGAGAACGATGCCAATTGGCACTGGGTTAGCGGTGTGTGTTTGTCCAGACAAATCACTACGGCTAATCAACCGACATTGAGTGGGGCAGACCATTGTCGGATTGATGTTGCGATGCGGCGAGCAGTTGAGTGAGCTTTCAATCGAGAGTGAATTTGATTGAAATCGAAACTCAATCGCTCGCCGCTATTCGCTTTAATGGGCTGACCTAAGAAGTCAGTGTCGTTTTCGCGGGGACAAAGAACCCGACGGCCGAAAGCCCGACCAGACATGTCAGCACGGAAAACAACAGTGGGTTGGATAGAAAGGCGATCGAAAAGAAGATCGTCACGCCGACAAACGCTGCCCATCGTGCAGGCAGAAGCCACATCCCTAGACCTGCGATCGACTCGACCAGGATCACTTTGCGGCTATACCACATTGCCATCGTCTTTAGGGTCTCGGTGTCGAATCGTTCTCGCATCAAATTGAAAACCCAGAAATCGCGGTCGACGAAATAGATGTCATAGAACACCTCGCCGGACCAATACTCTGGCGTCCATTTGCCGACCGCCCCGCCAAGCAGAATCATGGAGCAAATCACGCGTGCCAAAAAGGCGGCCCGGCGTAGCAGTGGATAGGGATCCTCATGACTCATTCTGGTCGTCAACCAACAGACCCAAAGTGAGACCCACGCACTTGTCGCGAAGGTCATGTCATTGTGACTGGATTGGTGCAATAGCAACACACCGAGGCACCCCGTCGTTCCCATCGCTGCGAACGTTCGCATCCAAGGCGTCAATCCGAACACGCCCAAGATGATCGCTGACAGCGATCCGATGTACGCGTTGCGTGCGACATCGGGTGACTGCAACCACTCTGGAAAGAACGAATCACTGATCGGAAAGTGTCGATAAACTTGGTCTGCGAGGTAGAAGAACGAATACTTCCAAACCAGTCCGATGAACAAGCAGCACTGCACCACCAAGTAGGCCGCGAAAACGCGTCCGCTTCCGGGTTCAGGCATTGTGACGGAAGCGATTGAGCCTTGACTCCGATCCGCTGACACCGAGTCATCGTGTTGGCGTGAGGTGGCCGACACTGGCGATTCCAAAACTTGGCCAGACATCACTGCAACACCTCCGGAAGAACGAGCTGATCCAAGCCTAGTGGATCGGTCGATTTACTTTGATCCATTGCAGCAGGGTCGATGAACTCGGACGACTCACGAATCCATTGATAACGCCCTTCACCGATTGGTCGGGCTTCGATTTTGGATTCGAGCAACTGACCGCGATAGGCCGACCGAATTGTCAAATAACAATGCCGGCCTTCGCACAATAAGTTGTAGCGAGTGTTCGCGAACGTCAGCATTCGCGTTGGAAAGTGATTGATGTAACGAGGACGCGTCGTATCTAACACCGGCGTGATCAAGCCTGCGGGCAGATCGCTGACTTCGTACTGATTGCCAAAGTTGTACATTGCGGGGATGGGAGCCTGGATCGCCCACAGCCCGAACGATTCACTGCTCAGATGAAACCGCCGCATCGTCATGCGGGCAATCGCCGGGACGAACGGCATCAAGAGCAGCCATCCGGACACCAGGCCGGTCAGCAGCAACACGGCGATAAAGAAATAGTCAGGGCGTTTGGGTTTCGAAGGAGCCACAGCCATCAGACCTTACCCGTCAAAGTCGGCAACAATCCTCATAATGCGACCGCCTCTGCGGCAGTCCCAATCGTGCGGTGAAACGGTATTACCATCGACTGATCGGCGGCGCGACAATCACTCTCGTGTGACCAATCGATGGTAACTCGTTTTGTTCCAACTTTACCTTACGGGTTGGGCAGGTTTGCTAGGCTTGCTCAATCAACCGCAAGGCAATTTGTCGCACAGTTTGTGGATCTGCGTTCGGGTTTTTCTTTTTTGCCTGCCCGATCAACGGTCCGATCGCCTTTTGGTTCCCGTTTTGCAGGTCCTCGACAACTTTGGGGTTCGCGTCCAGAAGGCTCTGCACAAGCGATTCCAGTTCGGATTCGTCGACGGCTTCGATCCCAAGTGACGAGACGGCGTTCTCGACGCTGCCACCATTTTCCAGAATGTGTTTGAAAACATCGCGGGCGCGATCGTTTGGCAATTCGCCTTTACTGACCATCGCCAACAATTGCCCCAGTTCAGTGGCACCGACCGGAAACGTTTCGATATCTGCGTTTTGTTCTTTCAGCGTCCGCAAGACGTCTTGCTGGATCCAACTGCTAGCTCGTTTTCCGTCACCGCATTGTGTCGCGACCTCATCAAAATACTCCACCATCGCGCGGCCCTGCGACACGATTACGTCGGCGTCGTATTCTTTGATGCCGTATTGCTTCTGTAAACGCTGACGAGCTTCGCCGGGAGTTTCACCGAGTGTCTGACGGATCTCCTCCACACGTTCCTGCGTGATTCGGACGGGCAAGAGGTCAGGACATGGGAAGTAGCGATAGTCAGCCGACTCTTCTTTTTCACGCTGCGGGTACGTGACCTCTTTGACGTCGTCCCACCCAAAGGTTCGCTTCCCTTTGGTTTCCTTGGTCCAACCGTTCTCTTCCCATTCGGCATATTGTCGTTTCACTTCGTAATGCAACGCGGAAGCGACATTGCGGAAGCTGTTCATGTTTTTGATTTCGACAATTGGCGTGCGAATGACTTCGCCATGTCGATCGATTTCCAAATTCACATTGGCATCGACACGCAATGATCCTTCTTGCATTTCACAGTCCGAAACGCCGAGGTGAACCATCGTCTCTTTCAGCTTGGTGAGGTACGCCAAGCACTCTTCGGCCGTGCGCAAATCTGGCTCGCTAACGATTTCCAACAGCGGCGTACCACAGCGGTTCAAGTCGATCCGGCTGTCGCCGCTGCCGGCGGCTTCGTCGTGCATGCTCTTGCCGGCGTCCTCTTCCAAATGGGCGCGCGTGATTCGGATTTTGCGCGTCGCATCGGGATCTGCCGGGTCTTCGATCTCCAAGACTCCATCGACACAGATCGGCAAATCGAATTGGCTGATCTGGTACCCTTTGGGTAGGTCAGGATAGAAGTACTGCTTTCGATCCCACTTGGTCATCGGCGGGATATCACAATCAATAGCCAAACCGGCGCGGATCGCCAGCTCGATTGCTTGTTCGTTGATTACCGGCAATGCGCCGGGTAGTCCCAAACAAACTGGACAGACTTGTGTGTTGGGTGCACCACCAAACTTGGTGCTGCATCCGCAAAACAACTTCGTTTTCGTTCGCAGTTGGACGTGGACTTCCAGCCCAATGATCGTTTTAGTCGGTAGCTCAGCCATGGCTTATCCGCGTGGTCGTTTGGTGTGATAGTCCGTTGCCGACTGAAATGCCGAAGCGGCAAACAACAGTCGAGCTTCTTCAAGTGCCGGGGCTTGCAATTGAATGCCAAGCGGCAATCCCTGTTCGTTCAGTCCTGCGGGCAGGGACATTGCGGGAACGCCGGCCAAGTTTGCACCGACGGTAAACAAGTCGCAAAGGTACATTTGAATCGGGTCATCCAGCTTCGCGCCGAGTTCAAACGCAGGCGTTGGTGTGACCGGCCCGAGTAAGACATCGACTTGGGAAAACGCTGCGTCGTAATCGCCGCGAATCAGTCGGCGGACCTTTAACGCTTGGTTGTAGTATTGGTCAGCGTAGCCTTCGCTTAACGCATAAGTTCCGATCATGATTCGCCGTTTGACCTCGTCGCCAAATCCTTCGGCGCGGCTCTTGCAATACATCGCTTCCAAGTTGGTCCCGGTTTCGCTGCGATGCCCATAGTGTGCACCGTCGTATCGAGACAAATTACTGCTCGCTTCGCTGGGCGCGATTACGTAATAGGTCGGCACCCAATACTCGCGGTGTGGGAGATCCACGTCGATAATTTCGGCCCCCAGTTCGGCATACACACCAATCGCATGTGCCACAGCGGCACGAACGTCCGCATCCACACCTTCGGCTTCCATCGATTCTCGAAGGACGCCGATTCGCATGCCACGCAAATCATTCGACTCGGTCGCGGCAACATAATCCGGCACGTCTTTGTTCAATGACGTCGAATCGCGAGGCTCATGACCAGCGATGGTATTCATCAGCAGGGCGCATTCTTTTGCACTCCATGCGATCGGTCCGATTTGATCGAGACTGCTTGCGAAAGCGACCAACCCGTATCGGCTGACACGCCCATAGGTCGGCTTCAGCCCGGTCACACCGCAGAACGCGCTCGGCTGGCGAATGGAACCGCCGGTATCGGTTCCCAGGCTTAACGGTACGGTTTGCGCCGCGACCGCTGCGGTCGCACCGCCGCTACTGCCGCCCGGCGTCCGCTTGGTATCCCAAGGGTTGGTCGTCGCGCCGAAGGCTCCCGTTTCGGTGCTGCCGCCCATCGCAAATTCGTCCATGTTGGTCTTGCCAACAATGACGGCATCGGCGGCACGCAGTTTTTCGACCACGGTCGCGTCGTACGGAGGGCGAAAACCACGCAGCATCTCGGACGAGCAAGTGGTTGGCATATCGGCAGTGCACAAGACGTCTTTGACCGCAACAGGGACGCCCGCCAAGGCACCGAGTGGTTTACCGGCGGCACGTTTTTCGTCGATCGCTTTCGCCGTTGCGAGTGCGAGGTCGCGGTCCACATGGGTGTATGCATTATGCAGCGATTGCGAGGCTTCGATCGCGTCGATCGCTTGACCGGCGATCTCCACCGCAGACACCTCGCCGTCAGCCTGTTTGCGCAGCAACTCAAATGCAGAATCGAGCATGAATCTTGGACTCTGGAATCGGTTCGAATAGTCAAACCGCGATTATCAAGCATAACCAGCCAGTTTGCCTACCACCTGTCCGACCCCAAATCCGCGTCGGACGTTTTCCTGTTCGGCAAAGCTTCCTGTTCGGCAAAGCGATTTCTCTTCAAAGTCTGCGGGATCGGAACAACCGCCCCTTCCCTACCGAAATGAGCGTGAATCTTTGCGTGAGGGTCCTCCCTCATCCCCCGTCATCGGATCTAACAACTTATCTCTGTGTGCCTGTCGACCTCTACGACACTTTTCAACGGTCCTGGCAAACAGATGACAACGACCGTGAAACCAACTTGCCCCGCCGAAACGCCACTGGCGCAACGACTTTCGCAATGAATCGACTCCTTCGAAACAATCGCATTTTCTCCTTCTCTGTTGCCCGCGCCCTGGGTATCGCCTGCGCCCTGGTTTCGGCGCCGCAACCGTTTTCACATGCGGCTACGGTCACCGACCTGACTCCGTCTTGGAATGCTGTTCAGTTTGCTGGACCAGGCCAATCCGATTACTTCGACGATCAACAAACCGGAAACGCACGCTCCATCTCTGACATCGTTGGAAACTCGTCCAACCCGTCGTTTTTTTACCAGTTTGATGATGGCGGAACCCCAGGAAATTGGACGGACGGAAGCCTGCTGTTTCGTGTTCGCCTAGGGGCAGGCGACAGCAGCGGATTTTCGCGCAACCTGTTTGTCGGAATGGATGCCAACCAAGACGGTGCGCTGGACTTGTATGTCGGTGTTCACAACCAGGGGTCTGCGGATGAACTGGCAATCTATGGGACCGGATCGGATCTAAATATTTCGCCGAACACGACCAGCATCACCGGACCGCTACAAACCTTTGCCGAAACCGCTTCGAACTACCACTACGCGGCCGTCGATACCGCCGAAACCGACTTGGATTCAGACCGAGAAACCGACTACTTCCTCAGCTTCGCGTTGCCCTACCAATCGATCGTCGATTGGATGCAAACCGAATCTGCGATCAGCATCGATCAATCATCCTCGCTTAGTTTTGTGCTGGCAACGGCCACGCAAGACAATTCGTTCAACCAAGACTTGAACGGCGTTCCCAAAACGTACGACGGCAGCATGACTTGGCAGGAACTCGGCGCACTTTCGGTCGGAACTTCACCGTCAGGAATCAGCGCGATCCCAGAGCCATCTGCTGGCTTAGCGCTGCTGCTCGGCTCGATGACCGTCTTTGTCCGATCACGTCGTCGTTCGAAATAGCAATCGGATTTCAGTGTTGCGTTGGCAACGTGATCGTTGCCACGCAACCGGCAAGTCCACCGGACAGCGAAATCGCCGCACCATGCAGTTCGGCGATGCGGTACGCCCGGCAAAGGCCAAGCCCCAAACCGCGCCCCGCTTCACGCCCGCTGTAATACGGATCGAATGCGTGCTTGGAAGCCTCCGTGGATAGCCCCGGCCCGCTATCGGCGACATGAATCTCCCAGCGGTCTGGCTCCGATTGAAGCGACAAGACAATGGTTCCGTCATGTCCCACCGCTTCCAACGCATTGCGAACCAAAACACGAATCGCTTCCAAAATCATCATGCGGTCACCGCTCCATCGGTTCTGCTCCGGTGGAGAAACCGGTTCACCTGGCAACTCGATTAACAATCGACTCCCCTGCTCTTCTGCCAGCGATTGGAATTCATCGAATGCTTCACGAACCACTTCCGCGAGTTGGAACGGCTCAACATCGGGTTCGGTCGGATTGGCGTAGAACATCAACCCGGCAATCATTTCGTGCGCCCGAAAGACTTGCCGGACGATTTGTTCCAACGACTCGCGGCGACGCGAATCAGCCTCGTCGTGTGCCAACGATTGGGCACGTGCCGAAATATTGGCCAACGGATTGTTGATCTCGTGACTCAATCCGTAGGCGAGTTGCTTGGCGGCGGATAACTTGCGATGTTCGGCCAAACTCTCGATCCGCTGTCGATCGCTGCGACCTTTTTCGGCCGCCCGTGCGAGTACATGCAAAAGCTGACTGCCGTCTGGCGAAGCTTCAGCGTCCATCGAGTCGTCGCCATCCCAGATCAGTCGCGGCATTTCCACCGAGAAATCGTTGGCGACTGCCGGTGAAATCACATCCAGCCAATCGGTGACCTGATCCAGCCAATCGGTTGGTGACTGATTCGCCGCGCGAGCCATCAGACGCGACCAACGATTCTGGTGCCGGTCGAGGATAGCCGGCGCCGCAAGCATCCATTCGCCATCGGAAAAGCGAGCGGCAAACTCAGGCATCAAGATCCACTCGGCCAATTCAGTCAATGAGACTGCTAGGCCTGCTGGCACCGTCAGCATTGCGTACATCAACAATGGCGGATCATTGGCGAGCGCACGTTTCACGCGCTGCAAAACGACCTTCGCATCCGAAGGTTGATCATCGGATGGGGCGTCGCTGGAGAAAGCCAATGAGATCGCTGCCATTGCCCGGTCGGACAAAGGCAACCAATACCGTACCGGCTGCGCAGTGAAGTCCGATTCCGGAGACTCCGCAGGGGCAACGATCGGTGGCAACAGTCCCCACCAACCAAGCGTTCGAGTCGATTGCGAAACCATCGGCTCATCCGTCGTTGAAGGGGTGACTACCACCGTCTCGATTTTCTAGAACAACGGATTAGCTGACGCTACGTTCCATTTCCAACAGCTCGCAGGATCGCAACACAAGGTCGTCGATCGCGAACGGCTTTTGCATGAAATCGTTTGCACCGGCCGCTTTCAAAGCGTCGACTTTGTTGTGTTCGACCATCCCGGAGATGCACAGGATCTTGACCATATCCAAGGCCGGATCACTGCGAACACGTTGGCAAACTTCTTTTCCGTTGATATCGGGAAGCATCACGTCCAAGACCACAAGGTCGGGACGGAACTCTTTGACGCCCATTCCGGCATCAAACCCGTTGTTTGCGGTGCGGATATCAAAGCGACCATCGCGCTCGAATCCTTCCTTCATCAACTCGACCAAGTCCTGGTCGTCGTCGACGATCAATAGTTTTTTCTTTCCGCTCTCGAGGGCATCGGTGGGAATCCCGTTGTCTTTCATGAACAGATAAAGCTGCTCACGTGGAATTCGCCTAAACTTGCTGCCCGGTACGCGAAAGCCTTTCAGCGAGCCATTGTCAAAGCAACGAATAATCGTTTGCTGACTGACTTTGCAAATTTTGGCCGCTTCGCCTGTCGTAAAGACCGTTTTCGTGGTCATCGCAGAAACCATCCTCCCTGCAGGACGAGCCGTTTCCCAACCTGTGCGTTAGTCGGTGGACCCACTTGCCAATCGCAAAGTCAGCCCATCACGCGCGTCTTTCCGTGCTATTCAAAAGTCTGCACAACTGTGTTAGTCACCAAACCAACACGACACGCGTCTTTTAACAAAACCCCCACGTTTGCACACAAGATCACTTTGCCGCAATTTGTGCGAAAAACGCAGGCAACAGCAAACTCCGAAATCCTCAAGCTTGCCGATCTTGCCCGACCAGCGAATCTTACCAATTATCGGGCTTTGGTCAAGATAGGCTGACCGGGACCGCACAACCCGTGCTCAATCCGATCACGTTCCCGTCCGCCTTAGCTTTTCGATTCTTTCTCCGCCGAAGCTTTCGACGGAGATTCGATGTAAGCCAACAACAACGCGATGTCCGCTGGCGTGATCCCGCTAATCCGTTGTGCTTGATCCAATGTCACCGGACGAATGTTGCTCAGCTTCTCGCGAGCTTCTGTTCGCATCGCCGTGATGGTGGCGTAGTCAAACGACTGTGGAATCTTTTTCTTTAACATCCGTTGTTGTCGCGCCACTTCATCGCGTTGGCGACTGACATAGCCTTCGTATTTAATGTCGTAAACAACTTGTTCCGCAGCTTGCTTGCCGATCGAATTCAGCTCGGGCACGATTTCGCACATCGCCGGCCAATCGACTTCCGGGCGTCTTAGGTAAACGTCGCCTTTGACGTCTCCCTTTGCCGTTCCGACGCGAGCGGCGGACAACAATCCCATCGCACGTTCAATATCCGCGAGCTTCTGCTGGAATTTGTCGCGGCGAGTTTGACTGATCAGGCCCAGCCGATCGGCGTCAGCGGTCAACCGTCGATCCGCGTTGTCTTGGCGAAGCAGCAACCGAAACTCCGCTCGACTGGTAAACATTCGATAGGGCTCGTCGGTGCCGCTTGTAACTAAGTCGTCAACCAACACCCCAAGGTAAGCTTGATCGCGTGTCGGCACCCACATTGATTCACTGGCAACGAGCGCGGCGGCGTTCAATCCGGCAATCAATCCCTGGCCGGCAGCTTCTTCGTACCCTGTGGTGCCGTTGATTTGCCCAGCCAGGAACAAGCCAGGCACAAGTTTGGTTTCAAGGTGCGGCCAAAGCTGTGTGGGCGGACAGTAGTCATACTCGACGGCATAGCCATAACGCATGATCTGCGCGTTTTCTAAGCCTTCGATCTGCCGGAACATCGCGTCTTGAACGTCGCGAGGCAAGCTGGTCGAGATCCCGTTGACGTAGATTTCTTCGGTGTGGTGGCCTTCGGGCTCAAGGAACAGTTGGTGCGAATCCTTGTCCGCGAACCGCACCACTTTGTCTTCGATCGATGGACAGTACCGTGGGCCTCGCGAATTGATCTGTCCGCTGTACATCGGGGCGCGATGTAAGTTGGCACGGATCAAATCGTGAACCGCTTTGTTGGTCATCGCGATATGACACGGCACCTGTTCCAGATCCAACGAGTCGTTCAAAAACGAGAATGGTTGTGGGTCGTCGTCACCGGGCTGTTCTTCCAAACGGCTGTAATCGATCGTGCGACGATTCAATCGCGCGGGCGTACCGGTTTTGAATCGATCGATGCTGAAACCAAGTCGTCGCAGCGCGCCGCTGATTCCTGTCGTGGTGCCTTCGCCGGCTCGGCCGCCAGCGGTTTTGGCATCGCCGGTATGCATCACCGCTGACAAGAACGTCCCGGTGGTTAGCACCACCGCGCGAGCACGATAAATCGCGTCGCCGCGGACTTGGACTCCAACCAGACGTTCGCCCTGCGGTGTCGATTCGGTCAACAGGTCCTCAACCGTTTCTTGCCTCAGGTCCAGATGCTCCTGCAGCTCGATCTCGTGTTTGATGTATTGCTGATAGGCCTTTTTGTCGGCCTGCGAGCGTGGGCTGTGCATCGCCGGTCCTTTGCGGCGATTAAGCAGGCGAAACTGAATGCCCGTCGCGTCGATTGCCCGACCCATTAATCCGCCGAGGGCGTCGACTTCGCGAACGATTTGGCCCTTGGCGACACCGCCGATTGCCGGGTTGCACGACATCTGGCCAACCGTGTCCAGATTGGTGGTCAGCAGTGCTGTCTTGGCCCCCCGACGGGCTGCCGCGGCGGCGGCCTCAGTCCCGGCGTGGCCCGCACCGATCACGACGACATCGTATTCGTATTCAATCATGGCTGAATGTTGTTAATTCGAAATCAAGATCTCGAGGTTGGACTGCCGACCAAAAAACAGTGTGTACCGATTTCACTCGACTTTGACGATTTTGATGACTGTCATTGGCCCAGCTCCATCGATGGAACGTGAGCAACCGCTGTGGTTACCCAACCGGCGGGGCGATCGAGATGTATTTGATATGAACTCGCCTTGTTTCACGCAATCAAGTTCCACCCGCCCCCAACGAAGCCTGTTGGTGGTTGCCATTTTGATGGCGATTAGCGTGATCGCAACTCCCGCGAGGGCAAACGATTCGCCTGAACCTCAAGGTTCGGACAATGTAATCGCGATTGCGTCCCGGTCCTTTGACATTCCATTTCACGTCAATGGGAACAGTACCGCCAGCAGCGTGAAACTTTACGTCTCCGTCGACAAGGGGGAAAGCTGGCAAATCGCAAGCGAATCGCCGCTTCCCGTCGAAAAGCTGCACTTCGATGCGACCGAAGACGGCGAGCATTGGTTCGCCCATCAAATGGCTTCGCCAGAAACTCCAACGCCGGAGCAGTTGACCGCCGAGCGCAAGATTCTGATCGACACCACGGGCCCAACCATTCGCCTTGACGGCGAAGCGGATTTGGACGGCGGCTTGCAGGTCCAGATGACGCTCGACGATTCACGTGAGCTCGGCTCTCTGCGGATCCTGTATGCCACGGACGTCTACCGACAATGGATTACCGTCGACAGCCAAAGTGTTGACAGCGAGGGGCGGTTTGAAGTTCGGCCCGATCACGCCTGGAAACAAGTCGTCCTGCACGTCACCGCGATGGACGCTCTTGGCAACGTATCGGTCGAGTCAAAATCGTTTCGCAAACCTCGTATCGCGACGCTGCCCACCAAGGGTTTGGCCGGAACTGGAATGCCTCAGGTCCATGCGGCTGCCGGTCCGAGCGACCCGCCGAACTTGCACATCGGACCGCCAAGATTCGAAAGCGCGCCCACGCCGCAATCCGGATACGGACAGGCCAACCAACCCGCGCAACAATGGAGCGCCGACGTGCCGTTTGGCCTGCAACGCTTCGGCCTTCGTGGCACGACCGACCAACGCACCCGTCCGCTCGATACTCCCCAATCACGGATGTCGCCAATCGATGGGGCGAGCAGTACTCCGCAATCGGCAAACAATGATCAAGTCGCACAACTGCCTGCGAGCGGACTCGAGGCGCGTCTCACACAGGGCGGTGTCGAAGTTTTGCCTGCGCCATCAGCCGAACAAGATCCTGAAGCGGCAAGTGACGCACCGGTCTTGGAAGGCCCCAGCACAGCTGCTCCGGCGGACGCCGCGGCACCGGTGAATACACCCGTTGATTTGCCACGACAGGACCGACCGATGTCTTCACAGCAATCGCCGTCCTATTCAGAACAGAAAAAGACACTGGATCAAGCTCTTAACCCAATCAATTCGTCGCGTCCCGATGCGGCGGACAGCTCCAACAGTCCGCTAGAGATTGTCCCAACACCAAAGCCAACGACTGTGATGAGCGACCAACGCCGTCACCGCGTCGAACGCGCCGAGCTTGAAGGAAAAAAACTGCAACGCGAGTTTGACCTCGCCCAACTGAACCATACCGTGCCTTATCGATTCAGCGACTCCAATCGTTTCAGCTTGGAATACGAATTGGAAGCAGTCGGATCAACAGGTGTCGAATCCGTCGAACTCTACGGCAGCCTCGATGGCGGTGGCACGTGGCAACGTTGGGGTTCCGATCCCGATCGCACCAGCCCCTTCGATATCGAAACAAACGGCGAAGGACTCTTCAGTTTTCGCATTGTGGTGCTCGGCAACAACGGGCTAGCCAGCCCACGCCCCTTGCCAGGCGATACTCCTGACATTGCCGTATTGGTTGACCAATCACCGCCGCAAACTCGCATCACCTCCGCCAAATACGGCGAAGGCGACCGCATCGGATCCTTGGTCATTCAATACGAATGCAATGATGCCAACCTAACGACCCGCCCGATCGCACTGGCGTTCTCCGATTCGCTTGCTGGGCCTTGGACAACGATTGCGGCTGGCCTGCAAAACAATGGTGTCTACGTATGGCCGGCGGATCCAAAATTGCCAGGCCAAATCTACTTGCGAATCGACGCGACCGACAAAGCCGGGAACACGGGAAGCTATCTGCTCGACCAACCGATTCAAACGAGCGGCTTGGCACCGCGGGCAAAGATCCTTGGCTTTCGCTCTCGCTAGTATCGGTTACAGAAACCTAGGATCGACTACAGAAACATTGACTGGAACACGACCCAGCGAGCAGTCAGCAGCGTTAGCAACAAGCAGCACCACCAGGATGCGAGGTGGGCGATCGGTTTGCGGCGTAACCCATAAAGAATACCAATCGACAACCCCGTCACCGCGAACTTGAAGACGGTCAGCATTGCCGGGTCATCAATAAAGTGACTGCCCAGCGGATTGAGTTCACGCATCGCACCTGCATTGGTGGCGGTAACCGTCAACACCAAGTCCACGACAGAGAACAGCGCGATGATCATCAGCGATTGCACAATGATCTTAGGACCTTTGACCTCGTCGTGTTGATCAGGATCAACAGTGGGACGGTTGGTTAGCAGATGCCCAAAACCTAGCACGACGCCGACCATCGCCAATAGTGACAGAGGGTATGCCAAACGTTGGCTCAAGAACACGGCATCGGTGACCGACGCAGTCTCGGCTGTTACCGCGTCCACACGTTCAACTCGGCCTTCGCTCGTTCAAAAAAATCGCCGCTGGGCTGAAATCCGGTAGCGAGTTGCTCCCATGACGATTGGCTGTCCGGCGTCAGGTGCTTTGGTGGTGCAGACTTGATATCAGTTTTCCCCATCAACAATTGCAACAACCGATAACCATCACCAGTTGGATACACGACCAAGGGTTTGCGTTTCGGGTACATCACAACGATCCCGCCCAATGTCGCCTGTTGAACATCATTGGCGTACATTTCGATCGAGTACAAGTAAGGTCGAAATCCACCGTAACCGCCAAATCCTCTTGGCCCCCAACGACGCCAGTCGCGGCGTTCAAAACCTTGACCAGACCGCCCCGGATCGTTTCGAAAAGATTCTGCATCTCTCCGGTAGGACTCCGCGCCTCTGCGAAATGGGTCCGGATCTCGAGCGAATCTTGTTGGCGTCACTTCGACACTTGATGCTTCGCCAGGATCGCGGTCCGCTGAAGAATTCGCTTGCGTTTCCGGCTCTGTTGACGGTTCGGGCTGTGGCGGCGGATCACGGAAATACTCCAGCTTGTATTCCTCGCCGTTGATCGTAAGCACCCCTTCTTCACACTCGATATCGTAGGGCGGTGCGAGGTATTTGCCGTCGATGAATAGGAACCCCGACGTTACCTGAATGACGTCTAATTCTTCCGCCTGCAATTCTTCGTTCAATGAACATTGCTGCAATGCAAACGGCAGGACAACGAGTGTGAACCAGCGGCCGAGCAGGCCTGACAGATGACGTTGCATGCAAAATCTACCGTGTGACGTCCAGTTCTGGGCGTGGGGGAACAAAGCACAGACACAATGCCTTTAACGCATCAAACTCCGCCTGGTTCCGATCCCTTTGCAAAAGAATTCCGAACCACCCAACAAGGCGGCCCATCGCATCATCTCGGCAATGCAGTTTCGTTGCAGCGAACCAGTTTCGCCAAATGCGCCGCCCCAAGCACTACAATTCAGTCGCGACTACTCTGCCCTGCCCCACCAATCTTGATGAGTGATCCAATGCGATTGACGTTCCTGCTGCTGTATGCCGTATCGATCGGTCCTCTTGCGATGATCACTCAGGCTTCGGACATCCAGGCTTCGGACACAAAGGACGCAGAACGCCCGAATATCGTCTTGGTCATGGCTGACGACCAAGGCTGGGGCGAGACGAGCTATAACCATCATCCGATCTTGAAAACCCCTCACCTCGATGCGTTGGCCGAGAGCGGCTTGCGGTTCAACCGATTTTACGCTGGCGCCCCCGTCTGCTCGCCGACTCGTGCCGCGGTTCTGACCGGTCGTTCTTGTTATCGAACGGGCGTTCCGGAACATGGTTATGCACTGCGGCATCAAGAAGTCACGCTTCCCCAAATCCTTGCCGACGCTGGCTACCAGACCGCGCACTTTGGCAAATGGCATCTCAACGGATTACGTGGACCCGGCGTTCCGATTTTTGAACATGACCCGTTCAACCCGGGAACGTTCGGATTCCAAACTTGGCTGTCGGTCACCAATTTTTATGATCGCGATCCACTGCTAAGTCGAAACGGTACCTTCGAAGATTATCAAGGTGATTCGTCGGATGTGATCGTCGAACAAGCCCTCGACCATCTGTCGGTGGTTGCGCAGAACGATGAACCATTCTTTGTGGTGATCTGGTATGGCACTCCTCACTCGCCCTTCAAAGCATCCGCCGAAGACTATGCACCGTTCGCGACATTGAACGAGTCATCAAAGAATCACTATGGCGAACTGGTCGCACTTGATCGAAGCGTCGGCGCACTTCGTCAAGGCTTGCGTGATTTGGAAATCGAAAAAGACACCGTGCTTTGGTACTGCAGTGACAACGGAGGCTTACCCAAAATCGAGCCGCCAACCACCGGCGGGCTACGAGGCCACAAAGGTTTGATTGACGAAGGTGGCTTGCGCGTCCCTGGGATTATCGAATGGCCTGGAAAGATCGCACCACGCCAGACAGATTTTCCCGCGACCGTGATGGACATGATGCCAACCGTTTTAGAACTTGCTGGCGAAACACATCCGATACCCCAGCGTCCCACCGACGGAGAGAGCTTGGTTCATCTGTTCGATGGACAGACGCCTGATCGCGAACGTGGGTCGGCGTTCTACTTCCGCTACAAGAAAATGGCCGCAATGATCCACAACGATTGGAAACTGACGTCGCGAAACCTCAGCCAAGGTCCCTTCGAGCTTTACAACTTGGCGACCGACCCGGTTGAAGCGAACGACGTGTCAAAGCAATATGCGGAACGTCAACAATCGATGGCCGCAAAACTTATCGAATGGCTGGCCGAGACAGATGACAGCGAAGCCGGCAAAGATTACCCCGAAGGCAACGTCAACGCCGATCATCCCGAACCGATCCACTGGACGGACCGCGAAGACTATCAACCGTATCTCGAGCCGTGGAAAAGTCGCTGGGAGTACGGCAACTGGATCAAGAATCGCACCCGCACGAAACGTCCCAACGCGAAATAGACAACACCTATTCGCTTAACCAATCCTGGCCCCCGCGATCGCCCCTCTCTGGAACAGTCATCGATCACTCAAGTACCGGGGGGACTGTCTGCTCGCCGGATGCCCGCGTATGATCTGGTGACCAACGACCTATCGAGATTTGTTTCGACCTCACGTTTCCGGCAACGATGGCCAAGACCCACGCTTTCGATTTTCTGACCAAGAATGCTTCCGCGGAAACACTCGAGTTCGCGGTCGCAGGATTGTTCGGTGGCGATCGAACGCTGATCGGCTGGGCAACATCGCTGTTGCTCGGTGACGCGGACGTCGTCGAATTTGACGGCACCACCGCCCGCTGGTCGGACGTCAACGACGAACTTTCCACCGGCTCGTTGTTCGACATGGGCGCCAAACGCGCGATCGTCATTCGCGATGCGGATGCGTTTCTGTCGTCCAACCGCAATGAAGTCGAAAATTACTTGGCCAAGCCCGGACACGTTGCACGATTGATCTTGCAACTGCAATCTTTGGCCAGCAACACGAAGGTCTACAAAGCACTCGACAAGTCGCACGTGTTGGTTTGCTGCAGCGGCGAGACGGGCAAGAAAACAGGCGCAACTGCTGTCTCGCGTCGCAAGTTCCTGACCGAGTTCGTCGCCCCTCGCCATCAGACCAAAATCACCGGCGAAGCAGCCGATGCCTTGGTGGAAATGCTTGGTGACGACGTCGGATTCCTTGACACCGAAATCGCCAAGCTGGCCTGCCATCTCGATCCTGGCGAAACGATTCAAGTTGACTTGGTTCGCGAAGTCGTCGCCGGATGGCAAGGCAAAACGATTTGGCAAATCACCGACGCGATCTCCTCCGGCAATGCTGCCGAAGCATTACTGCAACTCGACAAGTTGATTTCCGGCGGACAGCCTCCCGTGGCGTTGCTGCCCCAAATCGCGTACTCGCTTCGCAAGCTTGGCTTGGCCACCGCGATTCACTTAGCCGCAGAACGCGCTGGCAAAAAGCCACACCTCGAAGACTCGCTCGTCAAAGGTGGCTTGCGTCCGTTCGAAATCGGCCGCGCCACATCCGACATGAAACGGATGAAACGTGAACGGGCGGCGAAGCTGTTGGAATGGTTACTCGACGCCGACCTGCGATTAAAAGGCACACACAGCTCTGACGGCTTGGACCGGTTCCTGCTAGAGAGCTTCGTTCTGAAGCTCGCTCAGTAACGTTTCCTTTTTAAGCTGTCGCTTGACAGCCAGTTGGTCCTATCGTCGTTTGCCACGCTTCGGCTTTTTGCCTTTGCCACCGCGACCGATATTCTTTTCGCGACGCGGCTTGTGCGACTTCGAATTGCGATCGGTTGGCTTACCCGATCCAACCGAGTGATTTTTTTCTGGCTGCAAAAACAGCTGCCGACCGACCAAGTCGACTCTGGCAATCTTCACCGTCAGCTGGTCGCCTAAACGATAGCGCTGGTGTGCTTTGAACCCAACCAACATTTGGCCGCGACGTTCAAAGCGGTATTGGTCGTTTGGCAACTGATCCACACCAACATATCCGTCGATCGGAAGCTTGGTGCATCTTGCCAAGAATCCATCAGCGAACACACGTGTGATCACCGCCGGCATCGATTGGCCGATGTGCTTCTTCATGAAGTGCAGCAATTTCAGCTCGGTCAACTCGCGTTCTGCTTGAGCCGCGTTGCGTTCTTGATCGCTACAGTGGTGCCCCAGTGTGACCAAGGTCCCCATCGAATCGTCCGGGGTCGGTTCGCCTTTTCGCAATCGGTCGATCAGCCGGTGAACGGTCAAATCGGGATAGCGGCGAATCGGACTGGTGAAGTGACAATAGTGTGGCATGTCGAGGGCATAGTGGCCTTCGACTTGCGGTCCATACACCGCTTTGCTCATGCTGCGCAAAACCGAAAAATTGACCGCGTCTTCCAGCGGTGTGCCCGCAACGCGATCGATCACGCTTTGAATTTCGAAACGGCTTTCGACCGAATCGACGCCGATCCCCAAGTCCCGGATGAACATCGAAAGTTGGCGGATCTTGCGACGGTCTGGTGGCGGGTGAATCCGATGCAGGAACTTTAATCCCAAATCATCGAGCCAGGTCGCAACCGCTTGGTTGGCTGCCAACATGAACTCTTCGATGACTTGATGGCTTTCGGTGTTGACGGTCCGGTAAGCGCCTTTGACCTTACCGTTGCGATCAAGGTCCAGTTTGACTTCGGGCATGTCCATCGTGACTGCGCCGCCCTTGATGCGTCGCTTGCGAAGTGTCATCGCCAGCGAATGCATCGACGTGACCAAGTCACAGACTTCTTCGCCCCACGATTCACGATAACGCTGCGGATCGTCCAAGAACTGATCGACCAATCCATAGTGCAGTCGTTTGTCACTGCGGATGATGCTGTTATGAACTTCGGTATGAACGACGACGCCTTGGTCCGTCATTTCGATTTCGACGGTCTTCGCCAAACGAACGCGTTCGGGTTGCAAACTGGCCAAATGGTTGCTGATGATTTCAGGAATCATCGGGACAACTCGGTCCGGCAAGTAAACACTGGTTGCACGTCGCCTGGCTTCTTCGTCGATCTTGCCGCCGGGATGGACGAAGTACCCAACGTCAGCGATGTGGACCAGCAAACGCCAGTGGCTCTTTTCATTTTTTGAAAGCGAGATCGCGTCGTCAAAGTCACGCGCATCGAACGGGTCGATGGTGATCGTCAGCTGGTCGGTAAAGTCGACACGATCTTCGGGCAGTTGCTGCTCGTTGAACTCGTCCGATCGTTGACGAGCCTCTTCGATCACTTCCTCGGGAAAACTATCAGGCAACGCGTACTGACGCATGATGGTCAGCGTGTCGATGTTCGGATTTTTATTGCTGCCCAAGCGTTCGAGCAAAACCGCTTCCCCGCCCTGCCCTTCTTCGCCAGGAAAACGCACGACTTCGACAAAGACCTTGTCGTTGACTTCGAGCGGCAGACCTTCGGTGTCGCCGATAAAAACGGGGTCATCGTGTGGCGTGCCGTCCAAATAGACCGCCGGACTTTTTCCGACCAGCACATAGGTTCCGGTAAATTGACGGCGAGCGCGTTCCAGAATGCGATGGACGGAACCTTCGTTTTCGCCGCGTCGACCGGGACGGACTTTGATCTCGACCAGGTCACCTTCCAACGCACCGCCGGTTTGGCCCGGCGGAATGAACAGATCGTCGGTCATCGCACCGTCACCGGAATCACCGGGACGCACGAAACCAAACGCGCCGCCAGCAGCCATCCGGAACACACCGCGAATTCGATCTTGCGGACCGCCAATCGCGCCGGTGCTGATCACCAGATGATTCGAACCGTAAAGCAAACGGCCTTCTAAAACCAACTGCTTGATCGTTCGACGCAGTTCCCGGTATTCGTCCGGCGGCAAATCGAGCGCCGCCGCAATTTGTTTTGGTTTGCTTGGTCGATACTCGGGTGAAACGACCAATCGCATCACGCGGTCGACAAGCTCTTGTGAGATTTCCATAACTTCTTTGATTCGTCTTATGTCTTAGCTTGCGGAAGCGGAACCGTTGATCGTGATCCACTTCCATTTTGTATAATCTTCGACGCCAGTTTCCAAACCTTCGCGTCCAAACCCTGAACCGCCATCACCGCCAAATGGCACCTCAGGCTCTTGTTGAATTGTCATCTCGTTGACGTGTACCATGCCGCAGCAAAGAGATCGCGAGACGCGCATTGCCCGATCAAGATCGCGGGTAAAGACCGCTGCGGATAGCATCGCCGAACTTGCGTGGGCTAGCTGCATCGCGTGGGCCTCGTCATCCGCCACTTCGATCGTGACGAGCGGGCCGAAAGATTCTTCGCGATAGAGTCGCATTTCTGAAGTGACACCCGTCACCACGGTCGGGTTCATACGATTTCCGTTCCAAACATTGCCACACTGTATCGTGGCCCCCAGCCGAACGGCGTCGTTCAAGTGATCGTCGATGCGTTGTCTGGCAGCCTGATCGATTACCGGACCGATAACCGTCGAGGGGTCACGGAGGTCGCCGCAAGACAATGCCGAAGCCGCCGCAACAACAGAATCGGTCAACACGCCAGCGATGTTTTTGTGCACGATGATCCGGCTGGACGCCATGCAAATCTGGCCCTGATAGATAAACGCCCCACGCACCGCTGCCGAGACGGCCTGCTTTAGATCCGCATCCTCAAAGATCAGAATCGGATTCTTTCCGCCAAGTTCCAGCGTCACACGTTTTTGAAATTCGCCACACGCCGCTTGGACTTGGCGACCGACCTGTGCCGAACCGGTAAAGCTGACCGCTTGCACGGACGGATGCTTGATCAACGCCGGTCCGAGCACTCCGCCCTCGCCATGCACCACGTTGAACACGCCGGCTGGCACACCCGCTTCGGCATACAGCGTCGCCAAACGGTTAGCCAACAAAGGTGCTTGCTGGGACGGCAGCCAAACGAAGCTATTGCCAGTCGCGATCGGCGTGCTGCTGTGCTTGACGCCTTTGACCAAGGGAACGTTAAACGGAGTGATCCCGGCAACGACGCCAAGCGGTTGGCGAATCGCAAAACTCATTCGACCAGGCACGTCGCTGGGATAGGTCCGCCCGGTCATCCGCCGTGCCAGCGACGCATTGGCACTCAGCGTCCGTGTCGCGATCGCAATCTCCAGCCGGGCCTTACTGACTGGCGAACCGATTTCGCGAATCAACAGATCGATAAAGTCGTCTTGGTCGCGACGTAGCAGATCTGCCGCACGGTGAAGGATCGCTTCGCGTTCACTCGGCCCGGTCGCGGCAAAACGCTGCTGTGCAATTTGGGCTGCTTCAACCGCCGCGACAATCTCTGTCTCGTTGCCCAAGAGGACTTCGGCAAGGCATTCGCCAGTCTCGGGATCAACGTTTAGGAAAGTCTGATGATCAGCCGAGTCGACGGACTGACCACCGATCCAATGACCGATGCGGGGAACGTTAGATTCGCGATCACTCAAGATTGGTCAAGGAGGCGGTTGTCAGAGTGGCATTTGTCGGGAAATCGCCGGAAAGGCGTTTTGCGAAGACGACCTCCAATCTTAACGAGAGAGTGCTTCGACCGTCACCACCTATGGTGCAAATACGCCCGCCAGCTTCCCCCAACTGGTCTGCCACCGGACCTCCGTCAAATGCTTCCCGAATGCCCGGCGGATCACGTCGGGCATTCCCAGCCACTGCTCGTAAGTCACGCGTTCTTGCTCAGTCATCACCGCCAACGCATCGCCTTTGGCGTACAACTTCCGCATCACCTTTAGCTCAGTGACAAAGTGGGCGAAGGTCAAAAACGGTGTGCGCCAAGGCTCGATGACATAAAACCGACCGTCTGGGCAAAGGATGCGTTTCACCTCATGCAGCGATTGTTCCAAGTCATCTGGCATGTTGGGCAAATGGTGCAGCCCGCCTTGCACGATCACGATGTCAAAGCTCGCATCCTCAAACGGCAAACTCAAACAGTTCGCCAAATGCAATTGTGCGTCGCCTTCATATTGCCGCAGCAACGTATCGCTCAAATCGACGCCTTCGACTCGTTCAAACCCCATCCGTTCTAGCGCGACCAGTCCGTTGCCGCGTCCGCAGAAGATCTCTACGATCCGACTTTGCCGGTTAAGCTTCTCAAAGCCGAACCGCTTCAACCGGCCAATGAATTTCGCGATCTCTTCTTCAGGAGTTTCGAAACGTGAATACGCTTCTTCCCAAATCGGGTCGCAACACATTTGGCCTGCGGGTACGTGTTCAATGATTTTTGGAGTTTGCGTGCCTATCATTTTGCAGCCTCGGTTGTGGCAGGCATCACGGAACGCAATCGTCGCGAACGCTGCATCATCAGCACTCCCGCCATCAACGATCCCATCGCGGTTTGAAATCCGATCGCGATCAACGTCACGCCCGGAACAACCCATCGCATCGTTTGTGGATACTCGAGCGTGCCGAAACCCGATTGCCACCACTGATAAACAATCGCGCCGACCATCGAGACACCGACCAGGCCGCTGATAATCCCGAACATCAATCCACGTTCGACAGTCACATGTTCGAGCTTTTCATGCGGAGGCATCATGCCTTCGCGGCCGGTAAAAATTCGTGCGAGGGTTGCCAACAATACGCACTGCCAACCAAGTAGTAAAAACAAGCTTGCGACCAATAAGGTATGCACATCAAGCGCCGCACCGAACAGACGAACCTGCGGGAGCGCGAGTGCATAGCCGATCAATCCGATCGCCAATAGAACTAACCCGGGACGAAAGAACGTCCAGGTTGGGCTGAATGCCAAAAACAGCCGCAGCGTTCGCCAACCGTCGCGAAACGTTCGCAGGTGTGGACCGTGCTGTTTGCGACCATCAGGGTGCAAGGTGATCGGAACCTGGCTCATCGATGTCCCGTGAGCATTTCGATGCAGCCCGCTCTTGATGATCATCTCGGTCGCGAACTCCATCCCCGGCGATCGCAGATCCAACTGGTCGTAATGCTTGCGAGTGAACCCACGCATCCCGCAGTAAACATCGTTGATCGGGATACGAAACATCAACCGCACGAGCAGACTGAGCACCGGGTTACCAAACCAACGATGCAGAAACGGCATCGCCCCCGGTAACACCCGCCCTCCCCCACGCGGCAAACGACAACCTTGAACCAGATCGTGACCCTGGCGAAGGCTGTCGACGAATTTTGGGATTTCCAAAAAATCGTAGCTGTCATCCGCATCGCCCATCAACACAAAGCGTCCCTCGGCGGCTTCGATGCCATGCATCAGCGCCGCACCGTAACCACGTTCGGCCACATCGACGATGCGTGCTCCTTGTTCACGGGCGAGATCTTGCGACCCGTCGGTACTTCCGTTGTCAGCAACAACGACTTCGCCCACCACACCGTGTTCACGCATCGCACGAACTGCTTTTTCGACGCAAATTCCCACCGTATCGGCTTCGTTCAAGCACGGCATTACGACGGAGAGTTCTAGTGGTGAATTCATTTCGACAATCTGCAACAAGAATCCTATGAAGGGACCGAACCGGGGCCAGTATCCGCTGATCGGTTTTGCTCGCCACGCGTTTTCAACAAGTTGGAACCGGCGAGAACGATCGCCAACAACATGACCGGTTCGACAATCATGCGATAGCGATACCCGGGAATCTCCAGCACGGCGGTCACCGTACAGAAATACGAAAGCACCAACGCGATCCAAACACCGCTGGCACGTGTAGCCGGGCGGACAACCAATAGCATCGTTGCGATCCCGGTCAGCAGCATCAACAACGTGTTTGCCGCCAAGGAATTGCTCGCCCGGTAACGTACGGCTGTATCGATTAACGGGACTTGCATGCCCCAAACCACCTGGCCTGCAAAGTGCCGACCGTCCGGCAACTGCTTTTCCAAAGACCCAGGAGGGATCTCCAAATCCGCCGCCTGAACCGGCAGTTCCGTAGCCCGTGTCCGCCAGAAGTTCACCCACCGACGAATCGTTTGCCGCCCATACACAACGGGTGATTCGGCGATTGCATCAAACGCGACTCGCTTCATCAGACGATCGATTTCAGCATCATCGATTCCAGAGGCGTCGAGGGCGTTGGAGACCGTCCAGGTTTCGCGCCAAAGCTGCTCGGACTGCAGTGCTTGCCAGCGTTCGCTTCCCATCGCGTCTTTTAAACGCTCCGCAGCTACCGTCTGCGGAAACGCCAAATGCGCCCCGCTCCCGTCTTGGAACGTGACGATCCAAATATTACGTCCGACGAACTCGGTCATCATCGCTTTGTCGAACATCTCCTTGTTGCGCATCAGCCAGGGCGACAATGTCACGATCGCAACGAAGACCGCTGTGGCTACGCCCGTGAGAACGGGTCGGAGTTCCAATCGTTTTCCGGAATGGCGTCGCGAGTCCTGCCACCAATCCATGCCAAGAAACGCGACGTCAGGAATCCACAGCAACATCGCGACTGGTCGGGTGAGCATCGCCATTGCGAGAGTCAGCCCCACCAACATGCCAGACGCAAGATCTGGCCCACGAACAAATCGTGCCGCACACCAAAGATGCAGCATCACCAAGAACGTAAACAGTGTCTCAGTCAATATCGCACTTAGATAGATAGCCGAGGAGACCATCAACACAGCGCCACAGAGCACCCAAAGGAACAAACGACTGTCATCGCTTATCAGACGGGCGATTTGAGCGGTGATGCAGACCGTCCCCAACCACAAGACAGCCTGCACGCAAACCAACACCAACATCGGCCGAGGAAATGCTGCTTGGACCGCCCCCACTAACCACGGGTAACCGGGGGTTCGGTACGCCACCTCATGTCCCCTCAGCAGCCAATCGCCGTTTGCCACCGACTGGCCAAGTTCCCAGTAGTAGTTCGAGTCCCAAATCAACGGGCTGGGTCCGCGCACGACAATCGCCACCACTTTTAAAAGCAGCAACACCATCACGATCGCTATCGCGGTTTTCAGTCGCAAACGTTGCTCCGTCGAAAAACTGGTCGAATTGTGTGGCGGTTCATTCGATACTTTGTACGGACCTGGTCCGATGCTGTTCGATCGGAATGGCTGCGCAAGAGAAGGATTTCGCCTAGCGGACGCCTTTTCATCCGTGACGGCCAGCCCGGATGGGTCGACATTACCTTAAAGTGTCTAAAACATGGTGTATGGAGAGGCAGATTGAGTTCCCATCGATCCTGCGGTCTTCGCTAATCAATCACTTCCTTCTCTTGGTCAAAATGAACCCTCTTTTACCGGTGATCGACGCGGGGCGACCGACGCAACTGGTGCAACCGTTTGCAAAGAGGATTGCCGACGAAGCCCAGCCGATGATCCGCCAAGCGATACACCAGTTGCAAATCAACGTCGGCAAGCTGTGCAATCAAACCTGCGTTCACTGCCATGTCGAAGCGGGACCGACCAAACGCCGCGAAAACATGGACGAGCACACCGCCGACCGCATCGTCGAACTCAGCCGCCAATGTGACTCGCTGCAGGTTGTCGACATCACCGGCGGTGCCCCCGAAATGAACCCCAACTTTAAACGGTTGGTACTGGAATTTCGTTCGCGTGGAATCCGGGTCATCGATCGCTGCAATCTGACTATCCTTCGCCAACCTGGGTATGAATGGGTCGCACCGTTTTTGGTCGAAAACCAAGTTAACGTTGTCGCTTCCCTGCCCTGCTACCTCGAAGACAACGTCGATTTACAGCGTGGTGATGGTGTGTTCTCGGCGAGTATCGAAGCCCTGCGTCAACTGAATGACTTGGGTTACGGTAGCGACGAGCGGCTGAAACTGGATTTGGTGTTCAACCCCACGGGAACCGGACTGCCGCCCGACCAAGCTTCCTTGCAAGCGGATTACAAACGCGAGCTAAACGAACACTACTCGATCGTCTTCAACGAACTACTGACGATCACCAACATTCCGATCAAACGATTCGCAATGTATCTGGCCAAGCGAAACAAGCTGGAGGACTACTTCCGCACGCTGGAAGCTGGATTTAACGCGACCGCAGCCAACTCCGTCATGTGCCGCTCACTGCTTTCAATCTCCTGGGATGGCCAAGTGTATGATTGCGATTTCAACCAAATGATCGACATGCCGGCGATCACCGAACATGGTCGACCAACGATTTGGACAATCGAATCGTTTGACGAACTAAACCACCGCCCGATCAACACCGCCGACCACTGCTATGGATGCACTGCCGGTGCGGGCAGCAGTTGCGGCGGCGCACTGACCTAGAGCAACTCAACTCTCATTCACATTTGAAACATCATGTCTCAACTGAATACTGAATCCGCCGTCCGGGACCGCTACTCTTCCGCCGCGGCGGAACGCGAACCAGAACTGTGCTGCCCGGTCGACTATGACCGCCGGTACCTCGAAATCATTCCACAAGAAGTGATCGACCGTGACTA
This sequence comes from Rhodopirellula baltica, assembly GCA_002901265.1. Lineage (GTDB taxonomy): Bacteria > Planctomycetota > Planctomycetia > Pirellulales > Pirellulaceae > Stieleria > Stieleria baltica_A. The sequence continues at coordinate 171,384 of PPHI01000074.1, read as the reverse complement.
CGGTTGCGGCGACCCGTCCAAGTACGTCCGCCCCGGCGAAACAGTGCTGGACCTGGGCAGTGGCGGCGGCAAAATTTGCTTCATCGCTGCGCAGATCGTCGGCGCAGGCGGCCACGTTATCGGCGTCGACATGAACGACGACATGCTGGACTTGGCCCGACGCAGTCAAACTGTCGTTGCAGAGAAACTCGGCTATGACAACATGAGCTTTCGCAAAGGCAAAATCCAAGACCTGGCGATCGACCGCGACCGTGTTGATGAGTACCTCAAAAGCAATCCCGTTTCGGACGAAGCCAGCTTACAAACACTGGAAGCGTTCCTACACGAGATGCGGACGAACGCACCATTGATCCCTTCAAATTCAATCGACGTCGTGGTCAGCAATTGTGTACTGAACCTTGTCGACGGCGCGGAAAAGCGAGCCCTATTCGCCGAACTGTTTCGTGTCTTGAAACCCGGCGGACGTGCGGTCATCAGCGACATCGTTAGCGACCGAGTGGTGCCATACGAAATGCAACAAGACGCGACGCTTTGGAGTGGCTGCATCAGCGGTGCTTACGAAGAGAAAGCGTTCATCGATGCTTTCACAGAAACCGGATTCGAAGGCGCACAGATCGCCGCTTATCAGGCCGAGCCGTGGCAGACTGTACAAGGGATCGAATTCAGATCCGCCACCATCATGCTTACAAATACGCGGCGGGCGAAGAAAACAACGCCGGACAGTCAGTCGTTTACCGTGGACCCTACGCGAGCATCCGCGACGACGCGGGCAACGAATATGTTCGCGGCGAACGCACATCCGTTTCGCGGCAGACGTTCCGGAAACTGAAACAAGAACCGTATGCCGCGGATTACCTGCTGATCGAGCCAGCCGAAACACCACAATCCGGCTCGCTGAAAACATTCACCATCGGCAGCACTGCAAAGGACACGTGCTGCGGTGATGGTGGATGCTGCTAAAGCGATTTAGCGCAAACGCTGGTTCAGTTCGCCAACGAGATCGTCGATCTTGACGCGGACTTGCTCCAGCGAATCGCGGTCACGGATCGTGACGGTGTTGTCGCTTAGCGTGTCGGTATCGACGGTGATACAGTACGGCGTGCCGACTTCGTCCTGGCGGCGATAGCGTTTTCCGACAGCACCTTTGTCGTCGTAGTAGACGTTCATGTGCTTCTTCAGTTCGGAATACATTTCCTTGGCGATTTCGGGCATGCCGTCTTTCTTGACCAAGGGGAAGATCGCCGCTTTGATCGGAGCCAAACGCGGATTCAACTTCATCACCGTGCGTTCTTGCAAATCGCCTTTGTCATCGGCAACTTTGTCTTCGCTATAGGCTTCGCAAATGAATGCGAGCGCCGCGCGGTCAGCACCGGCCGAAGGCTCGATCACGTGTGGAACAAAACGCTCGTTGGTCACCGGGTCGCGGTAGGACAAATCCTTGCCGCTACCTTTGTGCTTCGGCTTGCCGTTCTCGTTCAGTTCGACTTGCATCGGTTGGCCCTCCGGTGAATTCGGGTCCAACTTACCTTCCATGTGGCTTCGCAAGTCAAAATCGCCGCGGTGGGCGATGCCTTCCAGTTCGCCGTACTCGCCAGCCGGCAAAAACGGGAACGCATATTCGATGTCTGCCGTTCCGATGCTGTAGTGCGCGAGTTCCTCTTGGTGGTGCTCTCGCATAATCAACGACTCGCTGGACAAGCCCATCGAGGTGTACCAGTTCATACGACGATCGCGCCAGTACTGATACCACTGCTTCGATTGTTCTGGATGGCAAAAGAACTCGATTTCCATCTGCTCGAATTCACGCGAGCGGAACGTGAAGTTACGCGGGGTGATTTCGTTTCGGAAACTCTTGCCGACTTGGCCGATACCGAATGGGATTTTGACGCGGGAGGTGTCGACGACGTTTTTAAAATTGACGAAGATTCCTTGCGCGGTCTCGGGACGCAAGAACGCCGCGTCTTCCTCGCCACCAAGTGCACCCAATGTCGTCTTGAACATCAGGTTAAATTCGCGGGGCTCGGTCAGTGTGTCCAGCGACTTCGCATCGGGGGCAAGAACTTGATCGCGTTCTTGGATTTGATCCAGCGTCAGCGACTCGTTGCCGACGCTTAGCTCGTCCGCATTCTTTGGACGAAGCTTGAAAAACTTCATCGCGCGGCGGCGTACTTCGTCGAGTTCGAGTTCCGCTTCGGCCATCGTCGTGACGAAGATTTTCTTCTCGCCATGCGAACACCAACGGCCGCGGACCTGGTCAAACCGGTACCGCTTTTTCGACTCGCGGCAATCGACCATATGATCGTGGAACAGGTCATAGTGACCACTGCATTTCCACACTTGTGGGTGCATGATGATGGTGCAGTCCAATCCGACCATCTCGAACTCACTCGGCGCGTTCGCCGGAACGATCAGCTCGTTGTGGGCGCTGATCATGTCAGACCACCACGCGTCCTTCAGATTTCGCTTCAGCTCGACGCCCAGCGGGCCGTAGTCCCAAAATCCCTGAACACCGCCATAGATTTCACTGGATTGAAACAGGAAACCTCGCCGTTTGCACAGCGAGACGATTTTGTCCATCGATTTCATGGGTCCGGATCAGATTGTGTGTGGTTGGACGGTCGGGAAACGACCGCAGAATGTAGGGATTGTCGCCAGTTTGCGGGAGGTCTGGCAGACGACAAAGATTGAACGAAGGCGGCCTAACCTCATCACAAAAAGCAAAACTTCGAAAAAACCGAAGTTCGCGAATCAGATCGGCTTAGTACCGGTTCGGTGCCGAATACGGCAGCGGCGTAGCGATTTGAGTCCCTGCCCCGGAGCGTGCCGCGTCCAAATTCGAATTGATTTGGCGGCTGAGCGCCGCGACTCGCTCCGCGATCATCGGCTGGGTGTTATTCAGCGCGAGGGCCCGCTGGTAGTTCTGCAGGGCCTGCGGCAAATCGCCGCTAGACTCACGAAGGCGTGCTAACGCCAGCCAAGCCCGTGAATTGTTTGCATCCTGCTGCACCGCGTCTTCGAGGTACTTCAGTGCCGTCTCAGGTTGGTTAACTTCTTCATACAGACGCGCGAGCTCGATTCGTGGTTCGGCTTGGGTGGGATTTCGGCTGGCCCAATTTTTGATCAAGGCAAACGAGCGATCAGGACGACCGGTGTCCATCAGCAAGACAGCAAGACCGCGATGGCACTCAACATGATTGGGATCGTGATCGAGGCACTGGTTGTAGAGCGCCTCGGCGTTATTAAAGAGTGCTTCGTCGGATCGCTGCTTTGCCAGACGGTGTGTCGTGGCAGCAAGATTGTAATAACCGTCAGGATTGGCAGGATCCTCAGCAACCACCTGTTGGAACTGTTGCAAAGCGGCGGTGTACTGGCCCTGTTGGTGCAACTGGGCACCTAACGCGTTTTTTCCACTAGCGCTAAAGCGACAGCCAGCCGATGTAAGGAAGAGAAGGAAAACCGTCACGATGACTGGGCAGGCCCTCGCCACCAGCACCAAAGGACGGAACTGGAACCCGCCACATTCGCTAGTCAATCGGAAGCTTGATTGGTTATCTTCTGCGTTCATCGGTACTGTCGTCCTGACATTTTGTCCACTCAACCCACTCTCGGTAACTCCACAATGCCTACCAAGAAGGGCGGATATTGGGCTGCAAAATCAGCATCTTGCTCACAGGACGGTATCAACCTGACGCGAAACCACGCAAGAGAGGAACTTTCGTGAGTGAAGAATCGTCGAATGTGTCGCCTCGATGTGCCGAAGAGCGTCGGGGTTGGACTATGGGGTCGATTAGGAGGCTGCCCTGGCGATGGAAATAGCCGAAGCTGCCTTTTTCATTGCGGTTCGACTCGGTCTAACTACACTTCGAGCCAGGCACCGCCGCTATCTAGCGCAGTCCCCCTAGCTTATCAACTTTGCAAACTTTGACCTGACTTGGGTCAAATCCGCCTGCTCGGCAGACCGGCAGCGGAGTCACCCATTACGTGCTGCCCCAACAGAACGACAGCCCTTTCACCGGGCGAAATGACGAGGCCTCTGGATGACCTTTCGTAAACGAACTCACTCCCTTCGCTCGCAACTGAGCCGCGTTTCTTCTTCGCAATCAAGCGAGTCGACGGCAGGTCGTCGCAGCTCTCACACGCGTGAAAAGTCACGGCGTCGCGACGAAAAGCGAAAATCGTTGTTGCAGAATCTAGAAACCCGGCAACTGTTGGCCGGTCCGGACTTGATTGGTATCCAGCCCAACCAGGGCGATTTGCTGAAAGCGAACGACGTTTTGACGTTTTCGCCCAAGGAATTGACGTTCCGTTTTGATGACAACACCAGCATCGACGAATCGACGCTGGAAGCGATTCGTATTACGCGCGCTGGCGAAGATAACGTCTTTGAATCGGCCGCCGTCACCAGCGACTTAGGCACCGGTGGCTTCGCGATTTTTGAATTCCGTGCCGTCCAATCGGGCACCCTCGGCAACGGAATCATGATCGAGTTCGCGTCGAATCCAAATGCTTCGTCGCCGATCCCAATGCTTTCGACGGACGAAGCGACTCGGACGATCACGGTTACGTTGAGCACCAATCCCAACCTGCGCACGACAGGTGGTGATCTGGAATCGGCGATCAACAACGCCAAGCGAACCTCCCCTACGGACCCACTGCAAGCCGGCGACTTGGTCGAAGCGATCCAGGTTAGCGGTGCTAGCGGGCAAGCGTTGGCGACTGCGCGCAGCCTGGATGAAGAAACGTTGGTGCTTGACGGCGCCAATGCGGCCCAAGCGGTCACTGATTTCGGCACCGGCGGCGATGTACGCGTCCGGCTGATCTCTCAGATCCCGGGCGAGGAAGGTCGCGACATCAACCTAATCGTCGAGCGGCGAAACTTTGGCGGTGTCACCAATCCGGTCGTCGTGGTAAGCGACAACACGATCCGCGTTCAATTGAATAGCTACACCGCCGGCGGACAGGACCTCTCGTCAACCGCTGCCGATTTTGTCGCGCGGATCAACGGCAACCCGCAAGCGAATCGATTGGTTCGGGCGACGATCCAAGAAGGCAACCCAGAAACACGCATCGGCAGCCAGCCGGTCAACTACTCGCCAATCCAATTGAGCGGCGTGAGCGATATCGCCGTCGAACCCGGCTATGTCGGTCTGGGCGATTCTTCGCGGGAAGTCGTGTTCCGCTTCTCTGACCCGCTTCCAGATGACCGTTACCAAATCGACATTCTTGGTGCCGGTTCACTTGCGCTTCGAGATGCCGAAGGCGACGCGTTCGGCGACGGGACGAACCGATCGATCCCATTCGAAATTAACCTCGGCCCAAAAGTCGTTGCTGTTGTACCTGAGCCCGTTCGTCGTCAGTCCAACGGCTCATTGGCTGTTGAAACCGGAATCATCGAAGTCCACTTCAATGATGACGACCTTCGTCAAGCGGATGCAGAGAACCCCGGTTTCTACCAACTGATCTTTACGCGAGACACGGCCAACAACACCGACGACTACATCGTCCCGTTGGATTCCGATGCGGTTGACTATGATCCGGTCACGAACGTCGCACGGCTGAACTACAAACGATCGCTCGCACGAATCGAAGACCCTGTGAACCCAGGGCAAATGCTCAGCGGAGCCATACACCTTCGCGTCGGCCAGTCAGCGCCGCTGCCAATGGCTCCACAGCAACTGACGCTTCCTGCTGCGACGACACAGATCCCCGACGGCGCGGGAGATAGCTTCCAAACGGCATTTAATCTGAACTCTGGCTGGACGATCTCGGGCAATGCGACCAGCTCGGCCTACCTAACATCAGAGATTCGCAACGAGACGCCTTACGGACTGGAGCTTCCTGGCCCAGATGTTCCTGGCACTCGCACCATCCGTGAAGAAGATCCGTCGCGTCTCGATCGCACGGTACCGCTGGACTATGTCCGTCAGATGGCGGATTCGGTCGACGGAATTTCGGTCATTGAATACGACTTCGTACCAAGCTGGCTTGGCGATGACCCCAACAGCCCCGGGATCGCCGAGGACTTCAACTATTTCAACATCATCAGCGAGCAACAAAAGCAACGTGTTCGCGAAGTGATGACGCTCTACAGCGAATACCTTGGCGTTAACTTTGTCGAAGTCACCGACCGTGACCCATCCGATATCGCGGGTTTCTCAATCGCGGTCGGCGACCTTTATGGTGGCGACGAGCGTGGCTCCAGCGCAGAAGGCGGCTTGGCGGTCGTCACTCGAGACCGAGACGGCGACGGGTTTGACGACTTGGTCGTGATGGATTTCCAAGACTTTGACGAATCCGACGACGATCAATTCGGTGGCGAATTCTTCCGTGGTGCCATGTTCGGTGTCGGACAATTGCTGGGCTACGGCTATGCCGACGACTTGCCGCAACCGACCACTCAGAGCACGAGCTTTATCTTCGCGCCCGGGACAGACAACGAGCCGGCATTCCCGAGCTATGCGGACATCCTGCACGGTCAGTACTTGTACCGTCCGGACAGCAACGACATTGACATGTACGAGTTCACCGTCGATCAGGTGGGCTCCGTTGCGATTGAAACGATCGCTGAACGATTAACGTCGCCAAGTTTGCTGGACACGCAACTGCGTTTGTATCGCGAATTAACCCCGGGCCAATGGGTTGAAGTCGCACAGAACGATGACTACTTCAGCAATGACTCGCTGATCCGAATCGAATCACTGGCCGCCGGTCGTTACATGATCGGTGTGTCGGCGAAGGGCAACAATTCGTATGACCCAACGATTGGCGGTACCGGTTACGGCGGTCTAAGCCAAGGCAGCTACGAACTGCGTGTCGATTTCACACCGACCTCCTCGAGCAATATGTTCGACCGCGAGGGGATCGCCCTTGACGGAGATGCGGATGGCCAACCAGGCGGAACCTTTGATTACTGGTTTGTCCCCTCCGACCCATCGGAAACGGTCTACGTCGACAAAGGAAACGTTGTCCAACGAACCGGATCACAGCGTCTTTCCAGCGGGCTTAGCAACCGAGACTTCATCAATCAGTTCCGTGCCCGCACGACGACGAACCTTGCCAGCGCATACAGCGAAATTGACGAGGCGCTTGCTGACGTCAGCCGCATGTCATCGCTGCGTCAGCAGTTCCTCAACGGCACGTTGGAATCGAGCCTGTTGAACGACGCATCGATCGCTCGTTACCTGCGTGAATTGGACCTGACCGTTCGTGTCATCGGCAACGGTGGTCGTGACGGCTTGCTTCAAACGCCGGGCGATAACTTCAGCTACAACATCGGTGTGGCCAACAACGGTTCGCCATTGGCTGACGGCACTTCGCTTGAACTGCCCGCAGACGTCCAAATGATCGTCGATTCGGGCGCCATTTTGAAGTTTGGCAAGACGCGATTGGGCGTCGGCAGTGTGGCACCAACAGTGGACTTGAGCGGATCGAATCTGCAAATCTTGGGCACACCAAGCATCATCACTCCTGGAGGACTGCCCGCGCGTGACGCCGGTGGCGCGATTATCTCCGGTGCGGTTTACCTGACCAGTATCAACGACGACTCGATCGGTACCGGAAACCAGATCGGGTTAGTACCCGACGCCGTCCCTGGTGACTGGGGAGGAATCGACTTCCGTGGTGATTTGGACACCGCTGACGAACTTCGCAACAACCCCGAAGACGCCGGCATCTTCGCCAACCACATTCAATTCGCCGATATTCGCTATGGCGGCGGTCCGGTCACAATCGGTGGCGACAGCGTCGTTGTGTCTCCGATCGATATGGCAATGACGCGTGCGACGGTGATCAATTCACGCATCACCAACAGCGCTGACGCCGCGATTGCCGCGACACCGGATACCTTCCGTGAAGATCGCTTCACCGATCCACGCTATCAAGACACCGGACGCTTCACGCCTGACTACACCCGAGTCGGCCCGGAAATTCACGGCAACACCGTTATTGATAACAGCATCAACGGTTTGTTTATTCGCGTTCAACAGCGCAGTGGCGAAGAACTCGAAGCGATCACTCGCACCACGCGATTTGACGACACCGATATTCCGCACGTGCTGACCGAAAACCTGTTCATCAACGGGACTCCGGGCGGTGCGATCATCCAAAATGCCGCCCCACCATCGTTCTTGATTCGCCTGAGTGAAGTGGCTGGTGGCGGTGCGATTGATGCTGGACAGTACGTCTACCGAATCACCAGCGTCACCAGCGACGGTCTTGAATCGGCGCCAAGCGAAGAGACCGTTTCCGTAACGGTCAACAGCGACAACAGTGGCATCCGCCTCGTTCAGTTGCCGACCTCGACGGATGGTGACGTTGTCTCGCGACGTCTATACCGTGCCACGGTTGACCCAGTCACCGGTAACGCGGGTACGTTCAAGCTGGTCGCAAAGTTAAACGCGAGCAACACGACTTACACTGATCGGATGGAAGAAGGCGGCGCCGATCTTCCGACGACCGCAAGCCCACTTCGCAGCCGACTGGATGCGAGTTTGGTCATCGATCCATCGACCGTCATCAAAGTTGACGGCGCACGCATCGAAGCCAAATTTGGCGCGAACCTGATCGCGGAAGGCACCTCGGGCAACCCGATCATCATCACAAGCCTGGAAGACCAACGCTACGGCGGCGGTGGAACGTTTGACACCAACGCCCGTGGAAACAGTGGCGAACTCACCCCAGGCGACTGGGGCGGGATCTACATCGGGCCCGGTTCGGTCGCGAGCTTTGATCACGCCGTCATTGCGGGTGCAGGCGGTTCGACTCGAATCGAAGGCGGCTTCGCATCATTCAACGCGATCGAAGTCCATCAGGGCACACTGCGACTGACCAACAGCCGCATCGAAAACAGCGCCGACGGTCGCGGTTCGCTGAACGGAACTCGCGTCGGACGTGGAGACAATGCACCAGGTACGGTCTACGTTGGTGCCTCAACGCCGATCATTGTCAACAACGACTTCATCGATAACGACGCCGCGGCGATCACGATCGACGTCAACTCGCTGAACGGTAACGAAATCTCTGACCACGGTCGCTCCCGTGGATTGCTCGACAACTTCGAAGTCGTCGGCAACTTGGGCCCGCTCGTCGAAGATAACTCACTGACCCGAAACGGTATCAACGGCATGTTGATCCGCGGTGGCGAATTGGTCACCGAAGGCGTCTGGGACGACGTCGACATCGTGCACGTTGTCGAAGACACCATCGAGATCCCCAATAAGCACATCTTCGGTGGGCTGCGTCTGATCAGTGACGCCCGCGGATCGCTGGTTGTCAAATTCGAAACTCAGGAAGGCCAGGAAAACACCAATCCCGCCGGGATCGTGGTTGGCGGTTCGCTGCTATCGGCGGAAGGTCAATTCCGAGACATCGCCGATCGCATCGGCGGTTCGTTGCAACTGATCGGTCACCCGGACTTCCCCGTCGTGATGACGGCAATCTCCGATGACTTTGTCGGTGCGGGATTCACGATCGACGGTTACGCCCAAGTCGACACCGACAATGATGGCGTTATCAGCGGTGTTATCACCGGCGATGACGACGGCGATGAAAACACGACCGGTGGCCAACAATTGGTAGGCAACTTGCCAACCGGCCCCGAAGTCAACTTGGGAACGACGATCGACAACGACGTTGCCGCGACCATCACCGGATCCTTCACGGCGACTATCGGCGATGCAGGCCTCGTAAACACCAGCCAAGTCACCGTCGACAGCTCGCTGAACGGACAGCAACTGGTATCCCAGAACTTTATCTTCTTGTCGGCGACTTACTTGACCACTGCCGGCACGACTACGCCGCTGAACCAAACGACGATTACGCAAGCGGCAACTCTCGTGGCCGACGACCGCGTCGAAAGCCGTGGTTCATACGCCGGTCCCAACGGTGTCGTTAACTGGGTCGCAACGACTTACTTCATCGACGGTTTGGCGACGATGTTCTCGACGCTGGACCTGAGCAGTTCAGCGCCACTGGGCGACATTCGCGTTATCAGCTACTTGGATGAAGATATCCAAGCGAACGACGACGACGTGCTCTACACCGTTGGCACACCCGGCCAAGCCGACTTCCGTGTTTACACCGTCGACGGCCCACTTCGTGTCGGCTTCTCGCACGGTGGCTACTATACCAACGACGGCACCAACCAGATCAACGCGACCTATGAAGGTTGGGCAGCCGATCAATACGACGATCTTGAACAACAGATCCTCGGTGGCACTCAAGCCTACTCCGTCCCCGGAGTGATCGACCTGAACGACTTGCCCGCGATGACCGACCCGGTATTCGGTTCGGTCTATGGGGCCAACGATGTCACCACCGCTCATTCGTGGATCGTCAACAGCAATGCGTTGTCATCGCGTGTGACCAGCTTCTTGGAATTGCTTGCCGGTGACCCAACCGTCGTCCAGCCTCCGTCTGCATCGCTTTCGACCGGGCAATGGGACGGCATCACGGTTCGCGAAGGTGCGGACGACCGCAACGTCGTCGCCGTGGCAGAGCAGGAACCGGTCCGCATGACCGTGTTCGAAAATAACGCGATCGCTGGCCAGGCACAGTTCCTCGGTGAGCTCGCTCCCGATGAGCAATCGGGTGACGAAAATCGTCGCCTCGGTTTTATCATTGATGGTGCAATTTCGACTCGCAGCGACATCGACGTTTACTCGTTCGTCGCTGAAAGCGGCACCGAAGTGTGGTTGGACATCGACCGCACCAGCAACAGTCTGGACACCGTGATCGAGTTGATCGATATCAACGGCAATGTCTTGGCTGCATCGAACGATTCGCTGGCCGCCGAACGCGACCCATCGACGGGTCTTTACGTTTCACCACTGCTTGATAGCGATGCCGCACAAGCGTTGACCGTCAACGAACAGCGTACGCCAGTGGCGCGTTTCACGTTCGATGCGGCGATTGCCAACGCGACCAGCGGAAACTTCACCTTGGGACTGGACACCAGCATCAGCACCCAAACGGTGAACGTGAACGTCAACACGTTTTTGGCCAATCCCGCGGCCGCGATTGCCAATGCTCTCAACAGCACCTTCGGCAACGAAATCGGTACCGTCACCGCACAAACGTTGTCACGTAGTGCCACCGGTGACTATGTCGTCGAGGTTCATTTTGACCCCGACTTCTTCACCGCGACCGAAGTGCCAGGATTCCGATTGGCAACTGGCGGCGTGTTCCCATCCATCCCGGCATCGCCGACACCGGTTGTGGAAAACGCAGATGCGATTCTGCAAGACACTTACTCGTCGAACTACAAAGACGCTGGTATGCGAATTCGCCTGCCCGGCGAAACGGGTACGCGAAACCTGTATCACGTTCGTGTCCGCAGCAGCAATACACGCGATGCCAGCGATTTCACAACTCTGATCAACCCTCAATTGGTCAACCAAGGTTTGACGAAGGGTCGGTACTCGATGCAAGTTCGCTTGCGTGAAACCGACGAGAGCGCCGGTACTCAAGTTCGCTTGGCCGACATCCGTTACGCGACCAACGGTTTGCAGATCATCGGCCAGCCCTTGCATTCTCAGCTGACAGGCGACGAGGCGGAAACGACCGCGCCGAACGACACCGCCTCGACCGCACAGCCGCTTGGTTACTTCAGCGTTGGCAACGACGCGTCGGCGGCAGCTGGTCCGCTGCAAAGTGACCGATTGGCCAAATCGATTGCCGGCCAAATTGACTCGGCTACCGACGTCGACTGGTACTCGTTCAGTGTCAACTATGACGACCTGACACGTGACGGATCACCGATGTACCTGTCGACGGTCATCGACCTCGACTACGCATCGAATTTCGCTCGCAGCGACATGGCTTTGTACGTGTTCGACGCGGCAGGCAATTTGATCTACACCGGTACCGACAGCAACATTGCCGAAGACCTGCCGGCATCGCGTACCAACAGCAGCACCGACGACCTCAGTCGTGGTGGTGCCGGCACCGAAGACCCCTTCATCGGATCGGTCGAGTTACTCGAAGGCACGTACTACGTCGCCGTCAGCAACCAGACTCAAGTTCCGCTTGCGTTGGACCAATTCTTCAACCCGGCCAGCACCAATCCACTGGTCCGCGTAGAACCGATTGCGGCGATCGATCGTGTTGCTGACGACAACATGCAAAACGGCATTTTGTTCAACAACACTTCGATCGTGCCTTACTCGTTGGATGACGTCTCTTGTACGTCAACACCACGAACGGATTGCACATCGTCAACCCGTTTACCGGTGTTGACTACGGCGAAGTCGGCAACTTTGGTGGCGAAGCGATTCGTGACGCCGCGTTCCGAGCCAACGGCGAACTGTACGCATACACGCAGTTCTCCGGACGTCCGCGAGCCGACGACGCGTTCTTCTATGTTCAGTTGGATACCGGCACCGCGACGCCGACCGTTGTGAACACGGCTCCGATTGTCGCGACGTATGAGTCGATTGACGTCGAAGATCCCGATGTTCTCGAAGAGGACTCCGATGTCGGTCTCACCGTCGAAGCGATCACGATTCGTGAACTGCTTGACATCGAACGCGGGTTCTTCGTCGGCAGCCGTGCTCCCGGAGCCGCACTGGACTACAGTCGCAACGTCCTCTGGGAATTCGATCCTTCGACTGGCTTGACGAACGGCGACCCCTTCGTCAACCGCTTCGTAGCACAGGCTGGTGCCGGTACCGACCGTCGTGAAGTCGGACAGATCGACACCAGCGTGATCCCAGGTGGTAACTCCACCCAACTGGGCGTAACCGATGTTGTCAATGTCGACGCGGCTGGCAACTTCCAACAGCAACTGTTTGACGGTGACGGATTCTCGATCACCAGCGGCATGGACACCGTCGCGTTCGAATTCGATCTGATCGGCGCCGCGGTTCAAGTCACCGGTGCCCCCGTGCTCGACGGCGACACGCTGACCGTGGGCGGTACGACGTTCGAATTTGATTCCGGACGCCGATTGGTGTTGTCGGATGTGGACCCCAATGGCGGACTGGATGTCGGCCAGCGGCTGACCGTCACCACTCCAACCGGAACCCGCACCTTCGAATTTGTTGCCCAAGGCACTCCGCCGAACTTCGCCAATGCGATCCCGATCGTGATCGAAGATTCGACCGGCTTGGCACGTCCTGTCACCGCAATCGCGACTGACCTCGCATCGGCGATTTCGGCAAATATGCCCGATGCCGACGTCACGCTGATCGGCAACCAAATCGCCTTCGGCCCAGACGCAACGTTCGCGACCTTTGGCGCCGGACTTCGACAAATCGGATCCAACGGTGTCAGCGGCAACAACATCCCGATCATCGTCGACGAATCGTTTGACGGTTCGGAAGTTCTCGACGCGATTTTGGATGTATTCGCTGATAACTCGATCATCGCAACTGTCGACGGCCTGACATTCACCGTACCTGGTGCCTCAACGATCGTCGTCAATTCGTCGGGTCTGGTCGGTGGCGGAACCTTGGGTGTTACCCCAGGTGCAGAAGTCATCCAAATTGAATTGGGTGACAGTGCGGCTGTCGTTTCACAGAAAGTCGCAGACGTGATCAATTCACTCGGCGAATCCTTCACTGCCACCGCTCAGAACCACAGCGTCTTGATCAGCGGCGGTTACATTTCGGTCGCGACAGGAAACTTGGTCGCTGGCGGCTTGCCCCAAGGCGGTCTCATCACCGGTGTTGAAATCGTCGGCAACGACATTTACGCCCTCAGTGATGCAGGCGGTTTGTACCGAGTGTCGTCCAACGAGTTGGTCTCTGGCACACAAATTGTCAACGGCGATCGTCAAGTCGGCAGCTTGGTCTCAACGGCAACCGACTTGCAACGCGTCAACGAACGGTTTACCGGACTGCGTGCAGGCCCGAACAGCGTCGACGGCGGTTTGTATTCCAACGTCCTGTTTGGAATCACCGAAAGCGGCAACATTTACGCTTTCAACCTGCAAGGCGAATTGGTGCCTTACTTCGCCGGTGGACGGTCGATGATTTCGACCGGCATCGAAGATGCTCAAGGTTTGGATTTCAGCACGCTGGATTACAACCTGTGGCACTTTACCAACACCCGTTCCGGCGACGCAGGTCACAACAATAACGGTGGCTCCACATCGTTGGCGTTCAACTATGAAGGCCTGTTCCAATCGAACTACGCGACCCCAACGGAATACCCGACGACCGTCGCGCGTCGTGACGGACAAGGCGTCAACCAAACTTACAACTTCCCTGGCGGTGCAAAGGGTGAAGTCCTCAGTAACGAGTTTTCGCTAGAAAACTACTCGCCGAGCGATTTACCAACCCTGTACTTCACCTACCTCAGCGAAGCTGACGGCGGGGGATCCACCGATGCGTTGCGAGTCTTCGTGGTCGAACCAGATGGGACTCAACATGCCGTCGCTTTGAACACCACGACACGTCGTCCAGGTTCCAACGATTCGCCAGTCAGCTCAACGCCTGATGACGAGTTCGATGATCCGCCAAAGTCGTATCCGTACAACGACACCATTGACGTCGACAAACAACAGTTGTTCGACAACACGTCGACTTGGCGTCAAGCTCGTGTGCCATTGGGCGACTTCGCCGGCATGGAAGGCTTGCGTCTGCTGATCGAATTCTCCACCGCAGGACGCGTCGACACCGGCTCGGCGTCGATTCAAGCGGTCGCGGCATCCGACCTTGTCGAAGGTCAAACCATCCGTGTCAGCGGCGAAGTTTTCGAAGTGAACTTCCCGCCAACGATGATCGCGCCTTCGGGAGCGGAAATCTCGGCTGCCTACGCGGCTGATGCGAACGCACGTGCCGAGTTCGTCCTCGACGGTCAAACCTACGTGCTCGACGACGGCACGCGAACGATCGACACGACCCCATCCGATCCACTGGATGCCAATTCGACGCCAAACGAAATCGCGATCGACTTGGGATTGGCCAGCGATTTGGCGTCGCTTTCGGCAACTGAAATCGCAAGCTTGATCACACAAATGGTCGCCGCTTCGGCACCCGATATCGGTGCAAGCTATGACTTCGTTTCCGACGAAAACTCGATCGAGTTTGGAAACGCCAGCGACTTGGATTCGGTCTCGACGAACTTGTTGACCGTCCGCAATGTGTCCTCGACGACGCCGAATTCGATCAACGTCCGTGCGGCGATGACCGCGAACGAAGTTGCTCAAGCGATCCGATCAGCATTGCTGACTCGATTCGTTCCGAGTTCGATCGGACAACGCACCCCGAATTACATTCCGGTCAACGGCGCCCGCGTTTCCTTGCCAGGTTTCAACCTGTCCGACTCAGGTCCGTTTATCAACGCATCGCAGCGTTATGTCGACCAGTACGGTGCGACGCCGGTTGCCGGCTCGCGTGACAACGACTTCAACGGTATCTATCTCGACGATTTCATCATCGGCTTGGCTGAACGCGGCGAACAAGTCGTCGACGATCGGCCTGCCGGATCCGGAATCGATACCTCGTTCGTCACCGACACACGATTCGCTTTCCCTGAACCTGATGATCCACGCAGCAGCTTGGTCACCGGCTCCTACCAAGTCGAAATCCGTGACGCGAGCGAGTACATCACCAGCGTCAACGGCCTGCAATTCCGTGAATTCAATAGTAATGAACGGTTGAGCGATGCGATCACACTGGAAGCTCGTCCGGCCAGTGAACTCGTCGACGGCCAAGTCTTCTCGATCACTGATGGTCGCTCGACGATCGACTTCGAATTTGACTTCGATGGCGTAGTCACACCTGGGCGTGTTCGCGTTCCGGTATCGCTGAAGGTTACCGATCAGGACACCGGTCTGCTTCGTCCACAAACCGCAACCGAAGTTGCCAAGAGCATCATCAGTTCGATCAATCGGACCGATGTTCGCAACGTCATGGATGTCCAAGCCGTTCCAAGCACCGGCTTTGATACGAACGTGACACCGCCTGCAAACATTCAGTCGGTTCAACGTATCGACACTCGAATCAACTTGGTTGGCGATGTCACTGTCTCGAACGCTGACCGCGCATTGGCCGCAGTAGACCAGTCCCGCTTGCGTGGCGATAGCAACCGTGATCGCTCCGCCCAAGGGGTCATCATGGTCGAAAACAGCCGCTTCCTTTACAACTCGGAATACGGTATCTCGATCCAGCACGACGCGAACGCGATTGTTGCCGGAAACGACACGCCATCGGTCGTCCGTTACCCGCGTAACTTGGTCGAGCTGAACTCCGACCACTACGTCCCCGGTGTCGTTGTCCAAAGCAATATTGTCGCCTTCAACGGGACTGGCGGAATTCAGATCGAAGGCCTTGACGTTTCGCTCAACGAAACGATTCTCGACCCTGTCAACATCGACCGAATCGTCAATAACACGATCATCGGTGGTTCGATCATCGCCGGCACGAGCTCGCCTTCAGACACCTACAATGGGATTCTGTTTGATCAAGGCTTGATTTCGTTCGCCGACGTTGTCGCGGACTATGACCCGAATGCGGGCGGCACGCCTCCGACGTTGACCCACCAAACGCCTCAAGCCGCTCTCGGTCGTCCCGATTCGACGGGCCGAGGTCCTGAACCAGTTGACGGACTGTCGACGGTTTCGCTGGGCTTGGGCGGAACATTGACCGTCCAGTTCACCGACAATTACTTGACCGGTGGCGGAACCGCGGCTGGTGACTTGGTCGTCTTCGAAACCGGTGCGATCGAATCGGTGATGGTCGAAATCAGCCGGGATGGCGAATCGTTCGTCAACGTCGGCACGATCGGCGGTTTGACAAACCAAATCGATATTGACCAGTTCGGTTTCGGCCCCAACGACCGCTTCGCGTTTGTTCGCTTAACCGACTTGCGTCAAGGCGACACCGACGGCAGTGCTCTCGGTGCAGACATCGACGCGATCGGTGCGATCAGCAGCGTTCCGGTCGACACGTACACGGCGGGCGGCTTGGGCATCAGCATCAGCGGCGGTTCTTCACCGACGTTGCTGAACAACGTGATCGCCAACGCGGAAACCGGCATCTCGCTGACTGGCGATAACGGCGGGTTTATCTCAGGTGGTAACTCGTACTACAAGAACACCAACAACACCGACACCGGTGTCAGCTTGGGTCAATCGGCTCAGGTTTTGACGACCTCCGAATCGGTGTTCGTCGACCCGGCGAACTTCGTCTTCGCCCCTGCGTCCGGTTCTCGAATCATCGACAGTTCGATCGACTCATTGCCCGATCGCGCAAGCCTGACGACAGTTCGAAACGCACTTGGCATTTCGCCATCGCCGGTACTCGCTCCGATTTATGACGTCAACGGACAACTCCGTGTTGACGATCCAGATGTCGAACCGCCAAGCGGCTTGGGCGAACGGATCTTCAAGGACCGTGGCGGATTCGATCGCGGCGACATGGAAGGCCCTCGCGTTACGTTGCTGCAACCGTACGCCCCCGGTATCGGACTCGACGCCGGACGTGCGACCGTCCTGGGCACTCGACCAGACGCTTTCGAAATCCAACTGGTTGACGGTTTGGCCCCCTCGGACACCGTTCCCGGAACCGGTATCAAAGACTCCAGCGTTTCCACCAGTTCGCTGATTTTGTTCCGCAACGGACAGCCACTTGTTGAAGGCACGCACTATCGCTTCGCTTACAACCCGTCGACAAACGTTATTCGCCTGACCCCGATCGCGGGATCATGGGAAGACAACTCGACCTACCTGATCCGCATGGTTGATGGCAGCGATGCGATCGTCCAGGCCGGTGCAGGAACCGTCTACCCAGACGGTGCGAAGTTGACCGTCGTCGACAGTTTGAATCAGCCGACCGTGTTCGAATACGAAACCGGCCTGATTGTCGACTTCCTTGCCGGGTTAAACGCCACCACCGCTGACGGAATCTCGCTGAATCTGTATGACGGCAACGTCACGCGGACCTTCGAATTCGATTCCAACAATGCCGTCGGCGGCGGGGCAATCCCAGTCGTGATTCCAGCCGCAGGTGACGCGGCAGACTTTGTCGCTTTGCTCGCCGACGCGATCAATGCGAACGCGACGCTGTCCTTCACCGCTCGCTCTTCTGGTGAAACGTTGCAACTGGTCGGCGGCACTCCGCTGTCAACCGTCAGCAGCACCAGCGGGGCATTGCAAGTCAGTGGCAAAATTGGGACAGAAACCGGGTTTGGAATCCAAATCCCAGCCATCCCAGGTACCAGCACCGCCGATGTTTTCGACGGCCAGTCGATCCAAGTCAGCTTGGGTTCGATCAACATCGTTGACTTCGAGTTCGATGTCGACGGATTGCTAGTCAACCAGAACGCGGTTCGTGTCTCGATCAACCAAGGCGACAGCTCGATGAGGTAGTCGACGCATTGGTCCGAGCGATCGGCGGAACGAACTTGGGCTTGGCCCCATCGAACGCCGGTTTCGGTCGCTTGTTCTTGGGCGGTGACTCGACGTATTCGGTCGACGTGACCAATTCCAACGCAACACAGATCGGATTGCCTGGTAATGGACCAACCGTGCCGATCGATATCGCGATCGACTTGTCGGAAGAAGAAATTGCCGAATCAATCCAACAAGCGATCGATAGCCAAAACCTAGTCGGCGTCAGCACTTCGATCGTCGACGTGCGAGTCTTCCTGGAAGGTACGGGCGGTGTCAGTGGCTTCGGCGCAGTCGATCGCTTGGTTGTCCAAGACCAAGTCGGCAACGAATTGCAGCCGAACCAAGCGGATGGTCGTACGGAACTGACGATCTTTATCGGTTCAGGATACGACTATGGCGATGCCCCTGCTCCATACGCCAGCACGATGGCCCAAGGCGGCCCGATTCACAGCGTCGACCCTGGCTTCAGCTTGGGTGGCAATGTCACCGCCGATGCGGACGCCGAACTGCCAAACGCGGACACCGGTGATGATGGCATCACACTGCCATCGTCTTTCCAAGCGGGATTCACGTTCCCTGTCGGCATCAATGTCAACAACCAAGACGCCAGCCGAACTCAGGTTTACGTCGATGCTTGGTTCGACTGGAACCAGAATGGCCAATTCGAAACAAGCGAACGTTACCGTTTCGGAACGGCCGCGACTGGACTTGGTGGGACTCCGCTAGAGAGCAACCAGACCGTCAACGTGGACATCACTGTCCCGGCTTCGGCACTGGCCGGTTCGACCTATGCTCGATTCCGACTGAGCGAAACCAACGGCGTTTTGCCGACGGGCGAAGGCGGCTACGGTGAAGTCGAAGACTACGAAATCTTCGTCTCGACAAACCCGTTTACCAACCCGTCGAACCGATACGACGTCAACAACAGCGGTGGCGTCACCCCCATCGATGCCTTGCAAGTGATCAATGCGATCGCTCGTAACGGTGGCAGCAGTGGCTCGGTCGATTTGCAAACCAACCCCGTCACGTCACCGCTTTATCCTGACGTCAACGGAAACGGCTTGATGTCGGTCACCGACGCCTTGGCCATCATCAACTACTTGGCTCGTACTAATTCGGCTGCCGGTGGTGAAGGCGAAGGGCTCGCGGGATCGTACTTCGCGTCCTCCCCTGGAGTATTGGCGAGTTCGACCACCGCTGCCGGTGACGTACTACTGCATCAGTCAGCCTTCCTGCCATTGGATACTGACAACGATTCGGATAGCGATTCGGAAGACGAACTGCTTGTCGGAACGACCTTGTTGACCGAGGAGTCAGACGATTCATCGAGCATCTTTGACCTGCCTGAAGTGATCGAGCTTGATTCGATTGTTGATGATCTGGCCAAGGACAAAGCCGGTGCATCCTCGTCCGACACCGAGGAAAACGGACTCGACCAGTTCTTCGCATCGCTATAAGTTTCCACACAGAAGGGAAAGTCGATACAAGCAGAAAACCAGTGCGGCTTCGTCCGTCGGTGTACAGTTGATTGACCAGTCAGCTCCGCGGTTTCCGCGGACATCTGATTAGCATCCCAGGTGAACGTTTATTTGCTCTACAGCGAGCTACCGAATACTTCCCGCCGTCACTTTGCCTCCAGCAAAAGACGCAACGGGGGGCATCAGAGCTCGCCATTCAGGGCAACACACCCGACCGTGAACGACACCAGCGATGAAGCAACAGCTGACCAATCCGACGACAACCAATGCGTTTTCTGACTGTCGATCGAAAGCACGGCGGGACATCGAGTCCGCCGTTCGCGGTCTGATTCAAGGACGGATGATGAAACGCGCTGGTCGGAACTTACAGAAGCGAACCCGTCGGCTTTATTTTCAATCCTGCGAGGCACGCCAGTTGATGGCCGCAGACGTCCCTTTTGGGGCGACTCCGATCGATACCGGTGAGTTCCTGCTCGGCTCCATCACGGTCACTCCCGTCTTTTTCGAAAGTGACGGATCAATCGATCCAGATACCGAGAACTGGGATGCCCAGGAAATCGATGCCACGCTTTCAAAAATCGACCAAAGCCTTCAGTGGTGGTCGGATCTGCTTGCGACACAGACATCGGTTCATACGCTGGACTGGGTGATCGACGATACTTACGCGAAAAACCCGGTCGAAACCGGTTACGAGCCGATTTCGCGAACTAGCAATGTCTTTCAGCGCTACGTAGGCAATTGGCTGACCGATTTGGGCTATGGCGATGCCCCTTCGATCGAGCGTGCGGTTCATCTGTTCAATGACTCGCAACGCCAGACGCACCAGACCGACTGGGCGTTTACCGTCTTTGTCGTCGACGCATCCAATGATGCGGACGGGTACTTCGCACAGGGCGGTTTTATCGGCGCGTTTGCTTACGCGGGCGGGCTGTTCGTGGTGATTCCCAACGGTCGCCCGGTTTCAACGTTCACGCACGAAATGGGACATATTTTCTGGGCCCGTGATGAATACCCGGGAGCTGGCAGTTGGACGGACAAACGCGGTTACTACAACGCGCAAAATATCAACGCGGCTGACAATCCAACCCCGGGTTGGGTCCAACAAACCAGCATCATGCGAGGCGGGGCATCATCCGTCGAAGCGTTCAATCAAGGCGTTACCGACGCCGACACCCTGGCGATGATCGGATGGCTGGACAGCGACAATGACGGGATATTCGATGTCGCCGACGTTCCATTGCAACTCGACGCCATCGCAACATTTGACCAAGAGTCCCAAGCGTTTTCGATCCAAGGAACCGCGGCAGTCGACACACTTGCCAATAAGAACAGCGAAGGTCCGCAAAGCGATATCACTCTCGCCCGAATTCGCGAATTGCAATACCGACTCGACAATGGTGATTGGCAAACCGCACTCACCAGTGACGACACCTCTGTCAATTTTGACTTGGATGTGCCCGTCACATCCCAATCAACTCTCGAGTTTCGTGCGATTGATACCGCGACAGGAATTACCAGCGAGGTTCTATCCGCTTCGACGCTTGTCCCGGCATTTTCTGGACTCGGAGGCGTTTATGCGTTTCTAGATAGCGACGCCAATGGTGTCCGCAACGGAAACGAAGTGCTGCTTTCAGGTGTTGCACTCGAGCTCAAAAAATCTGATGGCAGCGATCTGGACTACACCGAGTACCTGGCCGCGACGATCGACAGTGGAATTGTCGAAGCGTCAGGTGATTGGGTGCTTTCAGCAATCGGTGAAGATGTCGACGGACGCATCGGAAACTTCGACTCCACCTCTGAAACCGGTTTCGGAAAAGTCCTACAAGCGTTCGATACCCATAGCGGATCTTGGAAAGACAGTTTCGGCAGCGATCGCCAATTGCAAGCGACCAGTTCTGTGCCGACCGGCGAAATGACAATCGACTTTGTTGCGACCGATCTCGGCGGCTACGGTTTCGAAGGCGGCAGCTATGCCCGCGTCACGGCGTATGACAGCAGTGGCGAATTGATCGATCGTGTCACCAGCAATTGGATCGAAGCCGGCCAATCCGGACAGCTCGTCGTCAGTGATCCCAAAGGGCGAATCGCAAAAGTCGTCGTCGCAGGCCATGCCGAAACCGAAATTCTGATCAGCGCGATCCGATTCGGCCAACAGTCCATCGGGGGGGATACCAACCAGGGAATTCTCCCCATCAACAACCTCCCGATTGGCCAATACGAACTCCAAACTCACTCGTCGAATGTGATTTATCAGTTCGATTCGGCAGCGATTCCGCTGCAAATTGATGCTTCGATGGGGTCGATCGGCTTGGCGGTAAAACGTGTCGACAGCCCAAGATATAACGCTGAGACTCCGACAGATGTGAACGGAGACGGCATTGTCAGCGTCCGAGATGCTCTTGCTGTCATCAACGACTTGGGACGGCTAGGGTCCCGTACGCTGACGAGCCTGGATCCTTCAGGATTTCACGTCGACGTCAATAATGATGGCATCGTCTCTCCGATCGACGCACTTGCGGTGATCAACTACTTGGGTCGCCAAAGTGCCCAGGGGGAAGGCGAACTGGTCGCCGACGCCTCAGGCGAAGGTGAATCCACGCAGGAAATCGACCCTAGCACGGCGGATTTCCTGTATTCATTGCACTCCAAGCAAGAAAATGCTTGGAATTCTTTAGACGGTCAACGTGAGTTTTTCGGCCAAAATATCACCGAAAAATCAACAATGTTGAACTCTGCGGGCAAACAGACATCGGACGCAAGTGCCGGTGATCCCTCGTCCGATAGTCTGCTGCAGGCAGATGTCGCGGAAGGTGCCTCAACCAGTCTTTTTACGGACTTTGAGGGCATTTTTTGCGGGAATTTGCAGGGGTTCCCGACGGGATCTCTCTCTGACCTGTCGCTTAGCAGACGGTTTTAAGCGGAAAAACTGGAACTCTTAGGGTTGGCCCCCATCTAAGCCCAAGCCCTACGGTCCGATTTCCGACACAACCAGAACGTTGATAAAGCAGGAGAGGGAGATAATATAGGGCCAATATTCAGCTTGGCTAATTTTTGCGGCCCCTCTTTCCAGCGAATGCGGGGTCTTCGCCAACAGAATACGACCTCCTCCGACCTGCCAAGCGACCGAATTTCCGAGTCCCCGGCTAATACGTTCTACTTCATCTCTCCGGATTTCCAGATGAAAAGCCTGCGTCAGTTGCTCCGCCGTCAGAAAGCCCAGAGTGCGGAACGATCCATCAAGCGTCGCACCAGTCGCGTGAGCAATCAGCGACGTTTGACTTCTCAAGCTCTTGAGCAGCGGCAGTTGCTGGCCGCTGACTTCAACGAAGCCCACAACCATTGGAGCGCAGTAGACGTCAACCAAGACCGCAACATTTCACCCAGCGATGCGTTGATGGTCATCAACTACATCGCAGCCAACCGCAGCGGGGCGCTCGGTGAGTCGGTCGATTCAGGGGTCAGCCCTTTTGACGGTCGCAAAGTAGACGTCAATAACGACGGTGCCGTCACGCCAAGCGACGCGTTGATGGTCATCAACGCGGTTGCCCGCGGCGAACAGATGACGTCACTGGTCGAACTGTTCCTTAACGCGCGTGATCGCGACGACAACTTGCTTCCGCAAAACAACGGCGTGGTCACCGTTGGAACCGGGATCGAAAACTCGTTCTTTCTAGAAGTGTCTTATGCCGACCTTCGTGGTTTTGGCGACGACACCGGAGTCTTTTCGCTCTATCCTGACATCGGGGTCAGTCAGGGTGGTATCTTGCAACCGGTCTTGCGTGAAGGTCAGCGGATCGTCATTGACAAAGCGATTCGAGACAGCTCGTCGGGCTTCCTGACAATCGAGATGGAAGGCACTTCGGCGTCCGTCGATGTCTCCCTGGCTCAAATCCAAGGCGGATTCCGCACCGCCCTTCAAGCGGCATTGATCGATACCTTTGGTTATGAAGCCGGTGACTTCGAAATCGAAGAGCCCTCGTTCCTTAGAGGTGAAGACGGCTTAGATCTCGGATTCCAAGTCGTGTTCAAGGCGGAAGAATTGGGCAACGTCAATGTTCCCAACCTGATCTTCACGTCTAACTTCGACAACACAGTCCCGCTCAACTTCACTGAATTCGCGCCCTTCCTGGCAGACGGAGTCACCCCGAACAGTGACGCGATCGAATTCAACCTGGACACGAGCAGCCGCACGCTAAACGGCGGCGATGACTTCTACGATTTCCTTAACGACGGTGTCTTTGACGCCGCCACCGGTTTCTCGGCAATCGGCGGTGTCGGCGATATTCTCGAACGCGGTGTACGCGACGCAGATGACAACGGCCAGTTGATCGAACCGTTCGACGCGTTCCGTATCGAAGTGTTTCTTAGCCAGCCGGTTTCGGATTCCAACCCGCTGATCATCGATATCAATCCTGGTGAGAACACTGACTCGCTGACGCTTTACGGCGAAGACGCGGCGGTGACGGCAGACATGATCAGCCTTGGCGAAGGCTCGCGAGTCACCATCAGCACTGGAGCCACGATCAACAACCCGCCGACGTTGACGACAACGCCTTTGGTCGAAACGGCGACCGAAGACGACGCGGCCCGTAGCATCGACCTGCTCGCCGGGGCAAGCGACCCCGATGGCGACACATTGTCGGTGACGAACTTCAGCTTCTCCGGTGGTGACACCTCCGGCGCGACGCTGAACGGCAACTCGGTTGACCTGACTCCTTCTGCGTACAACTCGCTAAAGGTCGGCGAGAACGTTGTCTTGGTTGGTACTTATACGATCAGTGACGGAAATGGCGGAACGGTTGCACAAACACTGACGCTGACAATCAATGGCGTTAACGATGCTCCCGTCGTTTCTGGTCCAATTTCAGAATCACGTAGCGAGAACGCTTCATCGTTCACAATCGACCTGCTGCAAAACGCGTCGGATGTCGATGGCGACACATTGGACGCGATCAGCATTGTTCAATCAGGCTCCGATGACGACTCGGGAATCACGGTCGATGACACGAACAACCAAATCGTTGTCGACCCTTCGGCCTATGCCGCTCTGAATGACGGCGAAAGCGTTACGGTGACCTACAACTACCAAGTCACCGACGGAAACGGCGGAACGGTCAACACCAGCGTCGCGATCACGATCAACGGCGACACGCCGAACCAAAATCCTGTCGTCTCAGGCCCGGTCACCCGGACATTCAGCGAAGACGACGCCGATGCCACGGTCGACCTTCTCACCGGTGCTTCGGATCCCGATACCGGTGACGTGCTCTCGGTAAGCGGCCTGTCGGTCGTCAGCGGTGACGCCAGCGGAATCACGGTGAACGGCAACAGCCTGTCCGTTTCACCAGCAGCCTATAACTCGCTGCCCGCAGGCCAGACCGAAACGATCATCTATAACTACAACATCGTCGATGGCGAAGGCGGTACCGTTGCACAATCGGCGACGATCACGATCAACGGTGCCAACGACGCCCCGACGGTCAACGGTCCTCTGACCCTGACTGCCACCGAAGACGATAACAGCACCAGCCTTGACCTTCTGTCAGGTGCGTCTGACGCCGACCAAGGTGACACCGTATCGATCGATAGCTTGAACCTCGCTTCGGGCGACGATAGTGGCATCACCGTCAACGGTTCAACCCTGTCGATCGACCCGTCGGTGTACAACGCGTTGGCAGCCGGCGAATCCGAAGTCATCGTCTACACTTACAACCTTGTTGACGGGAACGGCGGAACCACTGCCCAGTCCGCGACCGTCACCATCACCGGCGTCAACGACGCTCCCTCGGTCGGCGCGGCAATCACGTCGACCGTCACCGAAGACGATGCGGCGACCTCGATCGATTTGCTGGCTGGTGCGACCGACCCCGACACCACCGACACGCTATCGGTTGCTAACTTCACAACCGTCAGTGGTGACTCGACTCCGTTTAATGTCGTCAACAGCAACACACTGACGTTCGACCCGTCTTACTACAACGGACTTGCCGCGGGCGAGTCAGAAATTGTTGTCGTGAGCTACAACGTCGTTGACGGAAACTCGGGTTCGGCTGCCCAAACCGCAACGATCACGATCACCGGCGTCAACGACGCTCCGGTTGTCGGAAATGCGTTGTCGTTTACTTACAACGAAGACCAGGGAACGCAGACGGCGTCGCTGCTTGACGGTGCATCCGATCCGGATACCAACGACACGCTCTCGATTACAAACGTTACGGTCTCTGGCGACGATAGCGGAATCACTCGCTCGGGTGCAAACCTGACGATCGATCCGACCGTTTACGGTAGTTTGAACGCGGGCGAATCCGCAGTGATCACCTTCACTTACCAAGTCACCGACGGAACCGCACCGGTTAGCCAAACGGCGACCGTTACGATCGAAGGCCGCGATGAAGGCATCCCAACGGTCACCGGCCCGATCACTATCTCGTTCAACGAAGACGACAACAACGGTACCGTCGACCTGCTGGCTGGTGCATCGGATCCGGACAGCGATCCGCTGAGCGTGATCAACGCGTCAATCACCAGTGGCGATGCCAAGGGTGTCACCATCGATGCGGCCAACAACCGTTTGGTGGTTACACCATCGGAATACAACGATCTGGACACCGGTGAAACGGAAGTCATCGTTGTCAGCTACACGATTACCGACGACCAAGGCAACACGGTCGACCAAACCGCAACCGTGACCATCATCGGTGAAGATGAACCACAATTCATTCCATCGACGATCTCGGGCCAACTGTTTATTGACCACCTGGAAAACCCCGAAGCGGTTGCCAACAACAACGCGACACCGATCCGTAATGGCGTCCGAGACGAAGACGAGCGTGCCCTAGGCGGTGTAAAAATTCACCTGTACCAAGTCACCGACAGCGGTGAAACTCAAATCGCAGCCGTGTACACCAACAACGACGGCGAATACTCCTTCACCGGACTTGAGCCAGGAACCTACGTGGTCGAATACGATGTTCCGTCATCGGTTCTTTACACAGGCAGCCGCCGCGCCCAAATCGTCATCAGCCCAGCGGGTGGTGAAGACGAGTCAGGTCCAGTCCTGAATGCGATCGGCTTGCAAGGTGCACAGCAACGTGTGGACCTGCTGGCCAAAACCTATCTGGATGCGAACATCATCAACACCGGTAGCGACATCACCGGCGTTTCAGGTGGCTCAGTTCAGATGGCCGACGATGGATCACAAGCGATGTTCATCGCCAGCGGTGAATTCGATGCCGAGTATGCACAAGTCGCATTGAACCAAGCCCGTGACGCAGCATTGCTTACCATCATCGACAGCGCCGGAGCAGTGAAGACGGCTCGCCTCGAGGCAGACCAGTTCGTCGTTACCAGCGATGGCAAGGGCGTTCGCTTCTTTGGAATGATGCAGGACTTCAACTTCGTCCAAACCAGCGATGACTTGCTGCACGCAGAGTTCGATGAATACCGCGACGCGATCGATGCGATCCTGGAAACCTTCTAAGGTGCCGCCCTGGAAAGTTATCGACGCCTGACGATTCGAAACCGATTGCGTTACAACTAAATCAATCTCATAGCCGCCGGTGGTTTAATCACCGGCGGTTTTCATTTTGCTCCCATCGAATCGTTCTGATGCACATCATTCGTTTGCGCCGCCCCTGGGTTCGCTGGACCAACGATATCGCCCAAGCAATTCGAACGGATGCCCCTGACACGTTGACCGAGCCAATTGAAACCGGCGGCGACGTTCACTACCAACGTCGATTTAACTGTCCAACCGGTTTGACACCGAATTCGACCGTCGTCTTGTCCATCTGCCCGACTCCCCCTTCTACCGCTCGTGTTCTGCTAAACGATCAAGCGGTTTGGGATTCGGAATCAGAGGATAGCGAATCGCTTTGCCTCGAAATCCAGCATCTCCTGCAACCATCCAACACGCTGCTGCTGGTTTTCAGCGTTCCCGATTCGAGCCAACCCGATGAAATCGTTAGACACCTTGCCAGCGAAATCGAACTGCAGATTCATGAAGCAAGCTGATCTCTTTGCCTGCCTGTCGACAGCCCGCTAACATGGACATGTGAAGTTCGGGTCGTCAACTCGATCAAACATGAAGTCATCAGACGAGGGAGAATAATGGGAGATCTCGATCGATCTGCAGTCCATCGTGGCCAATCTTTGTGCCTCGCTCGTTGGACATGCCGCTCTCTCGCCGTATTACTTCTGCTCGGTTGCTCGTCAGTCATTTGTGCGGCTGATCGTGTGAATGCCCGATTGATGCAACAACTGACCGGTCGGCATGACAATGCTCGTGTGATGGCAATCCATTCGATTGGGCAGGACTACCAACATCGAATCGAAGCGTTGCCGACCGTCATCGCTGCTTTAAACAAGCTGAAAGAAGACCCCCGATTCAAACGCTCGCTTGATCCCGACTCGCCCGAGATCCTTGACGGCATCGTCCAAATGATTCAATTCGTCGGTCGTGTCGACGTGCCAGAATCCACCGACGTCCTTTGTAGCGTTTTGGAAATGCCCAACTTCACTTGGGTACTCGCTGCCGCACAAACACTGGGACATCATCAACACCATCGCGCGATCGATCGGTTAGCAAAGCTGATTGACTCCGAAC
Source organism: Rhodopirellula baltica (assembly GCA_002901265.1). Lineage (GTDB taxonomy): Bacteria > Planctomycetota > Planctomycetia > Pirellulales > Pirellulaceae > Stieleria > Stieleria baltica_A. The sequence continues at coordinate 142,967 of PPHI01000074.1, read as the reverse complement.
ATTTCAAAGCGAGCTACGGATTTCGATTCACGCTTGCCCGGTCATTGATCGAAATGAACCATCCGGACGGATGGGAAACACTTGCAACTCTCGCACTAAGCGTCGACGGTCAACTCGCGTACTTGCTGGAACAGGAATGCGATCGCGTCACGATCGATGATTTCCTCGGGGACCAAGAACGCTATTCCGCTTGGCGCAAGTCACTGGGCTTAGATCGAGAACCCGGCCAAGTCTCGCCTGCGCCCCGCGATCTTCAATCAGGCACAAATGCACTCGCGAAAGTGCTTCAAAATCTCCAATCGAACCGACAGGTTGCGGAATCAGAAGTCGAACCAACAACCGATGCGGGGCGCCCTAAGCTAGCCAATACGGCACCATCGGCCGATTCACTCCCGAAGCCAACAAAGATGTCGCTGGCGGCCGATACGACGGCCGCGACCTACCTTCGCGAAAAGCGTTTGCATCCGTCGCACTACTACGGGATGGAGATATACGCCAAACGCCTTCTGTTCGTGCTTGATCGAAGCGGCAGCATGAATGCGTTGGTCTATGGGCAAACCCGAATGCAACGTGCGCAACGCGAGTTGATTTCTGCGATCGAAGGTCTCGATGAAGAATGCGAATTCGGCATCTTGGTTTTCGACACCAGTGTCCATCAATGGCGTTCCGAACTCGTGAAAGCGGATAAAAAACAGAAGATGGAAGCGATCCGTTATGTTAGCAATCTCGTTTCCGGCAACCGTACCAATACCTATGCCGCCCTCCGCGAATCACTAGAGTTCGACGCGCAAGTCGAAGCCGTTTTCATTTTGACCGATGGACAGCCGACGATCGGACAACTAGTGAACCCTTCAGCAATCTTGCTAGACATCCTCCGACGCAACGAATTCCACAACATTTCGATCAATACGATCGCGATCGCCGTGGAACCGGTGATGGAAACGTTCCTGCGTCGGCTTGCCGAACCCAGCCAGGGGGAGTGTCGTGTTGTCGATTGATTGGCTCCTTCATCCGGCAACAAATCCTGGTTAACCGCAGCGATTTTTGACGGTTACCGACACCATGGTCCATTCCCAACCGTTGGTTTCCCATTGGGTTTGGAAGCACTGCGAATTGCAGTGTCGAGATTAGTTGCAGCACTGGATTCAGGGATCGGTCAAGCGCGTTTTGTCTTCTTCATCAATCGAATCAAAACTTGCCATTCTGGCGGATGCGGCAAAATATGACGCGTCCTGTGCGAGCAGCGGATCTAAGCGGAAGAGCAGCGGCGGTCTCGGCAGCACTGAGGGGATGGGAATTTGCCACAGCTACACCCCGGATGGCCGTTGCGTTTCGCTGTTAAAAATCCTGTTGACCAACGTTTGCATTTTCGACTGCCAGTACTGCGTCAATCGCGTCAGCAGCAATACACCGAGGGCTCGTTTATCGGTCGAAGAAGTCGTGCGGTTGACCATGGACTTTTACCGTCGCAACTACATCGAAGGGCTCTTTCTAAGCAGCGGCATCATTCGCTCGTCTGACTACACGATGTCGCAACTCGTCGAAGTCGCCGAAACGCTACGTACACGGGAGTCGTTCCGCGGCTACATCCATCTAAAAACAATTCCCGGTGCGAACGAAGAGTTGATCGAGCGTGCAGGACTTTTCGCCGACCGCCTGAGCGTGAACGTCGAACTCCCGACGATCACAGACTTAAAAACGCTCGCACCCGAAAAGAAACGTGACGAAATCGAAGACACGATGGGTCGGATTCATGTCCGTCGCGAAGAAACAGCCGGCGATCAAAAAAAGGGAATGAAGGCACCGAAGTTTGCTCCCGCAGGCCAAAGCACACAGATGATTGTCGGTGCGACGCAGACAAGTGATCGTGACATCCTTGATACCAGCAGCCATCTTTATCGAACCCACCGACTGCGGCGTGTTTACTACAGCGCGTTCAGTCCCATTCCACACGCCGACAGTCGGTTACCTGGAACGGCACCGCCACTGTTGCGTGAACACCGACTTTATCAAGCTGACTGGCTAATTCGTTTTTATGGGTTTGACGCGAACGAACTGACAACTCCCGACCAAGCAAACCTGTCGCTGGATCTCGATCCGAAACATGCTTGGGCGCTTGCTAATCGTGAAGTCTTTCCGATCGACGTGAATCGCGCGTCTCGCGAATTGCTGTTGCGTGTCCCCGGTGTCGGTGAACGCGGGGTGAAGCGAATTCTTAGCACACGCCGTTATCACGCGATCCGAGATGAAGACCTGGCGAAACTCGGGATTGTCTACCGGCGTGCCCGCCCGTTCCTCATTACTTCCGATCGCCACCCCGGTCCGTTGTCGATCGACAGCCTCGACCTGAAACAAAAAACCGAAACCAAACAACGCCAGTTGATGCTTTTCGATGCGATGGGCAGTGCGCAGAACGGACAAGTCTGAACAGTCGCAATGTTGCAATTCCAAGTCACCTGTTTCGATGATTGGCGTCAGTCGGCAAGAGACCTACTGAAAAGTGAAATCGCGCCAACGGAGATTCATTGGATCGATCAACGGAGTTGCACAGACACACCCCCGCTGGGACTCTTCGAATCCACTCCCCCGCCCTCCCCTGCCCCGATACCGTCGAACGAAACAGTCAACGTTCCGGTCGCGTTTATCCAACTCGCCCAACAAGTCTCTTACCATTGCTACCCCGGGCGATGGGAATTGCTTTATCGCGTTTTATGGCGACTCACTCATGGCGAAAAGCACCTGTTGAAGATCGCCAGTGACTCCGATGTCATTGAGCTATCGAAGCTTGAAAAAGCGGTCCGCCGAGACTCGCACAAGATGAAAGCCTTCGTGCGATTCAGGCGTGTCGTCGATGAACTTGGCGACCACTACATCGCATGGCACCGCCCTGACCACTACGTACTGAAACCAACGGCAGAGTTCTTTCGCAGACGGTTTGACGTAATGCGATGGACGATCATGACGCCCACGGAATCCTGCCACTGGGACGGCAAAGCCCTTCACTTTTCCGAAGGCATGCCTCGAAGCGCTGCACCAAACGACGACGAACTGGAAACACTTTGGAAAACCTATTACGCGAACATCTTTAACCCTGCTCGAATCAAAACGAAGGCGATGAAGGCAGAAATGCCAATGAAGCATTGGCCTACGTTGCCTGAGACAGAATTGATTGACCAAATGCTTCGCGAGGCTCCGCGTCGTGTCGAACAAATGATTCGCATGACCGACCAGATCGCCAGCGCTCAAGCCTACATCCCGGACGCGATTGATCGCCAACCGCTGGACCTCGATACGCTCCGACAAGCATCTCTTCATTGCGAAGGTTGCCAACTTTGCCAAGACGCAACGCAAACTGTATTTGGACACGGCCCACACGATGCCAGCGTTGTCTTTGTCGGTGAGCAACCCGGTGACCAAGAGGATCGCGAAGGCATTCCTTTTGTTGGCCCTGCCGGTCAGTTGTTGCGACAAGCGATACATGACGTTGGATTCGACCTCGATCAGTTTTATGTGACCAACGCCGTCAAGCATTTTAAGTTTGCCCGATCCGGCAAACGTCGATTGCATAAGACGCCTTCCGCAAGAGAAATAGCCGCCTGCCGTCCTTGGCTAGATGCTGAGCTAAAACTGTTGCGACCGAAGTTCCTTGTCTGCCTTGGAGCAACCGCATCACGCGCGGTCTTCGGGCCAAACTTTCGACTGACAGAACAACGTGGCCTCATTCAAAAAACCGACCAGTCCGCATGGACCATGTCGACTTACCACCCCTCCGCGATTCTGCGTGCAACTGACGACAAAGCAGACCAAATGCGCCAACATTTCGAACACGACCTTGCCTTATTTGCGGAACACTATCGCGACACTATCCGTCAGTGAATTGATTGAAACAACGTTCGCCTTGTCACATTGGAACCAATCGCGACCTTCTCGAGTCAAACCCGAAATCGCCACTTCGCGAGTGTGGACCTGTGACTATAGTTTGCTCACGCTTCACAGGTTCCTAACATGTTGCGTCCCCCCTTACCGCGACAACAAGCGGTCTTAGCGGGATCGGCATAACAGTTGCTATCAGTGCAACAGTTGCGATCAGTGCAACCGAACCTTTTTGCCGGAATCACTTCAAACCAAGTCAAGCTTCAATGAGATTTCTATCCTCGGCTTCCGCTTTAGCGATTGTCTTATTCCTTTGTGGAATCAACACGGCAAGTGCGGGCGTGATGAACTTGAATCTCTCCATAGAGGGGATGACTGGCAACCAAATTGAGATTGGTGATACGGTAACCGTCAACGTAACGCTGGACGATATCGATCCAGGTTGGCGGGTTTTCTGGAGCACTGGTGTCGAATTGTCCGACAACCTCACGTCGCCTAGCAACGTTACCTTCGATACCGGAAGTCAGCTATCGCAGGCGTTCACTGTCGGCGGCGGACCGTTTGGCGGCGAGTTGTCGACCATGATGATGTCGACGCCTTTTCAAACGTCGTCGTCGTTTTCGTTCACAACCACGGCAGCTGCGGTTGGCCAAACCACGATTCAAGCCAACGGGTTCGCACTCGGACTTGGGCTCGGTCGAAACGGAAGCGGTGGCATTCAGCTTCTGCCCATCTCGGCAGAGTTGTTGATCGATGTGGTTGCCTCATCCGCTGCCGACGCACCTGCTATCGCATCTGCCCCGGAGCCAGCGACCTTTGCGATCTTTGGTGCTTTGGTCATGGGATCAGGACTACGCCGCCGTTCACGATCAAGCCGATAGCCGCGAGATCGGATGATAAGCTTGACGATGGTACTCAGTGCACCATCTCAAGCTCCTTCGGTTCTGCCGACCCCGGAAGTTCGCTAGGCTCCGAAAAACGCTCAGCAATTGTGGCAAACTGTTCATGCACACGTTCGAACGCGGCTACCAAGCGGGGATCGAAATGTGATCCAGCATCGCCACAAATAATCTCACACGAACGTTCATGCGAGAACGCCGGCTTATAGATCCGTCTTGAACGCAGCGCGTCATAGACGTCAGCGATGGCAACAATTCTTGCCGCCAGTGGAATTTTTTCGCCGACCAAGCCATCGGGATAGCCGCTTCCATCAAATTTCTCATGATGGAAGCGAGCAATATCGTGGGCCATGTGCAGGAACTTTGCTTTCGGCGATTTGGCAATCGCCCCCTTCAAGCAATCGGCGCCGATCACGGTATGGGACTGCATCAGTTTGAATTGGTCTTTCGATAGCTTGCCAGGATGCAACAACACTGAATCGGGAATCCCCACCTTTCCAATGTCATGCAATGGGCTGGTCTGATAGACAAGCTGAATGAACTCTTCGTCGATTTCATCTGCAAACGCCGGATCGCCAACCAACTCCTGAGTCAGGAATCTCGCATAGCGTTGAACCCGTTCGAGATGCAGCCCGGTGTCGGTATCACGGCTTTCGGCAAGTTTTGCGAGAGCGAAAATCAAAGCCTCCCGTGTTTCTAAATTCAGCACGCGCTCGCCGGCGGCCATACGTTCGAGCAGTTCGTCTTTGTTGAACGGTTTACCAATGAAATCGTCTGCGCCTGCGCGAAGCCCTTTGACTCGATCTTCCATCGCGTTGTTCGATGTCAATAAGATCGTGTAGATGTAGCCTTCGCTATCGTGCTTCCGGATCTGTTCACAGAGTTCGAGGCCGTTCATGTTGGGCATGTTCCAATCGCTGATCACAATTGGAAATGTTTCCGCAGCCATTTTTGCAAGCGCGTCAGCACCGTCGCTTGCTTCTGCGGTTAAGTAGCCGTGGGCATTCAACGTATGCTTCAGCATCGACCGTGTCACTGGATCGTCGTCAACGATCAGAATTTTCAACTCGCTCATTGTCTTTCCTCCAACAGGGAATTGATCCAGTCGACGCAGGTCTCGACGCGTTCCAACAACTGACGCGAATTTTCGTCAGCGGGTGATCCGAACGACTCCTCCTTGGCGGACAACTCAATTACGCCAGCGACTTCTTCGACCTGGCAAGCAGAAACGTTCGCAGCCATTCCCTTCAAACAATGCGCGTCGTCTCGAAGCGATTTCATGTCGAGGTCAGGTTGCTGTGCGGCATGATGAATCCGCTGACTAAGTGTCACAGCTTGATCAGAAAATAGTTTCAAAACTTCGAACGCCGCTCCGTTGCTTCCCCCGCAACGATCGACCACCGCTTCAAGATCGATCGGAGGCGGACCAACAACCTCTGGAGCGTCACCAACATGACTCCACAGCACGCTAGCAAATTGTTCACGGACAATAGGCTTTGTAAGGTAGTCGTCCATTCCGACGTCCAGACAACGCTCGCGGTCTTCCGAAATCGCTTGGGCGGTAAGGGCGATGATGGCCATCTTTTCATCTCGTCCGACCGCCAGCTTTCCATCTCGGTGTAGCCCCAACAACCGCTGTGTTGTTTCGAACCCATCCATTTCGGGCATCTCACAGTCCATCAGTACCGCGACAAAGCTCTTCTTGCTAAGCGTCTCAATCGCCTTTTTCCCGCTATCAACAGACGTTGCCTCGAACCCGAGTACTCGCAGTAATTCTGACGCCACAATCCGATTCACTTCGTTGTCATCGACAACCAGTACCGATCGACCGCCACCAAATTCGGGTGGGTAGGAATTCAAATCGGTCTTTTGGACTGGCGAACCGTCGGGCGATTCAAGCACCAAAGATGAATGGATTGTGTCGAGCAACTGCGACGAACGAATCGGACGTGGCAAGATAGCGGAAAACGAGTTTTCGGCATCCACATTTCCGATCAACAATCGATGCGGAATCGATTGACAGGAATCAGGTATTGCTCCCGATTGCATGACCGAATCATCGACCACTAGCAACTTGAAGGAGCTTCGTGAGTCAGGCAAGGCCGTGAGAGCGTCCGTGTCCCGGTGCCATTGCACGCTTGCACCCCATCGGTCCAGGTCGTCATAAATCATCTTGTTTTCCAAGCTCTCTTCAGCCAGCAACAAGACTTTCAAGAATTCCAATGAAGAGCGTTTTTCATCGCCCGGCGTGGTCGCGATGCGACCGCCCCTTTTCACCCTCTTGGGCGTTTTCAATGGAACGTCAAACCAGAACGTTGAGCCCTCGCCCTCTACACTTTCGACACCGATTCGACCTCCCATCGATTCAACGAGCTGCCGGCAGATCGATAAGCCTAACCCGGTACCGCCATAACACCTGGTCGTACTGGAGTCCGCCTGTGCAAACGATTCAAAAATGATCGCAAGTCGATCCGCAGGTATTCCAATTCCCGAATCAGTAACTTTGAAGCGAAGCGAGTTTGCACCTTCGCTTGGAGGCGTACGGTCGACACCAATTTTGATGTGCCCTGCCTCGGTAAACTTGACCGCGTTAGCAATCAGATTCACTAAGACCTGTCGCAAACGGTTTGAATCTCCAACGATACATTCGGGAACCTTAGAAGAAACTTCCCGAACCATCTGGACACCTTTCTCGTGTCCGCGATGATAAAGCATCTCGACCGCTTCATCGACGATCTCGATGACATCGAGTTCCTGACTTTCAAGCTCCAGCTTTCCGGCTTCAATCTTTGACAAATCCAACACGTCATTGATCAGCTGCAAAAGCGACTTCGACGACTGCTTCGCGATCCGAAGGTAGCGTCGACGTTGGTCCGCTGAATTTGCTTCATCAATCAAATCGAGCATCGAGATAATCCCATTGAGTGGCGTTCTCATCTCGTGACTCATCCCGGCAAGAAACTGGCTTTTAGCTTTATTCGCCGCTTCGGCCTGCTCTTTTTCTTGCTGCAATCGCTCGGTGGTCATCCGCTCGGTGATGTCCGAAACAGTCCCTTCGAAATACAGCGGCACTCCTGCGTCGGTGCACACCAATCGAACGTTCTCGGTCACCCAGACGACATTGCCGTCGCGTTTTCGTAGCTGAGAGCGAAAATCGTTGACCACTCCTTTGTCCGCGATTAACTCCCGAAACTCGCTCCGGCGATCGGGATCCACGTAGCACTGCGTGGCAATATCTTTTACTGAGGCGATCAATTCGTCGGAACTATCGTACCCCAACAGCGTCACCAGCGCCGGGTTCGCTTTGATAAAACGACCTTCTAGCGTGGTTTGATAAATTCCTTCTAAGGCTCGCTGATAGATTTCTCGATACTGTCGCTCGGCAGATTCGCGAGCACTAATTTCCGTATGAACCCGATCGATCACTCGGTTGTAAACCGATGCGATCTGCCCGACTTCGGTGAAAGGTTCACGATGAACTCGGCGGCGAAAATTCCCTGATTGATAGTGCTGCTTCATGCTGCCCATCAATTCGACCAACTCGGTGCTCGCGTCGTGCTCCGCAGTGTTCAGTCCGCAATACTCGGTCTTGCGATCAACTCGCATCGGCCAAAAGTGATTGACGACCGCGAACACGGCCAAGCTCACACCAAAGGTCCACACGAAGACGCTACTAGCACCGACAACCTGGATTTCCAACTGCTGCCAACGATTAAGCCCTTCCGCAAAGTATGCCGGGTCGGCGAAGATCGCGAACGCAACGGTCCCCCAAACGCCGGCGGCTCCGTGGGCGGGGATGGCGTTGATCGAGTCATCAATTTTTAACTGCGTCAACAGTTGTGTCGCCGCGATGCAAACCAATCCGCCCGCTGCACCGATACCGATCGCCGCAAGAGGACTGACCGCATGACATCCGGCCGTGATCGAAACCAACCCGGCAATCACGCCGTTGATTGAATCCGACAGCTCGAAGGTCTTGCCAAAGAAGATTGACAATAACAGTGGCAGACAACCACCGCTGGCTGCCGCCAAACAGGTATTGAGCAAGATCGCTGGAACGCCTTCGCTGAGCCCCAAGACGCTACCGCCGTTAAAGCCCAACCATCCAAACCACAACAAGACAGCACCCAAAACGGCACTCGGCAAACTGCTGCCACGAATCGGACCGCGTTTCTTGCTAAACCGGCCGAGACGCGGCCCAATGACCAGGACGGCTGCCAATGAGGTCCAAGCTCCAACCGAGTGAACCATCGTGCTGCCAGCAAAATCCACAAAGCCTCGTTCGGCAAGCCAGCCAATCGCCTGGCCGCTGAAGATACCTCCCCAAGCCCAATGCCCACAAACGGGATAAACAATCGCGCTAACAAAGACTGAAATAAACAGATACGCGCGGAATCTCATTCGCTCCGCGACCGCACCTGAAATGATTGTCGTCGCGGTGCCGCAGAATGCTGCTTGAAACAGAAAGAAACATGTCAACTTCGAGTTTGTCGCTTCGAAACAGAACTCACTCGTACCGAATAGGCCGGCGTGACTGGATCCGAACATCAACCCGAATCCGACGAGCCAGAAGCACAGCATCGCAACGCAAACGTCGGCCAAGTTCTTTGCCGCAACGTTGATGCTATTCTTCGCTCTCGAAAAGCCGCTCTCTAGCAGGCAGAAACCGGCCTGCATCATCAAGACCTGGCCGGTGCAAATCAGCACCCATACCAAGTCCAACTGTTCGTTCCCCATTGCCACGAAGCTCCGACAAACCTGTGCACCCCATTTGTCATGCAACGTTTTCTGTTCCGCACGCTGTGTACGTCACCGCTGCATTCGTTACGTTGGACACTAGGTCACGCAAAACTTTGAAATGACGCATAAATGCCATCGACATTCACGCGAATTTCAAGTTGCCGTGCGAAAGAGCACATCAGCGCCGCTAGTATCAGACAGCACCGTTAAAACTGGGAAATCGCTGTCCCCCAACCCGGTGAGGACCACCCGACAAACCGTTGCCGGTCTACCCTCAGTCTCGCGCTGAAACATTCTCGCGCTGAACCGCTGTTGGCAAGCGTCCGCCATGTTGTCCCAGGGCGAGACGACGAGTGAAAAGAAGTTGAAAGAGAAGCTCGCGATGCTATTTCAGATCACCGAACTGCAAGCACTGATCGATCTTCAGCAACGAAGTTATCGCCTACTGCGTTGGGTCGCCGACGGAGTCGATCGGGGCTTCCTGTCATTCTCGACCGCCCACCGGCATTCGTCATTGCCAGGATCGGCACAAGAATGGCTGCGGGAGCACTATCAGAACATCCCAGAAAACGCGCGTCCCGATCCTCATGAAGTCGAACGCTTCTGTGCGTTCTTCACCACCTACCTGACCAACTCGTTTGATTTGCATCAAGCCCCTGGTCAGCGGAGATACTCACCTGACGCTCATTGCTTTTGCCCGATGTGCAGTTGGCTGGTCGATGCCCCCCATTTGCAAACGAAGAAGCTATCCAACCGTGACAAAAGACGAGCGCACAACCTACGCATCACAGCGATCAAGCATGTCGCTGTGGATCTCGGTGAACCGCTGGAGGACCAGGGGATTCAATCAATACTGGACACACGCGACGGCACCGTCGACGCCAGTTTGATCGCCTACGGTTTTGACCTGCGAAAACGAATCAAGGGCATCGCGACAGGACCAGCGATCCTGTCGCTGTGGCGAAGCTTCGCTTGGCACGAATCGGGATCTCCTAACCCAGAGTTCGAACTGCAAGCAGAAATGTTCGTGCAAGCGGAGCTGCAAGTTCGCCACCGTTTAACCAACGACAGGCACTAACTGCTCCGCTTCTTCGACGACTCCCGCCGCATCGGGCAACCAGCAATTCGAATTTGGCTATTCCGGTTCGTATGCCAAATTGGGTGACAACCAACGCTCGACATCGACCAACGCCATGCCCTTGCGTTTGGCATAGTCTTCGATTTGGTCTTTGGTCATACGGTCAACGGCAAAGTAACGTGCATCAGGGTGAGCAAAATACAAACCACTGACCGATGCCCCCGGCGTCATTGCAAACGAACTGGTCAATTCCACGGTGGTATTCTTTTCTGCGTCCAATAAATCGAACAGCGTTCGTTTCTCGGTGTGATCGGGGCAAGCCGGATAGCCAGCCGCCGGTCGAATTCCACGGTATTGCTCGTCAATCATTTGTTCGTTGGACAACGATTCTTCGTTTCCGTAGGCCCAATCCTCGCGTGCCTTCTGGTGCAACCGTTCGGCAAAGGCTTCGGCCAATCGGTCAGCAACCGCTTGAACCATAATCGCGTTGTAGTCGTCGCCAGCCTGTTTGTACTTCAACGACAACGCTTCAGCGCCGATTCCAGCGGTAACGACAAAGCCACCGATGTAATCCGCCCGACCGCTCTCGACTGGAGCGATGTAATCGGCGAGTGACCGGTAATCTTTTTGTCCCTTACGTTCCCATTGCTGGCGCAGGAAGTGGAATCGCGTCAGTTCCTTGGAACGAGAATCGTCAGCGTACAAGATGACATCGTCACCGTCGCTTGCGGCAGGCCAGAAACCGTATGCGGCTCGTGCTTTCAACGATTGATTGGCAATGATCTCGTCAAGCAATTGATTCGCATCGTCGAACACTTTTCGTGCTTCTTCGCCGACCTTCGGATCATTGAAAATCTTCGGGTACTTGCCCTTCAATTCCCATGTCATAAAGAACGGGGACCAGTCAATGTATTCGCGAATCTCTGTCAGCGGATAATCCTCCAGCACCTTCACCCCGGTGAAGGAAGGAGTGTCAATTCGCACCGAACTCCAATCCGTGGCAAAGCGTTTTTCTTTGGCCTCTTGATAGGAAACCAACTTTTGGTTGCGTTCACGGAAGCTTGCGACAAGCTGACCCTGCAGCTCAACGTTCTTTTCGATAAAGCCATCTCGCAGGTCCGAGCTCAGCAAGCTTTCCACCACACCGACACTGCGACTCGCGTCGGCGACATGAATGACAGGACCTTCGTAAGCCGGCGCGATTTTGACCGCCGTGTGTTTGGCGCTGGTCGTCGCGCCACCGATCAACAATGGCATTCTCATCCCGCGCCGCTTCATCTCGCGAGCCACGGTAACCATCTCGTCCAGACTTGGTGTAATCAGTCCAGACAAGCCAATCATGTCCACGCCGTACTTGTCGGCTTCTTCGAGGATCGTTTCGAAGCTCACCATCACTCCCAAGTCAATCACTTCGAAGTTATTGCATTGCAGCACGACGCCAACGATATTTTTGCCGATATCGTGTACGTCACCTTTGACCGTCGCGATCAAGAACTTGCCGCGGGAAGACGCTTGGTCCAGACCGGCGGCCAGCTTTTCCTCTTCCATAAACGGTTCCAGGTAAGCCACTGCCTTTTTCATGACACGGGCGGATTTAACGACCTGGGGAAGAAACATCTTCCCTTCGCCGAACAAGTCACCGACGACTTGCATGCCGGACATCAAAGGGCCTTCGATCACTTGCAAGCAGCGGTCGAAATTCTGCCGCGCCTCCTCGGCGTCCTCTTCGATGAATTTATCAATCCCTTTGATCAGAGCATGCTTCATCCGCTCTGCGACCGGCGCTTCACGCCAAGCAAGATCTTCGTTGGACCTCTTCTTGCCGCTGCCTTTGACGGTTTCGGCGAATTCCAACATCCGGTCGGTCGCATCGTCACGACGATTCAGCAGCACATCTTCAACATGCTCGAGCAAGTCCTTGGGGATTTCTTCATAGACATCAAGCTGCCCGGCATTGACGATGCCCATGTCCAAGCCGGCTTCGATGGCATGGTAAAGAAACGCGCTGTGCATCGCTTCACGCACGCGGTCATTGCCGCGGAACGAGAAACTGATGTTACTCACACCACCGCTGGTTTTGGCGCCGGGGCATTCCTGCTTGATCCGGCGGACGGCATTGATAAAGTCAACGGCATAGTTGTTGTGCTCTTCGATCCCCGTTGCGACCGTCAAAATATTGGGGTCAAAGATGATATCTTCTGGCGGGAATTGAACTTCGTTGACCAACAAGTCATACGCCCGTTTGCAAATCCGGACCTTGTCGTCCTCAGTCGCCGCTTGTCCTTTCTCATCGAACGCCATCACGACGGCTGCGGCACCGTATTGGCGAACCAACCGAGCACGTTGCAAGAACGTTTCTTCGCCATCCTTCAACGAGATCGAGTTCACGATCGCTTTGCCTTGCACATTCTGCAAGCCAGCTTCGATGACCTCCCATTTACTACTGTCGATCATCACAGGGACGGATGCGGCGACAGAATCACCTGCGATCAACCGCAAAAAGCGGGTCATCGCCTCGATGCCGTCGATCAACGCCTCATCGAAGTTGATGTCGATGATGGTCGCACCATTTTCGACTTGCTCGCGAGCGACTTCGACGGCGGTATCGTAATCTTCGTCGCGGATCAATCGCGCAAACTTGCGACTACCGGTCACGTTGGTCCGCTCGCCGACCATGGTGAAGGTCACCTCCGGACGCATCACCATCGGCAGCTGCCCGGACAAGCGGGTGTAGATGGGGCCGACTTCTTCCTGCTTTGGCTTGAGCCCTTCGACGCGTTCCGCCATTGCTCGGATGTGATCCGGCGTCGTCCCACAACAACCGCCGAGGATATTGATCCAACCATTATCGGCGAACTCGCCAACGATCTCGGCCATCGCCTTGGGGCCCAAGTCAAACTCTCCCATATCGTTGGGCAAGCCCGCATTGGGGTGACAACTGATCGGAAGGTTCGTGACGTTGGAAAGTTCTTCGAGGTGAGGACGCATCACGTCGGGGCCGAGGGCGCAGTTCATCCCGATCGACAACATCGGGAAATGCTCAAGTGCCGTAAAGAACGCTTCGACCGACTGACCGCTGACAAACGTCCGGCCGCCTTTGTCAAACGTACCGCTGACCATGACGGGCACGCGACGGCCACCGGCGTTGAAGAAATCTTGGATCGCGAACAGACAGGCCTTTAGGTTCAGCGTGTCGATTGCCGTTTCAGGCAGCAACATATCGACCCCTGCGTTGACCAACGATTCGACCTGGAATCGGTAGCTGTCACGCATCTTGTCGAATGTCGTCTTGCGATGGGCCGCGTCATCAACGTCGGTACTGATCGCCAACTGCATCGCAGTCGGGCCGATCGATCCGGCTACGAACCGAGGTTTGTGCGGTGTTTTTTCGGTGAACTCCTCTGCCGCTTTCTTGGCACAAGCAACCGCCGCCTGGTTGATTTCCGCAATCACATCATTGCTGATGTTGAACTCCATCGCACCAACTGGCGACGCACCGAACGAGTTCGTCTCAACGATGTCTGATCCGGCAGCGTAATACGCCCGGTGGATTTCAGTGATTTTTTCGGGATGCGTCAGACAAAGAATGTCGCTGAAATTCTTCAAATCGATGCTAGCATCGTGGTCGGCAAAGCGATCACCACGCACGCCGGCTTCATCCAGCTTGAGGCGTTGGATCATGGTTCCCATCGCGCCATCGAGCAACAGAATTCGCTCTCGGATCAATTGATGTAGCACGCTGGACGCAGAATCGAGTTGAAGCATCGCTATTTAAGTATTTTTCGAGTTTAATTGGCGGGCGTATTGTCTTGTCTGGGGGCGAAATTCACAAGCCGCTGAGGGATCCGGCGATCGACAACACCCCGAATGGGGCGATTTTTCCTCGCAAACATCAGCCTTGCCCTAAACCGTCAAGTTCCGCTATTCCGCAATAGCCTGAAGATCGAGATGGTCTTCCTCCGATGATTTTCCAGGGAATCTGGTGATCCCTCGCGAAAATGATCACACCAATACTAGACCGCCCAATCCGGCAAACGATTTAGATGCCAGATCCGACATGGATGTTCGGATCCTAGCGCCGGATTGCCCCCAGGCGGAGAAAAAGCGGGACACTCGCTGCGGAACCCACGGATGGACTACGAAAGAGACACAACCGAAAGCGGAAAGAATACACGCCCCAGTCGTGGCGGCGCGGATTCGAATCCGCCACGCCCTGCCCCGCTAAACCAAAACCACCAGCTGCACGAACCGGCGTCTCAGGAACCAACGCTACCGCTCGGCAACGCCTCAGGGGATATCCCCACCTTGTTCGAGCTTCCTGACTGCACCAGCGAGGGCACGAAACGACGTCAAAGCTCGCGGACTGTCTTGTACGACATCCACACCCCGCATTCCGGACCACCCGCCGGTCACATTGACCCACCGTCTGGGAATTTCAGCAAACTTTCAGCGCCACCACCTCATTCGCCCGACGGTCATGCACCGTCAATCGACTTTGTCGATCTCGATCAAGCCGAGGAAGCATTCGGTGATGTGACACAACATGAATCCAATAACGAACGGATTGCCGCACACTCTGGTAGTGCTAAGTCTCGGTGGGCGAACATTCCGCAACCTAAATGGAAAACACGCGCCGGGATCGTCGTCATCGCATGCGTTTTGACTTCGCTTTCGTATTTTGTTGGCAAGCTGTCCCGATCGCCTGAACCGATTGATGATTCAATCCCAGGATTGATGATCAGTGAAGATCAATCGACAGAGGTTGATACGAACACACTGCAGGTCAGTCCGGCAGATCCCATGACTGAACCGCCACGTGAGTCGCCAACCGTGGGTGGCATCGTCAATGCATCCGCCGCACCAGCGCCCCATCCGTCGTATGACCAAACGACGGAAGTTCAACCTTCGCTCCCAACACCAGCGACTGCGTCTGCCGCCGCCGTCGGCGGCGAAAATTTCTTTCCGGCGAACAGTGCTGGCCCAATCGCCAGCACCACGCCAAACGCGATCGACTCCGCGTTCAATGAAAGCTCAAACGCCCGTGGATTTGGCAACTCGACCGATCGGGTCGTGTCCTATCGCGAAACAACGCCAACCAACAACCCATACGGCAACGACTTGCCAAGCGGCATGGCTGATCGTCTGGAACTTGACGACAGCTTGCACTACACCGAAACACCCCATCCCATCGGAAACTTTCTGGACATCCTTAAAGTTTGGGAAGAGTCTGAACTGCGCTAGTCATTGCAGCGACGGAGCCACTGAATCCTCATGAGCATCAAACAATCTTTCATCGGTGCCTACGCGCGTCAGCGTCCTAGCCAAGAAACGACTGGCACACCACAACGCAATGTCGCGCCGACCGAAGACCCCACGACCAGCCAATGGGTCGAAGGTCCCGACGACCAAGTCTTGCGAATCGACCGACCGGTCCAGCCGCAAACGCCTGAACAACAAGCGACACCCGATCAAGCAATCGAGCAATCGCCTGTGTCACCGCTGTTGGAAACGACGGCTCACGTCGTCACGGCGCACACACTCGAAGCAAGCTTCCAAGCCAGCACGCTCGACGTTAACTCGCTGTTGATTGACACGTTGCAATTTGGTGCGGAGGTACACGCCGAAGCCATCGCATCTCCCGAATCACTGCAGGAACCGGCCTCGACGGTTGAAGCGGCTCACCAGCCAAACGACATCACGGCAGAGCCGCATACGTCAGAACCACAATCTCAACCAACAAGTCCCCCACCGACTAGCCCGCGTGCGAGCCGTTGGCGTGGGGCGGCCTGGGAAGTCGACTCGTTCTCCATTCCCCGACACGTCGCCGACGCATTCTTCGAAGAAGGCTTTTTTCGTTCGATTGCCGATCACCTCGGACGCTCGGTGCGATCCGGATTGCGGAGCGTCTTGGTGACCAGTCTCAATGACGGCGAAGGCCGTTCGACCACGACACTTGGAACCGCAATCGCTGCCGCGGCAACCGGACTTTCGGTCGCGATCGTCGACGTCGATGTGGACGTACCCGGTCAAGCCGAGCAACTATGCCTGGAAATCGAATCGGACTGGGTCACCGCAATTCGCCAAGGACAAACACTCGAGTCAGTCGCTATCGCGTCCATCGAGGACGGTGTAACTCTATTGCCACTTCTTGGTTCTGACGAAGCGTCTTTGCCAGCGACCTCGATGGACCTTGATCGGTTGATCGACCAAATCCATGGTTGTTTTGACTTGGTCATTTTTGACGGACCAATTGCCAGCAGCTGGGCAACACCGCGAATCGCGTCATCAGTCGATTCATGCCTGATCGTCCGTGATGCTCGCATCACCCATCATGACGCGATCACAAGGGCGGCCGAAATCCTGAAACGCCAAGGTGTCCAAGGCATCGGGATCGTCGATAACTTTGCTTGAGCAGCGCGTGAAATGCTACGCTTGATCGGTATGCGTTGCACCGAGACGAGCCCAAAACGCGGCCAACAGCGTTCCGGTCAACATGCACCCGAACGTGTAAGCCGCCGTTGGAATCTGTGCCGGAGTGGCGTCGCCAAACAAACTGGCGGCAAGCCCGGTGCCCAGACCGGCATTCTGCATGCCGACTTCTAGTGTCAGCGCTCGTCGCATCGCGACGGGCATCTTTGACAACTTGCCCATGATCAAACCGCTGCAATAACCAAGCAGGTTCATCAGCAACAAACTGCCCAGCAGTCCCGGTGTTGCCAACGACAATCGGTCGCGATTGCCGGCAACCACCGAAGCGATGATCCACAACAGCGCCACTGTCGCGATCGAAGAAGCGATGATCAGCATCCGCCGCTGCGCGACCGGAGTCTTGGGCACCAACCTTCGACATCCGTAACCGGCAAGCGTCGGGATTACAACCGTGATTACCAAAATCGTCGCGGTCTGAATTGGCTGAAACGTGTCCGTACCGGTTTCCAATCCGGCAACCATCAGCAGGGTAAACGGCACGGTGAGCGGCGACAACAACGTCGCAATACAAGTCAAACTGACTGAATAGCTGACGTTTCCTTTCGCCGTCATCGTCAACACGTTGGATGCCATCGCGCCGGGAACACACCCGCACAACATCACCCCGTACGCTAGCGGACCACTGATCGACAAGACGTTCACCACCAACCATGCAAGTGTTGGCATCGCGGTACACTGAACGACGACGCCTAGGAAAACGGCGAAGGGCCGATTCCGCAGTTCAACCAATTCCGCATCCTTCACCGTCACTCCTAAGCTGAACATCGTCAGCGCGACCAAACTCAATAATCCCGTCTTGGAAAGGTAAAACGGGTCAATCGACAACCCCGTCCAAGGCCACAGATAAGCCGCGATTGAACTGGCCACCAAACCCAGCAATACGCCCAGGCTTTGCATCGATCGTCGATTGGAAGGTGTCGTCACGTGCCGCCCAGTTAGAATTGGTTCGTCTGTCCGTTTCGCCGCGCCGATGCAGCTCAAACCATGACAAAATATCAAAGCGACCTGACGCATGATTGCATGGCAAGTCGCTTTCGAATGGAATGTAATTGAAAAGATTCACTCGCCCCACCTCCCCCCCAAATGACTTTAAATCCCCTCGTCATGCTACGACAACTCTTCTACGCCACGCTTGTTTTGGCGATGATCGTCGCCGGCGGCGGTCTAGGCCATGCCGCTGAGCGGCCCAACGTGTTGATGATCTTGGTCGACGACCTCAAGCCCACCATTGGCTGCTTTGGCGACGAAGTCGCCAAGACGCCGAACCTCGATGCGTTAACCGCGAAAGGAATGCGATTCGATTCTGCGTACTGCAATCAAGCGGTCTGCGCACCATCACGATTCACGCTGATGCTCGGATCACATTCGACATCGACAGGCCTGTACGGACTGGGCAGCCAGCTTCGTCAGATCGTTCCCGATGCGGTTACCATCCCGCAACACTTCGCCAACCACGGCTATCGCACCGAATCGCTTGGCAAAGTCTTTCACATCGGCCACGGTAATTACGGCGATCCCGATTCGTTTTCGATCCCACACTTCAAAGAAAAGGTCATCGAGTACGTCGATCCTGAAAGCACCGATGGTGGCAAGCTGACCCGCGAAGAAGCGTATTTCACCAACCAAGAACTCAACCGCATCGGTAGCCTGCCGCGTGGTGCCGCTTACGAACATCCCGATGTCGAAGACACCGCTTATGCCGACGGACGTGTCGCCGAAGAAACGATCAAACGTTTGCAAGCCGCCAAAGAACGCCGCGAAAAAGACGGCACTCCGTTCTTCATTGCAGCCGGTTTTGCTCGTCCTCACCTGCCGTTTAGCGCACCGAAGAAATACTGGGACTTGTTCGATCCAGCAAAGCTGCCAATGCCGACGCAGGAATCGCTGCCCACCGGCGCTCCCGGAGTCGCCGGAAAACGTGGTGGCGAAATTGGCAACTACAAACCAGTTCCTCAAGATCCCAATGCTAACTTTGGCGACGAACTGAAACGCAACCTTATTCATGGCTACTATGCCAGCACCGCGTTCGTCGACGCACAAATCGGAAAAGTCGTTGATGCGTTAAACGAATCGGGGATGGCCGATAACACGATCATCGTTCTGTGGGGTGACCACGGTTTCCACCTCGGTGATCTCGGTATCTGGACCAAACACACCAACTACGAACAAGCGACGCGGATTCCGATCGTCATCGTTGCCCCTGGCGTCGCAAAACCAGGATCGTCGACGAAGCAATTGGCTGAAAGCGTTGACCTTTATCCCACCCTAGCCGAACTCGCCGGGTTGCCCGAACCAACAGGTCCGCAGTCGATCGACGGTGTCTCGCTTGTCCCGGTCCTGAAAGACCCCAACGCCCGTGTTCGCGATCATGCGTTTCATGCGTATCCCAAGCGAACGATGGGACGTGCAATCCGCACCGATCGCTATCGCATGGTTGAATGGAAATCACCAGGTGCTGATGCATCGACTGCCGAATACGAACTTTACGACTACGCCAACGGTGCTGTCGAGACGATCAATGTGGCAAAATCCAAACCTGACGTTTTGGAACAACTAAAAGCCATCCTGGATCAATATCCCGAAGCGGTAACGCGTGGCCCTCGCCGCGCCAACAACAGCGAACAGCCGACCGAATCACCCGACATCGCAAAGCGTTCGATCGAAATCGATGCGACAATCAAAGGTGCGAAGTTGTCCGGCGTTGTCCTGGCCCAAGGCGGTATCCAGCAGGGATATTCGTTGCACTTGATCGACGGTCACCCGGTATTTGATGTTCGCATCGACGGTGAAGTCACTCGTTTGAAATCACCCATCCAAGTCAGCGGACGCAACCATTTGCACGCCACCTTGGACAGCCATCGGATGACTCTTTCGATCGGCAATGGGACGCCAATCGAAACCAAGTCGCCAGGTCTTGTTCCGGTTCAACCGATTGATGGCTTGTCCGTCGGCTTCGACGACCGTTCTTCCGCCGGCGACTATGAATCGCCCAACACGTTCACCGGAACCGTTGTCAAACAAAAGGTTACCACCGGAGAACCGACCGAAGATGACAACGCGATGTTCAAAAGTCGTCCCGGTCGTTGGGCCGCCGATCGCGCCAATCGCTGGTACGATCAAATCGAATGGCCCATCGGCGCCAACTATGTGCCCTCATCGGCAATCAACCAACTGGAAATGTGGCAAGCCGAAACGTTTGATCCCGAAGCGATCGATCGTGAACTCGGCTGGGCAGAAGACATCGGCATGAACACGATGCGAGTGTTTCTGCACGACATCCCGTTCAAAACCGATGCCGACGGATTTCTGAAACGCGTCGACCAGTATCTCGAAATCGCAGACAAACATGGTATCCGCACCATGTTCGTTTTTTTTGATGGCGTGTGGCACCCCTACCCCAAAGCCGGAAAGCAGCCGGAACCAACCCCCGGTGTCCATAACTCAGGTTGGGTCCAATCGCCCGGTCGTGACATCCTGGTCGACAGCAGCAAACAAGACGAACTGAAACCGTACGTCCAAGCCGTCCTCAAACGCTACAAAGATGATGATCGCGTCCTGATCTGGGACTTGTTCAACGAACCAGACAACCCGAACTTCAACGCCTATGGCGGCGGGGGCGCAAAGCTGGAACTGGATCAACCAGAAAAGACAAAGCATGCTTTGGAGTTGGTCGAAAAGACGTTCGCCTGGGCTCGTGAAATCAACCCGTCACAGCCGTTGACCGTTGGCGTATGGCGCGGCAGCTACTTGACTGACCCAACAGATTATCAAAAGGCCTGTATCGAAAACTCGGACGTGATCTCTTTCCACAGCTACGATCCGCCGGCCCGAACGACCGAAATCGTCGAAGGCCTTGCAAAACTCGGCCGCCCTTTGGTTTGCACCGAGTACATGGCTCGCGGTAATGATTCAACTTTCGAGGGCATCCTGCCGATCCTGCATCGCCACCGCGTGGCGGCATACAACTGGGGCTTCGTCAACGGGCGATCGCAAACGATCTATCCCTGGGATTCTTGGAAAAAGGCTTACACCGAGGAACCCGATCCATGGTTCCACGATATTTTCCAAACCGATGGTACGCCCTATCGACCAAAAGAAACGCGTCTGATCCGTCAGCATTCGTCGCAGCCGCCGACAAAGCCGACACTGGACATGCCGGTCAGCCAATCCGACTCGCCAGAAACCATCAAGGCGGGACTAGCATCTCACGATAAGGCCTTGTTTATCAAAGAGGGCTGGATTCGCGATCCTTTCATCACGCGCGGTCCGAACGGTTGGTATTACTTGACCGGAACGACTCCCAACAAAGGGGACGAACGAGAAACCACCGACCCGTACAACACCGGCCTTGGACCACTTAGCCTCGTTGGCCGCTCGGCACGTGCGTGGCGTTCAAAGGATCTGATTCGGTGGGAAGACCTCGGTTCAATCTATGATTTGGAAGATGGCGTTTGGGACGACGTCAACCCGGACGCTTTCGCCGAGATCGCCAAGGATGAATGGCGTCTCTGGGCGCCGGAACTGCACTGGACCGGCAGCCAATGGGCACTGGTTCACACCAGCCCTGCGCCTGTCAAAGGCGCCAACCTGTCACTGACCAAAGGCAGCGAATTGGGATCGCCTTGGTCGAACCCAATGGGAAAACAAATCGGACGTCGCCACGACCCATCGTTGTTTCAAGACGACGACGGGACCTGGTGGATCGTTTATGGCGCGACCGAAATCGCACCGCTCAAGAAAGACTTCTCCGGACTCGCTGCCAAGCCAACCACCATCGGCCCTTCCGGTGAAACTGCCAAAATGGGACATGAAGGCTGCTTAATCAAAAAGATACACGGCAAGTACGTGCTTTTCGGCACCGGCTGGTCAACTTCGAAAGGTCGCCGCGGTAGCTACAACCTGTACTACGCCACCGCCGACAAAATCTCGGGCCCCTACAGCGAACGCAAATTCGCCGGCCGTTTTCTCGGTCACGGCACGCCCTTTCAAGACGACCAAGGGCGTTGGTGGTGCACCGGATTTTATAACGGAAATGTTCCCCCGCTAAACGCTGACGGAATCGAGACCGTTGACCTCAGTCACACCGCCCAAACGATCAACAAACGTGGTACCACAATCGTCCCCATGGACATCCACGTTGATGAACAAGGCGATCTGGTGATTCGAGCGAAGGTCGCCGAATACGCCACCCCTGGGCCAGACGAACTTCAACAGTTCTAGTCCTCAAGGCAAACGTCTGGCGAGAATTTCGTATTTTCGCCACCTGCTGCCCTCTTCCGACGGCAAGGCATAAATGGCGAGCTACGGTTTCCGAGTAGAGCCCTCCTCCAGGGCTAGCACCACGTTTGCCGATTTTGTGCATCGCAACAATTAGCGACGCACCGGCGAACGTGTCACCATTCCCTTCGCCAAGCAGCTTGCGCTAACACCATGGACCAATTCGATCAAATCCCGGCGGATCAGATTCTCGCTTTTAGTGCCGTTGCGATTGCGGTCGGAGTGGCAGTCGCCTTCGCGGTGATTTCGATGTTGGCAATCACACTGAAGTTTTGCTTTTCGAACTTTGCCCCACGCACTCCCAGCTTCATGGGCTGTCTGGGACTTGTGATTGGCATGTGCCTCGTCAATCTCACCTTTCCATCATTGCTGGGATCGATCATTGGTTCTCCCGGTTATTTGATCGGGCTTCCACTGGTGTGGATCTCTAATGCATACCTGATTTCCTCGTCAGGCGAATGCAGCATGTGGCGTGGGGTTGGAATTATGATCGCGCACAACATCGTCAACGGTCTCGCGATGTTACTTCTCTTGATGGTGATCTTGCTTCCGATATTTGTGTTAGGAAGCGAAAGCTTTCAAGACCTGTTCCCAACGAACACGAACCAGGCGTCGACTGAAACCGAACTACCTATCGCACAAAACGTGTTCGATATCGAAGACGCAACAACAGTCGGATTTTCAAACGACATGCCTGAAGCAATCTCACAAACGCAGCCGACTTCGGTGCCGGCAAAGCCAATTGCCGTTCCAGTTCAACCAACACAACCGCGTAAACATGCGGCTGACGGAACGACGATAAACCCGTTCTTTCAATAACGGGAACTAAGGCCGCAGCCGTTCACGGTACTGCAAAAACACATCCACCAACGCCCAGTCGAACGACATTTGGTGGGTCTCGGATAACCGAATGGCATCTGCCTGGGCTTGTCGAGCGGTCGCAGCCTGATGCGGACGAACACGCCGCGTGACGCTCGCGATTAACGGAGACAGCAACAACAAGGCTAGGCCCAAGGCCACGGCGATGTGCGTGGTCCGTCGTTGGGTATTGGATCGCTGAAGGTTGCGTGAAACCTGTTCCAGTACCCGATCGCGATGCGACTCGGAGGGACCAATACATCGTCCCAGCGATGCCAAGTGAGATTCAATTCGGCGCTGATTGATGTCTTTCATGACACCGCCTCACTTCGTCCAGACTCAACAACGCTGCTGGCGTAGTGAACACCGAGGGAACGTTCCAGCTTTTGCGTTAGCTTTTCTAATCCGTAGCGATAGCGACTCGCAGCAGTCGATGGGGAGAGTTCCAGCACTTCACCAATTTCGGCAAACGTGAGCTGCTCCCAGACCTTCAAAACGATGACTTCGCGTTGATCGTCGGGCAACGATTCAAGTGCTTGCCATATCACTTGACGCTCGTCGTCTTTTTCGACCACGTCAACGCTTCGCCCCATCAGACGCTCAGCCATCGCGCCAATTGAAGAGATTCGTGACCTCCCACGGACAACCACCAACGACTCGTTACGGACCATCCGCAACAAATAGTGCCAGGGCTGATCAGCACGCATCAGCAGTTCGGGCCGTGAAGCGACTTTCAACATGACAGTCGCCACTGCGTCTTCCGCATCATGCTGACGGCGGGTAATCGTTGCCGCGAAACGCACGAGACGCTCCGCTGTCAGATCATAAAAACGCGACAAAGCGTACGTCCGCGTGGACGCCACTTTCGCTTGGGCGACTTCGCGAGCCGCTTGATGAATCTGACAATTGAAGTGAATTGAATGGGCCATAACGCGTCTATGATGCGCCGTCCGGACCCATTTGTCTAACTTTTTCGAAAATAGTCGCCCGTCGCCCAAAAATGGACTCGGCTGACCGAGCAGTCTGACTACCGGATTTCGAAGGGAATATTCGCCTGGCCGTACTTTTGGCCAATCGCGTCCTCCAACGTCAGCTCTAACCGATAGGTTCCCTGACGCAGTTGATCCGGCAAATTCATTTGATAGGCGACAAAGTAATCACGCAAGCGATTGCTAGAACGTTGCTGGTCGGCCGGCAAAATCTGGCTGACCACCTTGTTGCCGGACGCGCGTAGATTTCGTAGCTGCCTTCCAGTTGGGTTCGGAACAACCCATCCTTTTCTGTCGCGACGAAATTCTCGACTTCGCAGTACAAGATGACTTGCTGGCCAGGCGCGAAACGTTTGTTTTCGAACGGCTTCACCTGACCGTAGGATTCGATCTCGGTGCAGAACTCCAACTGACGAAGCTCCAACGAATCCGTTGCTTCCGACAGATAGGACGTCGCTTTTCGGAAGTGCGGTAGCGCTTCGGTGACGCGGCGACCGGCGGACGGATGCCCGTCGGGGTCGATGATCGTCCACAGGCCGATCAATTGGTTCTTCAAAAATTCCCGCTCGCTCTCCGAAAAACCGTCCATCGACTCGACAGCCGTTTCTGGATCACCGGCAAGCACCATCAAATACCGTGCGATAATCTGACGACGAGCCAAGTCACGCGGCGTTTCATTTTCTTTCGGTTCGACGATTCGCTGCAAAAGCATCGAATACAACTCTTCTTCGCCAAGCGGACCGTCCGTGCGGTTTTCGACCGCGACTTTTTCATCTGCCTGAGACATCAACGTAACCGGTGCCATTCCATTGGAACTGTGCGAGACAGTTTGGACTGGCTGTGTCGCTGCATCGGTACCCGATGCGTCATCGGTCACATACGCATATGCTGTTTCTGAATCGTCCGAATTCGAATCGTCGATCGGTGGTTTTCCCGTTCCAATTCGCTGCGGCCCTGGGCCTTGATAGTCCGCCGGCGTCGTTGGCAATTCTGGCAACGAGTTCAATGAATTCTCGAGGGCCGCGGCAAGCGCCAACGGCTGACTTGTCTGGCTGATCGGTCGCCGTGATACCTTGGGGGCCTCTGGCGAAGGCGAACTTTCTGATGCGACTTGCTGGGTCACAACCGGTGGCTGCGCCGCTTCAACCGTCCCTTTCGAATCCCCGTCTGTGATCGTCAAATCCGACAGAGAGGCCGAAACCAACCCGCCATCGCTAACCTTGATGTCTTCGTCGCTCGCCGAAACGGGACGAACATCGCCGGGGGCCGGTTGCTGGGCGACAGGATCGCTCGCGGTCTCGATTTTTGGTTTGTTCTGAACCTGCGTTGCCGTCGCAGTCGACGATGGTTTTGCGCCGGCTTGCTGAGCCAATTTCCCAGCCGCTGAACTTGCCAGTTGTGCCGACGTGGCTGCGGAATTGCTAGAAACCTGCGCGGATGCAGGCTCATTCGAGCCGCCCATCACCATCGCCCGCGCACGGGCAAGCATCGAGTTGTTTTCACTCGACTGCGGTGGCATCCGTTTGGTCGTCGCCAAACGCTGCTGGGGCGCCTCGATCGATGCCACCGGCGCTGACGAATCTTCAGTCACCTGAACCAGCGAACTGCTGGGGCGAGTCGATCGACAGCCGGGTGCCGCGATAGCTAGCAAAGCAAGCAACTTGGCCGCGTTGCCTTTGGTCAAGACTGATCGTTGGCGGCTGGTCAGTGACGAGCGCATCCTTGCCTCGTTATTTTCAAAATGGAGCTAAAGTTTTGGGAATCATTCTGATACAGCAATGGCCAGACCATAGCAAGCGCAGTTGAGTCCACGATTTCGTTCGCTTCGCCAGTAGTGCTGGCGAGTTGGTCAACCGGAACGATCACTCTCGGTCGACCGTTGCCCCAAGCACCGACAATGCCGCCCCGAGTTCACCTTGGGAAAAAAGCTTGAAAGCGCGCTCTGCAGTTTCGTGACGTCCTTCGCTGCGTCTGGCTTGATAAAGAAGAAACGGAAACGACAAATCTTGGGGTTGGTGTGTTGTGAACTGACGTTGCCGAAGCAATCGCTGGACAATTTCCAGATCGCGGTATCCAAGTTCGACGCTCGGTTCTATCTGCGTGCCTTCGCCCCAGTCATTCCAAGTTGCGATTTGAACGACCACTGCGTTGGAATCGATCGCTTTGTTCAACGTCGATTGAAGCGTCTGACCGCTAGCATCGGGCAATCGAGGATAGCCTTCCTGAACACCGGCGACCCGATAGACGTCATGGAACCTTGGAAACGCCACCGGAATCGCTCGCGTCCAATGTTTTGCGTCCGCCAAAAATTGGTCGACTTGTTGCATGCCAATTTTGGGTGCGGGCCAACCAAAGCCACCAATCGCTCCGGACCGACGAAAGTCTTGACTGAAATAGGAAACGGGCGAATCGAGGGCCGCTAGGCATTTTCCCCATTCCTCATTGGTAAGGCCGGCATGTCCGAACGACAGCAAAACCGGTTTGCCATCCAGCTTGAGATAACTCCCCGATTTGAACCAATACTTACCAAGCCAATTGAGTTCGTTGACAGCGTGCGAGATGCGATCGGTAGCTGCGAGACGATCCGCAGCGACCAAAGCAGGGATCGTTTGATCTTCATAACAAATGACGAACTTCATTCGGAGTCGTTCGCATTGCTGAAGTAAACGTGTCGTATTGCGATGCAAAATCGCGTAGTCACGGTAGTCCGTTAACCCATACCAATCGACGATCACACCATCGATCCCGGCAAGTTTCATCAACAATAGATGAAACTCGAGAACATCGGGGTCACTCGAATCATACGGTCCGACGATTGGATAATACGCAGACGCGATCTGTCGCTTTCCATCGGATTCCTGATCAGGATCGAAGTGATTCATCGTCCAGTGCCATCCCCAGTGATCGCTGCTGGGTTTGGCAACGAACCAGGGCATGTAGTGCGCCAAGATCATCGGCGATTCGGGATCCTGCTCCTTCTGGTCTGCATTGATTACCGAGTCATTGGCAAAAACAGCCGACAGGGAATCGGGCACGACCATCAAGTGGGCTGTCACAAAGAGCGCCGTCATCAACAACCGAGTGATCAGGCGTGGCAGGCACATCATCTTGGACCACATCGTTAGGAATGAAGCTACCCCTTCGGCAAAGTCTAGCACGCAATGATGCTGTCGCAGCGAGTCGCAGGAGTTCCCTAGGAAATGATCTCGCGGCGGTTCTGGACGTAGTCCCAAAGGACAAAGCGATCCAAGTTATTTCCGCTGGTGAAAAAGACTCGCCCTTGAGTTGTCTTGGCCAGACGGTTGGCAAAGCGAATGTCTTCCTCGCTTTGCGACCAACTCGGCACAAGAAAGATGTTGATCGTGATCCCTTCTTTTTGGCAAAGCATCGCTTCCCGCATGGTCGCCTGTTCGGTTTGTGGATCAGGCGGATAGAGCATGTACAGCCACTCGCCCTCGTTGTGCGCCGTAGGCAACCCATCGGTGATCAAAACGATCTGACGATTGGGCGTGTCCGTCGCGGCCAAGTTCTGGCGTGCCAACTGAAGCGAACGCTGGATGTTGGTGAAGTGCTGGTGGATCTGTGTTTCGCTGATGTGCTCGTCGCTCATGTCGACTTTTAGACGCACCCAAGGATCATGAATCGTTACAGGCTTGGGCATCAGCTTGATGACTTCACCGGGAGATCGCATTTTGGCAAATGTGTACATCTCGATGAATCGCAAAAAGTCGCCGGGATACTCGGTTTGAATCAAGCCTTGCAGAGCAAGCGCCATGCGTTTGACGTTCATGTACTGTCCGTCGTAGCGCATCGAACCGCTCATATCCATGACGACACAAGTCGCACACTTCGGATGATTCCGCGTCTTGTGGATTTCGATATCGTCGCCGTGCAATCGCAGCGGTCGCTTGTCACCTTGCCGCAGCAGACTGTTGATCACAGTCTGAGGAATGTCCATGTTGGCGATTGAGTCACCAAACTCGTACGGCTTCGTCTGCTGCAATTCGACCGCTCCCTCACCAACCACATCACCTTGGTGACGTCCCGATCGAGACGGCGCAAGTTCGCTAAAAATCCGCTCTAGCAATCGGCCTTGAAAGACCTTGTATGCTTTCGGGGTAAGGCGAAACTGTCCCGACGAATCGCGTTCCAGGCCTTGGCGTTCTGCTTGCTCACGAATGATGTTTTCGACCTGTCGCCGCATCTCCTCCAACTGTTGCATGTCTTCGGTGGGCACGAATTGGTTGAGCATTTCCATGTCAATCAATCCGATTTGGGCGGTCTTGGACGCTTCCTCAAGCTGCTTGAGCAACTCATCGATCTGCTCAAGTTCCTGCTTGATTTCGAGAGCTTTCGGAACACTCATCGATTCATGACCGATGAATTCATATTCGCTGTGGAGCTCTTCGATGTTGTGCTTGTCTGCCATCGCAGAAGCGACTTTTAACAGGTCCGTGGAAAGACTGTCGCCACGGTTTTCGGCGCGGTACCAAAGTGCTTCCAACAAATACGGTTGTTCGCGTATCACCGCTTCACGAAACGTCTTTGCCAAGTCTTTCGGTGGATTAACTTGCTTTGCCGCGCGGTGAAACGCCTTCCGTGCTTTTTTCTGCACGGTCAACGATTCGTAAGTTTCCAGAATCTTTCGCTTACGATCTTCCAGCATCTGCCGCAGCATTTCGATGCTCGGCCCAAGCCCTTTAATTTGACTCGGATCCAAACGAACCGCACGAGCGAGTTCTTCTTCGCTCAACTCGCGAAAATCGCCATACATCAACGCCTGCTCAAATGCCGGCGTTATCAGATCAGGTGATTCCTGCGTTGGGGGCGGAAACGTCGCCGGGTCGTATTTCTGATAGGCGTGGATGATTCCGCCGACTTGTTTACGCATCGACTTGCGATCCAATACAAGGTGTAACTAACAGGCAAAAGACAGACGGCAACCAATACGAAGTGATATCAAGTCTCGTATTCAATCTTGCCCTGACGTTGTGCGCGACTGATTCGATCCATGCTGTAGAGCCCGGCGAGCACAAATTCGACACAGCTCGCCCGCACCGCGTCGCTATTGGCGGCATTGACCTCAAACGCCATTTTCCATGCCGGCGGAACACTCTTCAAACGCTCCGCGTACTCGGAACTTGGCAACAGATCACTGACTTCGATTCGCACGCCACTGCGGAAGATTTCTGCGATTTCGGCCAGCCCATGCTCTTGGACATACTCACCAAAAACCGTCTCAATCGCTTTCGCAACCACCGCATCGAGCACTTGTTTTTCGCTCATCTGATGTGTTCCCATCAGATCGAGTTCCAGCTTGCCCAACGAACTGGCATAAAGATGCCCAAGATCAGAGATCCGTGGTACCGCCGGCCTTTCATTATGCAAGATGCCACGTTGGCGAGCCGAAGCGACCATCGTACGGAAGTTGGCAAGGGAGAATCGCGCAGAAACGCCCGACGCATGATCGATAAACTTGCTGCGTCGAGCTTGGTTGGTGATCTCCTCAATCAGCTGATACATAAAGTACGGCACTTCGACCGGATACTCACCTTCCAAATCTGCGCCCACTTCTTGACGCAAGATCTCGATCCCTTGATCACGCTCGGTCGGATAGTGGGTTTGTACGATCGTTCCAATTCGATCTTTCAACTGCGGGATCACTTTCCCACTGCGGTTGTACGTCGATGGGTTCGCCGAAAACAGGATCACGATGTCCAAGTCGAACCGGATCGGATAGCCGCGAATCTGGACATCGCGTTCTTCCAAAATATTGAACAAGCCGACCTGCACGAGATCATCCAACTCGGGTAGCTCGTTCATCGCAAAAATCCCTCGGTGCAAACGAGGAATCAATCCAAACGACAGCGCTTCTTCAGCACTCATACTGACCCCGCCGGTCAACTTTGCCGGATCAATTTCGCCGATGATGTCAGCGAATTTAGTTCCAGGTGAGAGCCGCTCGGCATAGCGATCACTCCGATGCCACCAGGCGATCTTGATGTCTTCGGGATCATGCTCAGCAACCAACCGTCGCCCTAACGACGTTACCGGCGCAGTCGGATCTTCGTGAACCGCAAGATCCGGGTGATCGATGTAGGGAACCCACTCGTCCAAAAACCGTGTCAACATTCGCATGATACGACTTTTCGCTTGGCCTTTCTCACCAAGGAACAACATGTCGTGCCCAGCAAGAATTGCCAAGTTGATGTCCGGAATCACGGTGTCCTCATAGCCAACGATCCCCGGAAACAATTCCTCTCCGGCGGCGAGCTGACGCATGAAATTATCGCGCATCTCGCGTTTGACCGATTTGGACTCCCAACCGCTATCGAGCAGTTCACGTAGAGTCGTCGAGCTGGGAGCCGCTGTCGCCGTATTCATGCAAGTATCCTTCGATTCAAATGAACATTCCTAGAGGACGCAGGAGCGATCTTGGCGTCAGGCTGTCACGACCGGCGTTCCTGGTTCAATTGTAGCCGTCAGCAAACCAGCACCGCCGCGGAATACATGCCCTACCGATCCGGAGGCTGAAAATCCCCAAGATCACCACGGACGCAAGACGCAGCCATCGGAAAAGAGGCAGCAGTCAACGCAACGACGAAGTCACGGCCAGACCGGTGCTAACGTGCGACCGATCGCAACCTAAGGCTGCTCACCGACAAGGCTGTCTGAGTCCGCAGAGACCGACGAATCGCCGGCAGACTCTGACTGCGACATCTCCGCGGAAACGTCGGCAGGTGGATGCAAACGCGACGACCGAATCGATCGCCCCCACATCAACAAACCGCCAGACGCCGAAAGCAATAACAGCATCATGGTGATCATCACCGCAGGATGCTGAACGCCTTTGCGAAGACGCCACTGACGCCGCCCGCGGGCATCACCCTGCTGGTGAATCTGATCCGCACTCAACGACGGCGGCTTCGCAGTATCAATACGTATCGATTGCTGTGACTCGACAGATTTCTCCGACTCGACAGGCGGTACCACGGTCGGTTCAGCTAAACGTGCCTTCCACTGCTTCACCATTGCACGGTGATCAGCGAACTGCGTCGCCCCCGCCTGATACATCGCGCCCGGACGAATTCGACCGATGTGAATGCGCGATTGCCGATCCGGTCTCTGGCGTGGATCGAGCAAGCGATACGTCGACACGGCAACTTGTGAAAGCTGGTGTGCGGTCAATTCACTCGGATCCGACAACTGCTTTAACGCAAGCGACTTTGCCGCCCGGGTGGCAGCATTTCGAATCACCGCGAGCCTCGTTTCCGAGCGGCGCACCCCTAGCCTCAGAAAATCGTCTGGTCCCAACGTGACATGAAACTGATCATCGGGTTCAACAGACGACTCCGGCGAAGCATTCGGTGGAGTCTCAGAAATAACAGACACGTGGCGAAACAGATCCTTACTCGTACCAGTGTGGAGCGGTGGGGAAAGAATTGGCTCGGAGACCTCCGCCCCGAGCATCTTTATTCAAGAGACCGCTGACCGATAAGCGGTTCGGCGATCCGGTTGAACTTCTTTGCGGTGACGCTTTACGGGCCATTAAGGTCCCGTTTGCATCAGCAACGCCGTATTATTGTCGGCCGACCGCGTTCTGGCTGCACGAAAACCACTGCAGCCACACCCGACATAGTGGCCCTCCGCCACTAAAACCCCGCACCGCAAAAATAGCGGCCACTGCGACGAATAAGGGGGTGAATTCTTTGTTTGAATCCGGCGACCAGCCGCCAAAATTCGAACGAGTCACTTCCGCTAGGGGGCCCGCCAAACTCAAGGGACGCTAATTCGCATCCAATACGGTCGCTTGCGATCCGCCCTCCGGCGGGTGTCCTCCAAGATCGTTTCTAACCCACGGTCAAAATCAATGTGTTGTGGTGAACTGCCCGAGCGGAGAACGATCTGCTTACTCAAATCGACACCCATGTCGGGGCGCAGCCAAACCACATAAGAATCACTCGGCCCATTCACACGGATCTGATTTCCGCCCCCGATGAGGCCATCGATTTTTCCACTTCGTTTCCGCGGTTCTTGATCCCACAGGATTGGATTGATGTCGACGGCAGGTTTCAGCGGCCCAAGTTCCAGCCACCAAAAGAACTGATCTCCCTTCCGCATCGTCACAGCATCCAGCTCGGTGGGAATTTCCTTGCGAACATGAGTCGGGACGTTCAACCAATCGAACAGCTCGGGGATCTCTTCATAAAAATCCTCTCGCCCCCGACCGCGATACATCACGACCGTCACATCGTTTCGAACCTCCATGTGATTATCAAGCACTGCGCCCATGCGAACCAGCGGCGGCTTTGGGCCAGAGGCCTCTCCCATGACGAGGTACATCGGGACATGGCGTGCGTTGGGATAGTAATGTGCAATCGTCTTTGACGGTTCGGCATTCACACACACCAAGCCGGCCCAAAGATCAGGATGCGAAAGCGCAATGTCCCAAGCCGCTGTCGCGCCCTCACCATGTCCGGCAATAAAAACGCGATCAGCGTCTATCGAAGCGTGCCGCATTGCGTGTCGTAGCGCACGCAACACGTTGTCGTGTTCCCGCGGCGTGAACTCGTACGCATGCTGCGTCGGGCGGCCCCACTTCGGCGACACAACGATGTATCCGTTCCGCATTGCATGACCGGTGCGATAGCCCATTGCCGCGTCAACCTCGCCAGCCCACCAAGTCATTTCCAACTCGGGATGCGCGTTGGGCGGCGGCAACACCACCAAACACGGATACTCGCGGCGTGGGTCATACTCCGGCGGCAATTGAATAACGTAGTCCGGTTGTTCGGTCAGCATCGGCTCTGGGGCATCCCCATCGGCGTTTGCTTCCGCCAGTTTGCCGATGCGATAGTAGCCCGCGATCTTTCCGTCTGCCGCACCTTCCGGCCAGTCCTTCACCGGCTCGAGAAACTCGATCAGCTTTGCCACATATTCGATCTGGGAACCTTCGATTCCCTTCAGTTCCTCAAGAATCTCTTGCCGCCGGACCAAATTCGCCGATCCCAAATACTCGGCTACTAAGTCTCGAACCTGAACCAACGAACCAGCCACCACCAAGTTTTGTTCTCCGGAACCTGGCCCCATCAGCCAACCGGCGATAGCGAGCGCCACTCGGTTCTCAACCGGTGTGTTGACGGCTCCTTTAAAACGCGCGTAGTCGTTCAATCGAGCAACGGTCGACGCCGACAGGCCAGTTTCGATTTCTTTGATCACTCGTTCGACATTGGGGCCTGGGTCCGCGATCTGCGACAGGTCTTGCCGCAGTGACTGCAGCAGATCGGCAACTCCTTGATCACTCGCATCAAGCTCTTCGATCGCGATTTTGACGCGTTCTCGCATCTGTCGCCCGACGGCATCCATCGGAAAATTTGAATACACCTGCCGTGCAAACGCCGGCTGCCCTGCCCTGCCGCGACGTTCGGCTTCGTCCAATAAACGCTCGCCTTGAAACGCCACCAAAGTGCTCAGTTGAGACTTCATGTCTTCGAGCTCTGGGAACGTACGAATGGCACGAGTCAATTCGTCCTCGGCAGCTCGGTAACGTTCGGACTCCATAAAGAACCGAACCACCATCAGTCGCGCATCCAAATCGTTTTGATCAATCCGCTGGCGGAAAATCCTTTGGAACGTCTCAGGACGAATCGAGCGTGTCGAGACGCGCATGTCCCATTTATAAGACGGCTTGCTCTTCAGCGCCTCAAGCTTTGCATAACGCGCGTTTAGTTCCGTAATCCCCTGAACGATCTCGATCGGCCCATCGTGACTACGGATGGTGATGTAGCGGCGCGCATATTCGTTGAAGTCTGAAACCGAGAGGATGTCGCCGACGACTTGTATTTCATCGCCGCTGACGGGTGATCGTTGTTTGAACTCGATCGTCCGCTCAACGCTTCGCACGTCTTGCGGCTCTCCCGCCACCATGCCACGCCGATGAACATAGACCCGACGCAGTCCGTCATCGACCAACAAGATTGGGCGTGATAACGATTGGGCACCACCTGCTTGGAAACCACTTTGGTTCATCGCCGGGACGTCAACCAAAAATCCCTGCAGTGCCAAACCGCTTTTCAGAATCACACGTTGATCGGCGAAGCTTGTGTTCGAGCAAACAAACCCGGCCACAGCGAAACAGAATCCCGCGACAGCCCACGAACAAATGCGTCGGCGAGTTGTATTCGGTAGTACCTGCATTGCGATTCAAACACGAGAAGCGAAACAAAGACGACGCAGGAAAACGACGCCTTGCGTGCACGCTTGCTACGCGAGCACGCCACTGGTGGGACCGAAGCTGGCTGGAATCGGGTTCAACGAAGTTTGCTCACGGAACGAAACGGGAGTCTGCTCCGGCGTCGTCACTTCCACTTGGTGTGTCGGCTGGAAAATCAGGATCGCAAAAGCTCGCTTCATCGATCGACCGATTGGCTCAACACCTAGCCGCACGGATTCGAACGCCGGTTTGGTGGTCGCCACGAAGGCTTCCTCGTCGACGAAGTTCCACCAATCGGCACTGTCTTGCCAGTGCAACAGAACAGGATCGAGCACGTCTTCGTTCTCGACCGTCTCTTCGACCGGTTGCGACTGCGCGATCACCAACGCACCGTTGTCCACACTCGTATTTTGGATCGCAACCGGGGCGTCGTCCAGCATTCCCATCGGAATCAGTCGAACACCGACGGCGACGAGCAATGCCGCCGCCAACACCAATCCCCTTCTTGCCGCGGGCGATACTCGCAGCCAACCGGCACGATCGCTACGTTCGGAGACGAACTCCGGTTGGCGAATCCCTTCCACCGGCTGGATTTCAATTGCCGCCCACAACCGATAAGTCTCATTACAACGGTCGCAATGACGGACGTGCCGCGCCAGTTGTGCGTCTCCTTCGATTGGCAGTCGCTGATCGAGAAGTTCGTTGAGTCGTTCTTCGAATTGATCACAATTCATTAGGAAGCCCTCCGCCGTTTGGGGTTCGTCCCCTGGTTTGCAAACCTCGCGCTCTCGCAGCGATTCGATCATCCCTTTTCGCGCCCGATGGACCAACGTTTTGACAGTGCCGATTGGACAATCCATCCGCTTGGAAATCTCTTCGTACGACAATTCGGATTGATGAAACAATTCGAACGCGGTGCGCTGGCGATCAGTAAGTCCCTGCATCGCCAAACGGATCTCCTCTTCGAAAGCGGACGCAGCCAAACTCTGCGTCATTGCACTTGATTGAGGTTCTGCCGATTCGGTCAGCGGCGAGTGCATTCGTCGCTTGGCAAGATGACTTCGCGATCGATTCCCGGCGACGGTCGCCAACCAAGGTTCAAACGGGCGTCGTGGGTCCCAACGATCAAGGTACCTCAGCACTCGGCTAAAGGTTTCTTGCGTGGCGTCTTCGGCGTCTTGTCGATGCTTCAGAATCGCGAAGCAAATCCCATAAACAAATGCGTGGTACCGCTTCATCAGCACCGCAAATGCGCCAGCGTCATCCTCGATGATCTGCTTGGCCAGCACGGCTGTCGAAAGATTCGCTGGATCGTCCACGTGGGGCGCCTCTTGGAGGTTGGTCGGATGAAACCAAGATACGCACAACCATTCGCCAAAGAAATATGAATCTTGGCAGTCACCGCAGTGACGCCCGGCCCAAAATGGCCTCGGCAAACGCCGCAGGCAGTCGAGATAGACGCTGAACCAAGCCTGACGATTAGCGTCCGCTAAAGAATCGCTTCAAGGCATCGTCGGCGGCAGCCTTTGAACTTTCGGTCATCGACTTCTTTAGACCGTCCGGCAACTTGCCTTTCTTCTGCTTTTTCTGCTGCCGCAAACGTTCCAACAGCGAACTGTCGTTGACGGAAAGATCCGTGCTGTCACTCGATGGGTCCTTGTCGACGGACGACTCAGCTTCTTCGGGCTTCTTGAGATCATCCAACCGAAACTGACGTGTGTCAGGGTCTGACAATTTACGAACCCGGTCAACTTGGTCTGCTTCGTCCAACCAACCGTTGACATCGACCTCTTCAAAGCGGCTGTCGGATTCTTTCACGGTTCGCGCCGCAGCGTCGCTGACATCAACGACTTCGGGCTTCTTGGCGCCTTTCAGTCCGTGCTCAACAACGATCTCAAATTCCAGTTTGCCGAGCTTGATGTGGTCGCCGGGTGACAAGATCTTGGCTCGGTCGCTGGGCAACCGCTTTTCGTTGACATAGGTCCCGTTGCGACTCTTCAGGTCCTGGATCAAAACACGCCCGTCGCGGATCACGATGATGCAATGCTTACGGCTGATCGAGTCGCTCTTAGGCCTCAACTGGCAAGACTCACTACGGCCAATCAAAAACTTCTCGCCGGTTACAGGAATCTCGACTCCTTCGTGACTTCCCGTCATGACCCTAAGCTTGACTTGCATACGGCACCTTTTTCCTATGACTAAATCGGCCGGTCATGGCCATTGACCCTCGCTAGTCGACAGCGCCGATTGTGCGGAAGCGAATCTATTTTGCACCGAGCTTTCTCGTCTGGGCTGCCGTATATCGACTTTATTGTAAACAGTTACACTGGCTGAGAAAATGCCGTAATCATCCGAATTAGGCGATTGCCAACACCCAACAGAACCCCCGCCGCAGCGGTGCACCGTCAATTCAACCCGCAACGCTGAAGTACGTTATCCCGCCTACGGGTGCCGAACCTGCACTCTTTTCAACGATTCGAGGGATTTGGGGCACAATCCTGCGCGGTAAACAACGTTGGCGAAAACTACCTGCGTTGCAACCAATCCTGATTCCCATATTTCTCATGTTGAACCCGGTCACAGGCACCGAGTTCCGCCGGCGTCAATTCCGATTCTCGAAAATCGACCCGCAGCAACCTTCCCACCCGCGCGGCCAGACCTTCAGCAAACGCCAACCGGTCGATTGAACGAGACGTCAGATCAAATGCGCCAGGCAATTCAGGTGCAGCAGAACTCGCTCTCAGCAGTACGCTGCCATGTTGCAGCACAGCTCGTTTGGCTCGCCGCTGCGCGCTACCGACAATCTTATAGCCGCTGACTACTAAGTCTTCTTCTGTTCGCCGCTGAAAACATAAAAACGCATCTTCGTCAGACATTCGCTGCCGATCGAGTCGATATGGCAAAGCGGTGACGCCAAGTTCACGAAATTGTTCGACAATCGCGGCATGGACACCTTGGTACAAATCGTGACGCGCACCACGTTGCCCGGGTGGGGTCGCCACCGTCAGACTGTACGTTAACTCGCGATCATGAACGATCGCCCCACCACCGGTGCTCCGCCGAACCTGTGCAAGTGACTCGAATCGCGGCATCGCTTCGCGGCTGGACTGAAAGTACCCTAGCGAAAGGGTCGGTCGTTCCCAGCTATAAAACCGCATCACAGCACTAGCCATGCCCTCAGCCTCGGCAGTTGCCGAAACCGACTGCATGACTGCTTCATCGACGGCCATGTTCCATGACGCATCGCGTGACCA
Source organism: Rhodopirellula baltica (assembly GCA_002901265.1). GTDB lineage: Bacteria > Planctomycetota > Planctomycetia > Pirellulales > Pirellulaceae > Stieleria > Stieleria baltica_A. Next base: position 105,297 of record PPHI01000074.1, on the reverse strand, counting down.
ATGCATCATCAACCGCCCGGCCGATCGCGTCTCACTCACCATCAGTCCATTTCAGCACTGGTTTACGTGCCGCAGCGACATCATCGGGTCGACTGATCTTGGTCGAGTGCGGCGCGTCTTCGATTAAGTCACCGCTCTCTTCGGTAATTCGGAACAACGCTTGCGCAAACGCATCAAGCGTTTCCTTGCTTTCCGTCTCGGTCGGTTCAACCATCACCGCTTCTTCAACCACCAATGGGAAGTAAACGGTCGGTGCGTGGAAACCGTAGTCCAGCAAACGCTTGGCAAGGTCCATCGCTGAAAGGTGCTTTTCCTTTTTCAGACGCTTTGCCGACGCAACGAACTCGTGCATGCAACGATCGCCGTGCGGCACGTCCATGATGTGACGCACTTTGCTGAGCAAGTAATTCGCGCCCAAGACCGCGTCTTCGCTGACTTTGCGAAGGCCTTCTTTGCCATACGTGCGAATGTAAATGTACGCCCGAATCAGAACGCCAACGTTGCCAAAAAAGCTGCGTACACGTCCGATCGACTTGCTCGGGGTGTGGCTGCGGTACTCGTCGCCTTCGCGAACGATCACCGGACCTGGCAAGTAATCTGCCAAGAAATCGCGAACGCAGATCGGCCCTGCACCCGGTCCGCCACCGCCGTGTGGCCCAGAGAACGTTTTGTGCGGGTTGAAGTGCATCAAATCCGCGCCGAAATCACCCGGTCGAGTGATCCCCAAAATCGCGTTCATGTTCGCACCATCGAGATAAATCAGTCCGCCCGCTTCGTGAACCAAGTCTGCGATTTCGGCAACTTGCGAATCGAACAGCCCCAAGGTGTTGGGGTTGGTCAGCATGAACACGGCGGTCTTGTCGTTCAACTTGCTTTTCAATCTTCGACATCGACCAAACCGTCAGCGCTACTCTTCACCGCCTTCGTGGAAAACCCAGCCATTTGTGCGCTAGCGGGGTTTGTCCCGTGTGCAGAGTCGGCGGTCAAGACAACCGTTCGCTGAGTCTCACCACGCTCGGCAAAGTACGCGGCCGCGACTAGCAACGCGGTCAATTCGCCGTGTGCACCCGCTGCCGGTTGCAGCGAAACGCCTGGCAAACCGCTGATCTCGCCCAGCATGTATTGCAGCTCGTGCATCATTTGCAACACACCACCAACGGTGTGATCACGCTGCAACGGATGAACGTCAGCAATTCCTGGCAAGGACGCCAAACGCTCGTTCCGTTTTGGGTTGTACTTCATCGTACATGACCCAAGCGGATAGAAGTGCGTGTCGACACTCATGTTCAGCGTCGACAAGTTCACGAAGTGACGCACCACGTCGCCTTCGGCAACTTCTGGAAGTGGCGGCGGCTGGTCGGCGAGAGCTTCCGCCGGCAACAGCGCGGTGACCGCTTCGCCAGATTCAGGCAACGGCGGCAATTGATGAGCACGACGTCCGGCGCGGCTCATTTCGAAAATCAGATTGGTCGCTTGTTGATTACGCATCGGTCAGTCCCCTCTATCAAACCGTTTGAGCCAATTGTGCCGAACCGACCGTCGAGGCCGACCCTAAAACTTCCATCAGCCGATTCATTTCGGCCTCGGTGCGTTTCTCCGTCACCGCCACCAAGAAGCAGTCGTCATAGCGACCGCCACATGCGGTTTCCGAAACGTCCGACACGGGGACACCGGCCAAGAAGCCGTGTTCTGCCGCTTGCTTCATCAATCCAATCACGTCGCCTTCGCGGTCACGGACCAAGAACTCTTTGAACACAGGCCCGCTATGAACGACTTCGAACCGCTCACTGGCGGCAAAGCGGTCGCGTGCCATATTCGCCTTCACCACACAGTGTTCGGCGGTCTCCTTCAGCCCCTGTGGACCCAGCAGGCTCAAATAAACCGTCGCTCGCAAAGCCAACAAGGTTTGGTTGCTACAGATATTGCTGGTCGCCTTTTCCCGGCGAATGTGCTGCTCGCGTGTTTGCAGCGTCAACACCCAACAACGGTTTCCACGACGGTCCGTGGTCTGACCGGCGATCCGACCTGGCATCCGCCGCATTAACTCCGCGCGACATGCGATGATGCCCAAGTAGGGCCCACCGTATGCAAGCGGGTTGCCCAGGCATTGGCCTTCGGCGACGGCAATGTCGACACCCAAGTCACCCGGTCGTTTCAGCAACCCGACGCTGATCGGATCGAAGGACTGGATCACCAGTGCACCACGTTCGTGGGCAACGTCGGCGATCCGTTTGACGTCTTCCAAACGGCCAAAGAAATTCGGGTGCTGGATCAACACGCAAGCGGTCGATTCGTCGATCGCGTCCATGATCGCTTCGCTGGTTCCGGTATCGCCCGATTCGACGACCACCAGTTCCGCATCGATGCCGACCAAGTACGAACGCAAGATGTCCAGGTACTGGGGATGAACCGCGTCGGAAGTGATGACTTTGTTGCGTTTACGCACTGACGCGAGCGCCATCAAAACCGCTTCGGTTGCGGCCGATCCGCCGTCATACAAGCTGGCGTTACTGACGTCCAAACCGCTGATCTGGGCGACCATGGTCTCGTACTCGAACATCACCTGCAGGTTGCCCTGGCTGACTTCGGCTTGGTAGGGCGTGTACGAGGTGTAGTACTCGCCGCGTGATGCGATCTCGTCAACGACGGCGGGGACGAAGTGATCGTAGGCGCCACCACCCATGAAACAGACGTGGCTTGAGACCGAACAATTCTTCGCGGCTAGCGAACGCAATTCGCCTTCCAACGACATCTCATCGGCGGCCGTAGGCAGGTCCAAAGGCCGCTGCATTTGCAACGCTTTGGGGACTTGGTCATCAATGATTTCGTCGATCGATTCAGCGCCGATCGATCGCAACATCTCGCGGCGATCATCATCGGTGTGAAACAGGTAGCCTTTCATCAATCAGAATTCCGTGGTCGTCAAACGGGAGAGAAGACACAGTCGATTGCTGCCGCGCGATCGCGCGTGCAGCAATGCCAATGGATCGCGATGATCCGTGATACGTTGCCGTCCATGCAAAACTGAAAGCTCCATCTACGCCGGACCGGTCAAACCGATCCGCACGCCGCAGTTACGCCGATTCGGAGCACTGCTTTTGATAGGCCGGGTAATCCATCAAGGATCCCAATCCGGCATCGTCGGTGACTTTCAATTTGATCACCCAACCGAAGTCATAAGGATCGTCGTTCAATCCGTCCAAGTTGTCTGGCAAGCCTTCGTGGACTTCGATGACTTCGCCGGCAACGGGGCAATACAACGGGCTAACCGCTTTGACCGACTCGACTTCACCGAATTCTTCGCCGGCGTCAAACGTTTTGCCAACTTCGGGTAGGTCCATGTAGACCAAGTCGTTGAGCTGTTCGATCGCGAAGTCAGAGATTCCAATCGTCGCAATTTTTTGTCCGCCTTCTTCGGACATATCTACCCATTCGTGGGTTTCGGCGTACAGCAATTTGCTTTTATCGCGTGACACGGATCAAGATTCCTTGTGAGACAGGCGTTGAAGATTAGGAAGCAGTTTTCGGGCGACGATAAAACGGCAGCTTGGTCGCAACCGCTGCGGAACGTTTCCCGCGAATATCAATTTCGAATTCGGTTTCGCCGACGACATCGACGTCCACCATCGCCATCGCAATCGGCTTGCCCAACGTCGGTGACGGTCCGCCGCTGGTGATCGTGCCAACTTCGCGACCATCTTTGCTGATCACGGCACAACCTTCGCGAGCCGGGCGACGGCCTTCGGGCAACAACCCAATGCGGCGACGCTTCGGCCCTTCGGCTTTGATCTTGGCAAGCACGTCGCGACCAATAAAGTCTCGATCGTCCAGATTGCAAGCGAATGACAAACCCGCGCTGATGGGATCCGTAGATTCGTCCAACTCGTGGCCGTAAAGCGGCATCGCCGCCTCCATCCGCAAGGTATCCCGGGCCCCAAGTCCGGCGGGGGCAAACCCGGCATCGCGACCGGCCAACATGACGTTTTCCCAGACCCGCTTGGCCTCTTCGGCCCGCACGATCAACTCGAATCCGTCTTCGCCAGTGTAACCGGTTCGGCTGACGATCACCGGCTTGGAAAACTGATCGGTGATCGTGGCCTGGTAATATTTCAGACGTGCGGGATCAAACGAGAACAGCTTGCGACAGGTCTCCATCGCCAGTGGGCCCTGGACCGCAATCATCGCGGTCAATTCGGTACGATCGGAAAAGGTGACCGTCGGGAACTCGTCCAGATGCTGCTTCACCCACTCGACAATCTTCGCCCGATTCGAAGCGTTCACCACCAGCAAGTGGTAAAACTGATCGCTGGGCGTTTTCAGATGCGAGACCAGCACGTCGTCCAGAATTCCGCCCTGCTCGTTGCAAACCGTGCCATAACGGACGCCGCCAACCGGCAGATCGACCACCCGGCGGGTCAGCAACTTGTCCAGCAACTCTGCCGAACCGTCGCCGTCAAAACGAAGCCGCCCCATGTGGGACACGTCAAACAATGCCGCTTTCGTCCGGCAAGCTTCGTGCTCGTTGACAATTGAATCGTACTGAATGGGCATTTCGTAGCCCGCGAACGGCACCATTTTGGCCCCCGCGTCTCGATGCCATTGATCCAGTGGGGTTTGCGCCAGGGAAGATACTTCGGCTTGACTCATCCAGTCTCTCGCGGACCTTTCGGGGGTGTGAACGTGCTGCGACGAGCCGGTGCGATTTCGGACCGGCAGCCTCTCCGATCCTCGCAGCGTACCCACCACACATTACACCCGGGCCCGGAGGTCACAAAGCGTGTGACTCACCAAGTAAAGGAGATGCGTTTCCGCGGGCCAACATGTCAACGATCGGTGCACAGGCAATCTGCGAATGCCTGATAAGTTCAAAGTGTACCGGATATCAATCACGGTTCCAGTGTCACTGAACTCAATGGGACGGAAACTCCCCTCGAGTTGCAACTGCGATCGGATTCACTCGCGAAGTCGAACAAACACGCCTGTTTTTTGCGAAATTGCGCAGCAGCCGTCTGTTCGGCGAGCCCTCAAGGCTCACCCGATCCGGCGATCGGGAACCCTGCGTATGCCGCCTCGATAATGTCGCTTGCCAGCTTTCCATCTCGGCCACTGACACGTGGCGTCCGCCCGCCCAGCACCGACGCGGCGAAGTCACTGACCAACGGCGCATGAAAGTTTTCGTGCGGCGGATGGTGCTCGTGAGACTCCCCACTAGCGTCCACCAAAACCATTCCGCCCTCGTTCAAATCATCGATCGTCACGCGCCCGTCGGTTCCGATTACCTCCAACCGATCAGGCGTGTTAACAGTGCCAAAATAACACTGCAGCACACCATGCTGGCCCGTTTTGAACTCCAATAACAACGTCGCCATGTCTTCGGATTCGAAGTCAGGCGAACGCGAACACTTGGCTTTCACATCCACCACTTCGCCAAATAGGTCGACAAACAAATCCAATCGGTGACTGCCGATATCCATCAACGGTCCGCCACCACCACGCGATCGGATCACGCGCCAATCATCCGCAGGAAAACGGTTTGCGTTGCCAGTCGTCGCCAGGATCGACAGCGGACGGCCAAGCTTCCCTGACGTGATCAATTCGCGGACACGCCGCACCACCGGATAGAATCGCCGGTAATAGGCGACGCCCAGCGATACCCCGGCTCGCTCGCAAGCCTGGATCATCAGCTCGCACTGGATCGCGTCGAGCGCCATTGGCTTTTCGACTAGCACATGTTTTCCAGATGCCGCTGCGCTCAGTGTTTGCGGTGCGTGTAGGTCGACCGGCGTTGCGATGTAAACCGCGTCCACGTCATCCCGGGCAAACACGGCATCGGCTTCCACCATGCTGTGCGGAACCGAGTAACTCCGCGCAAACGCCGCAAGTTTGGCCTCGTCACGCCGACAAGCCACCTGCAACACCGAGTTCTCGTCGCGAACAATCGCATCCGCCACACGTTTTTCGGCAATGTCACCACAACCGATCAGTCCCCAACGTATCGCCATCACTCTCAAGTGGGTTGAAATGAAAAACACAAAGTGGCATCCGCCAAGAATCAACGCATCGTCCCCATCAGCCGAAACGCGATAGCGTGCGGTTAAGTGGTCCGTCCAGCTCGAAAACAAACAACCGCTGGCTAGCGCCGATGCGGCTGATTGAAACTCAAAACAGGGTAGCAAAACCCATCAGCCGAAACGCGATAGCGTGCGATTATGTGATGCATCCAGCTCGAAAACACCCAACCGCTGGCTAGCGCCAATGCGGCTGATTGAAACTTCAACCAGCGTAACAAACCCCATCAGCCGAAACGCGATAGCGTGCGGTTAAGTGATCCATCCAGCTCGAAATCACACAACCGCTGGCTAGCGCCAATGCGGCTGATTGAAACTTCAACCAGCGTAACAAAATCACACAAACGCTACCTATCGCGATGCGGCGGTTAAAAATGCGATCAGGTCTGCCATCTGTTCTGGGGTGATCACCTTCTCCAACCCCTCTGGCATGATCGACACGCCTGTGTCACGTATCCACTCGATCTCGTTTCGTGGTACCGTTTGCTCAACCGCTTCGGCAGCTCGCAATGTGATGCTCGCCGAATTCTCCGCCGCGATCATTCCCGCAACCGTTCGCCCGTCCGACAATAACACGATGTAATTCCGATACTGCGGATTCACTTCGCGGTTGGGATCCAAAACATTCACCAAGATCGATTCGCCGCCCCGTGTTGCCGCCGACGACAAACTGGGCCCCACCGCGTGCCCGAGCTGCCCCACCTGATGACACCCGGCACACTGTTCACGAAACACCGCCCTGCCCCGCTCCACGTCGCCCTCATCATCCAATTCGGACTGATATTGATCGATCACCGACTGACGCGGCTTGGATTGAAACTGCTTGACGACTTCCTGTGCCCTCCTAGAAATTGACTTATCGCGACGTTCGGCCAGAATCCGCCACTGTGCGATCGGAAACTCTTCGACGTCACAACGCCCTTCGTCAATCGCATCAAACACAACCAGCGTCTGCGCTGAATTCGAAAACAACACTTCACACGCCACTGCACGCAATCGTGGACTCCATCGTTTCATCCGCGCAAGAATCGTTTCAATCACTGCCAACGATGCGTCGTCTCCAATGGCCCGCAACACCGCGGCGGTTAACGCTAGCGATTCGTCGCCTTCGATGATCCCCAATAACTCCAGTTCCAATTCGCGTGTCGGCGTCCGCGAGAGCTGCTGCAATGCGGCCAGTCGATCATCATCAGGTAACTCGCGATCGCCAAGTCGCCGTGATGCGGCGAGCAACAGTCGCTGCCTCTTCTCATCAAATTTGACCGCAAGAACCGAATCCATAGCAGACACCCAACCTGCGTTTCTGACCTGCTCGATCAAAGGCAGCCAAGCGGTATCGTCCGCCGCATCCACCAACGCCTCAACGATCGTCTGCGATGACTCGCGAGTGGGATCGGGCGTTGACGCCGCCAAAAGCGAATCGAACACCGGCATCAAATCTGAAATCAACTCGGAATCGTCAAGGCCATCGAGCAATCGCAGCAGCAGTCGCTCCGCCGTCTTGTCGTCACAGACGGCAACCGTCGACATGATCGCCGCCTGCATCCACCGGTCACTCGGGTTCCGCATTAAGATCTTCCCCAACCACTCGGGCCGCTCAGCGATGTCGAAAACGGCCAGCGAAAAAGCAAGTTGATAACGGACATCAATCGACGCATGTTTAACAAGCGGCGCGAGCGACTTCACCACTTCCGTATTATCTGCAAACGATTCCGCCAACCGAACGGCATGTCGAACGACTTGCGGATGCGAATCTGCAAGTCGCGCGCGTACGTCATCCGCCGCCAATGCCGAGAGCCCATCGAGCGCTACCATCGCGTGCAGACGCCCAAGGCTTTTCAGTCGCCCCGGATCGTTGTCACCAAGCATTTTTCGCAGCGATGGCACGAGCGATTGATCCTGTCGCTCGAAGATCAGACGCGAGGCGGTTTCACGATGCCATGCATTGGGATGCGACAGCAATCTTACCAGCGTCTCGCCGTCAGCATCTTGCAAATTCGGCGTCAGACGATGCCGGAAGCCTTCCGGTACCACCCGGTACAAGCGGCCACGATCTCGCCCCGCGGTTAAATCGAGATGCCGTTTAATATCGGGCGGCAAACTCTTGGGATGCTCGATGACTTCACGGTAAACGTCGATCACCGTCAACGCCCCGTCAGGGCCACAAGCGAACTGGGCAGGCCGAAACCAATTGTCAGTCGATGCGACAAACTCGCGTTGCTGATCGATTCGACTTCCAACGAACGGCAAGCCAGACGGCGAGGCCGTACCGGTGACATTCGCGACTGATGACTGGATTCGATGCAGCCGTTTACTATGAACCAAATTGCTTCCCACATCACCGATGATCGCGATCATCTCGTCTGGGTCGCCGCGTTCATCTCGCGTCCAAGCGTCACCGCGATAGATCGTCACACCGGTTGCACCAGTGAAGTATCCGGCCGCTCGCCCGCCACCTTCGACAGGCCCACCCACCAGACCTGCAACACGCAATTTCGTCCGCAAGACACGCCAAGGTTCGACCGGACTGATGCGAAAGACTTCCGCTTGAGGTCCGTCGTCGGCGATTGAGACTCGCGCTGCTGGCATGGCGTAAGACGTTGTCCCACTGACATACCGATCCTCATACATCACCTGTTGCAGATGATCGCTATTGGAGCAAACAAACTTGCGTCCCCAATCGTCGAAACACATCCCGTGCTGGGCACCGCCGCTGGTCCGTTCAAACTGAAACGTCTCGGGATCAAACGCCAGATCAAATCCACGAACCGAAACGGCAGCGGATTCGGGCTGATCAGGGCGCCGTACTTTGCCGCCAGCCGTACCGACCGCGACGTGAATCCGATGATCCAATCCCCAGCGAAAGGAGTTCAACAAGCCCTGCACATTGTCTGTCGAAAACCCAGTCAACACGATGCGCTTTTGGTCAGCCACACCGTCATCATTGGTATCAGACAGGCACCAAATATTCGGTGCATCCGCGACAAACAAGCCGTCACGATACGGAAAAATCGCGGTTGGCCAAAGCAACCCGTCGGCGAACACGATCGCTTCGTCATACACGCCGTCCTGGTCAACATCGGTCAAACGCGAGATCCGAGAGAGCCCCGCCTCGCGGTCTTCGCTGTAGCCTCGCATCTCGCAGACGTACAACTCACCCGATGCCGACCATTCCGCGGCGACAGGACTGTTTATCAAAGGCTCGCTTGCGATCAGTTGAATTTCGTATCCGTCGGCAACCTGAAACGTATCCATCACCTCCGACACCTCGGTCGGCTTGATTCGTGGCAACAGATTCGCGAAGTCGTCAGCCAAGGCTGGATGAACATTCCAAAACATCACGCCAAATAATCCGCCGCACGCAGCCAGCGCTCGCACAATGCTCATCGCGAGTCTCCTTTTGCGGCGTCGCTTGCCCGATCGTGCGACGGCCCGAGTAGCAATTTGATCGCATCCATCAAGACTGACTCGACTTCCGGAGCCACACGTGACGCCCGAGCGCTCGTTTCATAGCCGCCCTGCCCGTAAGCGACTTGCGTACCGATGTATCCGGGACCGTAATCACCATACGCGGCCATGGCGACCGACAAATCCTTACGCATTGCCTTGGCAGCCAACTGGTATTCGACAAACAATTCGCCCGGCAGGTGCAACACTCTTACATCGCCGATCGTCAAACACCCCAGTTCGACTTGGTGCCCTGCCTTGCAACGAAGCAGCCACGCCAAATCTGCTGGCGCCGTTTCGATCACCTCCGGAGTCGGACGCGTCAACAGTTCTCGCAACTCGTCTTCATGCAAGTGCGCCGCTGGCGGCAGCGATACCTTGATCGTATTCCAACCGCAGGAGGAAGCACTGACTGGAACACGCTCGGCCGAATCGAACGCTTTTTCCATCGCGTCCGCAACGCGATTGGCCAACGTTAACCGGTTCGACTTGTCACCATCGTTGTACTTTCCGGCGCCGATGTTTCCGCCCGCACCATTGAAATGAACATGGAACGCTTCGGGGCGATCCTGAGACCGAAAGATCCTGGCGATCCCTGGAAAGTCGGGGCTGGGAACACCGGTTCGATAATAGCTTTGTGGGTGACAGGCATAGTAAGTCAGCGAAACGATTGGCTGGTCGCGTTCATAGAACACCAGACAACTGAGTTCCGGATCGATGATGCCTTCCGGTGCGGCACGCAACTTCGGGTCAGTACAGGTAGTGTAGCGTGTTGCGTAAACCAAACCGTCCGGCCCTTGCAATCTTCGGTTGCTTGCGACTCGGTCTACATTGGCTGTTCCAAACCCAACGTGTGTGATAGGCCTGGAGCGATCCAATTGTGCGGCGACTTGGCTGGCAAGCTTCTTGATCACCTGGCGTTGAAATGAACTTTCGAATGGCCCCAAATTCGTCGCCCCGGCGTGGTGCAGCAACCGCTCCGCCGTAAAGTCACAACGCGGTGCGTCATGTTGATGAAGTGCATGAACGGCAACATGAGAAGGATCCGTTTCGGCGGCTTCAGCCAATGCTTGCCGGAACTGGTCATGTGCCGCATTCGAAATACCGATCCAGTCGATCGCGCACAACACAACGGGCTTGTCCATTCCGCTGATCACGATCCCGCGACAGCGCAGCCCCAACTCACCCTGCCGGCTGACCACGTCATACGCCATCATTGATCCGACAGGTGGTGTCACATCCAAATCAAACGTCGACACGCGCAAACCGGTGCTTTCATCGCCGCTTTCATCGCGACGTGTAACAGCATCACTGGCGTCAGGCTCCTTCGCCACAGCAAGACAGCCGTACAGAACAGTTTGAAGAACACTTTGCAGCGCAAACAGCAACACCATGCGGCAGGCCGTTTTCCAAACCAACCTCCGCTTTCCCGATCCGCCAGATTGCGGGGATTGGGAGGGAATGAATCTGTCGCAAAGTTGATCGATCATTTCGTTTTCCCTGGGCAGAATCCGGTAGAATCGATTCCATCATAGCGTCAACCTCCCCTCCCCAAGGCAATGCAATGAACTCGCAGCAGCATTTGGATCGTCGCTCGTTTTTGAAAACTGCTTCCGCAGCCGCGGCGGCGACCTCGGCGATCGGCGGCTTGGCGTCATCGCTTCATGCCGAATCGGCCACGACTGGCACCACTGCCGAATCGCTCGTCGGCAAGCTGTACACAACACTTTCAGACAAGCAGCGCAATGACATTTGCTTTGACTGGAACCATCAAGATCCCAAACGTGGATTGCTGCGTACGTTCGTCGCGAACAACTGGAACATCACCTCACACGAAATCATGGATGATTTTTACAGTGATGACCAACGTGACCTGATCACCCAGATTTTTGAATCGATCGTCCATCCAGATTGGCATGAACGCTACTACCAACAACTCAACGATGATGCCGGTGGCTTTGGTATCGAACAGTCGATCGCGATCTTTGGGAAACCCGGCGAAGGCAAATTCGAGTTGGTGCTAACCGGTCGGCACATGACGCTTCGCTGTGACGGCAACTCCGCCGACCATGTCGCGTTCGGCGGACCGATTTTCTATGGCCATGCACCAACGGACAACGAATCGGCAAATCACACCGACAATGTGTTCTGGCATCAGGCGGTCGCCGCCAACGGCCTCTACAAAATGCTCGATGGAAAGCAACGAAAAGAAGCTTTACTCAGTCGAACGCCTCGCGAACAAGCTGTCGCGTTCCGAGGTCAACAAACCATCCCCGGACTGCCAGTCACGGAGATGTCTTCGGACCAAAAGGAACACCTGCAAAAAACGCTGGGACTGTTGGTCGAGATGTATCGCGAAAACGATCAACAAGAAGCGATGCAATGCTTGAAAACCCAAGGCGGTCTTGATGCGTGCTCACTGGTGTTCTACCAAGACTCCGACATTGGCAACGACGGCGTCTGGGACAACTGGCGTCTCGAAGGCCCGTCGTTTGTGTGGCACTACCGTGGCAAGCCACACGTTCACGTCTGGGTCAACGTCGCTGACGATCCAAACGTCAAATTGAACACCTAATAGCACGCCGTGTTCGGCTGTCGCCTATCAACCTTGCTCCCCCTGTTACCTCCCTCTCCATCGTTCCCACCATGAAAACATTGCTGGCCGCATTGGTCCTTTCCCTCAGTTGTTCTGTCACCGCTTCTGCAATCGACGTCGGCGATGCGGCACCTAAGTTCCAGGCGAAAGACGACTCCGGTGAAATCTGGAAATCGGAAGACCACGTCGGTAAAAAAATCTTGGTGGTGTACTTTTACCCGGCGGACATGACGGGCGGCTGCACCAAACAGGCCTGCGGTTATCGCGACAAGATGAAAGACTTTACCGACGCCGGCGTGGAAGTCGTCGGCGTTAGTGGCGACACGGTTGAAAACCACAAAATTTTCAAAGAGGTCCATGACTTGAACTTTGCCCTTCTGGCTGACACCGAAGGCAAAGTTGCGAAAGCGTTTGGCGTGCCGGTCACCGTCGGCGACAAATCGGTCGTCAAGATGATCGAAAATGTAGAGAAGGAATTGGTTCGCAAAGCTACTGCGAAACGCTGGACATTCGTCATCGATCGCGAAGGCAACGTTGCCTACAAGGATTCGCAGGTCAACGCGGCGCAAGACCCCGAAAAGATTGCTGCTGTGATTGCGAAGCTGAAATAGCCAGCTCGCCAAGTAACGCAATCGCTCAGACAAACAGCCTTGGCTGTGAAGCTCGCCCCGCACGTGCTGCGGGGCGATCGATGGTGTAGCGTCTCAGGATCGAACCGGCCAGCGCAACACCGCTGGTAAACGCCGATTCCAATCGTCGCCCGCTGCACCAATCACCGCAGACGCCGATCCCGGTGGTGAAATCGAACAAGCTATCAACGTCCAGCGGTTCGATCGCTTCACTGTCGCTCCAATAAACCGCATCGGCAAATTCGACATCTTTTAAAGGCCGATCGATCACGGACGCAAACGCGTCCAGCAAAGTCTTCATGACTTCGTCTTTCGGCGTATGCGAATGACGCAGTGACCAATCGGCAGACGCATGAGCAATCCAACGTCCCGAGTGCGGACGTCCCGGCTTGGCACCATCCGACGCAACCCAAGCGATCGGGCCGCCTTTGACGAACGCCGCGTCGTAAACCATATCACGCAAGGTCGAATCGGCAACCATCAGCGCCCAACACGGACGCATCACCGCTTTACGAACTTTTTCTGCCAGCGACGTTAGACCGTCGACCAATTTCATCGCTGCTCGGGGCGGGCAATTGCAAAGCACCAAATCGAAAGGTTCGCTTTCGAATGTCGCGGCATGCGTCCCATCTGAAACACTCAGCCGCCATCGCTCCGCATCCGAAACCAATTGCTCGACCCGATGCCCCAACCGAACGTCCAGGTCCGCTGCCAGGTGCTCGGTGATCGCATCCATACTCGGCACACCGACGTAGCGTGGCTTGTCGCAATGGCGGTCAAGTACAGTGCCCTGGCCGCAAAGCGAAACGACCTTACCCAGCCAAGGCTGCACAATCCCATCGTGAATCCAACTATTCACGTGACGACAGAATGTCGGCCCACACGCGGTAAAGTACTGCGCACCATGGTCGAATTGGTACGAGGCGTGAGAGCCGTTGTTTGAATCAGTCACCGACATCGCATGATAAGTCGCGATCCGCCCGCCTACCTGCTCCGCCTGTTCGAACACCGTCACATCGATACCGTGATCTTGCAAAACACGTGCGACGGAAAGACCAGCCATCCCGGCGCCAACAACGGCAACTTTGGGCAAGGTTGCGGCAATCGGCCGATCGACTTTTGCCCCGAAGTGCTTGACGTCTAAACGCTCCGCATGTGTCGACAGTTCACGCGTTCGAACGGTTCCGTAGATTGGCTGCTCGGGTTTGAACGGTCGATCAAATTGGCCGAAGCACCACAGTACGCCACCATACGACGACGGGTTCCGGCCATCGAGTGCATAGCGATGATTCAAATCAAGCGTCAACTGCAACGCTCGGTCGGGGCTGCCGGTCCAACTTAAGAACGCCTTTCCCCAAGTCATCCGAATATTGTTGTGAAGCTCGCCGTGCTTGATCAGGCTGCGTTGTGCCGCGTTCCAAAGCGGGTGATCCGCCTTGGCTCGCGCCAGCGTTTCCCAACTGCAATCGCTCGAGCGTTTGTCAGATTCATGTTCGTACAGAGTTTTGCAAGCCCAGTCCGGAACGGCGTCCAACGAATCAATCAGATCCGTGTGGTGGAAACAAAAGTGAAACGCCAGTTCGCGCCAAGTCAGCAGCTCGTCCAAATACTTCGTCGCGCCGAATTCGGCAGCTTCACGAGCGATCCGAAACGGGCTGACCATCCCGTAGTGCAAATAGGCACTCATCCGGCTTGACCCGCTGGGGTTCAACGGATCGTTTCGCGTTAATTCATAATCGGCAAGCCCCGACGCCTTGAACGCTTCCCAACGTGCGTAGCCGGCCTTTGAACCACCAGGCGTATCGGCAACCGGCGCGACGGAATGATCAATACGACATTGACCGATTAGCGATGCCAAATCGGCATCTTGAAGCGACAGTGGGTGAAGCTGAAATTCCTGTTGCAAGAATTCCAAGTCACACATCGCGACATCGACTGGCTGTTCAACATAGGGTTGCTGCAGTGCTTGATCATGAACCGACTTCACGGCATCACGAAACTCGAACGCCCGAGTCCACGCGTGATCAAATTGCGGCACCGGCGCCAAGCAAGAGCAATCGACGGATGCGATTGGCGTTTTGCAGGTCGCACTCAGACGCTCCATCCAACCCAAAATTGGCTGAACCGGCATCTCTTCGGTTACAAGGACCGCAGCACTACGTGCCAGATTGCGCAGGTAAGGGCCGCGCTGCCCATGCCGTTGCAAATGGAACGCGGCAACAATGCCGCGATCATCCAATTCGCGTTGCACGTCCCGATGGCCTTGCAACATGAATGCATGGTGCCGATCGGACGCATACGGATATTGTTCGCTAAGCCCGTGATAGACCAACAGCGGCAGTCCATTTTGCCGCGCAAAACAGATCGCCGTATCGAGTGCGGGGTTCTCATGTGCCCGCAGCGCATTGTGCATCCAGTACAGAACAAACTGACCGGGACCGCCGCAACAATCACTGGGCGCCTGCACCCAGCGAAGTCGTTGTTGAAGGTTTTCCGGAAGCGAAATATCCACGCTAGGTAACTCGTTGCGCCAAGAAACAGACGTGCCATTGATCGTAGACGGGCGGCAATCCACCAGCCAGTCGCCACCGACGAATGGGTGGTCTGTCGCAGTCGACTTGTTGATAACGTCTCAGCCGTCGCCATCAATCCTGCGATCGGCGTTCAACGGTGACGACATCACCTGATCTTTCCTGATTGCGATAATGAAAAGCAAATGCAAGCTTTTGCCGCCTATTTTCGAATCAAAAGCTTGGCCAACCAGCCCGGACTTTGCCCCCGCGGGATCGCTTCGTCAGCCTGAATCCCCAACTGCCGCAGCACCCCTGCCGCCGCCATCCGGCCGCTGATCACCGCCCCTTCCATCGTCGCCGGCCAACCCGTTTGCACCCAATCACCGGCCAAGAACAACCAATCGAGAGCGGTTCGGGACGGCGGTCGCTTCGCATCCATTTCGGGGGAAATCGAAAAGACGCTTTCTGGGTCCGTCACCACGCGATAGCGCAGCAGATTGGCCGAGCGGGCGTCAGGAAAAAATCCCCGCAGTTCGTCCAACACCTGACTGACTAAAGCCTCCTTTCCAATCCCAATCGCATCGGCAGACGCACTGATGATGACTTGGTAGTACCAACCCGAATCGCGTTGGTCTGGCCGAGATTGTTCGCACTGCGGTGAATCGCGGAGCTGTGGCTCGCGGAGCAGACGCGGATCACGAAACAGCCACTGGGAAATCGTCCCCACCATCACGGCGTGGTCAAGCTCCGTGATTGGGCGATCGAACCACAAATGGATCCCCGTGATCGGCGAACTCGGAAACTGATCGAAGGATGAAAGGTCTGGCAAAGACGCTCGCGTCATTTCATCCCAACCGCCGAACAGCGACTTCACGCGAAACCAAGGCACCGCACTGACCACCGCTGACGCGGTTACGAATTCGCTTTCACAACCGACTTGCCGCAACAACACGGTCCGATCCGGCCGTATCTCTTCGACTCTCGTTTCCGTCAACAGCTTGATGCCTCGTTGCCGCAGCACCTCCGGCAGTCGCTGCCCAAATAACTCCGCCAGCGGCAACATTGGGATCAGTACATCGCTGGCACCGCGAGCGATCGCGAACCCGTCGATCAACACCTTTCGCGCCGCCGCCATCGAAACGCGATCACACTGTTCGCCCAGCGCACTGACCAGAATCACGTTCCAAAATGATTGGATCGTTGTTTCGGTTTGCCCCACCTTGCGCAGCCAATCGGTCGCAACGACACCGGACAAAGCATGACTTGGCGTTCGCGCCAATTTCACCAAACCCGAGCGAATCTCACGGCGTTCTGAATGCGACAGGAACTTCAGTGCATCCAAGAAAGGCAGCATGTGAAACGGTGCCAGCAACCACGGGTGTGGACGAAATCGACTTGCCGCGACGCCGGGATGCAAGAACGTGAGCGATTGATCGCGATGCCAGTGTTGCAGTAGCGATGTTCGCTCCATCAAGTCCAGCAGGTTCCCACAACATCCCATTGCGACGTGCTGACAATAGTCGACTTGACCACCTTGGGGATCATCGAACGAACCGGCCCGACCGCCGGTCCGCCGCTTGGCTTCGACCAACGTAACCGGAACGTTGGGCGCAAGCCGGGAGATCGACTCGGCAGCTGCCAACCCGGCCAAACCGCCACCGACGATCACAACAGGCTCCACCTTCACCGGCGAACCTCGGCAACTTCCAAGGGCGGTACAGGCAAACGTCGGAAAAGTGGCGGAAAGAAGTGCTGCGAAACGAGGCCCATCCGTTCCTTGCGCGACAAGCGAATGCGTTTCGTCGCGACGGCACGCGGGTCGTCGGCAATCCGATCGAGTAGTTTTCGATACGTCCGCCACATCATGGAAAACATTGGACGACCGTCTGGCCCCAAGGATTCCCACACCCGCCATCCGCTCGCGTAAAGCACTTTGGCGCGGCGAATTTCGTCTTCGACCAAACATGCCAACCGGTCATCGGCCCGCGGCCGCAACAAGTCATCTTCGGCCAACCCATGCTGCGAAAAGTGCTGGCGAGGCAAATAGATTCGGCCGCGCCGAGCGTCTTCGGAAATGTCACGCAAGATGTTGGTCAACTGAAACGCCAGACCACAATCGATTGCAGCTTCGGAAGGCAGCGGCTCGTCAAACTCCCAGATGTGCAAGCACGCCAACCCAACCGCCGATGCGACCAAGTAGCAATAATGCTCAAGCTGTTCGTAGGTATCGAAACGGGTCTTTTGTTGGTCGGCCAACACGCCGTCAACGATTTCGAGCAGATACCGACTTGGAATTCGAAACCGATTGACGGTGTCATGGAGTGCCGGAAAGATCTGCCGAGCTCGCGCGACCAAATCGATCGGCCAATCGGCGGTGCTCTTGGGAATCCCTGGTGCGAGCAGGACTTCGTCTTTTGGCTTGTCGGTGATCAGATTCAGTGCCGTCGTTTGCCGCCACCAATCCAGCCACCGGGTACGCAGCGCTGCGGGCTCGTTGCAATCGCCAATGTCATCGGTGATCCGCGCAAACGCATACAGTGCGCACATGGCATTCCGCTTGCCCCGCGGCAACAGCCAGAACGAGCGGTAGAAATTGCTTCCGCTGCGCCGCGCGATTCGGCGTACGTCGCGATAGCTGGTCGTGATCTGTCGCGTGGACTGCATCGGTGCAATTGAACTGGTTAAAGCCTGCCAAGAATCGCCATCAGGACGAGCCGGCCTTGTGTAATGGGCCCGACCTTGGGCCTTTTCCGCAACACATCGAAATCGAAACGCCGGACGGCCGCCAACGTTTCCAATCCGCCGTGGATGAACAGTTTAATATCGGCGGCAAGCCACTTTGGGACTTCATCGGCCAGTGGCATCCCACGATCAAAACAGCTTTCGGCGAAATCACAAAACTCACGCAGCAATCGACGTAGTCCGTCGGGCGTCGTTTTCTGGGATAGCATCTCCGTCGTGACGCCGTGCCGCTGGCACCAATCGGAGGGTAGATAAACACGCCCGATCGAATAATCTCGCCCGACATCCTGGGCAAAATTTGCCAGCTGCAGCCCCGTACAGATCTGGTCGGACAGTTCCACTCGGCGAGCGTCTCGGATGTCCGCCAACTGCAACACCAGGCGCCCGACGGGATTTGCCGAGCGAGCGCAATAGTCCAGCAATTGCTCCAAAGTGGCGTAGCGTGTCACGGTCTGGTCCTGGCGAAACGCCGAGATCAAATCGAAAAACGGCTCCTGCCGCAAATTGAACGTTGCCACGGTATCCGCTAGTGCGGGATAGAAATCGTCGGCCGGCGGGTTTCCGGCGAATAATGCATCCAAACCCTCCGCAATCCGGTCCAGCCCTTGGAGGGCGAGGTCTGGGCGTCCTGACTCGTCGGCGACATCATCGGCAGTGCGACAAAACGCATAAATGTTGTAAAACGGTTGGCGCAATCGCCGGGGAAGTAGAATCGATGCGACCAGAAAGTTTTCGTAGTGGCGGCGAGCCAATTGGCGGCATGCCCGCTCGCTTTGGCGGAGAATTGACGCAGAATGGGCACCAGCCAACGCGTCGCGGGCAGGCGATTTTCCCGCGAGTTGCTCCCCAAGTGGCTGTCTGGACGCTAATTCGCGATCGGCGTGCATTCTGAGAAACGAAATACAGGTTTGAACTGATGAAAATTGTACTGGCGGCCCCTCGTGGATTTTGTGCCGGAGTCAACATGGCGGTCGACTCGCTCGACCTGACACTGAAGCATTTCGGGGCACCGGTCTATGTGTATCACGAGATCGTTCACAACCAGTATGTCGTCGAAATGTTCAAATCCAAAGGTGCGGTCTTCGTCGACTCCATCGACGAAGTCCCCGAAAGCAGCGTGCTGATGTTTTCGGCACACGGCGTTTCGCCAGAGATCCGCAAAGCCGCCCAGGCTAGGAATTTAACAGCTTTGGACGCGACCTGCCCGCTGGTCACCAAAGTCCACCTCGAAGCGATCAAGTACGCCAAGGCGGGCTACACAATCTTCTTGATCGGACACGAAGGCCACGACGAAGTGATCGGCACCATGGGCGAGGCCCCCGAAGCGATTATCTTGGTCGAAACCGAAGAGGACGTCGATTCGCTGTCGGTCGCCGACGAATCCAAACTGGCCCTGCTGACCCAAACGACGCTTAGCGTTGATGATGCCAATCGCATCATCGAAAAGCTGCGATCCCGCTTTCCCAGCATCAAGAGCCCACCCAAAGGCGACATCTGCTACGCGACCCAAAATCGACAAGACGCCGTCAAAACACTCGCCGGCGACGCCGATAAAGTCGTCGTACTTGGCAGCCAAAACAGTAGCAACAGCCGACGCTTGAAAGAACTTGCCGATGAAAACGAACGTCGTTCGTTTTTGGTTGATGGGCCGCAAGATCTCTCAAAGGATGACTTTTCCGCCGACGATGTCGTGCTGATCACGGCCGGAGCCAGTGCCCCAGAATCAGTTGTCCAAGAAACGATCGACTGGCTGAAAAGTCAGTTTGATGCGACCGTCGAACTGGCGACCGTTCGCGAGGAATCGGTCGAGTTCCCGCTGCCCAAGCCACTGCGTTCGCTGGTCTAACGAACGCAGCCGATGGTCACTGCATCGCTTTGATTTGCATGTTCCGGTACAGCACGTCCGTTGTCGGATCGTGCCCTTGGATCATGATGCTTCCCGCGTCGTCACGTCGCCCGCGACGTGGGTTCGCATCGGGCTTGCGAGTGTCTTCCCAATCGCTGACTTGAATCCCATTGACCCAAGCGGCAATGTGGTTCTCGTATGCCTGGAGCGTGACGGTTGACCAAGTTCCGTTGTCGCCCGCCACCACGCGTGCGTCCTGTCGACGAAAGATTCCGCCAGTACCGCAGTCGGCCGGTGATAGCCTGGAATCGTCTTTAAAGTCGTTGTTGACTTGGCACTCATACCCCATCATCTCGTCACCGGGGATACAGCGGAAGAATAGCCCCGAGTTCATGTTCGGCTTGTCGATTTTGTACTCGCTCACCAAGACAAAATTTGCATAGCGTTCGCGGGTTTCGATCTGCGTCTTGCCACCGTCGACGTGCAGCTCGCGGTCCGCGTTCACGGTGAATTCACCCTCCATCTCGGGATACTTTTTCCACTGCGACAGTTCGGCATCGATCATCGGTGTCATACCGAGTGCACGAATTTGGACATCGCGAAATGCGACGCGACCGGAGTTGTGCTGAAGACCGATCCGTCGCGGTGCGAGACTCGCTGGGTCCTCGTACTGGCACACGACCTTCTCGTCCAATGACACAGACACGGTTGCGCCTTCTGCGACGATCGTCATCGTTCGCCATTGGCCTGGTGTTTGCGGACCAGCAGCTTCCGCGTCGACCTTTTGCCGCTGCACGATGCTGCCGGTAGGAAAGGGATTGTCATCGGGCGCGATGTTGATTTCGTAGCAATCCGACGATGGATCGCTGGGCGACAATGGGGTCCGGACAAACACGCCGCTGTTTGTCTGCTCATCGGCGTTGAATTGAAGCGTCAATTCAAAATCACCCCAAATCGTCGTCGTACAGATCAGGCCTTGCTTGCCTTCGTCAACGACGATGGTTCCCTCTTCGACGCGAAAGTTCGCTTCGCCACTGTGCTGCCAACCGACGAACGTGTATCCGTCGAACAACCGCACCCAACCTTGCGCCGCTTTGTCCGCTGGCAATCGTGCCGCCAGCAATTCGTCCGCACTGACTTCATAGATTTGACTCGCCGCCGCATTTTCGATCTGCGCCGCCTTCGCTTCATTTCCAGCCTGCGCAGAGGGCTTCCGGTTTGCGGAGGGCTCCCGACTTGCAGACGATTCCGCCGTGATATCGCTCGTCTCGCCGGCTTCTTTTTTGGCCCCGCAACCGACCAACAATCCGGTCAGCAGCAACATGCAATTCAACGAGATGAAGGGAGTTTTCCATGCCATGGCGGGTGCAACAATCCTGTAGGGCCTTTGACGTATTCAACTTGCCAAGCATTTGACATGCGTCCCCGATTGTAGCGTGATCAATGACAATCGTGATCTCCCCTTCGATGGTGCAAGCTCACGTCGATCGGATCCCCCAAAGTTACAGCGGTCCATCTCTGATCGCACAGCAAACTCTAAGGCATTACGACCTGAGGCACAGAAGCGAACAGAGTGGGAGAATTCCGACCAACCGGCACCCTCAGGCTTTTGACAGCTCCGATTCACTTTTCAAAACCCGATCGCCGTCGTCTTGCTTGATTAGATACGCAGGGTTGTCTTCGTCGGCATTTCGAGTGACTTCGTTGCCTTTGATCGTACGTGTGACTTTTTCTTGATGGGACTCGATGATTTGCCCGGTGGCTGTGTTCCCGGCGTGATTCCACTGGACATATTGGTTCACGCGAAATTTTTGAGCCATTTCCCACTCCTGTGATCTGTATGTTTGTCAGTCTTGCGAGTGCGATCCCGTTACGCAAAGATTGCGCCAACAGAGAATTGCGTTTCCAATTCGGCTTGCGATTGGTGGCAGCGAGTGGCGGGTGCAAGACCAGATACCGGTCATCAGCACAACATTGGCACGAGAGTTGAATTTCAAAACGTCCACGGCTGACACAGACTTTTCACTTTTGGATCCTGACCGATGTTACACCAACCGCCTGACACAACGATCGATCTGGATGAGTTCGATGTCCTCTCATTGGCAATCGCCGGACGATCAGACGTCGGAAAGAAACGCAGCGAAAACCAGGACCATTATTTGATTGCGGACCTCCGTCGACAATTGACAATTCGTGATACAGATGTCGATCACAGCGACTGCGGCAACGAGTTATTTGGGTGCCAAGAAGGCCACCTCTTGGTTGTTGCTGACGGCATGGGCGGGCATGCCGATGGAGAAAAAGCAAGCCGCATCGCCGTCGAAGCATCGGCACGCTATGTCCTCGACATGATGCACTGGTTTCTCAAGTTGACCGTGTCGGAAGAAGACGACTTCGTTGACGAACTGTCGCAATGTCTGATCGCGATTCAAGAAAAGCTCTGGTCTGAATCAACCGATGGCATCCGCACCATGGGCACTACCGTAACGATGGCTTACATCTTGCCGCCGAAGATGTATGTGGTGCACGCGGGCGATAGTCGATGCTATTTGATTCGCGACAAAGAAATTCAGCAGCTCACCACCGACCACACCATCGCACAGCAAATGATTACGGACGGCGGTTTCGAAAAAGACGATCCGTCATTGAGACACTGGCGACACGTCCTTTGGAATTGTGTCGGCGCGAGCGACAAACTCGTTCGCCCTGAAGCGATTCGTACGGAACTGAAAGCGGGCGATCGAGTTCTGCTTTGCAGTGACGGGCTGTCAGGCGTCTTGAACGACGAAACGATCTTGGAAACCGTGCTCGAAGCGGGAAGCTGCGAACAGGCCAGCGAAATGCTGATCAACCGAGCAAACGAAGCCGGGGGGCCAGACAACATCACCGCAGTGATCAGCGAAGTTGGTAGCCACGAATCAGACCCCTGCGAAAAATGATTTCACTTCGGTAACAATCGCGGCACGTTTCCTGCATCGTGCCCCTTGCATCGTCAAAGCACCGAATTTGATACGCGATGGAGGAAACTTGGATGGCTACCGCAACCGATTTGAAATCAGAATGCATCGAAAACTGCCACAAATGCTTGACCACACTCGGTGACATGTTCACGTCAATGTGCCTGGACCAAGGCGGAGAACATGTCAGCAAACAACACACCAAGCTGATGCTCGATTGCATCGCGTCCTGTGAAGCATGCGTCAGCTTCATGAGCCGCAATAGCTCGTTCCATTCGCATTACTGCGACGCGTGCGCAGAGATCTGTGCCGCGTGCGCGGACAGTTGTGAACAAATTGGCGGCATGGATGAGTGTGTCCGCTGTTGTCGCGAGTGCTACAAGACCTGCTCGGCAATGTCCGCCTAGACGTATCCATAGGCATCGAAGTAGTCACGCCACTGCTCGCGAATCAACGTTTCATCGTGATCGCTGAGCTGGTGGCGATTAACTTTATAGGAGCGGTGTTCGCTCTCCGCCCATTTCTCGATCGTCGGCCGGACCGATTCAAAGTCACTGAGCCGTAGTCGCTGATAGATTGAGTGCAGCGACTCGACCGGATCTGCGATCAGATCTTCGTACTTCAGTTCAACGATCCGGCTAGGATCGATCTTCGACCGATCTCGCAAAAACGCAGCGTACATCCGCCGAAAGCAGTCGATGACGTATTGCTTTTCTGGCGTCGTCGTCTCGGCGTCTTCGACCGGCTTGTAAGGCCTCGGAACTTGTAAGCCCTGAACGTCTGCCAAGCTATGCCAAAGCCGACATGTCGACGGGAACAACGACCTGGGGTCACGAGTGACGTGGATAAAACGTGCATCCGGAAACGCCTTCGCCAGTTCGGCGATCCGTCCGGTATGTGTCGGACTTTTGATGACTAACGGCCGTCCGGTGACACTGCTGACCCCGAGCAAGAACCGACGCAGTCCGGCAAGCCAGCGATCACGATCGGTTCGTGAGACGCCTTCAAAATCCAGATACTCCAGATCGCGTGGAACTTGTCGCGGAAACGCGATGTGACGATAGGGCGAAGGCAGCCCCAAATTCATCAGCGCGAATTCGTCTTCCTGAGGGCGGTCCCAACCGGTCGCCATATTGTCCATCGGGCGTTTTCCCGGCAGCAACCAGCGGAAGAATTTCTGAAACACCCACTCCGAAATCAGGAAGTGATGTGGCGCGAAACACTGGAACGTCGATGGACTGCTGTAACGTTCGTCCAGAACCATCAACTCGTGCAGCAGGGTCGTACCGCTTCGCCAATGTCCGATGATGAAAACAGGTGGTCCATGAAGTTCCGCTGTTGCCAAACGCCTGCCACAGAGGACCTGTTGCAAGCCGGCTAACAAGGTGTTGAACGGAACCGCCAGCGAAACACCCAAAACGTGGCTGATCCGACTGGGATGGATCTGTCCTGATCCCTCGCGAAGCAGCCCCAGCCAAGTCAACGGCCGCATCCCGTGCCAAAAGCGAGGGGCGTAAAACGGGTACCGATGAAAGTCGGCCGGGCGATCCGCCTTGCGAGACGCGGGCGGCAGGGGCTCTGAATTTGTCAACGACTGACGTGGGATAGAAAGAGCGAATCAAAAGGGCACGAAGCCAAAACATGAATTCTCAGACATTTCGCTCGCCAAAGGGGAACCAAAACCGGTCGCGCGCTGTACGAATGCCTATTCGAAATCTGGAGATTAATCTAACAGGCGAAGCCTGGTTGCGAAAGCGTTTCCTGGGAATCTCTGACGGACTGTTAGCCCCCCGCATGTTGCTGAAAGGGATTGCAACTCTGGCGATCTTTCCGCCGGTCGCGGAACAAGACCTCGCCCCCTACAATTCCCCGCAGAACGATTTTTTCCGTCTGTATCGACCCGACCATGAGCAAACCTAACGAGCTTTCGATCGCCGATCTCCAGCGGCACATCCACCAGATGTACTACGAAAAGGACGTCGCCCGTGGGGTGGAGGGCACGTTCATGTGGCTGATGGAAGAAGTCGGCGAGCTCTCATCGGCCCTCCGTGGCAACGATCGAGAAAACCTTGCCGAAGAATTTGCCGATGTGATCGCTTGGTTGGCGACGATTGCCAATGTTGCCGACATCGATCTGAATGCTGCACTGGTCGCAAAATACGGTAGCGGTTGTCCGGGTTGTGCCAAATTGGTTTGCGAGTGCCCTGATTCGGAGAAACCATGACGTACCGCTCGCCATGCTCCACGATCGTATGCGTCGTATTTGCTTTTGTCTCCGCGATCGCATTCGGCACTAAACAGTTGCCTGCCGCGGATAGCGATTCCCCCGCTACCGATTCCGCATCGTCCGAGATTGTGTCCACACGGTCGCCGCTCGAATTCGGCATCAACGGACACTATCGACTCGGTCACATGACAACGGTCCGAGTCACCGGCTCGGCAGCCGAGACGGCGTTGAGTGAATCCTCAAACGATCTTGTTCTCGAAACGCTGGATGGTGACGGCGTGCGTGTCCGCTACCACAGCCACGGATTGCCCAAGCATTCAGGAACTGCCGCACCGACACGAAACGCTTTAGAAGTCGGCCTGATCATTGCCGGATCCGAGGCGGCTCCGGTCGAAGTGCGCCGTACGGTTGATGGCCAATTCGACTCCATTGCGAAAGGGCGTCTACCGGAAGCTGGAAACCCGGCCCGCGGCCCTGCGTTCATTCCGCCTGACACCCCTTGGGTTGTCGCCATCGGTGACGCTTTCGGGATCGACGAGCTGGGCACATCCAACGTGCTCACTGATAAGCTCGCTCGCATCGCTGTTTCGAAAATCCAGTCTGCCGAGACGTTGCCTCATCATCAACTCGGCTACGACGGCGTTAACTTGGTCATCATCAACCGAGCTGGTTTGGATGTCATCGAAGCGATGGACGACCGCCAAGCCGACGCACTTGTCGGTTGGATCCGCAACGGCGGTCATTGTTTGATTTCGATGGGCGAAGCGTCCGAACGTCTTGCCGCAGCCGCCCCATGGCTGCTCGAACTGCTTCCGTTCGAGTCAGTCGAACTGAACCGTTACGATCCCGCCGCCTTAGAGACCTTCACGACCAGTCAAACCCCACTGGATGTCTTTCAGGGGATCAAGCTTCCTCGTCGTTTAGGAAAACCCATCTTGCTTGGTCGTACAACACGCCGTGTTTCGGCGGTGTTGATTGCCGAGTATGTCAACGGCTTAGGAAAACTAACCGTTGTCGCAGCCGACCTTGATCAGCCAATGTTTGCCGAATGGCCGGAGCGTTTGAGCTTGGTCACACAATCGCTTGGCGAACTGCTGGCCGAAGAAAACAGCCTGAACGCGGCCGGCGATGGGGCAACGACGTTTAACGACTTGGCTGGCCAAATGCGTGGCGTCTTGGACCAGTTCCAAATCAAAAAGCAGTTCGACTTTTCCGTGATCTCGCTGATCGTGCTGATCCTGATCGCAGCGATCGGGCCACTCGATTTTTTGCTGATCAACCGCGTTTTAGGAAAGCCACTTCTGGGCTGGGTGAGCTTCCCAATCTTTGCGATCGCTCTCTCTGCTTTCCTTGTGACCCAAGCAAGACCGCGAACAGAGCTGTCTCTTGACAACAGTGACTTGCCTGAAGGTGGGAATTCGGCGATGCACTTGGTCCGCACCAATCAATTTCAAATCACTGACCTGGATTTGGTTGATGGCGTCGGGCGCGCATTCCGTTGGTCAGCGATTTACGCACACGACCCAATTCAAGCAGATGTTTTGGTCAAACCGTCCGATGCATTGGCCAGCATGGTTGCCCCAAACGCAAGCAACGCAGGCTACTCGGTAAGCTATCCCTTTGGGTATCCCGGTCGAGTTTTTGGTGGAATCCAGCTAGCCGGCGAAAGCGATCGCTTGCTGCCGTATGACATTACGGCGAACGGTTCTCAATCGCAGAACGCTGGCGAGTTCACCGGATCAACGTCTACGATTTCAAACCTGACAATCGCCCCGCGAAGCAGCAAATCGATCGCGACTCAAAAGTACTTTGCTGCCGATCCCAGCAAAGGGCAAGAAATCATTCGCCGTCCGGGCAGTGACCTTCTGCGAGGCGATTTTGTAAACCCGCTGCCGGTGGACCTGCTCGACGCCATCCTGATTTATCAAAACACGGCGTATCTGCTGCCGACACGTGTCCAGGCCAACGCGACACTGGCATCCATCGAAAACGTCCGTCAACGCAACTTCCGCTGGCGATTGACTCGCAAAGTGTCAAGCGAAGGCAGTGGTACTGAATCGACGCCTTGGCTGGCGAACGATTTCAGTGACATCTCGCGCGTTGCCGACATGCTGCTGTTCCACGATGCCGCCGGCGGCAAACTTTACACCGGGCTGCGTCATGACATCCTCGATGAACTCGATCTGTCGGAAGTGCTTTCGGAGAACCGCTGCATTCTGATCGGTCGGACAGAAGAACCATTGGTTCAAATGCAGATGGCCGATCAATCGAGCGGAGCTGAATCTGAACCATACTCCGTTTCAACCGAAAAAAGCTTGTCGATGGTTCGTGTCGTCCTGCCTGTTCGTTCGACGCTGTTGACCCCCTGAGATTGCCCTGAGTTAGAACCCGTGATCAAGACAGTCGATTTAACGAAAAAATACGGCGACGCTTCGCAATCAAAAGCATCGACCTGGATCTCGAACCAGGCGACTTGTTCGGATTCATCGGCCCCAATGGTGCCGGAAAAACGACCACCATGCGGATCATCGCGACGCTTTTGGAACCAACACATGGCGAAGCGTACGTGTGCGACCATTCCGTACACACCGCTCCCAAAGAGATCCGACGTTTGGTCGGCTACATGCCTGACTTTTTTGGCGTCTATGACGACATGACCGTCGTCGAAT
Organism: Rhodopirellula baltica; assembly: GCA_002901265.1. Taxonomy (GTDB): domain Bacteria; phylum Planctomycetota; class Planctomycetia; order Pirellulales; family Pirellulaceae; genus Stieleria; species Stieleria baltica_A. The sequence goes on along the minus strand of PPHI01000074.1, from coordinate 77,603 downwards.
ACTTGGAATTTTTCGCCGCCGCCTATCGGATCAAAGGGCAACAGCGAAAGAATCGTGTCGACGAAATGTTGGACATCGTCGATCTGGATTTCAAACGCGATGCCTTTGCAAACACGCTGTCTCGCGGGCAAACCCAACGACTCGGCTTGGCCCGGACCCTGCTCCATGATCCGCAAGTCCTGCTGCTGGACGAACCGCTAAGCGGCTTGGACCCGCGTGCACGAATCGAAATGCGCAACTTGCTTCGTAAGCTCGGCGAGATGGGCAAAACGATCATCGTCAGCAGCCACATTCTGCCGGAACTGGCTGACGTCTGTAACAAAGTCGGCATTATCGACCGAGGCGAATTGAAACAGAACGCGAAGGTTACTGAAGTCATTCGCATGGTTCGCGAACACACCGTACTGGTCGTCACGCCACACCGCCCCGATGACATGCAACGGGTGATTGATCTGCTCGCCGGACACGACAAAGTCCAAGATTGCGAACGTGGCGACGCAAGCGTTCGCGTGGTCCTGAAATCAGATGTCGAAGACTACAGCGATCTGCCAAAACTGCTGATCGATAATGACATCTTGCTACGAGGATTCAACGAAGAAGAATTGGATCTTGAATCTGCGTTCATGGCGTTGACCAAAGGAACCAGCACGCGAATGTAATCACGATCACTGCTATATTTGGAATCTCACTTCGAGTTCTCGTTCGCAATTCATCGATCGAAACCAGCAATTCCGGATAGGCAATGTCAGATCAGTGGTACATCAAAACCAAGACCGGAAAACGCGGTCCGTACTCGATCGCCCAACTCCAACGCTATGTCGATGCGGGGGCCATTCGCCCCAACGCAGGAATCGGTGACGGCAAAAACGAATGGGTCGCCGCGGCAACGATTCCAGGGCTTCTCTTCCCCGAAGAAACACTTCAACAATTCCGCGCGTCTCGTTCCGCCGCATCAGCATCAACTTCTGGCGAGACATCACGGTCGACCACCAGATCACCCGACGTCGATTCTCAAGCGGCCAAAGAACTCGCCCAAAAAGCAGAACAGCTCCGTCAACAAGAAGACGACTTAGGGCAACGTCAAGCCGAACTTGAAAACCGACTGCAAGCCGTCCAAGAATCCGAGCAAGCGTCGCAAGTTCACGAACAGAACTTGCATCAATTCGAGATCAACTTGCAGTCTCGCAACGATTCACTGGATGCTCGAGAACAGGAACTGCTCAGTCGCCAAACGCAACTTGAGCAACTCACCGAACAGCTGAAACAGCGAGAACAGCAAATTGAATCGCTGAGTGTTCAACACCAAGACGCTCAACAAGCATTCGACGCACGCGAAAGCCAACTTCAACTGACCGAGCAAGAACTGAAATCCCAGCTTGAATCGCTCGATCAACGTGAGCAAGACTTGCACGCTCGGAAAACCGAGCTGCACGAAACTGCAGAACGTCTAAAGCAACAAGACCAGGAATATCAAGCCCGTCAGGCCGAACAACAATCCGAGCTGCAATCAGAGAATGATCAACTAAAAGATCGGATCAACAGCCTCGAACGAGAACTTGAGACGGCACTGGCAACCGCACCCATTGATGAAGCATCATCCGAAGAACGTGATCACGAAGCGGAAAGCGACAACGAACTGCCCAGCATCGCCGCCGAACAAGTGGCCCCCGATGACCTGTCGGTCGAAAAGAAAAAGCTGCTCTCGGAATTTGCCGCCCGTCAAGATTCACTGTCGCGGCGCGAGGCCGATCTGATTCGTCGCGAAGACGAATTGCTGAAACGCGAACTGGAACTCGCCGAACCTCCTGCCTCGCCGTCCAGATTTGTCGCCTCGACTCGCAAAAGCCTGCCGGTTAGTACAAAGTCTCGCCAAGTCACTGCCGCGAAACCTTATACGCCGAGCCTTTCAGAAACGGTAAGCTCGCCAACCGTCACACCGGAGCCAGAGAGCATCGCCCAAGAGACCTTTACCGACGACGTCTTGTCAGTTGGCAATCCAGTGTCCGAACCGCCAAACGTTGACACCGTTGCCCAAGATTGGAGCGAGTACCTCTCGCCATCAACCGACGAGCCCGAGGTTTCTGACCAAGCATCGACGATCGAACCAGAAGATAGTCCATCCGAGGACGCAGACCCTTCCAACGACGAAACGCCGGCGTTGCAGGATGGGAATCTGGAAGTCAACAGCTGGGAAGACATCTTCGGCGATGGGAGACGCGAAGACGCGCTCGATGATCCCGTGGAGGCCGAGATCGGCGACGACGCGTTTGAACTAGAGGAGGACCAACAAAGCGAGGAGATCGAGGACGCGTCACGTTCGGGTGTGCTGTATGACCACGATAAAATCGTCGCCTTTCGAAAACAACTGTTTGAAGAGAAATTTGGTCCGTGCATTCGATATGACAGGGACATCGATCCACACATGCCGATCGATGTGCTTATCCATGGACCGCACCAGTCACGTGACTACACGACGCTGGTCACGAGCGGGATGAGCGACCATCCGATCGAAATGCCAAACGGTCAAAAAACGGTTTGTGCCGAACTCGTGTTCTATGCCGCCCACGTTGACGAAACGGCAATTCAGATTTTGCGAGCGGCAGCTAAAGTACCCTACCAACGCAACCAACCATTATCGATTGGGGCGACCGCGACGCTGAATCACCTCAAGGACGTGATGTCAGGCAGCCAACAAAAAGACGCTGTCTATCTTTTGCCCACTGTCCAATCGGACTCAAAACCGATTGCGGTGAAAGAACAACTCGGCCATTCGATCCAATTGTTTTGGCTAGTTACCATCACGGAAGCGGAACGAAAGCTGATCGAAACCAGCGGGATCCACAAGTTTCTTTCCCTACTGCAAAAGAACAAACACGCCGTCTACTTTGACCTGATGCGAGATTGCTACGTCAAACGCAAGGGCTGGTTCCGCCGCTAGGTTTCGCCCCTTGAGTCAGTCGCGATCTGCGGAGTCAATCGCGATCTGCAACTTTGCCATCAACCACATTTCCGGCTTTTTCACCTGCCATCGCAGGATCGCCCCGTTGAGCGTGAGTCAGTTTGGTGAACACATACAACGCGGCGAACGCCACGCCGAAGGCAAGCACGGCATAGTACAGCGGCTGAATATATCGATCCGAAACGTGCCCAAGTGCTTTGCCACCTGATTCCATGGTCCGGCCGATCAGCCCCGCTTTGGTCACAACGATCGGATTACCATCGGCATCGAATACGATCTCGTCGCCACCTAAAATGCGGTCCGACTCGGCCAGGACGATCGTCGTGGTTGCGGCGGTAAAGAGTGTCTTTCCAGGGTTAGCAGCGGCAAAGCGTCCGAGAAAGCCAACCATTTTCTCGGCATCTTGATGAAGCAACCGCATCACACCTGCGCGCTGCGTGGCGGGAAGCGCTGCCAGATCATCGGCGTGTCTTGCGACCGCGATCGCCTGGTCCGTACTCAGTTCACCAGCCAGTTTTGCGCCATCATCGCCTAATGATCGAGCGAGAAAACCGCCGACACCGGGATGCCGCAATTCGCTTTGCAAAACTTTGGATCCGTTCTTGGCAACTGCTTCGGCGAGTTCTCGACCGCTCGCGCCAGCCGACAATCGCGCGAGTGCGGTTTTGACCTGTGCCTCCGGCAATTCATCGAGCGCCGATAGCAGCGGCCGGATTTCTGGAGCGTTATCGAGAGCTTTCAGTGCGTCGGGTCCATGCTTACTGACGAACAACGCGACCTGTTCGGTGGTTTCCTCGCCGCCTTCACGCAAAGCGGTTGTCGCGACCCGCTCAGCCAGCTCCCGGCCGCCGCTACGAGCGAGAAACTCCGTGGCTTCTTCGGCGCCTTCTTTGCCAAAGTATCGCAGCACTGCGCGTGCGACCGCGGCACCGCTAAGCATGCTTGGCGAATATGAAAAGTTTGGCCAGTAATTCGCGTGAGCCGAGTTAGAAATCGTGACTCCGATGGACAAAACCATTGCCAGCGACACGCTACGCCACAAGAGAAGCATTCGATCAGTCTCCAAAGATTGGATTCGTCAGGACAATGGCCTCGAAAAACCGATCACGGTAGGCCCACTGCAATTGTTCACAAACGCTGGGGAGCGCTGTCGCCAAGCCTTCGCGTGACCGAGACGAACCGCCGGTCCGATCGGCATGCTCGCCGTTGATTAACGCCCCTTCCAGTTCGTTCAAGTAGTTGTGCATTTGCGCAGTCAACTTTGCTTCGAACTTCTCCGTCATCCACCAATCAATAATCAACCCGACGGCCAAGCCAACGCCAAAACCGACGGCGGTTCCCACCGGTCCGCCAAGCGAACCGCTACCCGCGCCTGTTGCCGTTGCCCCGACGGTCGCACTCGCACCTGCCGCGGTGCCGATCGCGATTGACGGTGCGAAGCGTGCCAACAGCCCCGCGACAAGCGACTGCGCGGCGAACGCGCCGACTTCGCCGACGACGAATGCTCCGATCATCAATTCCACACTCGCAGTGCCTTGGTGGGCCGCATATTGGCTGAGCGGCCCCGACAGATCACCGAAAAAATTGTCGCCAAGATCGAGCTCGGTATCTGGGACGTCCGCCGTACTCAGCGACGCTTGGATCTGCGACAACAACGAATTCTGATTGGCGATGATTTCGCTGCGGAATTGCATCAACGGGTTCGAGACATCTTCGACCAACTGATCAGCCGAAAACAAATGCTGTTCGAACTTCTGTTGCACATAGGTTTCGACACGGCCGTCGCTTCGCCACCAATCGGCAGGCATGCGTTTGATGATGCCGAAACGCGTGCTGATACTGGTCATGTCTTTCACAAAACCGTCGACGCCGCGGTGGTAATCCTGCAGCACCGCGTGAACGCGTTGGACACAACGATCGGCCGCATCACGGTTATCGTCGCCGATTTCGGCAAGCAACGGTGTGACGCTTGATTCATAGAACTTTGCCCTCTGCAACCGCTGAGCCGACTCAGCAATTCGGGCCTCGTCTTCTACGGTGAGCTCACCCTGGGTCGCTTCGGTACGTTCGACGCGTCGATGCGCATCCCAAGCGGTCACGCCAAACGTCAGCAGCGCGATCAGGACCGCGCCGGCCATTGGGAATCGAAGTTTGCTGCGGCTGGATGGATTGGGCACCGGACCGCTCACCAGTTCAATGCGGTTGGGTTGTAACGACGTCCCACTATTTTAGCGGAAGACTGTCCCAGGCAACCGCGACTTCGGCGGCGGCGGTCATCACGACGCCCAGAACTTCCACTTAAAGCGTTTCTTTGGCGGCGTTGGCTTGGCAGTCGCACCTAAAACGCCCCACTGCTTGGTATCGCCATCGGAAATCTCTGCGACGCGCAACAAGGATGCTTCGCGTAATTTCAAGATTAATCGCGTGTTGCAATCGGTCTGGATGACTTGGACACGTTCTTGGAACTGTGCCATCGCAGACATGATGGCCGAAAGCGCCTGACGCGCGGTCGTTTGTGAACCGAAGTCTTCGATCAAGAAAACGAACTCATTCTTCGGTCGACCGACAACATCGGCAAAACGCCAGCGATCGCCTTCTTGATCCCAGCCGTGATACTCACCGCTCATTACACCGCCCTCATTGTCGCCGAAGTTGCGGCCCCAGACCAAATCTGGTTAACAGCTTACACCAAGTGAACGGAAGAACTCAAAGTGAATCCGGCAAGTCGGCCGGTCAATTTGGCAATCGGCGTGATTCGGCCACCTGGCCGTTTTCGGCGACGTTGCTGGCGACTTCCAGCCATCCATAGAGGCACTCGTCGAGCCAGGATCCGCCGAGCCGATCGACAAACCCGGCGTGCCCCCCGGTCGGTGTCACCAAAAGCTGCGTCGTCGACGGCAGAGCCAATTCCGCAAAACAACCGACCGGCACAATCGGGTCATCTTCCGACGCAATCAACAACGTTGGCCAGCGGTTCTGCGACAGCACGCCGATTGAGCTGCACCGCAGGTAGTAATCGTCAGCGTTTTCAAATCCGCTCAGCGGCGCTGTCAGCCGGTCGTCTAATTCGTAAAGCGTTCGCGGCAGACGGCCGGCAATCGCTTTTTGAAAGTCGCTGCGATTGCGTACCTGATCCGGCAACCCGCGCAGTAACGCTCGAATGAAATAGCGGTTGTAGATCCGCCGTCCGGGACGCAGCATGTTCTTGCAACAGCGTGCGAGATCGATCGGCGGACAGACGGCGGCGACTTTCGCAATCCGGTCGGCCCACTCAGGAGTCGTCTTGTCGTCGGATGGCAGATGCCCCAGCATCCGCAGCAACTGGTTTCCGCCCAGTGAAACGCCGATCCCGTGCAACAGCGCAGACGGGTGACGTTCGGCGACAAATTCGAATGCCGCCTGAACGTCCTCGCTGCGACCGGCATGGCTGATCCCTCGGGCGAGATCGCGGGCATCACCGCACCCCCGACCATCCACCCGGTACACCGTCCATCCGGCTTGGTAGAATCGACTCGTCCAACGAATCATGTAGGGCGACTGATGACAGCCGCTCAGCCCATGAAACAACAGCAGCGCTTTACCATCGCCGTTTCCCGACTGATGCAACACGATCCGATCGCCGTCGGAAAGCGGCAGCTCATGCTTCGTCGAACTCGGCGCAGCGATCGCTGGTCTCCTCAACGAGGCGACCGTCTGTAACGCGCCTCCCCGGTACCATCGGCTGGGAAAAAACGGCGGCGGGTCAAAGTAAGCCATCATTTCCCCCCTGTTTCTGAACCAACCGGCTGTCGATACTGGGCCCATCGATCCTCAAGAATCTTCATTCTCATTATGCAAACGATCCGAAGTTTTATCTCCATCCCCATCACTCCCGGCATTACTTCCGCGGCGACGAAGATCATCAAGGCGCTAAAGCCGGTCGACAGTGGAATCAAATGGGTGCCGCTCGACAACCTGCACCTCACACTGAAATTTCTGGGCGAAGTCGACAACGTCGAAGTGTTCGATGTCTGCACCGCGATTCGCAGCGTCACCAGCCACATCGAACCGTTCGAGTTGCACTTCACCGGGACCGGCGGATTTCCCAACCTCGACAAACCACGAGTGCTTTACGCGGGCATCGAAGACCCTAGCGGGTTGTTGGTCAAAATGGTTGGCGAACTGGAACTGAAACTCGCTGATCTAGGGTTCAAACCCGAGCCACGTGACTACCGCCCCCACCTGACACTTGGCCGAGCTCGCAGCAAAGGCGGTCTAGTCAGCGAGGAGTTGTCCGAAGCAATGCAGCAGTACAGCGACACCCACCTGGGCGACATGGTCGTTGATGAGGTCAACCTGATGGCTAGCTTTTTGGACAAGCAAGGCCCTACCTATCAAGTCATGGACACAATCGACCTCGCCTAGCCCCCCACGCGAGACAACGTTGTAGGGGCAGAATCGCTGTACGGGAAGAATCGTTGCAGGGACAGAATATTTGCGGGCGTGTTTAGATAAATGCGTACCGCTCGCGCATCAGTGTTGCGTCGCTTTTCGACTGAAATGCCGCACCACACCCAATGCGTTCTAACATGTCTGATTTTCCAGCTGATCGCCTGATCTCGCTCAACCGGCAAGCGATCGAAGTGATCCAGCTTGGGATTGAGCTCGATCCGGGGCTTGGCGAGAACCCGATCGACGCCCTTCGGGAGATCAACTCGCGGCTCGAGATCTTTTCCGGCCGCGATACCCTGCCGGAAACTCTGCTCCGTGAGGTTGAGCTCCCGGAAGGCTATCGGCCATTCGCCGAAGCATTGCTGGCCACACGCAACCCGGCCGCCGTGTTCGAAGCGATGGCCATTCGGCCGCGGGCGAATGCTTCTGCCACATTGCCGATTCGCACCATCGCGATTGAACCGGCGCTCATGCTAGTCCTGGGGTTCGTGGTCGTCATGATCCTTTGCAGTTGGTCGGCCCCAGCCTGATGGCCGAATACGCAATGGAAGAGGCCGAGCCTCCTATGCTGACCAAGCTGCTGGCCAAAGCAGGCGCGGCGATGCCATTCATCGCAACGTTTTTCGTTGTAGCACTGACCGCGGCGTGGCTGATCTGGCGAAAGGCCGTGCCACAGCTGGCCGCGACATTGCCCGGTGCGGAACAACATCAACAGCTGCTCATCCGCCAGGTCGATACCCAGATGACATTGGCGTTGATCGATTCTGGTGTCGATCAAGAACTCGCGAGTCAGCTGACCGAAACCAAACGCGAAAACGCTGGCCTGACAAACGATTCGGTTAACAAATTCGAAAGCGTGACCCACATGGCCAAGCTTTACGGATTCCTGGCACAGTACACACGCGAAGCCACACTGCCGCGTTTCCCAAAACTCCTTGGGATGACACTCTCTGCTTTGATCGTGCTTGGCGTCAGTTTGCTGCTGTTTATCCCCTGGACACAATCGTTCTACTCGTTGACCGACGTCCCGCTCGAGATTTTGCAGCTCTCGGCCCCAACAAAAGAGTTGTCGGAGGTTTCCCGATGAGTTCGTCCGTTCACGGAGAATCGCCAACAGCCACTTCATCGCTGCTCGGTCGAATCACAGAAATTATCAACAGTGACCCGGCGTGGGCACAGCGGCTGGATCAAATCGCATCCACGATCCCCGACCAGTCGATCCGACGGCGTTTGAAATCATTGTCTGCAGCACTCGACCGACAGTGTTCGCCAGCCGAACTGGTCCAACGTTTTCCGAACCTGTATTGGCTGTTGACGCTTCGTTCCAAATCAGCCTCAGCCGACGCGACCACGCTGATCCTGGAACAGACGGCCTACCAATCCACGACAACGCATCGTCGGATGCAGCACCTCGCTTACCCGATCGCGGTTGCGACGTTTGCAATGTTGATCGGGATTGCAGTTCTGTACTTCATTGTGCCGAACTTTGAAGACATGTTTCTAGAGTTCGACTTGCAACTCCCGCCAATTACTCGTTTCGTGATTTCCGTTTCCGGCTTTGTTTCGGCGCACCCAGCGTACGCCATTGGACTTGGGATTCTGGTCGTGATCTCAAGCGTCGCCGCCATCGCGGGCCTGAAACATGGACTCACACAGTCTCAACTGGTTTCATTTTCAAATTGGAATGACATTCCTGATCGACACGAACTGGCTCGACTTGCAATTCAGCTTGCCGAACTGTTTGACGAAGGGGTGCCGTTTGAAGAAGCGATTCGTATTGTCAGCGACTGCGTTGCACATCCGGGGCTTCGACATAGCCTTCGCGCAATTGCGTATCAGGCAGCGAGTGTTCCTCCGTCCCAATTGAAACTCACCTCCCGTCAATTCGAAGGGCTACCACCCAACTTCGCCTTGGCGATCGAGATGGGTGGCGGTTTAGAACTGGCGAATCGTGACACGACATTGTTGCGAACACTTTCTGACAACTACCAAGAACTTGCCGTGACGCAGTCCAGCCTGCTGACACTGGCGTTCGGCGTACTAACGATCGTCGGTATTGCATTCTTTGTCGGCTTCACCGTCATCGCGATGTTTCTGCCTTTGGTGTCCCTTATCAGTGCGTTGTCCTGAGGTTGAAGTCGAAATGAAAGGGAAACGACGCTTGCTGCCGAGCGGTCTCATCGACGATCCGGTCGCCACTAAACAACGATCACTTTTGCGGTTGCTGTGGGTTGCGTACAACCGCGCTGTACCGCCCGCAACGCTGATCGAAAACATGGCGTTGGAACATCCGGGGCACTACGAAAACAAACTCAAACGCTTGTCGATGTGGCTAAAAGCGGACAGCCCGCTGGGCTCAGCGCTTTCCCATACGCCTGGTGTCATAAGCGAAGACGACACATTGCTGATCCGATGTGGCGCCGACGTCGCTTCGAATGAACAAGCGTTGAAATTCTTGATCGACCACGATCACCATCCACTCGTCGAACGTAGTCGTCCACGAATCATTCATTCGATCGGCTACGCAATCTTGATGCTGTTCATTGCGATGATGATCCTGTTGTTTTTGGGAACATTCATCCTGCCGACGTTACGGCAAATCGTTGAAGAACTTGAAATCAGACCTCCCGCCGCGTTGATGTGGTTGGACTGGCTGATCAATGGTCTTTCAGGCATTTGGCAACTCGCCATTTTTCTGACAATGGGATTTGTTTTCTCGCTTCTCTTCGAAGACGTCCGGCAATTTCTGAAAAGTCGTCCAATCGTTCGTCGTCTGTTTCATTACTCCGCCGACGAACACGCGGCATTGCTAAAACTGTTTGCCTTTCCGATTGGTTTTCAACTGTCGCTCGCCAAAACAATGACATCGGCGGCACAACATCATCCGAACCGCACGATCCGCGCAAAACTGCTCCGCGTGCGCAACCAGTCATCGGACGACGCAGAACTCTGGCATTCGCTCGCGCGACACCGCCTGATCGCCCCGTCCGAAGCACAACATCTGTCACAAATCAGCGACTCTGGCGTGCTTTCTTGGACGCTCATTCAGTTGGCAAATCAAAAGAAAACACGGACGGCGTTTCGGCGTGATCGAATCATCGGCGTGCTGCAGTACCTGCCAGTCTTTTTTGTTGCCGTACCCGTCATCGTCAGTGTCTTGGCGATCTTTATGTCACTCACTTCAATGGTGACTCTCTAATGAAATCACCAACCAACCCAAACAAGCAACGGCGCGATGGCTTCACCGTTTTAGAAGCTCTCGTCGCGATGGGGCTGGCTGTCGCAACGCTCGGCGTGTTTGCACCGATGGCGCTGCGTTCGGCAAGAACTTGGAAAGAAACCACTCAGTACCAGCTCGCCACCGACGAACTGTCCGCCATGCTCGATCGATTGATCGTGCTGGATGACGATCAACGCTCCGAGGCATTGGAATCACTAACTGTTCGAAGTGAATTATCAAGCAGGCTTCCCGGCGCAACCCTCCAGGGCAAAGTGATCGTCGTCGATGACGAACGACGATTGGAACTGAAACTCAACTGGCAGCGAATCGGAAATCCGCCGCCCGTCAAATTAGTTGGCTGGATCACAGCTAACCCGTCCCCCGAAACGCCGGAGGAATCATGATGCGACACAAACGGCGGCGACAAGGCGGGTTCACACTTCGTGAATTGATGATTGCGGTCTCGCTCTGTTCGGTGATCACGACGATCACCGTCGGAACAGTCCACCAAGCATTTCGTTGGTCGAGCACCAATCACCGGCGTCTCACTGACGACCAAACGTATTTCAACTTGGCATCGCAACTGCGTCGTCACATTCACGAATGCGACCGGGTGATCTCCACCGACGAATCGAACGACACCACGAGTTTGCGACTGCATCTGGTCGATGGCAGTACGGTCGAGTACGCCGTTGATGAACAAACCATCAAGTTCGCACAACTGCGTGACGAACAGGTTGTGGCAAGTGAACAGTTCCGCTGGCGGATCCCACGTCACTCTCATTTCGATTGGGACATCACGAACAACGAAGTCGGTCTGGACATCACGACCGTGACACCCTTTGCCGTCTCTCAAACGCCGGTTTGGCGATCGTTCCGTGCGACATGCGGAATTCGAGTTCGCTACCTCAACCAGGAGCTGGACTCATGAATCAAAACAACAGCGAAAATCGATCCCGTCGTGGGACGATTACCGTGATGGTCTTGGCGTGCATGGCAGTGGTCACATCACTGTGTATGAGCATGCTGATGTCGGCCAATCGCTCACGCCATGAAACGAAGCTTCGACACCAGATGTTGCAAACCGAACGTTTTCTTGATGCCGCAGTCGCACGCGCCGCCCGGAAATCGCGGAATGACTCCGAATACCGTTCCGAAACCTGGACAACAGAACTCGAATTTTTTGGCCGCAAGTTACCAGCCACTGTGCAGATCGAGATTGACGAATCAATGACGATCAATGTGTCCGCAACGCTGGGCATATTCCCGAACATCACCACACAGTCCTATCATTTTCAACTGAGTCCCAATGATGAAACGTAACGCATTTACCTTGGTCGAATTGTTGGTCGTGATCGCGATCATCGGAATACTGATCGGACTGTTACTGCCCGCAGTCCAAGCGGCTCGCGAAGCCGCGCGACGGATGTCCTGTTCAAATAACTTGGTGCAGGTGACCTTGGCCGCCCATCACTTTGAGTTTGCGATGGACCACCTTCCTAATGGGGTCACCGACGACAGCGGCCCAATCCGCAGCGAGATTAACGGCGGTAAACACATCGGCTGGATGACGCAGGTTTTGCCCTACATCGAGCAACAAACCGCTTACGGCAAGATTGATTTTGACAAAAGCGTGTACGACGAAGCGAACGCAGAAGTCCGCAACTATCGCATCGCGACATTCCTCTGCCCATCGAACGGATATCGGTTACGCGATTTTGGCAACGAAGCCGTCGCAACCAGCAACTATGCTGGCTGCCACAATGACGTCGAGGCACCGATCGATACCGACAACACGGGCGTTTTCTATCTCAACAGTGCCACGCAATTTTCGGAGATCACCGATGGCACGACCAACACAATCTTGCTCGGCGAAACGCTCGGCGATCATGATGGCTTAGGTTGGATGAGCGGCACACGAGCCACGTTACGCAACACGGATCACTTCGAAGCGATCTCTTTGCAAGATTATCTTGATCAAGAGTTAACGGCCAATGATGTCGGCGGATTCAACAGTCCTCACACCGGCGGCGCAAATTTCGCTTTGGCCGATGGGGCGGTTGTTTTCTTGTCCCACGGAATCGATCCCCAAATCTATCAATACATGGGGAATCGATCCGACAATCAACTGTTACAAGAGAGGGAATAGAGTCGTCTCTTGCCGAACTTGCAAAGCGGCGATGTTACTCGACAGAGTGAACAACAACCGAGTTGTGCGCTTTCTCGACGACACCGCTGCCGGTGACGAAGACGATTCGGTCACCTTTTTTCAGCTGACCATGCTCCTTGCCCCATTTGCAGATCTGTGCGCGAATGTCGGCTGGGCTGGCCATCTTTTCGATACCGACGGGCCGGATCCCCCAAAACAATTGGATCCGTCGCAGGGTTGCCGGGCAATCACTGACACCGAGGGTCGGAATCGAGCTACGTGATTTGCTTTTCACCCAAGCGGTCCCGCCCGACCGTGTAGCGATAATAATCATCGCCGCGTCAATCGCTTCGGCAATACTGATTGCCGCGTTCGTCACCGCAGTCGTGATCGGATGCACGCAGTGGCTGACTGAGTGATTGATTTCGTGCACCAAGTTGCTTTCCGTCACTCGCATGATTCGGCTCATCACTTCGACCGCCTTCACGGGGTGATCGCCGACTGCGGTTTCGCCACTCAGCATACAAGCATCTGCACCGTCCAAGATCGCATTGGCGACGTCACTTGCTTCGGCCCGTGTTGGTGTCGAATTGTGGTGCATCGACTCCAACATCTGCGTCGCGACGATCACAGGTTTCACCTTCTCTTTGCAGACCTGGATGATTCGTTTCTGCGCCATCGGGGTTTCGGCGACATCGATTTCGACACCCAAATCCCCCCGAGCGACCATGATGCCGTCGGCCGCATCGACGATTTCTTCAAGCTGCTCAAGCGCTTCAGGTTTTTCGATTTTGGCGATCACAAAGGCTTCACTTTCATGAGCCTGCAACAGATTCTTCAACGAATAAACATCTTCGGCGCTGCGAACAAACGACAAACTGATGAAGTCGATTCCGTTTTCGGCAGCCCACATCGCGTTGCTGATGTCGTTGCGTTGCAAGCTCGACACAGAAAGCTTGACGCCCGGAAGGTTGATTCCTTGTCGGCTACGAACTTCACCGGCAGCAGTCACACGGCAGACCGCGCGATTCTCGGTGACCGATTCGACAACCAACGCCACCATGCCGTCGGCCAACATCACCGTGTTGCCAGGTTCTAATTCCGCAATCAGCTTGGGATAGTTTGCCGTGACTTCGAATTCGTTCTCTGGTTCGCCTTCACGAATAAAGGTCAACTCTGCCCCGACATCCAGCTGTAACGGTTCGGAAAGCAATTCACCCAATCGGATCTTCGGTCCGGCGAGGTCCAACAGTACCCCTGCGGGACTGCCAACCATTTCCGACGCTTTGCGGATCGCATGCAGTTTTTGTTCGTGGTCAGGGATCTTGCCGTGCGCGGTGTTAATTCGGAAAACATCCACACCGGCTCTAATCAGTTCGGCCAATCGTTCGGGGGTGTCGCATGCAGGTCCGACAGTTGCAACGATCTTGGTACAGGATTGGTGAATCGCGGGCCGCGCCATCTTTCAAGTTTCCAGTGGGAATAGACAAGTGATCGCTGCAAGTTTTACCTTGAGCATCACATTTCGCAATCGTCACCCACCGCGCCAGTCGACGACGGAAACTTGATCGCCACGGTTGTTGGCGTAGAGGGTAGCTGACATGCTTTCGTGGCTCCCCAACATCCTTGCCGCACGCCTGAGTTATTTTCCAACCCACCCTGCACTGCCTCTCTCCCCCGCCCTTCACCGCATCCTCATCTTTCATGACAAACACATCGATCAAGCCTGTCAAACCGGTCGCGATGGTCACCGGTGCTTCCGCCGGACTGGGGCTCGTCATTGCGACCGTGTTTCACCAACGCGGTTATCGGGTCATGCTCGTCGGCCGTGACAACGATCGGCTGCGTGCTGCTGGGAACAGCATTAGCGATGACAACGACGCTGTGATGTGGTGCATGGGTGACGTGACACGTCCCGATGATTGCGCGGCGATTCGAGACGCCTTGACCAACAGTTGGGGACGATTGGATGTGCTCGTCAATTGTGTCGGCGCAAGCGATCGTGGCTTGACGATGGAATTGGACGCCAATCGATTGCGTGAGTTGATCGATGCGAATGTGATCAGCACTTTGGTTTGCACACAGGCGATGCAACCGCTGCTCGGTGAATCCGGCGGCGCGATCGTCAACATCGGATCGCTAGCTGGAAAAGTCGGCGCCCGCTACCTCGGTGGTTACAACGCCGCCAAACACGCGCTCTCGGGACTGACCCAGCAAATGCGTTTAGAACTTCGTGATCAAGGAATCCATGTCGGCTTGGTCAGCCCCGGACCGATCCGTCGTGCTGACGCTGGACAACGCTATTCGGAACGGACGGGTGGGGCACTGCCTGCGAGTGCCGCGGCGCCAGGTGGCGGAACGAATTTCAAAGGTCTGGATCCCGAACGTGTTGCGGACGCCGTCTTTAAAGTCGCGACGCAACGCCTGCCCGATTTGGTTTTGCCGGGATACATGCGTCTGCTGATCACGATCGGCAATGGCATTCCCAAACTCGGTGACTGGCTGCTGCTGAAATTCACCAAGGGAAAATAGTGCTGACTCGTCCGGGCATGAGCGAACGACGGCAGACGCACCAAGAGAACGTCAGTCGCCCCCAAATCGGACGATGAACGGTTGATAGCAACCGCGACGATTAAGCAATCCGTTTTTGGCTTTGTCGATCATCAAGGTCGCCAGATTCTTGGCAACCGACTATACTCCGGGTATCCCACCTGCGGCCCCCATTTAGCCGCACCCACCCCCACCTGCCAGCCAACGGGCTCCGGTTTGCCGTTGGACACCGATTAGCGTTTGCGACTTAAACGCGACGTTCACCCTGGTGAACGCTCAAGGTGTTCACCTAATTGGTTCTGTCTGGCATGACCCTCGTTGTTGGTCATACTCGGTCGCACATTACGTTCGGCTTTGTTTCCTCACCCCCTATCGCAACACAATGCATCGCATCAGCATTTTGTCAGCCCTCGCGTTTAGCCTTTGGGTCGCTGCCCCGATCCCATCCAATGGTCAAACGGCTCAGGAACAGACAACGCAGCAACAAAGCGAACCCGCCGCAGATCCTGCGGTAGTGCCAACGCAATCCGAAACGGTGCGATTCTCGTTCAACGGGGTCGCATGGCGTGAAGTGATCAATTGGATCGCCGAAGAAGCTGAACTTGCGTTGCACGTCGATTCGGTCCCCGCTGGTAGCTTTACCTACAGCGACCCGAAAGCTTTCACGCACCAAGAAGCGATCGACCGAATCAACCTATTCTTACTACCGCAAGGACACACGCTGGTCCGCAGCGGAAACCTGTTGTCGGTGATCAACTTGAGCGACCCGCGCAGCTTGCAACAGCTTGATTCGCTGGCCGAATTGGTTCGACCGGACGCATTGCAATCGCGTCCCAAGCACGACGTGGTCAAATGCCTATTCCCGCTGGGTGCATTGTCCGCCGGAGATGCCGTCGAAGAACTCTCGGCAATCAAGCTAATGATGCAACCGGCCGTATTCAGCAAGACGAACCAATTACTTGTCACCGACACGGTTGGCAAGCTGAGCAGCGTGAAAATGATTTTGGATTCGTTTCAGCCAACGACCATGGACAACGGTACCGTCGTCAAGAGTTTTATGCTGGAACATGTCAACGCCGAAGACATCTTGACTGTCGCGCGACCGCACCTCGGTTTGGCAACCGGAGAAATGATTGGTATCGATGTCAGTTTGTCCTCCGACGTCCTTGGCAAAAGCATCTTTGTCACCGGGGTCGAAGACAAAGTCAAACTGATCGAGCGGTTGGTCGAATCGATCGACGTGGCCGATAAAACGGAGGTGGAAGAAACGGGCAACGCGATCCTTCAGGCGCACGCGGTCGTCGGCGGAAATGTCGACTTGGCCTACGACGTGCTACAGACGCTTTTGGCTGGACAGAGCATTCGCATTTCAAAAGATGAAACCGCCGGGACGATCGTTGCCTTGGCACCACCCAACGTCCAGAAAGACATCGCCGAAGCAGTCAACCAATTGGCCGCCGATGTCGCGACCTTTGAAGTGATCTCGCTGACCACGGTCGATCCTTATGTGGCGATTGGACTGATCGAAGAGATGCTCGACCTATCGACGTTTTACGATGACGACGAAGATGAAGACGTCGCGCGACCAAAGATTGATGCCGACCCGGAAAACCGCCGTCTGTTCGTTCGTGGCAAACCGTCACAAATCGAAGAAATCCGCAAGATCGTCGAGGGTCTGGACAACAAACCAGCCGCCACCGCTGACAACTCCAATGTCAGACTGCTGCAACTGACCGGCGCACACGCACGTCAAACCCTTGCCGCGGCAGCCCGATTCTGGCGTTTGCCCAACCCAATCCTGCTGTTCGAATCCGAGCAGGCGTCCAGACCTGCGGAACGTGTTGTGTTCAACACTTCCGAGTCCGAACAGACCAACGAATTGCTGGACATTCTGGAAAGCAAAACGCCAGATCACTTTGTATCCGCTGGTGGCCGAGCCAAAATCTTGCAAAGCCCCAAGACCGACGTTTCTAAAACTGCGATCGAATGTCAATTGACCAGCCGCGGCTTGATGATCCAGTGCGATGATGTGACCGTGCTGAACCAATTCCAAGCTCACTTAGAAACACTTGCCGGGCCGCAATCATCGGCAACCGACGAACCGATTGTGTATTACCTGAAGTACACACGACCGGTCGACGCGATACGCATGCTTGCCGAACTGCTCGACGGCAGCGCCGCGGTCAGCACCGATTCATTGATCAATGCCACGGTCTCGTCCCCGGGATCGGTGCTCGGCAGCCTGATCACCAACCGCGATGGCACTGTCACACTGATCGCGGGAACCGCAACGATCGTTGCCGATTCACGACTGAATCGCTTGATCGTACAAGGCACCAGCAAAGACGTCGCCAAGGTCGAAAAGTACCTGCGGATCATCGAAAAGGAATCCAGCATTACCGAGATCGAAACTTTCGGCCAGTCACACATCATCGAACTCGCTAATACGAGAGCCACGGAAGTCGAAAAGGCGATCCGCCAAGCGTTTGCCGGACGTGTCGTTGCTGCCGTTTCCCCAGCCGCAGCGGCCGGCGGCGATGGCAATCGCCCCCAACAACAGCAACGTCCCGATGACAATGGTGGACAAGATCGTGACCGCAAGTCGGACAACAAGAAACAACCCAAGTCGGCATCCGGGGAAGCGATCGACTTGGAACCGAAGATGACATTGGCCGTCCACCAGCCGAGCAACTCGCTGATCGTGACCGCGCCGGATCACCTGTACCAACAGGTCGAAAACTTGGCCCGCACGATCGATCGACGCGGCGAACAAACCGTTCAGGTCTTTTCGCCCAGCAACGACGAAGTGATGGGAGCGATCCTTGAAGAGTTGTTCGAGGGCGGATCCTCATCCAGCTCACGCTCCTCGTCACGCGGCAGCTCTTCGTCGCGTTATTCGTCATCGTCCTCTCGCTCGCGCGACCGATAAGCTTTTTCAGGTACTCCGATGTTGGCAAACCTCATCCGACGATGCGTCCTCCTGTCGAGCGTTTGTATCACAGGTCTGATCGCGCCCGGCTTGGCGTACGGCCAAGCCGGCCTGCGTGAATCGCTTGAACGCCTCGACCGCAACGGTGACGGAACAATTGATCCGGACGAGATCACGCCGCTGGCGCGCCCTTACTTGGAACGCGTTGCCGAATCGAGGCGGATGTCACTGGATCGCCCAAACCGAATCGACAAACTTCAGGAAGCGGCTCGGATTTACTATGCGATGAAGAACGGCTCCGACCGTGACAGCGTTCGCCCCAGCCGTGAAAACACCTTGAAAGACTTCGGCGCTGGCGATGACGACTTTATGGTTCCCGAGTTTGGGCTGCCGGTCGTCAAGTATCCCTACACCGCCGATGACCTGGACGAAGCGGAAGACCAAATCCGCCGCTACGATCGCAACCGCGATGGCTACCTGGATCGACGCGAGGCGTCACGTGGCCGCTGGACCAACCTCGATCCCTTCACGATGGATTTCGACAACGACGATCGACTGAGCCGGCTGGAACTTGCCCAGCGCTACGCCCGCCGACGAAACCTTCGCGACGACAGCGACCAACTGATTCAACGGGCCCGTCGCGTCGGAAATGGAATCACTTCTTCGGTCTCCAGTGATGACAGCCGATCACGCGAACGCGAACGTCGCGAGTGGTACCGCAGCGGTGGCAACCGATATTGGCTAACCGCTTCAATCCTTGAACGGTTCGACGAAAACAAAAACGGTCGCCTGGAACAAAACGAAACCATCGAACTCGGCATTCCCTTTGGCGCGATTGATGCCAACTCCGACGGCGAATTGTCACGCGAAGAACTGTTCGCCTACCTAAAAGACCTTCAAGATCAAACCGGCGATCTGATCGAAGGCTTACCCGGATGGTTTTACGAACTGGACACCAACCGTGACGGACAAGTCGACCTCCCCGAATTCGCCGTCGAAATGACAGACCAACGTGTCGACGAATTCGTGCGTCTTGATGCCAACGGCGACGGACTGTTGTCGGCTCAAGAAATCATCTCGTCCAAATCGATGACCGGCGGCGTTTTCGAAAGCGTCGAAGCCGAGATGCTGCCGCCTCGCAAAACGATCGTTTCTGAGATCGAAATCGATGAATCGTTTGTGATCGCTGACTTGAATTTGAAATTGGAAATCACGCACACTTCCGTCGAAGCTCTCGATGCCTATTTGACCGGACCTGACGGAACTCGCATCGAACTCTTCACCGGCGTTGGCGGCCGTGACGACCACTTTGAAGACACCACCTTTGACGACCAAGCCTCGACACCGATCAACAAAGCTCGTCCACCGTTTCGCGGATCTTTCATCCCCGAGGGTGTTGTGAAGCGGGGCCCAGGACTGGGCGTCTTCAACGGAAAACCGATCACGGGAGTTTGGCAATTGACCATCCGCTGTTCACGCAGCGAACGTTTCGGAATGCTACACCGCTGGTCGCTGATCGCACGTCCTGATGAAGAACAGCTGATCGGCCAACCCTTTGAAACCGAAACATCAGGTGAACCTTCAGCCGTACCAACTGCTGAAGAAGTTTCGGCGTTGATCCGCCCGGAGGACCTCGGCCTTCCTACTGCTGGCAACGCGATCGCAAGCGATTCGTTTGACAGAGAATCTCGTCGCGACCGTAAAATTGCCACCATCGAGCTTTGGACCGCCGAACAACGAGCTGAAATCGCGGCGAAGCTGCGCAAGCCTTCGCCTGAACAGTGGGCCCAAATGAGCGACGAGGCAAAGCAACGCCATTCCGACGAACGCCGCTCGGCGATCGAGCAGTACAAGCAAGCCCTAGGTAAGTCCGGCAAAAGCGAATAGCAGAAGAGCGCACCCGCAGCGGCCGTGCCTGCTAGACTGAAGGCCACTCACGACGCGTTGGTTGCTGACCAATCGCGCCCGGAGTGCTCCCCACCTTCGTCTCCTTCCTTTTCCCGGCGCCTGATCATGTTGCGTACGCTGTTGCTATGTCTGGCCATCACTTGCTTGATGGCATGTCCTCGCCTTGCTTCCAACGCCAATGCTGCTGACGGCGACGCGGTCGATCGCCCAAACTTTGTAGTGATCTTTTGCGATGACCTTGGCTGGGGCGACCTGTCTTGTTATGGGCACCCCAGCATCGCCACTCCGAATCTTGATCAGATGGCATCCGAAGGCACTCGGATGACACAGTTTTATGTCGCCGCGAATGTCTGTACGCCCAGCCGCGCCGCACTGTTGACGGGACGCTATCCCGTTCGCAACGGCATGTATGGAAATCGACGTGTATTGTTCCCCGACTCCGTTGGCGGGATCCAAGACAGTGAGGTCACGATCGCCGAAGTCTTGCACGATGCCGGTTACCGTACGGGGATGGTTGGCAAGTGGCACTTGGGACATCGACCACAGTACCTGCCAACGGAACATGGCTTTGAAAATTACTATGGCATTCCCTACAGCAATGACATGGACAAGGTGCCCGGCAAAAAAGGACGCCAAGTCTTTGCCGATCCGGACTACCACGATTTCAATGTCCCGTTGTTATCCGGGCCTCGAGGCGACGTGAAAGAAATCGAGCGTCCCACCAATCAAAACACAATCACACGTCGCTATACCGAACAAGCGGTCGAGTACATACGTGAACACGAATCGGAACCGTTCTTCTTGTACTTGGCGCACTCATTGCCGCACGTGCCGCTGTTCCGTGGCGAAGCGTTCGAAGGACACTCACTGGCGGGCCTTTACGGCGATGTAATCGAAGAGATCGACTGGAGCGTTGGTCAGATCCTGGAGCAGATCCGAAAGTCAAACATCGATTCCAAGACGATGGTTGTCTTTACAAGTGACAATGGCCCCTGGCTAACCTTTGGCGATCATGGCGGTTCAGCTGGCCCACTGCGAAACGGCAAAGGCACCACGTTCGAAGGCGGACAACGCGTGCCCGGTATCTTTTGGATGCCAGGTTCGATTCCCGCAGGCAAATTGCATCACGGCTTGGCAAGCACGCTGGACTTGCTGCCAACGTTTGCATCAATGGCTGGAACCGAAATCCCTAAGGACGTCACACTTGATGGGTACGACCTCAGCCAAACATTGACTGGCGATGCCGCGTCGCCGCGGGAAACGTTTTTCTATTACCGCGACAGTCGGCTGATGGCGGCGCGGATGGGACGCTTTAAAGCTCACTTCAAGACCCAAGACAGCTACACCGCCGACAGCAAGGTTGTTCACGAACACGACCCGCCATTGCTGTACGACTTGTTGATCGACATCGGCGAGAAACGCAATGTCGCGGCAGACCATCCGGACGTCGTGCGAGCGATCTCGGAAGCCGTCAAACATCACCAAAACGGCATGGTCATCGCACCCAGTCAATGCGACCGAAAGTGATAAAACACAACTGGCCGGTGAAATAATTACGGTAACGGCATTCTGGCTGAATTACCGTCTTTTTACGGCCAATTGCATGGCATTACCTCCTTGCATTGGCTCTCGGTAGTGTCGAAACTTCGCTGTGCAAATCGCAACTTCCCTTCACTATTTCCCCGCTTCCTTGCCATGACTGCTTTCCCAGACATCCCCAAGATCGAGTACGAAGGTCCCAGCAGCGATAACCCGCTTGCGTTTCGCTGGTACAACCCCGACGAGGTTGTCGAAGGCAAGTCGATGAAGGATCACTTCCGATTCTCCATCGTCTATTGGCACACATTCCGCGGCACCGGCAGCGACCCGTTTGGCCCCGGCACCGCCGTACGTCCTTGGGACGATGGCAGCGAGTCGGTCGAGAACGCACAGAATCGCGCACGTGTCGCATTCGAGTTGTTCGAGAAACTGCAAGCGCCGTATTACGCGTTTCATGACCGTGACGTCGCACCCGAAGGCGACTCGCTGCGTCAATCGAACGAGAACTTTGATGCGGTTGCGGACGTGTTGTTGGAAGAACAACAACGCAGCGGAATCAAATTGCTGTGGGGCACGGCGAACATGTTCTCCAACCCGCGTTTCATGCACGGTGCCGCGACCACCTGCAACGCAGACGTCTTCGCGTATGCGGCCGCTCAGGTCAAAAAAGCGATGGAAGTCACCAAGCGTTTGGGCGGCGAGAACTATGTGTTCTGGGGCGGACGCGAAGGCTATCAGAACCTGTTCAACACCGACATGAAACGAGAGCTCGACCACTTGGCCAAGTTCTTCCACATGGCGGTCGATTACGCCAAGGAGATCGGCTTCACCGGTCAGTTTTTGATCGAACCAAAACCCAAAGAGCCGACCAAGCACCAGTACGATAGCGACGCGGCGGCGTGCTTGAACTTCTTGCGTGCGTATGACCTGAAAGATCACTTCAAGCTGAACCTGGAAACCAACCATGCGACGCTTGCCGGTCACACGATGATGCACGAAATCGACTACTCCGGTTCACAAGGTGCGCTGGGCAGCATCGATGCCAACACCGGCGACATGCTGCTGGGCTGGGACACCGACCAATTCGCAACCGATTACTACCTGACCACGCAGATGATGTACTACATCCTCAAGCACGGTGGTCTGGGCAGCGGCGGTGTGAACTTTGATGCAAAAGTTCGACGTGAATCGTTCGAACCGATCGACCTGTTCTATGCACACATCGGATCGATGGACGCCTACGCCAAAGGCCTGAAGATCGCCGCGGCCATCCGCGCCGACAATGCTTTGGACGGCTTCATCAAAGATCGCTACAGCAGCTTCGACAGTGGCATCGGTGCCAAGATCGAATCGGGCGACGTCGGTTTCGCAGAACTGGAAACCTACATGCTGGAAAAAGGCGAAGTCACCGCCAACGTCAGCGGCCGCCAAGAATTGCTCGAAAGCGTTATCAACCGCTACATCGATCGCGTCTAAGTTCGAGCCAAAAAGAGATTCGCACCAACGTGCGTTATGGGACTCGCCACGCAGGCGTCGCTGCTGGCGAGTCCTTTTATTTTATCGTGACTACTCGTCCAATTCTCGACGAGCCCAGGCGGCGGCCCCTTTCACGCCGGCGTCATCACCCAGAGTTGCGGGGACGACTTTGAAGCGATCACGGTAAGGACTCATCACGTGCTTGCGCGCCGTCTTTGCCACGGTGCCAACTATCAGGTCTTCCATCGCTTCGACCAATCCGCCCCCCAGAACGATCGTATCAGGGCATAACAAGTGGATCGTGTTGACGACCGAAATGCCGATCGATTCGCAAGCCTCTTCAACCAAACGCCGAATCACCTTGTCGCCGTTGTTGATCGCGTCGGCAAGCGCACCGCTGCGAATATCGGCAAGGTCTGTTCCGACGGCCTCCGCAAGCGCCGGTGCGTCACCACGAAAAGCTGCCTTCGATGCTTCTGCGGCGATCGAGAGCCGGCTCGCCTCCGCTTCTAATGTTCCAGGCAGTTCGTAGCCGCTGCTGCGCGTGCTGCTGCTGATTCGGGTATGGCCGATTTCCATGCAGCTGATGCCGTCGCCCTGCAAGATCCGGCCTTCATAAACACAGGCGCCGCCGATTCCGGTGCCTGGGAAAATACCCACCGCACAGCGTGACCCTTTCGCGGCACCAAACTGGTATTCTCCGTACAGTCCGGCATCGACATCGTTCAGCACGACCGTGGGACAGTTGAACTGTTTCGTTAAATAACTGCCGACATCGACGTCATCCCAGCCCAGGTTTGGGGTAGTCAGGATGCGACCTTTTTTGAGATCGATGGGCCCTGGACATCCGATCCCGATCCCGCGAATCCTCTTTCCTTGCAGTTCGTTTTCCTCGATCAATCGTTCAATAGTTGACCCAATTCTGGCGATCCCGCTATCGCTGCCTTCGCGACCTTTCGTTTTGCGGCGGCGGCGGCCAAGGACGTTCCAATCGTTGTCGTAGGCGATTGCCAACATCTTGGTTCCCCCAAGATCAAACCCCACCCAGATATCATCCATTTGGTCAGCCATCGTTACTCCGGCATGTCGTACTACGTTCTTTCCTGCTGCACATCATCGTGCCCAACGCTAGTTCATGGCAGTGGTGGGGGCCGAAATTCTTTGCCCCCGCAGCATTTTTCGCATGCCGCTTGCACCGCAAAAAAGTTGCCAAAATCCGCAAAGACAGAAAATAAATGGGGCTCGCGGCGCAATGAACTATCTGACGCCGGCAAAACATGAGCGAAAACACGCCCGATCAAGGCGATTCCGCCCCCAGAAGACTCGATCCAGAAAGCGATCCCCCGCTGACGGACGATTCGATCCTGTGGAAGCAGATTTTCGCACAGTCCGAAAATGGACTGCGTAAATTGCTAGCATCAAAACTTCCCCAACCCGCAGACATTGACGATTGTTTACAAGCCGTACGCCTCGCCGTCCTGCAGAATAGCACCCCGATCCCTGTGCCCGCTCGTCGCGCATGGCTCTTTCGGGTGGCAAGCAACGAGGCAGCATTGTGGTGGCGGCGGAAATCACGGGCGGATCGAGTGATGGAAGCCGCGCCAGAGAGCAGCTATGCAATCGATCGTCCGCCACCTGCCCCCATCGAACAACAAGAAACCCAAACCCGAATCCGCCAAGCAATCGAGCGACTACCGCGCGAACAACGAGAGGTCGTTCGCCTGCGACTGATTGAAAGTCTCTCGTTCCGCCAAATCGCAGATCAACTTGAAATCCCACTTGGTACCGCTCTGACCCGAATGCGTCGAGCGATGGATCAGTTGAGATCCGACTTAGAGGACTTTCGAGATAGCCGTTGAGCCCCCATTCCGTTTCCAACCACTCCAACTGCCTGAAATGAATCGATCTCCCGAACCAACCGCAAATGACCAGCAACAACGTTGCTTGGCGTATCTGTTGGGGGAAATGGATGTCGCCGAATCACAAGCTTTCGAAGCCGATCTGGATGACGAGACCTTGCAAGCGATCCTGCTGCGGGAAAGCGAACTGCTGTGTCAAATCGCGACCAGCCACTCCGCCTTTACACGGCACTCACTTCCAGAACCGTCACCCCCGAAGAAACGCCTGCTTGCCATCGTGGTGACCCTGGCGGCAACTGGCTTGTTCGCCGCTTCCATTGCCATTCGGCAGTCGCCGACGAACGAAGACTACGAATTGCGATTGGCGACCGTTTGGGCAGAGCGTCTTGAGACTTTGCCGGGCGAAGCAGACATTCATCACGATTCGGCAATCGCGATGAACCACCTTCCTGAGACCAACGATGGCGATTTGAATTCGGGCGACGACTCAATTGATTGGATGGTCCTTGCGATGGAAGCCGGTTTACTGGAGGGCGAGCATAACGATGGCTAGTTTCGCGAACCTTCGCACCGTGATCGCTTTCGCCTGTTTCTGGTCCATTGGCGAACTGCTCTGCTCGTCATCAGCACTGGCTGTGGATGCCAAACTGTTGGGTCAATCAGCGCTATCGGCAAGTCCGACTAAGACACCTGCAGAGGACGCGGGCAGGGCATCCCGGATCGATAAAGAGCTTGAACAAAACGTCTTGGAAATGGTTGATCGCCATCTGCCGGACGTCAAAAAACTGCTTGACCAGCTACGCAAGAAAGCGCCTAAACAATACGACGTGGCGATTCGTGGCTTAGCACGCTCGGCAAAGCGATTGCAAGCGGCTGAGAAACGCGGCGAAGAATCGTTCGAGTTGGAATTGCAAATCGTTCAAGCACAGTCGTCGTTGAACCTGTTGATCGCCAAACTGAAAATCCGCGATAGCCAGTCAGATCGCAAATTGCTGGCCAAGGTCACCGAGCAATTGGCCAAGGCAGAGCTCGCGAAAATGCGGCATGAAGTTGCT
Organism: Rhodopirellula baltica; assembly: GCA_002901265.1. Classification (GTDB taxonomy): domain Bacteria; phylum Planctomycetota; class Planctomycetia; order Pirellulales; family Pirellulaceae; genus Stieleria; species Stieleria baltica_A. Next base: position 51,528 of record PPHI01000074.1, on the reverse strand, counting down.
TTACTGAATACGCGTGTCGCCCGGATGCAGCAACAGATTGCCGAAACCGAATCGAAGATTGAAAAACGCGAGTCCGACTTCGCGATCAACGTCGAAAAAAACCTCGAAGCAAATTTACGCAAAGCTGGTCGTAGCCAGCCCAAGCGTTGATTCGCCGGAACACTCCCATCCCTGATTTCCCCTCCGTTTGACGAAGCTTTTGTGATGAAGTCTTTTTGGCAAACCCCACAAGGACGTCGAGTTTTCGGCGTGCTCGTTCTATTCGGAATTTCATCGGCGGCGTATGCCGAGTCGGTCCCCGCACCGACAATCGACACGCGGTTCGCTGTTGGGGACACCAAAGAAGTCCCTGATTTTCAAAAACATGTGATCCCGTTGATGGGCAAGTTGGGCTGCAATGGCCGATCCTGTCATGGCTCATTCCAAGGACGCGGCGATTTTCAATTGTCACTCTTTGGTTACGACTTTGCGGCCGATCACGAAGCGTTGCTGGCCCGCGGGACCGGCCGAGTGGATACGTCCGACATCGATGAAAGTTTGATCCTCGCCAAGCCCTCTGACGCCGATCTGCACGAAGGCGGCAAGCGTTTTGATCAAGGCAGTTGGCAATACAACGTGCTTCGTCGTTGGATCGCGAGCGGCGCCGCATACAAAGAATCCTCCATCCAAGAATTGGACCGCTTGCAGATCATTCCGGATGAAATTCAATTCAAATCGGACGGCCAGCAAGTCAGCTTAAAAGTGGTCGCACACTGGGAAGATGGTTCCGCAGAAGACGTCACACCGCTTTGCCGCTTCAGCAGCAATGATGATGTGATCGCTGCGGTCACGGAAAACGGCTTGGTCCAATCCGGTGACTCTGGCGACACCCATATTGTTGTTTCCTATGACAAAGCCGTCGTTCCGATTCCGGTGATTCGCCCGATCGTGACGCCCGCTACAAAACAAGGCAGTGTGGCGCGTTCAACGCCAACGAAACCGATCGATCGCTTGATCGATCAGAAACTGCAAAAACTCGGTATCGTCGCCTCGGATCGGTGTACCGATGAAGAATTCGTTCGACGTGTTTCCCTTGATATCACCGGCGTGCTGCCGGCGTCCGATCGAGTCGAGTCATTTCTTCAAGACAACGCCTCCGATAAACGCGAACGCTACATCGATGAGTTACTCGACTCGCCTGCTTATGGCGCCTGGTGGGCGACTCGAATGAGCGATTGGACCGGCAACAGTGCCGAACAGCTCAACAATGTTCTGCCGGTGCGAAACGTCAGCAACAAACTGTGGTTCAAATGGCTTCAAAAGCGACTCGATGAAAACATGCCCTACGACGAGATCGTCTCTGGGATTGTCACCGCAAGCACGCGTGAAGAAGGCGAAAGCTATCTCGACTACTGCCGCGAAATGACCGAGATCTGCAACGGAGATCTCGATCGCTATGCCGAACGCCGTTCGCTGCCTCTCTTCTGGGCGCGTCGCAATTTTCAAAAACCGGAAGAGCGCGCGATCGGATTTGCGTACGCTTTTTTAGGTGTGCGTATCGAATGCGCACAGTGCCACAAACACCCATTCGATCAGTGGTCAAAACAAGATTTCGACGACTTCGCACAACTGTTTACGACCGTCCGGGCAAGCAACGCCAATGTCGTCTCGCCACAATCCAAAGAACTGCGTGATGAACTGAATGCGAAGCTTACCGACGGCAAGGAACTAAAAGGCGGTGAGTTGCGAAAAGCCATCCAAAAGGCTTCCCAGAACGGCAAGGTCGTGCCATTCGGAGAACTATTCGTTACCAAGCGGAGCCTTACCGAACGTCAAAAACGGCAGCGAGAACTCGCCAGAAAAAAAGGCAGAAAGCCACCACCGGCACGTATCCCGGCAGGAAAAATCCTCGGCGAGAACGACGAATTTGAGCTTTCCCAAGACCCGCGACCGGCCTTGATGCAGTGGCTTCGTGATGAATCGAATCCATACTTTGCCAAAGCTCTCGTCAATCGAGTGTGGGGCAACTATTTCGGGATTGGGATCGTTGACCCGACCGATGACATGAACCTGGCGAACCCGCCGAGCAACGCGGCACTGCTCGATCACTTGGCATCGGAATTCATGCGTCACGACTTCGATTTAAAGTGGCTGCATCGCGAGATCGTCACCAGTGACGCCTATCAACGAAGTGCCGAAACGAATGCGACCAACATCAACGATCGGGCGAATTTTTCGCATCATCTGCCACGTCGCCTCCCCGCCGAGGTCGTTTTCGACATGGTGATGCTGGCGACCGGGTCGACCAAACAGGCAAACGAATTGCGAACGGAACTGGACCAAATGGCGATCGCCGATGGACAAGGTCGGACACGCAACAATTCGAGCTTTGCGTTGGAAGTGTTCGGTCAATCCATCCGCGAAACCAACTGTGATTGTGACCGCAGTGATTCCCCCAGTTTGTTGCAAGCGATTTACCTGCGCAACGATGCCGAGATGCATGAACGCATTGCCAATCGGGACGGTTGGGTCAGCGAAATCTGCCGTCAACTGGAACTCGATGCACCGCAATCGGGAACCGACAAAATGTCGTCTCGCGAGCGACAAGACGACAAGCTCCGTCTGAGCGTCCTCTCGCGAGTAAAGCAATACAACAGGATGCCGCCCGCACGTCAGGAAAAGATGCTTCAAACGGCGGAAAAGCAATACGTCCGAATCGCGGAACGACTTGGTGACCGTTACGAAGTTCCGAGCCTAGAAAGCTTGATCAAAGATCCGACTTGCTGGCCTTCACTTGTCACAAAGAATGTTGACGAACTGATCGGCGACGACAAATCAAAGCCTTCATTAGATGACGTGATCCGGCAAGCTTATCTCCGGACGCTAAGCCGTTACCCCAATGCAGACGAAACCGAAATCGCGACGCAGTATATCAACGAAAGCGATTCACCAACGAAAGGCCTGGAAGGATTGATGTGGGCTTTGGTCAACACCAAAGAATTCATTATCAGCCACTGAACTTTCACCCAAGTGATCCAGGCGGTGACCGTCGCCTGGGTTTGCGAGTTTCCTTCCGCTTCGCCTTTCCACCACCAATACTTTCCCCTTCACCCACTTGGACCGCCCGATGAAATTTCACCAAACATGCGATGGCGTCTCACGGCGTGACCTGCTGAAAATCGGTTCTCTGTCGATCGGCGGATTAACGATGGCAGGATACGATCGGCTCGCTGCGGCTGGTCAAGTCAAATCGGGCTTTGCCGATCGGGCGATCTTCATCGAATTGCCGGGCGGCCCTTCTCACTTGGACACGTTCGATCCAAAACCCAACGCCCCCGACACACATCGTGGTGCGTTCAAACCGATTTCCACCAATGTGCCCGGGATCCAAATATGCGAGCACCTGCCAAAGATCGCTGGGTGCATGGACAAGATCGCGTTGCTTCGCGGCGTCAGCCATACGCTGGCAGCACACCGACTGGGCCAGGAATACGTCAACACGGGCAGCAAACCGACGCCAGCCCTAGAATACCCCAGCTACGGATCTGTGCTGGCCAAGGAACAACCTGCTGATCCAGATATCCCAAGCGCAGTCGCGATCCCCAAAGCAGGTCACGGGTCAGGCTTTCTAGGGATCCGCTATTCCTCGCTCGAAACGAATTCGCAACCGAACTTTGGACGTCCCTACGGTGTTCGCGGGATCTCGCTTCCAGGTGACTTGGCGGTCGACGAGGTGCAGCGCCGACAAACACTGCTACGTAAGCTCGATCGCAAGTTCGCCGAACTCGAAAAGAACGATCAGTTGCTCGAAGGTCTCGACCAATTCGGCGAACAAGCGTACTCGATGATCACCTCCGAACGCGCTCGCAACGCCTTCGATATCAGCAACGAGCCGCAAAGCTTTGCCAAACAGTTTGGCGAGGACTCGTTCGGCCAAAGTTGCATGTTAGCACTTCGCTTGGTGGAGTCAGGCGTTCGCTTTGTAACCGTCCAGCTAGGTGGCTGGGATACACACGCCGATAACTTTTCGCGACTGAAAGACGGCCAACTGCCCAAGCTTGACGCGGGATTGAGCGGGCTGCTGAACGGCCTCGAACAGCGAGGACTGCTACAGCAAACGGCCGTATTCGTGACGGGCGAATTCGGACGCACTCCGAAGATCAACACCCGTTCGTCCGAAGGCGGGCGTGATCACTATCCACGATGCATGTTCATGCTGATGGCTGGCGGCGGCGTTCGTGGCGGACAAGTGATCGGCGAAAGCGATGATACGGCCAGCGGACCACGCCACGAAGCAATCACACCCGATGACGTCGCGGCCAGTTTCTACCACAACCTCGGTGTCGACCCGACATTGGAGTTCAACAGCACGACAGGGCGACCAATTACGCTAGTACGTGATGGCTCGATCGTACAGCAGCTATTCTCTTAGCAGAATCGGAATCACGCCGTAGAAGCGACCCGCTTCATCGTGCGGGTTGAGAGCAGAGAGTTGATCACCACGGTCGAGCGCCCGGGTTGCGATCACGAAGCTCTATTGAATTTCAGCAATGCGCCGTGCGCGATCGCGGCGTTCCGATGGACCGGAAAAGGAGAAGGGCCATGGTGAAGCCCTCCCTGCCTCACCATGGCCCATCAGTGCTGGAACGATGGCACCGATCGTTCCACCCTCCCAATCCATGGTACAAGTGGTATCGGCAACTCCATTGCGACTCCTGTAGTGGTTCCGCGGGATCGTTCGTTTTTTTTTCTAAACACGATTATGCGTTTGCTAGCAAACGTTCGGTCTCCTTCGTTCGGTCACCAAACGCGAAACGCCCGGCGGAACCGGGCGTTTGGAATCGTTCATGAATCGTTCGTTTGACGATTACTCGCAGGACTCTTGCAAGTCACACCAGTTCGCCGGCACTGTGGCACAGCCGTTGTCGCATCCGTTGCAGCCACGGGCGTTGCGATGAATCGACAAATCGATTTTGTCGTGGCACCGGTTCTGATATCCGTCCCAGACATTTGCGTTGCAAGCGTTTGATCGCCAGTACTGGTAAAACGTCGAGGTCGGAAGTTGCGGTGGCATGTAAGGCATGCACGATCCCGCTTGAATGCGGTTGCCGAGGCAGTTACTGAGTTTGTGATGACCGTGATTGCATCCACAAGCGGCGACCGAGTGTCCACCACAAGACTGGCACGATCCGCCCATTGCGACGCTTGCCACAGGCGCGGGAACGGGTTCTGGGATCGGCGCGAGTTGGTCGGCGCCAGTGCTTACGGGCGTTGGCGGGGCGGGAACCGCGGGCAGCGTATCAACGGCTGCTGCGGGCTCGTGCGGGAGCGGCTCGGGAGGCAACTCGAGGCCCAGTGCTGACTGAGCTCCCGCTTCTTCGACGGGAGCAACAGGCGCGATCGCGGCTTCATCGCCCGAGGTGCTCGGATCAGCAAACTCAACTTCGGCAAGCAGTGCATCAAAATCGTCTGCGAAGACTTGATGACCGGCCAAAAACGAACCGGCAACCAGTGCTGCCAGGGCGGTATTCTTTAGCAAGCGGAACTGACGCATGATTAACATCCATGAGAAATGCTTGAGGTGACGGACGACATGTCGCACGACGCCCAAGCGGCGCGGCTTCCATGCCACTGCAGTTCTATCAACCTAAGCTTTCCCGCGCTTCAACAAGGGGGCAAGCAATCGGCCCAAAACTTTTTGCCCTGGCGGGACTAGCCGAATGACTTATCGGCTCGACACTGGCAAGTGATCGATTGGCCAAACCGACCGCAAACGTCAAAGCTTCCCCGATTCGCTTAACCGCGTGTCCTGATCAGTCCTGCTCGCGCTCTTCGGCGATCCCCAGCAAGACGCCACGGATCTCTTGTTTGCGTTGCTCGTGTTCGACTTTACCGCCGTCAATCTCCGTCACATAGAACACGTCGGCGACTTGGTCCAAGTGGGTATCGATTTTTGCGAAGTGGATCACCAGTCCCATTTCTGATAGCGCTGAAGCAATCTTGTACAGCAAACCTGTTTGGTCGTAGGCAAAAAACGACAGGATCGTAAAACGGTCCAGCGTCTCGTTGTCAAAGTCAACCTTGCTAGGCAGGACGTTAACCTTTTCCGGTTCCTTCGATTTTGCCATCGTCCACTTCTGTCGACGCGGCGGCACCGGGACGTCCGGCGAATCCAACAGGTGCGTGACTCGCTCGGACACCTCGTTAATACGTGAATCCGGCGGGTGCTCGGAGTGGTCACGATCATTGACCCAGAATTCATCCCAGACGAGATCGTCTAGCGTGACGATTTCAGCACGCAAAATACTGATGCCGCACGACATGAACGCACCGGCGACGCGGGCGAAGATCCCGACACGCTGCTGGCCTTGTCGATGGATGACGACGTAGCGGCTGGCCGACGGGATCGGATCGTAGTGATGGAAACAGTACGACGTGTTTCCTTGATCCAGCGACTCGGCGACCTGGTCAATCTGCTTTGCCAGAACATCTGGCTTTTCACGACGCAACATCGACAACGGCAGCTGCCGCAGCAAACTGTGACTGGTCGATTCAGGATCCGAATCCGTCAAACATTCACCGACCTGTAACCGAATCTCCTCGGCGAGTGCCTCGTGATCCAGATCGACATCACCGGTTTCGAAGTACCGCCGCGTCCGCAGGTACAAGTCTTCGATCAGTTTCATTTTCCAGTCGGTCAACACGCCTGGGCCGACCGCCGCCAAGTCCGCGACGGCATGAACGATCAACAATTCCAATCGACGAATCGAGCCGACTTCTTTTGCGAACGACAAAACGATTTCGGTGTCATTCAAATCATGGCGGAACGCGACGTTATTGACCGCCAAATGCTTCAGGACCAGCCATTCCAGAATCTCGATACTGTTCGTGTCGAGGTCGAACCGTTCGCCGACTTTACGTGCGATACGCGCGCCGACAATCGAATGGTCTTCTGAGTACCCTTTGCCGATGTCGTGTATCAGCAGTGCCAAATGCAGCAGTGTCTTGTCTTTCAAACGTCGATAGCGGCGTCCCATTGACGATTGATCGTCGGCAAAATCGGTCGCCGCTTCGACCGCCCGAATGGAATGCGCATCGACGGTGTACTTGTGATAGGCATTGAATTGCAGCAGCCCACGAGTGCGTTTGAATTCGGGAATCAACTGTTCGATGATCCGCAATTCATGCAACCGCCGCAGCAACGGTGCCAAGCGGCTGCCACGGCTGAGCAACGACAAAAACGCTCCCACCGATTCCGAATCTGGTGGCGCCGGGTCGCGTTCCTGCATCGCGATGCGAATCGCCTGCCAGGTGTAATGCCCGATCCGACGATTGTTATGGTTCGCCACGCTCATCAAACGCAGCACGCGAGGCAAGCTTTGTGCGAACTCGCGCAGTGCCGGTTGGTCAACCCAAATGTGCGTGGGTCCCATTCGGATTGACTGGTCGATTCGCCGCGACGCAACCCACTCGTAAACCTGTTCGGTCCAAGGTCGACTGCGATTGTCGTCGGCAAAGAACCCCGAAATATAACGCACCGAGCGTGTGACTTCGAAGTACTGCTGCATGAACACTTCGACTGGCAAGACGCCATCATCGCCGTCGTAGTTCCACGACTCGGCGATTTCCAACTGCGTCGCTCGGCTGAGAATGTCCTGGGCTTTGTTTTCGCGAAAATGGAGCTCGTTGCGAAGCCGGATCAAAAAGTCATACGCCTTGCGAAGCAACCGATAATCTTCGCGCGAGAGCGTGTTGAGCCGCAGCAGTTTTTCCAAATCGACTTCGCCATAACGGGCAAAGCCGATCCAACGCACCATCTGGATATCACGTAAACCGCCACGAGACTTTTTGACGTTTGGCGTCAACAAATAACTCGTCACACCCCATTTCGTACGCTCCTCGCGGCGTGCCTGAATCAGATCACGAATCAGTCGAGCGCGGCGAAGGTACGCGCCGTGGCGCAGCGATTGAAAAAATCGCGTGAAGACTTTGACGCTGCCAGCGAGAAACCTCGATTCGGTCAACGAGGTAAAGATGACCGGATCGGACCAGGACAGCGAACAGGCTTCGCGGGTGGTCCGCAACGCAAAGCCGACATCGATTCCGATATCGACCAAATCGCGAGTCAACGACTGTGCGATGCGTTCGGCTGCCGCTGTATTGCGACTGCGCGTGATCAGCATCAAGTCCGCGTCAGAATAGGGTGCCAAGTCACGGCGACCAAATCCGCCGTGGGCGACCAGCGCCAGCCCAGACGGAATTTCACCATCGAAGTGGTCGCGACAGGCCTGGTGGAACACTTCCATGACGATGTCGTCATACAGGTCACTGACCAAGGTCGAAACCTGGATCCCGTGTCCACCTTGAACATGCACACGGCGACAGCGTTCACGTCCCTCGCGTAAATGTTCACGTCCTGACAGGACGACTTCGGAAAGCGAGGGACCAGCCATTACTGTATCAGTACTCGTCGCGACAATTCACGGAAGACACCCCGAACGGGGCAAATCCCTTAAAGGGCTTCCTCGCCGCGTTCACCCGTCCGAATACGGATCGAATCTTCTAGGTTGGTAACGAAGATCTTGCCGTCGCCGATCTGACCGGTTTGGGCGGTTTGCAGAATTGAATCCACCACGGTTTGCAGGTTGGCGTCAGTGCAAATGACTTCGATCTTCACTTTGGGCACAAAGTCAATTGCATATTCGGTGCCACGGTAAATCTCCGTGTGCCCCTTTTGACGGCCAAATCCGCGGACTTCACTGACGGTCATCCCGTGAATGCCCTGATCCGTCAGTGCGTTCTTAACATCTTCCAATTTGAAGTGGCGAACGATGGCCTCAACTTTTTTCACGTCTGTGCCTCGGAGAAAGCGACCTGATGAATTTTCATCTAACTATTACTCTATTGTATACTCCGCCAGCAAAGTCGATCCAGCGGGCAGACGGCGACCGGTTTAGCGATGTTTTTTTCACTTAAGCCGGTGATTCCGGTCGCGTCCAAACGACGTCGGCAATCCCGGCTTGCGAATTGGCCTCGCGGCTGAGCACAAACAGATAATCGCTCAGTCGGTTCAAATAGACAATCACAGCGTCCGATACTGTCGCACCTTCGATCGCCGCGAGTGTCACGACGCGACGCTCCGCCCGGCGACAAACCGCACGTGCCAAGTGCAAAATCGACGCCGCATGGCAACCACCCGGCAGAATGAACTGCTTCAGTGGCTCTAATCCGGTTTCGTGCTCGTCGATCCATCCCTCCAGACGCTGCACGTGCGATCCGCCAATCACGCGAAGCTCATGTGCGTCCGGGTCAGGAGTCGCGAGCTCGGCCCCGATCGAAAACAGTTCTCTTTGGATGTGCTCCAGCTGACCATCCAACACCGGGTCAAAATGACCGCTCGCCGCCCCGGCCGAACGGACACACCCAAGCGCCGCGTTTAGTTCGTCGATCGTCCCGTAAGCCTCAATTCGGACGTCGTCCTTGCTAACCCTCGGGCCGCCAAACAAACCGGTGCTGCCGGCATCCCCTGTTCTGGTATAAATTTTCATTGCTGTTTTCCGTGGGGTTATCAATGCGTCATGCCGGATTCTGACGACAGCGTCCGAGCGGGCAAGCCTACCAAACCGACCAGCCTTTTGCTAACGTCAGCTCGACGGACAGCCACGCTTGCTGTTCGTTCATTTTTGCCGCCCGTTCGATCATTTGCAGACCAATCCAACGTGATGAATTCTGGTTCTGAACTGCCTGCGGGCCTAAAAGTCAAACATGCGGCCGGCATCTTGATCTTCACCCGTTCGGCACCCAAGCAGTTCTTGCTGATGCGACACACCGATCGCTGGGACCTTCCCAAAGGCCATCGCGATGGTGACGAAACGGATGCCGAAACGGCACTTCGGGAAACCGAAGAAGAAACGGGTCTCGCCGCAACGTCAATCCAACTGGATCCCAATTTTCACTTTCAACTCGTCTATCCAGTCAAATACAAACGCGACGGGAAACCGGTCGAAAAGCGTGTGACCTACTTTATCGGCGAAGTCAACGAAGCCTTCACCCCGGAGTTAACCGAACACGAGGGTTTTCAATGGTTCGACTGGGCACCTCCGCACAAGATCCAATCCCAAACCATCGACCCGCTGCTGAGCGCCGTCGCCGAACACCTCGGTAAACGGCAAGCCTGAATTCGCTTGTCGGTTCGTCGGTTGGACGCTTACCGTGCGCCGCGGATCTGAATTTGGACGTCGCCCAGCAACGCGAACGTCTCTCGTAGCGCAGGCGAGATTTCAGAGGTGCCTTCAATCACGTTGACCGCCAAGTGGTCGGCCGGATTGACTCGCAGAGACAGAGGATCGATCGAAAACCATTGACCGTCAATCGAGACCAGCGTCCATCCGGTCAGTTTCATCAATGTCCGTGAAGAAGCGGATTGCTGAGTCATCGTCGGCACAAGTCCCAGCACAATTCGCGAGGGGACTTGGCGTGCACGCAGCAGTGCGGCCAACAGAATCGCTTGATCGATTTCGCCCCCCGCCCCTTTCCGCAGGGACGTGGAGGCTGATTGCAGCGGACCTTGTGGCGCGAGCGTCGTACGATTACTCGCCGCTCGGGCAAGCTCGACGATGAAATCCATCTCGATTTGACTTTGCCCACTGGCGGTTTGATTGGCCATCTTTGCCAACGCCGGATGATCGGATTCGATCAACTTCGTCGGTGCAAGGTCTTCGTCGGTTGGTTCTGGCTGCTCACGCTCAAAGCCTTCCAAGTCGTTGGGTTGGGTGGAAACGAGAACTTGCTGACCGTTCGCAATCGATTTGGTCGCTTGATTTCCGTAGTGGGGTACCAATCCATCTCGCGAATCGTGTTCGCCCGACAACGTCGTTACCACAAATCCGACACGCGTCAGTTGGCTGGTATCGATCGTCGTAGAGGAATCCGATTCGGCGGGATCGCGATCGCCCGCTGGCACCAACCGTCCTTCGGCACTAATCAAAACGGGCGTGATCGGGGCATCGAATTGCTCCATCGCCACTGCGCGTTCGACACGAAAGGATTCCAACCGAATCAACGGGCGAAGTGTTTTTTCGATGTGCCCGTCATCGGTCAGCCACAAAACCTGATCATCGGTTGCTCGCCCATTGATGAAAGTCGTCACCTCCACCTCATTCAATGTCACGTAAGTTCCGTCGAACATCGAAACCGATGCCAGACCTGTACAGCGAAGCTCAAAGACGGCGACTGCTCCCAAGGTCGAATTTAAACCTTCGATCCGCCGGGTTTCTCCCGATTGAAGCATCTGTCGGCGAAGCGATTGCTCGATGCCGAAGGGACCATGCATGCCATCTGCCCAGACAACGTCTTGTGTCGTCGGTTCTGCACCGCTGACCTGAAATCGAAACGCCAAACGATTGCTCCGACGTGCCGCCGAAGCGTTGTAGGTGGTAAACCCACTTAGCGATTCGGATCGCAATGACAACAGATTGGCCGCGGGGGATTCGGTGCTGCTCGTATTCGTGATCTGCAAATACTGCATCGCGTTGTTGCGAACGATCAAGTGATCTTCACGTTCGTATCGAATTTGCTTTTCACCTGATTGGATCGTCTGTTCGTCAATTACTTCTTCGCCAGACAAGGTGCTCATGCCAACGACTTGACGCCCCATTCGATGCAGATACCAGGCCTGCCAATTGCCTTCGAATTGATTCGCTTGATCCGTGTCGGTGTTCGATTCACTGGACGTCGCAAGCGAAGGATCCATCGAATCCGATTCTGGCGTGGTCGAGTCACTGCCGGAATCCTTCGGTTGACCGATTGGCGGCCGCGGCGGGATCAAGCGATCGCAACCGACCGACAGGCAGCCGACCAGCGCTGAAAGCACACACAACGATTGCAAAATTTTGACCCGACGCACCAATTTCACCTCGAAGGCAAGTCTCGAAAGGCAGCCCGCATTATACCGCCGCATGACGGTGGAGCGACATTTGACGCCTCACTGCTGCGATATGTCACCCGACATGTTGCGTCCGAGCAACATGCCACACTAACCGGATGGGGTGGGGTCGCATCGGTCGGGCCGAAGTTTACGAAAATGCCGTTCACGACTGATGGATTTCCTTTTGCGCCCCGGGCACGATTTCGAATGCGGTCGACGTGTCAATGACGTGACCTAGCGTTGGCTGTAGATCGGTCGACGGAAGTTCTCTTTCGTCACGGCTGACGCACAACAACCCCGTGACCCCACGATTTGATCGGACCGCCTGACATGGGCTTTTTGAAACGTATCCTCCGCAATAACACGGCCGAAGAAACTGGATCGGTCTTCACACCGGGAAGCTTTGAAGCGTTATCGGAAGAAGAACTGCAAACGCACATGGGCATCCATTCATACGGTGCCTTCGATTTGACCGATGCCATTCGTCCCAGTTACGACTTGCAAGTGATCCCGAAGCAGGGCTTCCGATTTGACGAATACATCGATGATGCAAGTCAGATCCGCACGCCAGTCATCATGGCGTCGGTTACCCGTCGGCAGATCATGGATTTGTTCCTGGAACAGATCGATCACCTTGGCCCCGTCGTCGACGTCGTGTTGGAAACCAGCCATCACCATAATTCGCACACCCAAGACCTGTATCGCGAACACATCGATATGCCGGTCTTGAAAAGCATCTTGCTCGACCATGAAGAATTGCTGCTCAACGACGGTTGTACCGGTGTTGCCGTGATCAACCCTTCGCGGCGACAAGAGGTCCAGCTCGATGAACATAAACTGATGATCGTCTACGGAAAACCGCTTGACCGTTTCGAGCAAACGTTTATCGATTGCGATGTTTACCCCGACGAAAAGCTGAAGTTCATCACCGAAGCGGAACACGTCCACAGCAGCAGCGAAACATTCTTCGACCAGTTCAACACCCTGAAGCACCGGTTAGGGATGGACACCGAAGATTTTTCTGGCTGCTGCTAGGTCAGCGACCCACCTGCGTTTTTGTCCGCGATCGAATTCTGCCCCCCGGAGTTCTCACGGCACCTTGTGCCAGCGCGGACGCCCACCCACGAACGCACCTCCACGCCTACCAAGCCCACTTTTTGCGAGCGGAACCCACCCCGGGACTCCACTCGCATTTTTCTTTGGGCATCCACTCCACACCGCTACACCATTTACCGGACCGGCAACGTGGCTTAGGATCGGCAACCAGACAACAGGTCACGCCCTCCGAAATCCGAGCAGCCCCCACCGATCATGATCCTGGTAATCAGCGCCAGCCTGAACCCCGGCAGCCGCAGCCGTATTCTGGCCAACAACGCCAAAGCTCTTCTCGAAGCCGCCCACCAAGAGGTCGCTTGGTTTGATTTGGCGCAAACCCCGCTGCCATTCTGCGACGGTGCGTCGGCCTACGGCGATGCCAATGTGATCGAGCTGGGAAAACTGATCGAAGCCGCCGACGCCATCCTGATCGCGTCACCGATCTACAACTACGACGTTAACGCCGCAATCAAAAACGCTGTCGAGTTAACCGGCAAAAAATGGACCGGTAAAGTCGTTGCGATGATGTTGGCTGCCGGTGGCGCGGGCAGCTACATGAGCGCCATGGGACTTGCCAACAGCCTGATGCTGGACTTCCGCTGCCTGATCGTCCCACGCTTTGTCTATGCGACAGGAGATGCTTTCGAAGGCAACGAGGTCACCGACGAAAACATCCAAACACGCGTCGAACAGATGGTCAACGAAACCATTCGGCTGGCCGAAGCACTGCGTTAATCGCTCACAGACGATTGATAGATCCCGCTGGCCCGGATGTACGCGGCAACGGCATTTGGGACGCGATACCGAATGCTTCTCCCCTGCCCTACCCTGCCCCGAATCTCGCGACTGGAAAGTTCGATCTGAGGCATCGCGATGACCTGCCCGCGGAACTGTTCAATCCGCTCCGGCGCGACCAGTCCCTCCAGCACTGAAAAATCGGTTTCCGGGTCCCCGCCGCGCTGAACCACCGCCAGCTGAACCTTCGACAACAAGTCACTTGGTTGGTGCCAGCGAGGCATCGAGGCCAACGAATCGCTGCCAATGATCATGAACAACTCCGCATCGGGATTTTCGTTCAGCAGTTCGTTTGCCGTGTCACTACTGTAGCTGACTCCCTCCCGACGGACTTCGCGCAGATCCAAGTGAAATCCTTCGCGTCCGCCGATTGCCAGCCGAAGCATCTCGCTCGCTGGTCAGCACTCGCGACCGCACCGTCCGGTTTTAAAGGTTGTTGAGCAGTCGGTATCCAGTGCAATCGGTCCAGACACAACGACTCCATCGCCGCTTCGCCAATCCACAAGTGTCCCAGGTGAACCGGATCAAACGACCCACCAAACATTCCGATTCTCATCAACAGCCCCTCAATATCGAAATAGCAATTTGAACGTGATCGAACGCCCCCCTGACCGCTGAATCGCGAGCAGACCTACCGTGTCAAACCAATCGCAACGATTCCCGTGCCGAAGTTTCACTGATTCAATTGGTAACGGAATCCTTTATGCTGACCAGTGTCCACGCTACTACGCCATCCGCCAGCGGCCAACCCGACAGCCAGCTTGATATGTCGCCCCCGTTTCCGTCCGATCGATCGCCTCAGCGGCCTGCACCGAAGCAGCACCGGATTTCCCAGCCGCCTGCCCAAAAACCAAACTCGGACACCCCCAGCCGTCACAACGAACCAGATGGGGGACTGACCGCACCGGGTTTCGACGAACTCGAATCGGTTCCCTATGGCGAGCTGCAAAATTTTCACACGCCCGATCTGGAGGCGAAACCGCAGGACAACACCACCCAAGGCGAACTGTTTGACACCGACCCGCCGCCTTGGGAAATCGAAACCGACGACGATACCGCGATCGCCTGCGTCGTGTTTCGTGAAGCCCCCTATGGCCCATACGATTACCAAATTCCCGACCGCCTGCGAGACATCCTAAAACCCGGCATGCGTGTGCAAGTTCCGCTTGCGCGCCGAAAGCAACCGACCACAGGTTGGTGCATCGAAACCAAGGTTGGCAGCAGCGGCGGTCGATCCCTCAGTGAAGTCGCCGATGTGCTTGATGGCGAGCCACTTTGTGATCGCGCGCTCGTGCGTCTGGTGACTTGGATGAGTCACTATTACCAGTCGCCTGCCGGGCAGGTCTTCGACGCGTTGATCCCAAGCAGCGTCCGATCTCAAGCTGGCACCCGCGAACGAACGTATCTGGCCCCCGCACCGGCCACTAAAGACGACGCCGTTGTCGAAGCCTTGCCGCCGAAACAACAACGTGCGCTGCGATTGTTGATCGCGTCGGGCCGTCCGATGACCGAATCACAGTTGATGGTGCACGCCGACTGCACGGCCGCACCGATCCGGGCCTTGCGCAAAAAAGGCATGGTCACCGAATCGAAGCAGCGCGAAGTTTCTTCCGGCATGACCACCCGCTGGCAAGCCAGCGACGGCGAAGCGGTCGAAACGCACACGTTGACGGAGGAGCAATCGTCAGCTCTCGACAAAATCACCGCTGCGGTCGACTCGGCCGAACCGCGAACGTTGCTGCTGCACGGTGTCACCGGCAGCGGCAAGACCGAGGTCTATATCAAGGCCATTGAACACGTCGTGAAGTACGGCCGGGCCGCGATCGTACTGGTCCCCGAAATCAGTTTGACACCGCAAACCCGTGGGCGGTTCGAGCGGCGGTTCCCTTCCGTCGCGGTCCTTCACAGTCAGATGACTCCCGCCGAACGCCACTTCCAATGGCAACGCATTCGCAGCGGTGAAGTCCAAGTCGTCGTCGGACCACGCAGTGCGGTGTTTGCCCCGCTGCCGCGATTGGGATTGATCATCTTGGACGAAGAACACGACGGTTCGTTCAAGCAAGATAGCCAGCCACGCTATCACGCGCGCAAAGTCGCTTATGCCCGCGCCCGCTCGTTAAAAATCCCGCTGCTACTCGGCAGTGCGACGCCTTCGCTGGAATCCTGGCACGCCACCGAAACCGGTCACGCCGAACTGATCTCGATGCCGCACCGCGTTGGCAATCGCCCAATGCCAGACGTCCAATTGGTCGACTTGCGAATGAAAGACGAGCGGTCGGCAGGCGGCTCGATCAGTCGACGGCTTCACATGGCTGTCAACGAAACGTTGCAAGAGAAAGGCCAGATCATTCTGCTGCTCAACCGCCGAGGTTTTGCAACCACAATCCAGTGCCCGGCCTGCGGTCACGTCGTTGCCTGCCCCGAATGTGAAATGCCGCTGACGCACCACCGCGACGGCAGCAAAGCGGTTTGCCATTACTGCGATTACACGATCGCGACTCCGCCCTGGTGCCCCGAATGCCGCTTCGACGGAATCCGTTACAGCGGCCTGGGAACACAAAAGTTAGAGGTCGAAGTCAAAGCTCGATTCCCCAACGCACGTGTTGCCCGTATGGACAGCGACACGATGCGGCGTCCCGGAAGCCACCAAAAAGTCCTAGCCGCGTTTCGCAGTGGCGAGATCGATCTGCTGCTCGGCACGCAAATGATCGCCAAAGGTCTCGACTTCCCCAACGTGCTATTGGTCGGCGTCATCAATGCCGACGCCGCCCTGCACTTCCCTGATTTTCGTGCCGGCGAACGCACGTTCCAGTTGGTCACACAAGTCGCCGGACGCACCGGACGTGGCTCGCGCGGCGGACGCGTCATCGTGCAAACGTTTACCCCCGAACACATGGCGATCCAGGCCGCATCACGACACGACTACATTCAATTCGCCAAAGCCGAAATCGCCAACCGTCGCAAATTCAATTACCCGCCCTTGGGTTCGATCGCACGGATTATTATTCGCGGGACTGTCGAAGACGTCACCGAAGCGACCGCCTATTTATTGCTGCAGCGATTGGAATCTGCACGCGAGCGACTCGGTGCCGAAGTCCGCATTCTCGGCCCCGCGCCACCACCGATTGTCAAACTTCGTGGCAAGTATCGGTTTCACTTGCTGCTGCAATCCGTTGACCCGATCCAGCTCGGAGCGACGATCCGCATGGCGACCAAGTCGTTCAAAATCCCCGAAAAAGACGATGTGCAATATGTCGTCGACATCGACCCTCTCGACATGCTCTAATCACAAGACAACCTGGAAAAGAGAATCTACCAACGGTCTTTCACTATGCGATCTTGTTTGATTTAGACCAACCGTTCAGCAGAAAAGTATTGATGCTGCTAAGCTATTGAGCTCATCTGAAGTTCCCTGCGTTGTCTGGAACTCGCTTTGATTGTTTTTTGATACAGGTTGAGCAAGCCCAATGGTTGAAACAGATTGCGTCTGTGGGGCCTTCTTTCATGTTGAAAACAGCTGGGTTGGACGGAAGGTTCAATGTGGCCGCTGTGGCAATCAGTTTGTCATTTCAGAGCAACCGTCTGTTCCAGAATTGACGCCCCATCCGTCGACGATCAATCCATCAGACAATGATCACCGAATTCAATGGAAAACAATCGTTGTGTTCCTGGCAGCGGTAGGACTGCTGATGTTCGCTTCGAATTCCATCTTTTGGAAAGCCACTCGATCGGCCGTTCGTGAAGTGAAGCTTCCTAGCTCAGCAACGCAAAGCTCAGCAACGCAAAGCTCAGCAACGCAAAGCTCAGCAACGCAAAGCTCAGCAACGCAAAGCTCAGCAACGCAAAGCTCAGCAACGCAAAGCTCAGCAACGCAGAAGCCAGCGCAACTGAGCACGTCCAGTACGACGGCTCCCCAGACCTCGCGAAGTTCAACCCGCGAAAATCATTCGCCGAGCTTGCCCGCAGATCGTCCGGCAAGAGTTTATCGTTTCAAAATCAACATCGACCTGCCTGGCGGATACATTTTGGTACCCGACGACTTGCCAATCTCAGTCGGGGAACGGCTTGCCGGATGCTGGGCCAGACGCTGGATCGGCGTAGACGTTGTCGAAGCCCGTGAGGACGGAACCCTCACTGTCATTTGGGAGGGCGAATCCCGTCCATATCGAATGCAACGCTCAGATCTCGTCATCTGGAAAGTAAATGCATTGCCAGCCAACACGGCGCAGGAACAAATTCTCGAGGAGCAAAGGCATTCGCTTCGTGAGGCGATCGAACAGTTGCACGATTCGGACCGGATGACTAGAGAAGCAGGAATATGGGCCATCGGACAAGCAATCGCTGAATCCGATTTCAAAGAAGACAGCAAACTGCAAGACGATGTACTTCGAGCACTTGTCGAGTTGTCTTTAAATAACGATTTGCCCCTCAAAGATCGGACGGTTTTTGAGAAAATGATCACACCTGAAAACGCTGGGATTGTGATTGAAGAGATTGATCGACTCGCCAATTCGTCAGCAGGATCCAATGCCTCATCACTACTTGCCAAAGCCGTCGAAATCGATACGCCACAGCGAGCGTTGCCTCTCATCAGTCATAGCGATCTCCACCTTCGCCACTCGGCAATCGCAATCATCGAAAGGTCCGATGTCGATGATGATGCGATTGCAACGCAGTACCTCAGTGACTTGCGTCGCTACCTTTCCGAAGACGAGGCATTCAAGAAACGGACCCAACTCGACGCAACGCTGCAGTCCGTTCCCCAGTTGGAACTAAACGAAACGCAAGCCACTGAGTACGTTGAGCTTGCGATTCGGCTGCTTGTTGATCAACCTCGCAGTTTTTCCGCTAGCGAGACGGGCATCGAGAAACTTGGTGTAAAAGCGAGCCATCTATATGAGTTGATCGAATCCGTAGACGCAGTCAGTTCATACCGAACTCGTCAAATTTTGTTCCAATACATCGCACAAATTGGCAACGACAGGGCGATGGAACATCTTGCCAAACGCGTCGACAAACTCGATCCACACACCATCGAGTACGTAGGTGCAAGAATCGAGCGTTTTCTCTGGAAAAATCTGTCAGACGATGACCGCGATCGAGTGCT
The DNA here is from genome assembly GCA_002901265.1 of Rhodopirellula baltica. Taxonomy (GTDB): domain Bacteria; phylum Planctomycetota; class Planctomycetia; order Pirellulales; family Pirellulaceae; genus Stieleria; species Stieleria baltica_A. The sequence continues at coordinate 32,626 of PPHI01000074.1, read as the reverse complement.
CGCCACGATCAACATCCTCGACAAGGTCGGGACTCGCCAAAGCATCGCTCCACTAGAAAAGCTTTTGTCGAAGACCGATTTGAAAAGTTTCGCCCGCAAGGCAATCAATCAAATTGAGCGGCGCGCCGAGTAAGAGGCTCCAAAACCAAACGCGCCGCGACGAACTTTCGTGACGTGACTCTTGCTCACAACAACACTGAAATCGTCAATTCAGCTCGGCGACTCTTCGTAGTATCGGGCCGAAAGGATCGAACGAAACGCCAACGCTGCGTAACCTCCATAAAGCAGTAGGAACACGAGCGAGAAAAGCATCGAGGACAACGCGAACCAATTGACCACATTCACAGCATCGGCGTTTTCTTTCATCGATCTTAATGGCCCCACTTCCGTCAATCGCCAAGTCTCAAACTGCGTCCAAATGGTCCACGCTTTCCACAAGGCGATTGCCGTCGAACAAGCCCCTGCGGCAAGCCCAAACCAACCTCCCCAGGCACGATTGCATGCCAATCCGATTCCCGATGCAAAGCAGCAAAACGCCAAAGCAATGTAGACGGAAGACATCAAAATGGAGATGACGGCCAACCCGGTCGCCCCGAAACCGATGCCGGCGGCAAAGAGTCCGCCACCCAATTTTCCGGCACCAGTCAGTGCAGCCAATCCGACAAACGGTGCCTTGAGGAGCCCAATCACTGAGATGATAGTGAGTGGCAAATGCAAAATGCCACAAATGAGGCTGGCGATTGCGAAGACGATCACGCTCCCGGTTTGCCGGAACCGCAACTGGGGCGAATCCTTTGACTGGCGTTTCCTGTTCCGGCTTGTTGGTGCTTTAACCGGTTGTATCTGAATCGAGCGCACCCCGACGGGCTGTAACACGGGAATTCCTGTGTCCGCGTTTGAAGCCGTCTCATTCGGTTCGAAAGTACCGGGGTTCGGTACCGTTGATACGGGAGCCGGAATCGGCGGAGGGGTGCTTCGAGTTACAGACTCGGGCGGCTGTTGTGTCGTGCCGCTCCAAAGCTGCGGCAAACGCTTCGCGGGGATCCACTCCTGAAGGCCTTCACGCCACAGCAAATCCGCCGGTGTGATTTGCTGCGTTTCGGCGAGATGCTTGAGCTGCTTTGGCGTTAACGGACCGACATGATTGTTCTCACGCAATAAAATCCATTGCTGCTTACGTGAAGGCGACCCGGGATTCGAAGTCGAGCGACCAGTCATAACGTGGTGTGTATCTCAGAGCAGTGCTAGTTGATTCGCATCAATAAAAAATATCGAATCAGTACCATAGCACACCAGATCTGGTGATGCGCAAACACACCGATGGCGTTTTCTGAAAACCTCGGAGAGGACGGCCAGACCACTCCGCTGAATTTGCAGGCCGCTTACTTGGCTTTACGCTTTTCGCGTTTGGCGATGCGGTTCATTTTTTTGACGTCGCCTTCGGCAACCACCCATCCACGGCAGTTTCGAGAGCCGCAACAGCACTTCGGAATCCACCACTGGGCTTCCCATTGATAGTCGAACGTGATCTCGGTTCCTGGCTCGATATTGCAGCGGGCGATCAACCCGTTGGACGTCTCGGTAACCTGGACCATGTCACAGTTGGGGTTACAGGAATGGTTGATGTAAGCCCCTGGAATCGTCGGTTCTAGATACCACTCGTCTTCCAGGTTCATCGCATACGTCGACCCCTCATATTGGTCAGCCGGGATGATTTGGCCTGTGATTTCGATTACCAATTCACCGGGCAAGAATTGCCGCGAAGCGATGACGCCTCGACCTTTTTCTTTCAGCTCGGCCACATACACGTCACGGTCTTCGTACGCACGATACCCGTAATCTTTGTCGACCAAGGCTTGCAGCTTGCGTCGTCGTTTCTTTGATAGTTCCATTCCCGACTGCTTCTTTCGATCCGTTAGTGTTCACCGCGAAAGGGAACCGCGGCGGGTTTCCCAAAAGATCATGCACACTACCTAGCATTTTTAAAAGGGTTTGCCCGATTTAAAAGAGTTTGACGGCGAAATTACGGCTGTTGCAAACCACCAGGGGCGATGTCAGCGAAGGGGCACCGTATCCTCCCAACGGTTTTGGATCGTTCGACGAAGGCATTGCCAGGGCAGGTGGCTGGGCAAGGTATCGACACCGCGAGCAATGTTGGACTACGCTTTCCCCAGCTAGCCAAGTGACAATTAGCCAAGTGACAATCGCCGCCGAACGGCACACCGGAAAAGCCGTCGGCCAGCAGCGACTTAGGTTGAGGCCTCGACATGCAAGATTCCGAGTTTGAATTCACTCAGTCAGAAACGTTTGGCTTAACCGATATTGGCCGGCACCGTGCGATCAACCAAGACCAATTTTTGATCGCGGAACTGAGCAAATCGATGCTGGTTTCGGCGTCGAGCCTGGACGAAATTCCCGCCGGGCGTTTTTATGGCCGCATGCAGGGTCAAGTCCTACTAGTGGCCGACGGGATGGGCGGGCATGCCGCCGGAGAAAAGGCGAGCAGCGTTGCGGCCCAGCACTTGATCACCCGGCTGCTCAACAGTGTCCATTGGTTTTTCCATTCCGATGCCGACAATGAAGACGACTTCGTAAACGCACTGCGTCAATTGCTGCGTGATGCCCATTCACGAGTCCTTGCCGAAGCACGCGACGATCTCGAGAACGCTGGGATGGGCACAACGCTTACGATGGCCTACATCAATTGGCCGACCATGTATGTGGTCCACGCCGGTGACAGCCGTTGCTACTTGATCCGCGATGGCAATGTCAAGCAACTGACGACCGACCACACGCTGGCACGCCAAATGGTCGAAGCCGGCGGAATGCGTCCCGAAGACGAAGCGACGAGCCGTTGGAGCAACGTGCTTTGGAACGTACTGGGCGGTCATGGCGAGCGTGAAATTCTCGCCGAAGTTCATCGGGTCGATCTGCATCCGCACGATTCCATCTTGCTCTGCAGCGATGGACTCTATCGCTATCTAGACAACCACAAACTCGGTCAATTGGTTAGCCAACAATCCGATGCGTCACTGCTTTGCCGAGAGTTGATCGACTTAGCGAACGACGCCGGCGGAGAGGACAACATTACAGTCGTTGTGGCTCACCCCAAACCCACCGATGGACACCGCAGGCTGGACAGTGGATTGACGATCGATAACTCTGTCGCGTCGACGGTCTCTGATCGTCCGACCGACGACCTTTCGAATTTAAAAAACGGTCTCGACGACTGATTTCCTCTCCCCAGATGCCGCAACCAAGCCATTCGCCGGGGTTCCGATGCGATTGATCCGATTCTTTCTCCGTGAATCTCGACAGCTTTGACCACCACCACGCCATCCTGGGTCGGACCTCTTTGCGGGCTCGCTTCGGCGGTCCTCTATACGCTTACCAACATCGCTTTGCGGCATTGCGTCGACCTAGATCCGTACTTGGTCTCGGCAGTCAAAGCGTTCCCAACGGTTCTCTTTCTGGGACCGTTGTTGCTTGGCGGAGAAATCGCGTTTCGCCGGTCAACTCGAAAGTCGAACGTTCCACCCGTGCGGTATCGCTTGAAAGGCAAACCATTGCTGCGATTCATTGCCGCGTCGTTCCTGGCCCAGTTCTTGGGTAACGCCGCATTCCAGAAAGCCTTGGGTGATATCGGTTTGGCAGCTTCGGTGCCGATCACGCTGGGTGTTCTGATTGTCGGCGGAGCGGTGTTGGGTGCGATACTGCTTGGCGAACCGGTCAGTCGACAAAAAGTCGCCGCGATGATCACGCTGATCGCCGCAGTCATCGTCCTAAGCCTGCCTCATGGAACCACCGAGACGGGCAATACTGCGATCGATGCGTCGGCGATTCTGCGTGGTTCATTGTGGGCAGCGATCAGCGGGCTCGCCTATTCGTTTTTTGGTGTCACGATGCGAATGACGATGCAGGTTGGCGCTAAACCGAGCGTGCTGATGTTTCTCAGCGGGCTGACGGGGACGGTCTCTCTTTGGGGTTATTGCGTTGCCACACTTGGCATGAGCGAGATTCTCAAGACAACGCTGCCTCAATGGGCCGCGATGCTATCAGCCGGCGTATTCAATTTCGCGGCCTTCGTCGCAATTACTGCCGCACTGCGGCTACTTCCCGTCGTCGCCGTCAACCTGATCAATGCCTCGCAAGTCGCAATGGCGGCCGTAGCGGGCGTCATCCTGTTCCATGAACCTCTCTCGGTGCGTTTGCTCGTTGGGATTGGCTTGACCGTCGTGGGGCTCGTCATTCTCACCCGGCGCACCCGGGCTTCGATCGTGATCACGGACTAACCAAACGTTTTTTGGAAAAGCGACTCGCTTTCAAGAAACTTGATGCACTCGCGATGGTTTCCCCATTGCTCCCTGATCTCGCCACCTGAGTTGATTCGCACCAGAATTTGTTGGGTCACGCAATTTCACGGAGTTCAGCCAGGTTAAACTATTCGCTTGGTGAGATCCGCTGCAATGCGTTATTCGTGGCGACTGATTTCGCCCCACTTCCCTGCCCTTCCCTATGTAGGTGCGTCGATGAAAAACAAGATCCTTGGTGTTGCAATTGCGTTGGTTTTGGCATCCCCACTGGCGGCAGCGGACGAAAAGCCAAATAAGAAGAAAGGCCAGCGCAACCAAGTTTCGGTGCAGATGATGAAGCAGCTTGAAAAGGCTGAACTCACCGAAGAACAACAAGCCAAGCTGAAGGAATTGGCCAAAAAGGCCAACGCCGAAATGCAAACGCTTCGCAAAGAAGCTGGCTTGACTCCGGAACTGATGAAAAAGCGTGCCGAGGCGCAAAAGGAAATCAAAGAAAGCGGCGAAGTAAAAAAGCCAGCTGAATTGTTTGCCGAAGCCAATAAGCAAGCCGGCCTGAACGAAAAGCAAGCGGCTGCATTGAAAAAGGCAAATGACGTCCGTGCTGAATTGCTAAAGAAAGCCGTCGCAATGCTAAGCGACGAGCAAAAATCGAAACTGCCCAAGCAATTGCTGCGTCGCGGTTCCGAGGGCGGAAACCGAGCCGACGGTGCGAAGAAAGGCAAAGCGAAGAAAGACGCCGCCTAACGGCCTGTTGGCTTTCAAACTTGTTCTGTGCTTATGTCGCCTTTTGCCACGCAAAAACAGCGGTAGAGAACGCTACTTTCGCGGGGCGAAAGGCGACACCCGAAAATCAACAGGATGCTCGTTGATTCAAATTTGCTTGGTGAGGATCGCCTCTCACCTAATCCATTTGCTTGACATGGGGCCCAGACCACCAAACAATAGACAGTACATCTATTTCGACCATTCGGCAACGTCTTGAAGGTGCCAACTGATGACAAAACTGTGCTCTACCCGATTGCTCATCGCAGTGTGCATCTTCCTTGGCACGACCACACTATTGAACGCACAAGAAAGCGATGCTGTCGATAGCAAACCGCTGAAGTTGAAAGATCAGTTTTCAGAAATCGTCGAACGGATCTCGCTTTCGATCGCCGATTCGCCGGTTGGCAAACCGGAACAACCAGTCCTTAGCTGGAGCAACCCCGAGCGAAATACGACAGCCGGCGCCTTGTACCTTTGGACACAGGAAGGACGGCCGTTGGCGGCGATGTGCCTTTATCCCTCTTTGGAACAAGTCCATGTCGAGTTCCAATCGCTCGGAAGCCAAGCCATTAGCGCTCGCGATCGTAGCCGAATGATTTGGGAACCCAACGACCCCGGCGTGACCTGGAAAGACGTCCATGATGGCGAATCGCCTCTCAAAACGCCGTTTCAAAGAATTCGCCAAATGAAGTCGATCGCCAATCGCTTCGCGGCAACACTCGTCCCACCGCAAAAGCCCTCGATCCCGCTCCGCATGCTCGAGCGACCGATCTATCGCTACCCCACGAAATTGTCTGGCGATGTGATCGACGGTGCAGTGTTTACCTTTGTGCAGGGCACAGACCCCGAAGTACTGATTCTGCTTGAAGCCTATCAATCGGGGTCCGAACAACACTACCGCTATGCATTGGCACGAATGTCGATCGTTCCAACCCAGGTCAAGATTGACAACACATTGGTTTGGGAGACCCAGTGGGCGACGCAACGTTCCTACACGCCCTACTGGGTTTATCAGACGAAGTAGCTTCCTACTCTTTGCCGTCGAGCTTTTGGTCTTCGAGTCCGGCGTTCGCCTCCGAGAGCAGTGATTTCATTTGCTCGTCGTCCGGCTTGCCTTTCAGATACCGCTCTGCCCATTGCTTCGCATGCTCATTGTCGCCTTGTGCGATCAATGTCTTTACCAAGCCAAACCATGCGGCGGTGACGCCACGTTTGATCGCCGTCTGCTCACCATGCTCTTCGATCATCACGTCGATTGCTTTTTGGAACTGCTTTTCGGCAGCATCAAGTTCGTTCTGTGCGAACAATGCTTGACCCACACCGTTTAGAGCTCCGCTATGGTGCGGGTTCTTCGCCAACAATTCCTGGAATTGTTTGATCGCATCAGTGTACTGCTGAGTCTGAATTTGGGCCCACCCCAAGCCATTGCGGGCTTGGTCCAAATCGGGATCAATTGCGAGTGCTTTCTTGAACTTTTCGAGCGCTTCACGTGATTGAACGTTCCGCCACGCTTGCCAACCTTCGCTCGCCAGCAACGCCGCCGATTCTGAATCAACCTTGTCGAGTGGCTCTCCGACAACAATTGCTTCGACATGGACGACTTGCGTATCCAACAACTCCTCGATTCTGGCAGCAACAATCTTGTCCGCGTTCGCTTTTCGTTTCTCGAGTTGATTCTTGACTCGTTTTAAGTTGATCTCGGCCTGGCGTACGCGAGCCTCTTGAAGTTCGGTTTGTAAATCAAATGCTTGGCGAACGAGTTGCTCGATTAATCCGCGCCGGTTGTCCGCTGGTAGGCCCTCAATTTTGATAACGTCGTCGGAAACGGTAACGTCTCGATCGATTGTTTTGCCGCCTTCGATGACTTTCCACCTCTTGATGTCCACATCAGCAGAGAGCGTCTCGGGACCGAGCGATTTCAGCTTTTCCATCAACTCCTTGAGCGCCAACTGCTTTGCAGCAAGAAGTGTTTTGTTACGTGCCACCAATTCCTTTTCTTTTTCCGACTCGGCAACCATCTGCTCCATTCGAACCTTCAACGCATTGATCTGATCGGCCGAATCGGTTTTGACTTCGTAAACCTCAACCGTCGCTTGTGGTTCGCGTTGTGCGACGTCTGGAGGCAGCAAGTCTTGGGGGACAGCAAGAACAGGTGTGGCAAGCAACACGCCAGCCCAAGCGGTGAACTTCAAACAACTCGTCTTTCCGCCAGGAATTCTTCGGTTTCGCATTCGATTACATCTCCCTCATCGACAAAGAAACATCAGTGGCCAACGCAACAACATTGGTCCGGTGAAATGGTGCACGGTCTTTCTAGGTTGCCTACTCGGTAGTGTCTTGCAGTAGCATGTCGAGCTCGTTTTCCAGCTCGATCAATTCATGATCGTCATACTCCCAACTCAAATCTGGATCGGGCGACATTGGATCGATTTGTTCTGTTGGCTGGGAATTCGATTCAGAAGTGTTGGATTCCGTATGATTCCAAAACGTCGAAGCGGCAAATGCAGTGAGGATGGCGATGCAGATTGCGATCGCGGCGATCTGCCGACGCTGCAAAACGAATTTGCGTCCACGCTTGAGTTCGATTCTTGGATGCTTTACGGATGCCGGTTGCCGCAGATGTGCCAAACCGTCTTCCAGCAAGGCGGCTGTCTGTGCCGCCGAAGCAAACCGTTGACCAGGCTGCTTCGCCAATAGACGATCGATCGTTGCGACATACCAATTCGGTAAATCAGGTCGCTGTTGCAGAAGCGACCGATGCGGTTGATCAATGATTTTCTTGAGCACGCCGTAGGGCGATTCACTTCGAAACGGTGGGTAACCGCAAGCCATCGCATACATCACGCCGCCGAGGCTAAACAGATCAGTGCGTCGATCGACGGCCTCACTCATTGCCTGTTCGGGTGACATGTACTGCGGCGTACCGGCCAAGATCCCACTTCGTGTCAAGCTCGCGTCATCGACCGTTCTTGCCAATCCGAAGTCAGTGATCAGGACACGTGAGACACCATTGAGCAACAGAATATTCGAGGGCTTGATATCGCGATGAATCACGCCTTGTCCATGCGCGGCCGCAAGTCCGCGCGCAATCTGCACAGCGATCTCGAGCATTTCTTCAAGTGGCAACGGGGCATGTCGATCGATCCGTTGTTGCAGCGACTCTCCTTTGATGTAGGGCATCACTAAATACGGCACACCGTTCCACTGGTCGACGCCATAGATTCCGATTACGTTTTCATGGACGACCGCTGCGGCAGACTTCGCTTCTCGCGCAAACCGCTTTCGCGATGCGGAAAGGCTGCTGTAACTGGGATCAAGAATTTTGATCGCGACCAACCGATCCAGTGACATGTCGCGAGCTTTCATGACGATGCCCATTCCGCCACGCCCGATGATGCCGCTGACTTCATACCCAGCAAATCGGCCTAACATATCGGGATGATCTGTCGGGTCTAACAGGCCGACCACTTCTCTGCCCTGCCCTACCCGCGGCACCACCGGTTCTCGAACTCCTGAATGCCGATCAGCAGACTGCAAGTCGATCGTTTGTGGATCGGTGATCTCGGTATCGCTCAAGAATTCCTTGGCATCATCCCAGAATGGAATCACCGCCGAACTTTCATCCAATTTGGCACGGCAGACTGCACAGGTTTCCAAGTGCTTTTCGAATGCCAGTAACTCTGGATCCGTCATTTGGTCCCCCAAAAACGAATCGATCCGATTGTCTGGACAGATTAGATGCTCGTTCATCGTGATTCCTGTTCGCTGGCAAGATCGAGTTCCTGCACCTTCTCGCGCAGCTTGCGAATCATTCGGCTGCGAGCCGTGTACACACTGCCTTCGCTACACCCCAACGACTCCGCGACTTCTTTGGCCGGACGTTGCTCGATCGCGGTTAGGTAAAAGGCATCCCACATCTGCTCGCGGACTTCGCGTCTGACCTCGGCGGCGGCAACATGGAATACCTGCCGACGGTATTGCCACTGCAACGTTTGTGTTTGCTCGGTTTGCTCGGGCTGGATATTTAACCAGTTCATTACCTCGCTTCCGCCAACGCCGATTACCTTTGGCGGACGCGTGATCGCGTTGATGATTGCACGACGAGCGATCGTTTTCAGCCAAGTCCGAAACTTCGCCTGCCCCTGATCATGATCGAACGTTTGGATCGCTCGCGAGATCGCAATCAAGACCTGCTGCGCCAAGTCTTCGGCGTCGGCCTGCTGCATCCCGTGATGTACCGCAAGCTGGCAAACGACGGGACGATACAAACGTGAAAACTCCGTCCAGGCTTCGCCATCTCGCTGATCGTGCAGTCGCATAAGCAAACTGACGCGGGTATCCGGAACAGACATAAAACCTCGGGGGCCTTCACAACAACGGGTTCAACTGAATTCTTGGCTAGGTCTGGCGGGAGGGCCATCGCGCGGTGTCAATCGCTCAGTCACCGACTTACTCACAAGTCATACGCGGGTCTGTCAGCGATTCGAAAAAAAGAAGCGAGAAATATGTTCAAGCCTCCAAGTGCAAATTGACAGCCCCGCCCAAATAGGGGAGGCTGGATAAAATCTTATCGCGTTTCTGCACGGACAAATTTGGATGATGCGGGATCCCAGGCAGCTTCGATCTTCGGCACCACCGGTTACGCCAATACCGCCGAAGCATTCGTCTCCCACACCCCCGCCTATCGAATTCGACGATTCCCCGCTCGATGAGCCGCCGCTGAAATCAACGGAGTTCTGGCTCTGGTCGATCATTCTACATTTGGTGGTCCTGATCATCATTGCCTGGATCACGATCCCTAAACGATCGGGCAGCCCACAGCACACCGTCAGTGTTGCCTTCGCCGAACCTTCAATGAGCCTTGAAAACCAAGCTCAAGAGTTTCAACTTGAGCAAGTTTCGGCGCCACAGACGACACTACAAGAAATTGAAACCCCAACCGTCGTCAGCTCTCAACCGACGGACCCGGTTGTGTTTCCCGAACAGATGCTGTCGCCGACTTCCATGTTGGCATCGGCACGTTCGCAGGCGTCCACGAACTTCGCATCAAACGCAACGCCGTCGGGACGGTTCTTTGGTGTTGATGCGAGTGGCGAATCCTTTGTGTACATCGTCGACCGCTCGGGAAGTATGCAGGGCGCGCGCTTCGACCGAGCACTGCGTGAACTCTCACGCTCAATCAACGGCCTGCATCCGTCCCAATCGTTCTTCGTCGTGTTTTTCTCGTCGAGTCCGGTTCTAATGTTTGACCGCCCAGTACACGACGCCGAATTGGTCGCCGCGACTTCTGGCACCAAACAACAATTCCAAGAGTGGCTGCAACGACTTGGTCCAAGCGGCAATACGATTCCCGACTCGTCGCTCCGGCTTGCGATTGACCTGGATCCAAGCGCGATTTTCTTTTTGTCCGATGGCGAATTTCAAAATGCCACATCGGCGATGAATATCGTCCAGAACTCTGGACGCCGCATCCCGATCCATACCATTGCTTTCGAAGACCGACGCAGTTGTCGCAACATGCTTCAAGTCGCCGAAGCGACCGGAGGCAGCTATCGGTTTATCGATTCAGTACGCCGCACTGAAACAGAATTGGATGAAGATGTTGCCTCACTTCTACAGACTCCTCTGACACCCGCACGGCAAGAGTCGCTTCAGGAGCTTGCCTACGCTTATGCTTCACCGATCGGGACCTATCAGGGTCGCAAACGATTCATCAAACGCATTACCAATGACTTTGAAAACGTCTACGGGCCGACAAAAACGTCGGAAGATAGCCCGTTCGGAATCGCTTCAATCAGGGTGACGGTAGTGACGCTTCAGTGTTTAGTGATTAACGATCCGAAACGAGCGTTTTCGGCCCGGCAACAAAACGAGTTGATTCAGCACTTAGCTTTTAAGATGGAAGCTTGCCATGACATCAAGCAAATCGAAACGACCTGCACCACCATTGTGGGCTGGCGTCCTGAACGCGCCACACGAATCGTCCTTGATCGAATCTCCGACCAGTTCTCGCGTTTGCAAGACGATGCCGTCGTGAACCGCTGCAGAGAAACTCTGCTGCGGTCCTACGGTCCCAACCATCGCGTCTTACGTGCACTCGAATCCGACCGTCAGGGCGCCGGCAATACTTCCGCCAGATGAAAATGCGACGCTAACCTTGCAACGTTTCCAAATAAGGGATCACGTGTGATTTGTACGTGAACCCCGCGGTTTCACCGACGTCAACGAACTGTTTTACCAGGTTCCCTTCTGCATCAAAAATCAGTACCGCAGGGATCGATGGCAGTCCGACCTTACTGAACACCTCATCGCTTGGGGTTTGGCAGATAAAGTTGTCGAAGTCAGCCCCCAGCGAAGTCAGCATTTCAGAAATCGCGGACTCGTACGATTCCGGAGGTTTGGATTTGCGACCGTCATAATCGACAGCGACACCGATACAAGCGACCTTCCCGTCCATCTCACGGTTCAGTTGCACCAACTCGGGAAACTCTTTGATACAGGGAATGCAGCTTGTTGACCAAAGATCAACGACGGTCACTTTACCGGTCGCTTGCGCGTGTTCCTTGATCGCGTCCCACTTGGCGTACTGCAGTTCTACTGCCGCGTCCGCCTGTGTTGTGGAATCGAGAGCTGGCATTTCAAGACCGCCTGGGGTTGGTCCTGAGCTTGCTTCTGATTCCGTTGAGTTCGCTGGCACCTCGGTCGCCGGGAGCTCTGCGTCAGGCAACTGCATCCCGGTTTCCATCGCGGGACCGCCGCCGACAGTCGCTGGTTGGTTTGGTGGTTCTGCGATAGTGTCCATTTCGACGCTGCTGGCGGGCGATTTGGCTTCGGATGCGGACTCCGGGGTCTCGGCCTTTTCAGCGTCCCCGCCGCAACCGATCACAAATGCCAACGTGGCGGAAATCCCCCACACAACGTGCCTTGCCGAACGCCAGCGATTGGTGGAAAGCAATACGGACATTAAATACGGTGCCCCATCGGAGTAGGTGACTGGTCATCCATTTTGCAGCGGCTCGCAAAAATCGCCGGGATGATCCAGCGAACGTTCTGCTAGTGGAGAGGTTTATTAGATACACTGGGCGTCTCACGCCCGAACCTAGATTGTCCAAGAACCGATCGATGACTGCAACAGATGGAGACATGTCGACGACCCAATTGGTGGTTGCTTCCAAACAAGGTGACAACTCCGCTTTTGGTCAGCTATTGGAGCAATACCGCGGCTACCTGATCATGCTGGCGCACCGGCACCTTTCCGATCAACTTCGTCGCCGTGTGGACCCGATTGACATTGTCCAAGTGACGTTCTTGGAAGCCAAACGTGACTTGGCAAGCTTTCGTGGTGAGAGCCCTGCCGAATTTGCGGCTTGGCTACGAGGCATGCTAAAAAACAATGTTGCAACCGCCGTAACCCGGCACGTGATGACCCAGAAACGCTCGGTCCGCCGTGAAGTCGCTGCGGATGTCCCGGGTGGCAACGATTCTGCCGGTGCTCCCTGGATCACCCAATTACCCGGCAGCACCACCAGTCCTTCTGGCATTGCAATCAAGGCCGAAACGGCGCTCGCACTTGTCGAAGCCTTGCATCAGCTTCCTGAAACGCAGGCCGAAGCGATTCGTTTGCGATACATGGAAGGCTTGCCACTGGCATTGATCGTCGAACGGATGGGTAAATCAGATACCGCCGTCGCAGGTTTGCTCAAACGTGGGTTGCAAAAGCTAAGATCGATCATCGACCCCAAGAACAATCCCTACATGTAGCGTCTCGCTAACGGCGGCACTGACCGCCCTACGGTTCCCCGCTGGTAGTTGGCACCTGCCAGAACCGATCCCGGGGCGCCTCGATCATGTCCGGATCGTGCCCAACTAACATTCATTTCTTCCGTACCGTTTCAACACGATTTAATCGACTGTCTATGTCATCGCCTCAGGATGCCGACGATCCGATTGACGAAGCATTCGCGGCCTATTTGCGTTCGGTCGATGAAGGTTCCGTGGGTACACGTGATGAATTCTTGGCAAAGTTTCCGAGCATGGCCCAAGAACTGAAAAGTCTGATGGAAGCGGCCGACGCAATCGACCGGTTCGCAATCAGCCAGTCCGGGGCTTCCGCCCCAGAGCCGATCCCACCGAGTGCCGAGACCGTGGACTCACGCATTTCTGATGCGGATCAATCAGGCGGTGACCCAGCCGAAACGCTTCCCGAAGCCGATCGCGAAAAAGGCGACCCGGGGCCCACATTGCCCTACGACCTCGGCGAATATGAGCTACAAAAAATTGTCGGTCGCGGCGGTATGGGCGTTGTCTATCAGGCACAGCAAAAGAATCTCAATCGCACCGTTGCGGTGAAGATGATCCGTGGCGGAATGCTCGCCTGCGAAAACGACGTACGCCGTTTCTATACCGAGGCGCAAGCCGCCGCTGGGCTGCACCACCCAGGCATCGTTCCGGTATACCAGTTCGGCCACCAAGCGGGGCACCACTTCTTTTCGATGGCATTGATCGAAGGGACCGACCTGCAAAAAAAGATCAATGAGGAAGAGGAACTTTCGATCGAATCGGCGGCGCGTTACGTCCGCGATGTGGCGCGTGCGATCGAACATGCTCACCAAAACGACGTTTTGCATCGCGACTTGAAACCGGCAAACATTCTGGTCGATCAAAAAGATCGGATTCACATTACTGATTTTGGGTTGGCCAAAAACCTCGGTACCGACAGTTCAGTCACCGGGAGCGGTGCCGCGGTGGGTACGCCGAACTACATGGCGCCCGAGCAAGCTGGCGGGCACAGCGACCGAGCGACCAAACAAAGCGACATCTATTCACTCGGCGCGATTCTGTTTGCCTGTATCACCGGCCGTCCGCCGTTAGTTGGCGACTCCATTGTCGATACCCTGATGCAGGTCGTTCATGAACCGGCGCCTCCCATGCGGACGCATCGTGCCGGCGTGCCCCATGACCTGGAAACGATCGTCGCAAAGTGTTTGGAAAAAAGCCCCAAGAAACGTTATCACTCTGCCGGTGCTTTGGCGGAAGACTTAGACGCATTTCTGGAAGGCCGCCCAATCCTCGCTCGTCCACGGGGCCGTTTGCTGCAGCTTTGGCACTGGTTCAGTGGTGTCCCTCTGGTCGGCGCGTTGATCGGGCGAAAAGTCGTTCGATCTTCACCAGGGCATCGTCGCTTCCAAGCGGCAATGTTATTGATGATCGCGATCAGTCCGTTTTTCTTCGTCGGACTGGCAATGCTTTACAGCCACCACATCCAATCGATGCCGGATCATGTCACACTGGCCGGTGGCCTTGACCAAGGCATGTACAACCAAATTTCAACCCGAATTGCTTCCAGACTTCGCGAAAGCCAAGGGATCGCGGTTGAAGTTGTTGGGACTGGCGGATCAATGGATAACCGTCAACGATTGCTCAATCGTGCGGTTCATTTGGCGCCAATGCAAGCGTCAGCGATCAATGACGACCGACTTTGTGTCGTCGCACCACTGTTCTATGAACTTGCGCACCTCTTGGTACGTGGGGCCGACTTCGATCGCAATTCGATCCACATTGCGCCCGAACAGTTGCTCGGTCGCGAAATCGCGATTGGACCTCCCGAAAGCGGCTCACAGGGAACCGCCAAGATGATTTTGGAGTCACTGGAAATTTCTCCCGATGTCTCGCCACGAATCGCAATCGGTTGGTCCGAACTCAACTCCGAACGTGCACCGAATATCGCGTTGATATGCGTGGGAAGCGGAAGCAAACTAATCGTTGATCTGCTGGCCGACGGATGGCAGCTCAAATCGATTCCGCAAAGCATCATGATCTCGATTCATCACCCGACGCTTCGGCCGATGACAATTGATTCATCGGTCTATCCAGGGTCCCCGATTCCGACGACAGGCCTGCCAACGATTGGGACAACCGCATTCTTAGCTTCACGGCGTGACGCTCCAGCTGAACTGGTCCAAGCGACCTTAGAACTTCTCTATCAAAAACCGCTGTTGTTCGCTGATTTGATTCCCCGATTTCGCGCTGCCGAATGGCAGGGATGGGACTTTCATCCGACCGCTCGGCAGTACTTTGCGACGTCGGCAAACGATCGCAAATAATTCGTGCCGCTGGCATAATCGCGATAACCGTCACAGCTTGAATTGCTCATTTACCCAAGCGATGTCTGATTTGCCTCGGACGCTGCACAGGCGGTCACAAGACCTAGTGTTGCGTGAAGCCACCACTTCACTTCACTAGAGAAGCAATTCCTTAGGCTGTCTTGGATGCGGGAAACTGGACATCGCCCGAGGAGATAATGCGCTGGAAGGAGGTGGGTTTTGGCAACCGTTTGCACGCCCCCCCTCGCTATCATGCTTCGGCAACGCCCCTACCCCACCGCGACAACTTCAGCAGACGTAGACCGCTCGACAATGCTCGAAGCGGCGGGTGCCGAACGTCAACACTCTCGATCACTGCGAAGCAAAATCGTCCTCGCCCTGGCACTGATGCTGGGGGTCGTCGTCGGCATCGAAGAATTTGTTCGGCGATACGTGATCGCGACCGAGTTCGCGGCACTCGAGCGAGTCACCGCACTAAAGGAAACCAATCGGGTTCTTTCGGCAATCAACACCGAAATCGATTATCTATCGGAAATGGCGTCTCGCGACATCAATTTCGGCGCCTACTTTCCCGGTGTCGGTTTTAACAATTCAGATGCGACGACACGGATGCAGTGGCGTGCCACCATTGACGACCACGGAAATTGGAACTGGCTGACGAACGATGATACCGACGCGCTCGGTCTCGAACGTATTACCGCACGACTGCAACAACACGGATGGGACGATAGCCCATCGGCAACTGGAATTTCGACCGACAACGACGGCAACTTGGTCCTGTTCGCCGGTTTGAAATTGCCCACGGTCTTGAACGCCGGACATGGGAATGAATTGTACTATGCCGTCGGGCGTCCCTTTGATGCGTTGCTGATCACTGAGCTGCAACGCCGGACCAGCGTCCCCTTTACGATCAACCGCCATCCGATAGACGAACCGCACGACGGCAAACTTTACGTTCAGCCCGTCAACCAATCAATGCTGGCCGTCCACTCACCGCTGCTGAACCCCAAGGGCGAAACGCTTGCCGAGCTTGTGGTGCATTTGCCACGCGACGTCATGATGCGAAGCAAACGCACCACGGCCATCGCTCGCTATCTTTCAATGTGTGGTGTTTGCGGATCGCTGTTGATGCTGTTTCTATTATTACAACGTTTGGTGATCGGACGGCTTGAAATGATTCGTCAACACACCGAACAGATCGCTCAGTCAGGCGTGATCGTTCAACATTCTGACTGCGAAGTCTTAGAGATTGCCGGCAACGACGAAATCGGCCAATTGGCAGAATCATTCGCTAGGATGCGAGACCGACTTGGCGATGCACAACGTCAACTCTCGGATGCGTCTCATGCAGCCGGAATGAGTTTGGTCGCAGACACAGTGATCCACAATGTCGGCAATGTGTTGACCAACGTGAACAGCTTGATGGAAACGGCAACCAAACGGGTCACCCACCTTCGTATCGAGCCACTCGAAAGACTCGCCAGCCGACTCGAATTCGACGACGCTGACGAAGCGTTCCGCAAGGCAACGCCAAAATACTTACATCGACTCAGCGAGACTCTCGAGGAAGACAAGCAAGACCTTGTCAGCTTATTGCATACATTGAACGACAACATTCAGCACATTCACCAAGTCATTGGCGACCAACGCAAGCACACCAACCAATCGGTCAATTGGAATCTCTTGTCGCTCAACCGATTGGTTGAAGAAGCGATCGCTTGTGTCGAAGCCAAGCTGCACGAAGACAACGTCGAAGTAGAACTAAAACTCGATTCAAACGTTCTGGTTTGGAGTGACCGATCAATGTTGCTCCAGGTGTTGATCAACATCATCGCCAATGCAGGCAACGCATCGTGCGGTCTCGAACCGGTTGGTCGTCGCCCGTTATTGCGAGTTGACATCATCACCACCAAATCGGCCGCGCGAGTTCGCTTCCGTGATAACGGATGCGGCATGGACAAGGCTACGCTCGAACGCGTCTTTGACGCTCACTTTACGACACGTGAAGCTGGCACCGGCTTGGGCCTGCACTTTTGCGCCAATACGTTGAAACGTCTTGGCGGATCGATCGAGGCATACAGCGAGGGCCCCAATTTAGGTGCGACCTTTATCGTGGAATTGCCACTAACGAAGCCGACCGCCAAACCACACGATGAAGGCAATCGTTCCTCCGAAGCGTTCCGCCCAACTCCAGATGACACGGTGAAATTGCACCCCGCGACATCATCCGGCGATAGCGGGGACAGCCATGACTGATTTTCAAACCGAACGCCGAATACTGATTATCGACGATCAGTCACAGATCCACGAAACGTTCACCCGCATTTTTCGTGACGACCGACGTCACGAAGACTTGGACGATTTCGAAGCACGGTTTCTAGACACTCAACCCGATTCGATGCCCGACGACGATCACTTCGCGTCAGATGCTCCCGTCTTTTCGCTCACCCATGCCTACAGCGGTGAAATTGGTGTCGAAACCGTCCGTAAATCTCTTGAGCACGACATGCCGTTCTCGGTCGCATTTGTCGATATGCGAATGCCGCAAGGGATTGACGGTTTGCAAACCATTCAAAAGATTTGGGAAATCGACAAGGAAATCCAAGTCGTCATCTGCACCGCATATAGCGATCACACTTGGGACGACATCGTCGACGCATTGGGTTACAACGACCGTTTGCTGCTGCTACGAAAACCGTTTGCACACGACGAAGCAAGACAACTTGCACTCGCGTTAAGCGAAAAATATCGTCTTGCGATCCGTCAAAAAGAAAAACTAACCACCCTCCGAAAAGAAGTCGACCGCCGACGAAAGGCCGAGTCAGAACTGCGTGATATCGCTCATCGTGATTCGCTGACCGATTTACCCAACCGACCCTACCTGATCGCGAAGCTTGAATCGGTACTCGCAGACCAAGGTCCGGATCGGGAAACCTATGACGCACTGCTGTTTCTCGACCTCGACAACTTTAAAATCATCAATGACTCACTCGGCCACGACGCCGGTGACGAATTGCTGAACCAAGTTGCGATGCGGCTTCAAGAATGCGTCCGCGAACACGACACGTCTTCACGGGCAACCGATTCGGCGCCTGAGTTCCGATTCGGCGACAACGACAAAACCGTGCGACTAGGCGGCGACGAATTCGTCGTGCTGCTGGAACGGATGATCCATCGCGACGACGCACTTCGCGTCGCACAGCGAATCGTCAAAAGGATTTGCGAACCGTTCCAAATCGGAAAGCGGCTGGTAACCGTGGGCACGAGCGTTGGCGTCGCCTTCCTAGACCACAACCTGTCTGATGCCCACGACGCGCTGCGAAACGCGGACACCGCGATGTACCAAGCGAAGAACTCGGGCAAAGGCCAAATCGCAGTGTTCGATCAGACGATGCACGACGCGATCGTCGCCCGCCACGAACTCGAAGACCAACTTCGAACAGCACTCAGGGACGAACATTTCGAATTGCGTTATCAACCGATCGTCAACCTAAAAGACGGACAAATCCAAGGCGTCGAAGTTCTTTCGCGTTGGCGCGGACAAGACGGTGCCTACGTCCCGCCGAGTAAGTTCATCCCGATCGCAGAAGAAATCGGCTTGATGAGCCACTTTGGCGAATGGGTGCTCGAACACTCGATGCGTGAATTCGGCAGACTGATGCGTTCCTTTTCGGAACCCGAACGTCCAAACGTCTACCTGGGCGTCAACGTGTCACGTCGCCAATTAGCCGATCCGTTTTTCGCGAACCGATTAAGCGCTATCATCGAACGCACCCAATTTCAATGGGATTTGAAATTGGAGATGTCCGAAAATAGCGACGCACGCCACAGCGAACGTTCGGTGCAGACAATGCACGAACTGTCGCGAATGGGAATCGGAATCCACATCGACGACTTCGGAAAAGGCAGCTCGTCATTGACCTGTTTCCAGGAATACCCTGTTGAAACAGTCAAGATCGACCGAACCTTCACCGCATCGATCGTCGTCGATCAAGGTCGCGCGATTATTGCCGAAGCGATCATGAAACTGGCTCATCACCTGTCTGCGAAAATCGTCTGCCAGGGTGTCGAATCGCCACTTCAGGTTAGCCTGCTGCAACAGTGGAAATGCGACAGCGCTCAAGGCTATCTGTTCGCACCGCCAATGACCTTGGACGGACTCCGCAGCATCTTGGTCGATCCGACAACCAGCCGTGGCATTCAATTGGTCCGATCGGGACAAATCATCCCGATTCAATTGCCAATTTCGCCGGGAATCCCCTTCGTCACGCGCGACTGATTACTCGGGCTCGGAAATCAATGATCGTGCTCGTCGTGATCATGCCCTTCGTGGCCATGATCGTGTGACAGGTTTCCGGTAAAAGATTTCCCGTCGATGTTGACCACGATCACACCCTCCGCACCTCGATCCATCCAGTCCGACAAGTCCGGGTCCGCCGACGCAAATGCAGACGCCTTTCCCGATTCTTCAGCAGGCGATGCCACTGCGGCAAGATCGAATGACTTGACCTTGCCTTCTAGCTTCAAACTGACCGTGAGCGTCTCTGCAGGAATCGAGACCGGTTCCGTCGCGGTTCCATCGAGCGTGTACATGGTAACGCCCGCATCGGAATGCACGAATTCAATGTGGTACGCCTCCTTGCCCAACTCGATCAACTCCCCACCGTGAGGTCCGTGTTCAGGATGCATTTCCATTTCTGGAGGCATCTCATCCATCACCACTGGAGTCTCACCACTTGCAGTCTCTTCTTTTTTATTGGAGCAGCCGCTGATCGCGACAGCTGCAATCAAGATCGAAAAATAGAATCGCTTCACCGAAATGTCCTCACTGTTTTGTTTGACCGGTGTGGGAAAGTCACGACTCACAGAGTGTGACTGCCCCGGTTTCCAGACGAAGTAAAACGACTCGCGTCTAATGTTCGTGCTTTGTCGCAAATCCGTATTGCTTGAGCCAAGCTTCCCATTGATGGGCTTCTTTGTGGCTCTTCAGCGACAACTGCTGCCACTTCACGCAGCGGTACTTCACGTCCTGGTGTCCTCCGTGGCTACTGACCGAGACTTCGCAGCGAAGCTTCTTCAGTGTTGCCACCAGTTGCTCACCTTTTTTGCCAGACTCGGCATGAGCCGTTTTCCAGTTTTCGAGTCGATAGTTGACCAACTCGCGTTGAGGTGAGTTCGCAACAGTACCAGCACCATCGCCCGCGCTGGCGACATCGCCATCCAAGGCAACCATCGAAACAACTGACAACACACCGAAGATCAATCCTTTTAGCATCTCGTTTCTCCTATCAATCAAAAGTTCAACCGACGTCAATCAACATTCATTCGGGGACGGTTGAAATTTCCCCAAATGCAAGTTCATCATCTTTGGCAACGATCTTTTTCCCGGCACCGACACCAACGGCCCAAAACAATGCCGGCCGTACAAAGAATTCGGCAATCGTACTGGTGATCAAGCCGCCAACGATCACCGTCGCAATCGGATATAGGATTTCTTTCCCTGGCTCACCTGCGGCCAAAGCTAGTGGCAGCAACCCGATCCCACTGGTCAACGCCGTCATTAAAACGGGTGCCATCCTTTCTTGGCCGGCGCGACGCACCATCGACTGCGTCCACGACTCGCCTTCTTCTTTCACCAAATGGATATAGTGATTCAGCAGTAAGATTCCATTGCGGCTGGCGATTCCACAGAGTGAAATGAAGCCGACCATCGCCGCGACGGTCAAATTCTGTTCGGTAATCGCGAGTGCCGCGACGGCCCCGACAAATGCGGTCGGCAGTGCGACAAGTACCTGCATCGCGAAATTCACATTACCAAACAGGGTG
Source organism: Rhodopirellula baltica (assembly GCA_002901265.1). Taxonomy (GTDB): domain Bacteria; phylum Planctomycetota; class Planctomycetia; order Pirellulales; family Pirellulaceae; genus Stieleria; species Stieleria baltica_A. The sequence continues at coordinate 11,619 of PPHI01000074.1, read as the reverse complement.
AACAACACCAAAAACATCCCGAGGAATGCGGCCGCACTTAATAGGGCGAGTCGCCGCGAGGCTGACCTTTGACTTTCAAACTGACCGCCATATTCAATGAAATACCCCGGCGGCAACTCAACGCTTGAAAGCCTGTCCTTGATATCGCTAACGACGTCAACGACGCCTCGATCCGCGACGTTAGCCTGCAAGACGATTCGTCGTCGAACCTGCTCACGTTTGATTGTGTTTGGGCCACCACTTTCATAGATTTTTGCGACTGTCTCCAACGGCAATCGCCCACCATTTGGAAGTGGCACCACCAATCGCCGAAGCTTTGACAGGTCTTCGCGATATGGCTCGTCCATTCGAACCAGCAAATTAAAGCTCCGTTGTCCCAATAACACTTGGCTGACCACGGTTCCGTTCATTGCCGTTTCAACCATTTCCATCACCTGTGCTGGGCGCAATCCGGCCTGTGTCAACGCGGGCCGATCGAGCTCAATGCGAAGCTGTGGAATATTGGTCTGCTGTTCGATCATCACGTCGGCCAGTCCAGGGATGTCGCTAATGACCGACTTCATCTCCTCCGCCTTTTTGCGAAGCAGATCTAAATCATCCCCATAGAGCTTGATACCGATTTGAGCTTTCACTCCAGAAATCATGTGGCTGATCAAGTGGGCGAGCGGTTGCTCGGTGCTGGAAACCACGCCGGGGATTTCGTCCATTGTTTGACGAATCTGCTGAATCGTCAGCTCACGATCCGCGTCTTCTTCGATCTCCAGAAACATCTCGGTGACATTCACGCCCTCGGCATGCTCATCAAGCTCTGCCCGCCCGGTTTTGCGTGCCACCGACCGAACTGCCGGAATCTTGATCAATGCCTCTTGCGCTGCCATGCCGATCTTGTTGCTAGTCGCCAGCGAAGATCCCGGCGGCAACAACGCATTGACCTGCACGCAACCTTCGTTGAAAGGCGGCAAAAAATCGTTTTCAAGCCGAAACAGTGTTGTTGCAGCGAACAGAACCATTAACGCTGTCACCACAAGCACGGGGGCCGCATTTCGAGTACTAAATCCGATTGCCGAATTCACCATACCGTGAAGCCCAACCAACAGTCTGCCCTCCTCTGCCTCTTCGCCACCGAGCAACCGTTCGGTCAAAACCACGCCGCCCCAAACCAACGGAGTCAAAAGCAGGCTATAGATCCACAGATGGTTGCCCCATTGATCACCCAGCCCAACCATGTGCAAGATTCGTGGGATTACCCAGCCAACCGACAGCACTGCGATCCCAAATGAAAACAGCGGTGTTACCCATCGCCAAGTTCGGTTCCCGACCAACAGCAACGACGACAAAGCGGGTGTCACGGTCAGCGAAACGACCAGTGACGCCAACAATGACACGACATAGCCCATCGCCATTGGCACGAACAGCTTGCCTTCCATTCCTTCGAGCGCAAAGAGCGGCAGGAAAACCAACACCACGATCGCTGTTCCGTACACGACGCTGCTGCGAACCTCGACGCTGGCACGGTACACCACACCGATCGCCTCCGTTGCATGAAGAATTGCTGATTGTTTCTCGGCACGCTTTTGCGAACGCCATTCTTTAAGACGTCGAAAGATGTTCTCCACATCAACGATCGCATCGTCGACAAGCTCGCCAATTGCGACCGCGATTCCGCCCAGCGTCATCGTGTTGATCGAAAGCCCCATCGCGGCAAATACGATCGCGGTCGTAACGATCGAAAGTGGAATCGCAGTCAGGGTGACGAACGTCGTACGGAAATTCAGCAAAAACAGGAACAAGATGACCAGCACCAAGACGCCACCGTCGGCGAGTGCTTCGATCACGTTGTCGATTGCCCGATCAATGAACGCTCGTTGCGAGTAAACCTTTTCGATACGAATATCGCCGGGCATCGTTAGCTTCAATTCGTCCAGCGCCGACCGAATCGCGTCATCAACCGCTCGGGTGTCAGCTCCAGGCTGCTTGTTGATGGTCAAAACAACTGACGGACCACCTTCAATCGAATCGTCGGGTTGGCGTATCAGCGCGGACGAATCACCGCGTTTGACCTGCGGGCCTTCAACAACCCTGGCAACATCAGCCAACGAGATCGGTCGGTTCCCACGCATCACCACGACAATTTGCCGCAAGTCGTCCAGGCCGGTGATCCGTCCAAGCCCGCGAACGAGTAATTCGTTGCTTCCACGTTCATCCAAGTAACCGCCCGTCGCATTCAGATTCGACTCATCAACCGCGGTATGAACATCAGCGATCGTGAGATCAAATTCGCGAAGCTTGTCGGGGTCAAGCAGCACTTGATATTGCATCCTGCCGCCACCCATTGTGAATACTTGCGAGACACCGGGAATGGTCAACAATCGTTGGCGCACGACCCAATCGGCGAGGGTACGAACTTCCATCGGCTGCGTTTCTTCGCCTTCGCTCCACATCGCATACATCAAGATCTGCCCCATGATCGATGAAATCGGTGCTAGGGTAGGCTTGATCCCACTGGGCAGAGTCTCTTGGGCGAGCTGCAAACGCTCGTTAACAATTTGACGGTCGTTATAGATGTCGGTCCCCCAGCCAAACTCCACGTAAATCACCGACAAGCCGATCCCACTGCTGCTACGCACGGCTTCAACGCCGCTGGCTCCGTTGAATGCGGTTTCGAGTGGAAACGTAATCAGTGCTTCGACCTCTTCCGGGGCCATCCCCGGGGCTTCGGTCATGACGACCACTCGTGGTCGGTTTAAGTTTGGGAAGACATCGATCGGCAAACTGAAGGCACGCCATGCGCCGCCGATCATCAAGATCACGGCGACTGCCAAAACGACGAGCCGGTTTTTCAGCGAAAAACGGATGATAGAATCAAGCATGGTGGCATTCCGCCCAATTGGTTGTGCGTGGACGCGGTAACAGTCGACGTCACAAGTTGGTGACACCGCGTCGTGTGAGACAGGTCGATGTCAGTCGCAATCAATTCCGATTGCGACTGACGCATAAACGGGCAGAGTTACCTAGTGGTTGTGCCCCGCATGTGGATCGATCTCACCACCACTTTTGTTCTTGATTGCCATCTGCAGTTGATGTGCGCCACTGACCGCGACCGTCTGGCCCGGCCAGAGTTGACCGTCATTGGCGATCGCAACGTTCATTGAGTCGCCCGCCAATACATGGACGGACACGCGGTCGAAATGATCATTGTTTTGGACAAAGACGAATCGTTCGGGCCCTTCTTCGGCAACCGCCTCTTTAGGAACCACAATCGCTTCCTCAAGCGTCTTCGTCGGTACCCGCACCGTCAATCGCTGCCCCGGCTTGTATCGCCAACTAACAAAACGCTCGTCGCCAACGAGGACACTGCGTTCGACTTCGTTCGATAGCGAAACATAAAACGGCAACGCTCGCGAAACGCGATCGACTTCGTTGCCCAAGTAAACGATCCTTAGACCGTCGATGATCGATTGATCTACCGCACCAAGATCCATGACCGCTTGCAGGTCTGCTTTCCGATTGGCAGCCTCGCGTAACGTCTCGCTATCCCGCTGAAATGCCGAACCTTCGATCAGAAGCTGGCTATAGTCCGATAGTTGGGCGAGGCTTTGCCCTGCCTGGACCGACTGTCCTCGGCTGACCATCAAATCGGTGATCAGAAACTCGGCATCGATGTGTTCTGGATGCGGTGGAGCTGGCTGAACAACGTTGGCGAATCGTGTCGTTGCCCATGAGGCGGCTTGCATTTGCGAAGCTCCATGAACGCCCGCGTGCCCCGAATCCTGGTGACGGTTCGATGCATCAAAGGGCATCCCCGGCGGCAAACTCGGCTCGCTAGAGTCATGATGAAGCGATCGATCAGAGTGCAAGATGGGCGCAAAGACGGTGACTTCGCGGACCAACTCTCGAGACTGTTCGATTTGATTGATCTGCTCAACTGTCAAGCCGTGAAGCAGCATCGATTGTCTCGCGGCCTGCAAACTGGCCAACAACCGGTCGCGTTCATACTCGCGTTCAATTCGTTTGCTCGCCGCAATTGCCCCGGAAGACGCGATCGATGTCAAACGCTGAATTTCACGGCGTTCGACATCAAGCTGTCCCAAGGAAGTCAAAAAAGCTTCTTGGGTGTTAACCAAATCCTGGTGTGTCAAACGCAGCGTAAACAGCGGAGTCCCACTGGCAACCATCTCCCCACGCGAAATACGGATCGAACTGATGACGCCAGTCAAGGGCGAAGTGATTTCGACGTGCGTGCGACCAGGCCACGGCATCACGACACCAGGAATTTCGACATACTCCTTGAAAGGCTGAACCGTCGCGACCCGTGTCGTAAGACGCAGATTTGCCCGCGCCTGAGCACTCAATTCGATCGAATCCGCCTCCGAATGACCGGCGTGATCATGATCGTGCCCGGCATGGTCATCATGCTGATCGTCGTGCCCTTCATCGCCATGATCATGGTCGTCGTGTGTTTCGATTGCTCCGGCGAGTGGCCAACCGTTGTCCGCGGGAATGTCAGTCCATAGATAAAGCCCGACAACAACCGCCAGGCCGATCGCGACCAACGTCGCCCGGGGACTGCGTAGCAAGTTGACTCGTTTTAGAGATTGATTCATGGAACGGAATCGTTAGTGTCGAATGAATTTCGAACGGTACCCAATGGTCGCGCAGCAATGCGTGCACGGCGTTTAGGACCGACGTCTATCAGATGCAATTTGCGTTTGTAGCGACACGTTGCCAAATCAGACAACGGACACGCTACATCGACGTCAAACGATCAAATCAACCACGTGCAGAGAGCTGCACATCGACATTGTGGGCGATCGTAAAAAGTGGCAAGAGTCCTGTGCTGGCCGATATACCGCACGACCTCTTTGGATACCGTTGGCGGTTCGACAAAGACGACGAGGGCAACCGCATCGTGAAACGACGCGGCGAGCAAGTTCTCGGTCGAAGGCACAAAACTGCAACGGACACTGCCATCGCCACACGGCCGACCATGACCATGTGGTGCCGATTCACAACACAGGCAATAGCTGGAGACGACTTCGTCACTGCGATGCTCACAATGATCGTGATGGGCACCGGTTGCTGGCGACGCGATCTCGCCATGACAGCACGATTCATGGCCGTCAGTAGAAAGTTCCTGCTGTCCGTGCGTATGCAAACAGCCCCTCTCCGCGTGAATCGCCTCGCCATCGACGTGGACATGCCCCTCACAAGCGCATGCTGCATGCAGTGAGCATCCGAATACCGAATGCACCAGCAAAGCAATGGCGGTGATGAAACGAAATGGGAACACGACGTTAAATCGATGAAAATCGAGTTAGTTCGGGCGAAGGAACGGAAACGTTTTCATTATCGGATTGCCGACGCTGTCCGTCCAGTTCGAAATGTCAGAACAGGCTAGACGTTGATCCTCCATGCCGAAAACCCCACTGCCACACCACTGCTGGCATCGACACACCTATCATGGTAACCCCGCCCTGTCCCGGCGATACCGCCCCCCCTCGCTCGAGAGAAGCCCGTGTCACAGCCCAACCGCCGCTCGATTCTCAAGCATTCCGCTTTCCTGGCACTCGCGACTGCAAGTGCCAACTCGGTGAAAGCCCTCACGCAAACGCAAGAATCACCCAAATGTCCCATCGGTTTTGGTAGCTACGGACTACCGAACACGACTGCGATTCAAGCGATCGAACGTGTCGCGGCAGTAGGTTTCGATTCCATTGAATTGGCAGCGATGCAGGGATATCACGCCGCGCCGGATGTGCTTCGGCCAAACGATCGCGATGCTCTGCGTTCTTGTCTGGCGAAACACGACCTACGATTAGGCGCACTAATGGGATTGCCCAATCCGGCGGCAAACCAACACGCTTCACAAAACGCCTGGGTGCAACGCTTGCTCGACTTGGCAATCGATCTCTGCCCCGAACAACCGCCACTGATCCAATCTGTTCTAGGTGGTGGAAACTGGGAAGACAAGAAAACCCTGTTTTGTGATGCGTTGGGAGCATGGTCCGAACTGGCTAATCAAGCCAACGTTCGCTTAGCGATCAAACCGCACCGGGGTCACGCGATGTCGTTGCCGGAACACGCGATCTGGCTGTTCGAACAACTCGGTAATCCAAGTTCGCTGTGTATGGTTTACGATCCAAGTCACTTCGCATTTCGCGGTCTGACGCTAAGTGATACCGTCGCCGAATCGCTTCCCTATACCGGCTACATCGTTCTGAAAGACGCCGTGCAAGAAAACGGCACAGTGCGGTTTGCATTGCCTGGTGAAGCTGGGACGATCCCACATGCCGCGATCATCAAACAGTTTCTTGAAGGCGGATACGACGGCGAAGTTTGCTGCGAAGTCAGTTCGCAACTCTGGCGTCAGGACAACTACAAACCTGATCAAGCAATCCAAGTTTGCTTTGACAACTTGACCTCAATCGTCAACGGTCCCAGCTAGCTCAGAATCCGCTTCTGACATTGCCGCTTGGCGTGCTTCCTTGTAAAGCCGCTTTGGGATTTCGGTCGTGTTCGGCGTGCCCCATCGCCTGCTGCCCGAGTCAAATCGCGGAACGACGCCAACCGCCTCGATCATCTTTTCATAAAGCTCCACATCCGAAACGCTTGCCCCGGTCGAACTAGCCACTTGCCGAGCTTCCCACACCCAAAGGTCGATGGGCAATCCCCATTCGACCACCGTATCGATGGCGGATTGCAATCGCCGCGGGTCGATTTGGCGTTTTTCTTGCATCGTGGGATTCGCATGATGAGAAAGACACACGCCGAGTAGCTTTGCATAGACTAAGTCTGAAAACCGACCGTCGTAGAGATCCGCATGCGCCCGCGCAAAACTGACCAACTCTCCTTCTTCTCCATACCACTGCGGCAATAACTTGAACGCGATGGCTTCGGCAACACCAATGCTTCCTGGATAGAGTTCGACACAACGACGTGCGAGGTCGTTCACGCCAACCAATGGCGAAGTACCCGGACGGTGGTCCATTTGCACATGAACGAGGGTTTCAAGGGCAAGCAATGGTGGCTCTTTAACTTCGGCACACACCTCACTCAATTCGTTGTAAGCGAGCTCGTTATGTTCGTTGAACGTTTCCCATGCTTTTGCCGAAACAGTGTTGCCCATCCCGTTTCCGCGGGCATCCCAAGCAATCCGATGATGCCTGAAACCGCTCACAGAACGAGCCAGCACTCCGCCTTGTTTGTGCCAAGATCGGATCTTTTCGAGAACTAACCGTTGTTCCTCGGGCAAGTCATCGCCTTGTTGCTCGAGATAGTTCCATCGATAGCTGACGCGAGAGAGCAAAAGCTGTTGCAGATCACTCGGTGCACCAAGAGCTGAATACCGGGTCTGCCTTCCCAATGCCTCGTAGAGTCGTTCGACTTCGTCGAGGGGATATTGATTGACAATGTAGTATCCGAGTTCACTGACCTGCCAATGGTCAGCGGTGTACCACACCGTGCGGCGGGAGACATTGATTCCTCGCTTGTCCAAGATCGCCACCACGCTACCGCCGTCGCTACAGAGAAGCCTCTGTGGTTTGTAATCCAATTCGATTGGGGCCGAATGCGTATAGTTGGCCGGTGCAAGATCGTAAATCACCCATTGCAATTTCCCACGAACCAAACGCTCGCCGGTCACCAAGAACGAGTACGAATCAGTAGACCACGAATACGAACAAGCCAAGTTCGGCGGCCAGTACGAATGTGCCATTGCTAGATGGTCAGCAACTTTCCCCTCTGCGTTTTCTTTTTTGGACAGTACTTCAATCGTCGGCCCATCGACCCAACAATGACTTTCGGATCCGGCAACGACATGCGGATGCTCCGTTTCGAATTCAAAGCCGACCTTCTGTTGCAACCAAACGTTCTGGTCGTTCCGATGGTAAAGCAGAGGGACCGACACATCAGCGATGATCGACTTGCCGTTGGAAAATAAATCCATGTCACGAACGTTGGTGCCATCGGAATTGATTTGCGACAACCCTTCAAGCGTCGCTTCTCCGCCCCAAAGTGTGCCTGATTCTGTCAGTAAAACGAGTACGTCACCACTCGGGCTGACTTTCCATTTTGCAATGGTCTCCCCCAGTCCTTTTATTTCATTTTGGACACTTCCGTCCCGACTGCTGATACGGCAGATTCTGTCATCGGAGGCAACCAAGAAGTCTCGGGTGTTCCCACAAAAACAAATCGCATGCGGCTGACGGGCCCATTCCCCTGGCAAAGCGAAACTGCCAAGGCGTTTCGCCGTTTCCAAGTTGTACAACTCGACATGGTCACTATTTAGCGTCACCAATCGCTTGCCATCCAACGATAAATCGAACGACCGGGGACCGTTGAACGCATCCATCGGAATGCTGACAACCGATTCCATCGACTCTGGTTTTTGTGAGTAGGCTTGTTCGATGAAACTCAGCGAATCTTCACTCAAGTTCAAATCCGTGCATTCAACGATCGGATCGTCAAACCGACTATCCATCGAAAACTTTTGCTCAAACGATTTCAGGTATGCCATTGGAACTGGCTTCCAGACCTGAAGCTCTCCAGATGCGATCGTCCAGTCGCTTCTCGCCGCCGGAACGGTCTCCGGCCATGCGACCACGGTCTGTTCCGCGTCGATCGAGACGGTGTGACTTATCACGCTGTCGCACCCACCAAGAAAAACCACCCCCAAAAAGCAAACACAAACCTGTCGCAATACCGCGGCGAAATCTTTGAATGCGTTCACAGCGATGTTCCTTCCAATTCGTCGTTCACTTCGTCGGCCTTCTGTTCCGTGCTTCTAGCGCCGCCAAAGAAGCTCTCCATCAGACCTCCAAACCCAGACCTATTCGATCCACCGCTTGACTCGGTCGGCTCACTCGAGACGTTTTTTGATTGACCGCCATATATTCCAAAGGCTGAAAAATCATCGACGTTAGTCAAGGTGATTGGGATTTGGACATTTGGGACTAAACCCATCGCGACTTGTCCGAATGTTGGCTGAGTGCTGTTGATCGATTGTTGCCATTGCTTCATTGCTTCGAACTCAACGAAATCGGAGCGATCCACGATGCGTTGTTCGGACATCAGAAACGCCGATACGCTCGGATCCAAATCACTGCCAATGGGATCCAAGACCAGCGATGTTTTTCGGCGCATCAATTCGACGACCTTTCGTGAGTTCAATTCGCAATCATTTAAGACCAAAAACTGCAGATCCCAGTCCGCGATCAAATCGAAAATTCCATTAGCCACCGTCGTCCCCGACAAATCCAACTCACGCAAACCGGTGGCAGGCGTTAGTTGCCGAAGCGTGTCAGGATCGATTCCGATATTTACGAGCGAAAGCACCTGCAACGTTGGCATCGTGCCAATTGATGCCAACTCGCTTGGTTTTATTTGACAGTTTCCCAGTCGAACACTTTGCAACGATTTAGACGCTAGCAGGTGTCCAAGGCTGACGCCTGTAATCTGTGTTTGACTGAGGTCGAGCGATTCAAGCTGTGTCAAATCTCCCCAAGCTCGAACGACCTCGTCATCAACGTTGCAACCCGCCAAGCAAAGATGCTTCAGTGAAGCAACTGGAATCGACTTGAGCGATTCACTAGAGGCTGACGCATAGGCGAGCGTCAATGTCGCCAATCGCTCTGAATGGCTGATCGCTTCCACAATGGAATCATCGACACGGTCTCCACCCGCCGCGAAGTACTCAAGATTTTGCAAATCGGAAAGCTGAACCGTTGCCGGAAGTGGTGCCGCGAATGAAAGACCTCGGAGATTGGGTGCTCCTTGGATGTGAACATCATTTTCAACCCAAGCAAAATCGAAGGCCGAATTTAGACTGGGCATATTGCGGATCTGCACCGAGCGAAAGACGCCTTGCGACAATGATTCCGCCAACAGCGTCTTCAAATTTGGATGATCGCTCAGATGGAGGTCTTCTGTGGATTGCCGAAAAACGAAGGCTGCGTCTTGCGAATCTTCGAATTGGAGCGATTCGATGCTTGGAAACGCATCCAACAATCGCCCCAGCTTGGCGGGAGTAAAGACAGAACTGTCGACTTGCAACTTCATTAGCTGCGGCATTGGCGAAAGCTTTGTCAATTGCTCCAAGCCGATTCCTGTACCGACCAATCGCAATTCTGCCAACCGCGAGTTGGCTCGCAAGGGCGCGAGTTCCACGCCCGACAAATCGACTCCATTGAAGTCAATTATTTCCGGACCATCACTTGCTGCTAGCCCATCGACCAAAACCACCTTTGAACGCTGGGATATCGCATTTGAATGTCGATAGCCGGACGAATCGTATCGACTAACATCGACATAGGCACCCTTTAATTCAGGCAGCCTTGAGAGCCGAATCTGCTCGACTTCGGAAACATAAAAGCTGATCGAAGCCAGCTTCGGTAGCTGATCAATTTCAAAGCGCCTGACCCAAAGCGTGGAAGGATATTTTTCGCCGCGTGCCAGTCGGTTGGCAATGTTATCCTTTAGCAAAGTGATCTCGGGCAACACTGGCAACTGGGTCAGTTGCAAGGCATAGCACTGCAGTTGATCCAGCTTAAGTTCTTCCAGCTTCGGCAGATTGGCGAGCTTGATTTCGAGCAACCGTGAATTGACTTGAAGTTCCAAATCGTTCACTGTCAGCCGCCTCAATTCCGGCCAATTTTCGATTTCGATTTTGTCACTACGATCATAAGGACGAGGAAGCGAAAGCTCGACCACGTTTTTCGACCAGGGCGGCGTTCCCAATTCGGCAAGCGTCAGATCCGTCATTCGCAAATCCAACCGCCGTAGCTTGGGCAGTTCCAGCGATGAAATTGCCACCGCGGGAACGTTCGAACGAATCAAGTTGAGTGTTTCCAGACGTGGTAACGCGCCGATTACTCGAACGGTACCCTGATCGATCGATCGGCCTGCAATCCGCAGATCGTCCAGATGAATTCGACCACTTAACTGATCCAATAGACGCAAGTCATATCCATCACCGCCGATCCGAAAGGATGTCAAGTTGTCGGCTCGCAGCGTTTCATTCAACACCGCGTCACTCGGCGACTCCAGCCGTACACCACGGACACTGCAACACAGCCTTGCGTACGCCTGCGGAATGCAGTCCGCAATGACCTTGGGCAACCATGCCGAGATTGCGATTCCATGTCCTTGAGCCGCCATCGAACTTTGGTACTTCAGAAGCTTCGTTTGCTCCATCTCCAAATATTGATACCCACCGATTCCGACAGCAGTCAGAAAAGTTGCCACCAACAGATCGGAAATTGTCAAACTTGCACGCCCGCTGCGTTTTTGCTTGATTTTTTTCCGATAGAGATAAACGCCGACCACAGCGATTGATGCAACGAGTGAGACGAGGTTCAACATCAGCGCTGACCACGAAAACGCCTCAATGGGATGGTCGCCCGCATAGCGTATCGAGTACCGAAAGGGCATCCCCGCCATGATCGGTAACGCAGACATTTGGTTTTGAAAGTCAACGTCAATTGCGACACCGCCTGTGGCGTAGCGTTCGACGTATTGATAGGGAAGATTCAAGATGACAAACACTGACACCATCAGCGCCGACGCAAACAAGACAGCATTCCGAGCTCGAGTCGCCTTGTAATCAGAATCCGCATGACCTAC
>PPHI01000093.1 GCA_002901265.1 Rhodopirellula baltica | reverse complement strand
CTCGTATGTGCGCGTACCGATCCTGTTCGCCTTCCCGATGACGTTTGCTTTTTCACAGTCTTGGGCATTTTATCGATCAACCGTTGCCCTTTTTGAAGTCGATTTGCGGTGGTCCGCGTGGCAGCAGTATCGGGTCGAAGGTGACTGCGACCACGCGCAGTCGGCTTCCATAGTGCTTGCAGTGCGGATGACTCGTCAGCGGTTCGGGCTGCTTCGCATGACCGCTTGCTAACCAGTACACCCAGCCCAACTGCATCCAGATCAACAACTGGATCTCGTCGAGACGGATCGATGAATTGGCAGTCATCCAGCCATAGTGCCGAACCATTTGGAAGCGGCTCGGCAAGATGTGCTGGGCGAATCCCACCTCAATCCGACGCCGGGCAATCGATTGCGAGCAGGATGGCGATTTAAGACAATCCGACGCCTGACGCGCCGGCTGCTGATGCGATGCGAGTTACCCTTCGCGATTCCGATCGGGTAAACTCGTCGTCAGCGGCGAACTGAAGGCTGTCGTCTTGGGTAGACCGCGAACAACTCGATGCGCGTGAGCCGCTGAGTTGTGTTCAATGAAGAGGCAAGTCGTTTGCGGCTGCTACGTGATCGAAATCGTTCCGCAGTTGAAGATTGATTGCTGGTGAATCAAGGATTGTTTTTGCTGCAGACAGAGCTTGAGCAATGGCAACTGGTTATCAAACCGTCCGTCGCCGGCGGGTGGGTACTGCAAATTCGGAAACACTGATCATCACTAATACACACTAATCGATTAGTGCTGATTAGCGGTGATCAGTGTTCCCCTTTCGCATATTCCATTTGCGTTTCAATTGACGCATCTACTGGGGCTTGGTGTGTTTTTGCGGCCCGTCGATTGGCGACGGTTTGTTATTTAAACGCGGCTATTGCAACGGACTTTCGAACGACGTCAACCGTTCTTTTTTGGCGGCTGATCCAAGTCGGGATTGAAGCGATGCAAGCAATCGCATCCGACGCCCCGACCGCAAACTATCCCATGGCAGTTTAATTCGGATACGATAGATGGTGGTTGGTAAAGTTGATCAAACCAGGATGACGCGGAACAAAGCAATGGACACGAAGTCGCGGAGTCCTTGTCAAACGAATTACTGCAAACTCCTTCGCCGCGACTCGGTCATCGCGGCCGTTCATCGACAAACGCGAATGCACAGTTTTCACGACACCTTTTCCTTCGGCGAAGTGACATCTGTTGATGTCACGCGAATCGACAATAGTGTTGGTGCGACATCGTTCCATGTGTTTACCTCCGAACAGGAATTGATGCACGATCAGTTCCGAATCGCCAATGTTGTCGTCGCGATTCATGGCCCTGACCTTTCTGGTCATCAGCTGCACGTCGCAGTTTGGGATGCGAATCGATTCATGTATTCGTCGTTGATTGATCCCAGCGATGCTTCAGTGATCCATTTCGATCTTCGTACCCGATTGCATGGTTTTCTGTTTGATCGGCTTTACACTTTCGATATAAATGCGGAGCTGCTCGGCGATTCGTGGTGTTCTATCATGACTCCGCATCCTGTAGATGGAAAAACTGAATGCGTGCTGCGCTTCAAAGACTTCGGGCTGCTGGAAAAACGGCGATGAACCATCGGATCGCTTCAGGTCAAACGCCAAGAGGATAAGCGGCAAGCGAGCCGATTCGTCGAGCTCGCGTTATGCCGGTTTGGTTCGCGCGAACCTTCATCCCAGAATTGATGTTTCTATTTCCGGCTCGAACGTTTCAGTTGTTTTGCTGTGGGTGGCTGGTCGGTTCCAAGCTCGATCGAAAGTCTTCTTGTTGAACCGGTTCCAAGGCTGGCGATGTCGCAAGAGATTGCACAAGATGGTGGCTGTGCTCGCGGATGGGCGGACAAGACCATCGGTAAGCGTTTAAACTTATGCGAGGCCAAACGCCAAGTCGTAGACGCAATGATCGATCTACTGGACTGCAACCACAAATCGAATGCTTTGGGGACACAGAACGAAGGGCGACAACCAAATCCGCGAGTTGACTTTTCAAAAGAAGTGAGTTGTTTGCGCGGCGAAGGCGAAGGCTACTGTGCTTCTACTGACCGCTTCAATGAACCGCTGATTTTGAAGTCATGATCGAGTACAACGATGAGGCCGGTGATCTTCGCGACGAACATGGCAACTTGCGTCCGCCGTGGGCTGCATTCCCGGAACTTCCACGATTTAGCATCGGTTGGCGAAGGGGGCGTCCCGAAGCTCACCTGACTGACTGGACGAATTGGTACCTGAATTTGCCAGACGAAGGACGTCGGACCTACCGCAGACGCTATCGAGCGCCATGGCTGCTGTGGACCGGATCGTACTTAATTCTGTCACGCAGCAATGTGACGGTTGGAATCGGTATTGTCACATCTGCGGTTGTGTTCTTGGCACCTGTATCACTCCGGTTCGCCCTGTTTCCCTGGATACGGGGCATCAAGATCGATTGAAGGTGGTTAGCGAACCTCGGGGCTGGCACGCCGAGCTACCGAATTCGGCCATCCGGGGCGAAGAAAACGCGGACGTTCAAGACCCAAAGTCGACGGTGCCGTCGAAGAGTTTTGATTCTCTGACGCCCTGCCCCGGAAATGCCAGCGACTACGGTGAGATCGTAAACCGTGGCATCGTGATTGCTTGAGATGATGTCAGGAGCACTATGCGTCAGCACGCGAGCTTTCGTGCTGTGGTTCAACTTGTTTTGCTCGGATCTTGCAGTGGCAATGATGGCATTCGACATCTGTTCCGAGCTGTTCAAACAGGATACGGCAGGAACGGTGGCACGCAAAGCAGCGTTGAATGAAGTACAGATACATCGCCTAACCGGGGCGGGGGGCGGTAAAGAGGAACTCGGACCCATTTTTAACGGTCTAGAGGACAATCATCGAGTGAAAACTGCTAGCTTTTGTAGGTAAAATTCCTACGTTCCGTTGTGGTGGCGATTGTGTTGCTAGACGCAATTTGGGTGGGTATCGTGTACTTAAGGAGCGGCGTGAAGACGACGCGTTTTAAATTGCACGCTGGACAGCATCTCCGTTCGGCAAGAATCGGTGGGCTAATTGGTCTCAGCGGCGAGCTCCGATTGCAATGTTATTCGACAGCGATCTGTTGCAAATTTCGCAGCGCTCGGACCCACAGCATACGCACGGCGGCGTCTGACTTTTCGAGTTCCGAAGCGATCTCAGCAAACGTGAACTGATCGAAGTGTCGCATGGTGATTACACGTCGCTGTTCTTCCGGCAGCTTTTCGAGAGCATTGGCCAGGGCCAACGATTCTTCTGCCGCAACCAACTCGGTACTGGCTGTCGCAATATCGGCTTGTACCAATTCTGTGAGCCGAACGTCAGACGCCGCGAACACTTCACTGGCCAACGCAACGTCGCCTTCGCCACGAGATTGGGTCAAGCACTCGCGTCGGTACTGATCACGAATCGTGTTCCGCAAAATCATCTTCAACCAAGCGAGACGTTGTTGGTGCGTCGTACCGCGAAAGTTTGATTCGCCCTGCCAAGCTTTTAGCAAACTTTGCTGCACAATGTCGGACGCTTCGACACGACCACGGAGTGCTGGCGGCAGTTCGCGATCGGCGACAAGCTGCAGCCACGGTCGCAAACGACCGATTGACCAACTTTCTTGCAGCGATTGTTCTGGATCTGGATTCATCAGGAAGCGATTCTGCTAAACGACTATGCCAACGCCGCCACGTTCCGCCGTCGCTTCTGTTGGAAGTCAATGATTGGCGAAAATAGATAGATCAGTCCCGCACACTGGGTGAAGATTGCAAGCGCCGACCACAACACGTTTTCCAATGTCCAAACCGAATTCATCGGCAGCCCGTAAACGCTGACTTGCGAATGGGCGGCGGCGACAAAGAATGGACTCAGGATCAATGCCGCGAGCGCGGTTGCCATGATAGATCGCCGCCGCTGCCGCAAAAGAATCCACACATTTCCAATCAGGCACATTGTGACGGAGGTGCCGATCGCCAAGTGATCGAGATAGCGACCCGAGGGATCGGCGAGCAATTGTGACCAGCCAAAGAGTACCATCGCGGCGACCAGTGGCAGTAGCATCAGTGTTTTCAATGACCATCGGCGATTTCGTAGCATCCGCAACAGGATGGCTGCAGGGAGCACGAGCGCGACCAAGGCTAGCAGTGCCTTCTGACCGAGGTCAACGATCGATTGGTTTGCGAAAATACCAAACGCCTTGAGTTCGCGGCGATAACGCGGATCATCGGCGTGCGGTTGACAATCAAGCTCCGGCGTATCGCTGGCCGCTGAAGACGTCGAAGATTTCGAGATTGGGTTTTGAGCCAGGATCACACCGCCAGGTTCTGTTGCCACCAATGTTTCCCCGCCACCGTTCGGGAATAGGAAACGTGTTTCGGCGTTCTGCGAATTCCGTTCCATCAGCAATAACTCGGACCGATAGGCGAGCGTTCCTGTGTGTAAGTCAATCCATTCAATCTTTCCCTCAATGTTGGCAATGCGCAAGTATCTCGCTTCTGATACCTGATCGACGCCGAGATTTCGACCGTTTGCCGCTACTTCGAACGTTCGCAGAATATCGCCATTGATTGCATCGCGGATTCGAATCGTCGTTTGTTCAAGGTCGATCAGATCGAGGGTGGCATCACCATTGGCGTCGTAATACAAAAACTGCGACTTCACATCGAACGCGTTCCTTTCTTGGAGGCGTCTGCCAGCATCGAGTTCTAGAAGGACAGCTTTGCGTTGAAACGTAGGTCGCTCTCGATAGACCAAAGTCAGCTGATTCGGAATGCCGTCGTTTGTAATGGGAAGCAGCATTAAGCGGTCATGCATGACCGATCCGCGAAGGTCTTGACCGAGACGCTGTGACAGATCGATGGGCGACGCATTCAACGTCTTTCCTGTCGCAGCGTCAATGCAGTTGACAACGGCACCGTTTGGCTGATTGAACAGAGAATCCAGATACGCCAAACCGACTTGATTTCCGATTCCGATCGGCTGTGCCATCGGCCATGGCACGCTCCAAGGCCAGGCATTGCCGTCGCTACTTGCCTTCATCGGGGCGTCCCATTTGATTGCCCCGTCACGACTGTCTAGGCAGAGCCATCGTAGCAACCCACCAGAAGTGTCGCCTGTGATAATTTCGTCGATTCCGTCATTGTCGACGTCGAGAATTAACAGCGTTGCCGGATAGAGGTGAGGTTTGTTTTCCAATTCGTTATAGAGCGGGCGTGACCAAACGACTCGTTTTGAGATTCGATCTAGCGCACACAACACATAGCCTTTTCGATTGATGTATGAGGTGCCCGGTTGATGCGGAGCTTCGGCAAGCAGGTACCAGTTTTCGGTGCCGTCGTGGCCAGCGGCATGAGCTTGCCGAATTTCTCCGAGTGCCAGCTCATCGATCTCAAATTGTCGTCGGCCGGTTTCCCCATCAACAATCGTTGGAAACGAATGAGCATGAGTGTTATTTTGAAGAATCAGTTCCACGGTTCCGCTCGGCCGACGGACCAGTTTCGTTTTGTCTAGAAGCCATTTGGTATCGGCATTCCAGAGGATGTCTCCGTTGCGGGGATCGATACAGTCTACGACCCAAGCGTTTCCTTTTAGAACTCGCGGGTTGCCGTTGTTGGTCCAGTCAACGCCAAGTGTCTGGTTCGCATAGCGAGTGATCGGAGGTTGATGTGGGTACCAGACGGCACGGTCAGACGATGCGGCATAGGGACCGCTGCGTTTACGATACCACCTCCCAGCCAGATTGGTTGAGTGTTTGCTTTCCCAGGTTGAATCGATAACGGTGAGACCACGTTCGACCTGTGTATTGTTTCGTTCTGCCAAATCAATTTCAAATGTGGCCGATGAGAGTTCGACTTCGATCGAGTCGCCCCAAACGACCGAACAGACCAGTTTGCCGTCTTGGTAGTGCACATCATCAACTTCCACGACTTGGTTCGGAACGCCTTCGGCACTGACTGTTTCAGAGCGATATCCGAGCGTCTTCCCTGTTCGCCCACTGATGATGTCAACGGTGACTTGCAGTACGGGAAGGTCGCTGGTTTCATCGGTCGGATGAAGGATGACCGGGTTGACGAGGGCCAATTCGTTGACGCCATCGCCATCGGAGTCGGGCAGCATGATGCAATGGTCAATCACCTGCGAGTAGCTAAGGATTGGACCTGTTCGCCAACGCACGTGGCCATTGGAACTGTCCAAACATTCGAGATGCGGGGTGCTGACGGTGTTCTGCGTTGCGTTCGGAAACAGAATTTCGTCCACACCGTCACGGTCTAGATCGACGATCATTGGGAACGGAGACTTGGTTGCACCGGCTGCCAAATCCATGGTGTTGATTTCGCGTGAGATTGTCCAAGCTGCTTTGGATTCTCCGGGGATCACCAAACAAAGCTGACAAGACTGGTAGGCTCGGTTCGGCGAGTTGACCAAAGCGACGATTCCGGTTCGATTGTCGGCTAGCCGTACTGACTTTAAACCGAAGATTGCTTGGTCCGGCAATGTGACAGTTGGCAATTTTTCAGCTGCATCGATTGTCTCGCCAGTCAAGCCTCGAAAGAAGAGTTGGTCACCGTCCAAGAAAACACCAACCGGTGCAATGTGCGGGCGAGCGAGAATCAGTGGTTTGGGATACAGTGTGATTGAGGAATTAGCACTGGGGCTGGACCAGTTTTGATTGTGCAATGTGTAGCTGGCCGAACGCACGGTCAGCGTAGCAAGTCGGAAGGGGCCTCGACGAGATCTTTCGTTTTTGGAGAAACCAGTGTGACAGGGCAAAAGTCCGTGAAACGGCCAATCGCGTTTCGTCCGCATGTTGATTGTTGGGAAGTCGTTGCGATAAACCGTGTCGCCATCTTTGGCGTCCAGCGTAATACAAACTGGTCGGCAATAACCTTGAGGATCGACCACGGCGGCAGTCACGACTAAGCAATCGTTGCCTGCATGTGTTTGCGAGTCCAGCAAATCGATGCCGGTGATGACTTCGTACGGCATTTCATTCCGGGAGCGTGATTGAATCGAAAAGTTTGGCTCGAAATCAATTTCCAGCTTTCGTTTCCAGATCACGTCTCCAAGAGAGCTGATCGCGGCTATCGCTGCGAACTGTCCAGAGGTGACGATGAAGTCTGGCTGTCCATCACCGTCCAAGTCCTTTGGAAGCGGACACAGCCTTTGGGTATTGGCGAAGGCGTTGTGGTGACCGTCTTGCCACCCCTGGAAAGGCAATGTCGAGTCATATCCGAATAGCTTTTCCGTGAGGTTCTTCGAATCGATTGTTTCATCAAAGTCTTCGCCCAAGTCATCGAGGTCGATCGAGAAACGCGCCGAGCCATCTGGATCGAACGCCTTGAGATGATCTTGATCGAGAACGAGTAACGCGCCATCGGACGCAACCCTCGCCAGTTTTTGATCGATATCAATCATTGCCGCGTCAGGGCGTCGATCAACGTACTCGAATCGAGACTCGTCACTGTCTTGCAGATCAAATTGATAAGTCTCAGCCGGGCGGCCTTGCCCTTCGAAACGAACTTGATACTTGCCTTTGCGCAATTGCAGTGATTGCTGCATTGGCGTCGTCACCAAAACTGGTTCGGTGTCTTTCCTGGCTTGCGATTCCGTACCGGTTGGTTGAATCGAAGCGAAATAAAGTCCTCCCGGTGTCGACAAACGCAGCTTCGTTTGCCGAGATCGCTGGAGTTGCGTGACCAGAATCGAAAGGAACGCCAAGGCGATGATAGTCAGTACGACGCTGCGTCCGAGTAAGCTAATTTGACATTGGTTGCGTCGCCAAAATCGCTCGCCACGCACCCAAGCCGACAATCCTCGGGCCATGATCGGCTGGTTGTCGCGAATCGCTCGCAAATCGTCGCCCAGCTGTTTCGCGGTTTGGTATCGACGAAGTGCTTCCTTGTCCAAGCATTTTAAAATCACAAGCTCGAGCGGGCGCGCAATTTGGGGCTGGATCTTGCGCGGTGGAATAGGGGCGTCGCTTAAGATTTGTTGAAGCAACGTCAGTGCCGATTCGGATTCGAAAACCGGGCGAGCTGTCACGAGTTCGTAGAGCGTCGCGCCGAGTGAATAGATATCGGTACGCCGATCGACCATGTGCTGTTGGTCGCCGATCTGTTCGCAGCTCATATAACGTGGCGTGCCCAGCATGGCACCCGTGGCTGTGGCGGTGACATCAACGTCCCGCCGCGCCAAACCGAAATCAGTTAGCCAGCACTTGCCGTCTCGATCGACCAGTAGGTTACCGGGTTTTACATCGCGATGAATCACGCCATTGCAATGTGCGTGTTCCAATGCGTCAGCGATCTCGAATCCGAACTGAACTGCCTTTTCACAGCGTTCTCGTGTGGTTATCGAGCGATTTTCTTCGGCCCAATTGGACAACGGCATCCCGTCGATCAATTGCATCGAATACCAATGCAAACCCTGGAAGACGCCGGCATCATAGACTGGCACGATATTGGGATGCTGGAGCGAAGCGATCGTTTCGGCTTCGCGCAAAAAACGTGCGGCCGCCTTTGACTCGACATTCACCCTCGGTAGAACTTTCAGCGCAACGACTCGGTCGAGCGAAAGTTGGCGTGCTTCATAGACGACGCCCATTCCGCCACGACCAAGCTCACGGACAATGTCAAAGTCTGGGATGTCTGGATATTCGCAGTCAGCATCAATCTCGTCGTGACAAGTGTCTTCGAGGATCGACGTCGCCCCAATGCGGACAAAGCTCAAGCCGGCAAGAGCCTCCTCAAGTCCGGGTGCCAACTCGGGATGCCGAGCGATCAGATCCTCGGCGGAGATTCGATCGGATTCGGGTGCGGTATCCAGCCAGGCTGAAATCGCATTTGCGATGGCCAGATCCGTCGAATCGTTGTGGGGAAAGGCAGGCATTGGTGCGTTGCATTCTTCGTGTCAGCGGTTGTGCCTATCGGACACAACCGAACCGCCAAGATCAACGCCATCGTTGACGAAAAACGATCCTGGTAACACTTAGACGTGCAGAAACGGGCGGCGCAACGCGGCCGAAGAAATTTTTCCGATGAACATTTTCGCGAGGCGCGTCACTCGACTCGCAAGAGCGTGGCCGTTTGATTCAGGTTTGCCATCGTCGCCGATTGTTGCTCGACCGCGGCGGCGATCGATTGCATGCTTTCGGTGACAATGCGGATTCGCTCATTGAGGCTGGACGAAGATTCGACGTTTGATGCGATCAGCGTGCGAATCCCGTCAACTGTTTCTCCGATGCTGTCGGTCGCACTGGCCGTTTGCTTGGCCAATTCTTTGACTTCGTTTGCGACAACCGCAAAGCCTTTCCCTGCCTCGCCAGCGCGAGCCGATTCGATGGTGGCGTTGAGAGCGAGCAAGTTCGTTTGTTCTGCGAGGCCACGGATGGTTTCCACGACATCGACAATCATTTGACTGCTCTGTTCCAAGCGAGTGACTGATTGAACGTTCGAAGCGATTTCCGACTCGGTTTTGGTCACTTGATGTGCAGTTTGCGTTAACTGCGACGAAATTTCATTGATCGTTTCGACCATCTGTTCGATGCTGGTCGCGACGGCTTCGCCGACTTGGCTGTTAGCCGATTCACGTTCAACGAGGTGCGTGACTTCCGTCGCGTACTTCAAGATTTTGGTGGGCTGTCCGTTTTGGTCGAGTAGCGGATAGTAGCTCGCTTCAAACCAGATCGGTGTACCGTCGCTTCGCAATCGTCGATAGCGTCCCGCATGAGGCTCGCCGCGTTGCAGTGCCTTCCAGAGCTTCTGGTATTCGGGGCTGTTGAGATCGCTAGGGTCCATAAAGATGCGATAGTGTCGACCGACAATATCTTCGAGGTCGTCATATCTCATCGCTTCCAAGAAATTGTCATTCGCGTCGACGACTGTTCCATCCATCGCGAACTCGACAACCGCTTGATTCTTCGCGATCGCGTCGAGTTTGGCTCTGCATTCCCACAGCTCTTGGCGCTCTGATTCGAGATCTTGTAGCGCGCTATGATTCCACAACCAGCCCATGCGATGCCCTCTCGTGCGATCGGCGTCTTCTGATTTTTCTTTTATGTCAACTCGGCAACTGGTCCTCGCCGAAGACTTGTCGGAGTCAATTGTGGGAGCGCCATAAATAGACGATGAGCACCTTCGGGGCCTTTTCACGCGAATGTCCGTCATCCTACTGACCTCACGCCCCGCTGGTGTACAGCCGCCCCCTAAAGGTTCTGGTTAAAACGGCAGTGTTTCGCCTCGGTTGCCTTGCTGATTCAATCAGCGGTTACTACTCACCTACAGTCCGCCATCTCTCTCAAGCCACCTGTGAACCGCGTCTGCCGTGATTGCGCTCGTCTTCCCACACCAGCTTTATGCGCCGCATCCGATTTTTGAGCATCCTGTCGACCGAGTCGTGCTGATCGAAGACAGTTTATTCTTCGACGATCCACGGTATCCGGCGAAATTCCACAAGCAGAAGCTATGGCTGCACCGGGCTTCGATGCGACAGTTCGAGGCCATACTGACCAAGGAAGGTCGGTCTGTGCGGTATCTCGAGTTCGATCCGAAGAAACCGTTGCTTTCTGATCGCGTGGAGGAGATCACTGCGGGCGTCGCCAAGTCGAAGCAGTCGTTGTTGGTGGTCGATCCCGTCGACTTTGTGCTCGAACGCCGCATTCGGAAGCTTGCGGATCAGTTGGGTGTTGAGCTGACGATTCTACCGACACCGGGTTTCCTGAATTCAGACGCTGAGAACCGCGAGTATCGTGACGGGAAGAAACGCTGGTTCATGGCAGATTTTTATAAGTGGCAGCGGACGCGATTGAACGTCTTGCTCGATGGCGATGGAGAGCCCGCAGGAGGGCAATGGAGTTTTGACGAAGACAATCGCAAGAAGATCCCCAAGACGCGATTGAAGTCGCTGCCCGAGCTGCCAAAAATCGCTCGAAACAGTATTGAGAAGCAGGTCAGGGATTCGGTGGTGGAGCAATTTGAGGGGCACCCCGGATCATTGGATGCGCTGTACTACCCCACCACGCACCCGGACGCTTTGCAGTGGTTTGACGTCTTTCTGAAAGAACGGTTCAAAGATTTTGGGCCCTACGAGGACGCGATCGAAGAAGGCCAGTCCTGGCTTTGGCACAGCGTTTTGACACCGGTGCTGAACATTGGGCTGCTCACGCCACAGCAAGTGCTCGACAAAACACTTGAATTCGCCCAGGACAATGACTTGCCGATTAATTCGGTCGAGGGCTTCGTTCGGCAAATCATTGGGTGGCGAGAATTCATGCGCGCAACCTACGTCGACTTGGGCGTGAAGATGCGAACGACGAACCATTGGCAGCACCATCGCCCGCTGCCAAAGTGTTTCTATGACGGGACCACCGGCATCGTTCCGATCGATGACACAATCAAACGGCTGCTCGATACCGGGTACTGCCATCACATCGAACGTTTAATGGTGCTCGGAGGGTTTCTGTTTCTTTGCGAAATCGATCCCGACGAGATTTACCGTTGGTTCATGGAGTTGTTCATCGATAGCTATGACTGGGTGATGGTTCCCAACGTTTATGCGATGAGCCAGAATGCAGACGGGGGTTTGATCACGACCAAGCCCTACTTCTCGGGTTCATCCTACGTCCGCAAGATGAGCCACTATTCCAAAGGCCGATGGT
Organism: Rhodopirellula baltica; assembly: GCA_002901265.1. Classification (GTDB taxonomy): domain Bacteria; phylum Planctomycetota; class Planctomycetia; order Pirellulales; family Pirellulaceae; genus Stieleria; species Stieleria baltica_A. Next base: position 21,178 of record PPHI01000093.1, on the reverse strand, counting down.
GCGATGTTTGGGACGGCCTGTACTGGCGATGGATTTGGAATCATCGCGAGGAACTTGGCAAGAATCCGCGTTGGGCGATGATGTGCAGCATGGCTGAGAAAATGGACAAAGCCAAAATGGATGCCCATTTGAAGAACGCCGAGAACTATCTCGGCGAATTAGCCTGACTCGCAGGTTCGCTTCGCGGTTACTTCAACTCGCGAGCATCCTTTTCGGCAAACCGCAACCCGTCAGTGACTCCACCTGGCGTCGCTGGCGTCCGCGTCGCGTCGATCGCCGCAATCCATTCTTTAGGATCGTTGCCGTGATCTTCCTTCATCACGCCACGCAAGCTATCCATTGCCAAGTAGACGGTGGCCGGATCTTGGTCTTCGAGAATCAATCGTAGTGAATCAACGGGGATCGTCCCTTGGTGATTTTTTAGCGCCGCGATTGCGGAATGCTTTACATCCAGTTCGGTCGTCGAGTTGAGAGTCTTGGCGAGCAGTTGGACGGCTTCGGGTTCTTTACGAACACCCAACGATTGGCATGAAGCTGCTTGTACCTTGATGCTTTCGTCGCTGAGGCCTTTCTCGATCAGTCGCAGCGAAGCGTCGGAGGACTTGATTCCTGCGGCCGCATGTACGGCATGGAATCGCATTTCAGGACTCGGATCGCTTTCCATGATCCGTTCCAGGTGGCCAGCCCAGAACGCCTGCTTTTCTTCAGGCATGTCTTCGATTTGTCCGGCAAGTGCTTGGATTTGACCGCGTCGTTCGTGGTCGGTGACACCCAACGCGGTGTCTTTTTTCCAGGCACGCATGGTGAAATACGGATTAACCGACTTCAACGCATACATTGGACCGTCGTGACATCCCCCGATCGCTGGGGCGAGCAGCAGCAGGGCGGTCGATCGCAACGTGATTTGAAGCAATGTACGTTTTTTATTCGGTCGCGTTCGCATCTCAATCCTATCGCGATGTTTGCCAATTCGCGGGCTGAAGCGTTCCTATTCAGCCTCGCTGTCCTTCAACTAGCAAATCAAAACTCGGCACGCCAAGTCCACTTTGCCCTTCTGTCTGTCGTTACTCAATTGATCGTTGTTCGATCTGGCACCGTTTCTTTGGCAGCATTTCGTCCAGGGGAGCAAGGCCAGTTCCGGCATCGAATTCCCAGAACACGGCAAAATGCAGTGCCGAAAAGATTGGCCCAGAACTTGCTTCAGGCGACGCCGGCTTTCGCAATCTGGCTTTGACCACAAGACGCTGAAAGCCTTTCGCCCCCAAACAACCAACCTGGAAGTTCAATCGTCATGTCAACAACGCAGCTGGAATCGGATACGACAGAAACGTCGAGCAATTCAGTCACCGAAGGTTTGCAAGAGTCGGTGTCTGGCATGGGAGCGATCGTTCATGAAGGCGGCGTGGGGTTCCGTGTTTGGGCTCCCAATGCGGATCGTGTCGCCGTGATCGGTGATTTCAACGATTGGAAACCAGACAAACACATGCTGGTCTCCGAAGGAAACGGTTACTGGTTTGCGAATGTCGACACGGCCAAAGTGGGGGACGAATACAAGTTCCGAATCTACAACGGCGAATTGACGCTGGACCGAATCGATCCGTATGCCCGCGAAGTCACCAATAGTGTTGGCAACGCGATCGTCTATGAAGACCGATTCGACTGGGCCGGGGATGCGTTTGAACGTCCCGCGCATCAGGAGCTGGTCATCTATGAAATGCACATCGGTACGTTCAACCGCAAGCAAGACGATCACCCTGGAACCTTCAAAGCAGCGATCGAGAAACTGCCGCACCTGCAGCAACTTGGGATCAATGCAATTCAAATCATGCCGGTCGGCGAATTCGCGGGCGACTGGTCATGGGGATATAACCCAGCCCACCCCTTTGCCGTTGAACAGGCTTACGGCGGTCCGGATGAGCTCAAAAAACTGATCAAGGCCGCGCATCAACACGGTTTGGCCGTCATCATTGATGTGGTTTACAACCACTTCGGGCCAAGTGATTTAGACCTTTGGCAATTCGACGGATGGAGTGAAAACGGCAAAGGCGGTATCTACTTTTACAATGACGATCGTTCATCGACGCCGTGGGGTGATACGCGTCCCGATTATGGTCGCGGTGAAGTGCGGCAATACATCCATGACAACGCCATGATGTGGATGCGTGATTTTCACGCTGACGGTTTGCGCTACGACATGACCGCGTACATCCGAACGGTTTCCGGGATCGGAAACGACGATATCGCCGACGGATGGGGCCTGATGCAATGGATTAATCGCGACATTCGTGCCGAGTATCCGAACTGCATTTTGATCGCCGAAGACTTGCAAAAGAACAATTGGTTGACCAAGGAGACCGAGCACGGTGGCGCGGGTTTCACCACGCAGTGGGACGCCGGATTTGTCCATCCGATCCGCCAAGTGGTCCAAGAGATCGAGGACAACTACCGAGACATGTGGGCCGTCCGCGATGCGTTGTGCAACCGTTACAACGGCGACGCATTCCAACGCGTCGTCTATAGCGAATCACATGACGAAGTCGCCAACGGCAAGGCTCGTGTTCCGACGGAAATCGATAGTGAAGATTCCACCAGTCGCTTCGCACAAAAGCGGACGGTCTTGGCAGCCGCGATGGCTCTCACCGCGCCCGGCATCCCAATGCTGTTCCAAGGTCAGGAGATGCTTGAGGACGATTGGTTTGACGACGGCGATCCGCTGCAATGGGACCGCGTCAAAAAGTTTAAAGGGATCAACCGGCTGTTCCGTGATCTGATTCACTTGCGAAGAAACGTGTCAGGAACCACGCCGGGATTACTTGGACAACACATTGAAATTCATCATGTGAACGAAACCGATAAGCTGATCGGGTTTGTCCGGCACGACGATGACCGAAGTAGCGATGTCGTTGTGATTGCGAACTTTTCCAACCGCGTTTGGGACGACTACCAAATCGGTTTCCCATCCTCCGGTGAGTGGAAACTACGTTTCAATTCCGATTGGGCGGGCTACAGCAGCGAATTTGACGATGTCCCGGTCGAACATGTCGAGGCGACTGATCAGGGGCACCAGGCTTCACCGGCATCGGCGAAGCTGCCGATCGGGGCCTATGCGGTTTTGATTTACTCGAAAGAAGCCGCAGGTGTTCCGAAGGCAGAATAGCTGCCGTGCTAGCGTTGGCTTACCAAGCCAAGCTGGCGCCGAAAGTGATGCCGTGAGCGATAAACTCGCTCGTGACATCATCAAAACTTGGGTGAGCGGGGCCGGAAAGTGTGCTCGGAGGAATTTGCGAAGGGTTGACGCGGCGGTCGATTTGCTCGGCCGCCCGCCCAACGTCGCTCCAGCCATAGATGGAATATCCAATGTTTGCTGACAAGTTTCCGCTGATCTGTTTCGTCAGTTTCAATGAAAGGTCATGCAGGGTCCCGAATGAGTCGGTCTCGAAGGTGCCGATATTGCTCGTTTGTGTTAGTAGGCCACCCTCAACTGTCGATTGACCGAGGCTGTTTTGTGTGACCGTCTGACCCGCAATCACTGTGGTGCGGCTGGTTTGCCCGACGCCGATGGATCCATCAACCGCCAAGACGACACCACAAAACATTGGGATGTTGTTTGACAATCCGATTCGAACGCCGTCGAACTGGTTCTCGGTACGGAATGAGTCGGTCGAAGAGAGTGACGTTCCCTGGGTCGCTCCGGTCAACGACGTTGAGTGATCGAGAATCGTGACGCTTTCATCGAGGTTCGCCGAACGATAGCCGAGCGTTAGGTACACGGGGTTCGAACGGGAGTTCGAGATCGACCGTGAGAGCGAGATGTCAAACATCTCGAAGCTCGAATCGGCATCGACCTGAACGTTGCCAGAGACTTCGCCAGGGAACGCAAGTAGGCGGGCGTCTTCGAAACCGGATTCGGAGTTCGCAAATGGACGCGCCAAGATCGCGTGATCATTGCTGTTGGCAGCATACGAAACGTTCTGATCGCCCAGGTTGGTGTATCGAAACGAGAATCCAAGGTCATGGCATTTGTCCCACCAAAAGCCAATGGCGTATCGGCCACCCGATTCGCGGCCGTCCAGATAGCGATCGCCGCCGAACAGTGTGCTTGTTTGGTCCCCAAGAATTCCGGCAGAAGCCCTTGCCGTGCCGCTGTCACTTGTGGTGACCAATGCCGGGAACTCCGCACCAGTGCGATCCCAGTACAGATATTCAGCAGTCGCCCAAAAGTCACCCGTGGGAACACTTGCCAGCCTTTGAGGCATGGCAACTGGCTGGGTCAAAGGGATCGAATCACAGGCGCCGTCAAATAACGCTTCCGAGTACGCGACCGGCACGACAGGTTGAGTAGAGGCTTGTCCGATCCGGCGGTACGGTTGAACCTTGCGTCCTGATCGTGTTGAGGTTGCGGTATCCGCGTCCGCCCCAAACGTTTTCATATGACAGTTCATTCCGACGACGGCAGCAACGCAGCACAGCGTTTTTGCGACAACGTTTGACTTCGCGACAGTCCGCCGTTTGCGGTGAAAAAAGAGAGCCATTGCGGTCGGTCAGTTTGCAGATCAGGGAGCTTGAAAGGTTTCTTCCTAATCGTTACATCGGGCAAAGGCCGCGCAGACGTTAAACTTTCACACCTGATGCTCCTTGGAAAACTGCCAATCGCGGGTTTGGCCAACTGCCGATATTCCGCAGCTTGCCAAGTCGACTCTCTTTGGCAAGCTTGCAAAGTAGAAGCGGTTTATCTCGCGAGAGTTTCCCGCGTGAAACCGCTGGTAGGTTTTCCTTTTTGGCCCTGGGGGCGGTAAGCAGCGTTACCGAAGTTCCATGTATTCCTTCATCCGATTGACATAGTCGCCGTGGCTGAAGTCACATTGTTGCATCGCTTCGCGGTATGGCTCGATACCATCGCCGATCCAGTCAACGACGTTGAAGATCTTTAGCGAAGCATAGGAGTCATTGCGTAGCAGATCGTTCCAGCACTGCTGTGCGGTCTTTTTGTCGCCATCGCGGTACAAAATCCATGCGGCCATGACTCGCACGTGATGCGAGTCATCTTGCAACATCTTGCGCACCCGATCGATGTCGACCGTCGTCGATGGTTGCAGGTTGAAGAGTCCGACAACGCCCCAGTAGCGAACACCTGAGTCTTCGTCGTCCAAGAATTGGTAGAGTTGGTTGAGATCGCTTGGATTTTGCGTCACTGCAACGGCAGAGGCATTTTGCAAACGTTCGATATCATAAAGTGAAGGCGTGCGGACCATTTCATAGATCGTTTTGCCACACGCTTCGCTTCGACGGACCACTTCGCTTTCCGGCAGCAGCCCCGAGTCGAAAATGTCTCTTTGCCATCGATCGAGTTCGCCGTTCAATCGGGCGATATCGGCCGCATAACGTGGGTCGTCGATCAAGTTGTGAACGTTGTCTGGATCCGTTTCAGTATCGTACAACTCCATCGGTGGTTTGGTCCCAAAGAAACGTCCCGTGATGGAGTCTGTTTTGCCAGCGAGATGGTGCTGCTCCCAAGCTTGAGTGGCTTCCATCTGCCATAGGTAATTCAGGTGCTGACCCCAAGGTGCGTAAGGCATGTAATTGCGAATCAACAACAACTTGCGGTCGCGGATTGCACGCACATTATCACAGCGTTCGTCCATCCGGCCACGAAAGCTGACATGGTAATTTCGGGGTTCTTTGTTGGGGCCCAAGAAGACTTTGCCCTGCATGTAGTCCGGCGCTTCGGCACCGCAGATGTCCAGCCAAGTTTTGGGCATATCGATGAAGCTGACCAGATCGTCAATTTTGGATCCAGGGTCACCAGGGCGAAGGTGTTTGAATTTTTCGGGAATCCGTATGATCAAAGGGCAGTGTGTCCCGCTGTTGAATAGAAAACGTTTGCTCCTCGCGATGACGCCGCCATGATCAGAGTTGTGAATCACGATGGTGTTTTCCGCCAGTCCTGCTTCCTCCAGCTTTCGCAGAGCAAGTCCGATTTCATCGTCCATCTTTTTCACGGCGTCGTGGTAGTGCGCATAGTTTTTGCGGATCACCGGAATGTCAGGATGGTATTTTGCCAAGCGAACGTTGCTCGGATCACGTTTGGTTTGGTTGACATTACCGAACGCTTTTGACTCGTGCGATTGAGTGCTGTTGATCACCATGAAAAAGGGTTGATGGTTTTTTAATGAATTCCAGTCGGTCTTTTTGGTGTCCCAAGCACTTCCGTCTTCGCGTCCGCCGATGTTGTAATCTGTTTTGCGATCGTTTCCGACAAAGTATCCGGCCTGCTTCAACAGGTCTGGATAGTACTTGATTTGGTCATGTGGGATCGGATAGCGACTTCGCATGGGGTGCGTACCCATCGAGATCGCATGGACCCCGGTGATCCACGTACTACGCTGAGGCGCACACACCGGCGCGTTCGCATAGCAATGCATGTATTGAAATCCCTCTTTGGCCAGTTGGTCGATATTGGGTGTATCTGCATAGGGATTGCCATAGCAGCCAACCCAGTTGACGTTGTTGTCTTCGCAAGTCAACCAAAGAATGTTGGGGCGTTCGCCGGCCAATGCAACGTTGCAGAAGCAGAGACACAGCAAGGCGAGTGAGAGGCAGCGATTCATCGAAGAGTAGTCCTTGATTGATTTCGCCAAAGCGTTGTGGAGGCAGGAGAGCGATGGCAGCGATCAATCGCTTTTGCCACCGATGGGGAGACTCCCAGGATACCACCGCTGGCAACTTGCTGCAGCAAGTTGCCTCTTTGTGATCGGTGATTCGTTTCCCTTACCGGGTCTGGCTGACGTGACTTCGTCGCCCAGGTTGGCTAGTCGAAGTTCAATTCGTTCTCAAGGGTACGCCCCGCCTCTTCGCCGCCCAGGCAACGATACGCACGCCAGCCATGCCGCCGAGCCGCGTCAACGTTCTCCTGTTTGTCGTCGATAAAAAGGATCGACGCCGGCGGAACGTCTGCCTGGTCCGCAGCAGACGCATAGATTTCTGCTGCCGGCTTCATCGCACCGACGCGGCAACTTAAGACCGTCACATCGAATTGAAGTTTCGAGACGCCCCAGCTCTGACGCCGAATCCAATCCCAGTGAGCTTCGCACGTGTTCGACAAAATCCCGATGCGTCCGACCGTTCGCCGAGTCCGTTCAACAATTTCAACCATCGACTCAATCGGGGTGAACATATCGCTGATCCCATCCAAGATCACTTGGTCAGAAGCGACATGTTGTGTTACGCCCAAAGCATGGCGGATCTGTTCGGCAAACTCAGGTCCATCAAGTTCGCCGTGTTCATAGCGATCTTCAAGACCGCTCGCATACAGCGCGTCCCACGCTTTCTCTTCAGTCACGTTTGTTATGCGGGCGAGGTTTGCGCTGGCGAGTTTCGGATCAAACGCGATGAGGATGTTGCCAAGGTCGAAATAGACGAATTGAATTTCGGACATCGTGGTGGCAAGAACTTGAGAGGCATTAGCGTTGTGCGTTGAACGCGACGGTGCGGATTTTCTAACAGGCCATCGCCTTCCGCAACCAGACCGACGGCGGCCCCTCCGGGGCGATTGCGCATGTTGGGATGCGATTCTCGGGGCTTCCGCCCCGAGCTACCCAAGACGGCCCCTCCGGGGCGATCAGATCCAGGGCGTACGTTGAAGCAATGTTTCGGCGTCATGCAACATTACGCATGTTTCGAGGAGCAACAATCGTGCGTTTCGACTCCGGAGGAGTCTGCGTCGTTAGCTCGGGGTGGCAGCCCCGAGGCGTCGTCATCGAGAATAGATACGCCCCGGAGGGGCCGACGTTGGTGCATTACCCAGACCGGTGGCAGCCCCTCCGGGGCGATCAAATCCGGGACGGTTGCGATGATGTCGCCCGCGTTCGTGATTGACTGTGCGGGATAGGGTGTTCGGGAAGGATGGGAGCCGTGGCTAGGGTGCGTGTTTTCCGGTAAATCGTTGGAATTCGCTACAAATCGTCTAGCCACGTTTGGGGAAACCGATCACTCATCAATACACCGTGCTGGGATGTGTGCAAGGATCGTACGCCCCCAGACCCCCACAGGCGCATGGACACGCGCCTCGAAACACGATGCTGTGCCGCCAACCATTGGGAATAGGGATGTTCCACGTCAGGTCATCGGTCTTAGGCTTTGCCGCTGCTTTGGCGGCATGCTGCGCAGGCCAAGCGACAAGCGCCGACGAAACGCCTTCAACGCTGCCAGAGCCCGAGTTCCGCTTGCTGGCGATCGCAGAAGCTCTCGCCAGCGATGAGGTCCTGCCTGTTCAGTTCGAACAACTGAACCCCTTCACCGGCCCGCGAGCCGATACCGTCAGCGATCAAGCGATTCAGCCCATTGACGTCGGTGGAGATGCCAACTTTGCCAGCTTCAGCCTTCCCGAAAACCTGGCATTCAAAGACTGGGACCAAATCAGTGCGGCGAGTTTTGAAAGTAACGCGACTGACCTGCCAAGCGATCCGAACTATCTCGAACAGTACGAAGAAAGCCAAGGTATCAGTGAAATCGGCCTGAGCGAATCGCCCGCGGTGGAAATCGTTCCCGGGTCGACGTTCAATCTGACTCAGTCCGCGGATATCGGTGAAACGCTGGTCGAGTCATCGACAACGCAAACGATTAAGGCGCGCGACGAAGTTCTCTCGGCTTTGACCCCAAAATTCGCGGCTTCTACAACGGCCAAGTCTACACCACGCAGGACGGGTGCTATCTGTTCCCGGCGCGTAGCGATTTGGACGGCGTGTTCTCGAAGATTGATCCGTTCTTGATCGGCAACGTTCAGGTCTACAGCGGTCCCTACACCGTGCGTTACGGAAGTGGCTTTGCGTTCTTGAATGTCGATACGATTTCGACACCACGTTACCAATGCGGAACCGAACACCATCTTCGATTGGGGACCAATATCCGTACCAACGGTGGCCAGACCTACAATTCGGCGACCTTCTTTGGTGGTGGCCAATCGATGGGCTACTACGCCAACATCGGCTATCGAAAAGGTAGCGACTATGCCGCGGGCAATGGCCTGTTGATTCCCTCCAGCTACGACGCGTTCAACCTGTTGTCGGGGATTGGATTCGACATCGATGACAACACCCGTAATGAAATCCGCTACACGCACATCAGCGAAGACGGAACGGAATACGCAGGTCAGTTTTTTGATGTCGACGGGTTAACTAGTGACGCTTTGGCTGACAGCTGGATTCACCGAAACGAGCGAACAGGTTTTTCGTATCGCGTCGATTCTTGGGTAAGCAACACCGACTTTTTTGGCGACACGACCGCGGCGAGCAAGCGGCGTAGTGATTTTCCCGTTTTGCAACGCGTCGATGATTCATTGACGAACATCCAACGAACTGACGACGATGATAATTTCATCCCCGCAAGTTCGTTGCCTTACCCGCCGGATCCGAATCGTCCCTTTTTCGGAACGGTTGATGGCGAGATGTTGAGCGCCGGTGTTCGGGCAGGCGTCACACAGGAACTCGATCGCGATCGAACCATCGGCTTTGGTGCTGACGTTCGCTACATGAAGCAGCAGGTCAACGAGTTCTATGATCTCAATGGTTTCCGCGATTAAGCGGCAACCCGCTCGGCACGATCACGACCGGGTTGCCAAAGTCGGAAGTCGTCGAACCGGGGCTGTACACCGAGTACTCGTTTAAACCGATCAGTTTCATTGATGCCGCCGCTGGTTTCCGTATTGCGTTTGCGCATACACAAGCCGATCCGAGCGACGTCAATGCGACCTCGAATTTCCGAAACACCGCCACTGGTCCGATCGTCGAAGACTGGATGTTTCGGACACGCTACTTTCGTACTTCTTGACCAACGATATCGATTTGGCACCGGCATGGTCGTTGCGACTGGGGGGCGGCTATGCCGAGCGTTTGCCAACCTTGGAACAACGTTACAGCGACGGTTTGTTTCTGGCGATTATCCAGAGCGGTTTCAGCCGGATGATTGGCGATCCTTCATTGAGCAAGGAACGCAACTGGCAAGTTGACGCGCGGGTGAACTGGAAATACGAATACATTCGCGGCCGAATGGGAGCATTCCATAGCTGGGTCGTCGACTACATCACTTACAACGCGAACCTGATCAATGATCCGCAAGGGTCGCGATTGTTGCGAGCAACGAATACGGATTACGCGACTCTCGCGGGTATGGAGTTCTACACCGAAGCTGACTTGGTTCGTGGCGTGCAGGTGTTTACCAGCCTGAACTACCTCGATGGGCGAGACCGTGAAATCAACCAACCGCTTGCCGGAATCTTCCCACTAGAAGGGCGTCTCGGATTGCGTTTGACTGACACCAGCGACGATCAACGCTGGGGGTTGGAATGGGGGCTTCGCTGTGTTGATAATCAGGACCGCTTAGCAACATTGAGTTCTTCGCCCGGTACCGGCCAATCACGTAGCGAGACGGAACTGGTTACCTTGGAAACCGCGACTCCTGGATTTACGACGAGCTATCTACGCGGTTACTTGCGTCCAAGAGACAACGTCAGTGTTACTTTTGGAGCTGACAACCTCTTCAACAACAACTACTACGAACACTTAAACTTGCGAATTCCCGCGCAAGGCCGTTTCGGACAAACGGCTGTGTTGTCGCCAGGGTTAACGCCGTATATCGGCATCGAAGTTGACTACTAGGAATTCAGCGGCTGTCCAAGTCAATTGAGACATCACCTTCCGCATACAAGGTGCTGTCGTTCTGGATCGCTTGACGGTCCGTCACGGAGATCGCGACGGGAGTTGCCGGGTCGTTGTAAACGAATTCGCGGACGACGACGCGGAGTTGATCGTAGATCACCGTGGCCGATTTCTGAGGCAATGGATCCGGCAGCACTCGGATGGAAGCGAGCTCGCGTGAGTCGTCATAGCTTTCCGTGACAACAACCGTCATGCCGCCTTGGTCATTGGCGGTTTTTTCCGTGCGAAAGCTCACACCAGAGATACCGTCAAGCTTCAGCGGATTGGTGCTCGACAATGGCAAAGGAGTACCGGGGATCGGGCGGTCGGCGAATCGAAACCACGCTTTGATATCGATCTTGTCAAATCGTTGTGGAAAGTTATCGATTCGACAAAGCAGAATTGGTATCGACTGGTCTGTTTTGAATTCTGGAATGCCAAACAGATAGGTTTGCTTTCGCCCACGTTGACCACGGCGGCTATCGATCCCTTCAAGTTCCAACCAAACGTCGGAAGGACGTGGTGTGAAACGTCCATCGGAGCGATTGCCTTGGGCGCTTTCGATAGCGATTTGCATCGCGAGTTGGCGGTTGAAACGCTTCCCGAGTGGCCCGGCGTGCACCACGTAACGCCCAGCATCTGGCATTTCGGTTTGCAGCGATTCACGAATCAACGACCCTTCATACACGAACGCCTTGTGTTGTAGGCCTTGCGGAGACAGTTCCAGTTCCAGACGTTCGCCACCTTGAAGTTGAACATCGGTCAGTTCGTCGATCGGTGACTCTCCGCTCGGAACGATTGCGCGAATCGAAAATCGGGCTGGCGGAATCACCGGTTGTCCAACTTGTGAATCGCTGCCGTCTGGCGGCCATGTGCTGATCGGAACCAACTGACCGAATGGAACCTCCGGACTGGCTTGTTGTCCGCGGCGCTGCCAAGCGATTCGTGGTTTCAGGCTGATTTCTTGCAGATAGCGTAACAGGGATTGGCCATCGGCCGCGTCGAGCACTTTGGCGCTGGGGAATTGGCGGCGCAGTTCGGTGTCTTGGTCGAGGTACTTGACGATTGTCAGTTTGATGTCGCTGCGCCGGCTGTCGGCCAATGTCATTGCCGATCGACTGGAATCGTCGACGGTAAGATCGCTTGTTGAAATCACCTTTGGCTTGCCATCAGTCAACACGATGATGTGGCCGGAATCATTGCCAAGTTCGGCGTAGGCTTTTTCAATTGCTAGGTACGTCGGCGTGACCCCGATCGCACCAAGGTTCTGGATTTCGTTCTCTAGTGCTTCACGGTGCGAGCGGTCCAACGGGCTCGCTTTGCGGACCATCTGGACATCAAAGTTTGGGTTGTATCGCACGGTTTCATCCGCTCGGATAAGCCCGACATTTTTGGCTTGCCCGCCTTGGAGTTCCTCGACAGCGAGCTTTTGTTGTCCGTTATCGATTTCCGGAAAAATTTGACCGTTCTTTTCGGAGAATCCATAGCGACTGCCAAACACGATCAGCCCGACTTCGGTGGCGGGGTCGAGGCCTTTCAAAAATTGCGTCACTGCGTTTTTCGCGACCTCTAATCTCGAAACACCACCGCCACTCGTCGGTGTTCGCATTGATCCGGAGCAATCCATTACCAAAATCAATCGTTCCGGTTGCTGCAGTGTTCGCGTCACGCGAGCGACTGGGACTCCATAATCGGGACGTTCAAAGACCAGTCTGCGGCCACCGACCAAGTCTTTGACTTCGACATCACCGCCTCGGCGGAGACCGCGGAAGAAAACATCGGCAAAAAATTGATTGGCCTCTTCCGGCAACTGTTTTGGAAAACGCAATGGGATAACCAGTTGGCGTCCATCAACATCGGACCGACGAGCCAACTCGGTTTCGTTTGTCTGGGGCGAATGGAGTGCAATCAATCCCGCTGGAATGACTGGCGGAATGTCCAAGTAAAAATCGACATCGCGATCGGCGACAAACTTTAACAACGTGCCCTGTTGCAGTTCTTCGTTCGGCATCGGGCGGAGAGTTTGAGTCGACTCGATGGCGGTTTTTAAATTGAGCAGCCGATTTTCTAGGTCTTCACCGTCGAGTTTCGCGGGGAGACGCGAGTAATATTGATTGCTGCTTCGCGTTGCCAACAGTTGTTCCGCAGCTGGCGGACAAAATCCCGGATCGCCCGATTTAGCTTGACACCAGAATTCGTCCATCGTGCGGCGTGCCAAGTCGTTGAGCAAGAATTGCTTGTCGAGTTCGAAACGCGCGACGCCGATTGCGCGGATTTCAGGCGGGGCATGGCTGAACAACATCGATCGACTTCGTATCGCGACGTCCCAATTGGACAAAAGACGACGCGTTGTTAGCGGATCGCCAGTTCGATTGTGGGCTTCGATCGGTGATTCAATTGCGGTGTGCGCATTCAAGGAATCGCCCAGTCGGCCGCTGGAAAGGTTTGCCACCGAATCCCGCAAGCTGTCGCCACGTCGTTGGAAAACTTGATTCAGTCGCGTTGTTGGCGAAGGGTTGTTTTCGTTTTGGTCGGTTTGTCGCTCTTGGTCGACCGTGACAGCTAAGCCGAGGCCGGAATCGATCCGTCGGATCCAGTATTGCCAAAGAGGTTCTTCGTCAATGGATTGCCAACGCAGCGTTTGAGTGGCGATATCTGTGTTTTCCGAAACCGGACTCACCTGAGTGCGAGTTCCGCCCGACTGGACATCCTCAATCGTGGCTTGCGACTTACTGAGAACTTCACAAAGTTTCGTGTGAACGCGACTTCGGTTGACCGCATCGGCCATTCCCGATCCCTGTAGCAGGGCGAATAGTTGTCGCATTCCGAGCGCATCGAGTGCTTTGACGTCGACCGTTTTTACAACGCGAGACGTCAGTCGATCCGATAACGCAGCCATCGTTTTGGCAGCGTTACTGTGGGCATTTTCTAATTCCGAAAGTCGATCCGCGAATCGGGCAGACGCGTTGTTTTCAGGCAAACGCAACGCTTGATTGAGTTCAGCAAGTGAATCGATTGCGGCTTTGATGAAGACGCGACTTTGACTCGCTTCCAATAATTCATGTTGTGAAAACGCTTGGGCATCAGCGAGCAACGTTTCCGCGAGTCGCGGAACACGGTGAAGCATTTGGTCACGCAGACGATACGCTTCAGAAACCGTGGTGGCCGCGTTTTTAAGTCTGGCCATTTCGGGCAAGACGACTTCACGAAGTCGATCGGTTCCGGAGCGTTTTGCGTCGACGCTCGACGACAAAATTTGGTCTAGGCATCGGAGTCGGTCTTCGTTCGCTGCGTCAAATTCATCTCTCAGCCATAGATTGACACGCAGGTCTCCGGCGAACAGTACGTCGCGACTGGCAATGTGGGATTGTATGACGTCACGGCGATTTGCTTCGGAAACATGCTGCAGGTCGTCTGCCGAAAGCAGACGTATTAAATGAGCTTCTAGGAATGCGGCAGGCCGTGCCGTACTCGCCAGCCGCTGTTTTTCTAAGAGGGTGCTCGCGAGTGCAATCGATTGGGCGTCGTAGTGGGTCTCGTCCAGCCAATCGGTCAAGAAACGTGTTGCTTCAGTTGGTGAGAGCGAAATTGGAAACGCTTCCGGGTCAGGCTTTTTATTCCAACCGGCGATAGCCTGTTCAAGTTCGCTCGTAAGCGGGGAAGGAGGATAGAAGTAATTCCGCTGTGCGAGTTCCGTTAACGCTGACTCTTTTGGCAGCGCTGTCGAACCCTTTTCGAACTGGGCAAGGTCTGCGGCGCACTGAACGATCAGCGCGCTGAAATCATTCCCGTAGCTACGACCAGAAAATGCCAGGCTTTCAAGGCGAACGAGATGTTTTTCGAGAGTCGCCCATCCCATCGGATCGAATGCGAGTGGCGAGTGGACGCGTTCTGCCAGACGATTGTGACGCTGCCAAAGCTGATCAATTTTCTCGAAGTCTTGCCGAAGTTTGGCGACGTCGAAAGGTGGCAACGGATTGATTGGGCGAGTCGCCGGCTGGTTGATCACTTCCCAATCGCGGGCTTGTTCGTTCAGCAACATCGGTTGTTGCTGGGCATTCCACATCCGCGCGGCATAGGAGGCGGTTCGTGTTCGAACATGGTCTGCGATTTCGCCAACGGTAACGACGCCGTTTCCGTCTTCGTCGGCTGCGCCGGTCAACGCTTCGGTAATTGCAATCGGAAACAGCCCCTGTCCTTGTCGTGGATCCCACCAACTACGCTCGCCCGGACTGGATGAGATGATGGTCGCAATCTGGTTTTCGTTCGTCGCAGAAATATTTTGCCATGCTTCGGCAAAGGTGTCGCTGAGCTGACCCCAGTCCCATTGTGGACCCACGCGTGATGCGTCGATGAACAAGACGACTTTCAGGCCACTCTTGGTGTTCGCATGGTTGGCCAAAGTCTCTTCGATCGCTTTGACCAACGTTTCGCCGGCGACCCAGCTTTCCGGTTTATCAGCACGACTTTCACCGCTCGCAAAATAAGGTTGTCCGCTGTCAACCAAGCCCTGTGCGCTTAGATAAACCATCAGCATGTCATCGTTGGGACCGCCGGGCGTTGCGTTCAGAAGCGGTGTGACGATTTGGTCAACCAGCTTTCCCTGCCCAAGAACGCCAGAACAGTACCGAATGTCGCTGACAAGCTTGACATTTTCGTCAGGCGAATTCGGGCCGCCTGAGAACCAGGCTTGAAACAACTCGACGTCTTCTGCCGCAAACGGGTTGGGGGCGGCGTACAGCGGGCTGTCGATGGTGCGGGCGCCGGACGCCGAAACCACCGTCGCTACCAAAGGAACTTTCAAGTCAGGTTTCCGCAGTAGGACCAGCAGCAATACAATCGCCAAAGCGACCGCAAAGGTGGTCAACAAACTGACGCGGAAGAGCAACTTGCGCCGTTCCCGTCCGCGACTGCCGAAATCAGATTCCTGTCGTACCGGCCCCGTTTTTGAGCGTCGCCAACCGGCCCTTTGACTGGCTTTTGCCATAGCTGAATTCTGGTTCTATCGATTCAAAGCGAGTGGTCTGCATCCAACCGCTACAGTCTATCGAATTGTTGCGGATTGTTCGATCCGATCACGGACGCGTGCGATTGAGCGAGCTTCGATCCTGCTTTACGATAACTAGCGATCGAACCCTCAAAAAAATAGATCACGTTGACCCGTCCGAATCCCTATCGAAGCCCGTCCACTCCTTCGGCAGATTCTTCTGCGGCAGCGGCTTCGACAGAGATGTCGGGTGATGGAACGCAGTCCGCACCGGCAAATCGAAATGCGACCATTTCGCCATTGACCGAACGACGAGTCGTTTGGTGGGCAACGGGGTGGTTTTTCTTTGCTCTGCTCAGCTACAGCATTGTGCGCCCGATCCGCGAGACGTTGGGGGCGATCGGTGGGACGAGGCAATTGCAGGGGCTGATGCTGGTCACCTTTGCCGTCATGCTGATCGCGGTTCCAACTTACTCGGCATTGGTCAACCGGCTTTCCCGGCGCTGGTTGGTTCGCGTCGTGATCCACTTTTTCACTGCCAGCTTGATTTTGTTTAGTCTTGCCCAGCGATTGGGTTCGCCGCCGATCCAGGTCTGGTCCGCGAGAGCCTTTTTCGTGTGGGTGAATGTGTTCGCATTGGTCAACACCAGCATGTTCTGGTCAGTGCTTGCGGATCTGTTTCAGAGTGATCAAGCCAAGCGATTGTTTGGTCGGATTGCTGCCGGCGGGACTGTCGGGGCGATCGCGGGATCGTTGCTGACAAGCCAGATCGCGACGTTGCTTTCGACCCCCAACCTGCTGTTGATCCCAGCGGTCACCCTACAAGTTGGCTTATGGTTCGCGTGGCGGTTGGAACGCGTTGTCAGTCGAACGGATGAGCTATCCGCTGATCAATCCGGCGGCTCCAACCGCAGAGATCGATTGCCGGTCGGAGGCTTGTGGCAAGGAATCACGCAGGTGCTTCGTTCGCCTTACCTACTGTCGATTTGCTTGTTTTTGTTCTTTGTGCAGGCTGCCGGGACCCAACTGTATTTTCAGCAAGCGGATATCGTGGGGCGAACCGTTGAGAGTGATGATACCAAGCTTCAAGTGTTCGCCTACATCGACCTTTCTACCCAAGTATTGACGCTGTTTGCACAGGGCGTTTTGTCCGGATTTCTATTGAAGCGATGCGGCGTATCGGTAGCGCTGATGGTGTTGCCGGCGGTGTACTTCTTGTCATTTGCCGCCTTGTCGTCTCATGCAACGTTGTTGGTCGTGGCGATCGCATGGTGATCGCACGGGCAACCGCTTATGGGATTACGGTACCGTCACGCGAGGTTCTGTTTACGGTGGTCAGCCGTGAAGACAAATACAAATCGAAAAACTTTATCGACACCGTTGTCCTCCGCGGTGGCGACGCGACCGCGGGGCAGATCCTTGGTTCGTTGAAGAACTTCGCGTCGTTGACATTCGCGACGGTCAACCTCTGCTCACTGCCCGTGATCGCTATCTGGATGTTCGCGGCTTACCGATTAGGACTGCGCCAAAAGCGGTTGGCGGATCAGATTTCCTCGACACCAAGATCGGGTGAGCAAGCCGGCTGATCGTTGCACGTCACCGGGGGGCTCTAACTGTGGCAACCAGCAGCCACGTATTTTTCGTCCGTCTCCTCTCGCTCTCCGCAAACGTAGCGTTCTCTACCGCTGTTTTTATGGAACAGCGGTGACATTGGGAGAGAGCAAGTCTGTGAATCAGTCTGCTGCTAAGGGCGGGCGCCGGGTGTCGCGTACAAACCCTTCGCACGAATGTCGTCCAAGTAGTCGCAGCCTTTCCAGGTCAACACCAATGGCCCTTTGTTTGTCAGCGTTTCTTCGCCAAGTTCGATGAATCCCGCATCGGCACACAAGAAAACGTGGGTGACGACGGAATCGCGTTCGTATCCTTCGATGGGGATCGAGCCTTTGAATAACCGTGATCCTTTGGTTTCGATGAATTCCAACAGTTTTCGAACCAGGTACATGTCTCGCTTCATGAATCGAAACCAAACGAAGAAGTAGAAGGAATGGCGTTTCTTAACGGGAGGCAGAATCGGCAACGTAAAGAGCGTCTGCCACGTCGTCTTTGTGATCGGCATGGTAAACCTTGAAGATTTGTTCGAATTGTCCGATCGAATCGATCCCCGTTGAGATCGGCTGCCCAGTCCAGACAGGACGTTTAACCGGAACGACCGTCACCTCAAACTGACTCGCTGTGGCAGGAGCCACCTGTGGGCGGTTTCCACTGAATCAATCCATTGCCGCCGACGATGACTAACTTGAAACGAACCCCACAATGTTGCTGCGGCAAGGCATCGCAGATCGTGGCCTGTGGAACCGTGGTTCAGAACTCGTTGCCTGTCATTTCGATTAGACCAAGGATGGTCGGATGGATGATTTCTTCCCACTGGAAGAGCTTTCGAAGATTGCTGAGTCGGCTTCATTGAAATCGAGCCGCCGGTCATTCAATGCAACTGCCCTCGCCAGTGGTCTCTTGCCGTTTTCGTTGTTCGGGGATAGCAAGCCCTCTTGCCCTTTGCAATCGATTCGCGAGAAACGCTTTGACACATTGGTTGCGATACTCGCCGCACAAATCGATTCTCTGTGGTGTGGTCGGCAAGGCGATCAGGCGCACGCCGTTGCCTGCGATGTGTTGACCTATGCAGCGCACCTTCCAACGCGTGTTCAACAAGGAATGAATGTTGCGCTATTGTGGCTGGAGTACTACAGCGTCAAACACACCGGAACAAAGCTCTCCAACCATGCGCCAGCGATGGTTCGTCAGGTGCTGAACCAAGGTGAGACCCGTCGTTCGAAAAACTCACCACCGTTGATCTGCTGGGATGAAGACCATTTGTTGCACATGGCTGCAAGCGGCTTGGCAATGGTCGGACGTTTGGTGATTCACTCGCGAATGCCGGCACGTGAATTGATCGGGTTAGGCTGGAGCGAAGAGTGCCAAGATCCAGGGAATTTAGTTTCTGTCGAACCGCCACCACTTGCCGATTTGAATCAACACTACGACGTTGTGATTGTAGGAAGCGGTGCCGGCGGAGCGACGGTCGCGGCCAGCTTAACCGCGCAGGGATACAACGTTCTAATTTTGGATTACGGCGATTTCGTCAGGCCCGATGCGCTGATTCAAAAACAAACACAGCCCGACGGGACTGTTAAACTATCTCCGCCACGCAGCGATGAAGTTCTCTATCGCTTGTACAAAGACGCGGGAGCTCAGATTAGCGGAGGACTGGGGAACGTCAAAAGCAAACTTGATCTCGCGCTTCCGCACCGACGCAAGCAGATTCCAGTCCGTCAGACGATCAACATCTGCCAAGCCAAGGTGTTTGGTGGCGGGCCCTATGTCAACAATGCGATTCACTTGCCAATCAAACGCGAAGTCTATGAGACGAAATGGGCCGGACGTCAGCCCGCCGGCGTCGACTATGACGTGTTGTTCGCGATCATGGATTCCATCAACGCAGAACTGGGCGTGAACACCGACGTAACCGATCGTCAGATTAGTGACCGCAGCATGCGTTTCGCAGAAGGTTGTCGTGCGGTCGGTGAATCCCCACATCCGCTACCGGTTTCGATCCGAAAGGATTGTTCGGGCTGTGGGAGCGACAACTCCGTCGATAGCTTTGGCCATCATGTTGGCGGAATCCATCCTTACTCGCCCGATCAGCCGAACAGCTACCTCGTCCAGGCGATGCACAATCCGGCACCGGCGAAGGTCTCGTATTCCACCGAGCTACGCACATTCAGATTGGACCTGATTCGAACGGCCAACCGGCGGTACTGGGCTTGAATGTCGAACGACGTGACGACACCGGTTGCCGAACGAGAACGACGTTGACCGCGGACCAATACGTTGTCGCGACAGGATTTGGCCCGACGACAAAGCTGCTTGCCCAAGGGTTGAATCATGCGGGGCTGAGCAATCGCCAACTCGGCAAGCGGTTTTCCGCAAACGTCGGTACCGCTGTCTACGCGATGTTCGAAAAGCCGATTTGGCCCGCCGGATCGGCCAGGCCCGAGCCCGGTGTAACGCAATGTTTCATTGTCGAAGGTCGGCATGTCGAAGAAAACGGCAAAGTCGTGGAGGAGCCGGCGCTCGAGAATTGGTTCCACTTCCCAGGGACGGTCGCGCTGGCGCTGACCGGATGGTTTCAGCATTTCGCCTGTGCGATGCGGAAGTTCAACCACTTGTCGATGGCCGGGATTGTGGTCCCAACGCACGTTCGTGATTGCAACTACGTCGATGAATGTGGAAAGGTCCACGTCTCCTTGAACTGCGACGAGTTCGAATTGTTGTTGCGAGGGATGAAGCGGATCGCAATGATTTACTTTGCGGCGGCGACACCCGACGATCCGGTCACGTTGTACCTGCCAACGAAAGCGATGTTGCTGCGAAACGGATGTCCTGCCGTGATTCGGAATATGGACGACATGGAGTGGGCACTAGGCGAAATACGCAGACGTGGTCCGGCGTTTGTCAATTTGCTGACGACCCACGGTCAAGGTGGAGCATCGCTGGGTGACGTGGTGGATCCGGAATCGTTCTTGGTTCGTACCGATAGCGGGCATCAAGTTACCAATCTGACCGTCGCCGATTCGTCACTGTTCCCGGCAGGTTGCGAGATTAATCCTCAGTTGACCGTGAAAGCGTTAGCGAAAATCGCCGCCGACAAAACACGTGGTCGATTGGAGCAAGGTCGGGTTTCCAAGGCGTAGTGGATGAGGCGACGAATCCTGTCACGGATATCGCCAAAAAACATCAGCCGCATCGGCGATAGCCAGCGGTTGCGTGGATTTGGTTTGGCCAGAGCACATAACCGCACGCTATCGCGGTCGCGGCTGATGAGAGAACAGACGGCGATTTCATCAGCCACATTGGCGATAGCCAGCGGTTGCGTGGTTTCGGTTTGGCCGGCGGACCGAAGATCGCCTAAAGGCTAGACTCCAGCGGCGCTTGTCTTAGGGGCGAAGCCCCGGCCGGTTACCTAGCCAGGTCCGCAGGGCCTGGGAGATGACCCGAACCAAAAAAACAATAGGGCCAACGGTCCAGTCCGTTACCGCGTGTTTGAAATCGATTGATTTGCAACACCGTACGCAATCGTGACGATTTCATCGGCCGCATTGGCGATAGCCAGCGGTTGTGTGGTTTTGATCTGTCCGGATCACGTAACCGCACGCTATCGCGGTCGCGGCTGATAAGAGAACGGACGGCGATTTCATCAGCCGCATTGGCGATAGCCAGCGGTTGCGTGGATTTGGTTTGGCCAGAGAACCGAAGATCGCCTAAAGGCTAGACTCCAGCGGCGCTTGTCTTAGGGGCGAAGCCCCGGCCGGTTACCTAGCCAGGTCCGCAGGGCCTGGAAAATGACCCAACCAAAAACAGTAGGGCCAACGGCCCGGTCCGTTACCGCGTGTTTGAAATCGATTGATTCGTATCGCCGTACGCAATCGTGGCGGTTTCATCA
>PPHI01000041.1 GCA_002901265.1 Rhodopirellula baltica | reverse complement strand
GGTGCTCGTACTCGCAATCGGTTGCCAGGCGTTGGATTGTCTTCATCGGCCTAGTCGACCGCGCACCGATCAAACCGTGACATCAAGAGCGATCAATAGGAAACGGAGGTTCCGTGAACTCCGATGGGCGGCATCCGATCGCACCATCCAGGCCGTCGACGAAACTTTTAAACCACGAAGTTCGCGAAGAACACGAAGATGGGATGGACATGACCACGGGCGTTGGTCATTGCGGTCACAACCTTCCGCGCGAACGTCGTCATTCACCGAGGCACGGCGAACGAGTTTGTAGTAAATCGATTGACGAGGACTCCGTGCCTTCGCGCGCAAGGAATAGTTCGCGGCGTCCCCACGACGACAGTTTGCAGTTCGCCGCTGACGACAAGTTTACTCGATCGGCAGTGCGAAGGGTGACGAGCAGCGAATTGGCAGTCGGAACGTCAGGCGTCGGATTGCCTTCAATCGTGCTCAGCAATGCGGTGCTCGTAGTCGCTATCGGCTGCCAGGCGTCGGCTTGTATTCATTGGCCGAGTCGACCGCGCACCGATCAAACCGCGACATCAAGAGCGATCAATAGGAAACTGAGGTTCCGTGAAATCGGATGGGCGAGATTCGAGCGCAACAATCAGCAGTTTTGAAGAAAGGCGTCGGTCATTGCGGTCACAACTACCAGCGTGAACGGTAGCCGTCACCGAGGTCGGGCGGTGGACCGACCACTTCAATTGACACGACTCCCGACCTTCGCGTGCACGGCATTGCTACCCGCCCCAAGATTAAAATTGAACGCGAAAGAACCGCGTCGTTTCATTTGTCGTAACACTTGCGAAGGCGTCCTGAAACCTAGCATCGCAATTGAGCTCCAGTCGGTAGCCCTGGTCTTGGAGAAAGTCTTCGCAGAATCGCGATCCAAACCCGTCAACCCAGTGCCCGGATGTAAAGCTGATCAGCTTTTGAATTTCTGAATCCGACAACTCTTCCTTCGCAGTGTATCCGGTCGTCGCAAGAATCACATTCTCAGAATCGAGGTATTCAAGAACGAGTGTTCCGCCTGAGATCAATTTCTGAATCAGAGCCAGTTCCTCGGGATCGCCGTCGAAGAGGTTGTCGATCGGACGCTCATCGCAATACTCCAGTTTGTTAAAGCACCTCAGCGTTTGCTCGTCGTCGATGACGCGACGATTCTGATCAGTTACTTCGCAGTATCCACAGATCTTGATTTCGCACATCGAAAAAAGAACGTTAATATTGGTAAAAATAGTTCGTCGGGTAACTACTAAATGTTGGTACTTCGCAGGCGGATATTGTACGGAATATTGGTAGTTGATGCGAGAATAAAACGGACCACCCATTGTGTTGGTGGCTAAACCTATCGTGCACTAATCCCCAGGCCCCTCGTCCATACTTGACTACGACCAGCGAACCCTTTCGCTCTTAAATGGACTGGTCCGCACAGAGACACCTCCCGCTACGGTGAGCTTGCTAGAACGCTCGGGACAAACAACAACCAGCCAGAGTACCGACGCAGCCATACCCTCGACGGCCTACCGTGAGTTTTGCTTCGGCGACAGCAACAGCGGTTTACGGCGGGGACGCCAACTGACTAGAGAACGATGAAAGTGCTTTGCTTCTGGCCGCATGGAAACCAGAAAGAGGTCCCAGGTGAAATTGACCTTCGGCCAATATTGGTTGCTGGCGCTCGGGAACCTACGGCGTTGCCGCAGGCTACGGTAAGCGTGACCTTCGGCCAAAAGACTCGAGACATCACCGGGACACGCGCCTGGGCAAGCTTCGCAGATCCGAATGACAATGAATGCGTTGCCGATGCGAGAGAACCTACGGCGCTGCCGCAGGCTACGGTGAGGATGACCTTCGGCCAAAAGATCTGGGACATCGCTGGGATCACGTTCGGGTGAGATTCGCAGACCCGACCGACAATGCACGCGTTGTCGATGCGAGCGGGAGATGGGAGCCAGGGATCGGGTTGGCGAGCCGACACTAAGTACGTTCCCACGCAGCGGCATGCTGGATCTGGAGCGACGGGGGCGGCGAGCATTATCGCTGGTACTGAGATGCTGCGGGGCGACTCCGGGTGAAATTGACCTTCGGCCAATGCTAATTGCTGGCGTTCGGGAACCTACGGCGTTGCCGTAGGCTACGGTGAGTGTGACCTTCGGCCAAAAGATTTGGATCATCGCCGGGACACACGACAGGGTGATCCTCGAAGATCCGACCGACGATGGGCGCGCTGTAATTGCGAGCGAGAGATGGGAGCTTTCGGCGATTGTGACCTGCGGCCAAAAGACCGTGGAAATCGTGAGTGGCCTTATGGCGATACCCCTACGCGAATCGCCAACTGGTTCCCTACTACTGCCGGACGAGACTGCGGCGGGGACTTGGCTTCGGTGGTAGAACCAGAGACAGCTGGCGGTGTAGGATGACCGCATGACATCGCCCAACCCGCCCTACTTGGCCCGGCCGCTTCCGGGCGTCTCTCCGCCGAGCCACAAGCAGGTCTCGCAGTGCCTGATCAGCTTTGGCAGCAACCTGGGTGACCGCTTCGACCTGATCGCGGTTGCGGCAGAGGAAATTTCGCGGTGGGACGTGATCAGTAACGAGAAGCCTCTGGAAACGAGCCGGCTTTTCGAAACGCCTCCGATCGGCGGCCCCGGCGGGCAAGAGCCATTCCTCAATGCCGTCGGCGCGTTTGAAACGACCGCACCGGCTCGAGAGATCCTCCACCGCCTGCAACAACTCGAAGATCGCCTTGGCCGTCAGCGCCGCCGACGCTGGGACGCACGCTCGATTGATCTCGATGTTGTTCTGCATGGACGACTGGTCGGTGGCGCGAGCGGACTCGTCGTCCCACACCCGCGATACACCGCCCGGCGGTTTGTGCTGCAGCCGGCCTGCGACGTCGTGCCACACTTCCGCGACCCGAGGTTCGGCTGGACGATGCGCGAGCTCCATGACCACCTGCTTGAAGAAGCCCCGTCACTCGCGCTCGTCACTGGATCACAGTCATTGCGAGAACTGATCTGCCAACGACTCGAAACAGAACACGGCATCCGGTATCTACGCCAGCAAGACTTCACCGACACGTCGCAATCGAGCGACACGCGACTGAAACGGCGTGGGTGACCGACGGACTTCCCGGTGCGCCCCACCAATTCAGCAGTCGGTCGACAGCAAAAGGGGCGGCCGCTTCGATGCCACGCTTGCTGGTACGACTCCACCGAGTGGAGGAAAACCTCCGCTGGCCCGCTCCACACCTGATGTGGCCGGGCGGATGGCAATGGCCGGAATACCGATTGGAGTGCAGTGATATTGACTGGGCTATTCGCGAGCTAGCCTCTGCATATGACTCGATGCGCTGTGAAGCGACTCCGGTCAGCGAAGACGGAAGCTGGTGGTTCCCAGAATCGACTGAATGAAAGCAACCGATTCGTCCGATCAAGTCAAACCGATGCGGATCACAACCGTCAAACTCGCAGGATTTGCTACAACAGATCCACGGTGCGACGATGAGCCACACGACTTGAGATGGAAAGTTAGCGACACAATGTCGCTCGCACCAACGATGCCCTTGTCAATTCGCCCGCGCTCACCCGATACTTCGCATCCTCGAAAGTACCCGTCGAACTTTTCTGCGCGTAAAGCGTCCGGCATTACTGCCGGTCGATGATCATGGAACGTTTTCTATTTCCGCGGTGGACCAATCCCTTCCTTCTAGTCCTCGGTGCTGCCATTGGCGGCGGCGGGCTGTTTGCAGCTGCCATGGGGGGCCTGTTAACGGACCCCGTGACACTGAATATTGGCTATCAGCCAACACAGCCGGTGCCGTTCAGCCACGCGATTCACGCGGGGCAGTTAAAGCTGGACTGTCGGTATTGCCACAACACCGTGTTTGATGCCTCACATGCAGCTGTCCCTCCTACGGCGACCTGCATCAACTGCCACAGCCCCAAAAACGAAGCCGGCCAAACGTCGTTGGCAGCGGTTCAAGCGGACAGCTTGAATCTCAAGCCAATCCACGAAAGCTGGAAATCGGGTAAGAGCATGCAGTGGATTCGCATCCACAACCTCCCCGAGTTCGTTTACTTCAACCACTCCGCCCACGTGAACTCCGGCGTCAGCTGCGTTTCCTGCCACGGTCGAATCGACCAGATGGAAAAGGTCTACCAGCACGAAGAGCTGTCGATGGCGTGGTGTATCGGTTGTCACCAAAATCCAAACGAACACCTTCGTCCGAAAGAGTTTGTCACCAAGCTTGATTGGGAACCTTCGGATGACTTCTGGAAAGAACATTACGACGTCGCGAATCAAGAAGAGTTCGCGTTGAAGGTTCGTGAAGAAGAAAGCATCAATCCCCAACGACACTGTGCGGTTTGCCACCGCTAAACGGATCCGCCCCGCTTTGCCGGGCACCCCGTTTACCAAACATCCCCACAACAACATCGCTTCACCGCGATAGCACCACGCGACGGCGTAGCTATCGCAACAGGGGCGATCTACGGTTCCCACAATCCAATCCAGTCCCGGCAGGCAAGCCGAATTCGCCGCGCCAGCAACTGATCGATTCAAACCAAGATGACGCAAAAGCAATCCAGCAAGAACAGCCAAGCTCCTAACTACTGGCGTAGTCTTTCGGAGTTAAATGGCAGTTCGGAGTTCAAGGAAAAGTTTTTACACCGCGAATTCCCCGTTGCCGCTTCGGAATTTCCCGAAGGCGTTTCCAGACGACGCTGGATGCAATTGATGGGCGCCTCGCTAGCGATGGCCGGCGTAGCCGGTTGCCGCTATCCCGAAGAGGTTATTGCCCCCTTCGTGATTCGCCCCGAAGGCCGTGTTCCGGGTGAATTCTACGAGCGTGCGACCAACTTCGAGCTCGCCGGAACGGTTCACAACCTGATCGTCCGCTGCTTCGACGGCCGCCCACAGCACGTCGAGCCGAACACCACGCACCCTTCGTCCGCCGGAACGAACACCTACGTTCAGGCATCGATCCTTGGTCTTTACGACCCGGACCGTTCTCGCGGCGATGACGGCCCTGTGCTGAAGCGAATCGGCGATGCTCGTAAGCAAGAGACGACCTGGGAAGACTTCTTCACCGTCGGCCGTGCGGCGATCAAGAAAGCCGCCAGCAACAACGAAGGCAAGGGCTTCGCGCTGCTGACTTCGCCGACCGAATCGCCGACAACGGTCCGCATGCTCGCCGAGTTGCAAGCGAAACTGCCTCAAGCGACGATCGCATCCTACAACACCATCGATGGTGGCGTGATGCGTCAAGCGACTCAGCAAATGCTGGGAACCGCTTGCGAACAGTCACTGGACCTCAGCAAGGCCAAAGTCATCTTCGTACTCGGTGCTGACCCACTGGGCAACGATCCCGGATCGCTTCTCGCGTCACGCACCTTCGCCGAGAAACGCGATCCCACCACCGGCGAAATGAGCCGGTTGTACGTCGCCGAAGCTGGTTACAGCGTGACCGGAACCATGGCTGACACACGCCTGGCCGTCCGTCCAAGTCAAATGCCTGCGTTCCTGGCCGAAGTTGGCCGGGGCGTCGACCGATTGAAAGCCGGTGAAAGCCACGACGATCATTCGCATGATGAACTTCCGTTTAACCACGAAGACATCACCGCGACCGAACGCCAAGAACGATTCCTCGATTGCCTTGTTCACGACATCCATGCCGCTGGTGAACAAGCGGTTGTGATCGTCGGTACCGGACTTGGCGCTGACGCTGTTGCCGCCGGAATCGAACTGAACAAAAAGCTCGGATCGCTCGGCACCATCCAAACGTTCACACCGTGTGCCGACCGCGACCTGCAAACCAAGTCGCTCGCCGAATTGGTTGACGCAATCAACGCTGGTGACATCGAAACATTGATGATCGCCGGCAACAACCCGCTGGTCACCGCTCCTGGCGATGTTGATGTCGCCGCGGCGATTGGCAAGGTTAAACAAACGGTTTACCTGGGCGAGTACGACGACGAGACCGCCGTCTTGTGCAACTGGTCGTTGCCAATGTCGCATCCACTCGAATCGTGGAGCGACTGCGTCAACGGGCAAGGCTATTACGGCATCGGTCAGCCACAAATCCTGCCATTGATGGGCGGACGCACGCTTGCCGAAGTCATCGCGTTCTTGATTGAAAGCGAAGTCACCGACCCGATGCTGATCGTCCGCAAGACCGCTGACGAAATCGCTGGCAAGTCGCTGAAAGAACGCGAATGGCGACAATTGCTGCACGACGGATTCTCGGACGCCCTGAAAGGCCCTGCCGCGATCAGCGACGTCAGCGGAACCGCCAAAGAACTGCCCAGCGAAACGCCTGAAGTCGTCGCGGCGAAGGACATCGACGAGAACAACTTCGAAGTCGTCTTCACCGTGCCCGACGGTCTTTACGACGGCCGCTTTGCCAACAACGGTTGGTTGCAAGAATTGCCACAACCGATCACCAAGCTGACTTGGGGCAACGGAGCTTTGATCGGCCCCGCGACTGCCGCGAAGCTGGGAATCAAGCACGGTTACTACATCACGCTGCGTCGCGGCGAATCGAAGATTGAACTGCCCGTTTACGAAGTTCCCGGTATCGCTCCCGGCGTCGTGACGGTCTCGATCGGATACGGACGAACCCGCGCCGGCATGGTCGGCGGTATGACCGACTACAGCGTCGACGCCGTTGGTATCGATGTTTCGCCGATCCGCACCACGGATTCGATGTCGATTGCCTACTCGGTCGAAGCCCGACCGAACTACAGCGAGTACGAATTCGCGACCACCCAGAACCACTGGGCCATCGATGAACTTGGACGCGAAGAAACCGAACGCCGTAGCTACAACTTGGTCCGTGAAGGCACCGTCGAACTGTTGAACAAGGTTCCGACTTTCGCGAACGAACAACCGAAAGCTCCTCACGTTCCCAAAGTCGGCGAATACGGATCGCTTCAATACGAGCCGATCCAAGAGATCGAAAAAGACCCCGCATTCGACTTTGCACCGCAGTGGGGTATGGCAATCGACTTGTCGAAGTGCCTCGCTGCAACGCCTGTGTGGTCGCTTGCCAAAGCGAAAACAACGTGCCGATCGTCGGTGCGGAACAAGTTCGCAACAGCCGTGAAATGCACTGGTTGCGTATCGACACGTACTTCCAAGGCGACGCCGACGACGCTCAAGTCGTCCACCAGCCGATGGCTTGTATCCACTGCGAAACCGCACCTTGCGAACAGGTTTGCCCGGTCGCCGCGACCGTCCACACCAACGAAGGCATCAACGCGATGGCTTACAACCGGTGTATCGGAACGCGTTACTGTGCGAACAACTGCCCGGTGAAGGTCCGTCGCTTTAATTACTTCAATTACAACGCCGAAGTCGGCGTTGGCTACGGCGTCGAAGCCTTTCCGAGTGCTATCGAAAAAGCCAACCGCAAGCTTCAAGCACTGGTCCTCAACCCCGAGGTCACCGTGCGTGGCCGCGGTGTCATGGAAAAGTGCACCTACTGCGTCCAACGCGTCGAAAAGGCGAAAATCCACGCTCGCAAAGAAGGCCGCAAGATCGAAGACGGCGACGTCATCACCGCTTGCCAGGCCGCCTGCAGCACCAACGCGATCGACTTCGGAAACATCAGTGACGAAGAATCGGTCGTCGCCAAAAAGCACGCCGATACCCGTGCGTACGGCATGCTCGAGCAACTCAACATCAAGCCACGCACGATGTACCTCGCTCGCGTTCGCAACCCTCACCCACGCTTGAAAACCACCCAACAGATCGAAGACTTGGCCACCATCGAAGCCCACCACGGGCACGGCGGTCACGGTGAAGGCGATGGGCACGACGAACATGCTGCGGATGCACACGGCGAAGCCGCACACAATGACTCCGCACACAGCGATGAACACCACGGCGAAGAGCAACACGCCGAATAATTGACACTTGCAGCCACGGGCAACGACTAAGTTTGTCGGCCCGTCGCGCCCCGCACAATCCAGACGAAGACCTCTTCAACCAATAAGAACGTTTCATGTCACTGGCCATTCCAAACGGACTGGATAACACCGTCGAACGACCCGGCGAACGCGCCCCACTCGTTCTCGGTAATACGAATTATCACGACATCACCGAATCGGTCTGCCAAGTTGCCGAGCGTAAGCCAAGTGCCGGTTGGGTTGGCGGGTTCCTGGTCGCGTTTGCACTGCTGCAGATGCTGGGCTTGCTGATCGTTTACTTGATCTACACCGGTGTCGGCGTCTGGGGTAACCGTGCTCCGATTTTCTGGGGCTGGCCGATTGTAAACTTCGTTTTCTGGGTCGGTATTGGCCACGCGGGAACGCTGATTAGTGCGATCCTTTACCTGTTCCGCCAAGAATGGCGAACCAGTATCAACCGCGCCGCCGAAGCGATGACGATCTTCGCCGTTGCCTGTGCAGGTACCTTTCCAGGTATCCACGTCGGCCGCGCCTGGCTGGCGTTTTGGCTCGCACCGTACCCCAGCTTGAACCTCTGGATGTGGCCACAATTCCGCAGCCCGCTGCTGTGGGACGTTTTCGCGGTTTCAACCTACGGCACCGTGTCGCTGTTGTTCTGGTACATGGGGATGGTTCCCGATTTGGCGACCTTCCGTGACCGCAGCAAAAACAAATATCGCCGCATGATCTACGGCCTGCTGTGCCTGGGATGGAGCGGATCGTCGCGTCACTGGATGCGATACGAAAAGGCCTACGCGATTCTGGCCGCCTTGGCTGCCCCGCTGGTTCTCTCGGTACACACGATCGTTTCGTTTGACTTCGCGGTTTCGCAAGTTCCCGGTTGGCACACAACGATCTTCCCACCGTACTTCGTCGCGGGTGCGATCTTCAGCGGTTTCGCGATGGTGCTCACGCTGATGATCCCGGCTCGCTCGATGCTGAACCTGGAAAAACTGATCACGATCCGGCACTTGGAAAACATGTGCAAGATCATCCTGGCAACCGGCTCACTGGTCGGTCTCGCCTACGGAACAGAATTCTTCATCGCCTGGTACGGACAGGTGCCCGCTGAGCAATTCGCGTTCATCAACCGTGCCTTCGGGCCTTATTGGTGGGCTTACTGGACCATGGTTTCCTGCAACGTGATCAGCCCACAGCTGTTCTGGTTCAAGAAATGCCGCACCACACCTTGGATCATCGTCGTGGTCTGCATCTTCGTGAACATCGGGATGTGGTTCGAACGCTTCGTGATCACGATCACCAGTTTGTCACGCGACTACCTGCCCAGTGCCTGGGCGTACTTTTCACCGACCTGGGTCGATTGGGGAATGCTGATCGGTTCGTTCGGACTGTTCTTTACCTTGTTCCTGCTGTTCTGCCGTACCCTGCCGGTGATCAACATGGCCGAAGTCAAATCGAGCTTGGCCAAGCAACATCACATGGCACATGCCGCAGCCGAGCACGGTGAAGCAGAACATTAAGAAAGGCGACGATTCACAGAGTCAGAGCTTTTGGCGCCAAGTTACGAAACATTTATTCAAGCACTTGTGATCTGTTTCGATGGATCAGGAAAACATGTCGGATACCAATTCTGAAAAAATCGTTCACGGGATGATGGCCGAGTTCACAACGGTCGACACGTTGTTGAGCGCTTGCCGTCGCATCCGTGATGCCGGCTATACAAAAACTGACGCCTACACGCCGTTCCCGGTTCACGGGATCGACAAGGCGCTCGGAATCAAACCGACAATCCTTCCATGGATCTGCTTCTTTGCAGGCCTGACCGGCACGTGTATCGCGCTGACCATGGAAATTTGGATGAACGGTGTTGATTACAAGTACATCATCTCCGGCAAACCGTTCATCTCGCTACCAGCATTCATCCCGGTCGCGTTCGAGCTAACGATTCTGTTGGCATCCTTCGGTGCGTTCTTCGGCATGTGGGCCCTCAACGGCCTGCCGCGTTTCAGCAATCCGATGTTCACCGACCCGCGATTCGACCGCGCCACCGATGACCGGTTCTTCCTGTATATCGATGCCAAAGACGAGCGTTACGATGCCGCAGGCGTTCGATCGCTGCTGACCGATACCGGCAGCGACTACGTCAGCGAAGTGCTCGAAGACAACACCCCCAAAGAGATCCCGCGGCCGATCTTCGTCATCTGGGGTGTTGCCGTTGCCGCGTCGGTCATCCCGTTGTTGTGCGTCCTGTTGATGCGTGTCACCAACAGCAGCCAGCCGCGTTTCCACATCTTCATGGACATGGACTTTTCGCCGGCAAAAGACGCGCAGCAAGTCACTAGCTTGTTTGCCGACAACCGTGCGATGCGTCCCGACGTTCCCGGTACCGTCGCCCGTGGCCAACTGATCGGTTCACTCGACGTGATGACCGGTATCGATGTCGATTCGCTGCAAGCGATGAACGCCCCTCAAGCTCAACGCTTGGTCGCCGCGTTCATGCAAGATGACCAAGCCGCGATAGCCGACGAAGTCACCGATGTCGCCAAAGCCGAGGACGACAAAGAAACACCAAGCGTGATGGACACCACACCTTGGGTCACCGAAAACCCGATGACCGTCGACAGCGAGTTGATGGCCCGCGGCCAACAACAATTCGGCATCTACTGCAGTGTCTGCCACGGCATGGACGGCAAAGGCAACGGCCTAGTCAATCAACGTGCTCAGGAAAAAGGTTTCGACACCTGGGTGCCACCGTCCAACATGCACCAAGACACGCTGTACAGCGACAAATACCCCGATGGAAAGCTGTTCTCGACGATCAGCAACGGGATTCGCAAAATGCCGGGCTACGCCGGACAGATCAAGGTCGAAGACCGCTGGGCTATCGTCGCCTATGTTCGCGCCTTGCAGAAAAGCCAAAATGCGACGATGGACCTGATTCCAGAAGGTCGCAAAGAAGAAGTCAAAAGTGCTGTCGACGCCGCCCAAAAAGAGCTGCAACGACAAGCCGACGAAGCCGCCAAGGCAGCCGCCGCTCGCGAGCAAAAGTAATTGATGTCAGCTTCGCGTCCCAACGACGCGAGATTATTAAACCGCGATTGCCGGTGGCATTCGCCTTAGAAACAACCACGCTTCTGTACAGTCAACTTCAGTTCAAACATGTCCGAACACGCCGCACCGAAGTTTAAGCCAGCGGACGATCCGACGTTCAGCCTGCCATCGTCGTTGGCCAGTTTGCAATTGCCGCTGCTCGGTGGCGGCTTGGTGGCACTTATCGTTGGCGTCGGCATGGCATTCGCCGCCGAAAGCGAATCGATGCCACGATTCGGTTTTTCAACCTACCTGACGGCGTACATGTATGTGCTGACTCTGGCACTCGGTTCGCTGTTCTTCGTCCTGATCCAGCACCTCGTGCGTGCGGGATGGAGCGTGGTGGTTCGTCGCATCGCCGAATGCTTCATGATCTTGATCTTGCCGCTCGCGATCCTGTTTTTGCCAATCCTGTTCTCGCTATTCTTCGAAGGTCGACTGTTCGTCTGGACCGACCCGAATTTTGCTAGCGCACACGGGCTAGACGCAAAAATGTGGGCCACCAAAACCAGCTTCTTGAACGCACCGTTCTTCATCGCACGGTCGGTTCTGTACTTCCTGATCTGGGGCGGACTCGCCGTGTATTACTGGCGTGGCAGCACCACTCAGGATGAAACCGGCGAACGCGCCGCGACTGATCGCATGCAGTACTGGGCTGGCCCCGCTGTGATGCTGTTCGCGTTGACGACCTCGTTCGCGGCGTTCGACTGGGGCATGAGCCTGGCACCGATGTGGTTCTCGACCATGTTCGGCGTCTACATCTTTGCCGGCGCGATCCTGAGTGCACACTGCTTGATCACCGTCGTGTCGTACGTGCTGCAACGTCACGGCGCGATGAAAGACGAAATCACGGTCGAGCATTACCACGACCTTGGCAAATACATCTTCGGTTTCATCGTTTTCTGGACCTACATCGGATTCAGCCAATACCTGCTGATCTGGTACGGAAACATGCCAGAAGAAACGGAATGGTTTTTCGCCCGTCAGCGGGGTGTTTTCGGCGGTCTTTCGATCGCCCTGATTTTGCTGCACTGGTTGGTGCCTTTCCTTGGCACGATGAGCCGTCACATCCGACGCCGCCCCGGCCTGATGGCGATGTGGGCGTGTTACATCCTGGTCATGCACGCAATTGACATTTACTGGATCGTGATGCCCGAAGCCCGGCATCTTGTTCACGAAAACATTCCCAACCTGGGTGGAGCACTTGGCCTGATTGCCAGCATCCTTTCGATCGTTGGCATGACCGCCCTGTTCGTTGGCCTCGGTCTCCGTGTTGCCAGCGGCAACCGTGTGATCGCTGTTCGCGACCCACGCCTCCGTGAATCGATCGTTTTCGAAAACCTTTAGGACGGCATTAGTACACAGGAGGGGGCGGGACACCGCGTCGCATCAACGGGTTTTCCGCCTCCGCATTTCGGCCCAAGACCGATAGAATCAGACAAATAAAGCCATGGCTAAATACGACGACCTAGATACACGCCAGATTTTCGTGATCGGAATCGGTTCGGTTCTTGTGACGATCGTCACCATCTTGGCGGTTCAGTACGTGTACTACCTCCTGGTAGACGCGCACCAAACTCAGCTCCAAGCTGACAGCAGCTACAGCCGACAAAACCAAGTGTTGACCGACCAAACCGAAAGCATCTCTCGCTACGGCGCCGACCCCGCGACGGGCAACGCAATCATGCCGATCGAGAAAGCGATGCAAGCGGTCATCGAAGAGGCGCACTCCGACAACCACGCTGATGACAACGAAAGCGACGCAACCTAGCTCGCCGGAAACTGCATTCACGCGGATGCAAGCGACCGGTATCACGACCATCGCCTACTTGGCGATCACGCTCGTCGTGTGCGCCGGACACGTGCTCTGCGGTGAATCCAGTGCGTTCGCACAAGGCGCGTTCACCGACAACGACGCCGTCACGCTGAACACCGGGTTGCCTCGCGAAGCCGAGGGAATCACCGTCGATCAAAACTTGGGCGACTCGCTGCCCCTGGATTTATCGTTGACGGATTCCAACGGCAATGAAATCAAAGTGGCGGACGTCATCGACGGAACCGTCCCAACCATTTTCACGATGAACTACAGCAATTGCCCAATGCTGTGCAGTATCCAACTGAACCAGCTGACCGCGTCGCTGAATCAGTTGGACCTGAAACTGGGCGAAGACTTCCGAATCCTGACCGTCAGCATCGATCCCAAAGAGACGACGAAACGGGCCGCGGAAACCAAAGCAAAATACGTCGACGATGTTGTCAATCAGCCGCTCGCAAACCGCGGTTGGACCTTCACCACCGCCAAACAGCCGGTGATCGACAAGTTGGCTGACACCGTTGGGTTTCGATACCGCTACGACGAAGCCATTCAACAATACAACCACCCAGCGATGCTGGCGTTTATCTCGCCCAAAGGCGTGATCACACGCTATTCGCTTTCGCTGGACTTTCCGGCTGATCAACTGAAACTCGCTTTGGTCGAAGCGGGCGAAGGAACGGTCGGAAACGCCGTCGACCAATTCATCATGTGGTGCTACAGCTATGACCCCGACTCCAATTCCTACACACCGCACGCTTGGCGACTCATGCGTCTGTGTGGGCTTGGCTTCATCGGGGTGATGTTGGCCGCACTGGTTCCCTACTGGGTCGGTCGCAAAGGCGGTCCCGGTTCGGCGGACCAAAGTCCCCATGCGACTGGCTCGCCGGTCGACAGTTCAGACAACCCGTCCGCTGTCGAAACCCATTCGAACGAACAATAAATCAAACTCACCTTTCGAAATGTTGAACATGATTCCCGCTGCGATCACGTTGCTTGCCGACCAAACTGAAAGCAAGCTGTCGCTTTTCCCAAAGTCGGCATCGACGTTCTCGTCGGATTCCGACTGGATCTTTCACTTCATCACCATCGTCGCGCTGATCTTCTTCATCGCGATCGTGATCGCGTTGTTCGGTTTCGCACTGAAATACAAGAAAGCGAAAGGCCAACAAGCGGAAAGCCAAACGGATCACAACACCACCATCGAATTGGTTTGGTCGATCGGCCCATCATTCTTGCTGATCGTGATGTTCTACTTCGGTGCACAGGGCTTCCTGAATCACCGCACCATCCCAGAAGGCGCTTATGACCTTGGTGTCGACGCTTACAAATGGGGCTGGGGCATCAACTACGGCAAGTTCGTCATTCACCCCGAATTGCACGTGGTCGCCGGTGAGCCAACCAAGCTGACGATGACAAGCAAAGACGTCATCCACAGCCTGTACATCCCTGCGTTCCGCGTCAAAAAGGACATCGTCCCTGGCCGTTTCAACTACATGTGGTTCAAAGCGACCGAGCCGAGCGAAAAGATCGCGACCGACGAAGAGCTGGAACAACTGGCCGCCAAAGACGCCGAAACGAACGCCAGCTGGGACTATGACGCACGTCAGTTCACCCCCGATGGCTATTCGTTCTACGACCTCTACTGTGCAGAGTACTGCGGAACGAATCACTCGCAAATGCAAACCGTCGTTGTCGTTCACGAAACCCGTGAAGACCTCGAAGCTTGGATCAAAAAATACAGCAGCCGCCCATCGACCGAGTCACCCGCCAGCTACGGCGAAAAACTGTATCAACGCCGCGGATGCAAAAGCTGCCACTCGATCGACGGAACCAAACTGGTCGGCCCAAGCTGGAAAGACCTCGCCGGTAAATCGCGTCCGCTGGCAAGCGGCGAATCAGTCACCGCGGACGAGAACTACCTGCGTGAGTCGATCCTGAACCCGAAAGCCAAGATCGCTGCCGGATTCCAACCTGTCATGCCGAGCTACAAAGGCCAGCTGACTGACGACGACATTTATAGCTTGATCGAATACATCAAGAGCCTCGGCGAAGCCGGAGCAAGCGGTGGCGAAACGACCGCCGCCGAAGGTGAAGGACAACCCGCCGAAGCGGCGGCCGAGTAAGCCTGCGACGCCGCCGCAGACGTGGCGAGCGATTACGATTCCCCGAAACAATTTAAAAGAACACCGAATTCACGCTAAACTCTTCTGAACTGCCGACTTGCTCAACGAGCAACGACGACCGGAAGAGCCAATCGTTCGAGGTAAATAATGTCTGTTGGATCAGTCCCAGCCGGATACGAAGTCAAAGATCCAGGCTACCCGACTCCTGAAGAAAACTACCTGACCAACTCGCGCGGCTTATTGACCTGGGTCTTCACTCTGGATCACAAGCGAATCGGCGTGATGTACTTGGTCGGCGTCTCGCTGGCGTTCCTTATTGCCGGTCTGCTGGCACTGGGGATTCGTTTGCACCTGTTCGCGCCAGACGGATGGTTGTTCAACAACGAATTCTTCAAGTGGCTCGCCCCTGACAAGGCCCCCAACGACATTTACAACCAGGTCTTCACCCTTCACGGGGCGATCATGGTGTTCCTGTTTATCATCCCCAGTATTCCGGCCGCACTCGGTAACTTCCTGGTGCCCGTAATGCTGGGTGCCAAAGACGTCGCCTTCCCACGACTGAACCTCAGCAGTTTCTTTCTGTGGGTCGCCGGAGCCGTGTTCTTCGTGATGGCGTTGCTCGCCAGCGGTCTCGATACCGGCTGGACGTTCTATACGCCTTACAGCACGACAACTGACACCTCGGTGATCTTGGCTACCTCGGGTGCGTTCATCCTGGGTTTCAGCTCGATCTTCACCGGTCTGAACTTCATCGTGACCATCAACACGATGCGTCCGCCAGGGATGACTTGGTTCCGCATGCCACTGTTCTTGTGGGCAACCTACTCGACCAGCATCATCCAGGTTTTGGCGACGCCCGTCTTGGGCATCACGCTGCTGTTGCTGATCGCTGAACGCACCATGCACATCGGGATCTTTGACCCCGAATACAACGGTGACCCTGTCACCTACCAACACTTTTTCTGGTTCTACAGCCACCCCGCTGTATACATCATGATTCTGCCCGCCTTCGGCGTGATCAGCGAACTGATCAGTGTTCACTCGCACAAACGAATCTTCGGTTACCGCTTCATCGCGTACTCCTCGATCGCGATTGCCTTGTTGGGCTTCTTGGTCTGGGGACACCACATGTTCACCGCGGGCATGGGCTCGATGACCACGATCATCTTTAGTGCCCTGACGTTCACCGTTTCCGTACCATCGGCCATCAAGGTGTTCAACTGGTTGGCCACGATGTACAAGGGTGCGATCACGATGACCACGCCGATGTGCTACGCCATCGCGTTCATCTTCCTGTTCACAATTGGCGGTCTGACCGGACTTCACCTCGGTACGCTCGCAACCGACATGCACCTGCACGACACTTACTTTGTTGTCGCCCACTTCCACTACGTGATGGTCGGCGGAACACTGGTTGCCTTCCTGGGTGCTGTCTTCCACTGGTGGCCAAAAATGTTCGGCCGCATGTACAACGAACTTGGCGGACAGATTTCCGCAGTGATCGTGTTCCTCGGTTTCAACCTCACCTTCTTGCCACAGTTCGTCCTCGGTAGCCGCGGGATGCCTCGCCGTTACGCGACCTACGACCCTGAGTTCGCCGGCTTGCACGCGATGAGCACCTGGGGTGCTTTGCTGCTCGGCATCGGATTGTTGGTCGCATTGGTCGTCCTGCTGGTTTCGCTGGTCAAAGGCAAGAAAGCCCCTGCGAACCCTTGGGGTGCCGCAACCTTGGAATGGGCCTGCACCTCGCCACCGCCGTTCTACAACTTTGAACGCCCACCAGTAGTAGGTGACCCCTACGAATTCGGTGACATCCAATGGGACGCGGCTTCAGAACGCTACGTGAAAATTGAGCCGAAACGCGAAACCGTCCCCAGCGAAAAACCCGCCGAAAGCCCAGCACACGCCGGGGAATAGTTCCCCGCTATTGAAATAGCAATCGCATAGATACCGCGACGATCGAAGCCGACCACGGTCAACCTTCGGTCCTCGCATCGGGACGACGCCTCGGAGGCGATTCCGATCCACTTTGCACTTTTAAACATCCATTTCCCCCGCACGGTTGACTCCACTGATGGCTACCACTGATGCCGGGCACTCTGCCACGGCCGACCATTCAGCCGATTCACACGGTCACGACCACGACCATCCGTCGTACCTCGCTCACCACTTCGACACCCCCGAACAACAGTTCGATAGTGGTAAGCTCGGGATGTGGATTTTCCTGGTAACCGAAGTCCTGTTCTTCAGCGGGATGTTCTGTGCCTACGCCATTTACCGATCTTGGCGTCCTGACGTCTTCGAAGGCTGCAGCCAGTTTTTGAACACCAAACTTGGTGCGATCAACACCGGCGTTCTGCTGTTCAGCTCCTTCACGATGGCTTGGGCCGTTCGTGCGTCGCAGCTCGAACAACACAAAAAGACCGCCGCCCTGATCGCATCAACACTTTGCTGTGCGATGATCTTCTTGGGCGTCAAGGCGATCGAATACTCGCACAAATGGACGATGGGCCTGCTGCCTGCCGGTCTGTTTACCTACGACCCAAGCAACCCACACCCTGTCGGTGGGCCGAACTACTTGGCTTACATCTGCGCCCCGTTCGCAGTGGCCACAGTCGGGATCTTTATCTGGTTGGTTGTCAGCTTCCTGCGTGGAGCCAAATTCCAATTCGAATGTGCCAAGCCAATCTTGGTCGTTTTCCTGTGCTTCTTCGTCGGTGTCGGACTGGGAACAATCCTGGAATCTGGCGGTAGCGAATCCCATGGAACCGAACACGCTGCTCACGTCGAAGGCGGTGAGCACGACTCGCACGCTGAAGGAGAACATGCGGGCGAAGGCGAACACGCTGCCGAATCGCATGAGCAAGAAGCGGCAACGGAAGAGACCGCCGAAGCTGCACCTACGGAAGCCATTGCAGGTCTCGTCGCTCCCGGAACCATGGTCAGCAGTGACAACGAACTGGACGTCATCAAACGTCTCGCTGCCGACACGACCAACACCGGTTTGCAAGGCGAACTTGCTGCCCGTCAGGCCCAAAACGACATGGCAAACGGTGCGATCACCTATCACGTCTACGATGACGTTTCGGCCACCGTCGCCGCGGCAGAAGAAAACGTGATGCGTAAAAGCCGCGCGGGCGTGTTCTTCAGTATCTATTACTGCATGACCGGCGTTCACGCGATTCACATCCTCGCCGGTATCGGCGTGCTGATCTGGTTGCTCGTCCGTGCCTTGCGACAAGATTTCAACAAGAACTACTTTGGTCCCGTCGACTACGTCGGTCTGTACTGGCACTTGGTCGACTTGATTTGGATCTACCTGTTCCCGCTGATGTACCTGATCCGGTAAGGCAGCCTGCCACCGACCGTCGATCGTTTCACCAAGCCAACTCCCTTTCTGAACCGTTTAATACTCACCATGTCAGCACACGAAGGCTCTCGCGAAGGTTACGATTTCGCGCACCCATTGCCACTGCCGTTGTTGTTCGGTGTCTTTGTCGTCTTGACCTTGCTGACCGTTCTGACGGTGTTTCAGGCGAACTTTGACTTGGGTAGCTACGACATCATCGTCGTGATGATCATCGCCACCATCAAAGCAGTGCTGGTCGGTTCGATCTTCATGCACCTAGCGTTCGACAAACCGATGAACGTCATCTGGTTCCTCGGATCGTTCGTCTTCGTCGGACTGTTCATCATGTTCACGCTGTTCGATAACCGTGCTTCGCAAGGTGATGACATCCCAGTCACGAACGACGCCGTCATGGCCGCACCAGCCGAAGGCTAATCGCCTCGGCTAGTACAAAACATCACAAACGGCTTCCACCAAAGGTGCGAAGCCGTTTTTTGATGCGCTGATCCTTTTACCCGAGTGGCCTTAGGAAGCGACCGCCAATTCCGGTGCCGCCGGAAAATCGATTTCCGTATCGGCGACGTGATTGAAGTAATTCGTGAACAGGTTCAGCGCCACGTTGGCGATGATCTCTGTCACCGCGTCTTCGCCAAAGCCATGCGAGCGAATGTCCGCCAAGTCATGGCTGCTGACAAACCCTTGCTTCTGCACGATCGCACGGGCGAATTTGACCAAGGCATCGTCTTTCGAATCAACAGAACTGCCACGACGGGCGTCAGCAATCTGCTCGCCAGAGAGCCCAGCGTGTTTGCCCAGCGCCGAGTGAGCTGCCAAGCAGTAGCCGCACTCGTTGGCCTGACCAACCGACAACGCGAT
The DNA here is from genome assembly GCA_002901265.1 of Rhodopirellula baltica. Taxonomy (GTDB): domain Bacteria; phylum Planctomycetota; class Planctomycetia; order Pirellulales; family Pirellulaceae; genus Stieleria; species Stieleria baltica_A. The sequence goes on along the minus strand of PPHI01000041.1, from coordinate 13,942 downwards.
CAGCTCACGCTGCTTTGCCGTTAAAACACCAGTGGCCAATTGTCCGCTGAACTGCAAGTACGCCGACAACGTTGCGGCCGAGTTCCCCATGACCTGCATCATGTTCGGAACCATCCCCAGCTTTGACTGGATCGCGTCGTAGAGGGGACGAACTTTGGCATCGGCTTGTTCAACGCTAACGTGTGGTAGACGGGACATCGGAGATTCTCCAAATCGAAAGTGGAAAGAGTTTTGTTTCAGGCCATTTGCCTGACGAAGAACAGCTCTATTCAGCTCTCGTGCCAAACCTCACAACAAATCCGCAAGTCATTACCCAGCAAGGATTTAAAAAACCGGCAGGGCAAAACCAATAGCCACGACATTTCGTGGTACGATGAAATATCGTTACACAATCACGTTATTTCGTTACCGGATCGAATCGATGGGACTTGATACGTATGCCGTTTTTGGTGACCCGAAAGAGATCTTGCTCGCGATCTCAGGCAAACATCACTTGCCCGAGCTGCTCCCCCTTGCGGTACAGCGACTGGGGCACGATCTACAGATTGCGTTGGTACGGATTTGGCTGACCAAGCCACCACGTGACGGCGACTGCGACCGCTGCTCACTTGCCACCGAATGCCGTGACCGTCGCGCATGTTTGCACTTGGCGGCCAGCTTCGGAAATAGCCGTGTCGATCCAGATCAGCACTGGCAAGACACGGATGGAAGTTTTCGGCGAATGCCAATGGGCGTTCGAAAAGTCGGCCAGATTGCGGCAACCGGGGAACCGATCCGTATCAACATCGGCGAAGGATCCGATTGGATCGTCGATCCCGCCTGGGTCGAATCCGAAGGCATCGTCGCTTTCCAAGGCATGCCGCTGCGCTATCGAGATGAGACGCTCGGAGTGCTCGGCATCTTCTCACGAGTCCCGATCGGGCCATCTTGCGACCAATGGCTGATGATGATCAGCGACCAACTGGCCGCAGCGATTTCCAGCGCCCAAGCCGTTGACGAAATCGAATCGCTCCGTCGACGGCTGGAACTTGAAAATGAATATCTACGTGAAGAAGTCGGCGAAGTCTCCTTTGGTGAACTGGTCGGACAAAGCGCCGCGCTACAAACCATCGTTCGCCAAATCGACCTAGTCGCCCCAACCGACTCAAGTGTGCTTGTGCTTGGCGAAAGCGGCACCGGTAAGGAACTGATCGCTCGTGAAGTCCATCGCCGCAGCGACCGTTGCGACCGGCCGTTGATCAAAGTGAACTGTGCGGCAATCCCACGTGAACTCTACGAGAGCGAATTCTTTGGACACAGCAAAGGTTCCTTTACCGGAGCACTCCGCGACCGTGCCGGACGATTCGAACTGGCCGACGGTGGAACACTGTTCCTCGATGAAGTCGGTGAGATCCCTTTGGACCTGCAATCGAAACTACTACGCGTGTTGCAGGAAGGCGAACTCGAACGCGTTGGCGAAGAACGAACACGCCGTGTCAACGTTCGCATCATCGCAGCCACCAACCGTGACCTGCGCAACGAAGCGATCAAAGGTCGCTTCCGCCAAGACCTCTATTACCGATTGAGCGTCTTCCCGATCGAACTCGCGCCGCTGCGCATGCGCTCCGAAGACATACCATTGCTCGCGAAGCACTTCCTCCGTTCGATCAGCCGCAAGCTCGGTCGTAAATCGTTTCGCCTAACGCTCGCCAACGTCCAACAATTACAGCGATACAACTGGCCTGGAAATATTCGTGAACTTCAACACGTGCTTGAACGCTCCGCCATCGTATCAATCGATGGCAAATTGCGTTTCGACCTACACGACGACCTCTCCGAGCTGGGACAGATTGACGACCAACACTACCGGTCGAACACCGACACCGAATCCATTTTGACCGAGGCTGAATTGATTCAGCTCCAGATCAACAACATTCGCAACGCACTGCGACAATGTGCTGGCAAAATCTACGGTCCCGAAGGTGCCGCAGCAGTGCTGGGCCTGAAACCGACCACGCTCGCTTCGCGAATGCGCAAGCTAAACGTCAGCACCTCTGCGCAGTGATCCGGGCTTGGTGGACGAAGTGTTTGGTCACTGAATGTTCACCCTCGCGAAGATCTCCCCATGCACCTAATGCATGGAAGCCATCGGGACAATGCATTGGAAAGCCCCTTCTTCGAGGCCTACAGTGGTCTGAAAGTAACACCGGTCTAAAAGTAGAGCGTTTTCGGGATCGTTGCCCGAAAGCCCCCGTGACGACCATTCCCCGGAGATCACAATGAATCGTATGTCCATGGCTTTGGCAAAAACCGCCAAACCTTTTCGTCTGTTGGTCCTCGCAGCGGGCTGCGTCGCAGGCTCCTCAACAACTGCGTTCGCTCAATCGAGCCCTGCCCAGGCAGACCCTTCGCAGACAAACACTGCGTCCGGTGACGCGGCGCAATGTCCCGTTGTTGGCGGCACACATGAATACGCCCCAGCGAGAATGCGCACCACCGCAGCGGGTTCAATGTCCAACGCCGGTTGGTGGCCCAACCAACTGAACCTCAGCGTCCTGCACCAAAACTCGGCCAAGGGAAATCCCATGGGGCCGGATTTTAACTACGCCGACGAATTCGCCAAGCTGGACTTGGACGAGCTTAAGAAAGACGTCAACGCCCTGATGACCACGTCGCAGGACTGGTGGCCGGCTGACTACGGTCACTACGGCCCCTTGTTCATTCGCATGGCATGGCACAGTGCTGGTACTTACCGTGTGACCGACGGACGTGGTGGCGCAGGCTATGGCACACAGCGGTTTGCGCCTCTGAATAGCTGGCCCGACAACGCCAACCTGGACAAAGCACGTCGCCTGCTTTGGCCCATCAAACAGAAATACGGCAACAAGATTTCCTGGGCAGACTTGATGGTCTTCGCCGGTAACTGCGCCTTGGAATCAATGGGCTTCGAAACGATCGGGTTTGCCGGCGGACGTGCCGATGTCTGGGAACCTCAAGAAGACATCTACTGGGGCCCCGAAAGCGAATGGCTTGGCGGTAAACGCTATGACAAAGACGACAGCGAATTGGAAAACCCGCTCGCCGCAACACAGATGGGTCTGATCTACGTCAACCCGGAAGGCCCCAAGGGTCAACCCGATCCGATGGCCGCCGCCGAAGCCATCCGTCGCACCTTTGGCCGGATGGCAATGAATGACGAAGAAACCGTTGCACTGATCGCTGGCGGACACAGCTTCGGCAAAGCACACGGTGCGGCCAGCCCCAAAGGCAATGTCGGCCCCGAACCCGAAGCCGCCGGCCTCGCCGAACAAGGCTTGGGCTGGATCAACACGCATGGCAAAGGCAACGCCGAAGACACGATCACCAGTGGCCTGGAAGGCGCTTGGACGTCCACGCCAGCCCAATGGTCGCACGATTACTTCGACAACCTGTTCAGCTTCGAATGGGAACTGAACAAGAGCCCCGCCGGTGCCCATCAATGGAAACCCAAAGACGAGGCAGCGCAAACGCTTGTCCCCGACGCGCACCTGCCTAACAAAACACACGCGCCGATGATGTTCACGACCGACATCGCGCTCAAGATGGATCCCGGCTTTAACAAGATCTCCAAACGCTTTCACGAACATCCCGAGGAATTCGAAAAAGCGTTCGCCAAAGCCTGGTACAAGCTGACTCACCGTGACATGGGCCCCGTTTCAAGGTGTCTGGGTCCCTGGGTCGCCGAACCTCAAATCTGGCAAGACCCCGTCCCCGCCGTCGATCACGAATTGATCAACGACTCCGACATCGCCAGCTTGAAAACAAAGCTGCTCGATTCCGGTTTATCCGTTCCGCAATTGGTCTCCACCGCTTGGGCTTCCGCGTCGACTTTCCGTGGCAGTGACAAACGCGGTGGTGCGAACGGGGCACGCATTCGGTTGGCTCCACAAAAAGATTGGCCCGTCAACCAACCCGACGAGCTCGCCAATGTGCTCAGTACTCTGGAGGGCATCCAAAAGGAATTCAATGCATCGCAGCAAGGCGACAAACGCGTCTCGTTGGCTGACCTGATTGTCCTTGGCGGTTGTGCGGCTGTTGAAAAAGCGGCCAGTGACGCCGGCCACTCCGTCGATGTCCCGTTCACACCGGGTCGCACCGATGCCACCGCAGAAATGACCGATGCCGAATCGTTCGAACCGCTGGAGCCGACCTCCGATGGCTTTCGAAACTACCTCGGCCATCACCAAGATCGCCCGGCCGAAGAACTGTTGCTCGACAAAGCCCAATTGTTGACGCTGACCGCACCAGAGATGACGGTCCTCGTTGGCGGGATGCGTGTCCTGGGCACCAACGTTGGCTATCCAGACCTAGGAGTCTTCACCGACTCGCCTGGCCAACTGTCGAACGACTTCTTCGTAAACCTGTTGGACATGAATACGCAGTGGAAAAAGTCTCCCGTCTGCGAGCACTTTTACCAAGGCCGTGATCGCAGCACTGGAAAAGCCAAATGGACTGCCAGTGCGGTCGACTTGGTCTTCGGATCCAACTCGCAACTGCGAGCCATCTCCGAAGTTTACGCCAGCCAAGACGGCGAAGAAAAGTTCGTCCAAGACTTTGTCGCCGCCTGGAACAAAGTAATGAATTTGGATCGCTTCGACGTTCGCTAATCACAAACGCGACTGACCAAAAACCACGCCGACGGCGAGTCTTTCACAAAGGACTCGCCGTCCGCTATTGGACAAACCAAGTAGTGGATCTTGTTAAAGATCCCACTCACACTGCCTTCCCTTCACACTGCCTTCAAGCCGGATCTTTAACAAGATCCACTACCCGAATCATCGAGCTACTTAACCGACTTGCCCGACCACAGACGCGGGCGAGATCTTTTCGCCGCGGCTGATCACCACCAATCCGCTCTCGGTGACCTTTAATCCACGAGCGGCATCGGCGGCTGGGTCAAAACCGATCTCGGTTTCCGCCGGAATAGAAACGCCCTTGTCGACGATCACTCGCCGCAGCCGACTTCGACGCCCGACGTTGACATCATCGAACAAGATGCTGTCTTCGACTGATGCGTAACTGTTGACTCGAACGCCAGGTCCTAGAATGCTTCGCGACACATGGCCGCCACTGATGATCGCACCTTGGCAGACCATCGAATCAAGCGCGTAACCTCGACGGGTCGAGCCGCCCTCGCTGCCAAAAACGAACTTCGGAGGTGGCAGGTTGGGCTGAAAAGCCCGTACCGGCCAATGCTCGTCATAGAGGTTCAATTGCGGATCGATCGAAATCAAGTCCATCGACGCTTCGTAGTACGCTTCGAGCGTACCAACGTCACGCCAGTAGGCTTGGCTTTTACGATTCTCGTCCATGAATGGGTACGCGCACACGGTGTGTGAATCGATCGCACCCGGGATGATGTTCTTACCAAAGTCATGGTCGCTTTTCATGTTCGTGGCGTCATTGCATAACGCCTCGTACAAGAACCTTGCGTTGAACACGTAAATCCCCATCGACGCCAAACAAACGTCTGGGTCTTCGGGCGACGGAATCGGCGAGCTGGGCTTTTCTTGGAAACCGAGCACACGATGGTCGGTATCGATTTGCATCACGCCGAACTGCTTCGCCTCTTCGGTGCTGACACGCAGCGCCCCGATCGTGATATCGGCGTTTCTTTTGCGGTGGAACTCAACCATCGGGTCGTAGTTCATTTTGTAGATATGGTCACCGGCCAAGATCACAACATGCTCGGGCTTCTCACGCTCGATCGCATAGATGTTTTGATAAACGGCATCGGCCGTTCCCGAATACCAATTGCCAGCGATCCGTTGCTGTGGCGGCACCACGTCGATGAACTCGCCAAGCTCTCGACAAAAGTACTGCCGCCATGCTGTGTTGATATGCCGGTCAAGCGACTGTGCCTTGTACTGTGTCAACAATAACAGCCGACGCATGTCGCTGTTCAAACAGTTGCTCAACACGAAGTCGATGATTCGATACAGCCCGCCGAACGGCACCGCAGGCTTGGCTCGGTCTCGGGTCAAAGGTTCAAGTCGTGAGCCACGACCACCCGCCAGAATCACAGTCAAGATATCACGCATTGCAGAAGACCTGTTCCATCTTCAGGTATGGCCGCTGCGGTAGCTTCACAGCGAACACTCTCGGGGGCGATGTTGCCGACCGCTCGGCCGACAGGGCACCGTTGCGATATCGGCACCATTACCCTTTGTCGTAAGTTACCAAATCGAGAAGCCACGACGTAATAGAAAATGGCGGACATTTCCCCTAAAACAAGATGTAAGGGTGCCGGTATCGCACGGTGCGTCGTTTGGTCTCGAATTTGCTTTCGCTAAACGCCGCTTCCGATACCTGCCAAGGTGGCGACGTACATGGGCCGAGGTTTCCCCTCAATCACCCCGTCAATGCCTTTCGTAATCCACCTTGCGACCATCTCTCGACCGGACAGCGAAGTGGATCAGTCGCCGCCAACGCGATGTAAATCTGTCGCTTGGTGTGAACATTTTTCGCTGATAACAAAACTCGACTTAAATCAAATCTCAACCCACCTAACGGAGTCAATGAAGATGCCGACGACGATCAGCACCCGAACGTGGAAGCACGTGAGTGGCGCACTCGGTGCCATGATGTTGGGGTCCTTAGTGACAGGTGTTGTCATGACGACGCCTGCGTTCTTGCGAAACGATCCAACCGCGCAAGAACCCGTGCTAACCAACCCCACGCCACCACCAAACCGCTTGGCACAAAACTCCGCTGCCTTGCAAGATTTCAGCAACTCGGACAAGCAGCCTTTGGGCGGTCAAAATTTGGCCGCAGCGGAAGGTCTTTCGACAGCGTTTCGTAACGTCGCAAACTTTGTCCGTGAAAGCGTCGTCAGCATCAACACCATTCAAACGCGCGTCGTCGGTGGCCGTCGACTTCCGCCCGGCTTCCAAGAATTCTTTGGCGCCCCCGAAGGCCAACAGCGCCGACTCGAACAAACCGGCATGGGCAGCGGCGTGGTCGTTCGTCGCGACGGTTACATCCTGACCAACAACCACGTCGTCGAAGGCGCCGATGAATTGCAAATCGAATTCAGCGATGGCACCACCACCGCCGGACGGATCGTCGGCATCGATCCGCAAACCGACCTCGCCGTGGTCAAAGTTGAACGCGAAAACCTGAGCGCCATTCCGATCGGCGATTCTGAACGCATCCAAGTCGGCGACTGGGTCATCGCCATCGGCAGCCCCTTCGGCTTGGAACAAACAGTGACCGCCGGGATCATCAGCGGCAAGAACCGCGTTCGTGGCATCGTCGACGACGGCCACGGTTTCGAAGATTTCTTGCAAACCGACGCCGCGATCAACCCCGGCAACTCCGGCGGACCACTCGTCAACCTGCGCGGCGAACTGGTCGGCATCAACACCGCGATCATGTCACGCAGCGGATCAAGTGCTGGTATCGGCTTTGCCATCCCCGTCTCGATCGCCGGCCCCGTTGTCAATTCCATTATCGAACACGGTGTGGTGCGACGTGGCTTCCTGGGCGCCAGTCTTGCCGACGTGAACGCGAAAACGATCGAAGGCTTTCAACTCAAAGCTCGCCGCGGCGTGATGATCCAATCAGTCCTCGACGGAATGCCAGCCGCTGCCGCCGGGCTGAAACCCAATGACGTGGTCACCGCGATCGACGGCCGACAAATGTTGTCCAGCTCGCAAATGAAAAACTATGTTGCCAGTCGTCCGCCAGGCGCGTCGATGGCACTCACCGTTGATCGAAACGGTCAACCGCTGAAACTCCAAGTCGACTTGAAAGAACGCACCGACGAACTGATGGCCCAGTTCAACGCCGGCGAAGTACTCGGCGCCCGCGTCATTCCGGCGACCGAAGCGATCGCCAAGAAGTACAACTACGACAACTTGGATGGCGGACTGGTCATCACCGAGATCGAGGCCGGCAGCATCGCCGAACAAGCTGAACTGATGGTCGGCGATGTCATCGAAACCGCAGGCCGCTTCCCGCTGGAATCCGCAAAGCAACTTGAGATGATTGTTGCCGAATACGAACGTGCGGGTGAACCGCTGCGAATCACCATCCGCCGCGGACAACGTCGACTACTGGGCGTCATCCAACCCTAGTTTGCAAACAAACCTCAACGCCTCGTCCCCCCGTAGTGGACGAGGCGACGAGTCCCTCTACCTTTTTGTTTCCCACTGCCACACTGAATTTCCCACGTTCACACTGGCTCCCCCTTCTCCCAACTCTTCGACGGTCTTCTCACTCACCGCCAGCACCGGCAAACACGATCGCCTATAGTCATGCTCGACCGATCCAATGACACCACCTCGCGGACGAGCAACCATGAAGATCACCGGGCTGAAACTCTACCAAGTCGATCTGCCACTTCACGAAGGCAACTACAGCTGGTCCGAAGGCAAAAGTGTTGACGTGTTCGACAGCACGGTTGTCCAAGTCGACACCGACGCCGGCATCAGTGGCTTTGGCGAAGTCTGTCCGCTCGGCCCGGTTTACTTGCCCGCCTACGCACTCGGCGCACGCACCGGAATCCAAACACTCGCACCGTCTTTGATCGGAGCCGACCCGACACAGCTCACCGCGCTCAACCGGTTGATGGACTACACCATGAAAGGCCACCCGTACGTCAAGTCAGCCATCGACATGGCGTGCTGGGACATCCTGGGTAAAGCCGCCGGACTTCCCGTTTGCACGCTACTTGGCGGACGCTATGGCGACGACGTGACCTTGTATCGCGCCATCTCACAACGACCTGCCGCCGAGATGGCAGATAACGTGCAAAGCTATCGCGATCAAGGCTACCGGCGGTTTCAATTAAAGGTCGGCGGCGACGCCAACGAAGACATCGCGCGAATCCATGCCGTCGCCGAACGCTTGCAACCCGGCGACAAACTGGTCGCCGATGCCAACACCGGTTGGCTGATGCACGAAGCCATGCGAGTCGCCGACGCCGTACGTGACGTTGACGTCTACATCGAACAGCCCTGTGCGTCGTACGAACAGTGTCTCAGCATCCGCCGTCACACGAATTTGCCCTTCGTTCTTGATGAAGTCATCGATTCGATCGACGCGATCTTAAAAGGTGCCGCCGATCAGGCGATGGACGTGGTCAACATCAAGATCAGCAAGTTCGGCGGGCTCACCAAAGCCCGTCAAGCACGCGACCTCTGCGTCGAACTTGGCATCGCGATGACGATCGAAGACAGCTGGGGTGGCGACATCATCACCGCCGCCATCGCGCACCTCGCCCACAGCACCCCGACCGACTTCCTGTTCACGTCGACCGATTTCAATTCGTATGTCACACAATCGATCGCCGACGGGGCACCACAACGCATCGACGGACGGATGGCCGCGTCGACGCAGCCGGGACTCGGGATCACGCCCAAATTTGACGTCCTCGGTGCACCTATTTGGCAGTGCTAGCGTAGCGGTCGATCGATCTTGACCCTCAGCTTTTCCGAGAGCTACCCTCAGCCCGTACGTGTGACATCAACCGCCGGTCCGGCCTTTACCAGTCCGGGGGCACACGTCTTCACTGGATCGTTGCCCAATTCTTCGGTTGATCGTCTTCGCCCCTTCTGACGTCAAAAGGAATCTGAGATGCAAGGAAAGCAATCCAAGAACGAAGTTCGCCCGACCAAATCGGTTTCGGCTCTCGAAAACGAAATCCTCAACAGCCTGACCGCAGACCGCAAATCGCAAGACAAAACCGCAAACGTCTTCCCCGCCGACTTCTCGGCATCGGGCACCGGCAAAGGTACCGGCGGCAACACCGGCGCCATCGAATAGGCCAACACGAGCAAGTGTCACTCCACCTCGCCGCCCCACAAACCGCCAACCGCAGTTCCGTGAGGCGGCCGAGTTTTTAGCGCCACATCAGCCGAACGGCGCTAGCCGCGGTTCCCGACCAGCCACCAAACCACACACACCCAAACAACCGCTCGCTATCGCGAATACGGCTGATCACAACCACCCATTAGCCGAACGGCGCTAGCCGCGGTTTCCCTGCAGTCTGCGCAGACATCCAGTTCCCGACGAAACCGACGCTAGCGCGTTCCGGCTGATGTTGTGATCATTCAGCCGGATCGGCGCTCGCGACGATTCCTGCTTACAAAAATCGCCTAAAGGCTAGACTCCAGCTTGCGCATAAAAAAATCGAGCAGACCGGTTGGGTCTGCTCGATTCGAAGAATTCACTTGGAGCGTTGACGCTTAGTTATTGCGGATCGCGGCTTGAGCGGCGGCCAAACGTGCGATTGGCACGCGGAACGGGCTGCAGCTGACGTAGTTCAATCCGACGCGGTGGCAGAAGTCGATCGACGAGGGGTCGCCGCCGTGCTCGCCACAGATACCGACCTTCAGCGACTTCTTGGTCGAGCGACCTTTTTGGACGCCCATTTCGACCAGTTGTCCGACGCCGGTTTGGTCCAGCGATTGGAAGGGGTCGGTTTCCAGGATTTCTTCGTTGATGTAATCGCCGAGGAATCCGCCGACGTCGTCACGGCTGTAGCCGAACGTCATTTGCGTCAAGTCGTTCGTACCGAAGCTGAAGAAGTCCGCGTGTTCGGCGACTTCGTCTGCGGTCAAGCAAGCACGTGGGATTTCGATCATCGTTCCGATCGCGATGTCCAAGTCGCCTTCGTACTTCTTTGCTGCCTTGGTTGCCGCGATGGTTTCTTCGGCTTTCTTGCGAAGCAGTGCGAGCTCTTGGAAGGTACCGACCAATGGGATCATGATCTCTGGATGAGCTTTGATCTTTTTCTTGGCACAGTTGATCGCCGCTTCGGTGATCGCCCGAACTTGCATTTCCAAGATTTCAGGATAGGTGATGCTCAAGCGGCAACCGCGGTGACCGAGCATCGGGTTGGCTTCGTGCAGTGCACCGGTACGCTTCTTGACTTCGGCGGGTTTCACACCGATTTCTGCGGCGACTTCTTTTTGTGCCGCGGCGTCGTGTGGCAAGAACTCGTGCAACGGTGGATCCAGCAAACGGACGGTGACGTGCAGTCCGTCCATGGCTTTGAAGATGCCTTCGAAGTCTTTGCGTTGGAACGGCAGCAGTTTTGCCAGTGCCGAGCGACGGCTCTCTTCGTCTTCTGCCAAGATCATCGAACGCATGTGGATGATGCGTTCTGGCTCGAAGAACATGTGCTCGGTACGGCACAGGCCAATGCCTTCGGCACCGAAGTCACGAGCTCGCTTGCTGTCCGCAGGCGAATCGGCGTTGGTGCGAACGGCCAAGGTGCGGTACTGGTCGGCCCACTTCATCAGTTTCGCGAAGTCGCCTGACAGTTTTGGTTCTTGCGTTTCGACTTCGCCCAGCATGACTTCACCGGTGGTGCCGTCCAAGCTGATGACGTCGTTGACGCCCAGGCTCTTGCCGTTGACTTTGATCTTCTTGGTTTTTTCGTCGATGTGAACGCCGCCTGCACCGGCAACGCAGCACTTGCCCCAACCGCGAGCAACAACGGCCGCGTGGCTGGTCGCACCACCGGTGCTGGTCAGAATGCCGACTGCGGCGCTCATGCCGTCAACGTCTTCGGGGCTGGTTTCGCGGCGAACCAAAATGATGCTTTCGCCAGCGTCTTTGCGTGCGCGAGCTTCTTCGGCGGTGAAGGCAAGCTTACCGACCGCAGCACCTGGCGATGCGTTGATGCCTTTGCACAGGACTTCGGCCGCGTTGCGTGCGGTGGTCTTGAAGCTTGGCAGCAACAGTTGCGTCAGTGCGTTCGGTGGGACGCGGAGAACCGCTTCCTTCTCGTCGATCAGGCCTTCTTTGACCAGGTCGCACGCGATCTTGACGGCGGCGATCCCGGTACGCTTTCCGGTTCGCGTTTGCAGCATGAACAGCTCACCACGTTCGATGGTGAACTCGATGTCCTGCATTTCGGTGTAGTGATCTTCCAGAGTCTTTTTGATTTCCAGAAGTTGCTTGTGGATCGCCTTGTTCCACTTTGGCATTTCCGCAACCGGTTGTGGGGTGCGGATACCGGCGACGACGTCTTCACCTTGAGCGTTGATCAAGAATTCGCCGTAGAACTTGTTTTCGCCGGTGTTGGGGTTACGGGTGAACGCGACGCCGGTTCCGGAGTCATCGCCCATGTTGCCGTAGACCATCGACTGGACGTTGACGGCGGTTCCCAGCAAGTGGCGGATGTTTTCGATCTCGCGGTATTTGACCGCACGTTCGGTGTTCCACGAACCGAAGACGGCTTTGATGGCCAATTCCAGTTGTGCGAACGGATCTTGTGGGAACTCTTCGCCGCTGTGTTTGCGGAAGACTTCTTTGTACGCTTCGCAAAGTTCCTTCAAACCTTCGGCGGGAACTTCGGTGTCGTCTTCGACCTTGTACTTCTTTTTGATCTTGTCGAAAGCGACTTCGAACGTGTGGTGTTCCATGCCCATGACGACGTCACCGAACATGTTGATCAAACGGCGGTACGCGTCATACGCGAAACGCTCGTTCTTGGTCGCTTTGGCCAAACCTTCGGTGGCCGCGTCGTTGAGGCCCAGGTTCAGAATCGTGTTCATCATGCCCGGCATGCTGACCGCGGCACCACTACGGACGCTCACCAACAACGGGTTGTCGTTGTCGCCGAACTTCTTGCCGAGTTCTTTTTCCAATTTCTTGACGGCCTTGGCGACTTCGTCCATCAGGCCGCCGGGCAGTTGTTCACCGGCTTTGTAGTACTGATCGCAAACTTCAGTCGTGATGGTGAACCCGGGAGGAACCGGCAGACCGATCGAGGTCATTTCGGCGAGGTTGACGCCTTTGCCACCGAGTAAAGTTTTTGCCTTGCCTTTGCCTTCGGTTTTTGTTTTACCGAAGTAATAGACCATCTTGTTCGCCATGGTTGTTCTCTATCGAAACCGTCTTAGAAAGGGCGTGAGCCACCCGCGGGCGATCCGGTTTGCCCCGTGTACGCACGTGTAACCCGTGATTGCACGTGTAACGTCTGTGCTGGGAAGGACTTACGGTCTAACGCGCCGGGAGAGCTCTTGGGGAGAAATAAGTCTTCTTCTGGCGACGAATCGGGGGCGTCCACTCGGCATTGGTGCGGCCGCGGACCATCGGAAGATCCGCCAAACTCGCCCGATTCACTTCACCTTATCTTGCCGAGCGCGGCTAAATCTATTAGCGACAAGCGCTTTGGTCAATGAGAGGTACGTAAGAAGAATGGCGAGATCGGGGGATCGGTGACGATTAATCCGCTCGCAACGGGGCCTGTGCACGCGTAGAACGCCCACACCCACGGAAGTACCAGAATCAACTGCCCTGCACCACAAAACCAGTCGTGTGGGCACCCAGAAACCGACGAAACCGACGAAACCGACGCTATCGCGTATCGGCTAACGGTTGGATGAGGCGACGAATCCCTGCGTGGGGGCCGCCTGTGCTGGAGTCTAGCCTTTAGGCGATTTCCGGTTTTGCACGAGTCGCATGGCGACTGCCATACGTAGTGGATGAGGCGACGAATCCCTGCCCGGTGGTTTGGCTCGGCAATTCACCTAGCCGCTCTCTATCGCGTATCGGTTGATGGGTGCGACGAAACCGACGCGAGCGCGTATCGGCTCAGGCGGGGCATGGTTTCATCAGCCGAACGGCGCTAGCCGCGGTTTCCCTGCAGTCTGCACTAGCACCCAGGTCCCGACGCTAGTGCCGCAGATTCTAATTCCTATGCCACTAGCGCGAGGATCTGCTGAGTCTTGGTGGATTGTGTTTTTTCACGCCAAGTTCGTGGGCGTTTGAGCCTCTCGGATTTTTTCCCTGTGCCGTCATAAGTCCACTCCACAGGCTTGGCGTAGGTGCGGTTGTAGTACTCGATAAAGCTCCGCAGTTTGTCCGCCAAGTCCTTCCGGCTCGTGAAGCTCCCGTGCCGCATCACACGCTTCGCAATCACGCCGAAGATGATTTCGATCTGATTTAGCCAAGAGCTGTGCTTGGG